>NZ_RJUE01000055.1 GCF_024343735.1 Lacihabitans sp. CCS-44
GTTTTCTTCTAAGAAAATTGAGTTCGTAGCCAGAGCCAAAGAAAATCGCAAATACGAAGAGCTTTCGTCATTAATAAACTCGAATACCGATTGTGACTTAGGGTCATTAACCTTATTAAAAGATAGTAAGGTCTACCTTTATACAGGAAAACCTATACAAAATAAAAAAGGAAATCTTCATTATAGAGAGGAAATTGTACAGACTCCTTTACGGTTAATTATGACCGAAAGTAAAAACAATCGAGAGTATAAAATGGCATTTATCACCAATAACTTCGACTTGACGGCAAAGGAAATTACCGATATTTATAAAAAACGTTGGGACATAGAAGTGTTTTTTCGCTTTATAAAACAAGAGCTTAATGTAAGTCATCTGGTTTCACTAAATGAAAATGGAATAAAAGTAATGCTTTACATGACTTTAATAGCAGCAATGCTGATACTTGTATATAAGCATGCCAACAACCTTAGTTATAAAACCGCAAAAAGAAGGTTTAAAATGGAGGTCAGAAACTTGCTGATAAGAGAAATCGTAATCTTATCTGGTGGAAATCCTAATATACACTTTAAAACATAAAAATGGCCGGAATTTCTTCCGACCATGACTACCTATTTTGGAGGTTTTTTTTTATTTTTTATGTTTGGTTTTATTTTTTGCAAAAAAACGTATTTAATTAGCATAAAAATTTAACCTTTCACTATGAGGCCATACATAATATTCCTTCTTCTTATAAACGTTTTACAGTCTTTCGGGCAGAGAGATTTTTCGAAAGATTTACTGAAAGATTGGAAAAAAACAGAAATCAGATCTAAAGATGGCAGTAAACTCTACGACCAAACGTACTTAAACTCTACTTTTGATATTAAGGTGTTTTCCAAAGATTCCTTGAGCTTATTCACGAATGGACGAAGATACAATCATAGTTATTCTTTGAAAGACAGTATGTTGGTTTTCAATAAGATAGTATTTAAAATAAAGTCTCTGACCGAAACAGAATTAATACTTGATCAGGCCGATTTTGCAGACGAAATGCAAGCCTTGAGTCTAAGATTTATGCCCAAAAAATTGTATGATCTCACTTACACGCCTGTTTCTTATGTTTCAAAAAGCGGTGAGCGTGTTTATCAGCAAGTAAACGGAAAATTGGAGCCTTATTTTATGGATAAAAATATGGCCGTTATGGACTATATTTTTGAAAAATTCGGCTTCCCTGAATATCGAAAAGGTGGTTTTGTAGTTCGGTTTGTAGTTACTAAAACTGGGGCTTTAAAGGGTGTGGCTGTGGTGGCTTCAACAAATGACAAATACAATGAAAAACTCATTGCCGCTGTAAACAAAACGAAAGGTAAATGGCAGCCCGCAGAATATATGGGTGAAAAAGTAAATGTGGAGGTGGAGTATGACTATAACTTGAGTTACAACGAAAGAGAGACCAGCTCTGTGGTGGATTCAGCCCAATATTCTAAAATGTACTATGACTATGGTAACGATTTCTTTGAGCGAGCGGCGTATAAACAAGCCGAGTCTTATTATCAGAAGTCCATCAACTACAACCCGCTAAATATCAATTCGTACTACCAACACGCAGCTTGTTTAATATTACTTCGTCGCAAAGACGATGCCTGTAAAGACTACCAACAATTGGTTTTTCTGGAACAGAAAAAAGCCAAAGTCTTGCAGGATAAGTATTGTAAGTGACCTCCAATGTGTTAATTTGATAATGAGTTAATGAGTTAATAATGAAACTTCTAGTACTTGGTGCGAGTTTTCAATAACCAATAACCAATAACCAATAACCAATAACCAATAACCAATAACCCAATCAACCCGGCATTGTAGGTCTAACTTCAATCTTGCTCGGAAGTGTACGGGCAGGCATTTTTATGAGGTCTATGACCATTTGGCCAATATCTTCGGGTTGAATTTTCCAAGCGTCTGCATCTGAAGGAACATGTCCGTTGAAATAGGAAGTCACTGATCCCGGCATAATGGTCGTTACTTTTACTCCTTTGCTCCTTACGTCGAGCATGAGTGCTTGTGTGAAACCCACTAAACCAAATTTGCTGGCGTTATATGCCGTGCCGTTTACGAAGAAATTTGTTCCAGCCAAACTCGCAATAGTAATGATATAGCCCTTACTTTCAATAACTTGGTTGAGACAAGCCTTCACCGTGTTAAAAACTCCTGTCAGGTTAATATCAATTGTTTCGTTCCATTGTTCGGCAGTTAGTGTTTCGATATTACCGAAATGGCCCACTCCAGCATTGGCCAAAACATAGTCCAAACTTCCCCATTTGGCGATTATTTCTTGCACATTTTGCTCCAAATCAGCGGGTTTTCTGACATCAGACACAAATCCTATGGCCGAATCTGGTTTTATTTTGTTCAAAAGCTCCAGGGCTGAGTTTAATGCCTCGGCATTTCTACCCGTTATGGCCACTTTTATATTTTCTTTTACCATGGCTTCGGCTATTCCTAAACCAATTCCCTTCGATCCACCTGTTATAAAGCCTACTTTGTTTTTCATGTTGTTTGTATTTTAAACCGCCAAAGACGCAATGACGCCGAGGATTTCTACCTTTTGTATCATACCGTTCTTCTGGAATTTATGTTTTCGTTTTTTGAAGAATATTCACAAATTTAGTCGGATATTTGTCGAATATTTCAATAATTCATGGATATTTCTATCATAGTGGCGGTGGCCAAAAACGGTGTAATCGGAAGGGATAATCAGCTTTTGTGGAGGCTTTCAGAAGACCTTAAGTTATTTAAAAAACGTACGACTGGCCATGCCATCATCATGGGTCGCAAAACTTACGATTCTATCGGCAAACCACTTCCAAATAGAGTAAATATTGTGATTTCTAGAAGTAAAGATTTAAAAATTGAAGGTTGTACTGTGGCAAATTCGTTGCAAGATGCCATTGAAATAGCCAAAAACGAGTCAGACAAAGACGAGGTTTTTATAATTGGAGGGGAGAAGATATATAATTTGGCGGAAAATCTAGGCACCAAGCTCTATCTTACCAAAGTATATGCTACCCTAGAAGGAGATGCTTTTTTCAACCTAAAACCTTACGAAAACTGGACGACGGTTTCATCGCATTCTTACAAAAAAGATGAGAAGAATGAATACGATTTTGAGGTATTGGAAATGATTAGAGTTTTTTAGCAAAGCTGGACAATTCTGTGTTTTTATATGATTTTAATGTGAAGTTTTTTACGAAATATATATTTTTCTTTGACGAAGGATTTTACAAGATAATTTTGCGATTGTTGTGATGGAATATAACTTTACAATAATTTTTAATATGGCATACAAGCCAAAAAGGGAAGTGAAAATATTTAATATTCTCACTTCCGTCTTAGATATGATTGTAGGAGCAATCACTATCTGGGAATTCGCAAAATCAAATCATGTTTTTGAGGTAATAGCCCACTACATGATGAAGTAACTAGAAAAAATGTTACTTTCTAGGGGATGGTGTTTTGCATCACCCCTTTTTTATGTGTCAAAGATAAAAAGAAAGTTTTTATAAAAAAAATATTTTTATATTCTTTATTTTCGAGTTTGATGAAATTTTAAAGGTGATTACCTCTTCAAAGTTAAAAAATAAGTAATTAAATTATGCCGAATTTCTACTCGCATTAATGTTCCCAAAAAGCGATCTGGTTACCATTTTCTCAAAAACCGTTTTTGCATTTTCATTTGCGGTTTCCTCCACTTCTTGTAAAGCATATTGCTGAATAGCCAAAAGCGGTAACACAATATTTTCTCTGTATTCTACGGACATCATGCTGATGGGGTCAGTTTCCATTAAAAGTTTTTGTCCAGAAACCAATAGCATATTGTTGATACTCATCTGTTGTTCTTCATACAAAATATTCCAAAATTCGCCATACACGGGGTCGTTTTTCATATAAGAAGTCAGTGGGAAGTACGTCTTCGAAAGTGCCATCATGCTGTTCTGCATCAAGGTTTTGAAGTACAATGAGTTTTCAAAAAGGTCTTTCAAATCCTCTAATTTTCCTTCGTCTATTTTGGACTGAAGAGCAGTACCAAATCCAAAGAACCCAGGAACGTTTTGTTTTAATTGGCTCCATGAGCCCACAAATGGTATGGCACGTAAGTCACTCAATTTAAGCTGACTAGAAGTGCTTCTTTTGCTCGGCCGACTTCCAATCTTGGTTTTTCCGTAGTATTTCAGTGGGCTTTTGTGTTCGAGATAAGATACAAAAAGCGGATGATTTTTTAATTCTAAATACTTTTTGCCACCCACTTCAGCCAATTCTTCAATCAGGTCACGTTCTTGTTTGCTAATCAGCGATTTATCATCCGTAAAGATATCATTGATTACACCTGCCGAAAGCAACTGCTCGAAGTTAAAAATGGCCTGTGGTTTTGATCCGTACATCGACGAAATCGTTTGACCTTGTATGGTAATCTGAATCTCATTATTGGCAATGCTTGGACCCTGTGAGGCATAAAACTGATGTGTTTTGCCACCACCACGAGCCGGAGGGCCACCTCGGCCATCAAAAAAGACGACATTTATACCATTTTCCATAGAGACCGCTGTAAGATTCTCCTTGGCTTTGTAGATCTCCCAGTTGGCTTTTATGTAACCGCCGTCTTTTGTACCGTCGGAGAATCCAAGCATAATGGTCTGGAAATCAGAGCGGTATTTGAGCTGTTTTTTGTAATATTCGAGGTTATAGAGTTCGCCCATTGATTGTCTGGCTGTATCTAGGCCTTCGATGGTTTCGAAAAGCGGAACGATGTCGACATTTATTTCTTCTATGCCACAGAATTTAAACATGGCCAGCACTTCAAGTACCGAACACGAGGAAGTTGAGTTTGAAATGATATATCTATGACAAGCCTTTTCGCCATTTTTGGTCTGGATTTCTTTGATGGCTTTGATAGTTTTGAATGTATCTTTTACCAAAGGATCCTCAAAGTCATCTTCGTTAATGGTGATATCGTTGTTGGTCAAAAATGCCACTTTTTCTTCGTGAGACCACTCAGAATAGGGCGTTGTTGAAACATTGTATTTGCTTACAACTGCTTGAAAAACAGCTTCGTGTATGCTGCTATCCTGTCTGATGTCGAGACTAGCGAAGTGCATTCCAAACAACTTCACTCTTCTTATAAACCTATCCAATTCTCCCAAGAACATCGAATTATGGTCTTTTACCATTTTGTCTCTAACCTCGGCCAGGGCTGCAAGAAGTTCGGCTGCTGTAAGGTCATTGTTAAGACCAAACATGTTGGTGTATATTCTGTTGTTGATTTTATCCAAAAGCGGAATAACACCTTTGAACGTGAACCTACGTCTGATATCTTTGAAATGATTGTAATAACACTTCAAAATGTTGGTTCTGAGTTCTTGAGCAACTTTTTTGCTAATTTCGGCCGTTACGAATGGGTTACCGTCTCTATCACCACCTGGCCAAAAACCTAGGTCAATGATGGATTTGAATGCTTCGTTTTCGTCTAAAATATCGCTATAAATGAGGTCGTGCAACTGCCCGATAGCTTCATAATATACATGTCTCAAGTAAAAAATGATACTTTGAGCTTCTTGAACAGGTGTGGGTTGCTCGTCATTGATAAACGGCGTTTTGCCCAACTGTTGCAGTAGGGCATCTATGGCATTTATATCATTCGTGGCAATACAGGCTTCCAAGTCTTGGATGATTCTGAGTACCGAGTTTGGATAAAATTGCGTTGGGTGAGCCGTGAAAACCACTCTTACCTTGAAGTTTCTAAGTTTTTCTTTTACTTCTTCAATTTTGCCATGCTGCGAAGCCAAGGCAATGATAGACGCCAAAGTGCCCTTGGTATTGGTGGCATTAAGTTTCTCGAAAGCCGCATCTTCAACAGAGTCAAAAAGTACCACTTGACGTTCGATATAGGTGATAAATCTAAAAAGAAGGTCTATTTTCTCCTTGTCCGTCTTGATGTTGGTATATCGCTCAAAGAACGAATTGATAATTTCTTTAGGAGTTTGGCCGTCTTCAAAACCTTGTTTGGCTTTATCATGCAAAAACGGCATGAGCGTGCCAATATTGGTCATTTTATCGTATGGCAACCTCGAAAAGAGGGTGTTGAATACCAAATATTTGTTATGAACCTCTTGGGTAAATAAGGTCTCAAGATTTTGTTTCGACATGGTTTTGTTTTTCCAAATTAAAAGAATTCAAAACAAAGATAATAAAACACAAAAAAAAGAGGGGAAATGATGCTATTTGTTATGCAAAAGCAAGTAAAATGTTATTTATTCCAAATTAAATATTGGTAAATTGATATTTTTTAGAATATATCCTTTGATTGGGTGTTCAGAACAAAGTCAACTGTTGGCTTTTTGAAATACTAAACGAATTTTTATTGAGCTCAGGAAAGACAAAGTTTGGGAAGAATTTGTCCTTGGCTATTTTTATGGATTGATGGAAAGAATCTGCCAATATTCCGCTGCCTTTCATTCGCTCCTTAGGTATTTTGCTGCCCAGATTTCCTTCGTGAAGACAACGGATTTGGTTCAAAATTTTGTCTGCTCGGTCGGGATAATGTGTTTTTGCCCACTCTATAAATATCGGTTCTACAACATCGTTCAGCCGAACCATGGTGGAGGCAAACCCGAAGGCTCCATTCAAATGGAACTGTTCGGCTAAAGCAAAAATTTCGTGACTATTAATGGCCGGAATTATGGGTGCTATCATGCCAAAAACAGGTATATCGTTTTCGGAAAGGACTTTCATGGCTCTTAGTTTATTGGCTGCGGAGGATGTTCGGGGTTCTAAAACCCTACGAGTTTCTTCGTCTAAAGTAGTGATGGATAAGGCCACGGCCACCAAATTGTCTTCTCGAAGTTTTTTAAGAATGTCTAAATCCCGCAACAAAAGAGCGTTTTTGGTGATGATGGTCAGCGGATGTTTATATTTCAGGCAGACTTCTAAAAGCTGCCGCGTGAGCATAAATTTCCTTTCGGCAGGCTGATAGCAATCGGTATTTCCGGAGAACGATATGGGATTTGGAATATAGTTTTTTTTCTGAAAATATTTTTCAAGAAGAGCAGGAGCGTCGGGTTTATAAAGGATTTTTCGTTCAAAATCCACACCCGCATTCAGTGACCAATATTCGTGTGTGGGTCGGGCATAGCAGTACGAACAGCCATGCTCGCAGCCCTGGTAAGGGTTGAGCGATTGAATAAAGGGCAAGTCTATGCTTTTGACCTGATTTACAATGGTTTTGGCATGTACTTTTATGAATTCTGTCTTGGTTTTTATTTCTTCGTAATCGTAGTCGTTCTCCCAAAACGGTACAGTTTCCGTTTTGTCGAAGCGATTCTTTACGTTGTTTACAGCTCCTTGTCCTTTCATTTTCTAAAAGTAGGGAGCTGAATTTGAATTATAAAAAAATGCTAAATTCCTTGGATTTGTTCTGCTATTTTTGTTGCCACTAATTCACGAATGAACAGCATAAATCTATTCTATCACCTTATTTTTTCTTCCAAAAATAAAATATATCAGGCCACCAAAAGGTACAAATATGGTCACCAGTACCCAAATGAGTTTATGATTGCCTTCAAATTTGGACCTAACGATGTCTATGATGGCGAAAATCATAAAGAGCCAAAATGAGAACACTGTGATTTGCCAAAAAATCAAACCGAAAGAAGGAGATAAGTAATTCATGTTTTATTTTTTTGTTAAAACGCCTAGCATCCAAGCTGCCAAAACACCCACTGCAGTACTTAATGCTATTGCATAAATATAGCTCCGAATAAGAAATGCACCGTTGTCTTTACCGAAAATATTGAATAGGTCTTTGGTATAAGCAAAGTAGGCTAGTTCAAGAAATAAAGGTAGTAGTAATATCCAGAAGTTGATCTGCATGTTTTTGGTGAAATAATACACCAAGGCTGAGATTAAGAAAAGAGGAATGGCGACAATCAGTTGTATGATTGGTCCTACACCAACTTCGCTGCCCGGATAGCTGCTTTTGGTTATGATAAGTATGTTTGAAATGAATGCAAGAATTACGATTCCGAGCAGAATAAAATACATTTTGTCCATGGTCTATTTTTAGTTTATAATGGTTAAGTTTTTGTGCAAAGAACATTATTCTTTACTTAAGTTTACTAATGTTTCGGTGAAAATCTCCATATCGACTTCATCGTTCCACACATTTATGGATAGTCTGATGGCATTTCCACGGTAGGAAACGAATACTTTTTGGTCAGCAAGGGCTTTCTGGATAGTCTCTATTTTGAGGTTTTCTGGTAATCTTATTCCAAATAAATGTGCGGCTCGAAAGTCTTTATTTTCAATCCAATAGCCTGCTTTTTTTAGCCTTTCTATATATGGTTTACCTAGCTTTTTGGCGTACTTGTGAATCTCTTCTGGTTGCCAATCTATCAATAAATCAAGGGCTTTTTCTACCATGGGAAGGTTGATGAAATTACTGAATTCCCCCATGTTGTACCGGAATGCACCTCCTTGATATTCAGACTGATAATTGATGAGATTTTTGAAATCCTGACTGTTTTTTCGTCCAATCCAGGTTTGTTCGAGAGGAAAACCGTTGTCGAAGTATTTGCCAAAATAGGCCAAAGTGGTTCCATAAGGCCCCAAAAGCCATTTGTAAGTGGCAGCGACTAGAAAATCGGGCTGAATTTTCTGAATGTCAAAGGCATAAGCTCCCAAATGTTGAGTGGCATCTATGATAAATAAGATATCATTTTCGGCACATTTCTGTTTGATTTCTTCGAGATGAAAGAGTGTGCCTTCAGCCCAATGAGTAGGCGAAATACAAACCAAAAGTGCCTCTTGATCCAAGGCTTCTAGAAGTTTACTGTTCCAGTTTTGTCCTCTGTTGTCCAGTTCCTCAGGAGCGTGTATGGTTTCTATGCTTAGTTGTGGTTTTTCAGCGACAAGTTCTCTCCATCCGTACACGTCACTTGGGAATTCCTCCCCAACCAGCACTATTTTGGTCTTATGGTTTGAAAAACCTCTCTTAAGAATGTTTTTGACCACTGTGGCCATGCCGTAAGAAACAGATGGCATTATTGCAATCTGTTCATAATCAATACAGTTGATGAGTTTCGCAAACTTTTTCTTGACATTGATAGCGGTATCAAAGAAATGCTCTTGAGTTATCTCATAAGGCTGCGACTTTCTCAATAAACCCTTAATGCCAGCTTCCTCTACCACTTTTGGTAGTGGCGACATGGTGGCACAGTTGAGATAATGTATATTTTCAGGTAATGAGAAAAATTCTTTTTTCAGCATTCAAACACTTATTTTGGAAGTCTCTTGGCATACCAAGTCATTTGGCCACGGTGGTTGGCTATGTGCTCAGCTACATGAAACCACTTGCAATAGTTGTTCCAATTCCAGTCTTTGGTTTCGCCGGATAGAAACCACTTATCGTCTCTTTTCTTAAATTCTGCTTTGCTTTTTGCACGGATTTCGTCCATGGCTTCTTTATAATAACTTAGCGGATTGCCCTTTATCTCTTTTTGTGCGGCTTCGCCCAGATCCATGGCGGTGTTCCATTTGGTCTTATTTTCCTTCGAAAAATCCTCAAGATTATGAAAAGTGATGTCTTGGTAAATCACCTCAGTGGCTACCAAATGCATCATCAAAGAGCCTATGGAGTTAGAGTCTTTGTCGTGGATATAGTCTAGCTGCTCCACTGTAAGTTTTTTGTTATAACTGATCACCGAATTGCTCAGCCAATCAAGCATTGACACAAGTGTGCCGATTTGGGGTGTGTAGCCTTCTAATGGCCCAATGAGATTGATGTTTCGGTCTTCTGGGAGTGTATTTGCAAATCCATGGCGTGGAAGCACCAATGCTCCCGCTCCCATGGCGGTTATTCCCAATGAAGTTTCTAAGAAGTTTCTCCGATTGAATTTGTCGTTTTTCATAGTATAGGCGTTTAAGTTTATATAAATGTATGAAAATTTGAGTTTTAAATTCAATCAGGATTGTCAAAAAACTTTAGAAGCTTAAGCAGTTGGAGGTTTTTTCTTGCCAAAAAACTTCTTTTTGAATGGTTTATTGAAGCTTCGTTTTTCGACAGAATATGCTGGAGCAGGGCCCAAACCTAAGCTTTCAGTGATGTTTTGTTTTTCTACTTCTCTTTCTAGAAGTTTTTCTATGCTGGCTATTTTACGTTGATCTTTTTCGTTTATGAAAGTGAACGACGTACCGGTGGTTTCGGCTCGGGCCGTTCTACCTATTCTGTGTATGTAATCTTCGGCGTCGCGAGGTACATCGTAGTTGATCACCAAGTTGAGATTGTTGATGTCAATACCTCTCGAAAGCACGTCTGTAGCTACTAAAATATTGAAATTCTTGTTTTTAAATCCTCTCAGGTATTCCTCACGTTCTTCTTGGCTATTGTCTGAAGATATGCCTCTGGCCATTATTTTTACTTTTCCTAAAGCCCTGATAATCTGATTTATCATTGATTTTTGCGAAGAAAAAATGATGATGGTGAGGTCTTTTTTATCTTTCAATAAATGAATCAAAAGAGGTAGTTTTTGGTGATCTGCAGCCAAATAGAAGTGTTGGTCTATACCCACCGCAGGTTTCGAAACAGCCAGTTTTATTTCCTCCGGATTTTTTAAGATTTTATTTGCGAAATCGCGAATTTTCTGAGGCATGGTGGCCGAAAACATCAAGTTCTGACGCTTGACAGGAAGGTGTTTGATCACATAAAGTATGTCATCAGAGAATCCCATGTCTAGCATTTTGTCGGCTTCGTCTAGTACCAGACATTTGAGGTCGTCAAACTTTACATCGCCTGATTTCATGTGAGCCAAAAGTCTGCCTGGTGTAGCGATGATGATGTCAGCCCCATCCACCAAGGCTTTGCGTTGTTGGTCCCAGTTTTCGCCTTTTCCTCCGCCATAAATGGCTAAAGACGTGGCTCTTATGAAATAACTAAAACCTTCTATTTGTTCGTCTATTTGTTTGGCCAGTTCGCGAGTAGGTACCAAAATCAGAGCAGTAATGTGCTCATTTCTGCTTCTTATGATTAAGTCCAAAAGCGGAATAAGGTAAGCCGCAGTTTTGCCCGTACCGGTTTGAGCCGATGCAATGAGGTCTTTGCCGTCAAGAATTATAGGTATGGCTGCTTCCTGAATGGGCGAGGCCTGAATGTAGTTCATGGCATCTATGCCTGCCAATACGTCTTCGTGTATGTTGAGTTCGTTGAATTGCAATTATTTACTATTTATTTTATTAGCCAAAGCTAGAATAGTACAAATATAGTGCTAAGACGGCAAAGGTCAATATATTGGCGATTTGTAGACGAACGAAAATGCGATTGATATTGAGATATTACGATCAGACTAAACCTGCGAAAAGAAAAAACTTATTAAAGTTGAGTTTTAGGTACTTTTTAAACCTCGAAAAAACAGCCTTAATTTAGTTTGTGTCGCCTGCCGGCTGGGCCTTCATTTTTTTTCGAAAAAAAACGAAGCAAAAAAAACTGCACGGCAGCGGCCGACCGTCCACAAACTCACACACTCAAAATTCTCTAAATCCCTAGTTAATAATATAAAGATTTATGCATGAGAATTTTGATTGTGTTCAAACAGTGCTGGCTGATATAAGGAACCAATAGTACTTATTTTTCGCAGATTCCGATAATATTGAAGCTTTTCTTACTCAAACTTTCCTAACCTCAGTATTTCCCCTACCATTTAAGGTTAAACTCACTGGCTGATTGTTTTTCCATGCCCCCCTTGTGAAGTCAGGTATATCCACAGTTTTTCCTTTTTTCATGACTGAAAGTTCACTTGCATGAGCAATGGAACTCCATGCTGCGGCATCATAAACGTCTTGGTCGAGGGGAAGGCCATTTCTTAGGCAATCTATTAACCTCCAGTCCATTATAAAATCCATTCCGCCATGGCCGCCTACTTTTTTGGCTATTTCGCCAATATGCTTTACGAGCGGCGTAGTATATTTTTCTTCAATTTCTTTCAGCTCTTTTTCGCTCATCCAGTCTTCTCCAAGTGCTATTTTACCTGGCTCAGGCCATTTTTGTGCTACGCCTTTTGTTCCGCTCAACAAATGAATTCTCGAATACGGCCTTGTGGAGGTTACATCATGTTGGAGCATAATGGTTTTGCCTCTTTCGGTTTTTATGATGGTCGTATTCATGTTGCCCCTGAACGGTTTTCCTACATAATCCTCATAAAAAGGGTCGTTGGCAGCAAGAGATTTAGCCATTTCGCCCATCTGAAAATCGTTGGACGAAATAGCCACTAAGTGGTCAAATCTATCACCACGGTTGATATTCAGACATTGCGAAATGGGTCCCAAGCCATGCGTAGGATAGAGGTTACCGTTTCGGTTGGCGTTTTCGTTGAGTCGCCACATGTCGGAGTAGGAAGTTTTTCCAAAATTGGCGATTAGTAAATTATGAATGTAGGCCCCTTCAGCATGAATAAGTTCTCCGAAAAGACCATTTCTAGCCATATTGAGGGTCATTTGTTCGAAAAAATCGTAACATGTGTTTTCCAACATCATGCAGTGCTTTTTTGTTTTTTCGGAGGTTTCTACCAACTCCCAACATTCATCTATGGTTTTAGCCGCAGGCACTTCTATAGCGGCATGTTTACCATTTTTCATGGCATAAACAGCCATTGGGGTATGCAAACTCCATGGCGTGCAGATATACACCAAGTCAATATCGTTGCTCTCACAGAGGCCTTTCCATCCGTCAACACCGCTGTATTCTCGTGCTTTTGGTAGATTGGCTTTGGACAAAACGGCCTGTTGCTTTTCTACCCTTAATGAATCTTTATCGCAAAGGGCGACTATTTCTACGGCCGCTATTTGGCTCATACGTTTCACAGCCCCAGGGCCGCGATTGCCCAAACCAATGAATCCAATCCTGACTTTTTCAAGTTTGGGAGCCGCAAAACCGCTCATGTTAAAGGTTTGATTGGCTTTGGGCTTAGCAAAATCGCCATTTTCTGACGTTATGGCCGCATTAGAGATGCTTGGCAAGCTAATAGCAGCAGCACTTGCACCTATGTTTTGGAGGAATTTCCTTCTGTTAGATTTCATTTTTTGTTTGGGTCGGTTGAATATTTTATAAACTCTGAATTCTTAATATAGAATTCAGAGTTTCAAGATTAATAAATCCTTACAATTTTCGCATATTCACTGGATCCCAATTAATAGCTTTTTTCTGAAAATAGCTTTCATTACAAGCCAAAACTGGGGCTGCTGCTCTGAAACCAAAAATAGGGTCTTCTATGGTAGCTTGACTTCCTTTTCTGATATTTTCGAAGAAATTGCCAAAATGGTTGGCGTGCTCGTCTGTACCTGGTTCAGGAGTGAATTTTACCTCTTTTACTGGTTCTGCCTTACGGTCTGCTTCCGTGAATTTGGCGTTGTATTCTTTCTCGAATTCTTTTTGTTGGGCATCTGAGAAGGTAAAGTAACTGTCGTAATTTCCGAATCCGGGTGCTTTTGGGAGTTTTTTCTTGCTCAATGTCAGTCCGTTACCCGAAAAATCTATTTGCCCTTCGGTTCCGATTATTCTGGTGTTGTTGTTAATCGTTCCCGCATTGGCAAAATTCACTCTCAATACCATCTGAAATTCTTCATGTGTAGCTGCTTTTGGGTAATCCAAAATAGCCACCATCACATCTGGCACGTCACGTCCTTCTTTCCAATATCTTAGTCCACCTGAAGCAAATATTCGGTTTGGTCCTTTGGAGTCTACCACATAATGTACGCCTGTTATTAAATGTACAAATAAGTCACCAGCCACACCAGTACCGTAGTTTTTGTAATTTCTCCAACGGAAAAAGCGGTTGGCATCAAAGGGCATTTTAGCGGTGTCTTTTAAGAAAGTGTCCCAATCTACAGTGGCCGGAGATGCATCTGTGGGTATGGAATAATTCCAAGCTCCGATGGCACTGAAGCGGTCTGAGTTAGATTCCACATAGTTTATAGCTCCGATGTCTCCTGCTGCAATAATTCTTTTGGCTTCTTGAAAAACACTTCCACTTATTCTCTGGCTCCCGACTTGCATGGTTTTGCCAGATTTTTTCCAAGCGTCTATCACTGGTTTACCTTCGTTGATGGCTTGTACCATGGGTTTTTCGCAGTACACATTTTTGCCTGCATTGAGGGCGTCTATCGTGATTTTGTCGTGCCAATGGTCTGGAGTGGCAATAATTACAGCGTCAATGTCTTTTCGACGAAGAATTTCTCTATAATCGCGGGTGACAAACATGTCATTGCCAAAGGTTTGTTTTACCCTTTCGAGCCTACCTGTGTACAAGTCGGCCGCAGCCACAAGTTCCACTCCGGCGGTTTTCAAGGCTGCTTTTGTGTCATAATGCCCCTGAATTCCCATGCCTATGGTAGCCAATCTTATTTTGTCATTCGGGCTAACTGAAAGACTTTTGATTATGCTGAAGGGTTTTGCTACCGTACTTACACCTGAGAGCACGGCCAAACCGCCTATATTTTTAATAAATTTTCTTCTTTGCATAGTTTTGATGGTTGAATAATTTTGCTTCTTTGTCAAAATTAAAAAAAAACTCCCACCAAATATGTATCAAAAAGACGAAAAAGATTTTTAAATATTCAAACTTGGTTATTTATTAGTTAGTTGAAATTGCAAAATGCCCATTTTTTATTTTTTTTATTTTGCCAGTTTTCACCTCTTGTAGTACGAGCTCAAATTCTCCTTGGCAAAATTCGTTTTCTGGCTGAAATTTTTCGATTTTGAGGTAACCACCGAGTTTGGGATTAATATTATATTCTTCAGTCCAGGTTTTGCCATCGCCAACTAAAAATTTTGCAAAAATCTTCTTTTCGATAGTTTCAATGTTATATTTTCCGGTTTCAGTGAGATTCTCAAAACCTAATCTAAATTCTTCGTCTGTTATTTTATTTGGGTTTAAAAACGCGGCTTCGCCTCTTGAGGCAAATATGATAACGCTATTCTTGGTGACATGACCGCTGACCAAGGAAACATTTGGTGTATATCCAGCTGGTGCAGTTGGAAGCCATTTTTTTCCGTCAATTCTAAATCGGATCAACTCATAGGTGGTATTGGCCGGATCAATAATATCAGTGATATTACAAGATTGTATAACAAATATACCAAATAGGTATAGGAAGGTTTTTTTTAGCATGGAATTCTGTTTAAAATTTTTTCAACAATATCCATACCAAACCTTTGGGTTTTTAGTAAAGCAATGTGTTTTAAGGATATTGACTTTTGAAATCGGCTAGGGTGATATAAAAAAAAATACACCTCAAAAACTCAAGGCGTATTATATTTATATAGGTTTAGGGGTAAAAAACAAGTTGAAAAATTCCTCAAATCCATGAGAAATCTGTTGGTATTACTCAATGGGTTGTGTACTTGCAAAAATGAGTGCACCGCCCGCTATTGCCAGATCTTTTAGTAAACTCATCATAGACATTTGTCCACCATCGCCACCTTTCAGTGCACCAGGCAAGTGAATGGCAAAAACAAAAATGAGTAAGAGGATGGCCAATAGGGTAGATGCAAGCCTAGCTTTTTTCTGGATAATTATGCTAGAAGCGGCTGCTATAAGGGATAATCCAGTGATATACACCCAAATAACTCCACCTGGTAAAGGCACCATACCTGACATACCGTCAGCCGCCATGAAATGTAAAATGCCAAAAATGGCCATCGGTACCGCCAGTAAAAAGCGGCCGAGTTTGGTCAATGGACCGATAATTTGCTCCATAGTATCATAGGTTTAGGTTAGGGTTAAATAGAAATTCTCCGAAAATTAATATTTTTTATTGATATATAACAATAGCAAAAGATTTTTTTTTTTAATCTCATTCTAATATCTGCAGGTTTCGGTGTTGTGACAATTTGCTTTTTGGCCGGACAAGTTTTTTAGGTAAAGCGAAGTTTTTCTTTAAACTGGGAGTCTTAAATGTGTTTGTTTTAGGATGTCATAGAAATAAAAAAAGCCCCATCGCGGGGCTTTTACCATTCCTTCAAAACTATTAAAATACACTTTCCTCTATTTTTATATCTTCGGATTTGGCCAAGAGTTGATCGTAATCATAGGTGATTTTTTTCGATTTTGATCTTCTAGAAATGAGAATTTGACCGACTTTTATTTTGTAAAAATCATAAGCCAAAACTACTAGTAGAAATAAACACACTACATAAAAAACCTTAAATTCGAGCAGCTGATAAGTGTATCCTGAAGCTAAGGCTCCTACAATGTAAGAAACTACTATGCTCAGCAATAATTTGCTTTTGTTGACGAGTTCGGAGTTGTCTCTGAATTCTTTTTTGGTGAACATAGATGCCAAAATAGCCAGGTCTGTGGTAAGGCCTGTGAGGTGGGTGGTTTTTACGGTAAAGTTAGATATACTGGCGGTTAGGCCATTCTGTAGGCCCATAGCAAAGAGCATGATCATCAACAAAAATTCGGTTTCGAAAAGGGTTTCTCTGTAAAAGAATTGTCCATAATACCCCACCACAAGTAGACAGATTATTTCTAAAAGAATAGGCAAGCTATGGGCCAAATAGGTACTTTTTTTGTTGAAATTGATGACCATTTGGTTGGACACAAAACTTCCCATAAAAAACATCAATATCCACCCTAAAACTACCACAATCTGGTAGGTGTTTCCTTTAACTATTTCTGCAGCAAGTATGGCATAGTGGCCGGTGATATTTGACGAAAACGAAAAAAATATCAATAAGGAAGCGATATTTACCATTCCACTAGTAAATGCCGTAAGAGAGCCCAGTTTTATGTTGTCCGATATTCTTCTGCTATTGCTATATTTTCTTAACATGGTATTTCGAATATTTGTGTTTTGAAAGCCTATTGTTTTTGTAAAAGATGCCTTATTTGCTAAAAACTAACTTGGCTATTCCTCGTGCTTGGTTGTCAAGCTCGATATTCAGCACCATGCGGTGGTCGTCGAGGTGTGTAAGTTGGTAGTTTTCGGTGTCTCCTTTGGCGTGTTTTAATTGTAAAATATGCCCACGGCCTTTCAAAACCCACTTTACAGATTTCGAAGTTTTGCCGTTCTTTAGTTTCAAGTTTCCGCTTGGTTCGAAAGTCCATGTTTCGGCTTCATGAATGACCAGATCCTTGGCAATTTCGGTTTTTTCAAGGTCTGATATAGTCTTTCCTATTGTTGAATTCGCCAAAAACTTATCTGTCTTTTCGTACTCCCAATCCATTTCTTTCCATGCACCTAAAATGGTTTTTTCTGGATTTTTGCCAGTCTTCAAAAAGGCAGTAAGCCCAAATGACAGTAAACCACAAATAAAAATAAAAAAGGAGGTTTTTTTCATGATAAAATTATTAGTTTGTATACGGTCAAAGATTTATTTGTACAGGTTTTGAGATATCAGTTGCTAGTTGCAAAGCTGCTTTGGAACAACTCGGCCAATTCACCTTTTTCTGGAACGAAGGCTTCGCTGTATAGTGATATTTCCTCGTAGTCTATGCTGCTGTTTTTTATGAAGGGCCTTAAGTCGAAGCTGTTTTTTTGATTTTTATTGGATACAAAACTGCCACTTATAAATGCAAAATCTATCTTGTTGCTTTGCAGAAAAGTCTCAAACGCTCCCCGATTGTAACCCGTAAAAATGTCTTTTCGGATGATATGAATTTTGGAGTTGAATTTGTTTTTGAGTACACTCAGTCCTTCTTCAAATGCTTCGTTGTATAGAGAATCTATAACTTTTGATTTTGAGAAAAAGAGCATATCTGTTATGGAATCGCTTGTAGAATAGCCATAAACCAGCACAATGTTGTGCCTTTGGTTACCCAATTTGTTCTCCAACACATATTTCAGAAGATTCAACGATGAAATAGAAAAATCGGTTGTTACAAGAATATTTTTGTTCATGTCTGTCTTTGTTTTATTTGATGACACAAACCTAATACCCACTTATTAGACTCATTTAAGAGCCATATTAGTATGACATTAAAATATCAAGAAGAGATTAGAGTGGTATTAGAATATAAATTTTTGGAAGATCTGAAGGGTGTTTTTTGCAAAAAAACATGCGGCTATAAAGCGTATATGCTTCCAGAAATTTTATTTTTTGGAGTAAACACATTTCCGGAAAATGAATGTGAACCAAAGAAATCAGAACTGGCCTATGGGAAGTTTTATTTGCACAGTGGTGCCAATGTTTTGGATTGAACTTACCAACAACTCGCCGCCATGCATGCGTATGATGTTACGTGTTAATGGTAGGCCTATGCCATATCCTTCGAAATTCTGAGTGTTTGATGCCCTAAAAAACGGGTCATATATGTAGTCCATTTCGTTTTCGGGAATTCCGATGCCCGAGTCTTTGACCACCACAAGTATATGTGTGTCTGAGGAACCAAGCGAAACATTTACGACATCGAACTTCGAGTATTTACAAGCATTGATGATGACATTGCTGACAGCAAGGTGTAGTAGTTGATTATTGCCATTTACTTTGAGTTTCATTGGGTTTTCGGGCAATAAACTCATGTCTATCATTACTTTATTTTTGGGATTTATCTTTTCTGTGGTCAATTTTACGTCCCACAGTAGCTGGTCCATTCTTACTTTGTCAAACTTTATAGTTTTTCCATTAAAACCAGTTTGGGCAAGAAAAAGCAGAGCTTGCGTTTTTTTGTCCAGGTTTTCGGCTTCTTCCAGAATCACTTTTATGGTTTCTATGTACTCTTCAATACTTCTGATTTTAGTGAGGGTTACGTCTGCTTCACCAATAATGGCCGTGAGTGGTGTGCGAAGTTCATGCGATGCATTGCTGATGAAGTTGTTTTGGGTGTTGAACGACGTTTCCATTCGGTTAAGCATATTGTTAAAGGTCTTGGCGAGTTCATCTAGCTCGTCGCCTTCGCCTTTTTGTTCCAGTCTTAAATGCAGGTTTTCAAGGTTTATTTGTTTTACTTTTTCGGTAATCTGGGTGATTGGCCTGAAAACAAAACGCATCAGAAAGTAAGAAATGATAACTGCCAACAGTGAGGCCACAATCAAAGAAACCCAAAGCGTTTTGTTAAGATATTTCTTTTGATGCAGAAGTAAATAATTTTCTGCTGAGCTTACTACTATGTAGTTTTTGTCATTTATCAGAAGCATTTTGCCTTTCGAATATGCTTTTTTGTCGAAGTGTTCGGCTTGTTTATTGGTTGCTATTTCTGTGTAAAATTTTAATGGTAAGTTGGTTATAAGTATTTCTTGTTTGAAGCCCATAATGCCAATATATTCGAACACATAATTTTTTTCATTAGGAAATTCTGCCTCTACACCTTGAATATAACCGTCTTTTAGCTCAGGTTTGGACTTTAGTTTTGCTTTTAAGACGGTGTCGATGTGAGCATCCAGAAGTTTGTAAAAGTCGTCTTTTGAGTAGGTGTTTTCAAAAAAATACACAAATCCACCAAATACCAGAATTATCAAAAAAAATGAAGTTAGTAATAGGAGATTTGCCTTTAATTGAATTTTCATATGCATTTTTTTTGAATCTCCCAAAACCTGGCTCTGGTCTGGGAATATTACGTCTGTTTTTATTTTTCAAATAAACTTCAAAAAACCAAACATGTTATGTTTTTCAGATTAGAATATGATGAGAATGTTTTGCTAACATTTAAGTACGTAACCCATGCCTATTATGGTCTGAATGAGCTTGGTGTCGCTGAGGACGTCTACTTTTTTTCGAAGGTAGTTTACATATACATCCACAACATTGGTGCCGAGGTCGTAGTTTACACCCCACACTTCTTCTAGAATATCAAGCCTCGAAAGGACTCGCTCTTTATTTTGTATAAAAAACAACAGAAGCCTATATTCGGTAGTAGTCAGCGAGATTTCTTGACCATTGCGTGTCACCGTTTTGGTGTAGTCATTTACCACCAAATCGTCTATTCTGTAAATAAATTCCTCCTGAGCGTCGGGTTTTGGCAAGGAAGTGTTTTCGGTTCTACGCAATAGATTTCTAATACGAGCCAATAATTCTATAAACTTAAAAGGCTTTACGATATAGTCATCTGCCCTGTATTCAAGGCCCATTACGATGTTTTCTGAGGTGCCCAAGGCCGAGAGAAATATAATGGGTACTGACAGGTCTTTTTTTCGAATTTCTTTACAAACTTCATAGCCGTTGAGTTCAGGAAGCATAATGTCCAGTACGATAAGGTCGAAATCGTTTTCTAAGGCCAAAGTAAGGCCAGATTTGCCGTCAAAAGCTACCGTAACTTCAAAACCTTCTTCGTAGAGACCCTTTTTAATGAAAGAAACTACATGAGCTTCGTCTTCTACCAACAGTATTTTTTTCATGAAAGAATATTGTTTTTTATTTAAGTCTCTGTTGAGAAATGGGTGTTTTGTTGTAAAAATCAAAAATAGGCTTTTGAGACTTACGGTGAAACAAAATGGAGAAATAAATGATACAGTTAGAAACTCCTCGATAGCTGCATTTTGTTTAAAAGGAGGAATCGACCAATATTAATTTTCAAGATGACAAGCAAAAAGCTTGCTTAATTCTGTCGTTTTTTACTTCAAAACAACAAAGTCAAATGGCACATAAAGCTGTTTCTGAGCTTCAATTCGGAGCCTGAAAGGGCTTGAATCATGGGTTTTTGAAATAAAAATCCGGCCGTTATTCTTTTATAGTAGATTTCGCTTCCAATCATGGCAGTAGTCATATATCCGCCCGAAAACCGATTGTCTATACCATTTTGTTTGTCGTTTTTGGCATGTTCTCCTAAAACGCCCAGGTTTGGCAAAAAAGTAAAATCCCCAGCAGTTAATTGCATAAATCCGTTCACTATGGCTCTGCTTTTGTTGGCAAATTTGTAATGGTTTTTGTTGGTGCCGTTTATTTTATAGCTGAGGTCTAGGTTTAGGCCAATTTGGTTTTTTCGCACGGTATAAATGCTGTTGATGATATAATCCACAGAACCTGTACCCAATTGGAAGTTTGGATTGGCTACTTCGTCCTCTGTCATTGCATAGTCGTATTTTCCGGTGGGTAGTTTTATGCCGCCGCCCAAAAGCCAAATGTGGTCGAGCGTATGGGCAGTGCTATCAAAGAATGTATTGACGATATTGTAATGGGCAAGAGCAGACACATCGCCAATTCCGGATAGTTTTTTTTGATCTCCAGAGGCCACCATGGTTTGGGTGTTAGATTGTAAAGAGCCCATTAAAATCAACTGCGTTTTCTTGATCGGATACAATCTCAGCCATGGTTCCATGGCTTGGAAGTTTTCCTCAGTTCTCAGTAAATTGCTCGTAAAATGCGAATCAAAGGTTTTGGTTTGATACCGCAGTCCGCCAAATTTAAAATGAGATTGGGGCAAAATCCCAAAGAATGACGAACCGTTTCCGCAGCCACAAACGTCACATGCTGAGGTATTTAGTGTAGTTAATAATACGATTAAAAATATTAAATTTTTCATGATATTTTTCTTTTTCGTCTATACCAAAGCAAAAAGCCAGTAATGGCCAATAAACCAGGCGTTAGTCCGATGGTGATGTAAAATACTTTTATTAAATGTCCGCCGAAATTTCCCACGTGCAAGGGAAAAGCAAAAGCCTCGAGTTTTTCAGTAAAAGCAAGTTGGTCGAAAGTCCCAATCTTAAGCAATTCGCCATTTTGGGCATCAAAAACGACCGAGTTTCCACCTGCAAACATTTCGTTTTGGCCTTTTATGTTGCCTCTGATGCTGAATTTCTTTTCTGCTTGGGTTGGAAAATATACATAACCGGGGTCCAAATCAGGATGAATCTGACGAGCTTGTGCAAACATTTTATCAAAGGACGTTTTGGCCAAAGTATTTTTGGGTGTCGGCATGGTTTCTTTGTCCCAAGTTTCTTTTTCAAAAGCAAAAATATTCATCCAGAAACCCGTAAAAAATATGATGGTATTGAAAAAAAGTGACCATACGCCCACAATTCTATGCAAATCGGAAGTAAACATTCTCCAGTTTTTGTCTTTGAGTTTTACTCTGAATGTCAGGACTTTCCAGATGTATTTGCGGTAAATTATAAATCCAGTAATAACAGAAATAAGCATAGTCAGCCCAAAAATGGCCGAAAGTGCAGCTCCAGGCATTCCCAAATGCAATGAAAAATGCAATTGAAAAATCCACTCTATCCAGCCCACTTCCAGGTCGTCGCCTCTTCCATGTCGCAGGATTTCCCCAGTGAACTGGTTGATGGTTAAGGCTCCTAAGTCGTATGAGACCAACCTTGAATCATTTAGATAAAGTCTAAAATGATAGGGTAGGTTTTTGTCGGCATTTGGGTTTATCCAAGCGAGCCCATCCAGATGGGTATATTTATCCGTTATGATTTTGTAAATACTGTCCAGTGGCAAGGGTTTCTTATCCGAAACAATAGGTTTTTGATAAAAAAACTCTTCTAATTGGTCTTTGTAAACCAAAATAGACCCACTGAGGCCATATATCAACAAGAAAAATCCGGTGACAAGGCCAAACCACTTGTGGAGGCTGTATATAAATCTTAATATCTGATTCTTTCTCAATTTTTTACGAATTTCTCGGGATGTTTGTCAAATGAGTCTTTGCACATTTTACTACAAAACCCGTATTGTTTTTCTTTATGTGTCGAAACCAGTTTTGTGCCTTTTTTTACGGTCATTTTGCAAACTGGGTCGGTATCATTTTTCGCTAAAGTTTCAGACTTCTCTTTTTTTGGATCTTGTTGAAATGCTAGGGCCTGAATACTTGCCAGAATACTGATTGCTAAAATTAATCTTTTCATATTTGTTTGATTTTAAATTTGTTACGGTGCAAATCGCTTATTTTTTAAAAATTCTTCATCGGTGAGTGTTTTTAGAAAGGCAATGATCTGACTTTTCTCTTTTGAGGTAAGTGCAATTCCTCTCTTGGTATTTTTCTTAAAAATAGGATCCAAATTTTCTAAATCCGCCATGCCGCCATCGGCATAATGATCTAGCACATCTTCAAGACTGCTGAACCTGCCATCGTGCATGTAGGGGAAAGTGTACTCAATGTTTCTCAGACTCGGTACTTTGAATTTGTACTTATCATCGCTGAGTTCAGTGATTCTAAATCTTCCGAAATCTACAAAATTTCTGAAAAAATCTGTCGGAAGACCATTTGACTTGAAAGATTCATCCGTAAACAATGGTTCTGGGTGGCAGCTGCCACAACCTTTTTCGTTAAAAAGTGTTAGACCAACTTTTTCATCATTGCTAAAATTGGCCTTGCCTGTTTTGTATTGGTCATATTTTGAGTTAGCCGATACCAAAGTGAGCATAAACTGGGAGAGTGATTTCAGAAATCTTTCCGTTGTTACCTCTTCCGTCCCGAAGGCTTTTTTGAATATCGGTGGATAACTTTGGTCATTCCTGAGTTTTTCCAAAACGTTCCCAATTTTCTCATCCATTTCCACTGGATTTTCAATAGGTGCAATAGAAAATAAGTCTAAGTCAAAAACCCCACCATCCCAAAAAAAAGTTTTCTGCCAAGCTAAATTTTGTAAAGCAGGGCCATTTCGTGGCCCCACTTGTCCATCAATACCGTGGCTTTGAGCATGGCCGTGGTGTGTGAATGCATAAGCTTGATTATGACATTCGGCACAAGAAATGGTCCCATCTCGCGAGAGTTTACCGTCGAAAAATATTTTTTTACCCAAAAGAAAACCATCCTCTGTGATGGGGTTGGACTCCATTTTGTAAGAAGTATTAGGAAAAGTACTTGGCACTTCAAACAATACCATAGGAGCATCTGGTTCAGTAGTTTTTTCTTTCGAGCAACCCCAAAGAATTAAAGTTAAGACAAGTAAAATTCCTAATTTCTTCTTCATTTCGGCTTACATTTCGTCGTTATGAACGTGTTCTACTGCAAACATATCTTTGTAATTGTTGGCCACAGCCACCCCTAAAGTCGGACTCATGATGGTATTGCTTTCCGCAATTTTTAATGAAGTTTTAAAAACCTTCCGAGCATCTACAGTCAAATGAACCTCTGGAGCTATGTTTTTTCTTACTTTGGCAAGGTCAGCCATACTGAGTGTTACTGTGCGAAGATTATTGACTGTTTTTGCCGACATACCGCCAAAGCCCCCAATATGAAACTTGTAATCTTTTGCGGCATTCGTGGATTTCGTAGATTTTCCTTCCATTTTGAAGAAAATGTAGCCTGAATTCCACGACCAATACATGTTGTCGGTTCCATAAGATGCTGGGTCTAGAACACCCGTTCTTTGGGCAACATCCGAAACCGATTTTGCACTATCCACACCTACCATGAAAGACACGGAGGTATAATCACCCGCAGGTACATCTGTCAAAGTGATGACTTTGCTCTCAGCTAAAGATTCTTTTACCAAGAAATATTTATCAGCAAATTTTAACTCTGTTCCATCTGATTTTTTCAGAATGATATTACTCACGAAATAGTTGAAAGTAGAAATGGTGAAATCTTCCCCCGAGGCGTTGGTAAAAGTCTTGGTGTTGAGCATAAAGGCTTCAGTACCCACCAAGTGTTCAAAGTGGAGACTAACACTATTTTTATCATTTGGATTAATATCCGAAGTTTCACAGGCCGCAAAGAACACAGAAATGCCTAAAGCTAAAGCAAGTGCTATTTTTTTCATTTTTTTGAAATATAATTTTTAAAAGAAATAAGAATATTCTCATGTCCTGGATTGAAAAAAATCCAAAGGCATGAAACATCACCGAATTATATAATTTATAATAACCGATGAATAATTAGAATAAAACCTGAACTGAAAAAATTATACCTGTGGAGGGTGAAAAAATGAAAAAGCGTTTTTTGAAGAGAAGAATTCTGAGTAAATGAAATTTGGATTTTCCTTTACCAAGAAGGGTTTTTGAAGAAAAAAATCTGTGAAAAGATTGGCTTTTATCTCGGATTCGAACGAAAGCAGTTTAGTGATGAAGTTTCCTGTAGCTTGTTTTTTGTCTTCTTGCTCGGCCTTTTCAAGTTGTTTGGCCAAATAACATTTACCGTCGCAGTGCAATTCTGGTAGGCTTTTGTTAACACAATAATTCTTGATAATGAAGTCTTTGCGGAGTTCATAATCGGCAAAAATAAGCGGAGCCATTAACATCTTAAATGTTACGGTAATAAGCAAAACGGCCCCTGTTATTTTTTTTATCAAGTCCATATTTGACACAAATGTAATCCGAGTTTTTAGAAATTGTATTGACGAATATCATAAAAGCGGTATTCGTTGAGTTTTGCAAATCAGCCAAAGGCGAAAAACTCACCTTTGGCTTAAAATGTTTTATTTTGGAAGAATAACGGTGTCTATCACATGTACCCAGCCATTTGAGGCTTTTACTGAGCCAAGAATCTTGTTACCATCTACATAAGTTGCTCCATCTTTTATGGTGAAAGTCACGTTGCTACCGTCCACCATACCCATCGATTGCCCATCTTGGAAAAAGTCAGCTGCTAAGGCCGAGGTCATCACGTGGTGTTGAAGAATTGTCTCCAATTTACTTTTGTTTTCGGGTTTCAAGAGATCTTCAACTGTGCCTTTCGGAAGTTTTTCAAAGGCCGCATTGGTAGGAGCAAAAACCGTAAATGGCCCAGCATTGGAGAGCGAGGTCACCAAGTCAGCAGCTGTTACGGCCGTTACCAAAGTAGTATGATCTGGCGAGGCAATGGCCACTTTTACCACGTCTTTTTGGGATTCATCGTCTTTGACACCTTCTTGACCACTTAAAGCCACCTCATCAGTTGATGCTGTAGTGGCGGTTTCACCAGATGTACAAGATGCCATTAAGACAACAAAGAACAAAACATAAAGTACTGATTTCATGATAAATAAATTTTAAAGGTTTGATTATAAGTCTTTTTTGCTAAAGATTCGATATCCAAAAAATACAGGGGTAATTACCCATAATAACAATAAAACAAAAGATATAAATACGCCCCAAGTGGAGCTGAAAAAATTCTGAAAGACTGCTCCTGTTATACCCATAAGGGCCGATACGTCCAACTGCATGAGTACTAAAATCCTTGCCAAATCCATGGGATTGAGTGCCGAAAACACGAGTGAAGCTTTTTCCATGGGATAGTCCGCCATGTTGACCAACACCATCAGCACCATGCCGTCGTAGAGGATGCAGAGATAAAACCAAACAGCCAATGCCACGCCAATGGCTTTTGCTTTGTCTTTGGTGATGACCGATGCCAAGAATGCAATAGCGACTAAGGTGAGCGTAATCAATAGTCCGCCCAAAACCAAAGTTAAGCCCCTCATGGAGCCATCAAAAATTAGGGTGGGCAGGCCAACGCCTATCAAAAAGGCCATTCCGAGCGAAAAACAAAGCCCTAGAAATTGACTAAAATAAATGGTGCGGCGGCTCATGGGTTGAGCTGAAAGGAGCTCAATAAATTCGTAAGAATTATAAAAATGGATGGTTGAAAATATGACACTGACCAATGGAATGACCATCAATATAATGTTCAAAAGGCTCAAAAGTCCTTTGTTGGGGTCTGCTTCAAACCAAAAAAAACTCACGCTCAGCAATAAAAGCAAGAGGGTGTAGCCTATCACAAACCTGTTGCGAATGATGTCATATACTACGTATTTAATGGTCTTTTTCATGCTATTATTTTACTAAAATTGTTCTTCATTAACAGGGCTATTATTTTCCCCAATCGTTCTTCTCCATATTCGAGTCTCAAATCTTCTAACTCTTTGAATATCTTTAGCTTACCTTCTTGCATATACACTACATGGGTAGAAAGTTCCTCCAAGTCTGCCATGATATGTGAGGTGATAATGATCAATTTGCCTTTTCTTTTTTCTTCCAAAATTTTACTTTTCAGCAGCTCACTTGCCAGAGGGTCGAGTCCCGCTGTGGGTTCGTCCAAAATCAAAACTTTTGGGTCAAACAAAAACGCCAAGGCTGCACTTACCTTTTGTTTTGTGCCGCCCGATAGTGTTCCGAGCGGTTTTTGGTACATTTTCTTGAGTTTGAAGAGTTCTATTATTTCTTCGTCTATGATGATTCCTTCTTTTTTGCCTTTTCTGATGTCTTTCATCATGTCTATCAGTTGGGCTATTTTCAGATTGGGCGGGTAGTTGCCAATCTGAGGCATATATCCAATTTCGCTTCTGTAAGCAAACTCATTTTTTATGTTTTTTCCATCAAAAAGTATCTGTCCAGAATCAGGAATAACCATACCCAAAAGCGATTTTATCAGCGTGGTCTTTCCAGATCCGTTGGGTCCTAAAATGGCCACAGATTGACCCATCTCTAAGTTCAGAGAGATGTTTTGGAGTACTTCCGATTTGCCGAAAGACTTGTTTATGTTTTCGAATTTTATCATCATTTACACTTTAAAATTGAACGCTTTTATGGCATTTGGTTTCATACTTGGGCTATCGTCTTTGAGGTTTTCGGGAGTTAGACTGGGTATTATTTTTTCTATTTTATCCAGTAGGGTCGCTGTAAAACTCCTCAACAAAATCATAGCCTGTGGCATACGCTCTATTAGGGTTGAAAACAAACTTACAGGCCTATACAAAATATCGCCTTTGCCGTCGTGGTCGAGGTCATAGCCTTCGTATTTGTCCCAGTAGTTGTCGTTGAGATAGTTAAATGTCACCGAGCCGTTGGTGGCGATATCAAAAGTGTTAGCCATAAAATTGTTGTGGTGAATGTTGTTTTCGTCGCAGTTGGCTTGGATTCTGAGACCCACACCGTTTTTTTGGAAAACATTGTCTTGCATTTTTAATCTACTACAGCCTTCCATGTAAACACCCACCGTATTGGAATTGAACAAGTTATGCTCAATATCACTGTCAGAAATGTCTTTGAGTAATATCCCATAAGCAGATCCACCCCAGTTGCTATCAAAAAAATTGTCTTTCATGGTGACGTGTTTGGTGTACATTACGGCCACCCCAGCACCATTTTTCTTGAAAATATTGTGTGTATAAGTATCATAATGAGAAAACATAAAATGTAATCCGTAGCGTATATTTTTTGTTGATAAGTTGTTTGTAATCAGTGAATTGGTAACGAATTCGAAATAAATGCCATCGCGGTGGCCTTCCACATAATTGTTGAAAATGTTTATACTGTCGCATTTCCAAGCGTGTATGCCGTTTCCCGTGGTTTGCTCTTCTTTGGGTGTACCAATTATTCGGTTGTTTTCTATCAGACATTTGTTAGATGCCGACAGGTAAACGCCGAAATAGCAGTTTATAAATTCATTTTTGAAAATTTTCACATTTTCTGATTCCAGTATTTTTACGCCAGCCCAGTCTATCATACTGGTTTCGCCAACGTTTATAAATTTGAACCCAGAAATGGAGACATCACCTGATTTTACTATGAAAATTTCGCCTTTATATTGAGCATCCAAAACCGGTTGATTTTGTCCGATCATCACCAAAGGTTTGGTGATTTCCAGATTCAAGACTTTGTAATTTCCTTTAGCCACCAAAATGGTATCATTGGCTTTCGATTCAAGCAGGGCCTTTTGCAATTCTGGGACTGTTTTTACAGACCAGTTTTTACAGAAGGCACTTTGGCTTAAAATCAAGAGGAAAAAAATGAACAATGTTTTCATTTAAAAAGGTCTTTTATTTCTGTCCAAGTAATGTTTTTGGCTGTGCTGTCCGTTGTAACTAATTCTTGAATGGAGGTTTCGCTATCAAATGCAGCTATATTTCCTAGCATTGGACTTTGCAGATTTTCTGATTGAATATAAAATGCTTTGTTGAAATCTATGAATTCTCCTGGTTTCTCATAGTTGCTTACCACCACATGTTTGCAATCAGCTTCGTGTAATTCGGCAGTTTTCATGTATTTTGACATGCAGCTGAGGTCGTCAAACTTAAAAACTTTGCCCTTTAGCGTTACGAGTTCTGTTCCAAATTGCTTGTCCATGATGGTCATTTTGCAAAAAGCACAGTTTTCTTTGCCATAATTGATGGGTTCGGTTTCGATAGAGCAAGCTGAAAATGACAAGATGACGGCCAGTAGCAAAATTTTATTTATTATGTAAGTTTTCATAAAAGGCTCATTTGTTGGTTTTTATCTCAAATATCAGTGTCGAAATAGCCACTATGCCTAGCAAAACAAATAACCAGCCGCCTATGTCTGGAATTGAATATGCCCCAAAGTTGAGTAGTTCTTTGTAACCGATTAGCGGTGGTTGATACGCCATGCCGGGTACTTTTATCGCAGCCGAATCGTCGAGATTGTGTCCATATTCGTATCCCCAGCTCCAAAAATCATACATGGCCACTACGCCAGATAGGATCAGAATGGTTAAGAAACCAATAAGCATTTTTCTGTTTTTTGACAAACCAGTCAAAACACCCAAGGCGATAATAACAGCCACGGCATAAGGCAAAATTTTGAATTCTGGAAACATTTCTTCCTTTATGTGAGACATGCCAATGTAGTGGTTTAGGCCGTTGATTATGTCCACTTGCCCGCTGAGTTTGCTTAGCCATATACTCATCGAAAGCCCCTCGGGATATTGCGGAGCCCAGAGGTCTATTCTCCAAATAGGAACAAAAAAAGCGATGATGAGCAGCAATGAACTGGCAATGAGTGCTATTTGCGATATTTTCTTTAATGGTTTCATTTTGTGTTTTTTCAAAAATGAGGCAGAACAAGTCGCCTGCCCCATTTGTATTTTTAGCTATCGTTTTGCAACTTTTTTCTCTGCCTCTGCCACAGGATTTTTGCCAGTTCCCCACGAAAGTGGCACCTTGCTTCCGGCTGGTGAAACTCTGATGTATCCTTGCATTTCTTGGTGAAGGGCAGAACAGAAGTCTGTACAGTACATCGGTGTTACGCCCACTTTGGTTGGTGTCCATTTGAGGGTACTTGTTTCGCCGGGCATTACCAATATTTCGGCATTTAAGGCTCCTCTGATAGCAAATCCATGTGGTACGTCCCAGTCTTGTTCAAGGTTAGTAAGGTGGAAATAAACCACATCTCCTAATTTTATACCTTCAATGTTATCCGGGCTAAAGTGCGACCTTATGGCGGTCATATACACATGCACTTCGTTGCCTTTTCTTACCACTTTGGTTTCTTTCTCACCTTTGGCTACATACGGATGTTTGTTTTCTTCAAGTTTGAAAATCTTCTTCGTGTTTTTTTCTATCATATTTGCTGGAATAGACTCTGCATAATGTGGCTCGCCCACAGTAGGAAAATCAAGGAGTAGTTTCATTTTTTCTCCAGAAATATCATACAACTGAGCCGATTGTGCCAACTCTGGCCCAGTAGGCAAGTATCTGTCTTTGGTGATTTTGTTGTAAGCTACCACGTATTTGCCGTATGGTTTGGCGGTTGGGCCGCCAGGAATACTCAAGTGACCAACAGAATAGAAAGTAGGTACTCTGTCTATAACTTCTAGTTTTGCAATGTTCCATTTTACCAACTCCGAAGACACAAAGAATGAAGTGATGGCGTTGCCTTGTCCGTCAAATTCTGTGTGCAATGGTCCCAAGCCTGGTTTTTTAACTTCACCGTGCAACACAGCATCATATTTCAAAACAGGAATACCATCAAAATTGCCATCATAGTTTTTATTAGCAATTGCTTTTATCATTTTGTCAAATGAAAATACGGGAATCACCGCTGCCAATTTTCCTGAACCAACTATGTATTGTCCAGTTGGGTCTACATCGCAGCCGTGTGGCGATTTTGGACAAGGCATAAAGTATAACATATCAGGACATTCTTTTGGATCCAAAGTCATCACTTCGTTGAGAATAGTCGATGTTGCCGAGTGAGTTTCGTCGCTGTAAACATTATGTGCATATTTGGCAGCTTCTTTTTTGCCTTTGCCTTTTGCCAAATATTCTTCGGCTTTTTTCCAATTTACGGCCAGAATAAAGTCTTTGTCTTTTTGCGAAGCATTGACCTCCAACAAAGTGTTGGCTTGCTCGGTGTTGTAGGTAGAGAAGAAAAACCAGTCGGCTGATTTGCCTTTTCCGGCACGGGCCAAGTCAAAACTTACACCGGGAGTTTTTAGTTGAAACTTTATGCCCATTCTGCCAGTGGTTTTATCGATACTTACAAAACTGATATAGCCTTTAAAGTTTTGTTTAAAAGAGCTGATAGGCACATCGGCATTGTTGTCTGGTGGAACCGAGAAACGCGTTCCAGCCACTGCATACTCTGTATTGGCAGTAATAAATGGCGAAGAGTGATTACCCCCAGAGTTCGGAATTTCAATGATTTCCTCTGTTCTGAAAGTCGAAAGACTTACACGGGCAATTCTCGGCGTATTGTTACCATTAATAAATGCCCAGCGACCATCATGCTCGCTTTTGGTGGTGGAAAGAGCCACGTGGTGGGAGTCGTCCCAAGGCACAAAACCATGCGAAGTGTTTAGCATCGGTTTGGTTTCTTCACTGTATCCCCAGCCACTTTCGGCAAACTGCGAAAACACAGGAATAATCCTGAGCGTTCTGCCTGACGGTAAGCCAACAACAGAAAGCTGTCCATTAAATCCGCCCGAAACAATGTTGTAAAACTCATCGTGAGTGCCAGGTTTTACATATACTTTTTCGGCGGCGTCTCCCGCCAAGAAAGAACTGCTGGAGGTCTTATCTGCTGATGGCTTGCAGGCATTCATACCTATTATAGCCAATGCCGAGGCCGCAATATTCAAATATTTCATTTTCATAAACTTTATAAATTTTTAATAATTATTTTTCACCATCATTTTGCCTCATAAATTCTATCAAGCTTCGTGCTTCTGGAGCGGTAATGTTCTGGTTGGGCATTCTCACCAAACACTCTTCCAACATTTTTTGGGCTTCAGCATCTTCGGCCAGCATCATGTCTACGTTGGTAATCATGTTTACAATCCAAGTGGGTTTTCTACGCTTTGTTACGCCAGTCCAACCAGGGCCTACCAGTTTTTCGTCGGTTAGTTTGTGACATGCAGAACATTTTAGGTCGTAAATCGCTAAGCCTTGTTTTACCATAGCTTGGTCTAAGGGCGTGCTGAGAGCCAGCTCTTTAACTTCCTCGCCATGTACTTCTTCTTGTTTTTCTAAAACCGAGTCGTCGGTTTTGGGTGTCTCGGCTCTTTGTTCAGCCCCGCCGCAGCTCCACAAGAAGAAAGGAAGTAGCGACAACATTAGAATAATTTTTTTCATACCTGAAATATTGATTTAAATAATAAAAGAGGTTTTTATCTGCTACAAATGTATTTGGGGGCTTGTTATAATTTAATGATTAAACCGCAGGCTTTTGGATGATAAATATCATAAAAGATAAAAAAAGAGTCTTTTATCTTTATTTAAAATTTAAAAACAATACAAATGGAAATTATTGAAGAATACGAAGGATTGAAAGTGGGCGAAATTGTGCGTAAAAATCCCAAAGCTGCAGAAGTTTTTACTGCATTGGGCGTTGATTTTTGTTGCGGCGGTAACGTGGCTTTCACTCAAGTTTGTGATAAAAAAGGCCTAAATGCTGAAAAGGTGTGGGGAGATATTCAAGCTAAGTCATTGTCAGGTAGCACTGCGGACTTAGATTTTGATAATTTTGATCTGGATTTTCTGGCAGACTATATCGTCAATGTTCATCATCAATATCTATACAAGAATCTACCTGAAGTGAGATTTTTCGTAGACAAAGTTTTCAACAAACATGGAGAACGTTTCGATTATTTGCCCGAATTGTATGAACTTTATAATGCCTTAGAAACTGATTTGGTGGGTCATTTACCCAAAGAGGAAAACATTTTGTTTCCTTTTGTAAAACAAATGGTTCAAGACATAAAAACCAATACGGCTGCTCGTTCGCCTTTTTTCGGAACAGTGAATAACCCTATACACATTATGCACAATGAACATGACGAAGCTGGAACGATTTTACACCGATTACGAGAAATAACTAACAATTACACTGCTCCTGAGGAGGCTTGTAATTCCCACTTAGTGATGCTCGATAAGCTGAAAGACTTGGACAGAGATTTAATTCAACATATTCATCTCGAAAACAACATACTTTTCCCGAAAGTGATTAATTTAGAGGAAAAATACTTAGCACAATAATTATGATTTCGAAGACATGCGGCTATGCAATTAGGGGAATAGTTTTTTTAGCATTGGAACAAAACAAACATAGAAAGCACGGGATTCTGGAAATAGCCGAGGACTTACAAATACCACAACATTTTTTGGGTAAAATATTGCAAGACTTGGTTCGGAGAGGAATCATTAATTCTATAAAAGGACCACATGGTGGTTTTTTTGTGAATGCCAAAACCATAGACACGCCATTAATAGAAGTTGTGGAGGCCATTGACGGACTTGGAATTTTCAAAAAATGCTTTTTGGGCAGAGAAGAGTGTTCCTCAACAAACCCATGCCCATTGCACGATGAATTTGACGGTTGCCGAAGTGCCATTTTCAAGACTTTTGAAAATCTAAAAATAGCGGACTTGGTAACAAAAATTGATAATGGCGACAGCTATTTGAGTTTGAACAAAGAGTTTGCAACAGAAATTTAGAAATATCCACCTTTTGAACCTGAATCCCGGAATCCATTCATGATTCTGGGATTTTTTTGCTCTGTTTACTACAGACGGTATAAGTTTTTAATAAATATCCTTTAAAACCCTTCCAGCAAAACATTCTCCTATTTTTTATATTTTATATTACTTTATTACAAAAGCAGTACAGAGCAGGATACTATTTCCTAGAATAATTTAAAAATTTATAAAAAAATAACAATAGTTAATTTTTTACAATTCTATTATTCTCAACCTTAAATTACTTTTTTATGAACCAAAAATCTACTTTTCGAAGTGGAGGTTTTCATGTACTAAGTTTGATTACTTGTATGATGTTCCTCTGTACTTCATTTGCTTATTCCCAAATTAAAGGTAAGGTGACCGACCCCAACGGTGACGCTCTTGTAGGAGTAAGTGTGGCTATAAAAGGTACCACCAAAGGTACACAAACAGATGTTAGCGGTAGCTACAGTATTGAAGCCGCAAATAATACGGTTCTCGTCTTTAGTTTTGTAGGTTATGAAACTAAGGAGGCCTTGGTTTCTGCCCAAAAAGATATCAACATATCTCTTGCCTTGGATGATAAACTTTTGAGTGAAATCGTAGTCGTAGGTTATGGTTCTCAGCTGAAAAAATCGGTAACAGGAGCTGTTCAAACCATTGGAGCTAAAGAGTTCAAAGACATACCAGTTTCTCAAGTAAGCCAAAAACTACAAGGTCAGTTGGCGGGTGTGCAAATCAACCAAACTACTGGTAAACCCGGTCAGGGAATGAACGTTCGTATCAGAGGTCAATTGTCGGTGTCGGCTGGTAGTGATCCGCTATATGTAATTGATGGTTTCCCCATCACTGGAAATATAGGGCAGCTCAACCCAGATGAAATTGAAGATATTTCGGTATTGAAAGATGCTGCTTCTACTTCACTTTATGGTTCGAGAGCAGCGAATGGCGTAGTAATCATTAACACCAAGCGTGGAAAGTCAGGTCAAACAAACGTCAGCTTTAATACTTTTGTAGGTACGCAGGTTGTGCCAATGAAAGGACGCTTTCAAATGATGACCGCAGAGGAATTTGCCCAAACAAAAAAAGAACACTACGAAGACTCAAAACTGCCAGTGCCTGTAGAGTTTCAGAACCCTTCGCAGTATGCTGGAAAAAACAACGACTGGTTTGATGCATTGTTGCAAAGAGCTCCAGTTCAAAGTTATAATCTAACTTTGACTTCCAACAAAGACAAACTTAAAACCTCTGTTGTGGCTGGTGTTTTCAATCAAGAAGGTGTGGTGTTAAATACCAAATACAATAGATACTCTCTAAGAGTAAATAGTGAATATGCGGTTTCGAAGAAAGTGACTATTGGTATGAATCTAGCTCCTAGCTACGTTACTGACAACACTCCTCGTACTGACGGTACAAGAGGAACGGGTATATTGTTCAATGCCATGCATACATGGCCGGTTATGCCTATTTATGAGGCTGATGGTGAAACACTTACGCTTTTTAATCGCTTTCCAGCAAGTACAGGGAATATTTTTGCATATCCCAATTATGTGAGGTCGGCCTATGAGATAAAAAACGAAACTAAGCAAACCAACCTCTTAAGTAATGCCTACATTTCGTACAGCCCTATAAAGGGTTTGACACTGAAGTCAACTTTCAATGCCGAGCTTTTAGGGTCTAATTTTTTCTTTTTTAATCCTTCTACTGCGACAAGTAACATCAATACCGCCATTCCTGTTACTGCTGTTTCTACACGTGAATATACCAACAACGTTGGTTGGTTAAATGAAAACTTGGCTACTTATACCAAAAGTATTAACGAACATAATTTTGAAATTTTGGGGGGATATACCAATCAATCTTTCAGAAGCGATATAAACCGTATCACGTCTGATACTTATTCTGATGACCGCCTACCAACTATTCAAGGGGGTATTAACATTAGCCGAGCAGGTTTTGGAGCAACAGGTACTTTTGGAGGTACGGGTACCAATGTTCAAGAGTGGGCATTGACATCAGTATTAAGCCGCTTGTCATATAATTATAAGAGCAAATATCTCTTTACCGCCTCTATTCGTCGTGATGGATCCTCTCGCTTTGGTTCTAACAACCGCTGGGGTACTTTCCCGTCTGTGTCTGCCGGATGGGTATTGTCAGATGAAGACTTTATTAGAAATATTGACCAAATATCTTTCTTGAAATTGAGAACCAGTTGGGGTGTTACTGGTAATAATAACATTGGTAACTATACCCAATATGCTTTGGTCAACAATACAGTAAATGCTGTTTTTGGTAGTACTATTGCACCAGGAGCCGCCATTACTTCTCTTGCCAATCCTAATTTGGGATGGGAGACCACACGCCAAGTTGATGTTGGACTAGATGTGGGACTGATGAACGATCGTTTCACCCTTATTTATGATTATTATACCAAAAAAACAAGTAACCTATTGTTTGCGGTACAAATACCTCAGGAGGCTGGTTTCGCCAATTTTAACGATAATATCGGTGAAATCAAATTTTGGGGTCATGAAGTAGCCTTGGTTTCAAGAATACTTACAAAAGGTAAGTTGAAATGGACTTTGAATACCAACATTTCATTTAACCGCAACAAAGTATTGGCTTTAGCTCCAGGTATAGACAGGGTTTATGGACTGCACCATATAACGAAAGTTGGACAGCCATTCGGACAATTCTACGGCCACATAGCCAATGGCGTTTATCAAAATGCCGAGGACTTAAAGAATTCACCTAAGGTGCCAGGTCGCTCTTTTGTAGGTACCATTAAATTGGTTGATGTCAATGGCGACGGTGTACTTACAAATGGTGGAGACAACGACGACAGAGCCATAATGGGAAATCCTTTTCCTGACTTTATATATGGTGCAACTACCAATCTTGCTTACGGTAATTTTGATTTAAATATAGTAGGGTCAGGTTCACAGGGCAACGATTTGATGGTTAGGCATTTGTACAGTACGGCAAATTTGGACGGGGTTTTTAACTTTCACAAAGAAGTAAAATATCGCTGGCGTTCAGAAGCTAACCCTGGAAAAGGATTTTATGGTACAACTGTAGGTGGAGGTACTGTGACGGGTATTGAGCGTGACTGGTGGAACAGTCGCTTTATAACAGACGCTTCGTTTTTCACTATTAAAAACATTACATTAGGTTACACTATAAATAAATCCAACAAGCTTTTCAAATCTGCTAGAGTTTATGCTTCTATGCAGCAGGCTTTCGTATTTACTAAGTATTGGGGAGGTCAAAATCCAGAGGTGAGTTCTCAAAACGATGGAAACGGAGATGGTGGAAACTTAAGCCCGGGTGTCGATCAATTTAACTATCCTGTACCTCGTACTACTACATTTGGTGTAAACTTTAACTTCTAAAAAAACATGAAAAAAGTAATAATATTTTCGCTTTTATTCAGCTTTGTCAATATAAGCTGTTCTGATGATCTTCTAAGTATTACACCTGAGGTTAACCTTAGTACAAATACATTTTTCAAAACCGATACGGATTTTATACAGGCAGTGAATGCGGCTTACGCACCTCAACGGGCAATTCACAACATTACGTCGGTATATTTAACAGAGCAACACTCTGATAATGCCAGATATGTACGTAACGTATTGTTCGGTGCTACCGAAAACCAGTCTAACTTGGCGGACTTCAACGTGCCTACTGCTAATGGTTTAACCACGAATACCAACGTTTTGGGCTTTTACAGACAGAGTTACTTGGTCATTTCTCGTGCCAACCAAATATTGTCATTGATAGATGAGGCTACAATTACCGATGCTGTTAAAAAGAATGTGAAAGGCCAGGCTTTGTTTTTGAGGGCAATTACATACTTAGATCTGGCTCGTTTGTTTAATAGGGCTCCGTTACAACTGAAGCCAGTTACTGGTCGTGAGGATGCCGCTGCACCGCTGGGTACTGCCGACCAAATATACAGCCAAGTCATAAAAGACGCTGCCGAAGCGGCTACGTTGTTGCCAGACAAAAATACACAAACGGCTGGCAGAGCTACCTCTGGTGCAGCTCAGATGGTACTCGCCAATGTATATTTAATTCAAAAGAAATGGGCCGAGGCCGAGGCGGAACTAAGAAAAATAGTTTCGGGTGGGCAGTATAGTCTAATGGCCAATTATGCAGACGCATTTAGTACGACCAATGGTCTGAAAAATGGCAAAGAATCAATATTTGAAATTCAATATTTAGAAGGAGCTGCTGGATTGCAAGGCAATTTCTTTTACAATATGACTCCTAGGCCTATTACAGCTGCTGAATTGACAACATTGACTGGAACGTCTAATGCCCAAGGACTTACTGGTGACGGCAACAACGTTCCTACACCAGATTTAGTAGAGGCTTATGAAGCTGGAGATAAAAGAAAAGATGCATCAATAGGTTTCATTACTATTTCTAGTGCAGTACATACGAATAAATCGTTTCCTTACATGAAAAAATTTGCAAGACCTCATTCTTTGCATGACAATCATGGTATGAATTGGCCAGTTTACAGATATTCTGAGGCATTACTGTTTCTAGCAGAGGCTTTGGTGGAGCAAAATAAACTGGGAGATGCGACCACGTACATTAACCTAATTCGTAGCCGTGCAGGATTGGCCGCCACTACAGCTACTTCTCAATCGGACCTTCGCAATGCAGTTTATCAAGAGCGTAGAGTAGAGTTGGCTTTTGAATCAAAAAGATTGTATGATTTGGTTAGAACAGGGCGTTTTGATTCTGTGATTAAAGCTTATGGTGATAGAGTTAAGGCAGATAAGTTTAGGTATTATTTCCCAACTGAGGGTTTTGTTCCGAGCGACGCCTTTTCAAACATAACGCCTTATTATGGCCTTCCAGCAGATGAGGCAGCACTTTCGCCCCATTTTTAAAAAGTTTTATTAATTTTTCGTGCTACACAAGAAATAATTTGGAGTTTCTTGTGTAGCATGTTTTTTAATGCCTAATTTAATAGCTCAAATAAACAAACATTATGTTATTCAACCTTAAAAATTTAAAATTCATTGTGGCATTGTTTGCCATAATTGGAGCTGCTTCATTTACAATTACCAAAAATCCTTTCTCAAAACACGCCATTGAAGATAATCCCAAAATCAAGAAATTGAGATTATCTGATGGATTTGCAGCAGAACATCTCTACAGTCCTTCGGCCAACAATCAAGGCTCGTGGGTAGCCATGGCTTTTGACGACAAAGGGCGTCTGATAACCTCTGACCAATATGGTAAACTGTACAGATTGAAAATCCCAGCAATTGGGTCATCATCTCTCACTCCCGACGTTGAGAAATTAAAGATTGGTACTGGAGTAGGAGCAGACACCATGGGTATGGGCTATTCGCAGGGACTACTTTATGCCTTTAATAGTCTTTATGTGATGGTAAATAACAGCAAAAATAATAAGACATTTACTAGACAAAGTGGTTTGTATCGCTTGCAAGATTTAGACGGTGACGATCAATTTGAGAAAGTGACATTCATGAAACCAATGGACGGTGATGGAGAGCATGGCCCACATAGTATCAAGCTTTCTCCTGACGGAAAATCTTTGGTTGTGATTTCAGGAAATCATACCGATGTACCTCCAATGGATCATTATAGATTGCCCAAAAATTGGCAAGAAGACCAGTTGTTTCCATTAATTAAGGATCCACGTGGCCATGCCAACGATAGATATGCACCAGGAGGATGGGTTGCTCAGCTTGACCCAGATGGCAAACATTGGGAATTATTAAACGCTGGATATCGCAACGCCTTTGATTTTGATTTTAACGAAGTGGGCGATTTGTTCGTTTATGATGCTGACATGGAGTGGGATTTTGGCACACCTTGGTATAGACCTACAAGAGTAACGCACTCTACCTCAGCTGCTGAATTTGGCTGGAGAACGGGTAATAGTAAATGGTCCCAAACTTACCCTGATAATCTTCCGCCTGTTATAAATATTGGACAAGGCTCACCTACGAATTTAATTCACTTAAAAAATGCTAAAGTACCGGCAAAATATCAGCGGACACTCTTAGCTTTTGACTGGAGTTTTGGCATCATGCACGCTATTCATCTAAAGCCTTCTGGTTCTACTTATACCTCCGAACGTACAGAGTTTCTTTCAGGTTTACCACTTCCATTGACTGACGGCGTGGTTGGCCCTGACGGTTCTATTTATTTTATGACAGGCGGTCGTAGACTAGAGTCTGATTTATATAGAGTAACCTATGTCGGAAGCGAATCTACGGCACCTATTGCCGTTACACCAATAAACGAAGCCAATGCTTTGCGTCGTAATTTGGAGAAATTCCATACCGGTGGTGCCAATCCTGATGCTATTAAAACTGCCTGGCCACATCTTAAGAGTACAGATAGATTTATACGCTATGCTGCCAGATTGGCTCTAGAACATCAACCATTTGATCAATGGCAAAATCTAGCTTTGGCAGAGAAAGATCCAGTGGCTTCTACTCAGGCTTTGATTTCCCTAATAAGAATGGGTAAAGGCGACAAGCAAAATGAGATAATTAATGCTTTGTTAAAAATCAATTTCAAAGCTTTAACAGAGTCTCAAAAGATTGATGTCTTGAGGGCTTTTGAATTGTCGTTTTTGAGAATGGGAATGCCTACCGAGGTCAATAAAACAAAAATTATCGCCTACATGAATCCCAATTATCCAGCAAATACAGCAGAGCTTAACCGAATGTTGAGTAAAAACCTATTGTATCTTGATGCCCCCGGAGCTATTCAAAAAACGATGGCTTTGATGAAACTCAAGGATGAGCCAGGTTCTACGGACAACATGCTCAAAACAGCAACAAACTCTAATGATTTGATTGGCAGAAGTACTCAATATGGTGGAGATATAGCCAATACTTTAGCCAATTTGCCCCCAATGCAGCAGACTTATTATGCAAACGTATTAACAATGGCCAAAAAAGGTTGGACAAATGCAGAAAGAGAAACATATTTCAAGTGGTTTAATAACGCCTTTAAATTTAAGGGAGGAAATAGCTACGTTGGATTTATTGATAGATCTCGAAAATTGGCACTTAAAAATGTACCAGAAGATAGGAAGGCTTACTTTGATAAATTGTCAGGAGCGGAATTGTTAAGTTCAAATGGAAATAATTTGGTGTCTTCTGCATATCCAAAAGGTCCTGGAAGAAGATGGACACTTCAGTCGGGAACTACAGTTTTAGACAAAGGTTTAACTGACAGAGATTTTGAGCAAGGTAAAGCCATGTTTGCAGCCTCAACTTGCAAAGGATGTCACAGTATTTTAGGAGAAGGTGGATCTGCAGGGCCAGATTTGACTCAGATTGGTACTCGTTTCTCACCAAAAGACATTTTAGAGGCAATAGTAGATCCTGATAAAACAATTTCAGATCAATATGCAGCCACTCAGTTTTCTTTAAAAAATGGGACCTCTATAGTTGGTCGTTTGGTAAACGAAGACAAGTTGGCTTATTACGTTTCTCAAAACCCATATTCCCCAGATGCCTTGGAGAAAGTATTGAAAAAGAACGTAAGTTCAACCAAAACTTCGAATGTGTCAATGATGTTCCAAGGTTTAATTAATGCCTTAAATGAAGAAGAATACAAGGATTTGATGGCCTATTTAATTTCCGGAGGAAATGCAAAGAATCCGATGTTTAAGGCTCAAGTTCAGAAATAAAAAGAATATGGAATCTGTGGTTTTTTATCACAGATTCTATTTTAACCTTAATTAAAATGAAAAAATATATAACTTTAATTTCTGTTTTGGCTGTCATAATTAGTTGTAAAACTAGTAATGTGGCTCAAAATTCCGAAAAAGGTTTCAAGTCAATTTTTGATGGAAAAACCTTGAAAGGTTGGTCGGGCGATACTAAATATTGGAGAGTTGAAAATGGTAACATAGTTGGCGAAATTACTCCAGAGACACTTTTGAAAACCAATTCATTCTTAACATGGGAAGGTGGACAACCAGCCGACTTTGAACTAAAAGCCGAATTTAATATTACAGAGAAGGGTAACTCGGGCATAAACTATCGTAGTGTGGTTTTTCCAGATGTGCCCAATGCTTTGAAAGGCTACCAAGCCGATATTGACGGTGCAAATCGCTACACTGGTCAGAATTATGAGGAACGCGGCAGAACCACCTTGGCCTATCGTGGTCAGATTACCGAAATAAATCCTCAAAGCGGTAGCATGACACCAGAACAAGTACGTGCCAAAGTTTCGAAAAATGCATGGACCGAATTGAAGGTTTCTGGCAGCCTAGGTGAAAATTTGGCACTAAAAGAAAAAATAAAGGCCGAAGACTGGAATGAAATAAGATTGGTGGTAAAAGGAAACAGACTACAACATTATGTAAATGGCGTATTGATGAGTGATGTAACTGATAACGATACCGTTAACGGTAAAGCCAAAGGCCATTTGGGCGTGCAAGTGCATGTCGGGCCACCTATGAAAGTGCAGTATCGAAACATAAGAATTAAAAATTTGTAGAACATAAAAGAGCTTTGGTTATTGGCTAAAAGCCAGTAGCCATGAGCTGGGAGCTAAATAATGGTTAAAATTGGGTTTAATGTATTGGCTTGGACGGCCAATGTCACAGAGGAATTGTTTCCCACACTGGATAGGCTTAAGAAAATCGGCTACGATGGTGTCGAGTTTTTTGTAGGTGGTGCAGAATCTGAAAACTGTAAGAAAGTAGGTCAACATGCAAAAGAACTTGGATTAGATGTTACTACAGTTACAGTTGTCGGGAAAGATACCAATCCCATTAATGCTTCTGCAACCATCAGATCTGCTGGTCTCGATGCCATCAAAACTGCCATCGATAGAACCTATGATTTGGGCGGAAATTTACTTTGTGGACCTATTCATTCGGCACACAATCATTTCGAGGCTCATCCAGCTCTTGATGAAGAATATAAGCGTGCCGCCGAGGTGCTTTATGAGGCTGGTGATTATGCAAAACAAGCTGGTATCATTTTAGGGCCAGAAGCCTTAAATCGTTTCGAATGTTACCTCTGCAACACCATGGAGCAGTTAGCCAGACTTCTAAAAGAAACCAACCACCCAAACGTGCGTGCAATGTTTGACACCCACCATGCCAACATGGAGGAAAAGAAATTTGCTTCAGCCATCGAAACCATCGCTCCATATTTGCACCATGTGCATATCAGCGAAAACGACCGTGGTACGCCCGGTGAGGGACATATTCAGTTTGATGATTCTTTCTCAACATTGAAAAAAATCGATTACTCGGGCTATTTGACCATAGAAGCATTTTCAAGAAACGACCCTGACTTTGCCAACGCCATAGGAGTATGGAGAGAATACAACGCCCCCTGGGACATAGCAGAAAATGGCTTTAAATTCATAAAAATGATGTGCGAGAAGCACCATCTGTAGCCTACTTTTTTTTAGTTTCTTTTAATATCCGTGTAAATCAGTTCAATCCGTGTTCCAATTGAACATCAACCTAAAATGAAAAATAATATTCCCTTCCGTTTCGGCTCCGAAGTTTACACTTGGTATATGTCTGGCAATGGCGAAACCCACAAAGGTCGTCTGGGGCACATGATAGAAATCATCGCCAAGGCTGGTTTTACAGGTATTCAACCAATATTTACCTGGATGGGGGATTTGGTAGACCCAAGCCTTTTGGCCGCAAAACTACAGGAAAATGGAATTGAATTGGCAGCTTTGGCATTGGCACAAGAGTGGAATGGCAAAGAAGAAACCGCCGAGGAAAGAAAAATATCTGATAATGCCATCGCTCTTTTAGAAAGATTTCCAAATGCCATTCTTAATACCGTACAAATACCAACTGGAAGAAATGATTTGGAAGCAAGGCAAAAATCATTGGTAAATATTGTGAATTCTGTTTCGCAAAGAGCTTATAATAAGGGAATTGCATGTAGTTATCATCCAAACTCGCCTCACAGTTCCATTATTCGTACTGCCGAGGATTACAAAATCGTTTTAGAAGGCCTCAACGAAAAAGTAACAGGCTGGACGCCAGATGTTGGTCATATCATCAATGGCGACATGGATCCTTTAGCAAAAATGAAAGAATATCAGCACTTGATCAACCACGTGCATTACAAGGATTGGAACGGAATGCCTGAATGGACCATCATGGGAAATGGTAAAGTGGATTTGGTTGGAATCACCCAATGGCTGAAGGATATCAATTATAGCGGTTGGATTATTTGCGAAGACGAAGGCCCTGAGGCATTAGAAGACCCCGATTGCGTGACACTACATGACGGTAATTGGATAAAAAATGACTTAATTCCAGCTTTGAAATAAGATGCCAGTAGTAGAAACCAACGGAATAAGGATGTTTTATGAGGAGCGGGGCAATTTGACCTCCGAACCGCTGCTCTTGATTATGGGTATTACGGCATCAGGATCTGTTTGGGAGCCACATTTGGCCGAGTTTGAGAAACATTTCAGGTGTATTGTGGGTGACAATAGGGGAGTTGGACAATCCGATAAACCCGCTGGAGCATACAGTACAGACGAAATGGCCGATGACTATGCCGGCCTTTTGGATAAATTAAGTATAAAAAAAGCCAAAGTGATAGGTTGTTCCATGGGCAGCACGATAGCCCAAAAATTAGCCATTCGCCATCCTGAAAAAGTGGATTCAATAGTCCTGATGTGCCCATGGGCGAGGTGTGATAATGCTGCCAAAGGGATTTTTCAGCATATCATGGCCTGCAAAGCACATCTAAATCCTGAAGAATTTACAAGATATATTCAGCTATTGATCTATTCAAAAGCATCTTGGGATGATGAAAAAGTAGCGGCAGATTTGGCAGAGGGAAGAAAAAATGCACACCTTGACCCCAATCCGCAGCCTTTACATGGCTTGGTCGGACAAGCTCATGCGTGTATTAACCACAATGCTCTGGCTGATTTGCATAAAATTACTCAAAAGACATTGGTAATTGGCGGTAAAGAAGACATTTTCACACCAGTTTGGATGGCCGATGAAGTTACCAATGCCATTCCAAATGCCGAACTTTTTTTATATGAAAAAGCAGGCCATATTTTCCATTTCGAAAACTTAGAAGATTTTAATATAAGGGTAAGTGATTGGTTATTAAATAATTAAAAAATATCTGTGTAAATCAGTTTAATCAGCGTCATCTGTGTTCCAAAATAGCGACAAATATATCAACAATCACCACCAAATTGGCGGTATAGAAACTTCCATTCTCGACAATGGAATAGGAAAAGGAAATCGTATCGCTTGGATAAACACGGGTTCAGGCTTGCGATTCAAAGTTAATTTTGATCGTGGGATGGATATTGGGGAAGCTTTCTACAACCAACATTGCCTCACCTGGCTGAGTCATGGAGGTATTCCAGCACCACAAACTTTGTCTGATATTGGACTGAATTGGTTACGAACTTTCGGTGGCGGTTTATTGACGACTTGCGGCCTTCAACATGTGGGCGGACCAGAATCTGATGAGTTTGGTGAAAGAGGAATTCATGGAAATATAAGCAATTTACCTGCAGAAATCGAATCTATCATTCAGCCTGATTTGGCTAGAGGACAAATGGAAATGAGTATCACGGGAATCGTCAAAGAATCCAAAATATTCGGTCCCAATCTAGAATTAAGGAGAAAAATTTCATGCCATTTGGGTTCTGCTAAAATTAAAATTGAAGACGAAGTTATCAATCGTGGGAATACCGAAACGCCTTTGATGCTTTTGTATCATTTCAATTTTGGATATCCATTGGTGCAAGAAGGTACAAAAATCCTTTGGAAAGGAGAATGGAAACCAAGATTTGGTGGGGATTACCCTAAAATATTCAAAGAAGGAAACGACTTCAAAACTTGTCCGGTACCACTGGAAAGTCATAAGGGAGGTGGTGAGGAAGTGGCCTTGATAACGCCTAAAGCGGATGAAAATGGTAAATGTAAATGTGGTTTATTCAATCCAGAGCTAAACTTTGGAATCGAAATGGAATTTGACAAAGCTCAATTGCCAACGCTTAGTAACTGGCAGCATTTCGGTGAAGGTGAATATGTAACGGGTTTAGAACCAGGCACTAATTGGCCCATAGGCCAAAAACAAGCCAGAGAAAACCAAGAACTCATTTTCCTGAAACCAAAAGAATCACGGAAATTCGAAGTGTCTTTGAAAATGATAAATCAAGGAAATAAATGATATCTATTAAATGTAAATAAATCAAATGCTTCCTCTAAATCACAATACCGAGACGTCGGACCGAGCCGTTTTAAAAATTTGAATGTACAAAGGTTAAATTATAGGTAGAATTCTAATTCAAATTTTTAAAGAGGATCATTATTTTGTGAGTGTTTTTTTGAATACTTTTTTCGAACGGTGCGACGACTCGCAAAAAGTATTGCCTGCCCGGCGAGGGCACGAACTGTAATTAAATCCAAAACCAAGAAAAAATTCTTAAAAAGAAAACATTCAATCTTAAAAAATTATATATTTAAACAAAAAAATTCAACCATGAGTAGTATAAAAGAAGCTCTAGAACAAGGCCAAGGAATATTGAGATTAGCCCCGACTTGGGTACCGCGTTCATTCTGTGTACCTGGCCGAAGAATCAAACTCCATCCCGACGATTATTATGTGCTTGGAGGGGTTAGAGGAGGTATAGATGAACGCTGGCTTTCTTCCACCACTCCTGCCGAAAACGGTCCTCTTACGGGTGAGAATGAAGGCCTGAGCATGATTGTGCACAATGACGAAAAAATATCACTGAAAGATGCTATTGACGAAGTAGGTGCCGAAATCATCGGAGAAAGACTTTGGAACGAATACAAAGCTTGGCCGATGTACTCCAAGTTTTTTGACAATATGGGGCCATTGCCGCACCACATTCACCATAATGACGAAAAAGCCGCATTGGTAGGTCAAAATGGTAAACCAGAAGCCTATTATTTCCCACCACAATTGAACAACCACGGTGGTGATTTCCCATACACGTTTTTTGGAATAACTCCTGGAACGACCAAAGAGCAGATAAAGGAATGTTTGATGAATTTTACCAAAGGCGATAACAAAATCACCAATTATTCCGCAGCTCAACGTCTTGAGCCGGGTACGGGTTGGTTTGTGCCGCCGGGAGTTTTACATGCACCAGGCAGCTTGTGTACGTATGAGCCTCAAAAAGCCTCCGATATTTTTGCCATGTACCAAAGTCTTGTAAACGAGGTCATTGTGCCAGAAGAATTGCTTTGGAAAGGTACACCAGAAGATAGAAAAGGTGACTATGATGAATTAGTAAGCGTAATTGATTGGGATTTAAATACAGATCCGAATATTATTGAAAAGTTTTTCATGCTTCCGAAACCTGTAAAAGCAGTAAGTGAAATGGAAGCCGAAGGATATAGAGAAAATTGGATTTGCTATAAATCCGAAGATTTTAGTGCTAAAGAATTAACTGTATTGCCAGGACAAACCGTAACCATTAAAGATTCGGCGGCTTATGGTTGTATCGTTATGCAAGGGCATGGCAAAATGGGTGTTTGGGACATCGAAACTCCGGCTTTGATTCGCTATGGACAGTTGACCAACGATGAGTTTTTTATCACGGAAAAAGCTGCTAAAGAAGGTGTTGTGATTTCTAATCCTTCGAATACTGACCCGATTGTGATTCTGAAGCATTTTGGGCCGAAAAACCCTGACTTGGCCCCCTAACCCCCGATGGGGGGAATGATATGGATGACTTAAAACTCAGCCTTTAGACTCGTAATATATGTTCGAATTTGAAGTATAAATAATTTTAACAACCATAAATAAAACGCTCAATAGTATTCCCCCTTTGGGGGCTAGGGGGCTACAATTACTATGAATAATTATCCTAAACTCCACAATGCCACTTGGCCGGGCATAGTTGGAAAAGGCCCAGACTCGGAGCCTGCGATAGCCCTAGATACCATGCTCGAAATGACTGCCGCTGCCGAAGTGGATGGTGTGAAATTCGATGGGGTTGATTTAGGTCTTTTTGACCCGCATTATGACCTTGATACTTCAGATGACGGCGTAAAAAGATTGGCTGACAAGGTTTCAAAATATGGTTTGGAAATCGGAAGTTTAGTGGCTCCGATTTGGGGTGGGCCAGCTATGGGAACTGCCGACGAACGCAAGACTTTCGTAGAAATGGTGAAAAAATCTTGCGAAATAGGTCAGAAACTCAGAAATATGGGCATCAGACCAAATGGTATCGTTAGGATTGACTCAGCCTCAAGTCCAGAAGCTTGGGCGAAAGACCCTGCTGGAAACACAAAATTGATTGCCCAAACCTGGCGAGAAGCTTGCGACGTAGCCGCTGATTATGGCGAGCGTTTGGCTGCCGAAGGCGAAATCTGTTGGGGAGGAATGCACTCTTGGAAAAAAGTGATTGAAACCATGGAAATGGTGGATAGGCCAGGGCTACTTGGTTTTCAGGCAGATATGTCTCATACTACGCTGTATTTATTGGGCTACAATGCCCCAGAAGACAGAGTTTTACCTGCTGATTTTCAGTGGGGCGATAGAGAGACTTTCTTGGAAGGTCTTAAGAAATTAACAGCAGCTCTTCGCCCTTGGACAATAGATTTCCATGTGGCCCAAAACGATGGAACAGTTCACGGAACTGGCTCACATGATAAAACCGGTCGCCACTGTTTGGCTACCGACCCGAATGGAAAACTAGATATTGCTCATGATGCAGGTTTATGGTTAAGAGACGAATCGGGAGCTTTGACCAAAGCTTTCAAACACATCTGTTGGGATGGTTGTATGTTTGCCAATGAGGTTATGACGAAGCAGCAGACTTGGAATGACATACTTGCGGCCATGATACAAGTTAGAAAACAACACGGCTGGGTAGAGTAAAATTTAAATTTTGTAATAAAAACTCTGAGAAACTCTGAGAGAAACTCAGTGCGACTCTGTGGTAAAAAGATAAGCAAAAATGAAAAAACAACTAAGAATAGGTTTAGTAGGCACAGGTTTGATGGGAAGAACCCACGCCAATGGTTATAACAGAATACATAATTTTTTTCCAGCACTGCAATATGAGCCAAAATTGGCGGCAGTTTGTTCGAGAAACGAAGAAAAAGTGAAGGCATTTGCTGCTCAATGGAATTTTGAATCGTACGAAACCGACTGGAAAGCCCTTGTGGCTCGCGAGGACATTGATGCTGTGGATATCTGTACACCAAACGATTCGCATTTTGAGATTGCAATGGCTTGTGCAGCAGCAGGTAAGATGATTTTGTGCGAAAAACCTTTGGCTCGTACTTTGGAAGAAGGCTTACAAATGGTGGAAGCCATTCAGAAAGCAAATGTGAAGACGACGGTTTGGTATAATTATCGTAGAATTCCGGCGGTTACTTTAGCCAAAAACATCATAGAATCAGGTAAATTGGGTAAGATTTACCATTATAGAGCCAATTTCTTGCAAGATTGGACTATCAACGAAGACTTGCCGCAAGGCGGAGAAGGACTTTGGCGAATGGATGCCGATGCCGCAGGTTCTGGTGTTACAGGCGATCTTTTGGCCCACTGTATAGATACGGCCATGTGGCTAAATGGAGCGATAACAGACGTTTCGGCTATGACCGAAACCTTTGTAAAACAAAGGATGCACCAGCTAACCGGTAAAGTAGAGCCCGTTGGAATTGACGATGCTTGTCTGTTTCATTGTCATTTTGAAAACGGCTCCTTGGGACTTTTTGAGTCAACACGCTATGCCCGTGGACACAAGGCTTTGTACACTTTTGAGGTAAATGGTGCGGATGCTTCCATAAAATGGGATTTGCACGATATGAACCGTCTGGAATATTTCGACCACCGCGACGAGAGCAATCTTAGAGGCTGGCGTTCGATACATATTACAGATGGCGACCACCCATATATCAAGAATTGGTGGATTCCGGGTTGCGGAATAGGCTGGGAGCATAGTTTTGTGCACCAAGTGGCCGATTTCTTGAAAAGCTTGGAAGACGACTCAAAATGCTCTCCAACCTTTGAAGAGGCTCTTCAAACACAGAAAGTTTGTTCGGCGGTGATAGATTCTGCCAAAACCAAAAGCTGGAAAGACACGCATGTGGATGGGAAGTATGTGTGGTAGGTTTTTTTGAAACCCATAGAGAACATAGGGAATTGCCACATAGGTACATAGTTTGCTTTTCTATGTACCTATGTGTTTTTTAAGATTGTCAAGGTCTATGTGAACTATGTGGTTATTAAGAGCCAGTTATGGAACGAAAACTAATTTCATACGTATTTTTTAAAAATATACGTATATTTGAAAAAATATTTTGAAATGACAGTAAAATTAAATTTGACAATTGACGAAACTTTAGTTTCTAAAATCAAGGTTTATGCGGCAAAAAAGCAAACTTCGGTGTCAAAATTGGTCGAAAACTTGTTAAGAGAAGAAATTGAGACTGGTTCAACCGAATCAAATATAAGTAAAAAATTCGCTGGTATTCTTTCGGGTAAAATATTGGACGAGGAAAAAATGAAAGAAGATTATTTGAAGAGCAAATATGGCTACTAGGATATTTCTAGATACCAATATTATTTTGGATCTTCTTGATAATCAAAGAGAATGTCACAAAGAAGCCGTTTTGCTTTTCAATCTAATCGATAATGGAGAAGTAATGGCTTTTTTTTCTGAAAGTGTTGTTGCCACGACGGATTATATTTTACAAAAATTACTTTCAAAAGATTTTAGAACTGAGTTTTTTAGAGAAATATCTAGAAAAATTCAAATTTTACCATGTAGCAATATGATACTGGATAGAGCATTAAGTCTTGAATTTGAAGACTTTGAAGATGCTTTATTATTTCAATTAGCATTAGAAAATAAGGTAGATTTTTTCATTACAAATGATAAAAAACTGTTGAATAGTACGTTAAAAGGAATTCAATTGGTTCGGGCAGAACAATTTTTGAATATTAAATCAAAGTAAATCCGTGTCATCTGTGTTCCAAAATAGAATTCTGACCCTAAATAACATCTCCAAATCCTTCTCGGGCACAAAAGTGCTTGATGGGGTCACTTTGGAAATTGAAAAAGGGAAAGTACACACCCTTATGGGCGAAAATGGTGCTGGGAAATCTACTTTGATGAAGATTTTGGTGGGTTTGTTGCAGGCTGATGAAGGTGAGGTTTTACTAGAAAACGAGAATATTTCTGGACTTTCAGTACATGATATTTTGGAAAAAGGAATTGCGATGATTCATCAGGAAATATTGATGGTGCCAGGTTTAAGTGTAGCTCAAAATATTTTTTTAGGAAAAGAAAGTCGGCGGTTTTCGTGGCTAAATGAATCAGAAATTAATGCGAAGTCAAAGGAAATTCTTGCCAGTTTAAAAGTTGATATTTCACCAAAAATTAAGATTAAAAACCTCAGTATTGCTGACCGACAAATGGTGGAAATCGCCAAGGCCATCAGCAACAATGCCAAGGTGATTATAATGGACGAACCTACGTCTGCATTATCAGATACAGAAGTAAAAACGCTTTTCGAAATTATAGAAAATCTTAAAAGCCAGGGTGTTGCGATAATTTATATTTCACACAAAATGGATGAAATATTTAAAATTTCAGACACCATTACTGTTTTAAGGGATGGTAAATTAATTGCCACTAATAAGGCCTCTGACTTGGACAACAATACCTTGATATCGCTTATGGTAGGTCGTGAAATTTCAGAGATTTTTCCTGAGGCAAAAACTGAAGTAGGAAAGACGCTGATTTCTGTTAAAAATCTTTCAAAAAAGGGTGTATTTTCGGAAATTAATTTTGAGGTAAAAGCTGGTGAAGTTTTAGGTTTGGCTGGATTGGTAGGTGCGGGGAGGTCAGAGGTTGCAAGAGCAATTGCTGGGCTGGATAAATTTGATTCAGGAACCATCGAATTAGATGGTTCTGAAATCCAAATAAATTCCCCTTCAGATGCAATCAAACTCGGAATAGGCTTCGTGAGTGAAGACAGAAAAGCCCTAGGATTTATTCCCCAAATGAATATTCGGGAGAATTTTTCTCTTTCTTCTCTTTTAGGATTTTCGAAAATGGGTTTTGTAGATATAGCTTCTGAAACTAAAAGTACACAGGCTATTTTCGAAGATTTGAAAGTTAAGGCTATTGGTTTAGGGCAAAAAGTGAATAGCTTGAGTGGTGGAAATCAACAAAAAGTGGTAATTGGAAAGGTTTTGATGTCGAATCCCAAAGTTATCATTTTAGATGAACCTACGCGAGGAATAGATGTTGGAGCTAAATTTGAAATATATAAATTAATTAATACCCTAAAAACCAAAGGTTTAGCCATTATTTTGATTTCATCAGAAATGCCCGAAATATTAGGTTTGAGTGATCGAATCTTGGTCCTTTCCAAAGGAAAACAAATGGCCATTTTGCCTAAATCAGAGGCTTCACAAGAAAAAATTATGCAATATGCAGTTCATTAATACCATCCGTCAATACGGGATTTTCTTAGCATTCTTGATTATTTGTGGCTTTTTGAGTTATGCGAGTTCGCAGTTTTTGACGATTTCCAATTGGACCATCATCATTACTCAGGTATCGATCAACGCTCTTTTGGCCTTTGGCGTTACGTTTGTAATCATCACCGGCGGTATTGATTTGTCAGTAGGTTCCATCGTGGCGGTAGCTGGTGTAGTAGCTGCTTTATTGGCTTCTCAGCCTGATTTACCTTTGATTGTTCCCATTTTGGGAGGGCTTTTGGCTGGCCTAGCTTTTGGACTTCTTAACGGGTTCATTGTCACAAAAAGTAAAATTGCTCCTTTCATTGTCACTTTAGGCATAATGACCATTGGCCGAGGGTTAGCTTTAATTTTAAGCAAAGGTCGCCCCATTTCTAATCTCTCTGACGCTTTTAATTTTATCGGTGGTGGAGATGTTTTTGGCATTCCGTTTCCAATAATAGTCTTGTTTATAGTGTTTATAATTAGCTATTTATTATTAAAAAATACAGTTTTTGGCAGGTACGTTTATGCCATCGGCGGGAACGAGCAAGCAGCTTGGGCATCAGGCATTAATGTCAATAAAATCAAAATGGCCGTTTATGCACTTTGCGGCACTTTGGCTGGTTTGGCAGGAATATTACTGACTTCTAGAATAACTACAGGTCAACCCAATGCTGGTGCAGGCTTTGAGTTGGATGCCATTGCTGCGGCCATTATTGGTGGTACTAGTACCTCTGGTGGTACTGGCACGATCGCTGGAACTTTGATAGGTGCATTGTTAATTGGTGTGATAAACAATGGTCTCGATTTGCTGAATGTAAGTTCTTATTATCAGCAAGTTATAATGGGAGCAATTATTATTGGTGCCGTGCTTTTGGATAGCTGGAATCAGAAGAAAATGGCCTCTTAGCGTTGGATGGAACACGGATTATGTGGATTAGACACCGATGGATAATTTTGAACGAAACACCAAAAGACAGATATCTGTGTCTCATCCATACTATTTGTGTTCCAAAAACCACTATATTTGAATCAATTTCAACCTTAATATTTCATGAAAAAAATACTCGTTCTCCTAATTGCTATTTTGGTATTCTCCTGCAATTCCTCAAAAAATTCAGACGAAAAAAAGATTAAAATAGGGGCAACAATGCTCAGTATGCAAAATGAATTCATCGTGAACATTGCAGATGAGATGCAAAAGAAAGCTGATGAATTGGGAGCGGAATTGATAATTGTAGATGCCGAACGCTCTCCATTGAAGCAAATTGAGCAAGTAGAGAGTTTTATTGCCCAAAAAGTAGACGTGATCATCATGAATCCCATAGAGTTTGAAGCAAGTTCGCCCGCAGTGACCAAGGCTTTGGCCGCCAAAATTCCAATTATCAATGTAAATTCGGCCACAAGTGCCACTCCAACTGCTTTTGTGGGTTCAAACGATGTGGAATCTGCGAGAATAGCGATGAAATATATTGCCGAAAAATTAGGTGGAAAAGGAAATATGGTGATGATTCACGGTTTGATGGGCCAAGCGGCACAACTTCAAAGAGAAGAAGGAGCCAAGGAAGTGTTGAAGCAATTTCCAGATATCAAGCTGCTTGCACAACAAACTGGGGAGTGGGACAGAGCCAAAAGTATGGATTTGATGCAAAACTGGATTCAGTCTTATGGCGACAAAATAAACGCAGTTTTCGCTCACAACGACGAGATGGGCTTAGGAGCGGTGAAAGCCTTGCAAGCTGTGGGATTGAAAGATAAAGTGTTGGTAATTAGTGTAGATGCCATCAAGGATGCCTTGGCTTCTGTTCAAAAAGGTGAATTAAATGCCACAGTTTTTCAAAATGCAAACCAACAAGGAGCTGGAGCAATAGAAACCGCCGTTAAAATTGCTAAGAAACAACCTTTCGAAAAAGAAGTTTTGATTCCTTTCGAACTGGTGACAAGGGAAAATGTTGGGAAGTATTTGAAGTGATGTTTTTGTGTTACGGAACACGGATTTTTTGATTTGACACGGATCGTATTGGTTTTGGTGGCTAATCCGTGAAAAGGAGTATAAAAAAATACCCGTGTCCAATCTGTGTTAATCCGTGTGTGTAAGAAAACCTCTTTCCAATAAAGAAAAGAGGCTTCGAGGTATATGGGAATTAGAATATTTTAGGCTAAAACAGGCTCACCGACACTAATTCTTAGTAACTCATTTTCAATTTCAGCCAAGTCCTCTTGCATTTTTGCTATGAAAGTCACCGTTTCGGTCTTCATGTTTTCAGCCAATTCTTTATAATAATTTATGCCTTCAAAAAGATTGTTTTTAAAAGTCTCTATATACTTATTTTGTTGCTCTATGGTTTCGGTAGTAAACTTCTTTATTTGATTTTTAAGGTATTTTACATTCAATTCTAGCTCATTTACAAACATGTGAGGGCGTTCTAAACTATTCAAAAGATTTTCTCTTCCATAAATATGCCCAATCATGCTTTTCATCGAAAATATGCCTGAGAAATAAGCCAAATTTGGCCCTGGACATATCGAAACAGCCGTAAGCTTGCGGTCAGGCTGAATACCGTTGGCCATCAAAGCCGATGCCGCCAAACCTTCACACAGGCATTCTTTTACTTTCAGTGTTTCTTTCCCTTTTTTTATGACTGATTCGGGCGTTTCTGGTTGCTTCATTTGCAACTCTTTCAAGTTTTGATATTCCCTAGAAGCGGTACAAATCGGAATTTTCGTAAACTCGGTATCAAACTGCAAAAACTTCTTGTAACATGGAGACCCAGGACGATTTTTGTCCATTCGTGTTTGTATCAACAATTCCGAAGATGTATTTTTTACATTGTTAAATGGTACGCCTAAAGGCGAAGCGTCGCTCAAATAATAATCGTCTTTTTTAGCATTTATCAATAGACTAAGGGATTCATTATCAATACTCACTACATCAGGAACCATCAGAAAAGGACTACCCCAGCCCACACTATCAACTTCGTAATGTTCCAAAAGGAAATTATGCTCGTTAGCAGTTCCTACACCACCTTGAACCGTAATTTTTAGGGTAGGGTTGATATTTTTCAATCCCATTTCTGTCCAAGTTTTTTCGCAAATTTGCTTTAGTTCGGCTATCAGTTCTTGTTTTTTGTCTTTAAATTCTTCCATGATTGGGCCCAATAATGTTCCAACAGAGGCAAAAGCGTGTCCACCACAATTCAAGCCAGATTCTATCCTAAATTCTGAAACCCAAAGGCCTTTTTTTGCTAAAAATTTACCTTGGATCAAAGCTGAGCGGTAGTCACTCACTTTCAAGATAATTTGTTTCTTGAAATGGCTATTTTCGTCCGGGAAAAAATCTGGAAATGAAGTACAATAGCTAAACAAGCGAGGGTTCATTCCTGCCGAAAACACTATTCCTGAATTTAAATCAGAAAGTGCAAAACCTCGCAATGCAGCCATGGCGTCGCAAAATTCTGGTGCCAGCTGCTCTCCATTTTTATCATAATTAAACTTGTCGAGCTTAGTCATGATATTAACATCTATGGAACCTTTAACCATTTTGGCTTTTAATTCGGACTCAAGTCTTGGTTTTTCAGAGTCGCTAGCATCCAGCATCTCAGAATATAACTTTTTCAAGTCGGCATTGTCAGGTAATAACTCAAAGTATTGCTTTAGCTCAGTTCCGTCCTCAAAATCTTGACTTTTTAAACGCTCAAAATTGGCATCAACCACTCGTTTGATTACGTGTAAATAGGAAGTAATTCTTTTGGCTCTATAGTCGTCGTCTTTAATCGTGATTTCTTGATACGGGATTTGCTCTCTTTCATAATACATCTTTCTCATTTTTTCAATGAGGTTGTCTTCAACAATAGAAATAACAGAAGAAATGCCATAATGAGCTATTTTGGCAGGGGTTTCGACAGTATAGCCTAAACCCATAACAGGTACATGAAATGAATGTGCTGTCATAATTGTAGTTTTTAAGAATATGCCCAGACGCAAAGACTTGCGAATCCATGACATATCAACTGAAAAGGAATTCTTTTTTTTGGTTAACAATCAACAATTTTTCGCAGGTGGTTTTTATTAAAACTATCCTTTGAGAATATGTTAGCAAAATTAAAGAGCGTCTTTCTCCTAAAAAATGACTTATGATAGGTTATGGATTATTATAAGAAACTTCTTTGGTGTGGAGATGCTAAAGTATAAAAAAACACCTTCAAGCAAAGCTCAAAGGTGTTCAATCAACTATTTCCCATCTAAATTACTTTCCTACTATAGTCGGCTTTAGGCTTCCAATTACAGTTAGAAGTTCGTTTTTTTCGGTTGCTGGTACACTGAATTTGTCTAAGGCTCCTGATAAGTTTCCTGCCAGAGAATTAAACTCTACGTCGGTAATGTTCATGCCTTTGTGTGCCGTCACCATGTCTTTGCCCATGTATTTTTGAGGGCCACCCGAGGCCTCACCTATTTGGTCTATCAGGTTTTGTCTCAAAGCAATTAACTTTGGAGAAGCAGCTCCTTTTTGTCCAACTTCTGTCAACAATGGCTGAAATGTGCGAACCATGTCTGGATTCGCAGCTACACGACCAATAAATTCATCTACTACTGCTGAAATGGCATTCACACCGCCCAGACGCTCGTAAAGTGTTGGGGTAGCCACCATCTCCTCTTCCTCTTTGCAAGAGGACATCATCATACCTAGCACCAAGGCTATTACCGAAATTTTTACCAATTTCATAATTGTTTTGTTTTATGTTTAACGAAAATTTAATGCGTATTTAATTTTTTGAAATCCCATGATGTACTCATGCGGTACCGGACATTCTGCTGCAGGAGGTCCAACAGTAGTAAAATCTGCTTTTTCGAATGAAATGCTTTTTTCTGATAGCCACTTTTTTACATCAGTTTCGGTTATTTCATTAGGATGAAAAACAACACTTAACATTTGACTTTCGGTATTGCCAGCCACAGCCGAAATCCCTTGTACTTGCTCCAATTCGTCATTGATTTTCTGCAAATCTTGTTCAGTGGCCGGCTTTTTAAGCTGATAGACACTCAGTTGAGAGTCTTTGGCGTATGCATGCAGTGGCTTCGGTTGGGAGTTGGCATAAACTACAAATGCAACAAATAAGCTTGCAAGTCCATAAATAGTAATTTTGATTCCTTTTTTCATTTTTTTGCTAAGAATTTAGGTTAGTTACGGATTAGTAGAACTTTTGGATTGTTTTTTTTGAAATTTTTAGAATTAAATATTTTGAGTTTTATCTTGCACCTGATAGTAAATATTTTGACCTTTGCAGTCTAAAAAAAATGTGCAAAATTTTAGGTTTGCACACCTCCAAAAATATTATGAGCGACGCTATCAAACATGAATGCGGCATTGCCCTCATTCGGCTCCGAAAACCCCTCGAATATTACATCGAGAAATATGGCACACCTCTTTATGCAGTCAATAGGCTGTATGTTTTGATGGAAAAACAGACCAACCGTGGACAAGACGGTGCTGGTGTGGCCAATGTTAAAATCGAAGTTCCCCCAGGTAGCCGCTACATCAGCCGCTACCGCTCCGTTGAGAACCGTCCAGTAGTGGATATTTTCAAGAAAATCAACGAAAAATATCTTGAAGTACAGAAGAATAATCCCGACAAAATGAAAGATGCGGCTTGGCTGCAGAAGAATATTGCGTTTTCGGGAGAAGTGTTTTTGGGGCATTTGAGATACGGTACACATGGGCGTAACGAAATAGAAAACTGCCATCCTATGCTTCGCCAAAGTAACTGGCGTAGCCGCAACTTGGTGTGTGCAGGCAACTTCAACATGACGAATGCAGATGAGCTCTTTAGAAAGCTCGTGGATCTAGGTCAACATCCCAAAGACCTCGGAGATACCATAACAGTTTTAGAGAAAATCGGCCACTTTTTAGATGAAGAAAATCAGAGGGTATTTGAGCGTTTTAAAGGCATATACGAAAACCCAGCTCTAAGCGACATCATTGAAGACAACATGGATATGCAACGTGTATTGCATCGTTCTTGCAGAGATTTTGATGGTGGATATGCAATGGCAGGTATCACAGGTTTTGGGGCTTCTTTTGTGGTGAGAGACCCTGCCGGTATTCGCCCTGCCTATTATTGGTATGACGACGAAGTAATAGTGGTAGCTTCAGAAAGAGTAGCTATCAAAGCGGCTTTTGGTGCAAAATATGACCAGATAGTAGAGATATCACCAGGAAGTGCCCTGATAATTGATAAATATGGTGAATTTGGCGAGTTTAATATTTTGCCAAAAGCCGAAAGAAAGGCTTGTAGTTTTGAAAGGATATATTTTTCAAGAGGCTCAGATCCAGATATTTACCAAGAAAGAAAGACATTGGGGCGTTTGTTGATCCCTCAAATCTTGAAAGAGATAGATTATGATTTAGAGAACACCGTATTCTCTTATATTCCCAACACTGCCGAACCCGCTTTTTATGGGATGGTTGAGGGCATAGAAGACCATCTTGCAGAATGGCGTAAGGAAAGAATAAAGTCAGGTAAACTTAATGAGGAAGAGCTAGACAAGCTACTCAATTTTAAGCCGAGATTTGAAAAATTAGTGTCGAAAGACGTGAAACTACGTACTTTTATTACCAATGACGACGACCGCTCAGAAATGGTGTCTCATGTTTACGAAATGACACATGGCGTTATACGCAAGAAAATAGATACTTTGGTAATTATTGACGATTCCATAGTTAGAGGAACAACTCTAGAAAAGAGCATTCTGAAGCTCCTCGATAAACTTGGCCCTAAAAAAATTGTGATTGTATCATCTGCACCACAAATTCGATACCCAGACTGCTATGGAATAGATATGTCCAAAGTCAAAGAGTTTGTGGCATTTAGAGCGATGTTGGCATTGCTGAAAGAAAGAGGTATTGAGTACAAGAAAGAGGAGGTTTATCATGCATGCATGGAATTACAAAAAAATGGCCAACTGTATAAAGAAAACTTAGTGAAGTCTTTGTTTGAACCTTTTTCTGATGAGGATATTTCTAAGAAAATAGCAGAAATAATAAGACCAGAAGGCATATCTGCTGAGGTAGCGGTGGTTTATCAAACTGTGGAAAACCTGAGTAAGGCCTGTCCAAATCATTTGGGCAATTGGTACTTTACTGGAGATTACCCTACACCTGGAGGAAACAAAGTGGTGAACAAAGCGTTTATCAACTTCATGGAAGGTAAGTTGGTGAGAGCATATTAAATAAAAACAAAAACCTCCGGAAGGAGGTTTTTGTTGTATAAACTTGTTTTGAGAATAATTAAGCAGTCAAGAGCTCACTTTTGTTTTTTTTGCCTTTTGGAACGGCGTAAATATTGGCAGTGATCTCCTTTATACCAATCAGTTTTAGGCAATCTTTTATTCCTAACGAAGATTGATTTTTAGGGTTTTCAAAAATGTTGGTGACTTGTTCCATGATTTCTTTTTTCAAAATTGAGTTCAAAATTAGTTAGAAAGCGAAAATTCGCAAAATATATTATAAATTTTTATTATAAGGTATTCCATGTTTTTTAGGTCATAAAATAAAACATTTTAATTATCAATTAATATGACAAAATTCAGTTTTTTTAAAAAAATCGTTATCGTCTCCCTTTTGATTGGTGTATCATCCAAGCTTAGTGCCCAGGATGCAGAAAGCCTAAAAATCAAGGTTGTGGAAGCCATGGGAGGGCAGAAAAACTATGATAAAACAAGGTTTATTCATTGGACTTTTTTTGGAAATCAAACCTTGACGTGGGACAAGCATAAGAGTAGAGTAAGAATAGACTTTTTGAAAGAAAACTCCGTATATATTTTAAATATCAACGACAAAACAGGAAAGATTCTGAAAAGAGGAGTAGAACAAACGCACGCAGATAGTCTGAATAAGTTTTTGGAAGAAGCGAAGAGAATTTGGATAAATCATTCCTATTGGCTTGTGATGCCATGGAAATTAAACGACCCAGGTGTGAGTCTTAAATATATGGGTGATGCCAAAACAGCAGATGGAAATGACGCAGAATATTTGGAGATGACCTTTAAAGAAGTTGGGGTAACACCCAATAACAAATATTGGATTTATGTCGACAAGAAATCACACCTGATAACACAATGGAGTCATTTTGGGAATTTTGCCGACGAAAAACCAAGATTTACAATGCCTTGGAAGGATTATAAAATGTACGGTAAAATCTTACTCTCGGGAGATAGAGGAGAGCGAAAGTTGACGGATATTGCTGTATATCAAAAACTTGACGAAAGTGTTTTTACAGATTTTAAAAAACCAGAATTAACAAAGTGAGTAAAGAGTTAAAAACAGGCGTATTGTTGGTAAATTTGGGAACGCCTGATTCACCTAGTGTGCCAGATGTTAGAAAATATTTGAGAGAATTTCTTTGGGACGAAAGGGTGTTGGATATACCCGCAGTGCCTAGATGGTTGTTGGTAAACGGTATTATTGCACCTTTTAGGTCCCCAAAGTCGGCCAAGATATATAGAGAATTGTGGACTGAAAATGGTTCTCCATTAAAAATTTATGGACTAGCAAATGAGCGTGATTTGCAAACGAAATTGGGCGACCAATATGTGGTAAAATTGGCCATGCGATATCAGAATCCATCTATACAATCTAAGTTGGATGAATTTCAAACCTCAGGTATTAAGGATTTGATAGTTATACCGTTATTTCCTCATTATGCTTCGGCTTCCACAGGTTCTGTTTATCAGAAAGTGATGGAGATTGTTTCTAAATGGCTGGTGATACCAGAAATAAAAATCGTGAATAACTTTTACGATTATCCAAAATTTATAGCTGGATTTGCTGCCAATGCCCGCAAACACATGGAAAAGTTTGATTATGAGCATTTTCTATTTTCTTATCACGGAATACCTGAGCGACAAATAACCAAAGGCGACTGCCATAATGTATGTAAGTTTGGTACTTGTTGTGACAATATCACCGAAAAAAACCAACATTGCTACCGAGCTCAGTGTTTTGAGACCACCAGACTTTTGGTGAAAGAATTGGGACTGAAAGAAGGTTCTTACACTACTAGTTTCCAATCTAGGCTAGGCAAAACACCTTGGATTAAGCCATATAGCGACGACGTCATCAAAGAATTTGGTAAAAAAGGGATCAAGAGTGTTTTGGCATTTTCACCTGCCTTTGTATCTGATTGTCTCGAAACCACCATAGAAGTTGGAGATGAATACAAAGAACTGTTTGAGGAACATGGCGGCGAAAACTGGGATTTGGTGGAAAGCCTCAACGACTCCGAAAACTGGGTAAATCTGTTAAAGGAATTGGTTTTGGAAAACAGCCACCAAAAATAAATTTGCTGAAAGTTTATCGAAAGGTATCTTTTTTGCGTTTCCAAAATAAAGAACAAGAAGTTTTGAAGAGATTATTGATATTTGTCCTCATAAGTATAAGTCTAAATTCGTGCTTTTTGTTCGGTAGTGGAGGTGGTGATCCTAAACCTGTAGTAGACTCTACAACTCAGTTTAATTCAACTCCACAGGTTTTTGACACGCCATTAGACAAAACAAACGAGGCCTCAGGCATAGCACCTTCCAGACTTTATTTTGGTAATTTGTTTATCGTAGACGACAGTGAAGCAGCTGCAGGCTATCATGTATTTTCGAAAGATGGATCTTATCAGAAATTTGTAAATATCAATGCCCAAAACCGTGACTGGGAAGATATGGCTACAGGGAACGGCCCAGAGACTGGCAAAAGCTATATATATGCAGCAGATATCGGTGATAATAATGGAGGTGTACACAAGCAATACACTATTTACAGGTTTGAAGAGCCCAATTCAAGTGTGAATTTTGTAGAGAAAGTAGATGCCATTCAGTACTATTATCCAAATAATGCCTCAAATAACTCTGAAACACTACTTTTAGACCCAAAAACAAAGGATTTGTATATTATTACAAAAGATGAATTGAATGTAAAGGTTTTCAGACTCAAATATCCGCAACCAGTAAATCAACCTTTTGAGGCAGAATTTTTAGGAACTATACCTTATTGGGGAATAGTGGGTGGAGATATTTCGGCTGACGGTAACGAAATATTATTGAAGACTTACATTGCAGTTTTTTATTGGAAATTGAAAAGCAATGAGACCGTTTTTCAGGCACTTTCAAGGACAAGAGACGTTGGAGCACCGTATATTCAGGAAAACCAAGGTGAGTCCATTTGTTGGGATTATCAAGCTAAAGGCTATTATACCATAAGCGAAAGGGGAGGATTGCCCACTCCTCCAAAATTATATTATTATTCTAAGAAATAAAAAAGCCGTTTGGAGAATTTCTCTAAACGGCTTTTCAGTATATATATTTAATTTCATCCAAACATCCTTGATTTACCACTTGGACTCATTTTGTTGAATTTCTTCATCATTTTTTTCATTTGGTCAAATTGCTTCAAGAGATTGTTTACTTCCTGAATAGTTCTTCCTGCTCCGCCAGCAATACGCTTTCTACGGCTTCCGTCTATGAGGTCTGGTAGTTCACGTTCTTTTGGGGTCATGCTTTTTATGATAGACTCTATAGGCTTAAACGAATCGTTGCTGATGTCGAGGTCTTTCACAGCCGAACCCATGCCCGGTATCATGCCCATCACGTCTTTGATGTTACCCATTTTTTTTATTTGCTCCAACTGAGAAAGAAAATCGTTGAGATCAAAACTGTTCTCACGCATTTTCTTGTTCATCTTTTTGGCTTCGTCTTCGTCAAAAGCCTGCTGGGCTCTTTCTACCAAAGATATTACGTCACCCATGCCAAGAATTCTGCTGGCCATACGATCGGGGTGGAAAATGTCGAGGTCTTCCATTTTCTCTCCCGTACTCATAAACTTAATAGGCTTCTCAACTACAGTACGAATAGATAAGGCTGCACCACCGCGTGAGTCACCGTCAAGCTTAGTAAGTACAACACCATCAAAATCAAGGCGTTCGTTGAAGGTTTTGGCTGTATTTACGGCATCTTGGCCCGTCATGGAGTCCACAACAAATAATATTTCTGATGGAGATATCGTCTTTTTGATGTTTTCAACCTCGGTCATCATGACCTCATCAACCGCCAAACGACCTGCCGTATCGACAATTACAATACTCTTGCCTTTGACTTTGGCCGCCGCCACAGCATTTTTAGCTATCGAAACTGCGTCTTTATTGTCTGGTTCAGCATAGACTTCCACGCCTATTTGCTCACCTAAAACCTGAAGTTGAGTGATGGCTGCAGGACGGTAAACGTCGCATGCTACTAACATCACTTGCTTTCCTTGTTTTTTAAGATAGGCCGCAAATTTTCCTGAAAAAGTAGTTTTACCTGAACCTTGCAAACCGGCTATCAAAATCACCGCTGGCGAACCCTTGAGGTTTACAGTCTGGGCCATGCCGCCCATAAGATCTTGCAACTGTTCCTGGACAATTTTTACAAAAAGCTGCCCTGGCTCCACTGCTATCATTACTTTACGGTCAATAGCTTCTTGTTTTACCCTGTCTGTGACGTCTTTGGCTACTTTATAGTTAACGTCGGCGTCCATTAAGGCACGTCGGATTTCCTTTACTGTGCTGGCTATATTTACATCGGTGATACGCCCTTTGCCCTTAAGGGTTTTAAATGCACCGTTGAGTTTATCCTGAAGATTCTGAAACATACCTGTTTATTTAGAAATTGAGGTACAAATTTAAGAAAAAAAATACTCAAAATTTTAAATAAATAAAAAACCCAAGCTATGATAACTTGGGTTTTTCTTCAAAGGTTTTTTAGATTCGGCTACAATGCTAAACTATTACTGTGCAGTAGCAGTTCTTGTTACGTTTGTAGCTATCTGGAAGTTTTTCATTAATTTCTCTTTTCCGGTAATAACCTCAAAGAAATATTCGCCGTCTGCCAAGGCCGACAAGTCATATAACTTGCTGAAAGACTCGGTTTTAGAGATGTACTCGCTGTGGAATACTTCTCCGCTGGCGTTTTTGATGGCTATATATGTTTTTTTATCGAGATTGTCTAAGGTCAATTGGAACTTAAGGCCTTTGAAAGCCTTTACTTGAAGCTCACTGGCTTCAGCATTGATTTCAACGATTTTGATTCCGTTGAAATTGTCGTTGGCGAAAGTGTTGTTAGCAGCTGATACTCCCATCAAAACTGCAACTGTTAAAATAAGCTTTTTCATAATTTTCTTTGTTTGTTTTCTAATTTGATAAAAATTTAAATCTTGTTTTTGTACTTGAATAAATCTACCGTTCTAGAAAACCTTTGATGTTGCAAATGTACAGAACAAATTGAATACGTGTCAATTACCTGAAATGACATATTTGAAAGTTCTTCACAGGATGCCATGAAAATATTGAAATAATACCACACATATATGAAAAGTGCAAGCATTGGGTAGAATGTTACAATGGTTTTTAATATAGACTTAATTTTGACTCTTGGAGGATTTTTAGAAAAAGATAGGATACAGATGAAGCAATCGTAAATTTTATATTGGAATGGTACAATTCTGATTTTTTCGAGTTTTGTGGAATTAGAATAATTGAACAAATTTGGGCTTAATAAATTTGTTCTTGAAGCATCTTCCTTCAAAAAAATCAACTATTGATATCAAAAATTGAGGGATAGGGCATTGTTAAGAACGCTAAAAAGTTTAAAATTCGCTATTGTATGTTAAAATAGGGAGTCTCAAAAACCCCTAATATAAAACACGCACCACCAAAAGCGATGCGTGTTGCTATTATTTTTAACCTAACCTGATTCTATTTTTAGTTGCAGTTGGAGAGGGTGAATATTGACTTCACTACAGATTTGTCTGGATATTCATAGCTCACTTCCGTTACATATCCATTGACATCTTTTTTTATAGACGTAGTTTTGTCTATTCCATCTGAAACCAAAACGCCATTGTCGTTAGGAATAAATACTTCGCCTGTTGATCCTTCTCCTCCAATGTTAGCTACCCATGAGAAGCCTGTAAGGAGATCATAAGGCAAGCCCTTGGCTTTTAAGTATTGCTCTGGCGACTTAGCCATACTGGTTGGTTTTTCTCGGTATTCAAAATATACAAAGCCCGAAGCGGCATCTTTTACACCACGCTTGGTAGTTATTCCGTTGGCATCATATTCAAAATACTGCACATCATGATAGCTTTTGTCGTCGGGCTCATAGCTGAACTCAAGGATATTTCCTGCTACGTCAAGCTTTATGTTGTTCACACCTTTGGTGCCATCAGCATTATTCCAAGTAGCTTTAGTTACTTTCCCATTATTATAAGTATAGGATTCTGTGCCATAAGCCACACCATCTAATGTAATGTCAGACTTGGAAAGTAACCCGGCGGCATCGTAAGTGAAAGTATAAATGAACTTCGAAATAGCACCTGAGCCAGTGCCGTCAAACTCGCGGGTCATGGTGGTTATGCGGTCATTGGCATCGTAAGCATAAGTGTGCTTGTTGCCATTGCCTCGGTCAATAGTAGCGAGGCGACAAGTATCAGTAGGCACAACGTCTTCTTTTTTGCAAGAACTTATTGCTATAAACAGGACAAGGAGGAGGTAGAGAGAGTTTTTCATTTTTGTTTTTTGTTTGATTTTTATAATTATTGAAAACTGTAGTTTTAATACCACCAAACTTCTTTGTACATCTCATAAAAAGCTTCGGGGGGTATGTCTTTGTTTATAATTCCATTTATTAACTCATTTATTTCAGTTTCTTTTTGCGGAAAGAAATTATTACTCACACAGGCTTGAATAGCGGTTTTTACCGAGTTTGGTCGATTAGTAAGTACAGCCAATTGAATCCATCTTAGATAGGTATTTGGTTTAAAATACTTAAATTCTAACACTGTGGCAGATTCAAGCTTGTCAATCAAATCCTTGTATCGATTTGTCATTCTGAAAAGTTCTGTCGATTTGTCCATGTTTTTTACAATATCTACAAGAGAGAGATTATTAAGCTGCATAGTGGCTTGGTGGGTTGCTCCCATATTAATAAAACAATATGCCTTACTAATGACAGCTAATTTATAATTGGGATCCATTGCAATAATTTCATCAAATATTTTGAGAGCCTTTTCAAAGTTTTTTTTCTTTAAATACATCATACCTAAATCAATTAGATTAATATGTCGATTAGGTGCTATCATTTTAAGTTTCTCAAAAGTTAAAATTGCGTGGTCTGTTTCGCCAGTTTCAAACTCTAAAAAACCCAACTGTGACATTATTATTGGGTGATCTGGATAGATTTTTAGTAGATCCAGAAGTTGCTTTTTGGAATATAATAAGTAGCTGAATTTTAATGAGTTATCTATTCCTGGGCTGTTCAATTTTAATCTGTTGGATGCCATTGAGAGAGTCAAGTCATATCGACCCACAATTGACGCTTCAAAATTTGATTCGTTCTCTGCTACAGTATTTGTATTTAAATATTTTTTAGATGTTGTGTTCCAAGACAAATAAGTTTTGGTGGTTTTATATACAAATAGGTAGCCGAAAAGTCCGTAAGCAGCTATTAATAAGATTTTAATTCCAAAATTCAATTTTGGAATATCAAAGTATTTCGACTCAGTAAATTGACTTAAATAAATAAGTAGTGAGAAGAAAATAAGGTAGCTTATGTGGCTTTCAAAGGAAGTAAATAAACACACAAAATAGGCTATTAAAAAGCCAAAAATTGTTGCTTTGGAAGTATTTGAAATTTGGGTTGTTTTTTTGAAAAGTATAATCAAAACAAATATAAATAATACGGTGAATGACAAAAAACCGAGTAAGCCCGTTTCAATAAGTTTGTCAATCAGGAAATTATGAGATCGATCATACCAGTCACCAGAGTCAACCAGTTTGTTGTTGTAGTTTTTTACAAAAAAATGCACGAAATTTTCTTTTCCCCAACCTAATAATGGCTTTTCCCAAAATCCTTTCAGAGAGATTTTCCAAAGTTCCAACCTTACAGAAATACTATTATCAGAATTCGAATAATTCAAAATCCTTTTGGCCCAAGGAGAGACATTAAAAGCTCTAAAGCAAATATAGCAAAGAGCAAAAAAGCAAACTGAAAATGAGATTACTGTTTTTTTACTTGTTTGGTTGGTAAATAATAAATATATCAACGAAAAGAATGTACCAACGAATAAAGCCAAAAATGAAGAACGTGTGGCCGATGAAGTTAAAGCGTATAGATAAACCCCACAAAAGATTAAGGATACAAATAGCTGTATTTTTTTTGGATTGGTTTTATTGATTAAGGCTGAAAACCAAAAGTTCGAAATCAAAAAAATGTGGAAGACTAAATATATACCTAATGACAAAGGATTTGAAAAGCTACCTTGAGATCTTAATAATGGATTTTCAAGATGTTGTTTGATGGCTAAAACACTTATCAAAAATGAGATAGTACAAGAAATTCTTAGTACTGATTGCCAGTCGCTATTCGATATTTTTTGTTGACTAAATGTTATCAGAAATATAGTAAAGAATAAAAAGTTTAGAATGCCATCCATCCTTTCGAAGCTCGAAAAAAAACTTGCTGTTACTCCACTTCCTACCAAGCCAGAAATGGACATAACTATTAAAAAAACTAAAACCAAAATATTGATTATTGAGACCTTTATTTGTAAGTTATTTTTGTAAAATATCTTGAAAATGGCAAATCCTAGGGTAGCATAAACCAGTATCCAAAACATCAGTATTTTGGGTACATTGTACCCGTATATGTATTTTTCAAGATAAAATATTGGTAAAATTGCCAAGAACACAAATGCAATGAATACTGGTTTTGAACTACTATTTTCCATATTTTTATATCTCTTGCGTATTAACTACACCCACCAACTTGAGCCAGAAAAACCACACCATTATCTGCTTTGAAACCAGCATTTAGTTCAATGCTTTTTGCTTGATAGGTCACCGTTGCTGTTCCTGTTATTTTGTTGGTGGCTGTTATTTTGCCGCCGATGGCATTTGCCGCTTGTACCATAATTGTTCCTGAATCCACATCATCTGTGGGGGAAGCAGTACTTGAAAGCGTCCGGACGAGCGGACATGGATTCACTATGAGGTTTGTGGCCGAAGATGTTGGAGATTCGCAGCCACTCTTCACGCATCTAAAACTATAGGTTGTACTGGTGGTAGCAACTATGACTCGTGGGTTTATGATAGAATTGTCTTCCCATTTGACAGTATTGGGTGAATAGCAACCTTGGGCAGTTAATGTGACTGAGGTATTGGTGAAAATTGTACCCGTTGGGTTTACGGCCAATTGTTGTGGTGCATATACATAGGGCATGGTTACGTTTATCGCATTTGATGCAAATGACTTTATTCCTCCGATATTACATCTTGCAGTGTAGGTAAATGTCTGATCACTGTAATAATTTGTAAATGCGGGAGAGACATTTATAGTGGCGTTGCCCGATGTAAAGGAAACCGCGGCACTTCCAAGAAACCACTCAACTACTTCTGTTACTGCACATCCAGTGGCTGTTAAACTTACCGAAGAGCCTTCGCAAACAGTCGTGGCGGTGGAGGTAATGACTGGAGCGTTAGGTACTGGGACAGCTACAGCATTTTCGCAAAAATCTCCTATTGTCAAGTTTACTTCCGATCCATCAGAGTCTTTTATCCAAACCACTCCACATGGAGGTAATTTTGAGATGTACTTAAATTTGGTACGAAAACTTCTGCTGCTAGAATTTATAAAGCCTCCTGGTCTGCCATCGTAAGTCCAAATTTCCCAATTATTATCTTTTCTTTGAATAACCTGAATAGAACTCGAAATTTGAGAATAATAGCTCCCATTGTAAACGATTCCCTTGGTGAAATACGACGTCCCATAATCCACATTCGGTGGCACAAAATCTACGGTTTGGGTACCATAGGCATAAGAACTGCCTGTACCTACAAAACTCCCTAAAGAATAATTGCCATCAATGTTAGAAACTGAGGTGCCAGAGACAGAATTGGGTATATTGACTTTTAAAGAAGAAACACAGGTGGTGATAGCATCGGTACATTTAACCACATAGGCAGCTTGCGTGCTTAGATTGGTAGAGAATGAAGTTCCTGATCCAATAAGTGTCTCTACTCCAACATTGGGATATACTTGGAAGTTTGTTGCGGCTTTTGAATACCAAGATACGGTCGCACCCGAACAATTGGCTGATAATAAAACCGTAGGTATAGCAGGTGTAGTCAAAACTGCAGTAATGTTGGTTGCCAATGCCGGTAAACTTAGTGTGGTTACTTCTACGGCATTTGAACTTATGGAATATAAAGCATTAAAATAACATTTGGCATAATAAGTAGTGTTGGCAGTTGGTGTTACACTTAATGCTTGATTGTTGTAAGTGGAATTAAAACTATTAGTTCCTTGATTTTGATACCAATATACAGAAGTATTTGCTGGACATCCAGATGGCGTTAACAGAATGGTTGAGCCTAAGCACACCGAAGTAGGACCTGATATAGTAGGTGCTAAGGGTCGTGTTCCAGTGTAAATTGTAATGCTGGAAATACCAGATTCGCAAGTATTATACAAATCATTTACGCATTTGGCTGTATATGTGGTGCTAGAAGCAGTTGGAGTAACTGTTCTGATACTCACAGTTGAATTATCATCCCATTTGATGGTAGTTCCTGATGCACAGTATGAAGTTAGGTCGGCGGATTCTCCTAAACCAATATTGCTATAAGTTGTACTTAAAGTTGGAGCATAAATAGTTGGGCAGACAACAGTTACAGTTTTGCTGACAGAACTAGATTCACAAGCTCCATTTACACATTTGTATGAATAGGAAGTGGTGGCGTTTGGTGTCACTGTTCTTGTAGAGGCAGTAGTATTGTCGTCCCATTTGATAGTTGTCGAATTTCCACATCCTCCATTTGCCAATAATGAAACACTAGTGCCAGGGTTTACATTACCCGAAGGAGTAGCAATAATTGAAGTTGGTGTCCAGTTATTGAACAAAGCAACTGAAACTTCGTTTGAATATGGTGAAACAACTGTACCATTGGTGCAAGTTGCTAGATAATAGAAGAAACGACCATCAACATCAGCAGTTGCAATATTATTTGTGGTTAAGGTAGTTCCGGTGCCAATCTGGACAGGGGTACTGTTATACCATTTTCTATACCACTTTACAACCCCAGGACTTGGGCAACCCAAAGAGCTTAAATTTATATTTTCTGAGGCACATAGTTTCGCCTGACCGTTGCTGTAATAATCTACATTTGGTGCTGAGCTAATAGAAATACCGGAGGCCAAGTTTGGATCGACGGTTACGGTAGTAGTGAAACCATTACTTGATTCACAACCCTGAGAAGTAAATTTAGCAGTATAACTAGTAGTAACTGTAGGATTTACATATCTAGGATTTGCCGTAGAGCCATCTTCCCATTTTACTCCATAGCTTCCACCAGTGGCCAGAGACAATGTCACCGTGCCATAAGGTCCCACTGCAGAATTTGGACTTTTGGTTATAGCTGTCGGAGTAGGAGGAATGCTTGCCTGGGTAATATTAATTTGATTGGAGTATGCCGACTGCCCGCCACCTCGAGTACATTTGGCTGCAAAATAAATTTGAGAGCTAACATTGGAAGTGTAAGTGAGTCCTGTGCCTAAAGTTGCTCCATTGCTTGCATTGTACCAAGTTACCAAATCAGGTGATGTACAACCTTCGGCCGTAAGAGTTATCGAGGACCCTGTTGGGCAAAAATTGTACCTATTGGAAGTTATGCTCGGAGGAGCCACCACTTCTACCAAAATAGATGCTGCAGTTGGAGCTTGCCCACAATTATTTTTACAGGTTGCGGTATAATTTGTGGATGAATATGGAGCTACAATTATACTGCTATTTTGACTCCCATTAGACCACAATACTCCATTACCAGACGGGCAATCACTTGCTGTTAGCGTTATGCTTGTGCCGCCAGCTACTGGGGATGTGGCGTTTTTGGTCAAGTTTGGTATGCCTGTCGGAATTCCTATTACAGTTAGTGTTCCAGTGTTTTCACCTATGGGGTTGCTAGATTTAATTTTTATTTTGTAAGTACCAGACGAAGTGCCAGAAGGCAAAGTTATTGGTATTGTGGAAGCTGTGCTACTATTCAAACTTCCTACAACTACTGGAGTAACTGGGAATGTGGTTCCGCCTAAATCAGAGAGTTCAGCCGTAAAAACATTTCCAGAGACTATTTCAAAAGTGGCAAAATTTGAATTAAGGGTATTCGTTCCAAAACATGTAAACATGCTACTCACATTTTGTATTGAACTGCAAGACGGTAAAACATTCAGGGTGTATACTGTACTACTATCTAGTCCATTTACGACTGTCAAACCGTATGACCTACTCGCTGGGAAAGACCCATACATGGTACTACAATACGTTCCGGTATTTTGTGTGGTTGGTGGTATATTTGGAATATTTATTGAAATTGGACTGGAAGTAGAGCTATAGGTTGAAACAATAGTAGTTGTTGAGGTCAGATAGCAAGATTCTATTTTTTTTAGTTTAATCGTAAAATTAGGGTTGGTAAAATTCCCCGAAGCGTTAAAAGTGACCGATATAGATGACTCTCCACAGCTAGCTGTTGGCGTAGGTGCTATAATCTGAATACTATTTTGACCGAGGGCAGTACCAGAATAAATAAATAATAAATAGATAAATATCTTTTTCATTTTGAGAAATTTAATGGGTTATACTATTTCAAAATTCTGTTTCACAAAATGATACCTTCGCCTACTGACCGGCAGTACCAGCCCATTGCTCATGGTCACAAAGGCCTCTTTTTTTAAGGAACTGATGTTCTGTAAGTAATTTCGGTTGATGCTCAGTCCACGGTTTATGCGTAAAAAATCAGTTCCAGCTATCCGTTCCTCTACTTTTCGGAGCGTAAAACTCATGGTGTGTTTGGTTTTACTTACTGTGTATATCGTGGTGTAGTTAATATCCGCCTCCAAGTAGATGATATCTTCGGCGGCTATTTGTTCGCGACCACAGAGGCCGAGTATGTTTAATGCGTTCATGGGTTTTCGGTTTACTTTTGGATTAAATCAATGGGTCAAAGGTCAGCAGAAGCGGTTGTCCAAAAAATCCCCAATTTGGGTGAGAAAAAAGCCCGACTTCCTTTGAATTCCTCATCGAATTTGTAATTAATCTTTCGAGTAAAATAATGCTAAGGGGCGATTGGTGGCATATATTGAGTGAGTGACGTTTTTTTGAGGTTTACTGCAGGATTTTCTCACATGCCGCTCAGAATGAACCGTTCACTCAAAAAAATGGCTGTTCACCCTTTATCGTTTTTAATTCATGTAGTAATTGGTATCTTGTGTTTCAATTAAAAAAGAAAATGGAATGAATTCATACAGACATTCTTGTAATATTCCGCATAGAATCTCTTTTTTTTTGTTGGCTGTAAGTATGTTGTTGGCGACACCTGCTTTCACCCAAATCGATACTTTGGATATTAAAAGTCAAACGTTCAATATTATTGAAATCAAAAACAACTCAGAATACTATATAGAAAATGGTCATGAAAAATCCTTGAAAGACATTTTCATTAAGGCTGATTTCATGAAATATGATTGGTTGAAAAGAGATTTGTATCGCAATAATACTGTTTGGGTAAAGTTTTGTATAAAAAACAGTTTAACCTCTGATACTTTAAAATTTAAAGGGTATTTCGGTAAACAACTGATGCGGGGTTTTTATTCCCAAAATGGCAACCATAACCTCGTTTATACTGATTTGAAACAGATAAAGTTTTCAGATTCTGGAGTCTTGATTCCAGTTATAATACCACCTCAAAACGTCAATACTTACTGGGTCAGGATTGAAAAGTTCATATTTTTTAATAATCGGGAAGGTTATTTGTTTCCATTTGAAAGGCCTACAAAACTCCGTGTCGAACGTGAATTTCAAGGAACAAAGCTTTTTGCTTTTGTCTGCATGGTCATTGGCTTGTTTTTTTTCACTGGGTTGATAGCATTATTCCAAGCGTTTTTTACCAAAGATAAAACTTACGGATTTTGGGCTATGTATTTGTTTATCAATGCATTGTTCTTTGCGGCTGAGCTCAATCGGGCATTTGGTTTTGGTTTTATGAATATTTCCAAGTTTAATAGAGATAATGATCCTTTGCCCTGGCCTACTGCCATTCAGTTTGTTGTGAGTATTTTATATTTGATGTTTATCAGTTCTTTTTTAGAAATCAGACAACAAAGCCAGCGAATTAACAATTTCATTAGAATTGCCATCAAAGTTATGTTAGTAGGTTTTATGTTAGCATTGTTCGCTGTTGTGGCTTATGACTATGAACTCACAATCTACGCCGATATGTTTTTGGTTGTAACCAACTTGTTAATTCTGTTTACAGTTATTTACATAATTCGCTCTGAAATCCCTCAAAAAAACATGTTAATGATTGGCTCTATTGGCGTTTTATCAGCAGCCACCATTTCTGTAGTTGTTGAAATTACTGAAATACAAGACAAAGTAGGATTTTGGTTTATTCCAATAGTCTGCTATGGCATAGGTTCTGTGTGGGAACTGGCGTGTTTTTCTTTGGCATTGAGCCAAAGGTCAAGGTTGATTCAGCTTGAAAATCAGCAGCTTCAGAAAAATTATACCTCAAGGCTTGAACTTGAGCTCAGTCAGCGTTTAGACGTTATCCAAACCCAAGACAAACTACTAGAGGAGCAACGCATAAATACGCTAACTACTGAATTTGAACAAAAAATAGCCGAGACAGAAATCACAGCTTTGCGTTCGCAGATGAATCCCCATTTTATATTCAACTGCCTCAACAGCATTAAGTTATATTCGCTCGAAAACGATTCAGAAAGTGCTTCCGTGTACTTAACCAAGTTTTCGAAACTCATTCGCTTGGTACTGGACAACTCTCGCTCTGAGCGACTTACACTCGAAAAAGAGATAGAAACTCTTCGATTATATATTGAAATGGAAATCATGAGGTTTAAAGAGAAAGTAACTTATGAGATGATCATTTCGCCAGAGATAGATTTGCAATATGTTGAGATTCCCCCTCTTCTCATTCAGCCATTTGTTGAAAACGCCATTTGGCATGGACTCATGCACAAAGAGTTTGGCGGTAAAGTGAGCATTTTGGTAAATCTCTTGGCAGAAAATATGCTTGAAATACAAATCATTGACAATGGCGTAGGCAGAGATAAATCGGCTGAGTATAAAAGCAAAACTGCCACTAAACACAAGTCTTTTGGCATGAAAGTCACCAACGAACGCATAGAGCTCATCAATCAGATTTATAAAACAGATGCTAAAGTAAAAATAGAGGATCTCTATGATGACACAAAATGTGGAATAGGCACAAAAGTAACCATACAAATCCCAATTTAAAATGAAAGCAATAATCGTAGATGACGAGCTGGACTGTGTAAAACTACTTTCGTTGCAGTTAAAAATGTGCTGCCCACAGATAGAAGTAGTGGCAGAATGTACACAAAGCCTCGAAGGACTAAAACAGATACAAGAATTAAAACCCGACATGGTCTTTCTGGATATAGAGATGCCCAGAATGAACGGATTTCAACTGCTTGAAGCGTTGGGTGACATAGATTTTGCCTTGGTTTTTGTGACAGCTTATGACAAGTTTGCTGTAAAGGCCTTTAGATATAGTGCAGTAGACTATTTGCTTAAACCTATAGAAACCAAAGAGTTACAGGAATGTGTGAGGAAAATTGAAAAGCAAAAAAGAATTGACGAACGCCAACTTAACATGTTGAAAATTCAATATGCCTCGCCCAAAAAAGCCTTGCCAGACAAAATTGCACTACCCTTTAAAAACGGCGTGACATTTGTACTCATCGCCGACATAATCTATTGTGAATCAGACGATAATTATACCAAGTTTTATCTCAAAAACGGTACTACAAGTTTAGTGTCAAAAACCCTCAGAGATATTCAGGAAATTTTGGAAGAACGTAATTTCCTGCGTGTTCACCGTCAATTTCTTGTTAACCTCGACCAAATAAGCCGCTATGTAAAAGGCGAGGGCAATTACCTCATTATGTCCAACGAAGTGTCCATCCCAGTAGCCCGCAATCAGAAAGAGAAACTCGTGGAGCGATTTGGGTGGTTGTGAGGGGGAGGCTAATTTAATTTCGTTTCAGGATTTTATTAAAGCTATTTTCGTTATCAAAGTTGTTGAATTTCCAATTCTTCAGTATGTCTATATCTAGAGGAAATGAAAGAGGAATAATTTGTTGATTGAATGATAATGAACTTTGAATGTTTTCTTTTTTTAGTTGAAAAAGGTCATAACCTTTACTATTCCGGTCTGAAATGTCATTTAGAATAGCTTTCCCATTGTTAAAATCCAATATTTCGAATGAATCCATTTTGTGATACTTGTTGTTTTGTCCAAAATTTTGGGTTGATTTTATTTTACTGATAATTATACTTTTTAAAATATCAAAATGCCCAATGTCTTCAACTCTATCTATTAAGTATCTATTATTGCCTAATTCTTGAACTATTGCACCACCTTTGATTACACCATTACAAATCGGGAAAAAAAGTATTGAATTTACTGTTTCTACAGTAATATGTGAGGTTTGAGTTGTCGAAGTATCATTCCTAACGATTTGCTGTTCATTTTTTATTATTGGTATTGAAAAAAGTTCTGTGTAACTAATATTACCTTCTCCAATAAAATCTTTTAATCCGGGGTTTCTTAATATAGAATCAACACTTGCTAACAATGTGCCATTGATTAATCCTTTTATGGGACTCTCATTATTTAGAAAAGCATCAGTTGTAATTTGTTTAGCTCTTTTTAGTTCTTTTTTTACAATATTATAATATGTGCCTTGAAGGGGGTATTGGGCTTCCTCAACCATTCGATATGAAATATAATTTTTCAAATATCTATTTCCCAAACTATCAGGTTTTGGGTCGAAAATTAAAAGCCAATTATTATGAGCTTGGCTAGTTGTATTAATTTGCCTAGTTCCTATTATATTAACAAAATGACCACCGTTCCCATCATCATATCCATAGCTGTAAATCATTGGTCTTGGGAATGAAACATTAAAGTTTTGCTTTATACTCTCAAAGCTTAATATTTTATTATGAACAGAATTATAATTAAAAGTTTTTGAAAAAATACTGTCCTTGAATATTGGCTCAATGTTTCTGGGGGATATTCCCGCAGTGAATTTATTGTAAAAAAAACTTTCAGGAAGCACATTTGAACTTTCCCAATTAACTCTCGTTAGGTTACTTAATGATGCCGCCCAGCAAGAATTCCCATAGTTTTGAGCTTTCCATTTTCCTTTAATTTCCATATTTTTTTGAGACATGAGAGTGATTGAAATCGTGCAAAATATCAATACTAAACTAGTTTTTTGATAAACTTTTTTTAAGCCCATAAGTGATAGTGATATAAAATAGAATACTTATTATATGTTTGAAAATCAACATTTGATTTGCTATAATTCTTGAATAGCTAATAACATCTTGTAATAAGAAAAAAACGATAATTAGCATTGCATATGCTATTAAGAAAGGAATTAAAATTAAACTTACTGGAGATTTGAATAAACCTTTATTTGGAAATTTCAAAGTCAGCTCGTAAAGACAAATTAGAATTAAGAAAATATGAAGAGTAGATGTAAATGCATTGAAGATTTCTGATGTAAAATCTTTATTTTTAAATGTTTGAAAAATTAAAAAAACAACCATTAAAAAAATATTCACCAAAATAATTTTGGGAATAATTGAGCTAAATCTGAAAGAAAGAAAGATAAACCAATAAAGAAATGCTAGTTCAAAAAATCCGAATATAAAATCCACATATTTAAAGTAAATAGCCTCGTCATTTATTTTTAGTATGCAGATGGAGGTTAGTTCAAATAAAATACTCCCAAGTAGATAGAAATACACTTTATTGAATCTTTTATCCAATTTTGTCGCAAAAAAACTAGCATATCCAAAACATAGATACAATGATATGTTTACCAAATCCATGAAGATGCTATATGCATTTCTCCAAAACTCTAATTCCATAGTTTCAAGGGCCAGGTTTTGTGTTAGTAGAACCAGGACCTCCGCCAACTCCAAAATCCGTGGCTAATATTGCAACATGAACTTCATAGTTTCCTGAAAGGTTTTTAGTAACAAAAAATCCTGCCATTGTATTTACAGCGGCTGCATTAAGGTTTACACTAAGTTCAGTTAAAAAATACTCACGTGGATTAGAGTTCAAGATAACGACACCAGAATTTGAACTATTTGAAGTGCCTCTTGCAAATGGAGTTCCTGCAGTGCTAAATGTAACCTCAAATTTTTCATTTGAATTGTGAAAGTTATTTAGATTAAACCCTCTTCCAATTGGTATTCCGTCAAAAAAAACTAGACGATTAGTGGTATCTATAATTCCATATCTTAGAGTGAAAACACCCTTCTCTTGATTCCTTAGCCCTCGGTCTTCTTTTGTCAAATAGAAACAAATCTCTTTGAAGTTTGGGATTGCAAGAATCGCTGAAACCTGAGTTTTAGTTAAAATTAGAGGCCTAAAATTTAAGTCTTCTATTACACTTAGTGCATTTTCTGTTATTGTCATTATTATTAATATTTGATATTCCAATTCCTCCACCTCACACCAACCGCCACTCCAAAGCCTTCACCACGGCCTCTGAAGCTGAATTGACGTGTAGTTTTTCGTATATGTTTTTTACGTGACTGTGTACCGTGTTAAAGCTGATGTCGCAGGAATCGGCGATCATTTTGTAACTCATGCCTTTTACCATGCATTTTAGCACTTCTTGCTCACGTTTGGTCAGCTGGATGTATGTTTTTTCTGCTTCGGCAAACTGGTTTTGGAACATTCTCAGTACCTTGGTGGCTACTACAGGGCTTAGGTGCGAACCACCGTTGAATACGTCTTTCACAGCCTGCACGTAGGTTTCTGGCTTAGGGTTTTTGAGTATGTAGCCGTTTGCTCCTGCACATATTGCCGCAAAAATCTTGTCGTTGTCTTCAAACACAGTCTGCATCAACACCTTCGTTTCTTTGTTGTTGGTTTTAATGGCGATCAAGGCTTCAATGCCCGACAAATGCGGCATTTGAATATCCATCAGCACTACGTCGGGCTTATATTTTTTTACGAGTTTTACAGCATCGGTGGCATCGGCATACGCTCCTGATAGCCAAAGGCCATCTGTACTCGCCAAATAGAGAGAAAGACTCTCGCGGAGGTTTTTATTGTCTTCAAAAAGCAACACACTTATCATTCTTCTTGTTTGTTAAAAGGCCGATATAATTTTTTGTAAAATTATGCTACTTTCTGTCGGCTCAAAATCCCCAATATTGGTGAGAACCGATGCTTGACTAAAAGTAAATAGAATAAACTTTCAAGGCAGGTTTTTTTATTAAACGGTCGTTTTATTTTACCAGACAATCTCTTTAAAGTTACTCAAATATCTCAATCCGCACTTTTGTGCCTTTGTTTATTTCTGAATGTATAATAACTCTTATGTCATCGTCTTCGCTTCTAAACTTAAAGTTTTTCAATCCGTTGCCTTCAAAGGTTTCTTCTGGGTCAAAACCGTGACCATTGTCGGTTATTTCTATGTAATTATTCCCATTTTCGGAGAAGAGCCTGCAAGTGACTTTGGTGGCCTCAGCGTGTTTGGCGATGTTGTTGATGGCCTCCTTAAATATCAGATAGATATTCCGCCGTTGTTCCATCGGGAAATGGCTCTTTTTGATATCTAACAAGTTTTCAAAATCAAAGGCCACGCCCTTAGAACTTAGCATTTCTATGCCAAAAGACTCCATTTTTTCAAGCAACTTTTCGGTGGAGTCGTTGTCAGGATTGATGGCCCACACGGTGTCACGCATTAGAGAAACGGTCTCTTCGGAGTTGTCGGTTATTTTGCCTAAAAGCGACATCAGCTCTGGTGGGGCATGGGGCATTTTCTTTTTCAAAAGCTCCACAAAAATGGCTATGGAGTTGAGATTGGAGCCCACTTCGTCGTGGAGGTCGGAGGCAATCTGGTTTCTGACGTATTGCATTTTGAGTTTTTGGCGAAAATCGTACAAGGAAAACAAGTAAATGCCAATGCCCAGCACCATCAAAGCATAGATTATAATAGACGGCCAAAACCAAGACTTTTGCCAAAAGGCTTCTTTTACTTCAAATGTTAGGGTCTCTGTTCTGGATTTGTGGTTTGGGCTTTGTTCAAAAATTTGAAAAGTATATTTTCCTCCAGAAAGATTCTGGTAATGAGCTGATGGATAGAAGCTTTGTGTCCATTTTTCTGAAAGTTTGGGGAGTCTGTAATAGAAAATGCTAGCCGTTGTGTTTGGCTTTTCAAATTCAAAAAGTAAGTCATTGTTGGTCGGTGAAAGCACTATTTTTTGTTTCATGTTGACCACTTTGCCATCAACCAATATTTGCTTAATCTTAAGTTGGGCAAAGCTAGCAACAGTCCAAAAACTCAGTAAAATTGTGCTAAGAATCCGCTTCATTTATAATAAGGTTAATTATGGTGCATGGAAGTTAGATTATAAAGTATTAAATTCCAAAGGCTTGAGCTTTCATTTAAGTGAAGAATTGTTTTAAATATTTTCTAAACACTTTTGGATGTTGGCTTTTACCTTTAACTTGCAATAATTACCGAACCTAATTTTTAATGCTCCAAATCATTCAAAACGCCAATCAGTATTTAGCAAAAACTGCAATTATATCTAATGGTGAAAGTTTTGCTTTCGAAAATCTCCTAGAAAAATCAGCCCAAATAGCTATCAAACTCCTCAATGGGGAGAAGGATTTGCACCAAAAACGAGTGGCCTTCATGGTTTCACCAGGTTTTGAATATGTGGCTTTTCAATGGGGTATTTGGCGAGCGGGTGGCGTGGCAGTGCCGCTGTGTATTACTTATCCATTGCCTTCATTAAAGTATGTAATAGAAGATACAGCTGCCGAAATCGTGATTTCGGGGCCTGAATATGTGGATATTTTGCAGCCATTGGTTCATCCAAAGACCTTCATTTTTTATAAAACTTCTAATTTTTCGCCAAAAAATGTGGCTGAATCGGTTTTGCCAGAGATTTCCACCGACCGCAACGCCTTAATTCTCTACACCAGTGGTACGACGAGTCTTCCAAAAGGGGTAGTTACGACACATGACAATCTCGAAGCACAAATAAGTACTTTGGTGTCTGCTTGGCAATGGACGTCTGCTGATCATACTGTCTGCGTGTTGCCGCTGCACCACGTGCATGGCATTATCAATGTCATTTCTTGTGCTTTGTGGGCGGGTGCTACAGTCGAGTTTTTAGATGGATTTAGTCCAGAAAAAGTCTTTGGAGCATTCGCTTTGGGCAAAATCAACGTCTTTATGGCGGTGCCAACTATCTATTTTAAACTCATTACTTATTGGGATAATTTACCAGAAACTGAGAAAGCTGAAATAACCGAAAATCTCAAGAAATTCAGGCTGATGGTTTCAGGTTCGGCTGCTTTGCCAGTTTCTGTTATGGAAAAATGGCAGGAAATATCTGGTCATACTTTGTTAGAACGCTACGGTATGACCGAAATCGGCATGGGTATCAGCAATCCTTATGACGGAGAGCGAAAAGCTGGCTATATCGGCAAGCCGCTTGCTGGCGTTGCTGTGAGGCTGATTGACGAAAATGGTACTATTGAAAAAGAAGAAATTCCAGGCGAAATACAGATAAAAGGTGCCAATGTTTTTAAAGAATATTGGGGAAAGACAGAGGCTACTGAAAAGGCTTTCACTGAAGATGGTTGGTTTAAAACGGGTGATGTGGCGGTTGTTGAAAACGGCTATTATCGTATTCTAGGCCGTGATTCTGTAGATATTATTAAATCGGGTGGGTATAAAATATCGGCTCTAGAAATAGAAGAAGTTTTGAGAAAACATCCACAACTGGATGACTGTGCGGTAGTAGGCATTCCTGATGAAGAGTGGGGCGAATTGGTGGTAGCCAGCGTGGTAGTTCGCAACAAGGCCTTGGATTTGAAACAACTCAACGAATGGATGCGTAGCATGATGCCCGCCTACAAAACACCACGTAAGTATTTAGTGGTGGACGAATTGCCAAGAAATGCCATGGGTAAAGTCACCAAAAACGATGTAAAAGAACTCTTTAAAAATATTTGATTATGATTATTTACGGAGTGGCGATATTGGCATTTTCTTATCTCACAGGTCAGCTTTGTGGCGAATATCTTGGTGAATTTCTTGGAGTTAAAGCAAATGTAGGAGGGGTAGGTTTTGCCATGATTATACTTTTGCTTTGTAAAGAATGGCTTCAGAAAAGAGGTTGGTTGGATACAGAATTTGAAAGAGGTGTAGATTTTTGGAACAAAATGTACATCCCCGTTATCATAGCCATGTCGGCGTCTCAAAATGTAAAAGTGGCTGTTTCGAGTGGTTTTTTGGCTTTAATAGTAGGAGCAGTGCCGGTTATAGCCGCATTTTTTACTTTGCCCTATTTGATAAAACTAAGTGCTAAAAACTGACATGGAGATATTCAACAATTTTATTGATAAAAACGGACTCGTTGTGGGTTTTTTGGTGATTGGCATTATTGCTTTTCTTTCTGAAGTTTTCTCCAAAAAAGTACTTAGAGGTTATCTGCCTGGTTCCGCCATTGCCATATTGGCAGGTTTGATTTTGGCATATTTTGGGGGCGTTTTTACTGGTGGAGAAAAAGGCTTGGCAGATATTGTTGTGTTCAAAGGAGTCGGTACATTTGGTGGTAGCATGTTCAGGGATTTCACGATTGTGGCCACGGCTATGGGTGCAAGCTACCTCACCATGAAAAAAGCTGGTTGGCTGGGCTTGGTTTCTTTGTTGTTCGGCATTGTTTTTTTCTTTGTTTTCGGGGTAGCTTTGGCTTTGATATGGGGCGTTAGGGATGCGGCAAGTCTCTGTACCATAGGTGCGGGTTCTTGCACCTATATAGTTGGGCCAGTGACGGGTGCTGCCTTAGGAGCAAGTTCCGACATCATTGCCTTGAGTATCGCTATTGGTGTTTTAAAAGCCATTTTGGTGACTATTCTTACACCACTTTTGGCCAAAAGAGTCGGACTAACCAACCCAGCAGCGGCCATGGCTTTTGGTGGATTGATGGGTACCAACTCAGGCGTTTCGGCAGGTTTGGCTGCCACAGATCCCGCTTTAGTGCCTTATGGAGCTGTTACGGCCACCTTTTACACGGGTTTGGGTTGTTTGCTTTGTCCTTCTTTGTTTTATTTGATGTTGGGTTGGGTTTTGTGATTATTGGTATTCGAGGAAATTTGTTTCTCTAAAATTTCGGTTTTAATAGCACTACTGAAATCTATTCTTTGTGTCGCCTGCCGGCTGGGCCTTCATTTTTGCGAGTCGTCGCACCGTTCGAGAAAAAACGAATCGGAGTGGCGTTCCACCAAAAAAAACTGCACGGCTGCGGCCGACCGTCCACAAACTCACACACTCAAAATTTTCTAAATCAGTTGTTTATGAAATATTGGTTCTCGAAAGAAAATTTTGATTGTGTTCAAACAGTGCTGGCTGTTATAAAGAACCATTTGTATTTATTTTTTCAAATAGTTAAAAAAACTATCAATCAGTCCCCAATTTTGCCGAGTTTTACACTGTCAGGGTACATGACTTGGATGTCGTTTTGGCTAAATGCGGCCTTTACTTTGGCCCGAATATCGTAAGTGACATCCCAATAAAGGTCGGGATGTACGTAAGGTTTTATGCTAATTTGAACTGAAAAATTATCAAAACTCTCTATACCGATTTGTGGCTCGGGTTGTTTCAACACACTCGGCATTTTTTCTAAAATATCCTCAATAATCGTTTTCGCCCTCGGAAAACTCTCTTCGTAAGGAATATGCACCAGAATATCCAAGCGGATATGTCCCTTTTTAGAATAATTCGTGACGACATTGGAGGTTACCTGACCGTTGGGAATAATAAGGGTTTTTAGTCCTGGAGAAATCAATAGTGTGTTGAATATCTGAATCTCCTCCACTTTGCCAAACTTTCCATTGATGTCAATCCAGTCGCCCACTTTGTAGGGTTTAAAGATAAGTATCAATATACCCGAAGCGAAATTGCCCAAGCCACCTTGAAGAGCCAAACCCACCGCAAAACCGGCTGCCGCCAACATACCCACCAATGCCGAAGTATCAAAACCAGCAATGCCTGCGGCCATCAGCAACACCGCTATCTTGAAAGCAATGCCAAACATTGACCCCAAAAAAGAAGTGATTTCAGGAGAGAAATTGGAGTGTTTTAGGCGTTCTATAACAACTTTCTCAAGCCTGTTGGCAGCCCAAAATCCAATAATCAAAATCGCTATTGCCCCCACCAATTTCGGTGCGTAGGCTATGATGTTGTCTAATATGACTTGCAGGTATTTTTCTAGGTTTGGCATTTAATTTAGCTTCTTTGGTTCTTTCAAAATTTTCGCATTTACTTTGCTCACTATTTTTTTACCAGTTTGTTGTTCTATTTCTTTTCTGGTGTTTCCGGCTATTTGGCCACCTTTTTTTGCAACTTTAACGTTGTCTGAGAACGTTTCTGGATTAGTTTCTTTACTTATTTCTGTGGTGGTGGCTTCTGCCAGCATGTTAAGCACCAATTCAAGATTGGTCATGTTATCTCTCAGATTCTCTTTTTTAAGGTTTTTAAATTCCTTGTATTGCTTTACAGTTTTTCCACTCCAGGCTTGAGTAATAATATCGGTCAAAGTAGCAAATTCTTGCCCTTGCTTTACGCCTCTGTTCTCCCATTCGTCAGTAAGTTCTTTTCTGACCTCAATACTTTTCAGCCTTTGATTTATCCAAGCAGTGCTATAACCAAGCTTTTGGTAATTTTCCATAGCTCTATCTATACTTTTTTCTGGATCTTGGCTTTCTTCTATTCGTTCATAACCCACTTTGGCCAGCCATTGCTTAAATGGCTCAGCTTTTGGCGAAGGTATCGACTGAATCAAACGGAAAAGCTGCTCGGTATCAGCTACGTCAGTAACTCTCATTTTACCATCAGGTGCAAGCATTTTCAACCCGTGACAATTTGTCACGGTTTCATTTCCTTCTAATTTAAGTCTTTGTTTTAGTTTTCTCCAATAAGAATTTGGGTCAACACTTTCCGTCAAAGTATCTATAACGTCTACTATAGAAAAATACCATTTTTCTTGCTCAGCATCCCAGCTGGAGCGTATTTTCTTGCTTTCAAATAGTTTTAAGTCTTTCATTGGATGTTTTTTGGTGTGATTGTAATGTGAAGATAATGGCTAAAAGTGGATTCTGATTGCTAAGGATTTTGGGAATTTTGAATGAAAGGGGCCATTTATATTATATTGATAACAGAAAATTCAAATTTATAGCTGTAAGAATTTTACAAAATTGGTGATTTCGTGATCTGTTGGGGAAAACCGAATTTCTGTATTCCTATCAAAGTTTAATTGGAATCAAAGATTTTCGTCTCAAGTTTTGTCTAATAGGCTATCACGTTATCAATGATAGTTTGTAGATATTTTTCTAGGTTTGGCATGTTTGTGTTTGAAATTTGATGCAATTTATTGGTTTATCACTTAAAAAATAGAAACATTATCCAACTGATAACTTAGCAGAATCTTTCCATAGATAATTCGGAATTGGTTCATTCAATTCCCATTTAATACTCATCGGTTTCGAACCTTCGTATTCTTTTAAGTTGCCTTCACCTATAAATACATATCCCATTGTATTTCCAAATTCATCTTTTGCTTTTTCTCTTACGAATAATAGTATCTTTTTATTAGTTTCTTTTTGAGTAATATATGATAAGCCTCTGCCGATTTCTGGCTTAGAAGCATTTTGACTCTGCCAATGAAATAACGTTTCACTAATAGCATAATCATCGTACATTGTAGTTGGAGAAAAGTCTTCTTCCGATTTTATTAGGTCTATAAATAATATTTCTGTGTTTAAGGCTTTATTCTCCGCACATCCTTCTCTATTTGAAGACTTTTTTTCGAATGTACTTAATCCAAAAGCTACTAATATTTGATCTCTAGTATATCTAGAATGAAGTTTTAGTGGTTGAACAAAAGGCAATGTTATTTCAGACTCAATAAAGTCAATTTTATCAATTTGAATTTCCAAAAATTCAACAATTTCTTTTACCAAAACTTTGTTCTTTCCAATTTCTTGAATGCTATCTTCCAGAGAATTGAAACCTCCTTGTTTTTGCCAAACATCGTAGTGTAACATTAAAAGCATTATTTTTTCAGCACTTGAAAAATCTCTATTTTTTAAGTTGAAATCAATTTTAGCGAGTTTTAAAATGAAATTAAAGTAACTTAAAGACTTTACAGAAACCCATTTGTTAGAGATTGCTGAAGAAATTTCTTTTTCATTTTTTGAATTAAAATCTTCAATAATTCCAGCTTTTTGACATAAGCGTGACCAATTATCCTTTTTATAAATTATCTCAATAGGGATATTATTAAATTCAATAAAGTTTTTTAAAGATAATGGAAGCGTTGTTTGATGTTTATAGTTTCTGATTTTAGTAATCAATTGATTAACATTGAGTGTTGTGGCTCTTTTGATATTGTCTAATATGGTTTCTTTTGCTCTTTTCTCAAGTACTATTGAACAACCCAAAGGGAGATGAGGGAAACCATCTTCGATCTCTTTCTGAACAGAGGTTTTAGTTTTGCCTATTAATGCTCTGAATTTGCTTTCAAAATCGTATTCTGGCCTTGAATTTCCCACAAAATCAAGTACTGTTAAACAATCTTTACCTTCGGCTAATCGTAATCCTCGACCTAGTTGTTGAAGAAAAACTGTTAAACTTTCTGTTGGCCTTAAAAATAATACAGTATCAATTTCGGGAATATCTACTCCTTCATTAAAAATATCGACCACAAATAGATAATTGAAGTTTTTATTTTTAAAATCTTCTCGAATACTATCTCTCTCATTGCTATTTATACTTGTTAAATATCTTGACTTTAGTCCAGCTAAATTAAATTTTTCAGCCATAAATATTGCATGTTCTACAGAAACACAAAACCCAATTGCTCTTAAATCATTTAGGTCTAAAGTATATTTATCTAAACTATTTATTATTTGATTAATTCTAATATTATTCTTCGTATAAATATTATTTAACTCACTTACCGAATATTTTCCCCTTTCCCATTTTACATTAGTTAAATCAACACTATCTGTTATTCCGAAATATTGAAATGGAGAAAGCAATTTTTTGTTCAATGCCTCTGGTAATCTAATTTCGGCAGCAATTTTATGGCAGAAATCCTCTAAAATATCTTCGTTATCCATTCTTTCGGGAGTTGCAGTTAATCCTAAAAGTATTTTTGGTAGAAAATAATTAATTATTGGTCTATAAGTATTTGCAGCAATATGATGAACCTCATCAATAATTATGTAATCGTAATAATCTGGCTTAACATTTAAGTTTTTTAACCGATTATTTAAAGTTTGAACAGAGGCAAAAACAAATTCATTGCTAGTCGGTTCAATTCCATCTACCCAAAGCTGACCAAAATTATTGTCTTTCAAAACCCCTTGAAATGTTGCCATTGCTTGTTGAAGAATTTCTTTTCGATGGGCAACGAAAAGTAATTTTGAAGATATATTCTTTGACTTGAAGTTTTTGTAATCAAAAGCTGATATTACAGTTTTTCCTGTTCCTGTAGCTGCAACTATTAGATTTCTGAATCTATTATGAATATTCCTTTCAACATCAAGTTTTTCCAAAATTTCATTTTGATACGGGAAAGGTTTTAAATCAAAATAAGCTGCAGAATTTGTATATTCTTTAGAAAACTTCCCTTGTTTTAGTGCTGATTTAAGTTTTTCAACATGAATATTTTTGTCAAAAGTTTCAAATTCAGAATTTTGCCAATATGATTCAAATGTTTTTCTAAACTTATCAATTATGTGACCTACTTCATTTGTAGTTATCTTTAAATTCCATTCTAGGCCATCAGTTAAAGCTGAACGAGAAAAGTTTGAAGAACCAATATAGCCAGTGTGAAATCCAGAGTTTCTTATAAACAAATAAGCCTTGGCATGTAATCTTTCATTTCCAGTATTGTAGGATATTTTAATTTCGGTATTTTCAAGTGAAGATAAAAACTCTATAGCTTTTGAATCAGTGGCACCAACATAGGTTGTTGTTATAACCCTCAACTTTCCGCCTCTTTTAGTAAACTCAACAAGTTCTTTTTCCAAAATCCTTATTCCTTGCCATTTTATGAATGAAACAAGTAAATCTATTTTATTGGAAGATAAAATTTCTTTTCGTAATTCACTTTCAAGTGATGTCGCGGAATTCCCACCAGTAAAAAGTTCACTATGTATTAATCGAGTGTAGGGTGTTATTTCCTTAAGGTGTAAATCTAAATCTGTAAAATGAGAATCAATTTTAGAAAAAACAGCCTTTAGTATTTTTCCCTCTGTTTCGATTAAATCTTCCTCAAAGTCTTCTTTTTTAAACTCATCTTTCAGAAACCGAATTATTTTATTTGCGATATCTATTTGATTATCAAGAATATCATCTCCTTTTATGAGTGTTAAAGCATGTCTTACTGATTTGCCAATATGAGTTGAAAGTAATTGGGCGGCTTCGATTTTATCAATTTCTGTTTTCTTTATTTGAAAACAGGTTTTGTCAAGGTCATTAATTTTATGATTAACAAGTTTTGTAACCAGCTCTTCGTATATACCTTCTAGCATATTTATATGTGTGTTATTTGTTTTAAAATTGGAATATCAGCTTCTGCCCAATCAAGCGAATTTAATTCATTTGTCTTAAGTAGCTTATAGTTAATATGTTCATTTAGTTTTAATTCTCCAGATTGATATTGAACAACATATGGAATTAAATTAATTTCGATATTCGGATATTTGTGTGTTACTGGGATTAATCGTTTTAAAATTACTATCTCTATATTTAATTCTTCTTTAATTTCTCTCTTAATACAAGAAATCTCATCTTCGTTTTGTTCTAGTTTTCCGCCAGGAAACTCCCATTTTAAAGGCAATGCCATTTTTAGGCTTCTCTGAGTAACTAAAATTCTATTTTCTTTAATTATTACAGCACAAACAACAGTTGTCATGGATAAATTTTTGATAATAATAAGTCTACTTCCAAGACAAAAACTGATTCGTCTTCTGTTTTATAAATCCATATTGACATAAATAAATTTTTGTTCTTTTCCATTTTAAATTTATGAGCTTAATGAAATTGACATTAAAGTACCTACATACCTTTCAAGTTTTTCTTTGCTATTTCTTTGTCCATGGTTTTCACCCTGCGTTCTAGCTTTTTAATATCTTCTTCGGCAGGTAGTTCTTCGGGCTTTATACCACTTTTGCCTAGCAGTTTTCTTATGTCTTGGTTGTTTTTAACATGTTCGTGGGTAATGTTACTTTCACCTTTAAGGTCATTTTTCTTAACATTAAAATTGGTGATTTCGGTGGCTAATTGTTTCGCTGTAATAGTGATGGTTGGTAAGAAATCTGCTAAAGGTCTATTTTCTTTAATTCCTAATTTGCGTTTCATTTCGCTGGTGTTATTTCCGCCAAACAAAGCCCAATCGCCTCGGCTGCGAATATTGGCAAAGCCTTTATTGTCTACACCTCTTTCAAAAATGTTTTTGGAAAGTTCGGTTTCGGTGGCTGCCAATTTTTCTCGTGCCTGCAAGCGTTCCATCAATTGGATACGCTCTTCTAATAATTCTTGCTTGCGGGTTTGAATGGCAAAATAACTTTGAGCAAATGCTACCTGTTCTTTTTTGGGGTCACCGTTTTGGGCAATTAGGTAACATGCATATCGGGTAAGCATGAAATCTTCTACAATTTTGCTTGCTCCTTTGGGCATTGGTATCGTTTTGTTGACGTCAACAAAATGATCTGAAACTGCTTCATTGGTGGTTTTGCAACTTTCTTTTGCTTTGGTTATTGCATTTAAGAAATTCCGCCAATCAGTGTAACCTAGTAACTCTTGCAATTCACGAGCTAACCAATATTCAATACCATCTTGTTGGTATGCATATTCTTCAAATCGCTTATTTAAGTTTATTATGGTTGTTTTTTCCATGTTAAAATTGTGTTTTGTAGGTAATCTCTAGAAAAACAGTTCTTATAAACCCCTCGGGAAGTCCGCCCATACCAGCAAATAAATCAATATGATATAACGTCTTAGTCATCAACTCCATCTTTAAAAAATTCTGAAAATGTTACTCCTAAACCTTTGATTACTTTTTCTAATGCTTCCACAGAAATATTCCTTTTGCCAGTTTCTACTGCTGCTATGTAGGTTCTGTGAATCTCAGATTCGTAGCCAAGACCTTCTTGGGTAAGGCCCTTTAGATTTCTCAAGTGAGCAATCCGTTTTCCTATTTTTTGCTTAATGTCCATATTTGGTGTAATAAAGGGAGTTTGTAGTCTATGAGTCAACATCCGATAAGTAACAATGCGTTCTGGTATTATCTGGGCCATGTTTTTCTACAAATTTTAGCAGAATATTTCTTCACCCACCAATCCCCGCAGCAGGGATAGTAACGGATACCCCACAGCTGGCGTAGCCGCGAGGAGTAGGAGTGATAGCCCGGCACGCCTGACGTAGGCGGCGTGGCTGCCCTAAGTTTGGGGTTTATGGTTTTTGGTCACTTTTTTGGTGGCTTTCACAACATTTTTTCATTTGGCTTGGGTGGGGTTCCTACTTTTGGGCTACAATTATGAAAAAGCTTAGGCGGCTACGGACACAAGGAGAGCAAAAGCCTCTTTGCGTTCTAGCAACTTGGCGGTAAAATGAAAAATACTATGCAGAAAATTTTGAAGGGTCGTCGGTTAGAGGTTTTGTTGGTTTTTGTTTGTTTCGCCATTTATGTGGTCAGGCGGTTGTTTCAGGAGGCCAGCTGGTTTGATAATTTTATCTATGGCCTGCAACCCAGGGTACCGAGCAATGTGATGTGGCTTATTTGGCGTGAGCTAGACCATTACTCGCATTTTTGGAACGCCATGTTTCCGATAGCTGGCGGTGGTTTTTTGTTTTTTGTGGCGTGGGCGGTGTTTCATGTAGGGCTGTTTCCTAAGCTGCGGGCGGCGGAGTCGTCAGTAAGTACACTGGTGTATACGGTGGTGACGGTGCTGTTGGTGTTGGGGAGTGTTTTTGTACATAATTATTTCAGGCTGTACTACCGGGCCATGAGTTCCAACGACCCGGAGGTAATAGTCGGCATCAGAGTGTTTTCGGAATTTCGGAAGCTGTTTTTGCTGACCGACAGCATTGCGGTGGTGATAATTTTGGTATTTTATGAGCTTTTTGCTCAGCTGTATTATTATGTGGAGGCCAAACTCAAAGAGGAGCAGGAGGGTGGTTTTATAGGCCATATTCTGGTGGCTTCTATGGTGGTTTTGTTGCTTTTTCTGGCTTTTTTTGCCAATCTGCCTCGCAAAGATTATTGGTATGGTGCAGTTAAAGAACTCTCGATGATGGCCATTGGGGCGTTTACGGTGTTTTTTGCTCAGAATTTCTTCTATCTGGAGGTTTTGCCCAATTACAGGGATTACCGATCGGTGGCGTTCAAAACTGGGCTATTAAAGTTTGGGCTGACACTGTTGGTGGGTACGTTTGGCATGTATTGTATTCTGTTTATTGGTTGGCATTCGTTTCAGCCGGTGCCGTTTGGCTGGCATGCCGAGTGGATGGTGACGATGTTTATGGTTTTTATTATTGCGGCTGTGGTGTTGGCTTTTTTAAGAAAGGTTTTTACGAAAGAAAAGACACAACTGAAGACGCAAATCAGCCAAAAAACGGCCGAGTTGGGCAACCTGAGATCGCAGATTAATCCACATTTTTTATTTAATGCCTTGAACACGCTGTATTCGGTGTCGCTGAGAGAAAACGCCGCTCAAACTTCTGATGGCATACAAAAACTGGGCGACATGATGCGGTTTATGCTCCACGAAAACCACCAAGACCGCATACCGCTGGGCAAGGAGATAGAGTATCTCAATAATTTTATAGATATTCAACGGATGCGGATAGACGAGAATCAGGATATCAAGATAGAGGTGAATATACAAAATGCTGACCGTGAGATTTTTATAGCTCCGATGTTGCTAAATCCGTTTATTGAGAATGCCTTTAAGCATGGCATCAGTTTCAGGTCGTCGTCGTGGATATACATCACGCTGACGCATGACGCACAGCATTTGTATTTCAAGGTGCACAACAGCATCCACCAAAAATCTGACGAAAGTCTTGATGATAATAGCCACGGAATCGGATTAGAAAATGTGAAGAAACGCTTGGAATTGATTTATCCCAACCGCCACAAGCTGGAGATTCAGGCCACGGATCATGATTATTTTGTGAGCTTGGTGTTGGGTGTGTACTGAGGTGTTATAATAGTTTCACCCCTTCGGGGTTATTGTTCTTTGGTGTGTTATGCTGTTATAATAGTTTCACCCCTTCTGGGTTATTGTTCCATTGTGTATTGAGATGTTATAATAGTTTCACCCCTTCGGGGTTTTGGTTCGTAAATGTAAAACCCCGAAGGGGTGATATTATTATAGAAAACAGGTAGCAAATAACATTATAAAAACCCCGAAGGGGTGAAATTGTTTTAGAAAATACGGGACCAAATTGCATTTAAAAATAAACGGAAGGTGTGCTAATATTCAAGAATTTTATTAATTTCCATTTCAAACCTAATTCCAAACGCATTTTTAAAAATTTTCTAAAATATGCCCGGTACTTACTCACAATTATACATCCAAATAGTTTTTGCTGTTAAAGGCCGTGAAAATTTAATTAATAGAGAATGGAGAGATGAATTACACAAATACATCTCAGGAATTATTACTGGAAAAGGCCAAAAGTCAATAATTGTAAATGGTGTTGCTGACCATGTACATTGTTTTGTTGGACTAAAACCAGCCATGGCCATCTCAGATCTGGTTAGGGATATAAAAAACAATTCTTCAAAATATGTGAATGAAAATGGATGGGTGAAAGGTAAATTTAATTGGCAGGAAGGTTTTGGTTCATTCTCTTATTCTCATTCACATATAGACAATGTTTATCAGTATATATTAAATCAGGAACAACACCATAAAAAGAAGACTTTCAAACAAGAATATTTAGAATTTTTAGAAAAATTTAGAATTGAGTACAATGAGAAATATTTATTTGAATGGTATGATAAAGAAAATTGATGCCATTATTTTTAATTGATTTGAAATGACCCTAAAAACCATCGCCATCGACGACGAACCACACGCATTGGAGGTGGTGAAAATGCTCTCCGAAAAAGTGCCTTTTTTGAGTTTGGAAGCTACTTTTACCAATTGTTTTGAGGCGATTCCCTATCTGCAAAACAATAAGATAGACTTGCTTTTTTTGGACATCAACATGCCAGATATCTCGGGGATAGAGTTTGTGAATATACTACCCAAATGCCCGATGGTGATTTTCACCACTGCCTACTCCGAGTATGCCGTAAAAGGCTTTGAGCTCGATGCTATTGACTACCTTCTGAAACCTTTCTCTCTGGCCAGATTTACAAAAGCCTGCAACAAAGCCCTGGATATGAAGAAGGTTGGCGAGCCGGGCTATATTTTCTTAAAAACGGGCTATGAAGAAGAGAAGGTGCTGTTGGACGAAATCCACTATATAGAAGCTGAAGGAAATTACATGACTTACGTACTAAATAACCGAAAACTGCTTTCGAGACAGAGTATTTCGGATGCTCTGGGCCAACTGCCTACCGATAAATTCGTCAGAATTCATCGTTCTTACCTTATTTCAATGTCAAAAATCGAGAAAATTAGCCGTAACTCTGTTTGGATTTTGGGTAAAGAAATACCCGTGGGGTCTTCGTATGAGGAAAAACTTTTGGAGATTCGAGGGGTTTTAGGGCTTTGATTTTTTTACTACAGAGATACACAGAGTTTATCTCAGAGTTTCACAAAGAATTCGATAAACGTCTAGCATTGTGTGCTTTGTGCAATCCCTTTGTGCTCTTTGTGGTAAAGAATCGAAGACCTACGAAAAATTTCGTAGAAAAAATTTGGAAGTACGAATCTTTTCGTATTACATTTGTACGAAACAATTCGTAGATAGATGGAAACTTTCCAAAAACCAACAGAGTCGGAGCTTGAAGTACTCAAAGTATTGTGGCAAATGGGCCGTGCCACGGTGAAGCAAGTAAACGAGGAAATCAACAAAACCAAGGATACTGGCTACACGACTACTTTGAAAATCATGCAAATTATGTTTGAGAAAGGCCTTGTGTCGAAAAACGCCGATGGCAAACAGCATATTTTTGAAGCAAAAATAGGGGAGGAAGACACCCAAAAATCGCTATTGAATCGTTTCATAGATTCCACCTTCCAAGGAAATGCCATGAGCTTGGTGATGCAGGCTCTCGGCAATCATCACGCCTCGGAAGAAGAACTATCCGAACTCAAAAAACTCATCAAACAACTCGAAAAAGACAAATAACAATTTATGAAAAAGCTATTTTAAAAAATTAAACAATCCTTCCCCGTTGGCTGAGCGGAGCCGAAGCCAAGAGGGGGAGTAATTCAAAAAAATTTATGAAAAACATCACAGAATTCTTTTCAAATCCCTTGGCCAAGACACTTGGCTGGACTTTGGTGCACTCTTTATGGCAGATTTTGGCCATTACGTTGGTTTACTTTTTGGTAGTAATCTTTACCAAAAAAGCGAATACCCGATATTGGTCTGGTATGTCTTTGTTGCTGCTGCAATTTATGGCCAGCGGTATTACTTTCTTTATTATCAGTGAGTTTTCTTCCTCAGCAAAAACTTTTGGTGGTGTGGCTTTGGCTCCTAAAATGCTTAGTAGTGTCCAAGTTATGTTGAGCTTTCTCCAAACCAATCTACCGCTTGTGGTGGGCATATGGGTGTTGGGATGTGCCATACTTTTTTCGAGGTTAATTCTTGGATATTTGTGGGTAAATCAGCTGAAAAATAGCCCCCAAAATCAGTTTGATGAGAAATTAACTCAGATTTTGTCTGATATAAAACAGAAGATGAACATCATAAAAAACGTGCAGGTGAAGGTTTCAAGAATGGTTTCGCTTCCCATGATTATGGGCGTTCTGAAACCCGTAATTCTTATTCCAGCCAGTCTGGTTTCGGGATTTAGTCAGGAACAATTGGAGACTATTTTAGCCCATGAACTGGCTCACTTAAAACGCCACGATTTTCTGTTAAATGGCTTACAGTCAGTATTGGATGTAATCTATTTTTTCCATCCCGCCATGTGGTTACTCTCGGCTCAAATCAGGAAAGAAAGAGAAAACTGTTGTGACGACTTAGCTCTTGAAGTTTCTGGCAGTAAATTATTGTTGGCCAAGACTTTGGTGCAATTGCAAGAAACCACTTTTACACCCAAATTGGCCATGGCTTTTGGCAAAAAAAGTTACTCTTTATTGGAGCGTGTTCAACGCATTGTGGGCATCAGTTCGCCAAGAAACTTCAACAAAGAGAGCATTTGGATAGTGGTGGGTTTGTTTGTAACGTTCTTTGCTTTTGCTCAAAAAAATGAAGAAAAAAGGACAGTCTCTACGAGCATTTCCAAGAGTTCTGCAACTGCGGACACTCTGATCTCGCCGAAGAAAAATGAGGCTTCTATTGTGATTCAAGATAATAAAAACGATTTTAGAATCAAAGACAACAAGATTTTTTATAACGGCAAAGAGGTGCAACTTAGCCCCGAAGTGCAAGAAAAAGTAAATGTCAGACTGAAGTCTCTGGAGGTCAATCAGCAGCAAATGGAAGCCCAAAGCAAACTTATGGAAGAGCAAAGTCATGAAATGGAAAAGTTTAGCTCCCAAATGGAAGTAAATTCTAAACCTATGGAAGAAATAGGCAAAAAAATGGAGGTGATTGGAAAGAAAATGGAGTTGGCTGCAAAAAAATATACCACCGAGTTGAATAATAAAAAATTCGGCGACAAGGACTTGGATGCTTTTTCGAAGAAATTTGATGCAGAGATGGCTGAGTACGATAAAGAAATGGAGCAGTACAGCAAACAAATGGACGAATACGCTTCTGAAATGGACAAAGTATCAACACCTATGGATGCTATTTCGGCAAAAATGGATGAAATATCCGCTCCAATGAATGCTATTTCGGTGGAATTGGACAGGAATGTAGACGAAATCATAGATTTGATGCCTGCTGAAATCAGGATGAACATTTTGAAAGATAGGCCAAAATTGCCTACACCCCCAAAAGCTCCTAAGGCCCCCAAAAGTGTTGTTTCACCCAAGGCTCCTAAAGCTCCAAAGGCTCCAAAAAGTATCGTAGCACCGAAAGACGTGCCGTCTCCACCTACACCGCCCAAAGCACCTATAAAAGAGTGAATTAAGACTAATTGAAATCGCTTTTGTCTTCGGCTATGCTCAGGCAACGATTGTAGTTTTTGTCTTCGGCTCATTTCGGCATGCTCAATAGCCCCCACTCAGACAACGGAGTAAACCTTGTGTTCAATGAGAGATGGTCACTGAGCGGTGGTCACTGAGCACAATGAAATTCAGATGATAATCTGAATGAAATTGCGACCGAAGGTCTCGAAGTGACCGAAACTCCCTGAATGAAAATTCGGGGAGTTTTTTTATTTAAAAATGATGTTTTTAGTAAGCCCTTTGCGGTGTAGCCAATACTGAATGGAGGTCAGCAAACAGCCGATTCCATATTTCAGACTTCTCGAAAAATTGATTGAAGAAGCTTCTTCAAAATATTTGGTAGGGCAAGTGATTTCTCCCACTTCATAGTTTTTGTTAAAAATCTGGCAGAGCATTTGGTTGTCAAAAACGAAATCGTCGGAGTTGGCCATAAAGTTGATATCACGAATGACTTTTGCCGAAAACGCCCTATATCCTGTATGATACTCGGAGAGTTTTTGCCCAATAATTATGTTTTGAGCCAAAGTCAAAAATCTGTTAGAAATGTACTTATAAACTGGCATACCACCCTTCAATGCACCCTTTCCAAGGATTCTAGACGCTATCACCACCGGATAAAGTCCCTCGGCTATGATACTCACCATAGAACGAATCAGTAGTGGAGTGTACTGATAATCAGGATGTAACATTATCACTATATCTGCTCCAAGTTCCAGAGCTTTGTTGTAGCAGCTCTTTTGGTTGCCCCCATAGCCTTTGTTACTTTGGTGAGCCACTATGTGTTTTATACCTATCTGTTTGGCCATTTCTACGGTGGCATCTACTGATGCATCGTCTACCAATACCACTTCGTCCACTATATCAAAGGGGATTTCGTCATACGTTTTTTTTATCGTGGCAGATGCATTGTAGGCAGGAAAAACTACCACAACCTTCAGATTATTAAACATGCTTTTGGCTTAAATTTTTGTTTATTTTATCTCTAAAGCTTAAATGTAATCAAAAAGCGTGCCTTTGGCCTTATTGTATATTGTATTTAATGCCCAAAAACATCCGGCGGCTTTGAAGCGAAGCATACACGTAAGTCGGATCAAATGTTAGGCCATAAGGGTTTTCTACATTTCTCAGTACTGGTCCCGATTCTTCAAATATAACTTTTTTATCGAAAGGGTCTTGACTTCGAGAAATTATAAACGGAAGATTTTTATAAGGCACAAAATTGAAAATATTCTTTATACCACCATAAATTTTAAAATTGGCATTAAAGCTCCTAGTCACTTGTAGGTTCTGGATGTTGCTTACAGGGGATTTTGAAGGGCGTGGGTCATATTCGTTTTGTAAGGGAAGACGCATGGCTCCCACCATGTTGGCAGAATAGTCAATCAGTATCTTTGGTTTAATAATTTCGTAGGAAACAACACAGTTGGCAGATAGTCTTTCTGTGAAATAAGGGACTGATTTTGTGCTGTTTTCGATCTTTTTTACATCTAAAAATGTTACGCCACCTAATATTTTCAGGCCATTTTTAAATGTGAAATCCAAATTCGCATTTGCTCCTTTTGACACCAAATAGCCATTTAAGTTTTTGTAAATTATTTTGTCTGGTGTGTCATAATCTGGGATGATTTTATTGGAGAAATAGGTATAAAAAAGAGAAGCGTCAATACCTATAAAACCATCGTTGATTATGGTCTTTTTGTTGTAGTTTAAGTTTATATTCCAGCTTTGTTCAGGCTTTAGATTTTCAGTTATCTGCACTTCTCGTGCACCGGTCATGGCTGCGTGTTCTTCAGCAAAAACGTTCACAATCCTGTATCCTTTGCCAATGTTAAGCCTTACAATATTGAGTTTATTGTTCCATTTTAAAGCAATTCTCGGCGTAAATATCAATCCATGGGCTTGGTTATAGTCTAGCCTCAAACCTTCCATGGTTTTTATGTTTTCTCCAATTTTTCTTTCGTGTTGGGCAAATATTCCCGGAATCCACAATTTCTGAGGCTTATTTTGATTCTCTGATTGGGTGGCCACAGTGTTGTCGTCATAAAAATTATATTTTAGAGGCACACCCACCAGCAAATCGTTTTGACCTATAGTCTTCTGATATTTTGCCAACACAAATCCAATATGTTGTGTGCCTACCAAAGGCACATTGCCATAGTAAGAGTCTTGTTTATGACTATTGTAAGAATAGTTTAATGACAATGTATTGGAGAAATTAGTGGCTCCAATCGCCTCCAATCGCCTTGTATATATGCTTTCGCCATAAATCTGGTCAGTTCCTCTGTATTTTTCAGTCCAGCTTGTCTCTCCACCCCACCTATTTTCATAAAAATACCTTAGAGCCAACGAACTATTTTTGTTTTGAAATTTATTAAAAATAGAGACTCTTTTTTGCAGGCTTAGGTCAGTGAAGCCATCGTTGTTTTTGTCTATTGTTTGGTTATAGTTAAAATAATTAACACCCAATAGAGCATTAACTTTGCCTATTTTATACTTTACGCCGAGGTCAGTATTCCATTCACCCCAACTTGTGCTGTTGCTTTCAAAACTAAATTTTGGACTTTTTAGCGGTACTTTCGTAATGATGTTTATCAGGCCACCTACTGCCTCTGAGCCATACAAGGTGGAGGCAGGCCCTTTTACTACTTCTATTCTCTCTATCAGTCCGTTAGGTATTCCAAACAAACCATAGACAGACCCAAGCGACGAAACGATGGGCATGCCATCTATCAAAATCATGGTGTAAGGGCCTTCTAAGCCATTGATGTGTATATCGCCCGTGTTGCAGACGTTACAATTTATTTGTGGTCGCACACCATTTACACTTTGCATGGCCTCAAAAATGTTTGGTGTCGGATTTTTTGCAAAAAAAGAGGGTGTAATAATATCAATCGGAATGGCACTCTCCGACTTGCTCATTTCTTTCAGATTGCCAGTCACTACCACTTCGTTTAATTGGCTGGGGTCATCATTCAGTTCTATTTTGATAGAGGTATTTTTCTCGATTTTTATTTCGGAAATTTTTTCTAGTTTGCCTACATAGCTAAAAACAAAAACATGGTTGCCTTTTTCTAAATCTTTGAATGTAAACTCACCGTCTTCGTTGGTGGTCGTTCCTGTGGTTGTACCTTTTATTTTTACAGATGCAAACGGTAGTTTTTCTCCATTACTTCTGGCCAAAACTTGACCTTTTAGTTCATATTGACCCATGATTGGCTGTGCTATGGCTATCAATGTGAATACTATAAATATATATTTTTTCATAAAATGATTCTAATCAATGCATAAAGGTAGCAGATTAAAACTAAAAAGTTAGAATAGTCTAACAAAATTTTTAGATTAAATATTTATTTCAGAAAGTAAAATGGGATAAATTTGTGCATGATGACTTTGACAGAGGAAAATTATTTAAAGGCTTTGTTTCATTTAAGTACTGAAAATGAGGAAGTTTCGGTGTTGGATTTGAGCAAGAGCCTGACCATAAAAATGCCAACTGTAAACAGTATGGTCAAGAAACTCTCGGGTAAAGGTTTGATTTCTTACGAAAAGTACAAGCCACTTATGCTCACCCAAAGTGGAAGACGGGCTGCTGGACTTATTATCCGTAAACATCGGCTGGTAGAAATGTTTTTGGTCCAGCACTTGGGCTTTGGCTGGGACGAAGTACATGAAATAGCGGAGCAAATAGAGCACATAAAGTCACAAAGGTTTTTTGATCGAATAGACCAATTGTTGGATTTTCCGAAGGTTGATCCGCATGGGTCACCCATACCAGATATCAACGGCGACATAGCTGTTCAGAACTACATGAAACTGGAGGAATGTGCTGAGAAACAAATAGCTATGTTTATGTCTGTCGGTTCGTCTCAAGATAGTTTTTTGAAGCTAATTGACAAACTTAACCTTAAATTGGGAGATAAGGTTGAAATTTTGGAAATTCAAGATTTTGATAAAACCATGCGAGTTTTGGTCAATGATGCCTCTGAAAAAACACTTAGTCAGATGGTTGCTGCTAATATACTGGTTCAGTTAACGGTTTAGTGTTTTCTCCAAAACACTTATAAAAATTGGCACGTTTTTGGAATGTGAATCTATGATATCATTGTTAATCGTATAAAAACGTACTCTAAAGACTCCAATAGTCTTTTTTTTAGAAAGAAAACTTTCAGAATATTTTGAAAATTCAAAATAACTATTTTAATTTGGAACTTATTGTACGTGCTATTATATAACAGACCTATTTTATGGAATTACAAGAAGCGAAGGATCGGTTTATCCATACCTGGGGTACCCTTGCCACACAGTGGGGGATAAACAGAACTATGTCGCAAATTCACGCATTGCTTTTGCTTTCACCAAAATCGCTCAATGCCGACGAAATCATGGAAGAACTACAGATTTCAAGAGGCAACGTAAATATGAATCTTCGTGATCTCATGAGTTGGGGTCTAATATATAAACAACTACTTCCTGGTGAGCGTAAAGAGTATTTTCAAGCCGAAAAAGACATTTGGAAGGCCGCAAGACAAATAGGTAGGGAAAGACGCAGAAGGGAGCTTTCTCCAATCCTAGAAACCATGGAAGAAATCAAAAAAGGCGTAAGCGATAGTTCGCCAGAAAGTGCTGAATTTCTGAAAGTTGTAAACGATATCTACGCAGTTGCTGGCTTTGCAGACAACACCCTAGACTTGGTAACCAAAGCCGAAGAATCGTGGTTGACTTCTACTTTTATGAAGATGTTTAAATAATCTTATTCAGTAATTCAAAAATCGCAAATCGGTAATCGTCAATCTAAAATCAGACCCTTCTACTTGGGCAAGGCTCTTTCTAACTGCTTTTTCTTGTTCCAAGGTGCTGTAGTTTGTCTGGCCATGTCCACCAAAACTATAATCACACCTAGTACAAAAAGAAAAAACACAATCTTGAAAATTTTGTTGTTTTTCATCTCAATTTAAGTCTTTTACATCCACTCTTTTCACCAAAGTACCTGATTTTTGTGAAATCTCTGCCCATTTCAAATCGCCAAACTTTAATTGAATGACAGTTCCTTTGGACATGCTACCGCCACAGTCTTGACTACAGAGGTAATCAGCAAAAAACGTAATATCGGGGTTGTGGCCGACGATAATCGCGGTATCCAAACTTTCATTCAGGCCATTTAGCAGTGCCAAATACCCCCTTGGTCCGCTGCCATATAAGCCTTCAGCTATTTCAATGTTTTCTGTGTCAAACTTTAGCTGCTCGGCTATCAGATTGGCCGTTGCGTGGGTTCTAGTTGCTGGGCTACACAGAATGGCGTCTATTTTTAATTCATTGTCTTTTAGGTATTTGCCGATTCTAGCAGATTCCATTATACCCCTTGATGTAAGTTCTCTGTCTCGGTCTCGTACCATCGATGAGTTGGTAACATCCTCTGCAGTGGCGTGTCTTATAAGTAGTAAATTTTTTTCCATGGTTGTTTTAGGGTTAGAGCTTTATAGTTTTACTTTGGTGCTTGTTTTAGAACAATTTTCTCCAGAATTTTTGGAAAAAATCGTTTCAAATATACGCCTAATACTTCTTTTCCACCAATATAAATCTCGCTTTTGTCAGCTTTTATGGCTTTTACGATTTTGCTTGCACACACCTCTACCGGAATTCCATTAGCTTGGTTATTGTCCATTTTGCCATGATGAGTGCCGTCAGTGCCAATTGCGTTTATTGAAATATCAGTTTGGATATATCCCGGACAAACCATCGTTACTTTGATATTGTCTTTGTGAACCTCTGATCGTAAGGCATCAAAAAAACCGTGAAGTGCGTGTTTGGATGCACAATATCCTGACCTCATCGGAGAGCCTAATTTGCCTGATAAACTACTTGTAACAACAAAATGACCCGATTTTTGTTTAATCATTTCAGGCAAAACCACCTTTGTAAGTGCTATCACGCCCATTAGATTTATATTGATTATTTTCTGAAAAACTTCTAAATTGCTTTCTAAAACACCACCTCTTTGCGAAATCCCAGCGTTGTTGAAAAGTAAATCTATTCTGCCAAACTTTGCCAATACGGTATTCTTATGTTTTTCGAATGACTCAAAATCTTCTACGTCTAATGGAAGTACAAGTATATCGTTTTCAGGTAGATTGCATGCTTTTTTTACCCGTTCTAGTTCTTCTTTTCTTCTTGCCGAAAGCACGAGTTTCGCCCCTTCCTTAGCCATTTTATAAGCTGTAGCCTCGCCAATACCCGAAGAAGCTCCCGTAATCCAAACAATTTTATCCTTTAAGTCTTTCATTTAAAAATTTAGGTTTAGGCAAAGTTAAAATTTTAATAAAATATTTGGTGTGTCTTAAACAAAAAAAGACTTTCGCCTAAAGCAAAAGTCTTTTTTCAAGAAATCTAAAATCTTCAATCGAATCAATCTTCAATCGTTAATCTAAAATCGTTAATCTTCAATCGAACCAATCTTCAATCGAATCAATCTTCAATCGTTAATCTAAAATCGTTAATCTTCAATCGAACCAATCTTCAATCGACTCAATCTTCAATCGACTCAATCTTCAATCGTTAATCTAAAATCGTTAATCTTCAATCGAACCAATCTTCAATCGACTCATCCATATCCTCCTCTAAACTTATACGAGCTAGAAACCTTGTCTATGGCCAAAATATATGCTGCAAGCCTCATAGGCACTTTATGCTTTTGAGATATTTCGAATACGTTATTGAAAGCATCTTTCATGGCTCTGTCGCTACGTCTGTTTATTCTATCCAGTGTCCATTTATAGCCAATACGGTTCTGAACCCATTCAAAATAAGACACCGTTACACCACCTGCATTGGCCAAGATATCAGGAACCACCATAATACCTTTTTCATTGATGATATCGTCGGCTTTGGCTGATGTTGGACCATTTGCACCTTCCACAATAAGTTTGGCTTGAATTTTTCCAGCATTGCTTTTAGTAATAACGTCCTCTTTTGCGGCCGGAACAAGTAAATCTACTGGCAGAAATAACAGCTCTTCTGCATCAATTTTTTCAGCTCCACCAAACCCTTCCAATGTGCCGTTATTTGCATTTCTGTATGCCATAGCTTTCTCTACATCAATTCCATTGTCGTTGTAATATGCTCCACTGATGTCACTGATGCCAGTGATGGAAACACCTTTTTCATGTAAAAGTGCTGCAGCATGTGAGCCTACATTTCCGAAACCTTGTACGGCTGCGGTGGCTCTGTATGGATTCAGTTTTAGTTTTTCCATGCCAGATAAGGCCGAAACCATTACTCCTCTGCCCGTCGCTTCGGTTCTACCGAGTGATCCACCCAATACCAATGGCTTACCAGTTACTACTGCTTGCACCGTCATACCTTTTGCTTTTGAATATTCGTCCATGAGCCAAGCCATTTCTCTAGGGCCTGTTCCCATATCAGGGGCTGGAATATCTTTGTCAGGGCCAAAAATATCAAGCATAGACAAAGTGTAGGCTCGTATCAATCTCTCTATTTCTCCTGCTGACATGTTTCGTGGATTGCAGGCTATTCCGCCTTTTGCACCACCATAAGGTATGTCTACTACTGCACATTTCCAAGTCATCCAAGCTGCCAAAGCACGCACTTCGTCCAAGGTAACATCTGGGTCTAACCTAATACCTCCTTTTCCGGGGCCTAAAATAGTGGAGTGAATAACTCGGTAACCTTCAAAAACTTCGATTTTTCCGTTGTCCATCGTTACAGGCAATCCTACGATTACTTGTCGGGCGGGAACTTTCAATATATTGTACATTTCGTCGCTGATTCCAAGGATTTTCACGGCAGCGTCAAACCTAGACATCATTGACTCCAAAGGGTTTTCTTTGTCCTTTATTGGAGCAGGCTCTAAATAGGTCATTTGTTTTATTTGTTGATTTGATTGCAAACTTACTATAAAGTTTTCAAATCTTTCAAATGTCATATTTATTCTTAAAATTTTTATATTGATTTTTTGTTAAAATGAAATATTAAAATAGGTGTTCTGAGCTAAAAACAGTTGAATCTATTGATTTTGGTAAAAATGTGATATGAAAATTTTTTTCTACAAAACAATATTCTGTTCGACGGGCTTTTTTGTTAACTCAAACACAATTTCAAATCATTTTTTTGTTATCATTTATGTTTTTCCAACCGCTTGATAAACAGCCAATTTTAGGAATATTTAAAAAAAGATTGCTAGTTTTTTTAAATGACTTATATTTGCGGAAATTTTAAGAGACTACTTATTTACAACCCAAAGAAAAAAGTTTTTATTATGGCTAATTCAATAGAAGAAAAAACCAGATATTCGGAAACCGAATTGGCAGAATTTGAAGAAATTATCATCAAAAAGTTGGCCGCTACCAACAGTGAAGTGAATTTCATTAGAGAAACTCTTAGCAGAAAAAACGACAACGGTACGGATAACACAGCTGTTGGTTCAAAAACACTTGAAGATGGAGCTGATGTTAGGGAGAAAGAACAGTTGAGTCAGTCAGCCTCTCGACTACAAAAATTTGCTTCTCAGTTAGAGGCAGCACTTATAAGAATCAAGAACGGTACTTATGGTATTTGTAGAGATTCGGGCAAGTTGATTCCAAAGGAAAGACTCAGAGCGGTTCCTCATACCCAGCAGACTATTGAATCCAAACTGAAACAATCTTAAAACTTGCCTCATGCAAGTTTTTTGTTTTAGATCAAAAGTTTGAGTACTTTGAGTAAATCCATAAGAGAGCATTCATAGTTTACTACAATAAAAAGTGCCATATTTTTGATATTCTCTAAAAAAAATACAAAAAAAGATTTGGTTCGAATTTGTTTTATCATGCATAATTCATAATTTTGCAGTCCAAAAATCAGTAGATAAATTTTAAATATTTCATAAATGGCAAATATTGGTAAAATCTCACAAATCATCGGACCCGTTGTGGACGTAAGTTTTGAGGGGGAAGCCGCTTCTCTACCTGCAATATTAGATGCTTTGTCTGTAACAAAGTCAAATGGTCAAAAAGTAATCCTTGAGTGTCAACAACACCTTGGTGAAGATAGAATTCGTACCATCGCAATGGACAGTACGGACGGTCTTCAAAGAGGACAAGAAGTTACGCACTTGGGTTCTCCAATCACAATGCCAACAGGCGAGGAAATCAAAGGTCGTCTTTTCAACGTAGTTGGTGAGGCTATTGATGGTTTAGGTCCAGTAAACACTCCTGGGCTTTCGATTCACCGCAATGCACCTAAGTTTGAGGATTTGGCTACTGCCACTGAAGTATTATTTACAGGTATAAAAGTTATTGACCTTCTTGCTCCTTATGTAAAAGGTGGTAAAATTGGTTTGTTCGGTGGTGCTGGTGTGGGTAAAACCGTATTGATCCAGGAACTTATCAACAATATCGCCAAAGCTTATGCTGGTCTTTCAGTATTTGCTGGTGTGGGTGAGCGTACACGTGAGGGTAATGACCTTCTTCGTGAGATGATTGAGTCTGGCATCGTGAAATATGGTGAGGCTTTCAAACATTCAATGGAAGAAGGTGGATGGGATCTTGACTCAGTAGATAGAGAAGCTTTGAAAGAGTCTCAAGCGACATTTATTTTCGGTCAAATGAACGAGCCTCCAGGTGCTCGTGCTAGAGTTGCCCTTTCTGGTCTTACAGTAGCGGAACACTTTCGCGATGGTGACGGCGAAGGCAAAGGACGTGATATCCTTTTCTTTATTGATAACATCTTCCGTTTTACACAAGCGGGTTCTGAGGTTTCGGCACTTTTGGGTCGTATGCCATCAGCAGTAGGTTACCAACCGACATTGGCTACAGAAATGGGTGTGATGCAAGAGCGTATTGCCTCAACAAAAAGAGGATCAATCACTTCGGTACAGGCCGTTTACGTACCTGCCGATGACTTGACTGACCCTGCTCCAGCTACAACGTTTGCTCACTTAGATGCTACTACGGTATTAAGTCGTAAAATTGCTGAGCTAGGTATATATCCTGCGGTGGACCCACTGGATTCATCTTCAAGAATTCTTTCGGCAGAAGTATTGGGTGATGCTCACTACGACTGTGCTCAAAACGTGAAGAACATTCTTCAACGTTACAAAGAATTGCAAGATATCATCGCCATCCTTGGTCTTGAAGAACTTTCAGAAGACGATAAATTGGTTGTATCTCGTGCTCGTCGTGTTCAACGTTTCCTTTCTCAGCCATTCTTTGTTGCAGAGCAATTTACAGGTTTGAAAGGCGTTTTGGTAGATATTAACGACACCATCAAAGGCTTCAATCAAATTATGGCAGGTGAATTTGATCACCTTCCAGAGGCAGCCTTTAACTTGGTAGGAACTATCGAAGACGCAGTAGTGAAAGGAGAGAGATTGATTGCTGAGGCGACTAAATAATTGGCTTTTTTAATTAGCAAATTTGGCAATTTGAAAATTTGCTAATTATGTTGCAAAAATTAGTATGAATATTTTGGGTGAAAATGTTGTTGTAACAAAATCATTTAAATTCGCACTAAAGATTGTTAGATATTGTGAAATATTAGAACAGAACAGAAAGTTTATAGTTTCAAATCAACTCTTGAAGTCGGGAACTAGATTGGTGCTAATATTCATGAAGCTCAAAATGCCGAAAGTAAGGCTGATTTTATTCATAAAATGAAGATTGCAGCCAAAGAAATTGATGAAACGAAATATTGGCTAATGCTTTGTAAGGAGTCTGAAAACTATCCAAATGTTAATGAAGAGTTAGAGGATGTTTTGGAATTAGCTAGGATTGTAAATAAAATCATTTCATCCAGCAAAAAAGTTAATTGATTAGGATATTTATAACTTGATAACGTTTATCTTAATTTGCGAATTATCAAATTTGCGAATTTCCAAATTGAATAATTATGAATTTAGAAATAATAACTCCAGAAAAAAACGTTTTTAACGGCGAGGTAGATTCAGTTATCTTGCCTGGTAAAAACGGACAATTTCAAGTGCTTAAAGATCACGCTCCGATGGTGAGTACACTCAAGACTGGCGATTTGGTATATGAAATTGGAAACAAGAAAGAAACCATTTTGGTAGATGGTGGAGTTTTACAAGTGTTTAATAACAAGGTTTTGGTTTTGGCCGAAGCTGTAGTTTAAGAATAGTATTACTTTTTTTGAAAAGGTTGGAGCTCAATAGAGTTTCAACCTTTTTGTGTTTTTAGTGGAGTTTAATATTTAATAAATTTTTTTAAAAAATATCGCAATTAGCGTTTCGATACCTTATTTTTGTAACAAAAAAACCTTTCTTTTATGAAAAAACTATTTCTACTTCTGGCTTTTTGCCAAAGTATGGTATTTGGGCAAACCCCCATTCCTTTAAATGATTTGTCGGCATTTGTTTCTAAATCTACCAATTGGAAGATTGTTGGAGATGTGAATGTGGATATTGATAAGAAAAATTCGGTAAGTTCTGTTGCTGGGAAGGGTATTTTACTTTGCGAACACGAACAAGGTAAATATGGCTTAGACTATGATCTTTTCAGCAAACTTGAGCATGGCGATTTAGACATAGAATTCGATTTCATGATGGCCAAAGGATCAAATTCAGGTCTTTATCTACAAGGAAGGTATGAAATCCAGTTGAATGATAGTTGGGGTGCAAATGTGCCAAAATATTATGATTGTGGAGGTATTTATGAGCGTTGGAATGACAGTAAGCCTGAGGGGCAAAAGGGATACGAAGGCTATGCCCCGAGATTTAATGCCTACAAAGCTCCTGGTCTTTGGCAGAATATGAAAATCTCATTTCAAGCCCCGAGATTCGATGCATCAGGAAAGAAAATAGCCAATGCAAAGATTTTGTACATCAAGCTAAATGGTGTTTTGCTTCATGAAAACGTTGAGCTTTCTGGAGTGACTAGGGGAAGTATATCACAAGAAGAAACCAAAAGTGGGCCTTTGAGAATTCAGGGAGACCATGGCTCAGTGGCCTTTAAGAATATTGTTGTAAATCAGTATGATAAAACTGCTGGTAAAGTGTCAAATCTCTCTTATAAAGTCTATTACGGAAGCTATATGCACGATGCCGACTTGTCGAAATTGAAAATTGATGAGCAAGGAAAAACCGAAGATTTGACTTGGGAAGTAACTAAAAAACAAAACGATTATGTGTTTGTAATCAAAGGAACTTACACAGCTCCAGTAGCTGGGAAATATACTTTTTACACACAATTGGGAGGTAATAGTACACTGAAAATTGACAACAAAGAGATTTTGGGCAACAATTGGACGGTAGCTTCGCAACAACGCCAAGCCAGTATTGATCTTACTGCGGGCGAGCACTCTTTCGAGATTTTTAATAATAAAAGAGATGGATGGTTAAAGCCAGCTCTTGGTTTTTGGTCAGAAGGGCCAGGATTTAGAAGTACTCCGCACCATGTGGTGGGTTCATTGATCGCTTCAAAACCTAGCGATCCGATTTTGGTGAATGCCAATACAAACACAACTTTGAGGAGTTTTATGGACTTTAAGAAATCTTTGGTAGACAAGAACTTTAGAATTGTACATGCCATTTCGGTTGGTTCTCCTGAGGGTATGCATTACACATATGATTTGGACAAAGGTGCTATTGTACAAATATGGAAAGGTCAGTTTCTTGATGCCACACCGATGTGGGAAGATAGGGGAGACGGTTCCTCTAGGCCTTTAGGAAGCGTTACCATACTGAATCATGATTTAACTTTAGCTGGAGATGCTAATGCAGCTTGGCCAAAAGATACATCAGGAACTGGCTACAAGCCTTTGGGTTATACAATGGATGAAAACGACTTGCCGACTTTTAAATACAGAATATTGGGAACTGAAGTTCAAGACAAAATCAGGATTGTAGAAGGAAAACAATTTAATAGAGAAATCAGTCTTTCAAAGGCTGGAAACGTTGTAGCCAGAATTGCCGAAGGCTCAATAATAGAGAAAGTAGCTGAAGGTCTTTTTGCTGTAGATGGAAAATCTTATTTCATCAGAATAAGTAGCCCGGCTACTATCAGAAACGGTAATGAACTGGTAGCGAGTCCAGTTGATAATAAAATCATTTATTCAATCATATTCTAAATATTCGATAGAGATGAAAGTTAAAATATTAGGCTTTTTATTAATGATGTCCTGTGTGGCTTGGGCACAAGAATCGCCAAAAGAAGAGGATTATTACAAGATAGTAACCTTGCCGGTTCCAGAGGGAATTTTGCTCGAAGTAGGTGGGATAACCATGATGCCAAATGGCTCAATGGCTTTGGCTACCAGAAGAGGGGATATTTGGGTAGTAGAAAACCCAAGTTCAAGAAATCCTTATTTTAGGAAGTTTGCTTCAGGTTTGCACGAAGTGCTAGGATTGGTTTATAAAGATGGTTCGTTTTATTGTGCTCAAAGAGGAGAACTAACCAAATTGACCGATAAAAATGGCGACGGAAAAGCAGACAGCTACGAAACTATCCATGCTTGGGAAGTTTCTGGACATTATCACGAGTATTCTTTCGGGCCGAAAATTGCACCTGATGGTGGTTTTTTTGTAAGCGGTAATGTGGCTTTTGGAGACGAAGAATGGTGGAGAGGTGAGGCCAGAGCCAAAACCAGAGGTTCTGTATTTAAAATTTACGAAGATGGAAGATACGAACCATGGGCGGCAGGCATGCGTTCGCCAGCGGGCTTGGGCATGATAGATGGTGAACTTTTTTATTCTGATAACCAAGGCGACTGGATGGGTTCTGGTGGTATTTGGCATGTAAGAAAAGGCGTTTTCGTGGGTCATCCCGCGAGTTTGCAATGGGCAGCATCACAAAATTCTCCAGTAAAACTAACTGAAGAGCAGTTTTTTGCTGAAAGAGACAATAGGAAAGTTAGAGGTGCCAATGGTTATTATATCAAGCCAGAGAATGTAGTAGAAGAGAAGTTTAAGATGCTTTACGAATTGAAAGAAAAATATCCGATGGTGCAGACGCCAGTAGTTTGGCTGCCTCATGGTATCTTGGGTATTTCTAACTCCGAAATCATTAGAGACGAAACCAATGGGGATTTTGGGCCTTTTGCTGGTCAAGTTTTTATTGGTGACCAAGGTCAGTCTAAAATCATGAGGGTTTTTATGGAAAAAGTAAACGGCGAATTTCAAGGAGCAGCTTGGGATTTCCGTGGTGGTTTTCAGTCAGGTGTAATGCGTATGACTTTCTCACCAGATGGTTCTATGTTTGTGGGCGAAACCAACCGTGGTTGGGGAAGTGCTGGTGATGCCAACCAAGGTTTGCAAAGATTGGTTTGGAACGGCAAAGTGCCATTCGAAATGTTGACTTGCAAGGCCATGCCTGATGGTTTCGAGATCAACTTTACGATGCCAGTGGATAGAAAGTCAGCAGAAGACTTGGCTTCAATAGCAGCAAGCAGCTTTTTGTACAAACATCATCCAGTTTATGGTTCACCGCCGGTAAACAAACAAGATTTGAAAATCAAAGGAGTGAAATTGAGCGAAGATGGCAAAACGCTAAGAGTCGTTTTGGATGGATTGAGACCTTACTATATTCATGAGCTAAATCTCGAAGGTATTCGTTCGGCTGCCAATTCTTGGTCGTTGGTGCATCCTACGGTTTACTATACATTAAACGCCATTCCTGCTGGAAATAAAATTGCCGCTTCTGAATTAAAAACTTTTAATTCTGGAAAAACAAAGGCAACAACACCTTCAAAACCTGCAAAAGAGTTAGTTTCCCCAGATGGAAAAGGTAAGCCTACAGCTACTACAACAGCGAAGCCAGCGGCAGTAACATTTGCAACAGTGAAGCCATTGCTTCAAAAACACACTTGTTTGGCTTGCCACTCTGAAGATAAGAAAGTAGTTGGGCCAGCGTTTAAAGAAATAGCAAAACGTAAATATACCAACGAGAAAATCGTACAATTGATATATAATCCAAAGCCAGAAAACTGGCCAGATTTTGCCACACCAATGGCTCCAATGCCGCAGGTGCCTAAGAAAGATGCACTAACGATAGCGAGTTATATCAACTCATTGAAATAACAAAAAAAGGCTGGAGCGAAGCTCCAGCCTTTTTCATTATAACCCAAATGCTTACTTCAAAGCAGTTTTAAACGGCTCAAAAGTTTTCAATTTTGCTAAGTCTGACTCACTTACTTTGAACGAGAAAAGGTCGTTTGAAGGACAAGTACAAGCAGTACAATATATTTTGTCATCCTGTGTGTTCTTGAATTCTTTCAGTTCGGTTACCCCTTTATCTTTCAAGAAAAGTTTGAATCGTTCTTGTCTTGACAGATTCCCTTTGTCAGTATAAGCGGCCTCATCCCATGGCTCTGAGCATTGAGTAGGCTTGTAGCTTACTGAGAAATTCTCTCCTACAACTACCTCAGTTTGTTCGCAAGATGTGAAGGTGAAAGCCATGATGGCCAATAATGTTAGCATTTTCATTTGTAATGTTGTTTTTTCTTATTGACCCGGAAACACGCTTGAGCGTTGGAATTTTATTTAAATAAATCTATGAGAAATTTCCGACATTGAATATTAAATACTTGATTTATAGTATTTTAATATGCTTGTATTTTTTGAATTTTTAATCCAAAAATTGCTTCACATAATTCCTCGCTGTTCTGATAGCAGCATGCACATCTTCTTCGCTGCCTTCATAGGCTTTGTCTTCTACTTCTAACACCACTGGGCCACGGTAACGAATGTCTGTCAATGCCGCAAAGAAAGCTCTCCAATTTACATCACCCAATCCAGGGAGTTTTGGAGAATGATATTCTAGCGGATTGGCTAAAATGCCTACTCTGTCAAGTTTGTCTTTGTAGACTTTTACATCTTTGATATGTACATGATGCAGGCGGTCTTTGTATTGATAAATCGGCTTGATTTCGTCCATCATCTGGAAAACCATGTGCGACGGGTCATAGTTTAGTCCGAATAGGGGAGTAGGAAAAGTTTCGAACATTCTATCCCAAACTGCGGGGGAAATCGCTAAGTTTTTACCTCCTGGCCATTCGTCATTTGTAAAGAACATTGGGCAGTTCTCTATACCAATCTTTATGCCTTCTTTTTCGGCAGTTTCGATGATGGGCTTCCAAAGCTTTTTGAACAGTTCGAGGTTATCTTGCATATTCAATGCCTGATTTCTACCTATAAATGTGTTCATTACAGGTACGCCTAGCTGATTACAAGATCCGATTATTTTCTTAATGTGTTCGATGTAGAACTCCGATTTCTTGGTATCTGCGTCAAGTGGATTTGGGTAATAGCCTAAGCCAGATATACTTATGTTTTTTTGCTTCAAATAGCTATTTATGTGGTTGATATCCATGTTTTCCACATCAATGTGTGTTACCCCTGCATATCTACGTGCGTCTGCTGAATCACCTGGCCAGCACATCATTTCCACACATTTGAAATCATTATTTGCCGCAAAATCGACAACTTTTTCAAAGCTATAATCTGCTAATATGGCAGATACAAATCCTAGTTTTAGCATATTTAAAGTATCTTATAAATTGAAATTTAAAATTACGCCACCAAAAGCTCCAAACACCTTAATGCGTTTCCACTTTCGAGAGATTCTTTGGCTTGGGCTATTCCTTCCTCTATTTTGATGTCTCGGGCTACACTCAACGCTATAGCCGCATTGATAATTACGGTGTCGGTTTGGGCTTTGGTTCCCTGGTTTTTCAGAATATCTGTCATTATTTTTCCAGATTCTTCTAAAGTGTTTCCACCTGAAAGTTCTTGAGCGTTAATATTTGCAAAGCCAAAATTATTCGGTTCCAGAACTTTGTCTGACTGGTTATTTGCAAGCCTAAAATCACCCGTTAAAGAAACCTCGTCATAACCATCTAAAGCATGTAAAACACCAAATTTTGTTCCTGTCGTAAGAAATAGGTCTTTATATAATTCAAACGTCTTTTGATCAAAAACTCCACTCAGTTGCTTCTGCACTTTGGCAGGATTCATTAGCGGGCCTAAGATATTAAAGAAAGTTTTTATGCCTAGTTCTTTTCTAATCGGCCCTACAAATCGCATAGCCGGATGAAATAGGGGTGCATGTAAATAGCAAATGCCGGCTTTTTCTAATTTAGATCTCAGAAAATCTGCGTCATTAGTGAATTGTACACCCAAATGCTCCAAAACGGTACTGCTTCCTACTGGCGAACTTACGCCATGATTACCATGTTTAGCTACATTTTGACCTGCTCCAGCTACTACAAATGCTGAGGTTGTGGAGATATTGAAAGTATCTTTTCCGTCTCCCCCAGTGCCGCACACATCCATGGCATCAAATTCGGTCAAATCTATGCCAATGGCAAGTTCGAGCATTCCTTCACGAAATCCTTTCAATTCATCTACCGTGATACCTTTTTGCTGAATTGCCATCAAAAAAGCTGCTATTTGAGCTGGATTTATTTCGCCAGAACCAATTTTTAGGATGGCTTGGCGAGATTCTTCGAGGCTAAGATCGGTGGAAGAAATAAGATTTTTGAGGAGGTTTTTCATTAAAACATTTTTTGAAACTTAAAATAAGTATACGAAATAGGATTAATCAAGTCATTCAAACATTATTTGCCCAAAAACAAAAAAAGAGTGCCTCCACGGCACTCTCTCAAACGGTTTATTTGACAAATTTAGCGAAAATACATTTTCTGGGTAAAACCTTGAATGCCCTGAATGTCAACATTGCTTGTTTTCTTTTGATTTGATTTCAATTTCTGTGCCATAATTTCTAAATTTGTTGATTATGGAAAAAAACTGGAATTTTAAACCCACACCTACGCAGTCTACAGACCTCCAAATTGTTAGCGATTTGGTAAATCAACTATCTGTTTCCAAGTCGATGGCTACAATGCTTTGGCAACGAGGAGTGAAAGATTTTGATGAAGCCAAACACTTTTTTAGACCTCAAATCGATGATTTGCATGATCCGTTCTTGATGAGAGACATGGATATTGCTGTAGATAGACTTATAAAAGCTATTGACGAAAATGAGATAATTTTGATTTTTGGCGATTACGATGTGGATGGAACTACGGCCGTAGCTTTGTTTTATGGTTTTCTGAAAAACTATTATCCCAACATCGAATATTATAACCCCGACAGATATAAAGAAGGCTATGGGATTTCTACTTTGGGAATTGATTATGCCGCTGAAATTGGAGCTACTTTGATGATTAGTCTAGATTGTGGTATAAAGTCCATCGACAAAATTGAATATGCTCAAACGAAATATGGCATAGACTTTATCATCTGCGATCACCACGAACCAGGTGATGAACTCCCGGCTGCGGTGGCAGTTTTAGACCCCAAACGCTCAGATTGTCCTTATCCATTTAAGGAATTGACGGGCAATGGTGTTGGTTTTAAGCTCCTTACCGCATTGTGTATTCGTAAGGAAATTCCGATTGAAAACTTGTTTGAGTTTCTAGATTTGGCCATGGTTAGTATCGCTTCTGATATTGTGCCTATCGTTGGTGAGAATAGAATTTTGGCTTATTTTGGTCTAAAAAAAATCAATGAAAATCCTAGGACTGGCCTGAAAGCTCTCAAACAAGTGGCGGGTTTTTCAGGAGAAATGAGTATTGAAAATGTGGTATTTGTACTTGGGCCAAGAATAAATGCGGCTGGGAGAATAAAACATGCTAAAGCGGCAGTTCAGTTACTGTTGGCAGATGATTTTGATGAGGCATTGAGTTTTGCTTATGAAATTCAAAATAACAACACCGAGCGAAAAGGGCATGATTCGAGAATAACAGAGGAAGCTTTGGACATGATTCGGAAGGACGATTGGCTGCTCAATATAGCCAAAAGCACGGTTTTGTTTTCTGAAAATTGGCACAAAGGCGTGATTGGCATTGTGGCTTCCAGATGTATTGAGAATTTTCATAGACCAACTATAATCTTCACAAAATCAGGAGATAAAGTGGCGGCTGGTTCGGCAAGGTCAGTGCCGGGTTTTGATTTGTATGCGGCTATCGAACGAAGTGCACATTTGTTGATACAATTTGGTGGGCACATGCACGCAGCTGGAATGACCATCGAAATTGATAAAATTGATGAATTCAAGGCTCTTTTCGACCAAATTGTAACTGAAATGATTTTGGAGGAACAATTGGTTCCTAAAATCAATATTGATATCAAAATAGATTTGTCTGAAATCAGTCCGAAGTTTTATAGGATCATGAAACAAATGGCTCCGTTTGGGCCGCACAATATGCAGCCTATTTTTGTTTCAGAAAACTTGTCCTTGGCCGCAGAACCAAGAATTTTAAAAGAAAAACACCTGAAACTGGAGATTTTGGACGAAGACACAGGTTCGGTTTTTTCGGCAATAGGTTTCGGAATGGTAGATGATTTTTATCAAAACCTCAAAGCAGGACATAAATTTAGCATGGCTTATTCGATTGAAGAAAATACTTTTCGAGATAAAACTACTTTGCAATTGTTTGTGAGGGATATTAAGTTTTAGGCCTATCTAACATTTTTTAACAACCTCACTTAAAGAATAAATTGGTATTTTTACAGCCAAATTGATAAAGAATGATATTACGCACCGAAAATCTTATAAAAAAATACGGACAGAGGCTCGTGAACAACGAAGTGAGCTATCAAGTGGCTCAGGGTGAAATTGTCGGACTTTTGGGTCCAAATGGTGCTGGTAAAACCACCTCTTTTTATATGGCCGTGGGGTTGGTAAAGCCGAACGAAGGTAAAATTTGGCTTGATGATGTGGATATTACTAGTCTTCCGATGTACAAACGTGCCAAGTTAGGTATCGGATATTTGGCTCAAGAAGCTTCGGTTTTTAGAGATTTAACAGTAGAAGAAAATATATTGGGTGTAATGGAGCTGGCATTACCCAAAATGACCAATCTGGAGCGAAAAGAAAAAACCGAGTCTCTTTTGGAAGAATTTAGCCTCACGCATGTGCGTAAAAACAAAGGTATTGTACTCTCAGGAGGGGAAAGACGTAGAACCGAGATAGCCAGAGCTTTGGCCGTTGATCCGAAATTTATCTTGCTAGATGAGCCCTTTGCCGGCGTTGATCCAATAGCTGTGGAAGAAATTCAAACTATAGTAGCAAAACTAAAGCACAGAAACATCGGAATTTTGATAACCGACCACAACGTAAACGAAACACTTTCCATTACCGACAGAGCATATTTGCTTTTTGAAGGAAAGATATTAAGACAAGGCACTGCAGAAGAATTGTCTGCTGACGAGTTGGTTAGAAAAGTGTATTTGGGTATGAATTTCGAATTGAAACGTAAGTTTTAAGCATAAAAAAAGACGAGATTTTTAGTCTCGCCTTTTAAAATATCTTTCAGAAGAAGTTTATTTTTTAGCTGTAGTGTCAGCTACTGGTTTTTTATCCGAGCTTTTGTATTCTTCGTTCAGTCCTTTCAAAACCTCCTGCGTAATGTCCAAGTCTTCTTTGGCATACAATACACCACCGCCTTTTGAGTAACCGATTACCATATCAAACTTATTTCCAGAGTTGTATTTTTTCAAATAAGTCTGAATGTTAGTCAACAATTCATCAGTTTTTTTGGCCTGCTCTTGTTGTAAATTCCCTGCTGCGTTGTCTCTAAACTGCATAATGTCTTGCTCTTTTTGTTGCAAAGCCATCTGTGTGCTTTTTCCTTGCTCTTCAGACATTCCACCAGCTTGTGCACGTCTTTGAAACAAAGCCACTTCGTTTTGGAAGGACTGCGTTCTTTTAGCTAGGTCGTTCTCCAAAGCAAATCTTTTGCTGTCAAATTCTTTCACTACGTCTTTATAATATTCGTAATTGTTCAATAATGTATCTGTGTTTACATATACAATTCTGCCCGAAGGTTGACCGCCAGATTTTGAGTCGCCAGCTGCTTTGTCGCAACCCAAAATGGCCATCGAAAGACCTAAAAATAGTAAGCTTATTTTTTTCATTTAAATGTTTTTTTTCTGAATAAGGGTGCAAATATAATTATTTATTGAAAATTATGGAGATTTTGGGATGTCTAAATATTTATAAATAGGGAAATTAGTCAAATCGAAAAGATTTTGGACTGTTTTTTGGTAGAATAATTTTATCAAATGTTGCATTCACCAATTGAACTCATCTCATAATTAAAATTATTGAGTGGTAAAACTTAAAATGCTTTACTTCGGTCAAAGACCGAAATACACTCGTGCGAAGGTCAGGACCTTCACACAGCATGGAAAATTTTAGAATATCATAATAACTATCTCAGATAAATACAAATAATATGAATTGGTTACTATATCTTATAATGTATTTTTGGACTCAGAACAGTACAACCAAGGAATATAATATTTACACTTCTGAAACTGAAACTATAAAAGTATATATAGATACTGTTTGTAAGGATGTTTCACCTACTTCAAAAATGAATTATTCGATTTATTTGGGAAATAAAATAGAATATGCAGACGTAACTGTTTGGAATCATACAAAACGAGATATTACATTTAGCATCAATAATGAAGAATATTTTTATGGTGAAAGATTGATTACAGAAGTATCCAAAGATGAAGGATATGTAGGGCCAGTTTCAAGCTTCAACACAAAAAAAATAATTGTAATTCCTAATTCTTCCATCTCTTCTAAAATTCTGGTTCCAATTATTTATAACAAAAAAAAAGTTACAGGTTTTTCATATAGAATTAATTACTACACCAATAATAGTAACAGTAAAGCAATAATAATTGATGGTGCAATTAAAGGTAATAAACTGGAGAATATAAAAATTGAAAACAGTAATTTGGATAGAGAAAAATAAATTATAGCTCTCCGAGATTTTCTGTAGGACAATCCCGAAGCTAGATAAGAAGGATTTTTAATCCTCAACTCTAAAAAGGCTATTGCCTTTGAAGGTGTTTAAAGCCAGTTTCGCCCGCAGAAAATGTAAAGTAAATTAAAACAAGAAAGAACCGCTTGAAAAACCGTTTAATCGATTTTTCAAGCTCGTTCCTTACTTAAAATATTTTCTCATCTGCACACCAGACATGCCAGCAAAGCCTCCGATGGCCGTGGCTATGATTGTCATAATAGTAAACACAAAACCAATCTTAGGGATTTTGGATAAAAAACCCACACCTCCTGTAAACATCTCGGCTATTTTGTCCACCAAACTCACATCGGCTGTGGCGTTTAAGAAAGTGGCATAGCCAATCCATAAACTCACGGTAGCAGCTGCTGAAACCAAATAGGCTTCTTTGGGTGTTTTGGCTTTCCACCAACAAAGAGCCAAGGCCACTGGGGCAATAATCCACCAAGGGCCAAAGTATGAGGCGATGCCCCCAATTATCAATATCAATAAGTATAACATAGTCTAGTTTTTTATTTTTTAGGGTTAATTGTTATTGTTCTGGTCAGTTTTGAAGATTTCTCGTCTTTGTTTTTCATAAAAACCAAAGTATCGAGTTTACCTGCAGCCCATTTGTCCACCATGTTGTCGTAGTATTTACTACCCACATTGCCAGACTGTCCGCCTGGGTAAAGTCCATAACCACGTGGCCATTCTTTATCCAGTTCTATTACCATTCGCCAAGAGGGTCCATGTGTTTCTGATGTGGCGTTTACGATGCCGCGGCCGCCGCCGTTTATGATGCCAGTTCTAGAAAATCCTGGAATTTTGCCTAAATGCCCGATGCTTGTATTTTTTACCTTAGCCCAAGCCCAAGTTTCTGGCGTCATAGGGCCATTATGGAGTGTTAGACTGTCTATGGTGGCCTTAAAACTTCCTAAGACTATATCGTTCATGGTTTCTATTTTGTCTTTCGTTTTCTTGTTATCAAACCATTTTGCTGTGGCTTGTTTTTTTAACATCTCAAAAGTGCGGTCTTCGGTAGGATAAAGCATAGACTGCTCCAAAGGAAAATCATCTTCCCAAATCCAGTTAGAAAGCTCTTTTGTCCATCTTTCGTATATTGTTGCTGCCACTGCATCAGCATCGTTCATCAAATTCCATTTCTTCATGATTTCTCTCGCTGGAGCTATGCTTGCGTCTTTTGAAGTCTCTAAAATGGGAAGTAAGGTTGGTAAAATTCTCCTTGCCGCCACATTGTAGTTGTCGTTCAAAATCGACCTCAAACTATCCGCATTTGCATTTTTCATAGCCGCAAGTCTCTCATTTATTCTCACAGCACGGTTTGGAGCTGCAAATCGCCAACCCAAATAATATGGATAAGTTGGGTCAGTAGAAAACTGATTGGCCGAACTCACGAATCCTCTCGGTGGATTCTTAACTGTTGGGTTTTGCTCAGCTGGTATCCATCCCTGCCAGTCGTGTTCAGGCATAGAGCCATCTAATATGTATTTGCCTTGTTCTTTCCATTTTAGTGGGAGCTTGCCGTTCGGTGTAATGGCTATGTCGTTTTGATTGCTCGCAAAGATAAAATTCTGGGCAGGAGCCGTATAAAAAGTCAATGCTTTTCTATAATCGTCGTAGTTTTTAGCTCTGTTGAGGTAATAAAAAATCATCAGATCTGAACCAGAAGTTTCTAATGCAACCCAACGCATGGCGTGCCCAGCCGGTGCGTTTTTATTGAAATTACTCTCTTTGGCTTCATTGTAAACCACCGGGCCATGATGCGTATAAATCAGCGTGTCTTTAACTGTTAAGCCAGATTTTAGCCTGAATTCCTCTACATATTTGGTGGTTGGCGTCCACTTATTGTTGTACATGTAGTGGGTTTTTTCTGTATTGCTGAATTTTATTTTGTAAAAATCCATTACGTCGCTACCTACGTTGGTAACACCCCATGCAATGTCTTTATTATAACCTATCACTATTCCTGGACAACCAGGCAAAGCCACGCCGTATACATTCACCGTTGGACAACTTAACTGCATTTGGTACCAAATAGACGGCAGCGTAAGTCCCAAATGTGGGTCGTTAGATAGTATTGGCAGTCCAGTTGCTGATTTTGCTCCACCCACTGCCCAGTTGTTTGAGCCAATTTCTGGAGCTGGGCTTGGTATTTTGGCTATAATTTTATTATCGTCACCAACAGCCATAATTTTGGTAGGAGTTTTTACAGGAATTGGACTGAAGTTCCAAGGTGTGCCAACAGGTATAATCGGAGATTCTTCGGCAGGATAGTTTGTGAAAAGGTCTTTAATAGTATCTAAACCGTATTCATTGGCTACATTGCTTATTCTGAAGTCATCGCTACCACCATTAAGTGTACTTCTCATATTCATGAGCATCAAAATGGTTTTGTAGGGTGTCCATTGGGTCGGTTTATAGCCCAATATTTTGTATTCAACCGGTAAGTTTTTATATTCTATCTGAGCAATAAAACTATTTACGCCATCGGTGTAGGAATTTAGTATTTTTGACGAAATAGGGTCGCTTTTGAGGTTTTCGGCAATTTTGGCTGCTGCTCTGGCCATGCCCAATCTTCTGTTGTATCTGTCATATTCTAAAGCTCTTTCACCCACTATTTCGGTCAGTCGCCCTGCCGCCACCATGGTGTAGAACTCCATCTGCCAAATTCTGTCTTTGGCCATCACATAGCCTTGAGCAAAATATAGGTCATCTTCGTTGTTGGCAAAAATGTGTGGTACTTGGTTGTTGTCATAAATTACTTTTACTTCTTCTTTTATACCTTTGAGGTCTAGAGTTTCATCTGAAAGAGCGTTTTTGTTCGTAGAATTCTGTAAAAAACCTTCGAAAGGACTAAATAATCTTCCCAAAGGAGGAAGCATACCTAAAGGTTTGTGGAGTAGATATATCAGGCCAACCATGACCAGATAGCTCCAAAAGTGCTTGATGAATCTCATAGTTTGTATATTTGGTTTTTTTCGAAATTTATGAAATTTTATTGATTTTATTTTGTTTTATTGAGACCAATAATTCCATTGATGAGGAAAATTATTTTTATTCTTTTGTCCATTTTTCAATCTTTAGCTGTGTCTGCTCAATCCAAATCATTTGATGTACTTCTAAGAGGTTTAATAAAAAAAACTGTTCCTATTATCAAAGTGCAAGAACTCAAGGCAAAAAATACTGAAGTAGTTTTGTTGGATGCCAGAGAACTGAATGAGTTTGAAGTAAGTCACCTAAAAAATGCTCGACACGTAGGTTTTAATAGTTTTTCTTTGGAAAGCATAAAAGATATTCCCAAAACCGCTCCGATTGTGGTGTATTGTTCGATAGGTGTGAGAAGCGAAAAAATAGGCGAAAAACTGATTGCAGCGGGCTACACCAACGTAAAAAATTGCTACGGAAGTATTTTTGAGTGGATAAATCAAGGTAACGAAGTGGTAGATATGCAAAATAAACCTACACAAAAAATACATGCCTACAACAAAAAATGGGGAGTGTGGGTAAACAAAGGTGAGAAAGTATATTAAAAGGAGTAGCCTGGGCCACTCCTTTCAGTTTATTTGCTATGCTCTTTTAAATCCTAACATCCACCCAGACAAAGCCCCAGCAATTGCCGAAATGATGGCGTAAACTAAAGTGTCAACAAACACTCCAGACCAAGTCATAAGCGTAGATGTACCTAGCAACATGCAGTCATAGCTAAAAGCAATTAAGGCACCAATCAAAGCTCCCGATATTGCACCTGACATCCATGTTCTGATACCTGCCCATTTCTCAAAAATGTAAGTTAAAAGAAAACTTGCTGCCAGATTCCCAACTACAAGTACTATCAAGTTTGGTTCGGCTTGCACGCCAGACATGCCAGGGTTTGTGCTGGCCAATAAGTCTTTGAAAACAATGGTGTACATCAAAAAGCCGCCCATAAAGTAGCCTACAAAGCCAAGTAGAGTTCCAAAAATCAATTTGTTCGTGTTCATATTATATTTATTTAGGGTTTAAATTATATGAATATACAACCAATTTCCGAAACACCAAAATATTAAGCCACTAATATTAAGCGGGTTGGTGCTCTTTTCGGAGTAAATCGTTCACGGTTTTTACAGGATTAAAAGTAATCAAAGGCACTTCCACAAACAATGTATTCCAGTCAGACATGGCTCCGTTCCATAGCCCTGGCAATTCTTGGGCTTTCAGGGTTTTTCCACTTTGCGATTTCTCTGTTATGAATCCTGTCTTTGGGTCTCGGAATTTTAATAAATCGTATTTTTCTTTTTTATGATTTTTAGTGGCACAAATCAAATCCACGGGATTGAAGTGTGTAGCTTTCTCAAAAATCTCTTTCTGCTTTTTGTTTTTCATGTCAAACTGAGCCGATTCCACAATCTGTAGTGAGATAGATTCGTCACTGTTTTTAGCCCAAAATGGTCCACCACCTGGCTCTCCCACGTTTTTTACCATACCGCAGATTCTGAGCGGGCGATCGAGTTTCGAAATCGCAAACTTGTATTTCTCCTCTGGCGACCAATTTCTAAATCCTTTGGGAGTTTCTACACTTAGATTTTCCTTGATAAATCTGATGGCCTTATTTACCATATAAACCGAGGGCTCGGGTTTTTCGAGTCTTTTCAGGAAATAGAAAATCTGTTTTTGAAAACTTAACAGCAAACCTGCTAATGCTTTTTTGTAGAGTATAGTTTCACTTTTTAAATGATCCGGCACCACATTGTCTACATTTTTAATGAAAATTATATCGGCATCTACATCGTTTAGGTTTTCGAGTAAAGCTCCATGTCCGGCTGGTCTGAAAAGCAAATTGCCTTTTCCATCTAAAAACGGTTCGTTGTCCATGCCTACCGCAATAGTGTCAGTGGAGGCTTTTTGTTCTGAAAACGATATATCAAATTTTACACTGTATTCAGCTTCATAGCTTTTCAAAACCTTGCTTATGAGGTCTTTGAACTTTTTTCTGTGCTCAGGCGAAACCGTGAAATGTAGTCTTACTTTACCTTTGTTGTTGGCATATTGAGCACCTTCAACCAGGTGTTCTTCTAAAGCAGTTCGGGTAGAATCGCCGTATGCGTGAAACTCCAATAATCCTTTCGGTAAGTTGCCGTAGTCAAGTCCATTTGAGCCTAAAAGGGCCTCCAATTGTTCTTGTTTTTCGTTGGTTTTTAAGAAATTGGATAGGCTCTTGTAGAAAGCAAAAGATTTGATTTGCTCATGGTATTGTTCCACTGACTTGTCTGACTTGCCCTCGTCTTTGGCTGCATAAAGCGACTTAAACATCCTACTGGCCGCTCCTGAGGCTGGTACAAACTTCAAAAGTTTCTTTTTAGCCGCTTCCTGATTAAAAAGCTCCAGATATTCATTGAGTTCTTTTTCTTCAAGCTTTATCATTCCGTCACCTATTGTGGCGGCTCTTTTGGCGGTCATAAACGGAAAACCCTCCTTGAAGTTATCTATTTGTTGCTCAATTGTCTTTAAATCGCTGCCACGATCGGCTATTTGTTTAAGGTCTTTTTCGGTAAAACTCATGGGTAAAGAATTGAATATTATTTGGAATTCAATTAGGCAAAAAGTTTTAGGATAAGCAAGTATTCAAAAGGAAAATGAAGCTAGAAGGGGATAAAAAACAAAAAAGTCGCTCGAAAGCGACTTTTTTTGTTGGCTTACCAGGGCTCGAACCTGGAATAACGGCACCAAAAACCGCTGTGTTACCATTACACCATAAGCCAATCCTGTAATGTGGGTGCAAAATTAAGCCAAGTGTCTAATTCTTCCAAGTAGTTTTCGAAAAATCTTTGAAACTATTTTTGAGCATACTACCTTTTGAAGGCTTTATGGTTTGTCAAAATCTTATAAATACTTGAATGCCAAAGGGTCAGGAAATAGGAACTGATAATTGCTTTTTTGGGAAAACTTTTCGGCTGATATCGTTTTTTTTGAAGAATCTCTGTTTTTATCACTCTTAGGTTTGGTGTTTTTGCTACAAGTGGCCCAAATCTCCGCCCTTGTTGGATGCTCTGGACTTACAATATTAAAAGTTTCGTCCCAAATATTTTCTTCTACCAAACTCGCTATGGCCCCCACGGCGTCATCTTGATGGATATAGTTTACCCTCGAAAAATCGGCGGAAGTTTGTGCTGAAAAATATTTACAGGGATTTCTGTCATAGCCCATCAGTCCGCCAAATCGTACTACTAAATATTGTTTTCTGAAATTTTTACAAAAGTCAATCACAAGATTTTCCGCCATAAATAGAAAATGCGACGGGTTAGCATCTTCTTCTATCATTTCTTTTTCGATGTTGGGATACACCGAGGTGGAGCTTACAAATAATATCTTCTTAAGCTTTTCAGACTTTTTGCATTCGGACAGAATATTTTCTATTTGTCTAAGGTGAAATTCTTCTCCTAATGCCTTCGCTTTGGGGGGGATATTTATAATCAATATTTCGGAGTCAAAGAAAGAAGTTTTACCAATAAATTCTGGTTGAAAAGCTATTTGGTAGGCATTGATCCCGCTATTTTTCAAAGCTTCTATTTTTTCTGGGCTTGTTGTGCTGCCTTTTACTTCCATGTTTTTTGTCAAAAAAGCCAATGCTAAGGGTTTTCCTAGCCAACCGCTGCCTAAAATTGATATTGTATTCATAGTTATTTCACAACGAAATTTGAAATATAATGGTTTGGAAAAAATGTTTTCTGTCCAAAAATGGCCAATTCCACAGCGAGATTTATTAGTTTTGTATCCGAAATTTTAATTTTTTAACAATTTTGGTAATTTAAATGGCTAAGCCTTACATAATCGGTATTACGGGAGGTAGTGCTTCGGGTAAAACGTATTTTCTTCATAGTTTACTGAGCCATTTTACTAAAGACGAGGTTTGTCTTATTTCGCAAGATAATTATTACAAAACCCGTGATTTGGTACCAAAAGACAATAACAAAGTCGAGAATTTCGACTTGCCCGAGTCTATCGATTTTGAGTTGTTTTCGCAACATATCAACGACCTCAAAAACGGAAAAGAGGTAAGAATGCCAGAATATACCTTCGATATTTTTGACAAAGAACCCAATATTCTTGTTTTCAAACCTGCTCCTATAATAGTGGTTGAAGGTATTTTTGTTTTTCACGATCCTTACATTTCTGCACTACTTAATCTTAAGGTGTTTATAGATGCCTTGGAGCATATCAAAATCCGCCGAAGAATTATCAGAGACAACAATGAACGTGGTTACGACCTTGATTCTGTACTTTATAGGTGGGAAAACCACGTAGCTCCAACTTATGAAAAATTCATAAAACCTACCAAACAAGACGCAGACATCATCATTAACAACAACAAACATTTTGAAAACGGACTTAAAATCTTGACGGCTTTTTTGCAAAATATCCTCAAAAAATAGACATTTTGGTCTTTTTTACTTGCTCACAAAGTATTTCTACCTTACTTAAAATTACGACATTCTACGCTAAAATGGCTTAGTTGATTGGTGTAGCTTTACATCATGAAAACTGTTAAAATTTATAGCCATGAGAAATCAAAAATTAGAAATCGTTCTTGAAGGATTTGACTTGTCTGATAGTCAACTGAAAGGGCTTGAGAAAGAAGTTAACGGATTGGTGGCCAGGCATTTGGTAAATTCCCAAATCAGTAAGTCAATCGGTACCAAGCTTCGTATCAATCCTGAGTGGTTGGGTATTTGGCTTAAAAAATTCAAAAACGAAACCTTGCTCAACAAAGCCAAGACTTTCAAGCCTTTTTGAACAATGGAAAAACAAAAGTACGCATGCCCTTCCGCTACCAACAGCGAAGGGGCATCGCTTTTCGGTATTGTGGGTAACGATGGTTTCGTGAAATTTCTTCCTCATGTGGTGCCTTTGGACGCTGAGCTTATTAAGGCTGGTAACAACCGTGGAAATCCCGAAGCAAGATTTAGATATACCAATACATGTGCCGAAAGAGGCTGTAGGCAATGGACGGGTGAAAAATGCGGAGTTGTTGACAAAGTTCTGACTTTGGAATCGCAGGTGCAGGAAGTTAAAGCTCAGAATTGCCCAATCATGAATGATTGCCGCTGGTTTGCCCAAGACGGCACAAGGGCTTGTAAGGTGTGTCCGCTGGTTATTGCGGACATGATTTAGATAGAATTAAGGTAGTTTAGGTTAATGGTAAATGTCAAAAGCCCCACTTTCTGAGTGAGGCTTTTATTGTTATTTCTAAAAAACTAAGTTCAAATCAAAAGTCTTCGTCCAATGAGAATGACATTTTTTCTCTGTCAGATGTTACACCAGCTTTTTGATATTCTCCAACTCTTTTTTCAAAGAAATTGGTTTTGCCCTGAAGGGAGATTAAGTCCATGAAATCAAATGGATTGGTGGCGTTGTAAACTTTAGGCAATTGCAATTGCTCCAAAAGGTGATCTGCAACGAATTCTATATATTGGCACATTTGTGGTGCGTTCATACCAATTAGTGAAACCGGCAATGAATCCGAAACAAATTCTTTTTCTATTTCTACTGCGTCAGTAATTATTTTCGTTACATCTTCAGGATTCATTTTGTTTTTTATATACTCTGTGTACAGCATACAAGCAAAATCCCTGTGCAAGCCTTCATCTCTCGAAATCAACTCGTTTGAAAACGTTAAACCTGGCATCAAACCGCGTTTTTTAAGCCAGAAAATCGAACAGAATGATCCGGAGAAAAATATACCCTCAACAGCTGCAAAGGCAATCAAACGCTCAATAAAATTTCCGTTTTCAATCCAACGCATCGCCCAAGCTGCCTTTTTTGCCACACAAGGGATATGATCAATAGCATGCAGCAATCTGTCTCTTTCTTTTTGGTCTTTGATGTAAGTGTCTATCAAAAGCGAGTATACTTCTGCATGGATATTCTCTATCATTATCTGAAAACCATAAAAACATTTGGCTTCAGGAAATTGTACGTTTGAAAGGAAACCAACAGCGAGGTTTTCGTTTACAATACCATCTGATGCTGCAAAAAATGCCAAAACGTGCGAAATAAAATGACGCTCGCCATCATTCATGGCTTCCCAGTCTTTGGTATCTTGCGATAAATCCAATTCTTCGGCTGTCCAAAATGAAGCTTCGGCGTTTTTATAAAATTCCCAAATATCTGAGTGCTTTATGGGGAAAATTACGAATCTGTTTGGGTCTTCAATGAGTAAAGGTTCGGTGAGTTTTAGGTCTGCGTCTGTCATTATTTAAGAGTAGTATATTTTTTTTCATTCAGTATTTCAAAATTACATCAAAAAATCAGTAACAAAAATATTTTTTTGCCTTTTTTCCGTTCTATCATTTTATTAACTCTAAACCGTTTTTTTTGTTTGCAATTTATCCTAATTTTAGGTTTAGAATGTTGAAAATAATTTCATAAATATGAATAGTAACGGCTTAAAATTAAGATTGGTAATAGGCTTGGTGATGGCCGGAATGGCTCTGTTGAGTTATTATGGAAAAACGCAAGAAAATCCATTAACTGGTGAAAAACAGCAAGTTAGCTTGTCTCCAATGGAGGAGGTGGCCATGGGTTTGCAGTCTGCTCCTCAGATGGCTCAAGAGTACGGCGGACTATATCCTGACGACAAAGTGCAACAGGAAATTAAGGCTATTGGGAGAGAGTTAGTGCAAACTTTCAACAACGAGGTGGAGTCTTTTGGGCACGGTAATCCTTACCAATTTGATTTTCATGTTTTGCGTGATCCACAAACGGTTAATGCTTTTGCACTTCCTGGCGGACAGGTATTTATTACAGTAGGCTTGTTAAGTAGGCTTAAGTCTAAGGATCAAATTGCGGGTGTTCTAGGTCACGAAATTGCCCATGTCGTCTACCGACATTCGTCAGAACAAATGGCTAAATCGGAGTTTTATCAAGGTTTGGCTGGAGCTGCTACAGCCGCTGCAGGCGACATGGGAGCTTCGCAAATAGCTAACTATGTGGCTCAAATGAAGCTCATGAAATTTGGTAGAGACGATGAGTTGGAATCAGATGAATTTGGCGTAAAATATATGCTCAAAGCTGGCTATAATGCAGAGTCTATGATAGAGGTGATGGAGATTCTGGCCGAGGCCTCAGGCGGTAGGAGTAGAGACGAATTTATGAGTTCGCATCCCAGTCCCGACAACCGAATTGGTAGAATTAAAGAACACATCGAAAAATATAAAAAGGAAATGCGTTGAGCTATCTTTCAGGAATTGTTGAAGTCTCGTTGGCCAGGGTCAACGAGACTTTTTTGGCTTCAGGGATAAACTATACTTAATATTACTTCCAACTAAACACTTAAAGTCCTAATTTTGCGGAAATTTTTGGGGCATTTAAAATCAGATAGATGAAAAAAGTAGTTTTGGCTTACAGTGGTGGTTTAGACACATCTTTTTGTGTGAAATATTTGGGCGAAGAAAAAGGCATGGAAGTGCACTCTGTGTTGGTTGATACGGGTGGCTTTACAGACGCTGAAGTAGCTGACATCGAGAAAAAAGCCTATGAATTAGGCGTAAAATCTCACTATACCGCCAGAGTGGCAGACAAATACTACAAAGAGTGTATCAAATATCTGGTTTTTGGAAATATCCTCAAGAACAACACTTATCCGCTTTCGGTAAGTGCTGAGCGTATTTTTCAAGCCATCGCCGTGGCAGAATATGCCAAATCTATTGGAGCAACTGCCATAGCCCATGGTTCAACAGGTGCTGGTAATGACCAAGTGCGTTTTGATATGGCCTTCAGAATTATAGTTCCAGAAGCAGAAATTATCACGCCCATCAGAGATTTGAAACTATCGAGAGAAGAGGAAATAGAGTTTTTAAAAGCAAAAGGTGTGGTGCGTGAATGGCACAAATCGACGTATTCTATCAACCAAGGCCTTTGGGGAACTTCGGTAGGTGGAAAAGAAACCCTGAACTCTTGGGATAATCTGCCTGAAAGTGCTTGGCCGACACAATTGACCAAGAAAAAGCCGAGTGAAATAACCTTAGAATTTGTTAAAGGTGAGCTTAAAGCTGTAAACAATCGCAGATTTAAAAATCCAGTAGAAGCCATCAGAAGAGTGCATGAATTGGCCTCTCCGTATGCCATTGGCCGTGATACACACGTGGGCGACACCATTATCGGTATCAAGGGTCGTGTGGGTTTCGAAGCTGCTGCACCATTGATTATCATAAAATCACACCATTTGCTAGAGAAACATGTACTGACTAAATGGCAACAATACTGGAAACAAAACCTGGCCGAATGGTACGGGATGTTACTACACGAAGGTCAGTTTAATGAGCCAGTTTTGCGTGACATTGAAGCTTATTTTGATAATAGCCAAAGCAATGTTTCGGGCGTGGTAAGGGTACAGTTGGCTCCTTATAATTTCCAGATTTTGGGTATCAAATCAGACTATGACCTGATGTCACCAGTATTTGGTAGTTACGGAGAAATGAACAACGCTTGGTCAGGTGACGACGTAAGAGGTTTCTCAAAAATAGCCTCCAACCAAGTGATGATTCATCAAAAAATTCAGGAATTGGCGGAGAAGAAGTGAAATTTAGTGTTTTAGGATATTTGAAAAGGCCGGTTTCTTTGGGGAATCGGCTTTTTTTGTGAATAGACTTAGGACTCATTTTTCGCGGTTCGTATTCTTTGCTGTGGATTTTGAATTTAACGCGAAATATTTTACAAAAAAACATTGAATAATATTCCGAATTCCTCGTGAAAACTTTGTCAAGGTATTAAAGGTTTTGGATTTAAAGGTTTGGCTAAAGCCAAATTTCTTCTTGTTCATTTTTAGCCTCCAGCTAAAGCAGGAGGCCATGGAATATCACTCTTTGATGCCTAGTTTTAATTGCGAAAAATTTTCAACTATTGGGATTAGAATTGAATCTCAATATGATAATATTCGAAATATTGAGAAATGGAAGTTCTGGCTAAAGTCAAAGTTGTATGTGTCATTATTGCTGTCAATTCATAAATGAGCAATTTAATATTATTTTATTGAGGGTCTATTAAATTGCCACAGGCTTTAGCCTGTGGATATCAAAATTAAATTCCGTTTGACTTTCGTCGAAAACAAAAGTATCAAAAAATAGCCCTAATTGGGTTTGGTCAGAAAATATAGATTAGAGAAAATTATTTCTGAAAGCCACTCGTCAAATTATCTTATGTAAATTAATTTTAAACTGTTAATTTTGATTTTTAGGCTTGGAAATTACCTTCTATTTTGATGAAAAAACTAATCCTCATTTTTATTTATTTATTCACCGGTCTTCAAGCTTTTTCACAAAAAATACAATTAAAGTTTGTCGATAAGTTTTCGTCACCACTATTTGGCGTTACCGTGAACTTAAGAGATTCTTTGAATAAATCTTTTCAGTTAAATAATTTCACGGATACTTCTGGAAGGGCGGAGTTTAATCTTAAATCCAATTCTATTTATCTTTTGAAAGCTAGTTCGGTGGGGTACAAACCTTTTACCTCAATTATAAATACTTCTGAAAAGGGTAAAGCCTATATTTTTACTCTGCAGGATGATTCTCAGACGCTTAGTTCGGTTACCGTAACGGCCAAAAAGCCGCTTATGACACAAGAGGACGACAAAACCATAGTAGATCCTGAGCCTCTGGCTGGTATGAGTACCAATGCCTTTGAATTGATAGAAAAAACGCCCGGGCTTTTTGTGGATCAAGACGGCAATGTTTATCTCAATAGCTCAAGTCCGGCTAGAATTTATATCAATGGACGCGAACAAAAACTGGGGCCTTCTGATATTGCTTCTATTCTCAAAAGTTTGCCGCCGAATAGTATCGAAAAAATAGAGATTATCAGAACCCCATCGGCCAGTATGGATGCCTCGAGTTCCGGTGGAGCAGTGAATGTGGTTCTGAAAAAAGGCGTAAAATTGGGAAGAACGGGTACTATAAACGCAGGTTTCAATCAAGGTAGATTCGGGAATCAGTTTGTAGGTATAAATCTCAACCGAAGTTTAGAAACCCGAAGCTCGTATCTCAATCTGAACTTCAACCACCGCAAATCGTTTGACGAATCGGTTTTTGAGCGTGTTTTGGGAACAGAAAATCGAAATCTGAATACAGAAAGCTATTCAATTTTCCCAGCTTACAGTATTTTCTCTGGTTTTGGGGCAAATTTTGACCTTTCTAAAAAACTAGAAATTGGGTATGATGGAAGACTAAGTTTTAACGACAATCAAAGCCGAATCGAAAACAATAGTGAGGTTGTGAATTCTGCCAGCTTTACGGAGAAGTTTTCTCAAAACACAAATTTGGTAGAGAATAATACTCAAAACTACAACATTAACCAAGGCGTGAATGCCAAATATAAATTCGATGAGAAGGGCTCTGAATTAAAGCTTGATGCGTCTTTAGATTATTTTGAGACCAATGGAGGCCAGGATTATAACACCACCTTTGTGATGCCGACACCAAGCAGTTTCGGTGGAACGGGCGACTGGCTCAATTCTCGTACATTGTTTGCTTCTACTTTGGATTTCAAATATCTTTTTCCAAAGAAATTGACGCTTGAATCGGGTTTGAAAACCTCAATTCAGAATTTTGATTCTAAAACCGAATATACCATAACCAGAAATAGTATCACGGCAAAAGATGCTTTTAGAACTAACGCCTTTGATTATTTTGAAAACATCAATGCGGCTTATGTCCAAATGTCAAAATCCTTCGGAAAGTATGTGTTGAAGACCGGAGCTAGGTTAGAAAATACCGTAATGAAAGGCCAACAGACGATTCCCTCGGATACCACTTTTAGTATCAACAGAACTGACCTTTTTCCTTATGTTTTCTTCAGTCGCAAACTTTTCAAAATCGCTTCTTATGACCTTCGTGGATATTTGATAGCACGCAGAACCATTAGTAGGCCAGTTTATGAATACCTGAATCCATTTCCACGCTTTGTGGATCAATACATTTACGAGGCCGGAAATCCATCGCTTAGACCACAGTTTACCAACAATATTGAAGCCAATATCAGTTTTGATGAAAGGCCGATTTTCGCCATTGGCCGCAATTACGTGAAGGATATTTTCACTTCTGTGGTGCTTCAGGACAAGTCAGATGCTCGAGTTTCGTACAGAACTTATCAGAATTTGGGTAAGAATACAGAAACGTATTTCAGGCTTTTGGGTGCTGTTCCCCCTGGCAAAAAGTACTTTTTTGTGGTGGGTACTATGTTTATGTTTAACGATTATGAAGGGCAAGTGGATAGTAAACCCATCACTTTCTCTAAAGGAACTTGGTCTTTCTTTACCTTTCATCAGTTGAAAATCGACGCTAATTCGTCAGTTTATCTCAATGGTTTTTTCAGGACCAATGGACAACAACAATTTTATGAACTCAGCAATTTTGGCAACCTAGATTTGAGTATCAATAGGCAGTTTTTTAATAAGAAATTGGTGGTTACTGCCCAGATGCGAGATTTGTTTTATTCTAATAACTATTCCTTTACACTGAACCAAGGAAACATCAATGCCACAGGCTTCCGCAGAAATGATTCTCGTCGTTTCGGCATCAACATTCGCTACAATTTCGGCCAAAAAAAGAAAAACGAGGGCTTCGATATGTTCAATGTGGAGGGAATGGACTCTAAATAATTGTACTTTTTTTCGATATTTTTTTTGAGTAGAATTAAGATTGCCTTGCAATGTATTTTTCGGTTTATTTATTGTGAGGCTATTTTTTTGTTCTCTCGCAAAAACATTTCTTTGAGATCGGCTTACTCTAGGTTTCAATGGTTGAGATTTTTGGGATTTCTGAATATTCTTGGACTTGATTAACTCAAGCCACTCTTCTTTTGTAAACTTTAAATACTGAAAAAAAAATTTAGAAAGTTAAGCTGAAAATTAGCCATATCTTTTTATGAATAAAATACTAAAAATAACTAATTACAGTTTTGAACAACATTTATATTATCAACTAACCAAATTTTTGATAATATGCTGTTTCGAGCCTTAACAACATCAGGAACGCAAATTTTTTTTAGTGGGTTAGAGGATATTACAATTTGACTTTTGTCCACGTTATAAATATTCCTAAGATCCAATTCGGAAAGGCTGTTATATGTAATGGCCAGTGAAGAGAGGTATTTAATTTTTGTAATATCTATTTTAGAAAGATTGTTAAAATCAGCCTGAATTGAAACCCAATTATTACTATTCGGAGGAAACACAAGCTCCGTTAATTTATTTTTTCTTACATAAATTTTTTCCAAATTTTCTAAATGACTAATATTCAGTGTTGATAAATCATTTTCTGTTAGGTCCAGAATAGAAATTTTTTTTGGTAGGGTTATTTCCTCTAATCCTAATCCATTTAGCGTTAAGTTTTTGATTTTTTGATTTTTTTCTAGACTGATATAAGGTATTTTAACCTTGTAGCTTTTTGTTATTACACCCGCACTTAAAGAATTAATAACAAAATTGAAAACATTAATATTTTCTAATTCTAGATTGTTATTAAAATTATATTCGGAAATAAGAGCATGTCTCATATAGAATGATTTTAATTTCTTGTTTTGACTTAGATCTATTGAAGTAAGTTTATTTTCACTGTACGAGTAAGTCCCGAGACTTACATTTTTGCCTTCTATTTTTGTGTATCCGCCTGATCCAAAGGTAGTCAAGTTGAGTAGTTTAGATAGGTCGACAAATTCGATTTTAGGAGAAACCTCTAATACTTCGATTTTTGAATTTTTAGATAAGTCTATTGATGAAAAATTTGTATTGAAAGAAAGGGTTTTTAGATTGATGTTTTCCCTAACGTCTAAATTGTCTAATGTCGGTGAATCAACTCCTAAAATTTCAAGATTAACGTTTTTCTTTAAGTTGAGGGTTTTGAATTTGCCTTTTAGGATTATTGTTTTAATTTTTGGGTTATTGGAAAAATCCAAAAATTCAACTTCCGAATTTAGAAGGCCGAGGGATTCCAGATTTGTAAAAAGTTCAATTCCACTTAAATCTTTAATTTTAGTAATATCAAACTCTGCTTTATCATTGGAATAAATTAACATTTCAGTTATTTTATTCCTATCTATTTCTTGTATTTTTCCATCTAATAATCCCTCAGAATCATATTTACGGTATATCAAGTATTTTTCAAATTCTACATCTGCGATTTTTATTTCCGAAGATGTTTTGACGCTAAATGTTGAGGTACTACATCTATCTTTAGAGTCGCAAATTTCTAACTTACCATTTAGTTCATAATTTAATGGTAAATCGGTTATTGTATATGACAATTGTCCGTTTTTTTCTTTAATAGGCTCTATTTTAATCTTATCTGGGGCATAGATGTAGTAACTCAATATTCCATTCTCTGGAACAGTGGACAAATCCCAACTTACTGTCACATGTTTTCCATTAGGGTTAAGTGTTGCCACTACATTAGTCACTGTGGGTGGTAAAGTTTGTTTAGGGGTTTGGCTTTCTATTTCATTTGCTTTTTCACAACCGAGTAAGATAAATAAGGTTGATATTGTAAGTAAAAATTTTGACATATCGTATCGTTCTGTTGACCGCAAGCTAAGATTAAAATCATTTAATTCCAATTGGATTTTTTGAAATTTATTATTCGGTTATTAACGAGTTCTCATTAACCGAGCTGTGAATATTATAATATTGGATTAAATCTAAAAGGCGTGTTTTTTTTGTGATTTCATTTCTAATTTCATTTACTAAATTTTAGATGTATCCAAAATGCAGGTGATTCATATATTTTCCGTTTCAACATTCCTGGAATTCTAATGATGATTTTGGTGCTCTAGCTGCGATTCTCGTCGTTTTGGCATCAATATTCGCTACAATTTCGGCCAAAAAAAGAAAAACGAGGGCTTCGATATGTTCAATGTGGAGGGAATGGACTCTAAATAATTGTACTTTTTTAAGTGTGATATTTCACTAATTCAACAAGGAGGCCTATTGCTGCCGATTTTTACAAGTTTTATTTGTAATTATTATTTTATGTTTTTTTATTTGTAAAGTTGAAATAAGTATTTTAGCGAAATTTCGCTAATTAACAATTTACTTTAAAATTAAAATGTCGCAAAACCTCAATAAGTTCAGTAGAACCCTAACGCAAGAAATCACGAATCCGGCTGCCAAAGCCATGCTTTACGGTATCGGTCTTTCTTCAGATGACATGCAAAAGCCACAAATCGGTATTGCAAGTACTGGTTATGAGGGCAATACATGTAATATGCACTTAAATGGACTTTCTGTTCATGTAAAGAAAGGGATTCAGGCCAACGACATGGTAGGTCTTATTTTTCATACGATAGGTGTATCAGACGGTATGACAAACGGCAACAACGGTATGAGTTATTCATTACCAAGTCGTGATTTGATCGCCGATTCTATTGAGGACGTAGTGGCTGCACAATGGTACGACGGCGTAATTGCGGTGGTCGGTTGCGACAAAAACATGCCCGGAGCCATGATAGCCATTGCTAGATTAAACCGCCCTGCTATGTTGGTTTACGGTGGAACTATCCGCTCGGGCGAATACAAAGGACAAAAATTGGATATCGTTTCGGCATTTGAGGCACTTGGGAAGAAATTCGCAGGAAATATCTCAGATGAAGATTATGAAGGAGTTATAAAGAATGCTATCCCAGGTGCAGGTGCTTGTGGAGGTATGTATACGGCCAATACCATGGCATCTTCTATGGAAGCAATGGGCTTGACCCTACCAAACTCGTCGAGCTATCCAGCTACGCATGAAGGAAAAGTAGCAGAGTGTATTGCTATAGGTGCTGCCATGAAAAACATGTTGGAACTCAATATTCTTCCAAAGGATATCATGACTCGTAAGGCATTTGAAAATGCTATGACCGTAGTAATGGCTCTTGGAGGTTCTACCAATGCCGTTTTGCATTACTTGGCGATTGCTCATGCGGCTGATGTAGATTTTACATTGAAAGACGTTCAGGCGATTTCAGATAGAGTACCTTTCTTGGCAGACTTGAAGCCATCTGGCAAATATTATATGGAAGATATGCTCGCGATAGGCGGCTTGCCTGCTTTGATGAAGTATTTGTTGAATAATAACTTATTACACGGCGACTGTATGACCATTACTGGCAAAACAATTGCACAGAATCTTGCAGATGTGGTCGAGTTGGAGTTTGAAAACCAAAAAATCATTCACCCGCTTTCTAAACCTATTAAACCAAGTGGGCATTTACAAATTCTTTATGGCAACTTGGCTACAGAAGGGGCAGTGGCCAAAATCACTGGCAAAGAAGGCTTAAAGTTTGAAGGTGCAGCCAAAGTTTGTGAGTCAGAAGAAGAAGTGATTGAGTTTTTATCGAAAGGTGAAATAAAGCCCGGCCATGTAGTAGTTATCAGAAACGAGGGACCAAAAGGCGGACCAGGTATGCCTGAAATGCTAAAACCAACTTCGGCAGTGATGGGAGCTGGTCTTGGAAACTCGGTGGCGATGATTACTGACGGACGTTTTTCAGGTGGTACGCACGGATTTGTTGTGGGTCATGTTACTCCAGAAGCCTTTGACGGAGGAAACATAGCATTGGTAAAAGACGGTGATATGATTACAATAGATGCAGAAAATAACCAATTGAATTTGCATGTATCAGATGAAGAACTGGCCGTAAGAAGAGCACAATGGAAGCAAATCCCGTCGCCGTTTACAAAAGGAGTTTTGAGAAAATACATCAAAAACGTAAGCTCAGCCAGCAAAGGCTGTGTTACAGATTTGTGATTTTCAGAAACAAACCTGAATTCTAAAAAGATTGATTTCAAGAGAAAACAAACAAAACCAATAATACCATGAGTAAAGAAATAGCTTTCATGGAAGAAGAAATTAAAATAGAAGAAGTGAAGTTTTTGTCTGGAGGTCAGGCACTGATGGAATGCTTTGTAGCTGAAGGCGTAGATACCATCTTTGGGTATCCTGGCGGAGCCATTATGCCTATTTACGATGCCCTTTATGACTATACCGACCGTATAAATCATATACTTGTAAGACATGAACAAGGTGCTTCTCACGCCGCCGAAGGCTATGCCCGATCAAGCGGTAGAGTAGGCGTATGTATGGCTACATCTGGCCCAGGTGCAACCAATTTGGTGACTGGAATTGCTGACGCAATAATAGACTGTACACCCATGGTAGCCATCACAGGACAAGTAGCCTCTAATTTGCTAGGTACTGATGCTTTTCAAGAAACGGATGTGATTGGCATCACCACTCCTATTTGCAAATGGAATTATCAAGTAACAGATCCCGACGAAATTCCAGGAATATTAGCCAAAGCATTCTTTATTGCCAGAGCAGGAAAGCCAGGCCCTGTTTTGATCGACATCACTAAAGATGCTCAAGTCAAAAGTATGACTAAGCCTTTTGAATATAAACCGGTGGAAGGGCTTCTTGGATACCATCCACGTAGAGTTCCGAAGATGGATCAAGTGGAAAAGGCAGCGGAGCTGATAAATAAAGCAAAAAGACCTTATATACTTTTTGGACATGGTGTTTTGATTTCAGAAGCTATGGAGGAGTTCAGGGAGTTTGTGGAGAAAACAGACATTCCTTGTGCCAGTACCCTTTTGGGCTTATCAGGAATATCAATAGATCACCCTAACTACATGGGTTGGTTGGGTATGCACGGCATGTACGCTCCAAATGTCATGACCGATCAATGTGATGTTTTGATAGCCATCGGTATGCGTTTTGATGATAGAGTAACGGGTGATGCTTCACTTTTTGCCAAACAAGCAAAGATTGTTCATATCGAGATAGATCCAGCCGAAATAGAAAAAATAAAAAAAACGGAAGCCCCAGTAATTGGTGACGTAAAAGAGGTTCTGAATCTCCTTACCCCTTTGGTTAAAAAAGGCGATTATACAGGCTGGAAAAACGAATTCAGAAAACTTGAACCGAAAGAAAAAGAGGCTGTAACAGACAGAGACTTGAAGTTTGAAGGTCAAATAAAAATGGCCGAGGTGGTGAAAATGGTGTCAGATAAAACCAAAGGTGAGGCTTGTGTAGTAGTGGATGTGGGTCAACATCAGATGGTTACGGCAAGGTATTTTGAGTTTAAAAGACATAATTCTTACATAGCTTCTGGTGGATTAGGAACCATGGGATTTGCCATTCCAGCAGCTTTGGGTGCTAAAATGGGAGCCCCAGACAGAGAAGTTATTGCATTCATAGGCGATGGTTGCTTCCAAATGACAATCCAGGAGTTGGGTACGATAGCTCAAAGTAAATTGCCAGTGAAGTTGATTATTTTGAATAATAATTATCTTGGAATGGTGCGTCAATGGCAGCAGTTGTTTTTTGAAAAAAGATATTCATTTGTGGAGCTTCAAAATCCAGATTTCATTATGATTTCTAAAGGATTCGGACTTGAAGGAGAAAAAATCACGGAGAGGGATCAATTAAGTGAAGCAATAGACAAAATGTTAGCACATGATGGTGGATACGTATTGGAAGTGGTGGTTGAAAAAGAAGAGAACGTATTTCCTATGGTACCTGCAGGTCGTAGTGTAAGTGAAATCAGACTTACTTAAATCGAAGTTTAAAGCAACATTTACAGCAAAAGAGAAAAATTATGACGCAATATACGATCTGTGTATTTACCGAAAACAGCATCGGGATTTTGAACAAAATCACGGTAATATTTACGCGTAGAAGAATAAATATAGAAAGCCTTACAGTTTCTGAAACAGTAAGAAAGGGCGTTTCGCGTTTCACTATTGTGATCAAACACGAGAAACGTGAAGAAGTAGAAAAGTTGGTTCGCCAAATCAGGAAAATTGTGGAAGTTTTGGCAGTATTTGGGTATTTGAATGATGAAATCGTTTATAACGAGATTGCACTTTTCAAAATATCCACTCCAATGGGAGGCAAAGCCTTAGATATAGACACCATTAATCGTATTTATAAAGCTTGGGTGGTCTACTGGGAGTTAGATTATGTGACTATACAAAAAACAGGTACTGAGGAAGAGATTTTTGACTTTTTTAGATACCTTAAACCTCATGGTATCATTGAGTTTGTTCGTTCAGGCCGTGTAGCAGTTGGTAAAACACCACAAGGGTTGGTGGAATATCTTCCTGAAGACCAAGAATGGGAATATTATCTGTGATAATTTGAATTTCGCCGAATTTATTCGGAAATTTGCAGCGTTTTTGAGATTTTTTTAAATATAACGTAGAACATATTGTTCGATTTTCTAAAACAAAATAGTATATAAATGGCAAAGTTAAATTTTGGTGGTGTTGAGGAGGAAGTAGTAACAAGAGAAGAATTTCCCCTTGAAAAAGCAAGAGAAGTATTAAGCAACGAGGTTATCGCTGTGATTGGATATGGTGTGCAAGGTCCTGGTCAAGCTATGAACATGCGTGACAACGGTCTTCCGGTAATAGTTGGACAACGTAAAGGTAAAACTTACGACAAAGCTATCGCTGATGGATTTGTACCAGGTGAAACACTTTTCGAAATCGAAGAAGCTCTTGAAAAAGGAACAATCATTTGTTATTTGCTTTCAGATGCCGCTCAAATTGAGCTTTGGCCAACTGTTAAAAAATACCTTACTCCAGGAAAATCTCTGTATTTCTCGCACGGTTTTGGTATCACTTACAAAGAAAAAACGGGTATCGTTCCTCCAGCGGATGTAGACGTATTTTTGGCTGCTCCAAAAGGATCGGGTACTTCACTACGTCGTTTGTTTGTAGAAGGTAAAGGCTTGAACTCATCGTTCGCAGTTTACCAAGACGCTACTGGCAAAGCTCGTGAGAAATGTATCGCTATGGCTATCGGTGTAGGTTCAGGCTATTTGTTCGAGACAGATTTCTACAAAGAAGTTTCTTCTGACCTTACAGGGGAAAGAGGAACTTTGATGGGTGCTATCCAAGGTATTTTTGCTGCTCAATACGAAGTATTGCGTGCAAATGGTCACTCACCTTCAGAAGCTTTCAATGAAACTGTTGAAGAATTGACACAATCGTTGATGCCATTGGTAGCAGAAAACGGAATGGATTGGATGTACGCCAACTGTTCTACAACTGCTCAAAGAGGTGCTTTGGACTGGTGGAAACCTTTCCGTGATGCTACAAAACCTGTTTTTGAGAAATTATACAACTCTGTTGTTACTCAAAACGAAGCCTCTATTTCTATTGAGCGTAACTCTCAGCCAGACTACCGTGAGAAATTGGAAGTGGAGTTGGCAGAACTTCGTGAATCAGAAATGTGGAGAGCTGGCAAGACTGTAAGAAGCCTTAGACCAGAAAACAGCTAAGAAATATTTTCTTTCGATATTCAAAAATCCTCGAAGCAGTTCGGGGATTTTTTGGTTTATAACAATACTGTTCGTTTGTGAGGACAAGAACGAAGGCAGATCGTAATTATTGAAATACGCAATGCTCCCTCTTGCCAACTTTCTAACTTCCCAACTTACTAACATACCAACTTACAGACTTTTTAACTAATTTTGCACCATAAACAAAACCTCTGATAAGATGACAGCATACGTATTTCCAGGACAAGGTGCACAGTTTAGTGGCATGGGAAAGGAACTTTACGAAACCAACGAAAAGGCCAAGGCTCTTTTTGACAAAGCCAATGAGATTTTAGGATTTGATATTACAAAAATAATGTTTGAAGGCACTGACGAAGAGCTCAAACAAACCAATGTGACACAGCCAGCAGTATTTTTACATTCGGTTATTTTGGCTACTACCATCGAGGATTTCAAGCCCGATATGGTTGCAGGACACTCTTTAGGCGAGTTTTCGGCTTTGGTGGCCGCTGGTGCATTGTCTTTTGAAGATGGACTTAGATTAGTAGCAAAACGTGCCGATGCGATGCAAAAAGCTTGTGAATTAAATCCATCAACAATGGCTGCAGTTTTGAATCTTTCAGACGAAAAAGTAGAAGAAGTTTGTGCAACAGTGCATGCCGAAACCAAGGAAGTAGTCGTTGCTGCAAATTACAATTGCCCAGGTCAATTGGTGATTTCGGGCAGTATTGAAGGAATAAACATAGCATGTGAGAAAATGAAAGAAGCAGGTGCCAAGCGTGCTTTGGTTCTTCAAGTAGGCGGTGCTTTTCACTCACCTTTGATGGAGCCAGCTCGTGAAGAATTGGCTGAGGCGATTAAAAGTACAGAATTTAAAACTCCTATTTGTCCGATTTACCAAAACGTAAGTGCCAAGCCATTTACTGAGGTTGAACACATCAAAATGAATCTTATTCACCAATTGACTGCACCCGTACGTTGGACCCAGAGTGTGCAACACATGGTGGCTGACGGTGCCACAAAATTTGTAGAATGTGGACCCGGTAAAGTATTACAAGGTTTAGTGAAGAAGATTTCACCTGAGGTAGAAACAGCGGGTGTATAATCGAAAAATATAGCTTAGAGTATGAAAAGAGTCTGAAAAGACTCTTTTTTTATTTAATAGAATCTGAAATAGTATAGCGATTTCAAAGGATAGGTTTTATAGTTTTCTTCTCCTTTTTTACTAATCAGAGATAATTTGAAAAGGCCGCTTCTGTTTTTTAAAAAAGATTTGGCTTCGCTTTGGCTAAAAATAACGTTTGCTGGATTTTTTTCACTAAGGTCTTTATTAGCAGTAAGCTCTATTTGAAAATTCCTTATGCTTTCGGTATCCGTGAACTGCAAATAGTTGGTGTTTTCTTTCTGTGTAGCGTCTAATTCTACGAAAATTTCATGCTTTTGGCCATTGTAATATGCTTCATAGAACTCAGGTTTACTGAGGGAGTCTGTTGAGGAGTTCTTTATATCCAAATTAATGAATTTTGATAAAGCCAAATTTGAATTTGTCTGGCCATTCCAATTTATTTTCAGTGTTTCTCTCGATTGAAATATTCTTTTGTTTTCAAACTTCAAGAAAGTCAACTCAAAACTGCCACTTTTTAGTATTTTCTTTGGAATCATAAACTCAAAATAAAAATCTCTGCCCTTTACAGGTTTTAAGAGAAACAGCTTGTCGTTTTTGAGTGGAATTTCGTAATAGTTTTTTACGCCATTTTGATTACAAACTATTCCTAAGCTATTTAAAGGATTTTTCAAATAGTCTTTGATTTTTGCAGAGACAGTTATGTACGGATTTTCAACTATTTGTGTTCCATCTATACTCAGGATGTCTATTTTGTTTTTGAGTTCTCCCGAAATTTCACTTGAATTTAAACTTAAAGGCTTGACAATTAATGATTCCAAGGCATCTGAATTGTCAAAAACACCTCTTTTGATCAAGGTGTCAAGTCCGGGACGCATGTTTAACGGAATATTATGAATTGTTCCTTCGTCCGTATAGAGTTGTTTGGTGTTTCCTGAAATCATTACCAACACGGACTGAATTGCCCTTTTTTGATATCCAAAAACTTGAATCCACTTTGTGTAATTTCTTGCTTGGTAAACCAAACAGATAATAAATATTGCAATAAAAGACCAATTTGCAAGTTTAGTGTTTTTGGATTCGATCCATTTGGATAAATTGATTTTATAAAAAAGAATATAAAACGTAACAAAAATACAAAGACTGTTTATCAGGTAAGCACCTCTGAGTAGTGCCGTGGAATCTGTATATTGCCTTTTAGATGATATGAGCAGGTAAGTGCCCAGAAAGAAAAGCATTAATGCTGACAGAGCGGTGTTGTTCTGGTAAGATTTTTTTATAATTAGAAAGTAAATGGCTAGAATGATTCCCAAAATGCCAAATATCATGTTGATTTTTATGGATTCCATTCCACCGATTCCTCCCAAATATATAGGGAAAACGTAGGCTATTCGTTTAAAGACAGATGCATCTAAAGGGGTATTTCCTTTTTCGTAGTCTAGAAAGAAAACAAAAATAGCCAAAGCAGAGAAAAGGCTCCAAATGCCAAGTCTTTTGTAATCTTTAGTTATTAGAAGCCCCAAAATACCTATCGGGACCAACAATAAGCCATTTCCATTTGAATATATTCCTAAAATCAAAAGTAGGATAGGTAGAACAATTTTCTTAGTTTCAAAAAGATAATAAAGACAAGAAACCACAAAGAAAATCACCACAAAATGTGAGAGTGATTCCATGGCCAAACTATTGATTTCGGCATAAGCGAAAGAAATCAAGAGTAAAGGGACGGGTAAAAAGTAAAAGAATTTTGAAGTTTGAAATCTGCCTAACCTGAAAAAAAAGAACAGCGTACTGAGGAAAAAAGAGAAGCCGATGATTCTTAAATGCTCAAAGTTGACTTGCCCAAATATGTAATAATCAAAAAGCGTGATGAGCTTCAAAACTACCAATCGGAAGTCGTTGTTTTGAGAAAAAAGTAGTTTTATGGTTTCCCTAAAACCAGTAGTTTTTAGATAGTCCACAATAAAATTCACGATGGCACCAAAATCGTCTAGAATAGGGTAGTTTACAAAAATATCTGTAAGAATGAACAAACTGAGAGCCATAAAGCATACAAAAAATGCAATAGAAAGCTTGTTTAGTTTGTTCATTATCAAAAGCTTATTTATTTACACTCCTGTAAAAGTAAAGGGAGTTATTTGTTTTAACTCATACTTTGTTTTTTCAGAAATATCCAAGGTCTCTATGAACTCTTTAATGGCTCTTTCTGTGATTTTTTCGTTTTTACGTGTCAAGTCTTTCAAGGCCTCATACGGTTTCGGGAAGCCCTCTCTACGCAACACCGTTTGTATCGCTTCTGCCACTACAGCCCAGTTTTCTTCCAAGTCAGCGTCAATTGCGGCCTGGTTCAATTCCAATTTTCCTATGCCCTTAAGTAGTGATTTTAAGGCAATTAAAGTATGAGCCAAAGGTACACCTAGGTTTCTTAAAACTGTTGAATCTGTCAAGTCTCTCTGGAGTCTCGAAATTGGCAATTTGGCCGAAAAATGCTCGAAAAGTGCATTTGCGATACCTAAATTCCCCTCAGCGTTTTCAAAGTCTATCGGATTTACTTTATGTGGCATAGCCGAAGAGCCAATTTCTCCAGCCTTGATTTTCTGTTTGAAATAATTCATCGAAACATATTGCCATACATCACGTGAAAAATCCAAAAGTATGGTATTGATACGTTTTAGGTTGTCACAATAAGCCCCAAGATTGTCATAGTGCTCTATCTGTGTTGTGGTTTGGCTACGGCTAAGTCCTAGCGTAGTATTTACGAATTTATTCCCAAAATCCACCCAGTTGGTTTCTGGATAAGCCACAAAATGGGCGTTGAAATTTCCAGTGGCACCACCAAATTTTGCGGAATATGGAATAGCTGCCAAAAGGCCAATTTGGTTCACCAATCTTTCTACAAATACCTTCATTTCTTTGCCCAGTCGAGTAGGGGAGGCTGGTTGACCGTGGGTTTTAGCCAACATTGGAATCGTCTTCCAAGCTTCGGCCAATTCTTGAATTTGCTCCACTACTGCCATCAAGTTGGGGAAAAACACTGTGTCATGAGCTTCTTTCAGTGATAGTGGAATGGAGGTGTTGTTGATGTCTTGTGAAGTCAATCCAAAATGTATAAACTCCGAGTATTTTTCGATTCCGAAGTTTTCGAAACGTTTTTTTATAAAATATTCAACAGCCTTCACATCGTGATTGGTCGTTTTCTCTATTTCTTTAATTTCAAGGGCATTTTCTTCTGAAAAATTCAAGTAAATATTTCTCAGTTCGGCATACAGATTTTTAGGAAAATCAGATAGTTGTGGTAGCGGAAGTTCACAAAGTTCTATGAAATACTCGATTTCTATCCTCACTCTGTATTTTATGAGGCCAAATTCGGAGAAATAGTCGGCCAAATCTTCCACTTGTCTGCGATACCTACCATCTATAGGCGAAATGGCACTTAAAGAATTTAATTGCATATTATATTTAATAAACCACAAAATTACTAAATTGCTGCCACAATCAACCTTAAAACTCTTATAGATTTATGACACCGTCACCTTTTTTGGGCGAACTGCTCGGTACTTTTGTTTTAATTTTTCTTGGAGAAAGCGTTGTGGCCAATGTTTTGCTCAAAGGCACCAAAGGCCACGACTCAGGATTAATAATGATAACCACTGCATGGGGCTTGGCCGTTATGATGGGCGTTTTTGTTTCTCAAAAATTTGGTAGTCCAGACGCTCACCTCAATCCAGCTCTCACTATTGCATTTGCTTTTAAATCAGGGGATTGGTCTAATGTTTTGCCATTTATTTCCGCTCAAATGATTGGGGCTTTTCTGGGTGCGGTATGCACCTGGTTGTTTTATTATCCGCACTGGGCAATTACAGAAGATAAAGGTGCCAAACTTGCGGTCTTCTCTACTGGTCCGGCTATAAGACATACCCCATCCAATTTGTTTGGAGAGTTGGCGGGCACATTTGTATTATTTGTTGGCGTATCCTCTATTTATGCTTCCGATGGCTCAGGACTTTCTCCTTACTTGGTTGGTATGCTGGTTTTTGTGATAGGCAACGCTTTGGGAGGAACTACGGGCTATGCCATCAATCCGGCCAGAGACTTGGGACCTAGAATTGTGCATGCCTTGCTTCCGATAGCTGGCAAGGGCACAAGCGACTGGGGATATGCGTGGATACCTGTTGTTGGCCCTATTTTGGGGGCGGTTTTAGGTACTTTTTTGTTTTAAAAATTTAAATTTTTTCACATGAAAAAAGTAATTCTTTGTTTCTTGATTTTGGGTTTTTCAGTAGTAGTTTCTGGTCAAAAGCTAAAAAAAATATTTAACGGAAAAAACCTAAGTGGTTGGGTTGTTCCTCAGCCAAATAACGACAATTGGACCGTTAAAGACAAAATGCTTTTGGTAAAAAGCAGTGATGACCGTAAAGGAAGCATACTTTGGACAGAGAAAACTTACAAAGATTTTATAGTTGAAGTAGAATATAAAGACTTAAGCGGGGTGGTGGATTCGGGTGTTTTTTTGAGAGGTGAAAACGACCAGATTCAGATCGGGATTTCTGGTTCGCTTAAAAGAGACCTTACTGCCTCTCCTTATATTCCTGGTCTTAGATACCCTTCGGAAGCTAAGACAGACGGCATACTAAAAGTGGGCGACTGGAATACACTGAAAATAAAAGTGGTGGATAAAACCTATACAGTTTGGTTAAATGGCCAAGAAGTAATGACTTATGTTTCTGAGAAAATACCCTCCAGCGGACCTGTAGGAATACAACTGCACCCTGGTAACAACATGAGCATTCAGTACCGCAAAATACTTTTAGCCGAGATTTAATCTTCTTCTTCTAGTTCAAATATTTCCTCTACCGGTTTGCCAAAAAGTCTTGAGATTTTTAGGGCCAATACTGTGGAGGGAACATATTTGTTGCTTTCCATGGCATTTATGGTTTGTCGGCTTACGCCAATTTTCTCTGCCAAATCTGCTTGAGTAATATCCATTATGGCTCGTTCTATTCTTATTCTGTTTTTCATAATCCATTTTTATTGTTTACGAAAATCAAATAATGAAATCTAATAATAAAAATGATAAGTGGGGTATAAATGTTGACTATTGGGACATAAAAGTAGCTAAACCCATGTATGAAAATTGAAGCTATTATTAGAAGTAGGAAGTTGATGTATATAGCCCACTGAAGGCTTTCTAACCTTACTTTTGAAATAAATTCGTCCTCCACTTTAAGTTTAGAAAATGCGATTACTATTAGTGTAATTGTTAATCCGACTATTGCTATATCGTTGGTGATATTTACATAGTTTTGAGTGTATTCGATAGTGTTTTCTTGGAACTGTAAAAAATATTCGAATCTTAAATAAGGTGGTATTTTTATGCATAAGAATTTAAATTGAAAATCCGCAAACAGACAAAGAATTCCAAGTATTAGAAAAGGTATAAAAAGTAGAAGTGCCAGATATTTAAACCGATGCGGAAACAAAAATCTTGATTTCATTTTTTTGTAATTTTAATATTGTAAGGAATAATTTACCAAATGTAAAATATACTTTACTTAATAGCAAGTAAAATTTACAAAATTTTTGTGTGGTCAAAAAATGTGTATAGTTTTCATTGTCTAAAACTTTACAGATATTGTTGGGATATCATCCAAGGAATGACTTCGGAAATCTTACTTTTTTTTGTCCATTATCAAGTGTTGAAACTTTAATGACTAAACTTGTGAATTGTGAAATCAAAAAAAAACACACCTAATTTTTAGATTATAAAAAAAACAGGCTTGAATTTTAGATTTCGCCTAATTTAAGCCTGCTTTGGGAAGAGGTTCGTTACCTATAGGTTCTACATTTCGTCAGCACTTGGGCCATAAGGGCCTGGTACAGGAATGTCTAGCAAGCGTAAACATACTTGCAACTGAGCACGGTGATGTGCATTTTGACCCATGGCATGTCGGAAGGTCTCCCATTTCTCGATTTGGAGCCAAACTTGGTCGCCCATGCCCATGGTCCACGGATCTTGTAAAATGTCGTCGGTAGATTCGTCCAGGGCAATTCTGGCTTCTGCTATACAATTGTCAAAACATACTAAAAGATCATCTGTGGTATTACAATCTGCCGCCTCGAAAGGAGAGTTTCCAAAATCCCACTTGTCGTGCTTTAGCCCCATCACTATCATGAGCGGAATCTCGGCCAAGTGTGTTGCCAAAGTTTTGATATTCATGCTTTTTGGATTTGGTCTCCAGTCCATTTTGTCGGTTGGTACTATTTCCAGCATTCTACGTGTTTGGATGGCTTCCGCCTCCAGTTCTTTTTTAAAAGCTTCAATAAATGAGATCATGATTTGATTGGTTTGATTTACGATTAATTCGATTTTTGATTGGATCGATTTACTATCGATTTTTGATTTGAATTTCTTATGAAGCAAAAGTAATTTTATGAAATGACAACCCTATGTCAGCAGTGTTAAGCCTGTTATAAGAAAAGAAGTTTTCAAGAAAAGTCTCGGCACTCACAACTCGGCACTAAGAACTTATAATCAAATATCATACATCCTCTTCCCTTCAAGCAACCTATCTATCATTTTATTGATTCTGTTTACTTTAGTATCGATGTTTTTGGCTTCGGTTACCCAGTCTATGTAGAATTTCTTATTGCTTTCTGTCATTTTATTGAAAAACGCAAGGGCCTTTGGAAAGTCCTCCAAGCATTCTAGAATTTCTTCTGGCACTATTAGGTCGCTTTTGTCCAAATAAAGACAAACATCCACCACATCGCCTTCTTTGATATTGTACTTTTTTCTTATCTCGGCTTTCAAAGGCAACATATATATGCCGTTTTTCATCGAAGCCAGCTTATATTGTTCAATTTCAGCACCATTTACCGTTCCTTTTACCTTCACCCAGAGCGAATTTCTCTTTTCCGTGGAGTTATATTCCAAGATTACGTAAGTCCAGCCGCCTTTACCGGGGTATTTCTGCACTTTTACTTTTTTATTGATAATCGGTTTATCCATGTAACCTTGCTTTTGCATTTTCTAATTTTTCGAGTACCATTTCTTTTAAAAATACTGGCTCTAGAATGTCGGCATCTTTACCAATGAGCATAAACCAGTGTGAAAACCCTTGTAGATTAGAAGACAGAAAGGTCATTTCTATTTGATTGTCAACTTGACTTTCAGATACAAATCCCATATAAAAATGTTGATTTCCAAGATACCTATAGGCGTTTTTGTCTATCCTGATTACAATCTTGGTAAGTAAGTGTTCTTTGGCCGTTTGTTTTAAAAACGAAGAAAACGTTGGGTGTTTTTGGTCAAACCTCTTACTGAGTTTTTCCATTTCCCGGATTCTATCCAGTCTGAAGTTTCGATAATCTTTTCGCATTTGACACCAAGCTATCAAATACCAATATTGCGACTGGTTATATAACCCAATGGGTTCTATGTTTCTTGAGTTTTCTTCATAATGCTGTGCACTGAAATACCGTATTTTTAGTATGTTTTTGTCAATGATAGCTTGTAACACTTCGCTGACCTTTATGGTCGAAGTATCCTCAATATATTGATTTTCCACAATACTAATATATTGGTTGGCATCATCTAATAGTTCTTTTTCTTGATAACCCAGTACTGACTTTATTTTATAAAGTCCAGATTCAAAATCCTTTCTGGTTTGGATAGTTCCTAGTTTGGCTAGTATTTTGTCTGCAGTAAAAAATGCAACGGCCTCTTCTTTAGTAAATTGGACCGGCGGCAGTCTGTATTCTTTCATCAAAGCATAGCCAATGCCGGCTTCGCTCGTGATAGGCACACCGGCCAGTTCTAGGCTGCGAATGTCTCGGTAGACAGTTCGGAGGCTTATTTCAAACCGCTCCGCTATTTCCTGAGCTTTCACAATCCTTTTGGACTGAAGCTGAATCAAGATGGCAGTGAGACGGTCGAGTCGATTCATTATTTGGAACGATTAAATATATTCATTCAAAAGTAGAACTATTTAATTTTTTTCTGAAATTTCAGGTGGCTAAATATTTTAGCTAAATATTTTTCGAAAAAAATAAATGCATAAAGTTTTGAAAAAAATATTTTTAATTGTATTTTTGACACTTAATAAGAAAAATTTATATTTTTACTTCAAAAAGCAATAAAACCTATGTCAAAATTAACAGTCACTTTGGGCGAAAAGGAATATTTTCCGTTCATAAAAGAACCGATAAAATTTGAGGGAAGAGAGTCGGATAATCCACTTGCATTCAAATTTTATGATGAAAACAGAGTAGTAGCAGGTAAAACCATGCGTGAGCATTTGCGTTTTGCGGTTTCTTACTGGCACACTTTCTGTGGAACAGGTGGTGATCCGTTTGGTCCAGGAACAAAAGTGTTTCCGTGGGATGCTAACGGAAATGCACTACAAGCTGCTCATGATAAAATGGACGCAGCGTTTGAGTTTTTTACAAAATTGGGTACTGAGTTTTGGTGTTTTCACGACGTAGATATGTCGCCAGAAGGAAACTCTTTGGCAGAGTATGAAAGTAATTTGTCAAAAATTGTGGACTATGCAAAAGCAAAACAGGCGGGATCAGGGACACAGTTACTTTGGGGGACAGCCAATTTGTTCTCAAATCCAAGGTATATGAATGGTGCATCAACCAATCCTAACTTTGATGTGGTAGCACATGCAGGTTTTCAGGTTAAAAACTGTATAGACGCAACCATAGCTTTGGGCGGTATGGGTTATACTTTTTGGGGAGGCAGAGAAGGCTATATGTCGCTTTTGAATACCAAAACCAAGCAAGAATTGGATCATTTAGGGCAGTTTTTAAGAACTGCTAGAGATTATGGTCGTAAAAATGGCTTTACTGGTACTTTCTACATTGAACCTAAACCCGCAGAGCCTTCTAAGCACCAATACGATTTTGATGCTCAGACAGTTATTGGTTTCTTAAGAGCTCAAGGTTTGGATAAAGATTTTGGTTTGAATATAGAAGTTAACCACGCTACTTTAGCTGGCCACACCTTTGCTCATGAGCTGCAAATGGCGGCTGACGCTGGCATGTTGTCATCAATAGACGCCAACCGTGGTGACTACCAAAATGGATGGGATACCGATCAGTTTCCGGTAGATGTGTTTGAGTTGACAGAGGCTATGTTGGTAATTTTAGAAACTGAAGGCTTTAAGCATGGAGGCATCAATTTTGACGCTAAAACAAGAAGAAATTCAACTGATCTTGAAGATATATTTATTGCTCATGTAGGAGGTATGGATGTATTCGCGAGAGCACTGCTCGTAGCCAATGACATTTTGACCAAATCACCTTACAAAAAGTTGCGTGACGACCGCTACGCTTCTTTTAACACTGGCAATGGGGCAAAGTTTGAAAAAGGCGAACTAAGCCTAGAAGACTTGGCCAAAATAGCCAAAGAAGTAGGTGAACCTGCTCAAATATCGGGCAAGCAAGAACTGATGGAAATGATTATTAATCAGTACATATAAGCGTTTTTAATTGTTTATTCAGCTTATAATGTAAGCAGTCAGCTCAATTGGGCTGGCTGTTTTTTTGTTTATATGTATTTGAGTTTTCTATTACAATTGTATAAAAATAAAATTTTATAAATTACTCTATTTTATTTGAAGCTTGTTTTTACCTTTACAATGTAATTCTGCTATAGAACCTTATAAAACCATCTTGAAATAGATTTCGTAATTAATAGTTTACAAAAAATTCGAAAAATTATTTACAATGATCGGGATAAAAAAAATACTCCAGACTATTTTGTTTGTATTCTTAACTATGCTCTCAGGTTATGGGCAAATTAAGATAAACGAAATTTTAGCCAATAATCAAGGTGCTCTTAAAAACTCCGCAATTCAGATGGAGGATTGGATAGAACTGTATAATTCAAGTGATGATGAAATAGACATCGGCGGTATGGGAATATCTGACAACGATTCTATTAAGCATATTTTTTCAAAGAGCGGATTGAAAATTGCTGGCAAAGGTTATTTGGTATTGATAGCTTCTGGCGATGTTTCCATTGGAAATAGACATTTAAGCTTCAGCCTAAATGATGATGGAGAAACACTTAAGTTGTTTTCAGCTTCGGGTAAAGTGGTGGATAGGTTTGAATATCCTGCACTTAGAAAAGACGTTGCCTATGGGAGGAAATTTGACGGTGCCACTCGGCTGCGATATTTTGCTGAGCCAAGTCCAGAAACTGCTAATAATGAACAGGTTGCAGTAAAGAAAATAGCTAAAGCTCCCAAGTTCTCAAAAAAAGGTGGTTTTTATTCCTCTTTTCAACTCAAAATATCGAGATTTCTGAGCAGTGCAGACATCTATTATAGCCTCGACGGGTCAGAACCTATGCCACAAGACACAATGCTTGGAAAATATGAATACAAAAAAAATTACCAAGAAAATCCGGGAGATCCGGTCGTTAATCAGAATTTTTTTGGTTCTAAAAAAAGCTATTTATATAAAAGAAAAATAGCCATCGCAGATACCAATTTGGGCGGTAATATGTATAGTTTGATTCCTACAACATTTGCCAAATCCGCCACATATTTGCCAAAAACAGACATTCCCAAAGCACAAATAGTAAGGGCAATAGCGGTAAAAAAAGGAAAACTACCAAGTGAAATAGTAAGCAATACGTACTTTCTTGAGACCAACAAAAAAAGCCCCTACACGTTTCCGATAGTGTCATTGGCGTTTAATCCTGGAGACCTTTTTGATTATGAAAAGGGAATGTATGTGGCAGGAAACACATTCGATGCGTTTAGAAGAAGCTCCTTTGAAACCACAGGACTTTGTACTGTAGGAAACTATTCTAATCGAAGCTCCTTTTGGGAAAAAGATGCGAGTTTTGAGTTTTTTGAAAACTCAAGTCAAAAGATTTGCCAAGCTATAACGGCCCGTATTCATGGTGGTTGCAGTCGTTCGTTTCCATACAAATCCTTCAAGCTTTTCTCTGAAGACAATTTTGACAGATATGATCTTATCAGGAAAGAAAAAACAAGAACTCAAGCCAGTGTAGTGCTCCGCAACAGCGGCAATGATTACAACATGACACTTTTTAAGGATGTATTTATTCATCAGTTGATGAAACCTCTGAATATACCGATTCAAGAATTTAGGCCAAGTATAGTGTATATCAATGGCGAATATTGGGGAATTCACAACCTGCGTGATAGAGTAGATAACGATTATTTGGGCAAAGTTTATGATGTTGACAAAAACAATGTTGACATGATAAAAATAGTTTTTGATGGCCCAGAGGAGATAGAATATGGTGATGATAAAGCATACAATGAGCTCAAAACTTTTTTTAAAAGCAATAGCTTTTCTTCTGACGAAACTTTTGAAAAAGCCAAGTCTTTGATGGACATCGTTAACTTTATCGACTATCAGATAGCCCATATTTTCGTCGGAAACATCGATTGGCCTCAAAATAATGTAAGACTTTGGCGAGTAAAAACTACTGAAAGTAACCAAGCTCCCAAAGACGGGAAATGGCGTTGGGTGTTTTTTGATGCCGATAGATCTTTGGGAGAAACTGTGAATGTTTCGCATAACAATTTGTCAGATGCCATAAACAGGCCAGAAAACTTCATTTTCAACAAATTGCTTCAAAATCAAACTTTTAAAACTCAATTTGTGGCCAGATTCAGAGAGCTACTCGACAGTAATTTTAAGTTTGAAAATAGCTCGAAATTGTACCTTGAAATAAAAAAAATATACGAACCCGAGATAGAAACCCATGTAAAAAGATGGAATATCATACCATCAAAAGCCCAATGGGAGCGAAATTGTGAAGAAGTGCTGAACTATCTGAAATTAAGACCCGAAGTAGTAAAAAAGCAGCTTGGCGAACAGCTTGGATTAGATCTGAACAAGATACAAATAATAAATCCGATGTCTGCTGAAATAGTACTGAATAATAAAGTTGAGAAAAAAACACACAGTAAATACATAGAAACTGACAATGTACTGAAGATTAGGCCACTTAAGGCTGAGAATAAAATATTTTCGCATTGGATAATTGGCGGGAAACCGTATTTTGAAACCGAAATGGAAATCAAAATCGTTTCGGACACCATAATTGTGGCTATTTTCGAAACTAAGGATGAAGATTTGGATGAAGTAAAGGAAACGTTTAATCATGAAAAATACGCAATAACCAAGGGGTTATCTCCAAACAATGATGGAATAAATGAACACTTAGGTTTGCAATTTTATAACCCAAATGACCGTTTGGAGAAGTTTCAGGTATTTGATAAAAATGGAGTTGAAAAAGCAATAGAATGGGAACAAAACCCAGAAAAAGGCACAATAAATATTTATTTCAAGAACTTAAACACGCTCTCAAAAGGTACATTATTTTACGTTTTTAAACTTCAAAATAATTCTGAAATTTATTCAGATTTTATTACTGTCAATTTTTGAGAGAAATTTGAAAGAATCTATGTTTTTAAATTTACTTAAATCACAGCCTTTTACGTTAACAAGTAGGTATTAAAGCTTATTTTTGTATTTGGTATCGTTAATCCATATATGGCTCAAGTGGTTTTTAGACGTATTTTAAAAACACTAGCAATAATTATTATTTTATTGTTGGTGGCTGCTATGGGCTCAATACTGTATTTGAAATCTCCCAATGGGCAAAAACGCCTGAGTGATTTTGTGCTAAAAACACTCTCCGAAAAGCTCAAAACACCAGTTACAGGCAATATTTCGTACGGTTTTCCTGACTGGGTAAAAATTGAAAAGCTCCTCATTCGAGACCAACAATCTGACACCTTGATTTCGGCGAAACGAGCCTACATCGATATAGACATGTTGGCTTATCTTGATAATATACTTAAAATCAATAAATTAGAACTAGAAGGTTCGTTACTCAATATTTACAAAAAGGATGCTGTTTTTAATTATTCTTATGCAATAGCTGCATTTTCATCAACAAAACCCAAGGATGCCATCACCGTTCCTCTGAGTTATGAGCTGCAAAGTATTTTGGCCAAAGACCTTACAGTGAGGTACTCAGACCCATCGTCAAAACAAAAACTTCAAGCCAAGTTTGGAGATTTACAAACTGGTTTTTCTAAAATTGATGTTGGAAAAAATAAGTTTTTCCTTAAAAACACTTCGCTAAATAACAGCTATCTGACGGCTACCTTTGGTAAAACTGTCGCGGATAGTTCAGGGGCAAAAAGCAATTCTAACCTACCAGATATTCAGATTCAGGAATTTGCGGCGAAGAATTTTAACTGGAACCTAGCACTTGGAGATACCAAAACCACCGGAAAAGGAATAAATCTGGATTTCGAAATTGAAAAAATCGATTTACCCAAAGAAACAATTTCCCTCAATAAACTTGTCGCAAATGCTGACAATATCACTTATTCTGGAGCAAAAGCGGCAAAAAACTTGGGAGGTCAGCTCAATTTTCAAGATTTGGGCCTGAGTGATTTTGTACTAAAAACACAAAAACTAGCTTATGATAAAGAAAAAATCGAGGGGGAAATTTTGAAATTATCCGTAAAAGAAAAGTCTGGATTTGAAATCAAAGAACTAACCACCAAGTCTGTATTAAAAGACAAAAAATTAGTCCTGACCAACTTAAATCTAAAAACCAACGCTTCGGAGTTAAAATCTACTGCGGAAATAGTATTGAATCCAACCGATATATCAAAAAGTGTATTTTCTTATCATTTGATATCGAGTAGTTTATCGGCATCAGACGCCTTGTTTTTCAACCCTGACCTTTCGAACAATACTTATTTCAAGAACCTTTCGAAAGATGAAATTTCATTAAATGGAATCGTCTATGGCGAATTATCAAGTTTGAAATTCGAGAAAGTGAATTTGAAAGGCATCCAAAATTCAAGTCTAAACTTTTCAGGAACTTTAAAAAATCTAAATGACCCCGTTTTTGATCTAAATATTGCAAATCTGACCTCCTCCAAGGCAGATATTTTGCGAATAGTACCAACGGATGTATTGCCAGAAAATATCAATATTCCCAAGGATTTTGTACTTAAGGGCACTGTTAAGGGTAAAATTTTGGACTTTAACTCTGATTTGACCATAAGCTCCGAACAAGGTGTAGCTCAGTTAAACAGCCGCATCATAAATAATAAAGCCGGACTGGCTTACTCTGGAAAGCTCAATACGCAAGCCTATAAAGTTGGAGATTTAATAAACAATCCAACCATTGGTTCGATAAGCTCCAACATAGAATTTAAAGGCATGGGCACAAGTCTTAAAACTGCCAACTTGGTGCTTTCAGGTAATGTTTCGGAGGCTTTTTATGAAGGCAAAAAATATCAAAATATTGTTTTCTCTGGAGATTTAAAAAACCAAATATTTGACACAAAATTGGCGGTAAACGACCCCAGTGCGAGTTTTACTTGGGAAGGAAAAGTGGATATTTCAAAACCTATCATAGAACTGGAAGGTAAAACCAAACTTGACTTTGTGAATCTTCAGAAACTCGGAATAAGCAAAGAAAACATCATTATAAAAGGGGACATTGAGCTGAACAACATTGTTTTGGATGCCAAATCTCCCGCTATTGATTTCCAAGGCAAAAACATAAATGTTTATAAAGACGATATGCTTTTTCCGATTGGCGATGTAAAAGTGATTACTTCCACCAGCGATGGTAATAACAAACTTGAAGCCACCACCTCATTTATAAATGTTTCACTATCAGGTGATTTCGATTATAATCAGCTACAAAATATTATGCTGAATGAGGTTAATAATTATTTCAAATTACTGAATTTTAAACCTGCATTGGTGCAGGATTCTTACAATTTCCGTTTAGATGGAAAAGTTAGCTACAATCCTGTTTTCAGTGCATTTTTACCTAATCTAAAATCTTTCTCAGATGTGGTGGTTCATGCCACTTTACAAAGCGAAGGCGATACACCGATAGAAGGAAGTGTGCAAATTCCATATCTTCAATACGACTCTGTAAAAGTTTACAACACAACTTTTGATTACACTGGAGACCGAAAAACACTTAAATATCAAATACTTACAAAGCAGATAACCAACAATAATCTCAGAGTTAGAAACGCCAGTTTGGTTGGAAAACTCGAAAACAACATAGGTAGTTTTGATTTGTCTGTCAAAGACTCTTTAGACCAAGATATACACTCCCTTACGGGTTTGGTTCAGAGCGTAAACAACCAACTACAAATCAGTTTTGACGAAGACGGAAGTATGCTTTATTACGAGCCCTGGGCGGGAAATCCATTCGGTAGCATAACTTATTCATCGGCGGGTGTGCTTATCAATGACGTTATATTTACTTCAAAAAATCAGATTTTGAGGTTAAGTAGCCTTAACGATCAACCTAATGGCCCCTTGCATGTTTTTTCGCAGAATATCGACCTCAATTTTCTTGCTCAAGCATTTTTACAAGACTCCACTTTTGTGGCCGGTTACGCCGACTTAGATCTCGAAATACTGAACTACATGGAAGGTACGCCGTCATTTACGGGCGATGTGCTGGTGACAGAATTCGAAATGAATAAAACAAAACTCGGCACACTAGAAGGCAAGGCTGAGAGTAATTCTCTGGAGCAGATTAGGCTTACAGCTACCTTAAAAGGCGAGGTAACAGACATGTCGATAAAAGGTTATTATTATCCTAAACGCGAAGAATCGTTGGATTTTACAGCAGATATTCGGAATATAGACTTAGTGGCTATTCAGGTGTTTGTCAAAGACATAATAAGCAATGTAAATGGTAACCTCATGGGGAATTTTACGGTTAAAGGCTCCACCAGCAAACCAAAAATTGTCGGAGATGTTACTTTTGGTAAGTTTGATTTTGTACTGGTGGAAACAGGAGCAAAACTCAAGCTCAACAAGCAAAAAATATTATTTGAAAACGAAAAAGCCGTTTTAAATCATATAAGCTTAGAAGACGAAAATGACCAAAAAATGGATGTGGATGGTAAGATTAACCTTGCTTACTTACCTGACTATAGCTATGATTTAGCCATAAAAACGGAAGATTTTAAACTTATTAACGCAAAAAAAGGGCAAAACGAGCTCTTCTATGGAGTGGGATATTTGGGCGGAAATATGCTTCTGAAAGGTCGAAATCTGGATTTTAGACTAACAGGCGATGTGGATGTGAAAGATAAAACCGACATTACGCTATTGCTCACTGACGAAACAAATGCCAATACAGAACTCGAAAACGTGGTAAAATTTGTGGATTTTAGTAAAATAGACACCTTAAAAACGGTGGTTCAGAAAAGCGGGCTAAACTTTGCCAACGCCGTCAATATCAAAATCGATGTACCCGCCAAAGCAACATTAAAAATTCTGATGGACCCCATAACTGGAGATTTAATGCGTGTTAATGGACAAGGAAACCTCAACGTAGGTTTTGATAACAGCGGAGATTTGTTTATTGTAGGAAGATATGAGATAGAAAAAGGTCAGTACGATATCACTTATCAAGCCTTGCGAAAGTCTTTTGCCATTAAACCATCGAGCAAAAGTTACATTGAATTTTCTGGAGACCCAATGTCCGCCAAGTTGGACATTACAGCAGAATATAATGCCGGAAAAAGAGCCATTTCTTCCTATCCAACCGCTCCCACCGCTGAAGGACATGAACGACTTACAAATTCAAGGTTGTTGGTGCCGTTTCGTGTGGATTTAAGAGTTGCCGGTTTTTTATCAGCTCCGGATATTAAGTTTGAAATTGTTACCCAGACAAACGATGTTGGGGACCTAAAAATGCCTTTGCAAAACCAAGGTATTAGGACAGTTGAAAGCAATGGGGTAAAGTCCACAAACGATGCTGATTTTAAAAAATACCAGGAAAACATAAACGCCAATGCCATCATGCTTTTGGTGGGTAATGGTTTTAATGCCAGCCAAATTGGAGAGAATTTAACCAACATAGAAAACATCGCCAGGCAAAAAGTCAGCGACATGATTTCTAGCCAGTTAGACAGATATGCTTCTGGACTTATAAAGGGCATCGATCTCGACTTGGGCTTGGAGTCGGGCTATGATGCCACTAACGAAGAACGAAATACCAATCTCAACCTCGGTGTAAGTAAGAAACTTGCAAACGACCGTATCTCTATTTCGGTAGGTAAAAACTTTGAACTCGAGAACAAAGACCTTAAATCCGATGAGATTTTTGATAATATTGAAGCCAACTGGCAGGTGACTAAAGACGGCCGATATCGAGTGAAGGTATTCCGTAAAAACCTAACCCAGATGGTCATAGAAGGCTCAGTGGTAGAAACAGGGGTCGGTTTTATTTTCGCCATAGATTACGACACTTGGAAGGAATTAATGAAACGAAAATGAGATTTTTAAGATACATATCGCTTTTCGGTCTATTGGGCATTGTAGGGAGTTCTTGCAAAGTGGCCTCAAAACTGCCTGTGGGTGAGAAATTATATGCGGGTGCCACTGTAAAGATTATTAAAAACGATAGCCTAGATTCAGAGAAACTACCTGAGCTAAAAGAACAGTTGCTGTCGTATACACGTCCATTGGCCAATACCACTCTCCCATTACCTTTTTTGAGCAAATATCCCTATAAAGTAGGTTTTTACTATTTTTTTGGTACTACAGAAAGCAAAAAGAAAGTAAAACTTTGGTACAATTTTAAGGAATGGCTGGAGAAAAAGTTAACCGAAGAACCTGTATTTATCAATCGGGTTTTGGTTGAAAAAAATGCCGAAAATCTCCAATCTATTCTTAAATCGAAGGGGTATTTTGATGCCAAAGTAGATTGGAAGCTAGTGGAGAAAAAAACCTTGGGAGCCGCAGAATATACTGCGACGCTCAATCGACGGTTTAGAATTGATACTATTCTTTTTGTTAGCGGTGAGAGCCAATTTGAAAAAGATTTTGAAAAAGCGTCGGCAACGTTTAAACCTGGCGAATACTTTGATTTAGGTGCACTGAAACAGTCACGAATAGACATAGACAAAGCTTTAAGAAACGAGGGCTATTTTTATTTCAAACCCGATTTTATTGGTATTGAGGCTGATACAACCATAAAACCCCAAATGGTAGTACTCAAGGTTGGCCCTAAACCCGACATTTCTGATCAAGCCAAAAGGCAGTATCAGATCAATGATATTTTTGTAAACATAGATACCAAAACAGAAATTCTTTCGAATATCGACCCCAACTCCTTAGATTTTTTTAGAGGTGTAATACTCGATGACCCAGCCAAAAAGTATAAAGAGGATATTTTTTCGGATGCCATTGCCTTCCGTCCAGGTACGTTTTTTAACTCTGACCTGCAGTCCATTACCAACAATCGCTTGATAGGTTTGTCGAATTTTAAATTTATCCAAAGTCATTTTGAGGTCGTTAATCGCCTAGATTCCACCTTGTTGGATGTATATTACAACCTCCAAACCAACAAGAAAAAGTCGCTGAGAGTTGAGGCCAATGCGATCACTCGTTCCAGCGGCTTGGCGGGTTCGCAGCTGAGTATTAACTGGAAAAATATTAATGCATTTAAAAGAGGTGAGTTTTTCAAACTATCCGTCAATGGCAACTTTGAGGTACAAGTAGGTGGCAACAAAGCCAGTGAATACCGCGACAACTACCGTTTGGGTGCCGATGCTCAGTTTAATATTCCACGTTTTGTGGCTCCTTTTATCAAAATAGACCCCGAGCAAAGCAAAGTTTTGCCAAAAACCCAAATAAAACTCAGCTATGAGAGTTTTATAAAAACGGGTTTATATAATCTTAATTCCGCTGGTGGATCGATAAACTACGTATGGACACGTGGCCGAGGAATTGAGCACACACTCAGCCCAATCGGTATTAATCTAGTAAAATCTTCCAACATTAGTACGGTGTTTATTGAGGAAATTTTTGCTGATCCAAGACTTTTGATAATTCTCGAAAATCAATTTATAGTGGGCGGCTCGTATGAGATTTCGGTAAATCCAAAACAATATAACAAATCGAATTTTTCATACCGAGGTAAATTTGATTTTGCCGGAAATGTTTTTGGTTTGTACGATAAAATCAGAAATAATCCGGAGAAAACTGGAAGAGTTTTCGGTGAATATTTTTCTCAATTTGTCCGCTTAGAAAACGACATACGTTACAAGTATGACCTGAATCCTACCATTTCGTGGGCCAATCGTGCAATTGTAGGCTTGGGTGTTCCTTACGGTAACTCACTTCAATTACCATTTGTAAGTCAATTTTTTGTGGGTGGCAATAACTCTTTACGAGCCTTTAGAGCGAGAGGAGTTGGACCAGGTACTTACGAGAAAAAGGGCAATGCAGCGGAAGAATTCTTGGGCAACAATACAGGCGAGGTGAAATTGGAACTCAATACCGAGCTTAGGTTTAAATTCAATAGTTTTCTAAACACTGCACTGTTTGTAGATGCTGGTAATGTATGGATGTACAAAGACGAATACATTTATGACGAAGGCTCGCTTTTTAGCAAAAATTTCTACAAGGAATTGGCCGTAGGTACTGGTGTTGGTTTCAGATTTGACTTTTCGTTTATCATTTTCCGGATTGATGTGGCTACGCCAGTAGTAAAGCCTTGGTTACCCGTTGGTGACAAATGGGTGCTAAAAGACATCAAGCCTTTTGATAAAACTTGGAGAAAAGACAATGTCATCTGGAATTTTGCAGTCGGTTTGCCGTTTTAGGAAATCAGAGATATCTCTTTAAAATAACCTCCTTTTCTTCTGGAATTCGAGCAGTAATTTCCTCTAAATCAGCTATTTGTGCTTCTATTTTTTTGATTTCGGCGACTATTTTTTGTTGCTCTGTAATTGAAGGGATAAATATCTCAATGGGTTTTAAATTCATTACAGAGAGTCCGGGTTGAGCTGTACCAGTAGCATATTGATTAAGTTCCATTGAAACTAATTTGTAATAAAACCAATCCGTATCAATGTCTGAATTTAGATTTGCCACTAATGCGTGTTCTGTGGCGTGAAATTTACCTTCAACCAGATGAACATTTCCGCACAATGCTCCTTGCCTACCGACTAAAGAGAATTTACCATCATGAGTAAAAGTTTTAACATAACCTCTTAAACCATTTCCTCCGAAGCATGGATATAAGTTTTCCATTTTAGTTTTGCTTATGTCACCAACTTTAACAAAATCTCCCGCTTTCAACTCACAGACTTCATCAAATCTTTTTAAACTATTACCTTTATTGCTATTAAAAATCGTATTAATACTTTTTTTCAAAATCTCCACTTCCTCTTTCGTCTCCTCTTCTTTTTCTTCTAAAACTTCTATTTCAGAAACAATTTTTTGTTGAATGTTGAGTGGTGGGACGGGTATTGATAATGATTCGTAAAATTCTTGAGGTACTCGTCTGTGTCCGCTTGCACCTGTCATTTGCGATTCAGCTACCTCCCTAATTTCTTTTCTATTTAATAGTTCAAACACATAATTAGGTAATAAATTTTCGTGGGTTCTCAATACATGAAATTCAGAACTACCCATACCAATACCGTTAGTCAAATTTTCAGCAATTGCACACTTACCATTCTCCATGCAAGGGGTGATTTTGGCAATTAAGATGTCACTATTTTTAAAAAACTTATAACTCCCCTTCTTCAACTCACCTAGTTTTCTATCAATTTTGGTTTCGATTTTTCCATAATTACTTACTGAAGCCATCTCGATAAATGAAACATAAATACTATCGGAAAATTTTTGAATTTCAGATTTTGAGGGGTTAATCGTGCAAATAGATTTTAGCTCAAATTTTGTCCACTTACTCTCAATTTTTACTTTTTTTTTAACAGAAAGCGAGATATTCTTTTCAAATTCCACTCGGTCAAAAGTCAGCATATCTATCAAGTGGTGTCGAGAAACATTGTTTTGCATGGTTTCGTCAATAGGAAAATCATAATCTCCACCAAAAGCCTTGTAAATATAAGTGCTTGCTTTGGTAGGGTTATCAAATACTTCAGGGTCAAACATTTGGGTGCATTCTTCTATGTTTTTATCCCTTTGTATAGCATGAATACCTTCACTTCCTCTTCTATTAGAGAATTCATAACCTAAGAAGCGTTTTTCGGCATCTTTCTCACCGCTTTTTATCAATATCACCTTTTGCGGATAAGCCAAAACAAAATAAAGGAGCTTTTCAGCTTCCTTTTCCAAAACCATTTTCCAAAATTCGGCCTCGTTTTTGGCTTTTAATTTTTTTTGGTATTCAGTGTATATCTCGTGTTGAACAACCTTTTCGTTGGGTTGTTTTCTTATTAAACTGAGGTAATCATCAAACCCAACTCCTTCCCAAACATGATTCAGATATTTGTCAACTGGCTTTTCTATACCATTGATGGTAACATCAAGCTGGGTATTAAAAAATATCTCAACAGCTTTTCGGGTGTTTATACTGATGTAGTTGTTTTTCCGTCTTAAAAACAGCGTGACGGTGTTGGTTCCAGTGGCCATAAAGGTGTTAGAGCCAAGTTCGGCTATACCCACAATGTCAAAATATTGTAAGATAATCTCTCGGCTTTTGGTGTAAATACCCGTATTGCTTAGAATAGAACTTGGGAGAATTATTCCAGCTACACCTCCATCTTTAAGTAATTGTTTGGTACGTTCTATAAACAAACATTCAATCTCTGAACTATTGTCGGTAAGTCTGTTGTAGAGTTCAAAATCGTTTTCTTTATAAAATGGCCTCGCAGAATTTTTAAAAGCCGAAACCGAATACGGCGGATTCGATGTAATGATATCAAACTGTTTGTTTTCCTGCGGAAAATCCTTGTCACGAATCAGTAGTTTACCTTTGTAATCTGGATGCGAAAAATTCGCCAGTCCATCAGAATGAATTACATTGGCCAAGCCGTCGCCATGTAGATAACAACCCACTTTGCCAACTTTTACAAGGCGGTAATCTTTTTCGATGCCATAAATGTATTGAATAGCCCAAGCAAAATGGTCGTCTTGCCAATTTCTGATTTTCTTGGCCACGCTTGGATGATAATTTTTGTCGATCTTGTTTTTTATCAAGCGTTGGATTTCATGCATGGTTTCAGTCACGAAGTGACCACTTCCTGCCGCATAATCCATCACATAAGGCAAAAGTGTATCGTTGTCTATCTTTGCCCCTGATAATTTTTCTTCAAGAATGGTATCAATTGGAAGCGATTTTATGACGAACTGAGCTACTGGAACGGGCGTAAAAAATTGCCCAGACTCTTGTTTAAGGCCAGTAGTAAGTAACAACTCGAAGAAATCAGAAAGATATTGTTGTTTTTTGGTATATCTCAGCTTAAAACCTTGAAGAAGCTCTACAATTTCTTTTACTACAACCGCATTTTCATTAAAAGACTGTTCATCATAAACATCTTTTATGGCAAACTCATTATTCTTTTCCAGCCTAATTTTATGAAACTGAGCGAGAATGTCATTTCTAAGGTTTTCTTCTAAATGCTTAAACTTGTTATTAAATTCCGTTTCTGAAAAGTCAGTAACCACTTTTTCTAGGAACTCATGCATACCGTTTTTATAAAGGTCAGTAAGCCTTATCTGAAAACTTCTGTGGTCGTCAATTCCTTCTAACCACTGAAAACCGAGTTCATTGTCGGTTCCTTCATTTACTTTTTCGTCATAAATCTTGCATAAAAACAATGTAAAAATTCTGTTAAAGGCATTTCCTTTGTCAGAAACCACATTATGGCGAAGGATTTCAAGAAAACGGTTGAATATAAAACTACTATCGTCTTGTTTAATTTCTTCTAAGTCCTTAATAGTAAGTGCTTTGCTTTCAAAGTTATAAGGTTTTACCCAAGAGTCAAAAACGCCATTATCTTTGGTGAGTTTATTCCATTTTTCATAAAAATCTTTGACATCACCTAAACGATAATCATCTTCTATTTTTACTATTTCATTTCTTACTGTCGGTTCATTTCCTTTAAGTTCGGAAGCGTAAAGCATTACGAGGTCGGCTTTGTTGCTAAACTTAAAGTAAGTAAATAACTGCCCACCGTCTTTTTTCATTCGAGTAAATTCTTTCTCGAATTCTTTTCCGTAAGTTTTGCATTCGATTAACAAATATTCGGAACCATCCTCGCGAGTTACACAAATGTCTAATCTACCAGAGCTTCCATGACCAGCACCCCAAGTTTTTTCTAAAACGATATTTTCGGGCTTGTAACCTTTTTCTAACAAGCGATTTACGCATTCAAACACAACCCAATTCTCAGGTTGAGAGAAATTTTGAGTTGAAGAATTATCAGATTTTATAAGAGAACCATAGTTGATTTTTTCTTTCGAAAAATCGACCAAAATTTCATAATTGTTGTGATTGGAATAAACCTTACTGAAGATTCCAGCTGTGTTTTCCTTGGGAATGAAACCGATTATTTTTATGAGATTTACCACTTTTGCTAATTTTTTTGGCAAAATTTAACAAAAGTACCTTTTTTGGTTCAAATAATGACATTTTGAACTTTAATATCTTTCATTAAATTCGGAAACAAATATGCTAATTAATTCACCAAAATATTGCTGAATATATTAGCAATTGAATTATCGATACGATTAAGCTATGTTTGAAAACCATTGATAGAGGTATCAGACTGTAAAATAAAGTTCAAACTGTCTCGTTATGAACTGTGAACATAAATCAAACACCATGATGAAATACGTATCATTCACTTTAATTTTTATAGCTTGTCTAGCAAATCTTTCTCAAGCCCAAAAAATTACATATTCTTCTACACAAAAAAGCCAAAATGTTAGACTGGTGGTAAAATATCCTACTTTAACACAAAAGTCAGAAACCAAAGACTTAGAGAAAGTTGCGTTTGTTCAAACGCCCATGATTTCTAATAAAAAACAGATTTACGGTGCACTGGTGGAAAAAAGTAGGCTTTAATTCATTTCTGAGGCTCAGTTTCCATATACTCCTTTTCAGATTTTCTGATTTGATACCAGTCGTAAGCTGTTTTTATAATTAAAAATGACCACAAGGCTATTGTGATTTTTGGTTTGTAGGCATGGTTTGGGGGTGCAATAATGTAGGTTGTGCTTAAAAGTAAAATACCAATGGAGAGACTTTTGATAGATGACTTCATCCTTTCCTTTCTGAATACTCTATAACTTTCTGTTGCTATTTCTAAGGCATCCCCAGGGTAATACCTATCAAACAATTCCTCTCGAATTTCTCGATAAGTTTCTCCGTTAAGGAGTCTTTTACTACATGTTTTTACAATTTTTTCATATTCCATAAATCTTGGATTCTTGTTTTGAAAAATTATAAATCAGGAAATTCGACCAAAAACTTACTAAACTGACTTTCAGTAAGTACAGCTTTCAATTCAGTATGAAATTTCTCTTTGGTGCTTGATAGCTTATCAGTTTCGTTATTTTCTCTAAGCCTCTTTAATATTTTGTTATTTACTACATTTATAATCAGTATTTTATCTTCCTGAGTGGCATCTAATTCTAGCTTGGTCTTCATTTTGGTAGTGAGCGTTCTAGCCTCGGCTTCGGGGCTAGTTTCAGCTACTTTTGGCGTACTGTTAGTCGGTGTTGTTCCTGGAGCACACGAAAGGAGCGTTAAGTTTATCAGTATAAAAGCAATAAGATTTTTCATGTAAATTTATTTTTTATCAATAATACAAAAACCGATTTATAAATCTCCGAATTGTTGAAGAAAAGTAGCGTATTGGTCTGAATTTAGAACTTCTTTTATTTCAGCTCTATATTTTTCTTTGGTCTGAGGTATTTGGCTTGTTTGATTGCTTTCTCTTAATTTCTTTAAAAGGCTGAAATTTACCACGTTTATTATCAACACCCTCTCTTCTTGAGTGGTGTCTAAGCCAAGGACGCTTTTCATTTCGGCAGTTCTTTTACGAGCTTGTGTCTCTGGGCTTACACTGCTTTGCGTACTGGTACTGCTACTTGGGGCTGTACTTATGCATGAGCTAGTAAGTAAGAAGAGAAGCAAGAATAGTATATTTTTCATGGGCTAAGTTTTTGTTTTTAGACAATGGTAAATACCAAAGGTTTGTTATTCAAATGTTAAGTCTTGGTTTAGAGCAACAGGCCTACCCATTTCATCAAAAATCTGATTGGTAAGTTTACCAATTTCAAGAGCTTCTAGGTTTTCGGGGTTTAAATTCTTTAAAACTTGCAAAACTTCACTGGCTCTAACACGTCTAAAAATTGGCCGCATGGTGCCACCCAATGCACCTGGTTCAGCTAATGGATTCCATTGAAAATCAGCATCTACTATCGTACCTCTCGGAGCCATAATGGGTGGATTTCCAGAAAATCTAAAATCGAGTAGATCTGGATGAGGCAAGCCCAAAGCATGGCCAAATTCGTGAGCGGCTGTGGTACTTTCGCCAAGTTGGTCGGTAATGAGCCAGTGTCCGGAGTTTTCTCCGAGTCCAAAACCCATCATAGAGCGTTCAGCGATATTCTTATCTTCTATTCTGACAAAATTGACTGAATAATTCGTGTTATTCGAAATCTTTAATAAGGCTTCGTAATTATCTAAAAATGAGTATTTTATATCAAAAACTATATCAAAAAGTCTCGAGCCAAGCTGTAGTTTTGCATTTGGCTCATTCCACATTTGATTAATTTCCAAAACAATTTTTTGAGCTAAATCGGCTGTCGCATATTTACCGTAAAAGACCAATTCGGCCTCAATACTTATTTGTTCACTTTCAGAATTTATTATAGCTAAGGCCGACATAATCAGAAAGGTAGATAAACTACTTTTTTGGTTTCGAAAAACTCTTCCTCATAAAAACTTGGCAAATCATACATTGTATATTTTCGTTTTGCCTCGGCCAATTCTTCCGCCAAATCTCCACCTTTCAGATAAAGTATGCCATTATCAAGCGGATTGAAGTGGTTTTTATTAATTTTGTGTTTTATCCAATCTACAAACGGAGCCATTCTTGTAACCGCTCGACTCACAACGAAATCATAGGTTCCTTGGATATTTTCAGCCCTTTGGTGTTCTGCTTTTACGTTTTTCAAACCCAAGGCGTTGGCCACTTCGGTCACCACTTTTATCTTTTTGCCTATGGAATCTACCAAATGAAAGTTGCAGTTTGGAAACATAATGGCCAGCGGAATACCCGGAAAACCGCCTCCTGTGCCCACATCCAAAATATCTGTGTCGTCAACAAAACTGCAAACTTTGGCTATGCCCAAAGAGTGCAAAACGTGCTTTTCGTAAAGATGCTCCATGTCCTTCCTCGAAATGACGTTGATCTGGCCATTCCAAAGCTCGTAAAGTTCACCCAAGCGTCCAAATTGCTCCTTTTGAGCGTTTGTGAGGTTCGGGAAATATTTTAAAATAATATCTAAGCTATCCAAAAGTGTATTTTTTTTACAAAGATAAATAAAAGTAATAACCTAGATTTTGAAAATTAGAGAAGGTTTTTTTGAAGCTTTTTCCAATTAATATTTTAACAACCAAATATCACCAATTCATAAAAAACTATTTCGCTAGTTCAGGATTTAGAAAAAGGCGTTTTTAATAACAAAAATAGCTTTAATTTTGCATCAAAATATAACAACATGTCAGTAACAATAAGCCCAATATCCGACAGTCTCACTCAGTTTTTTGCACAAAAAAACTATTCTAAAGTGATGGTTTTGGTGGATATTCATACAAAAAAACACTGTTATCCTCTTGTGAAAAATTTCCTCCCAGCCCACAAAGTCATAACTATCAAAGCTGGAGAACACTTTAAAAACCTAGACACCTGCCAGCAAATATGGGAAGAAATGACCAAGAATGAATTGGACAGACATGCACTTTTGATTAACCTTGGTGGCGGAGTGATAGGCGACATGGGCGGTTTTTGTGCCTCTACCTACAAAAGAGGCATTGATTTCATACAGATACCTACCACTCTACTCTCCCAGGTTGATGCCAGCGTTGGTGGCAAATTAGGCATTGATTTCCAGGGTTTTAAAAATCACATTGGCGTATTTACACTTCCCAAAACAGTACTGATAGACGATGTCTTCTTGAAAACCCTTCCACAAAATGAAATTCGATCAGGTTTTGCAGAAATCGTAAAACACTGCTTGATAAGAGATAAGAGCAAGTGGAATGAAATAAAAACAATTGACCTCGAAAATCAGAATTTAGCGGAATTGATTCAACATTCGGTGGAAATAAAACAACAGGTAGTTGAGGAAGATCCTACAGAAAAAGGTCTGCGAAAAATATTAAATTTTGGTCATACACTTGGGCATGCCATAGAGACTTTTTTCCTCGACAAAGGCAATGAAAGACTACTCCATGGTGAGGCTATAGCAGCAGGAATGATAGCTGAGGCATATATTTCTTTCACCAAAAAACTTATCGATGAGTCCACTCTGATGCAGATTGAAGAGTTTATTTTTGCAGTTTACGGGAGCGTAAAAATCAGGAAAGAAGATATGGAGGCTATAGTAAAACTTACGCTCCAAGACAAAAAGAATATTGGCAAGGTTGTTAAAGCTTCTCTTCTCGATGGCATTGGTTCATGTAAATATGATGTGGCTATTAATAAGTCAGAAATGCTAAAAGCCTTAAATTATTATTCAGGGTATTAAAAACCTTTTCGGGCTTTGACTTGCATTTTGGAATTCTTTTAGCAAAATTTGTTTAAACAAACAACTGATATTGTTGGTTTTACGTATGTATTGGAATTCTAAACATATTACCCGAATGAAAAAAATCTTTATTCTGACTTTTTTTGTGTTTGTAGGTCTTACTGGTTGCAATTCTTTAAAGCTGATGGTTGACAATGACTACAGTTACGACACCGACTTTACTACATACACCAGTTACAATTTCCTTAATTGCGAAATTGACACCTCAGACATTTGTTCAGAAATCCAAGACGCTATTCGCCGACAGATGAAAGCCCGAGGCTATAAAATGACGGACGAAAAACCAGGGCTTTTGGTGAGCTACAGCATAATCAAAGACCGAGTGGGTTACAAAGGATATTTTCAGCCTTCCATGGAGCGTTGGGTAAACCGTTATGAAAACGATGAAACTTACAAGGTGCAAACCTATAACTTCGGTGGCGGAATGATTTTGGTATCTCTTCTCGATGCTGAAAGCAGTCGTTTGATTTGGAGGGGTTATGCTTCTGGGGTTTTCAATAAACAAGTCAATAAGCCGGTAAATTACTACCGCTCTGTGGTTAGAAGTATTTTTGACCAATATCCACTGTTTGCCGCAGGAGAAAAGCCTCGAAAGATTACTGAGATGTAATCATGAACAAGTTATTTTTATTATTGCTTATTTCGGCGATTTCTACAAGTTGCCTCAGGAATAGAGTGTTTATAGAACATGACTATAAATATTCATTGGGTTTTACAGACTACAAAACTTACAGCTTTGTTGAGTGCCAAAGAGATACCAATTATATCTGTGAGGATGTTCAGCAGGCTATAAAACAGCAAATGGCTGCCAGAGGTTACGTATTTTCTTATGAAAAACCTGACTTATTCGTCAACTTTTTCGTTTATTATGATGCTATAAAATATACGGGTTACGACCAGCCCAATATTAATTTTTGGCTTAATAATAACAGCGATAACGACTCATACAAGGCCATAAGGTATAATCTTAAACAGGGTACTTTAATGATTTCACTCATTGAAGGAACGACTTCAGAAATAGTGTGGAGAGGCTATGCTAATGGAATATTCAACGACAACTCACACAAAAAGAGCTATTTTAAAAATATTGTGGCAAATATTTTTACAGAATATCCACTTTTTGCGACAGATGCGGCTTGGAAAAAATCTAAACTGAATAAGACTATGTAAGTTTTGAGACCTAAGCGTGAAACTTTCAATTTTGAAAGCTTTTTTTCGTTTCTTAGTATAAAATTTCCCTGTTCTTTAGAAATATGCTAAGACCTATTGCCCGTACGCTCGGTTTGGCAGATGCCATACATCTTCTAAGAAGAACTACCCATGCCTTTTCGTGGACCCATACCAAAGCTTTTGTTGGAAAAAACTCGGATACGGTAGTGGATATATTGTTGATGAATGCAACGGCCAATCCCAAACCAGTACCTCCGACTTGGGTAAATGCAGGCTTCAAAACTTGGTGGAAACTCCCAGCAGCCGATCAGCAAAAAGTGGTAGACGAGGTTTATAAAAGAGTTTATGAAGAAAACTATGAGCTCAAACGCTGGTGGATGGAAGAAATGACCAAAGACAATTTAAGTATCAGAGAAAAAATGACACTTTTTTGGCATGGACACTTCACCACCAAATTTGCCATTGACGACCCCATGCACGCCGCTTTGATGTACCGCCAAAATACCCTTTTTAGAAATCTATGCCTCGGAAATTTCAGAGAATTGTTAGAAAAAATTTGTATTGATGGGGCTATGCTCTTCTTTTTGAACGGAAAAGACAGCACTAAAAATGCACCAAACGAGAATTTCTCCAGAGAATTGCTAGAGCTTTATACAACTGGAATCGGACATTATACCGAAGACGATGTGAAAGAGGGTGCTCGAGTTTTCACAGGCTGGAAAGTCAATATTTTTACAGATGAATGGAAGCAATATCCTATTTTTCAGCCTTTCCTAAATTCTGATGAACATGATTTTAATTCTAAAGCCTATCTAGGGCAAATAATATCAGGCGACGCTTCGAGCAAAACAGAGACTCTAGCTCTTCAAGAAATCAAGACACTCATAAATACCATACTTCTAAAAAAGTCAGTGGTGGTATCTGAATTTATTTGTGAAAAACTATTTAGGTTTTTTGTATACAGCAAACCTCAAGCTGAAGACGAGGCATTAATAAAAATTTTGGCCAAAACTTTTAGAGATAATAATTGGGAAATAAAACCCGTTGTCAGTCAATTACTTAAATCAGATTTGTTTTTTAGCGATGCCGTCAGAGGTGTCCAAATCAAAACTCCCGCTGAAACCATTGTAGGTATCACCAAGCATTTTGACGTCAAAGGCGACTGGAAAGAATGGGTAATGGTGACCATGGGCCAAGAGTTGCTGAATCCTCCAAATGTAGCTGGCTGGCCAGGCTATCGAAAATGGGCCGATACCCGAACGTTCCCTTTTGCAGTTCAACAAATGGGTTATTTTATCTGGAATCAGTCCAATCCCCAAATGATAACTTGGGCAGGCCAGTTTGACGAAAAAGAAAACTCTGGTAGGCTAATTGAACAGATTCTTCAGCTGTTTTTCGCAAAAAGTCCTACGGTTGCTCAAAAAGAAAAATACAAAAAGGAGCTACTAGGTGGTAACCCAGACTATGAATGGCCAAACATGTTTAAAAATAGCGAAGTTGGTGGATTTAGGTTAAAACTTTTAATGATTTCCTTGGTCAAATCTCCAGACTTTCACTTGTGTTAATAACCATGAACAGAAGAAAATTCATAAAATATTCGTCGGCAACAGCGGCATTTTCTGCAGGTTTCAATCTGGGTAAAATACCGGTTTGGGCAAAAACATTAGACCTTGACCATCCTGACGATAATGTGTTGGTTATTATACAAATGTTTGGTGGAAATGATGCTTTGAATACCGTGATTCCGGCCGACAACGACTTGTACTATTCAAAATTTCGAAAAACACTTAATATTCCAAAATCAAAAGCATTAAAGCTGAGTAATACAAATTCGTACCTCAATCCAGCTTTAAAAAATGGTAAGAATGATGGGATGTTTGGTTTGTTTAAAAATGGAAATTTAGCTGTAATTCAGGGTGTTGGATATCCAAATCCTAACCTTTCACATTTCCGATCTACGGATATTTGGTTGAGCGGAATTACTCCTGCCAATGACTCTGAGAGACTGGAATCGGGTTGGCTCGGAAGATATTTTGACAAGGTAAATGAGGTTTCGGAACATCCAGACTGCATGAACATCGGAAGTTCTTCGTCGTTACTTTTTTCTACTGGCACCGCAGATGTAGGTATTTCTGTTGAAAATCCCAATGATTTTTACGAACGAGGGAAAGACTTGCTGTCTGGTGAGGGCTTTTTAACGGGAAGTGGGGCTTATGTGGATGAACGAAACTTTCTTTTGGATCTAAGTATCCAATCCAACAAATACTCGAAAGTCGTAAAAAATGCTTTTGATTCTGGCAAAAACACCACCGAATATGCAAAAGGTAAGCTATCCGATGAACTGAAATTGGTTTCAAGGCTTATTTCAGGCGGCTTGAAAACCAAAGTTTATTTATTGAGCATTGATGGATTTGATACCCACGCTGGTCAGGGCACTACCGACGGAAAACACGCTGGTTTGCTGTCAGAAATCAGTAATGCAGTTTCGTACTTTATGGCAGATTTGAAAACCCAAAACCTTTCAAAAAACGTTTTAGGTATGACGGTCTCAGAGTTTGGAAGAAGGCCCAATCAAAATGACAGCAACGGCACCGACCACGGAGCGGCTGGAGTGATGTTTATGTTTGGCGAAGACGTAAACGGAAAGGTTTATGGCAAAGCACTTGATTTCAATAATTTAGACAAAAACAAGGATTTCGTTTATCAATATGACTACCGATCTGTTTATGATGAAGTTCTCTCAAAATGGCTTGGAAGCGATGGAAATACTACCAATCAGATTTTGGGGAAGAGGTTTGAAAGCATTGAGGGAGGTATTTTAGTAAAACGGTCTTCCATTTTATTGTCAAACGAGAAACCAATCCAATCTTTGATTTACCCCAATCCGACTGTTGATGGAAGAATTTTATTAAAGACACATTTAGAACCACGAGAAACACTTACTGTAAATCAGGTTGATTCTTTGGGAAGAAAATACGCTGTTTTTCAAAATATTCAAATGGGAAGCGGTCAGACGGAAATTCCAGTACAACTTATTGGAAAACCCGGTACTCATATTTTGGAAGTCTTAAAGGCTGATAAAAAGGAAACTGTGCGTGTCATTTGGCTTTGAAAATTAGGGGATTGGATATTTTTTAAAAGGTCGTACATCTTATTTCCCTCCTGCCCAAATCCCACAAAATTCACCAATCATCTAAGAAATAGGGGTATATATCTAATAATTGTCTCATTTTGAGAAAATGTTGTTATTTTTGGTTTTTTCAAACTCAATCAACCTTTTTCTTATGATTAAGATTTTCTCTACTTTATTTTTAAGTGTTTTGGCATGGTTTGGCTTTTTAGCCGATAAACCCACTCCACCAGATTGGAACCGCTTCACCAAAGTTGTATTGGCCGAAGGACTTGACGAACCTATGGAAATGGCGTTTTTACCAGGTAATAAAATCATAATTGTCGAAAGAAAAGGCGGTGTGAAAATCGTCAATGAAAAAACAAAGGAAGTTTTGGATGCCGGTTTTATAACGGTTAATACCAAATACACCAATAAACAAGGCCAAACACGTGAAGCCGAAGAAGGTTTGATGGGCGTGAGCCTTGACCCCAAATTCACTACAAATCATTGGGTTTATCTTTATTATGCTCACCCGAAAGAGTCGAAGCACGTTCTTTCTAGATTTGTTTTGAAAAACGATACACTCGTTATGGCCTCCGAAAAACAAATATTAGACGTGAAAACCCAAAGAGAAGAATGTTGCCATACAGGCGGCGGTATGACTTGGGACAAAGCCGATAATTTGTTTTTAACAGTAGGAAACAATACCGTAAACCCTCGACAGGGTTCATCTAATTTGGTAGAAACACTAGGTAAGGAAAATGAAGACGACCAACGTGCACCAGGAAATACAAACGATTTGAGAGGTAAAATCCTAAGAATTCACCCAGAGGCAAACGGAACTTACACGATTCCAAAAGGCAATTTATTTCCAGAAGGCACAGCAAAAACCCGCCCAGAAATATATACCATGGGTCACAGAAACGCTTGGAGACCAACTTTGGACTCCAAAACAGGTTTTCTATATTGGGGTGAAGTTGGCCCTGATGCATCCAAAGATTCTACCTGGGGGCCAAGAGGCTATGATGAGTTTAATCAAGCCAAAGGTCCTGGATTTTTCGGCTGGCCTTATTTTATCGGAAAGAACTTTCCTTACAAAAAATACAATTCTGCTGACGGTACTTATGGTGAGCCATTTGATGTAAACAACCCAGTAAATAACTCAGTAAACAATACTGGTCTGGTCAACTTGCCTAAACCCGTGCCAGCTATGATCTATTATCCTTATGGGCCATCTACAGACTTCCCTTTGGTTGGTACATCCGGTAGGAGTGCTACTGGCGGTCCGGTATTCAGAAAGGCCGATTTCAAAACTGCTCCAAGACCATGGCCAGGCTACTATGAAGGAAAATGGCTTATCACCGAGTTTATGCGTGGTTGGATAATGGCCGTTACGATGGATGAAAATGGTGATTATGTATCTATGGAGAGGGTGTTGCCGGATATGAATTTTAGTTCGGCTATAGACATGGATTTCGGCCCTAGCGGCGACATGTATGTTTTAGAATATGGTTCTGCTTGGTTTAGAGGAAATGACAATTCGAAATTGGTGAAAATAGAATACAATGCTGGAAATAGAAGGCCAAATGTGGTGGCTAAGGCAGATAAAACTTCGGGTGCATTGCCGCTGGCAGTTAAGTTTTCAGCCGAAGGTTCAAACGATTTTGATCCTGAAGATGCGGGTAAGTTGTCTTACAAATGGAAAATAACCGATGCAAAGAAAGCAGTAGTGGCAAATTTGGTGGGGAAAGAGCCGGTTTACACCTTTAAAACTGCTGGAAATTTTATTGCTACTTTGGAGGTATCGGATACAAAAGGAGCTAAAAATAGTATTTCGCTACCCGTAACAGCAGGTAACACCGCCCCTGAAGTCGATATTGAATTGGAAGCTACAAATCAGACTTTTTACTTTGGCAAGAACCCGATTGGATACAAAGTAAAGGTAAAGGACAAAGAAGATGGAGATAAAATAAAGTCTGAGGAAGTAGCCGTTACGTTCGATTATTTGCCGCAGGGTTTTGACCCTATTGAAATTGCAGCCAAACAAAAAAGTGCTGACGATATGGCTTCTTATGCTGTGGGACGCAATTTAATTGAGGCCTCTGACTGTAAGTCATGTCACCAATATACTACGAAGTCTATCGGGCCAAGCTACCAAGCTGTGGCAGATAAATATTCAAATACTCCTGAGAATATGGCCTATTTGGTGAAAAAAATCAAAGAAGGCGGTAGTGGAGTTTGGGCCGAACACGGCATGAGTGCTCACCCAGATTTAAGTGAGGTAAATGCCAAACGTATGGCAGATTATATTTTTAGTCTTGCGTCTAATAATGCAAACGTATCGAAGTTGGCTTTGACAGGAAGCGTAAAGCCTGAGAATCCAAGCTATGAAACTGCGGCGGGTAGCTTTGTTTTAAGAGCGGCTTATAAAGACAAAGGAGCTATGAAAACCAAGTCGCTATTGAAAGAGAAATTGGTGGTTTTGCGTCCTAATTACCTTCGTCCGCAAGATTTGGATGGTTCGTTTAGTACGCAAGTCATAACTACACCTGGCTATTCGTTCTCCTTGGTTGGCGATAAATCTTTTGGTTATTACAAAAACATTGATTTGACATCTATCAAGGAAATTATAGCCTATGTGCAAGCCAGTGCTAGAAACGGAGCCATTGGTGGTAAAGTTGAGTTGAGATTAGACAAAGTTGATGGGCCACTTTTGGCTACTTCCGAGTATGTTGGTTTGAAAGAATTGGGTTTTGAAAGACCTCCAGCAGGCACAAACATGGCCGAGTGGAGTCGAAATCGCTCAGGAAAAGCTAAGTTGACGCTGAATCAAGCTGTAAGTGGTAAACATGATATCTATCTGGTATTTAGAAATGAAAAAGCCACAAAATCAGATGTAATTTTACAATTAACAGAAGTTGGTTTTTTCCAATAAACCAGGCTGTATCCAATAATAAAAAGCACCTTTCGAGGTAGTCATGGTCGGAAGATTAAATATCTTCCGGCCATTTTTTGTTATTAATGATTTGTCGTTGTCTTAGACTTATGAATTTGTATCTTTGGCTACGCTTTCTTAAAATCTAATGACAAATTTCAAGAACCACAAGGTATCAGTAAGCCAACTGATAGGGTTAATACCAGAGGCTTTATTAACCCACCTATCCTCTAATACGAATGTTGACTATTATACTAAAGTATTGCATGCCAAAAAGGTATTCTATCTACTACTTTATGGAATTCTAGACAATGAGAAATTAAGCCAACGCACTTTAGAAGATACTTTTAACGATTCGGGATTTAAAGTACTGTTTGACTTAGATGAAAGGGAAACCGTAGTCAGAAGCTCCATTTCGGAAAGGCTTTCAAAGATTGACTATCATTACTTTATGGAATTCTAGACAATGAGAAATTAAGCCAACGCACTTTAGAAGATACTTTTAACGATTCGGGATTTAAAGTACTGTTTGACTTAGATGAAAGGGAAACCGTAGTCAGAAGCTCCATTTCGGAAAGGCTTTCAAAGATTGACTATCATTACTTTAAGGAAGTCTATGAGTTCATCTACACTACTTTTTCAGATTATTATGCTTATAGTGAGCAGTTAAAGTACAATTTGATTCGGGTAGACAGCACCATGGTGAGTGAGATGTCTGGCAAACTTAAAGAGGGGCTCGATAATAAAAGCGGAAAGAAATCTGTAAAATATTCTGTGACATTT
>NZ_RJUE01000056.1 GCF_024343735.1 Lacihabitans sp. CCS-44
TGAGGAAGAAACAGTTAGGGATTTCCCACTTCGTGGCAAGGCTTGTTTTCTAAAAATCAAGCGACGTAAATGGCTCAATCATGATAGTGGAAAAATAGTCTATAGAAACTGGAATTTAGTAGCCTCAGGAACGCGAATGACATCGGAATTTGCGGCTTTTTTAAAAGGAGCTCTTGGATAATACGCCAATTAGCTGCAAAGTTATAGGTGAATTGTTTCAATTAGACGGCAAACGCTTGCAAGAACAATATGCAGCCCACCTGAGTGGATATACATCTTGGAAACAGCTTGAACATGCCCAACAATGGATACTTTATCCCGAAAATATTGGCGAAAATCTATCTCTGGATGAGACCTGTCTTTCAAATGGTGATTTATATACCATATTGACCAACAAGGCTGCAAAAGGCAAAAAAGGAGCTTTAATTGCGATGGTCAAAGGTACTGTCAGTGATACAGTCATTGAGGTTCTACACAAAATTCCAGAGTCAAAGAGGAAAAAGGTGAAGGAAATAACATTGGACCTTGCTCCAACCATGGAGCGAATTGCTAAACGTAGCTTTCCTAAGGCTAAGCTGGTTTCAGATAGGTTTCATGTCCAAAAGCTAGCCAGTGATGCAGTACAAGAAATCAGAATCAAACATCGTTGGGCGGCAATAGATCAAGAAAATAAAGAAATAGAATATGCTAAAGAACTGAAGAAGAGGTACGTTCCAGAAGTTTTAGAAAACGGTGATACCTTAAAACAACTATTAATCAGAAGTAGATTTCTTTTGCATCAAAGAGAAAGTAAATGGTCTGCTTCTCAAGTACATAGGTCTGAGGTTTTATTTAGACTATATCCTGACTTAAAGCAGGCATACGACCTCAGCATGGAACTATCCAATATTTTCCACCAGTCAAAGAATAGATTAGTAGCTTTTAAAAAACTGGCCTTATGGTATAATTCAGTAGAAAAGTTTGAGGTGAAAACCTTCAATACCATCGCTAGAACTATTCAGAACAATTATGAATATATCCTAAATTATTTCGACAATAGAAGTACAAATGCTTCAGCAGAGTCTTTTAACGCAAAAGTAAAAGCACTAAGAAGCCAATTCAGAGGAGTAAGAGACATAAGTTTTTTCCTATTTAGATTACAGAAAATATATGCTTAACCTCCCCCCAACTTTTTGGATTGATCCAAAATAAGACTAAGACTTATTGAGTTTTATGAGGGATTAAGACTAAATATTGGGATTAGGCCTAAAATACTAACCATATTTTTAGGTTTATTTTTAGTTATCATGATAATGCCAATAATTTTCTCAATAAGAGGATGTGAATCATTGGCCTTTGATGCAAATACTGGTGTAATTGGCGATACAATAGGAGGAATTACTGCCCCATTTATTAATTTTTTAGGGGCAATTTTGGTTTATTTAGCGTTAAACGAACAAATTAAAGCTAATGAATTAATTCAAAACCAATTTTATGCTCAAGAGAAATCAAAAAATGAAGAATTATTGTTTGAAAAAACTTACCATATATTAAATCTACTTATTACATCACTGATTGAATTTTCTTTTAAAAATCCTTTTAGTATTAACGGTGAAACTGGAAGTAGAGCAATAGCTAATTTTTTAGAATTTTCATATTCTTCAAATTCTGATTATAAAAGTTATCGTAAAGAAAAGAAAGCTAAATTCAAAGAAAGGGAGTTTATTAATATTTTGACTGATATTAACCAATTACTGAGTTTTTTTCTTGACCATCCAGATTTAAGTAAATCATATATAAAGATTTTTTATTTTAGATTCACAAAAATTCCTATTTTAATTCCTCCAGATGAAATATTTAATTCTGAAATTGAAGAATATATTGAAATGTCAAATGAAATTTATGACTTGCATTTAAATTTCAGGAAACTATATAATCTCGTAATGTCGGAAAAGGGTATTAAACAAATAGATTTCCAATATTTGGATGTACTAAAACTGTTATTAAAGGCATAATTATTTAGGTATTTATTTGCACAGCTAACGGAGTGTTTTACAGTAAATAACTGAAAATAAGCAAGTTAAATTTACAAAATGATTAACCCACCTTTCAAAGTTTTGAAGGGTGGGTTTTTTGTGTATTTTTGATTGAAAAAAAACAATTAATTGTGAAGAAAAATAGATGGTATGCTGAATTAACTAAAACAGATTGGATTGCAATAACAGTATTGTCATTAGGATTAATTGGAATGTTTTCTTTGCCGTTGGTGGTAACTCAAATTAATAGTGAAAAATGGAATTTGGGTGTTTCAAAAGCTAATGAAATTGGAGATTCAATAGGTGGTGTCCTTTCCCCATTTGTTGGTTATATGAGTGCCATTTTAATTTACTTAGCATTGAGAGAGCAAATTAAAGCTAACAAAATCCTTGGAGACCAAATAAATACTAAAAGCTCTGAAAAAGTTGAAAAAGTCATTAAAAATGTTTACTTGGAGCAATTAGATAAGATTTTGAGCAGTATTGAAAATTACCACCCTTTCTCATATAGTGATTATTACGATGAAGATGATTATTTGAGAGAGACTGATTTCTTTCAATCATTTCAAAATGAAAACTCTTTTAATCTGGTAACTGATTTAATAATTTATAATCCTAAATTATTAAAAAGTTATGGAATACAAATTCGACCAATTATTAAGATTATAAATGATATTAAAAATTTACTGAAAAATGTTATGCAAGACATTGAGCATGACAAAAGTATTTTAAAGGAAATTGAAATTAGGTGTAGAGCAATAATCAACCTTTTTAATCGTAATTCTTTCAAAAAAATAGAAACTGAAAAACTTGAAGATTTATCCCAATTGATTTATTTGAACTCTTATTTAAATCTATTAGATGAATTTTTGATTTTAAAAAAGAAAATTAAACCTAACGCAACAAATACGCTTTTTACAAAAGAGCAAGTGCAAAGTATTAAAGATAGATTTATTAAAATAAAGAGTTTAAAAAATAATGGTCTGGAAGAAAAACCATCTAGCCTCAAAAAGAAGAGCTTTAAAAATAGAATTTTGACTTCAATTACTCTTTTTATTGCGAGATATATCAATGAGTAAACTACTTAGCATTTCAAATGGTTTTTTGATATAAATTTATAGCTTTTTGATATTTTCAAGTCACTTGGTGATACATTTTTGATGCATTTTTAATACAAATTCTCTATTCAAATGCTATAATTATGATACCAAAATGGTATTTTTTTGTCTCCATTTTGGTATCTTAACATACTCAAACTATATCAAATGAACCATTCAAATACTTCTTTTCAAATTCAATAAATTCATTCATTTTCCTAAATCTTGCAAAATTACTTCTTCCATGGTGACACATTGACAAAATATAATCTCCCTTCTTTTTAATGTCGGCTTCCTTATAAGTTTGAATAAGATAAAAATACATAATTGGGTCTAGGTCAAAGTCATTGTCGTTGTATATTCTGCCACAAACCAAATCTTGACAATATTCAAAATCCGAAATACTAAATACCATTTTTATAATCTCCTCTGAATTATTTTGGTTCTTAATTTTCCTTTCCTTAAAAGCTTTTTGTTTACAAGAATTCGAACAATAGATTTGATTTGCTCTTTCAGGTACGAAAGTTTTTTTGCAGTTTTTACATTCTTTTTTCATTTCGCATTAATTTAATTTAGTTACTAATTCGGTTAATAATCGGTAAATATTTGGTCAATTTTTGGTCATTTTTTGGTCAAAAAGCGAATTGCTTATTTGATACCGTTTGAGACTAAAAAATGATTGAAATCTTTATGATTTGGATACATTTCTAGAGACTTGTTTTTAGTATTTTCATTATACGTAAGTAGCTTATTTATAGTAACTAAACCCGATTTGTCGTTGTCTAGATATGCAAATATTTGATTGTAGTTTTTTACAGTCTCTTTAATTGATGGCAAATTGTTAGTTGTATTAAGTATTATAGTACTATTGTGAGGTTTATTCAAGTTGTAAAACTGTAAAGCAGAAAGGAAATCAAAAAAGCCTTCAAATAATGAAAGGTTCTTTGAGTAGTTTTCAATGGTTGTAATTGCGTTTTTAGTTTTGCCTTTAAAACCTAAACCATTTCTTAATTCAAAACCTCCTGAATCATTTTTGAATCCTAATGCATAATATTTTCTTTCATTGGTCACATAGTGAACTTCTTTCAAATACTGTTTTGCTAAATCCATATCAATGCACCTAGAATTAATGTATTGGAATAGATTGGAATTTTGAATTTCCTTTACCTCAAGGATAATGATTTGATTCTTTGGAGTGCTAATAGGCTTAAAACCGCTAAAAGAAAAAGAATGGGTTTCGTTGAATTCTGAAAGTTTATTTAAAGCTTGTTTGAAGCTTAGTTTTTCTTTTTCTCTTATGAGGTCTATAATATCACCATTTAAGCCATTAGACCAGTCAAAAAACACATTCTTGGTAAGTTCCACAAAAAATGAAGGTGTATTCTCATTAGATAATGGTGAATAATACAAAAATTGGTTACCAACTTTATTTACTGGATGAATTCCGAGTGATTCTAAGTAAGCCACAATTGGTATTTTTTTAAAGTCCTTCATTCCTTTTCTTTTAGCGGTTTAAAACAGTTTTCAAAACATTGTTACTCGTTACTCTTTGGCTTAAATACCTGATAAACAATTAAATAAATCGAGTAATCGAGTAACTACTTTTCTGTTTTTTCGAGTAACGAGTAATTGAGATTCATTTTTAGTTACTCGTTTTTATGTGTTACAAAATATTGATTTATAATACTTTATATACTTTTCGAGTAACGAGTAACTAATTATTAGAAATAGCTTTGATAATTATATAATAGCCTTTTTCCGAAAATTTCCTTTCAGCATTGTATTTACTCGAAATAATAAAACCCTCAGTTTTTAAAGCTTTACCTACAAAGTTTCTATTTGTTCGCAATAAACCTGCTCTTATAAGCCAGTCAGTAATTTGACCAGTTGTCATAAAATCAGCTTTGGGGTCTGTTTCTTCCGATGCTTCGAAATACTTTCTTATATACTCCATTTCATCGGTTGTTTTTATGTATTTTCTATTGTGCATTTCTTGTTTTGCCACATCTTCTTTGGTAAGAATGAATTCAAATTTGTTATTGAATAAAAAATAGGCTTGTCTCCAAATATTTTCAATGTAAGTACTTTTGTTGTACCCATCTTTTCCGCCGTTGTCGTGGTTTATTTTTATGATTTGAAAAACCAACCACCTAACATTCCCAGTTTCATCGGTTAAAAATTCCATTTGGTTTGTACTGGCCACAAATGAAGCCCTCCTTCTGAAGGAAACTTCTTGATTGGAATAAAGAGGTCTAAACTTGACTAAGCTTTCAGACAAGACGCTTTTAAACTCATTATTGAGTTCTTTTTTATCAAAGCTTGCTAGTTCATCAAGATTTATGAGGAAGTTTTGAACTAATGAAAATTTCGCTTCCTTTCTGCCACCGAAATCAAAACCTTTTTTGAGGTAAGTTTTCAGTTTTGGAGGAACGAGCCATTCTAAAAAGGTAGTTTTTCCATCATGTTGTTTTCCAACAAATGTCAAACAATGTTTGTTGAAATCTATTTCTCCTATGCCTTGACCGACCATTTGAACCAAAAATTTCTTAAATATTCTTTCAAACCAATGTTGTTCATCGGTTTCAATAAACTTGGTGAGTTCTAAAATGTAATCAGGTTCAATGATTGGGTCAAATGGCTTTAATTGCTTGAAATATGCCTTGAATGGGTCGAATCTTTCAATTTTAGAAGAGTTAATCAAAACGTTCATTTCTTCCTTAAATCGAGTGAAACCAACGTGCATCAATTCATAATTTAAATCGCTCATATTGATAGATTTAAACTCCAGTTCTTTCTTTAATTTACCCTCTAATTCATTGGTAATTTCATTGATTCTTAAATCATACTTTGAATTTAGATAGTATTCAAGCCTTTCTATTTTAGACTTCTCTTTATTCTTTTCTTCACTCATAGCATACTGATTACTTTTGATATAAATCTAAGTCAACAAAAGGATTGCCATAAAAAAGAGTATTCCTAACAGCCAAAAGATGTGTTAACGATGTCTTTAACCCAGCTGCTTGTATATCTGCATCAGTTGATTCAACCAGTGTAAGAATTGCAAAATCTAGCTTCTTTAAAATATGAAAATGTAAAGCTTCTCCATTTGCCCCTCTCACTATGTCTTCACCCAAAAATCCTCCAAAAACTTCCAAAATTGCGGCTTGCTTCTCTTCGCTTAATTGCATAATTATATAATTTTAATTGTTAAAGATTCCATTTCTATAAGTGTTCTTTCGGTGGAAATATTAGCATAGTGTTTTTCAGTAGTTTTCATAGAACTATGGCCCAAAACTCCTTGTAAGCTTTCTTTGCTCAATCCATTTCTTACCATCATTTGGGAAAAGCTTTTTCGCCCCCAGTGCGTACTGATTGGCTTATTTATGTTCGCTATTTGAGCAATTTCCTTTAATACCCTATTGTGGTGGGTATTTGAATAAACTTTGAAACAAAATTTTGATTTTGGATTGAAATGCTTTTCTAAAATTTCAATTGCAATAGGATACAAATGAATAGTTTGAAAATTGGTAGTCTTTTCCCTTGCTTTTCTTATTGTTTTTTTACCCTCAACCTCTACCAAATGCTCATGTTTGAGGTTTTTAAGGTCAGTATATGCCAAACTAGAGTAACATTGAAAAACAAAAAAATCTCTGATATCAGAATATATTTTATTGTTTAATTCCAGTTTATAAATCTTTTGGATTTCATCTTTAGTTAAGTGGTTTTGTAAAGTAGATTTAGACCTATCAAGTCTAATATTTATAAATGGATTGTATTCATAATACTTATTCATTTGGGCTATTCTGTAAGCCCTATTCCCTATTTGAAGAACCTTTCTTATTGTTTCAGGCTGAAAGTCTTTTTCTTTTTTTAAATAAAAAATAAGCCTTTCAATTGAATGGCTATTGATTTCGTCTAACTCAATTCGGCTTTTGTTGAAGTAGAATTCAAAAAAATCAGTTATTCGCTCTATATTTATTAAATACCTTTGAAATGACTTCTTTGAAAGATCCTTATGTAGATAAGATTGTTTTACCTCTTCTGATATTATGTAACAAATATCATTAAAAGATGGTGTTTGATTGATGATATTGTTTTTAGTTAAAACGCTCTCTATTAACCTTTGTGGCTCAATTCGCTTTCCAGTAATCCTTAGATTTGTTGCAAGTTCTTGAATCTTGCTTTCAATCGCTTTTAGTAGCTGTGATTTAGATTCCTCGTTTTTGATTTCAAAGGTTTTTCGGTTTAATGAACCCGTTTTACACCTTATTGCCAAACTCTTTTTGTAGGCTCTACCAAGATATGTAACTGTTAAATAAATAACAGATTGATTCTTTTGGGTTTTATCAAATCTTTCTGAAAATGAAACACCAAGTTTTGGAACTCTAGTAGTCTTACTTTCTGAAAGTGAATTCCTTAACGATTCTAAATCGTTAGGCATTTCAAATTTTCTTTTTACTTTTGTCATAGTTTTTTGTTTTTGTCGTTTGAAAACATTGAATTTTAGCCCTTTCAATTGCAAGTTGAAAGGGCATTTTTTTAGAATAAGTCTTTCGGGTTTTTGTTGAGCCATTTGGCTATTCTTTCCAGTTCATCTAATCGTGGTTGTGATTCATTCCTAATGTACTTACCAAAAGTTTTCTTTGGTATCATTAAAGTATCGTTGTAGATATTTTGAGGAATGTTTGGCTTAATCCTCCCAAATCTCATTTCTATTTCCTTTCCAATTGTATTCATAATATGCATATTTTTTTTATGTATTTGATGCACAAAATTATTACTAAAAGTATTAATTGCAAATATTTATTAGTTTTATTTTACTCTTTTATTAGTTTTAAACGTATTGTATCTTTGTGTTATGAACAAATTATATACTATTATCAAGGCCATTAGAACGGCTAAGGGAATAACTCAGGAAGAGATTGCTGAGAAATTGAGTATGACCCAAGGTAATTATACTAGACTTGAAAGAGGCCAAACTCAACTCACAATAGAGCGATTAGAGAATATTGCAGATATTTTTGAAATGTCTGTTGAAGCAATTTTGAATTATAATAAAGAGAATCCTATTGATTTCAAAGAGGATGTGGAGTATTACTTTAAGTACTCGCAAAAACTTGAAAAAACAATTGAAAATTTAAAGAAACAAATTGAGGAATATGATGAATCTAGTACCGACGATTACAGAAAGTATAATAGTGAAATCGATATTTTAAAAGCTAAAAACAAAGTATTAGTTGAAAAAATCAAACAGTTGGAAGAGTCAATTTCTGAAAAGTTAGCCCATAAGGATTTAATAATTCAAGAAAAAGAGAAGACAATTGAAGACAAAATGAAAATGATTGAAATGCAAGAAAGGACTATTAATATTTTACAAGGTAAATCATGAAAACAGAAAGAATTCCACAATTTAAATTAAATGCATTTGATTGCCCTAATTGCTTGGCTTTTTCCAATCAAATTTGGCATGACGTAATTTTGCGTACATATCAAGTTCCACCAGAAGTTTTCGAAGAATTTTGGTTTGCAAAATGCAATTCTTGCGAGGATTTTTCTATTTGGCATGATGGAAAATTGGTTTACCCATATGAAATCATCGCCCCTTTACCAAACTCAGACATGCCTGATATAGTAAAATCTGATTTCGAAGAAGCTAGGAGAATTTGTAATGATTCACCTAGAGGTGCAGCAGCACTGCTTCGATTAGCGATTGAAAAATTGTGTAAAATATTAGGAAAAGAAAACGATGATTTAAATACAAATATTGGCCTTTTGGTTGCCAATGGTCTGCCTTTAAAAATTCAAAAAGCTTTAGATAGTATTAGAGTTATTGGAAACAAGGCTGTTCATCCAGGCCAAATTGACCTAAAAGATGACATAAAAACTGTATTAAGTTTATTTACTTTTATTAATATAATTTGTGAAAACCAAATAACCCATATGAATTTAATTAGTGAGTTTTATGATGAAAAGGTACCTGAAAGTAATAAGGTTGCTATTGAAAAAAGGGATAAAAAATGAAAAATGAGGTTACACTTGTAATTGGTAATGGTTTTGATATTGGGTTAGAATTAGAAACTAGTTTCTCAGATTTTATGAGAAAATCCAATAAAATTATGGAGAAAGGAAATTCTTCTAGTGGGGCAAGTATTTTTCCTCATTTAAAAGAGGCCCGATTATTTCAAAATTGGATAGACGTAGAAAAGGAATTAAAAAAATTTGTTGCTAGATATCATCATTTTCAAAAACCTGAGTTTATAGAATTGGTTCAACTTATTAAGGAATATCTAGATGATGTTGATAATTCAATAGAAGAAATTCCAATATCAAAAATTCAAGAAACCAAATCTTACAGAGTTCTAGAAGAAATTGTTTGGACTAAATCATACGAAATTTTAAATTTTAATTACACCAAATCAGTTGAATATATTCTGGAAAAAATTTTAAAAGTTGAAAGAGCAGAAATTGACAAAAGGCTACACTATGTCCACGGTAGTCTAAAAGACGACAATATTGTAATTGGAGTTGATGAGAGTTTTGATAAAGCTTTAGATTTTCCTTTTTTGGTTAAATTTCAAAATATTAAATTTCAAAACATCAATATAAATAATAAATTTAAGGAAAGTATGAATGTGGTCTTTTTCGGTCATTCAATAGGGGAAACAGACCATTCTCATTTTGATACTTTTTTCAGTTCTATTTCTGAAATTGAACCACAAAGTGCTAATTCGCTTAATAAAGGTGTTTTTGTATTTTATTATGGTGAAGACGATTGGGATGATAAAGCTAGAGAAATAAATATACTGACAAAAGGGAAGTTTAAGAAACTAATGGACTACAATAAATTTATCAAACTGGATGCTAAATCAGATATAAATAAATTTGATAGAAATTTATTTATTAAAGACCCAAATGCTAGAACAAATTCGGGGGTCTATACTGCAAGTGGAGGAAAAATAAATAGGTATTAATTTTTATATAATTACCACCATTAAATTATTGAAATAAAGGCATTTAAAGTATGAATAGATTTTTATCTCACATTTTATTTTGATACATTTTTCGGAACACATCATTTTGCATTCACCATATCTATCTAATTTTCAGTACTTTATAATGTTTCTTTTTCCTCCAGCTTCGGGAGCATTTAAAGAAAAGCAATCAGAAATGGTTGCTTTTTTTATGTCTTTTTTGACTGGAAATCAGTTGGGTCGCTGCGGTTCGACGTATCGATTCGAGCCCAGCTTCGGGAGCATTTTAAAAAAAGCAATCAGAAATGGTTGCTTTTTTTGTTATCTATTGTTTCACAAATTCGGTTTACTTACATATCAGTCCCAAAGACAATCTTGGATCACTCATTTTGCCAAATCGGAGGCCTTTTTTCGAAAAAAGCGGCTATCCCTTCTTGGGCATCTTTTGAAGTTTTTAGTTCGGCTAGTGTTTCTAACAGATAGTTAAGTTTCTCCTTTTCTTGAAGCTCTTGTAATTTTTTCAGAGCTTCAAATCCCTTTGTTATAGCCAATGGAGCATTTGACAGTATGGTGGATTGTAGACTTTCAAAGTTTTCTTTCGAATAAAAATCATAAACTATTCCCAGCTTTTTTGCCTCCTCCGTATCAAAAGTCTTTGCCGAAATGCATAAATCCATTGCCTTATTTTGTGGCATTATTTTTAACAAAGAACCAAGTACTTGGAAGGGGAAAATACCTCTTTTTACTTCTGGAAGAGAAAACTTAATGTCTTTTTTTGCAAAAACGTAGGTACATTCCAAAATTATCAAAAAACCTCCTGCCATCACATCACCTTCCACTATGGCTATGCTTGGTTTATTCAACTGCGAAATGGCCTTGGCCAAAGAGATATCCTGGTTTTCAATTTCAGGATTTTTATGGTCTAATTCAGGGTTTTCAAAAGTCTTGAGATCCATGCCAGCACAGAAAACTGGCTCTTCGGCATTGATGACCACCAGCCGAATTTCTTTTTCGGAATTGGCAAATTCCAAAGCATGATTTACCTCATTGACCATCGTTGGTGTAAATGTGTTTCTTTTCTCTGGCCTTGCCAAAGTTAAGGTAAAGACATGTTTTTCGGTTTTGGTTTTTATGAAATTATAGGTCATGATATGAGATGCATAAAGCTGTTTTTTAGAGCTAAAATATCTGTTTTTCTTTCAAAAAAATCTAATAACTCTTCCGAAGGAATGTTTCCTACCAAATCGTCTTTTGCAAATGGACACCCGCCATAGCCCATCAAAGCCCCATCGAATTTTCTACAGCCCGCTGCGTAAGCCGCTTTTATTTTTACTAAACTATCTTCCTTTTTTGAATGAAAATGTGAACCAATTCTAAGCTCTGGAAACTCATGAATACATTTCTTGAACAAAGTTGTGATATCCAATATTTCTGCCTCCGCAGTAGTATCTGCCAACGAAAACTCTTTAATGCCCAAAGCCGTGATTTTTCCAATCCACTCTACAACTAACTCTTGGCTCCAAACATCTCCGTAAGGATTTCCGAAGGCCATGGATATGTACACAACCACTTCTTTACCAGCATTTTTTGCTATTTCATTGATGTTTTTCAATCGAATAAATGATTCTTCAATGCCCGCATTGGTATTTCTTTTTTGGAAACTCTCAGAAATAGAAAAAGGGTATCCCAAATAGGTAACTTCAGGGAATAGTGATGCCGTTTCTGCTCCTTTTTCGTTTACTACTATAGCAAGAAGCTTCGTTTTTTTGTTTTTAAAATCCAAAAGCTTCAAAACTTCTGCCGTATCCGACATTTGCGGAACAGCCTTAGGCGAGACAAAACTCCCAAAATCTATCCAATCAAAAGCTTCACTTTCCAGAAGTTTATTGATATGATCCGCTTTTTTCTGGGCTGAAATAGGACGCGAAATGCCCTGAATAGCATCTCTGGGGCAATCCACCAATATTATTTCTTCACTTTTTTTAGGCATCTTTCTTTATTTCTCTTGAAATCACCATTTTCTGAATACTCGACGTTCCTTCACCAATTGTACACAATTTGGCGTCCCGAAAGAATTTTTCAGCTGGAAAATCCTTTGTAAATCCATATCCTCCAAATATTTGAACACTTTCGTTTGAAACTTCAACAGCAGTCTCTGAGGCGAAAAGTTTTGCCATCGCACTCATTTTCGTAACTTTTTCTCCTCGGTCTTTCATCACGCCAGCCTGACGTGTGAGCAATTCCGAGGCCTCAACTTTAGTGGCCATTTCAGCTAATTTAAAGCCAACCGACTGAAAATCAAATATTTTTTGATTAAATTGTTCTCTTTCGTTGGCATATTTTAAGGCACACTCATAAGCCCCACGAGCTATCCCCAGCGAAAGTGCTGCTATGGAAATCCTCCCTCCATCCAAAAGTTTTAGAGCTTGAACAAATCCATCGCCTTCGTTACCAATTACCTGATCTTTATGAATGCGACAATTGTCAAAGAATAAACAGGCAGTTTCGGAAGCCCGCATGCCCAGCTTGTTTTCTTTTTTCCCGGCAGAAAAACCCTCTGTGTCTTTTTCAATGATAAAGGCGGTCATTCCATGACTATCCCCTTTTTCTCCCGTTCTAGCTATAACCACGGCCACATTCGAGCTGATGGCATGTGTAATGAAGTTTTTCGAGCCATTTAAAACATAATAATCACCTTCTTTTTTGGCCACAGTTGTCAATCCGCCAGCATCAGACCCTGAGCCTGTTTCTGTCAGCCCCCAAGCTCCAATCCATTCACCGGTAGCGAGTTTTGGCAGGTACTTTTCTTTCTGTGTTTCATTTGCAAAGCTCAATATGTGGTTGGTGCAAAGTGAGTTGTGAGCGGCCAATGATAAACCAATCGAACCACATACTTTGGATATTTCATCGAGAATGGTGATGTATTCTTGGTAAGTTAAACCAGAACCATTGTATTTTTCTGGGACCAAAATGCCCATAAAACCTTGTTCTCCAAGTTTTTTAAACAACTCAACTGGAAAAATTTGCTCTTCATCCCATTGCATTATCATGGGTCTTATATGAGTTTCGGCAAAATCTCTGGCACTTTGCCTGATGATGGCCATGTCGTGGAAATTAAACATATAATTGTTGATAAAAGGTTGCTTTGCTAATAATTACTTAAACAAATATCACAATTTTTTCTCTAAATATCACAATTATACTCATATTTGCGAATTATTGGTTTCTATTTCAAATACCTTTGATATATTTTTATCAGATTAAGCCAATATCCTCAGGCAAAGAGAGATATGATGCGTTTAAATAAATCTGAATTTTGAAATTATAATGGTCACCTCATCACTTTAGAAAATATTATTATGAAAGTTTTACTAGAAGAATTAAAAAAGAAAAGAGAGGCTCTAAAACTGGGTGGTGGACTAAGTAAAATCAAAAAGCACAAAGAAAAAGGGAAACTTACAGCTTGGGAAAGGATTTTTTATTTACTAGATGTTGATGCACCATACCTTGAAATTGGGATGTTTGCGGGTGAAGGAATGTACATGGAGGACGGTGGATGCCCGAACGGCGGAGCCGCATGTGTGATGGGTTATGTAAAAGGAAGACTTTGTGTGGTGGTTTCGAACGATGCTACTGTAAAAGCTGGGGCTTGGTTTCCTATTTCTGGTAAAAAAAACCTCAGAGCTCAGGAAGTTGCAATGGAAAATCGACTGCCGATTATCTATTTGGTGGATTCTGCGGGTGTTTATTTGCCTATGCAAGAAGATATTTTTCCTGACAAAGAGCACTTTGGAAGAATATTTAGGAACAATGCGAGGATGTCATCGATGGGAATTCCGCAGATAGCAGCCATAATGGGAAGCTGCGTAGCTGGAGGTGCCTATTTGCCGATTATGTCTGACTATGCATTTATTGTAGAAGGCACTGGTTCTGTATTTTTGGCTGGCCCGTACCTCGTAAAATCCTCCATAGGCGAAGATGTGGACGCTGAAACCCTAGGTGGGGCATCTACACACAGTGAAATCTCGGGGGTGACAGACAATAAATATCCCAATGATGAGGCCTGTTTGGATGCCATAAAAAATGTGATGGACAAAATGGGACATGAAACCAAAGCCGGATTTGATAGAAAAGCAACTGTTTTACCTCAATTTCCATCTGAAAAAATTCATGAAATATTACCATTGGACCGAACCAAACCATACGATTTTCACCCGATTATAGAATCAATTGTCGATAATGGCACTTTTGAGCCTTACAAAAAAGATTATGGCAAAACGATAATTTGTGGCTTGGCAAGAATTGATGGTTGGGCAGTAGGCATAGTAGCCAATCAACGTGAAATGGTGAAAGCCAAAAAGCCTGGTGGAAAACCAGAATTGCAGATGGGCGGGGTGATATACAGCGATTCCGCCGATAAAGCTGCTAGATTTATAATGAATTGTAATCAACAAAAAATTCCTTTGGTGTTTTTTCAAGATGTGACGGGCTTTATGGTTGGAAGTCGATCAGAACAAGGAGGAATCATAAAAGATGGAGCTAAAATGGTAAATGCCATGGCAAATTCGGTGGTTCCTAAATTTACTTTTATTGTGGGCAACTCGTATGGTGCAGGCAATTATGCCATGTGTGGAAAAGCATACGATCCACGGCTGATATATGCTTGGCCTACAGCACAAATGGCTGTAATGAGTGGAAATGCGGCTGGTAATACTTTACTGCAAATTCAGGAAGCTGCCCTAAAAGCAAAAGGAGTAGAAATTAATCCAGAAACCAAAAAAGAATTGCTCGACAAAATTTTAGCCCAATACAATCAGCAACTTAGCCCCTATTATGCAGCTGCACGACTATGGGTCGACGGAGTAATTGACCCGGCCGAAACCAGAAATATCATAAGCATGGGCATAGAAGCCGCCAACCACGCTCCCATAACCGAACGTTACAATGTGGGTGTGATTCAGACGTAGATTCTAAACCAAATGAATAATTTAATCTTCGACGTTGATAAGAATTGAGAATAAAATATCTAAACCAATCTTCAAAAACAAAAAATGCTAATTTTCAGGTCTTTACATTTGGCAAAAGTTCTAAAATTTCCTTTTTAATGCCTTTGGCCAAAGTGAATTTAAGATTATGACTATTTAGGTAAAGCTGGTCTTTTTCTATCCTCTCTATAAAGTTGACATTGATGATATTGGAACGATTAAGCCGAAAAAAATCGGGATAATCCAAACCTTCCAAGAGTTTTTTCATGTTCATGGACAAGGTGTGATAGTGTGTTTCAGTAGCTATATAAATATCTGTATATGACCCATTTCCTTTGATAGCCACGATGTCTGCTTTCTTTATTTTTTGGTGTGATTTATTGATAGGGAGCAAGACGAAATCCTGACCAGATGGCTTTTCTGAACGAGCGGTCTCCTTGTTTCCAATCATCAGTTTAGACTTAAAAATAAGCTCGGGTGTCCGCACTGCTTTCATCATATAATTGCAGTTGCCCAGGGAATTAATTTTTTTGAGCATGGTCTCATTCGTATCGCCGGTGATGAACATAATGGGAACACTCGAAGTTTTCCTTACCATTTCGGCAAAATCGAGCCCGTTGAGTTCGTCATATTTGAGTGTAATATCTAGCAAAATTAAATCAAACACTATGGCTTCGAAAGCAGCATGAGCTTTTGATAGTCTATCGGCCAGAACCGGCACTTCAAAGTTGGCCTCAACCAAGGCCTCCTTAAATTCCATGGCCGTAATAAGCTCATCTTCAACTATTAACACCTTTGCTTTCATTGTAGGAGCATTTAAGTTTAAACCTCAATCCATCTGCATACTCAAAACTGTATTCACCGCCCAGCTCAATAGACTTTAGCCGTATCAAACTTAGCCCAAAGGACCTTGATGTGGTGTAAAAGTCCCTTTCAAAAATTAGTAAATCGGGGTTTTGTCCGTTGTCTTTGTATTCAAAATTCAGCTCGCCGTTTTTTACAAAAAATACAAGCTCCATGGCGGGTTGAGGATTATCAAATCCGAAGGCATATTTAAAGCTATTGGTGAGCAACTCATTGAAAACAATTCCCAAATGAATGGCCAAGTCAGGGTCTAGGTGCGACCTATCGACCGACAATTTTCTGCTGATGTGTTTATCAAAAATAATTTCTGTTTTGTTCAGAATTTGCTCAAAATAATCGCCGATTCGAATATCTTTAGAATCGGTAGATTCATAAAATAATTGCTGCAACACGCTCATCACATCTATCCTACCCTGCATTTCTTCCAATGAATCCTTTACTTTGGCATCCTTCAACCTATTTCTTTGTAGGCCAATCAAACTCGAAATCAGTTGTAGATTGTTCTTAACCCGGTGACTTTGTTCTTTTATCAGAAGTTCGTTTTTCTGGCTTAGATGGAGGTATTTTCTTGCTAAACTCTGGTTTTTGCTATTCTGAAAAAATAGTAAAACTCCCAAAATCAGAAACATGGCCCCAGCAAATATCAAAACAATAAGCAGCTTTTTGTTGTCCTGCAAGATTTGTGATTGCAGTAGAAGCTCTCTCTCTTGGCTTTTGCTTAGTGCCGAAATATCAAGCGAATTTTCAATTGATGTTAACTTGCTTTCTTCCGAAATATGAATCTCATTCTGCAATTCCGTGTATTCAGCTTGTTTCTCATAAGCCTTCTCCCAGTTTTTTTCTGCTTTATATATTTCAATTTCAGCCAAATTCCTCTGCACTCTATAGGATAGAAATCGATCTTTTTTCGAATTGAGCTCAAGCGGAACGTTGCTTTCCAACAATTCCCTTGCTTTGGCAGGTTGCCCCAACCGAGCATAACACAAGGCCATAACAGCGTTTAAACCTGTATACAATCTCTCAAAACCGTATTTTTTCATATAAATTTTCGAAAGTTCCAACGACTTAAGGGCTGCGACAGGGTCTGAATCACTTAGAATATGACCTCTCATTTGATGTAAAAATGTATGCTCCACTTCTAAATCATGTTTTTTTGCGTATACCAACATTTCGTCAAAATTTCGGAGAACTTCCGAAGGTGCTTTTCTAAGAATTTTATAGTTGAAATCACAAGTAAACAGATAATTTGAAATTAATCCTTTGGCCAAATCATATTTCTTGAAAATAGCAACCGCACTATCAGAGTAGATTTTAACTTGCAAGTAATCCTTTCTGGAAGCTTCATTTTCGGCTATTCTTTGGTAAATCCTTCCATATTCAAAATATCTATTCTGTCTTTTATAGAGAGGTAATGATTTTCGATACCAGACATTCCCCGATATAAAATTCCCAATCCCCGACTCATACTTGCCCATTTCATAATATCCATCGGCCATTTTTAGGGAGTCGTTGTTGGCAATGGCCTCAGTTAGTATTTTATAGGCCAATTGCTTCTTCTCCTCCTCCATAGTAAGCTTGGTTTGGGAAAAAGAAAACTTGGCAAACAGTAGGAACAGGATTAAAAAAAAGACCCTCATAAAATGATTATTCTGTGCTAAAATAAAGACAAATATCCACCCAAGTGACTAAATATCAATATTTTTTCTACCCAATCGATTTCACAAAAAAAATAGGCGGTTTTACAAAAAAACAGAAGCGGGGTATCAGATAAAACCGTTACTTGGTGGTCTGAAAACTTCCGAGCCCGATGCTTATAAATCTAGACACAAAATCGCAGATAGACACAAGCCTTATCCTGTTTCTAAAGTCGCACGTAAACTACACTGAGTTTAATATGCTCAATAGTAAAAGCAAAATTTGCTCCTACACACTCAAAAAATACGAGCATTTGCTCCAAAATCACAATTTCAGGCGGGTACACCGCACCTATATGGTAAACATGGAGCATGTGGTGGCTATTTATCCAGCCGAAGTTTTACTTTCCAACGGAACGGTTGTTCCTGTTTCGAGAAGGCGAAGAAATAACTCCTGACTTTAGTCTAGGCACCGCCGCATCTACCAGAAAACCACAAAGGTCTACTTCTTCAACGGTTTTTTGATTTTTTAAGCTATTTTAGCTTTAACATTAACCAAAAAACCAGTGAAAAATCTAAAAACCCTAATTGGCTCTGTTCTGATTGCCATTACGTTTTCCGCGTCCATTTCTGCACAAGAAATCGTGAAAAGAGACCCTGTCATTTCGGCATTTATCACCCAGATATCGAGCGATACGCTCAGCAAATATGTAAGCAAACTTGTGAACTTTGGCACCAGAAGTACCCTCAGCAATACCACAGACCCGAAAACGGGTATTGGTGCCTCGAGAAAATGGGTCTTGGAAAAATTTCTCGAATTCTCGAAAAAATCTGATGGGCGAATGACGGCTTATCTCGACAAATGGACACTTGAACCAGACGGTCGACGCATAGATGCCAAAGTAGAAATGGAAAACGTGATGGCCGTAATGAAAGGCACCGACCAAACCGATAACCGAATATTTATGGTGAGTGGGCACATAGACAGCCGGGTAACAGATGTAATGAATCGTACATCCGAGGCTCCGGGAGCCAACGACGACGGAAGCGGCACTGTGGCCGTTATAGAATTGGCACGAGTTTTAGCCGCTTCAAAATTTCCAGCCACGGTGATTTTTACGGTTTTTAGTGGTGAAGAACAAGGCCTTTTGGGAGCAAATTATTTGGCCAAAAAAGCCAAGTCCGAAAACTGGAACTTGGTGGCTTTGCTCAACAACGACATCATGGGCAGCAACAATTCCAACGAAACGAATATCATAGACAATACACGGGTACGTGTGTTCAGCGAGGGAATTCCAGCTTTCGAAACCGACAAAAAAGTGGGTGCTATCAGACAATTTGGCTATGAAAACGACGGATATTCTCGCCAAGTGGCCAGATATGTGAAAGAAATCGGCGAGCGATATGTGGACAACCTCGAAGTGGTGATGATTTACAGAAACGACAGATTTCTTCGTGGTGGCGACCATACGCCTTTTGTAACCGAAGGTTTTGCGGCCGTGAGAATGTCAGAAATGAACGAGAATTTCCTGCACCAACACCAAGACCTCAGAACAGAAAACGGTGTAGAATATGGCGACTTAGCCAAATTTATGGACTTTGAATATTTGAGAAAAAATGTGGCCGTAAACTTGGCAACCTTGGCCAATTTGGCCTCCGCTCCTGCCGTACCCGAAGACGTAATGATAGACGTTCAAGGTCTCGGAAATGCCACCAACCTGCATTGGTCAGCCCCGAAACAAGGCAAAGCAGCAGGATACTATGTATTGATACGTGAAACACACCAGTCGTTTTGGCAAAAGAAATTTTACACCGAAAACCTCGAACTCAAACTACCCTACTCCAAAGACAATTACATATTTGCGGTACAAGCTGTGGGTGTAAAGGGACATGAAAGTTTGCCGGTGTTGCCTAGGGTGAATGCTGCTAGGAGGAATTGAGGTATAATTGGCTTTGGTGAATTTTTTGTTTAATTTGGCATTATGGAAAATAAGAAAAAAAGGTCTGAGGTTTCATTGAAAAGGATGGATAAAAGAGCCTTTTGGCTTGGAATAGCTGCTTTGGCGGGAATTTTAGGATTACCATATTTAGTTACTCAATGCACCCTTGGATACTCCTTAGAAGTTAATGCTGCCAATGAGATTGGTGATGCTCTAGGCGGAATTTTAGGGCCTTTTATAGGCTTAATCAGTTCAATTTTAGTGTATTTGGCTCTCAGGGAACAAATTAAGGCTAATAATTTAATTCAAGAGCAGTTTGAAAAGGAAAAAGTTGAACGAGAAGAAAGATTAATTTTTGAAGAAGTAATAAGTGACCTTAAGCTTTCAATAAATGAATTGGAAATTCTTCAACAAAAATCAAATACTAATTTTAATGTTAATCAGGAAGTAACTCTCCAAAACATCATACAAAACCTGTTTTACGAAAGGAATATCTTTAAAATATCAAAAACCACAATTTCCGATTTTTATAATACACTCTTTAGAATAGTTGATAACGTTGAAATATTTCTTGAAAATGTAAATAATGAACGTACGTTACAGAAAATCGTTTTTATTAAAATCAAGAAGATCTCGGAATTTTTAAAAAAGACTGATTTGAAAATTTTAGACAATTATCATAAAGCTGATACTAATAAGACTGATTTACTAATCCTAAGCTCAAGTAAACTACTTGAGTTTTATTATCGTTTTTCTAAATCAGAATACCAAATCAGGTCAATATTTATTGACTCAAGAGACTTGGATTTAATTGACCTAAAAGATAGAGTAAACTGGCTTTCAGGAGTTTTAGATGACTTAAAAACAAATATTGAATTTGAAAGAAAGTTTCAAGAGCAAACAAAGCAATTAAACGCCACAAATATGAGTATAACCAAAATGCCTCCTCTGCCACATCAGTATGAAAGTGTTTACGGACATAAAAACCGACTAGAAAAAGAATGGAAAAATTTAGAAGAAAATTATGAAGCGTTCATAAATGATTTAGCGAAAAAAAATACTTATCATATGCATAATATCAAATCCAGACATTTGGAGTTGGCAAAAAGCAATTGGGGTCCTGGGTTTACTTATGTTACTCAATCTGAAAACAATCCTCCAAACTAAAGACTTTAATACCTATAAATTTATAATAAATTTACCTCTAAATGCCTTATTATAAAACCAATACGATGAAAATACTTGTCACTTTTCTCTTATTGTTACTTAATTTTTACGCCACCACTGCCCAAAAACCCAAACCCTTCAAAGCGATAGCTTTTTATACGGCCAAAAACGATCAGGCACATATCAGTTTTGTGCATGAGGCCAATCAGTGGTTTCCTGAGGTGGCGGCAAAGAATAACTTCACTTATGATTCTACCGACAATTGGGCTAACTTGAATGACGAGTTTCTGGCTAAATATCAGCTCGTTATATTTTTAGACACACGCCCAGAAGATGCGAATCAGAGAAAGGCTTTTCAAAAATATATGGAAAATGGCGGTGCTTGGTTGGGCTTTCATTTTGCGGGTTTTGCACTCAACAACTCCAAGTTTAACCAAGATTGGGACTGGTATCACAACGATTTCCTAGGTTCAGGCCAATACAAAAGCAACACTTGGCGACCCACTTCGGCCATTCTGAAAATAGAAGACCGAAAACACCCCATAGCCAAAGACTTGCCCGAAACCTTCAAGTCTTCCCCCAACGAATGGTACAGATGGCAGCACGATTTGCGAAAAAACAAGGACATAAAAGTGCTACTTTCTATAGACCCAAGCAGTTTTCCGCTCGGCACTGGTCCCAAAGCACACGAAATATGGCACAGCGGCGACTATCCGGTAGTCTGGACCAACACCAAATACAAAATGCTCTACGTAAACATGGGCCACAACGACATAGACTACGAAAACAAAACCAACAAAGAACTGTCATTTCAGTTTCAGAACGAAACACAGAATCAAATGATTATCAATGCTTTCAGGTGGTTGGGAACGGAATGAATATCTAATTTATAATTTGTCGCACGGAACTACACTGAATCACACAGAAATATTACTCCGAAAAAATTTTTCGTGAAATTCAGTGTTATCTGTTCGATATAAACATCAAACTTTCGGCCCAGCTGCAATAATTGCCTCCGAACTTCCTTCTTCAAATTTCTTGAAGTTTTCAACAAATAAGCCTGCCAAATGCTTGGCTTGAGCTTCGTAAGCAGCCTTATCAGCCCAAGTATTTGATGGAATCAGCAGCTCAGAAGGTACTTCTGGACAAGAAGTTGGTATTTCAAATCCAAATCGTTCGTCCTTTTTCGTTTCCACATTTTCCAAAGCTCCACTATGAATGGCATGGATGATGGCACGCGTATATTTTAGTTTTATCCTACTTCCTACTCCATAAGCCCCACCAATCCAACCCGTATTCACCAACCAAACTTTGGTATCGTGTTTTTTGATTTTTTCGGCTAAAAGCTCCGCATATTTGCTTGGATGCCAAACCATAAATGCCGCACCAAAACAAGCCGAAAACGTCGCCTGAGGCTCAGTTACACCCATTTCAGTACCCGCCACTTTGGCCGTATAACCACTTATAAAATGGTACATACTCTGTTCCGGACTCAGTTTTGACACAGGCGGCAACACACCATAAGCGTCTGCCGTCAAGAAAATTATATGATTCGGATGTCCACCAATACATGGAATCTGAGCGTTCGGAATGTACTCGATAGGATATGCAGCTCGTGTGTTTTCGGTAATACTGGCATCGGTATAATCCACTTCGGAAGTTACCGGATTGAGTACCACATTTTCTAAAACTGTCCCAAACTTGATGGCATTGAAAATCTCAGGCTCTTTTTCTGCCGAGAGGTCAATGGCTTTGGCATAGCAACCGCCCTCGATGTTAAACACGCCGTCGTCAGACCAACAATGCTCATCATCTCCAATCAGTTTTCGGTCAGGATCGGCAGAGAGTGTAGTTTTTCCCGTACCGCTAAGTCCAAAGAAAAGCGAAACATCGGCATTATCAGCACCCATATTTGCCGAGCAATGCATGCTCATAATACCTTTCTTGGGCATAATATAGTTCATAACTGTAAATACGCCCTTTTTCATTTCTCCGGCATATTCAGTACCGAGAATTACAAACTCTTTTCGCTCAAAACACAAATCGACACTGGTGCGGGAATTCATGTGCGAGGTAAAGGTATTGGCTGGAAACTCGCCGCCATTATAAATCACGTAGTCGGGCTTTCCAAAAGTGGCCAATTGCTCCTGTGTAGGTCTGATGAGCATATTGTGCATAAAAAGTGCGTGATAAGGACGAGTGCAAATCACACGTACTTTTATCTGATATTTAGGATCCCAGCCCGCAAAACCATCCATTACATAAATTCTGGTTCTGGTATTGAAATAATCGATGGCCCGCTGCCGATTGATATCAAAAGTGTGTTCATCCATTTTAATATTCACGTTGCCCCACCAAATGTCATTCACACTTTCAGGACGTTCAATGATACGTTTATCTTTAGGACTACGACCTGTTTTAGAACCCGACTTCAAGGATAAAGCACCCGAGCTCGTAATCTCAGCCTCAAGCTCGTATTTTATGGCCAAGGCATACAATTTTGCAGGTGCCGCATTTCTGATAACTTCTTTGGGGTTTATACCGTACTCTAATAAATTAAATGTTTCTGCCATGAGAATACTTTTTTTTACAAATTTATTTCTAATAGCAATAATATACTATGACAAACTACATTGTTTATAAAAAAAGGGAGAATTTGTATTATTGGATTGATTTTGAGAACTTTAAATTGAATTTGAATATAATAATCTATTAAATTGGACAATCTTTATGGATTTAAGAACTTAAAATATATGACCAAATTCATACTATTCTCCAAGCACTCTTGTTATTGCATTTAATTAGAATTTGACAATAAAAGCCGAAAAAATCAGTTCAAAATACTTAGTTTTGTATCAAATAACTATCTATGGGAATTCGGTCTTTTTTTAGTAAACCCCTGGCTGCTTTGGCGGCGTATCAAACCAAAAAATGGTTAGCGAATCCAGAGAAAACGCAAACCAACTGGATGCAAAAACTGGTAACTGAAGCCCAATACACGGCTTTTGGGAAGGACCATGGCTTTGGTGAAGTAAAAACTTACGAAGACTTCAAAAAGAAAGTACCCGTTAGAGACTACGAAGACCTAAAACCTTATATAGAACGAGTTGTAAAAGGAGAGTCGGATATTCTGTGGAAAGACAAACCGCTTTATTTGGCCAAAACTTCTGGCACAACCTCAGGCGTAAAGTACATTCCAATATCAAAAGAATCGATTCATAACCACATCAACTCCGCCAAAAATGCCATTTTGGCTTATGTTCATGAAACAGGTAAGGCTGATTTTTTAGACAAAAAACTCATTTTCCTGTCTGGAAGCCCAGAATTAGACAAAAAAGCGGGGATTTTAACTGGCCGACTTTCGGGTATATCCAATCACCACGTACCAGGGTATTTGAGAACCAACCAACTGCCTAGCTATGAAACCAATTGTATAGAAGACTGGGAAACCAAGCTTGACAAAATCATTGACGAAACTATTGATCAGCCCATGGGTTTGATTTCGGGCATTCCGCCGTGGGTACAAATGTATTTTGACAGAATACAAGAGCGTACTGGCAAAAAAATCAAGGACGTTTTTCCGAATTTTGAGCTGTTTATTTATGGCGGCGTAAATTTTGAACCTTACAAAGCCAAGCTTTTCGAATCATTGGGCAAAAAGATAGACTCAATAGAGCTTTATCCTGCCTCAGAGGGATTCATAGCTTATCAAGATTCCCAAAAAGAGCCTGGAATGTTATTATTGCTCGATACAGGTATTTTCTTCGAGTTTATACCAGCCGAAGAATATTTCGACGAAAACCCAACCCGACTGCATATTGGGCAGGTAGAATTAAACAAAAACTATGCATTGGTGATCAATAGTAATGCTGGTCTTTGGGGCTATTCTATTGGAGATACAGTGAAATTTGTTTCTTTGAATCCACACCGAATAGTAGTTTCGGGCAGAATAAAGCATTTTATATCGGCATTTGGCGAGCATGTGATAGGCGAAGAAGTAGAAAAAGCAATGAAACATGCTTGCCATATTCACCCAGAGGTAGAAATTGTAGAGTTTACCGTTGCACCGATGGTTGCACCAGCTGAAGGATTGCCTTATCACGAATGGTTGGTGGAATTTGCGAGACCTCCTTACAATCCCGAACAATTTGCAAGAGATTTGGACCAGAAAATGGTTGAATTGAATGTTTATTACCAAGATTTGATTGATGGTAATATACTTAGACCACTGGTCATAAAACCCTTAAAAAACAACGCATTCATAGATTATATGCGGTCGATAGGGAAACTGGGCGGTCAAAACAAAGTGCCAAGACTTGCCAACGACCGCAAGATAGCTGACGCTCTACAATAAGCTATGAAAAGAGTCTTCATGGTTTTCCTAAGTTTTTTAAGTCTAAGCCTTTGTGGACAAGAAATTTCTTTAGAACAAATAGAAACTCATAAACAAAAAGCTCTGCGATACCTTGAAAATTCACAAATAAAAACCAGAACCGAAAACAAAACTTTTGCTGGAGAATGGCCCGCCTACATGCACATGACCAATGCTTTTGTGCTGCTCGGGAAATCCGAAAAATATCGAGACTCCAACTGTTTCAACATGACTGGAGTTTTTAATGCCTTGGCGGAAGCATATTTGCAAGATACTTCGCAAGTAGAAATCAAGAACATGCTAAAAAATGCTTATCCTGAACTACTTAGCTACAGAAAAGATTCGCTTTTTAATTTTTGGAAATTGCTGCCTCCAAACAGAGATTTATCAAGAAAAACCAATAATCCCGAAGGTCTTTTAGTGAGAAGGCCAACCCATTATAAACTCAAAACGAGGTTTATCAACAACGCCGCCAATGTAGCTTTTGACAATGACGACACCTCCATGGGCAATTTGTCTCTCTATTATTATTCTAAAATATTTGGTGAAAATCAACATCAAAATGTTAGTTATGATGCTTTTGACAAATATTTAGACAGCAACCGAAAGGCCTACCATTGGCACAATTATTTGGTAAAAATACCAAGAGAAACCAGTGCTTTTTTGACCTGGCAGGGAAAAGAAAGAGAATTTAAACGCTGGAATTTTTTCAAAGCTGCCATGCACAATTTGGTATTTTATTTGCCATCAAGCATTGCGAATCCAAGGCCGTTTGTGCCTTATATTCCATGGGGAGCCAACGATATAGACGCAGTGGTGAATGCCAATATTCTAACCTACTTAGGTTCAACCCAACAATTAGAAAACTCAAAAGGCCGAAGAGGTGCCGAAAAATTGATCAATTATCAGATAAATCGTGGGCGATGGAGCAGAGCGGGCATGTATTATCCCAATAAATACCATTTTCATTATGCAGTAAGCCGAAGTATGGTGGCTGGGAAAGATAAAATAAGTGCAAATGGAAAAGCCATTCTGTCTCATTTGCTCAATACCCAATTCCCAGATGGACATTTTGAGAGCCGTAGAAAAGTGAACAAAAGAGATATTCTGCAATCGACGGTTTATGGACTTACAAGTCTATTGAACCTAAAGGAACTTGGCTATGAAGTACCCAAAGGCCGAATTGACCTTACGATGAGCTATTTGCTAAAACATCAAAACGAGGACGGCTCTTGGAATGGTGGCGTTTTCTTTTCAGGCGGAACGGTGGTTAGGAATGTTTTACACTTCAAATCAGAGGCTTACACGACAGCATTAATGGTTTTGGGGATGAATAAGTGGGCTCACTTCGGCTTCGCTCAGTGACCACACTTCGGCTTCGCTCAGTGATGAGACTTCCCTTCAACAAGCTCAGGGCGACAAGACTGTCAGGCTGAGCTTATCGAAGCCACGCTCCAATTGGTTATCAAGATTTGCTGAAATACTGCACGTCCCTTCGACAGGCTCAGAGTGACAATTCAAGAAGCTCAATGAGTCAACTATGGTCACTGAGTGAGTCGAAGTGACAATCAATCAAAACCTTACCCGCCGACATTCCTTTTACGTAAGTTTCTAATCCAGAATTCAATTCTGACAATTTTACTTTTTTCTGAATCTGTGTTTCAAATCCTTTTGAGAGCATTTTTTGGATTTTTCTGACGTCCAATATTACTTCCACGATGGACTTTTTCTGTGCTTCTTTGCTAAGCCAGTAGCCTTCAACCGTGTTTTGTTTAAATAGGATATTTTGAGGAGAAAAATCACTGGGATTTTGATCAAGTCTACCGTAAATCACCATTCTGGTATTGTCTGGCAATGCATTTAATATTTGGTACGGTATAGAGCCTCCGCCAACGGCATCGAAAAATATCACCTTTTTGTATGATTTTGCAGCTAAGTTTAATTCTTTCAGATAATCATTATTTTCAGTACAAAAGACCTTAGAAAATCCCTTTTTCAATGTTTCATCTTTGAGGTTTTCTTTGCGTATTAAACCAAAAACTGGGACATCTATTTCGTTTGCAAAATGTGTAACCATTTGTCCCAGTGCACTTCCGGCAGCAGAAAACACGATGAGGTCAGCACTCATTTTCTTTGCTTTTTTGGTAAAAGAAAGGGCAGTCAATGGATTTACAAACAACATAGAACCTTGCTCCAAACTCACACTTTTACTCAAATCCATGCATTTGTTGGCATCTGTGAGCATATATTCGGCCCATGTGCCATTGCCGGTATTGGGAGCGGTACAAGCCACGTTTTTGTTCAATAATCTGTTGGCCATAAAATCACCGCCCGACTCCACCACTACTCCACTTCCTTCCAAACCTGGCACTACAGGAAAGGGCTTTTTCAGACCATAATTGCCCGTTAAAAAGGCTAAATCTGAGGGATTGATAGGTGCAAAGGCCATCTTTACCAATACTTGACCTTTGACAGGAACTGGTTTTGGTATTTCAGATAATTCCCAATCGTTGGGGCCTTTTAGAAGAATGGCTTTCATCATGATCAAGTTTTTTATGCAATCTACAACAAAAAAAGCAGCCATAAATGACTGCTTTTTCAATAAATCCAACAATTGTATTTTATTTTACCTCAAACAAAGTATCTTCCAAACCAGAATTTACTTTTATTTCAGTCGCCTTAAGTTCAAAAGCCATCATACCCATGTCTTGTTTCAGTGAATGAGGAAATTTAACACTTCCTACTTGTTTATAATCAGCGTAATCTATCGTTATTTTCATTTTTCCCATTGGAGATTCTACTTCGTTTATCTGGCGTTTTTTTAATCCAGAAATTACTTCATAAAACTCCTCTGCTTCACCAGCAGCATTCAAAACTTTAAGTTTGTGGCATTCAACACCGTCTAGCGTTTCTTTACCCATATAAGTTAGTTTTCCCAAATCTGTCAAATAAACCACCTCTCCGATGATGTTAGACTGAGCTTCTAAACCTTTTGCGGCTTCGCCCTCAATCATCTGATCTTGGCCCATTTGGGTCATTTTACCTTTAGTTCCGTCAAAAACCGTATTGTTTACCTCACCCATTCCGTCGATTTTGACTATTGTCAGAAACTTATTAGGCATTTTTTTTCTCACTACCATACTCATGGCCTGTCCTTGCACATCCGCGGTCAGATCCATAGAGAAGTCTTTGATACCGTCAATGGCGGCTTTCCCACCGATAGATTCTAAATATTTATCAATAACCATTTTTGGCGTAGTTTCTTGAGCTTTAGTTGCTATCGAAAAGACCAAAAGTAAAGGCAAAACTAGGTTTTTCATTTATTCAAAATTTTAATTTTGACAAAGCAATGACAATTTTCCTTGACCTCCAAAAAAAATTATTTAAACAGTGATATTGGAACGTTGAAAGGCAATCTGCATACACAGAAAAACACCACTGTCCGCCGACAATGGTGTTAAGGGCTCTCACACTTTACCTCTAAACGTTCCCAATCACATACATTTCCTCTAATGTAGGTGTAGGACTTCCCCCTTGTTTTTCGAGCGTAATCGCAAACGCTGCTATATTGCCTTTGGGCACTTTCATGGCCAATATTTTATTTTCAAAATTGAGGTCAATCATACCCATATCTACAGGTTTGCCATCTACTATGCCCCATACTTGGTATTGCTTACCTTTGGGTACGGCTGGTAAATTTTCTACCATGAGTTTCATTTCCTCAGTTTCTTTGTTCCAAAAAGCCATCACTTTGCTATCAGGCGATTTTTCTACACCTTTAAGCTCCATCGGCACGTTTTTGGAGTCTTTATACAAAGCCAACAAACCTTCTGATTTGGAACTAAGTGCCTTTTCTGATTCCATTTGGGCTTTGGTAGCAGCTAACTCATTAGAAATCTCTCTTGAGTTTTGAAATGTCCAACCTAACAATAATCCAAAGACTACTGATGCTGCCACTGCAATTTTAGACCACATCGGTATCACTTTTACTTCCCTTTCTATTATTTCCTCTTGCGTTTCATTTTCCAAAACATTTCCACCTTCTTCAATCTCCTGATCAAAATTCATTTGGGCAAATATCTTAGATTTAAGTTGAGCAGATGGTTTTACTTCGTGCATTTTAGCATAAGTTTCCATCGTTTCCTCTATCGTCGTTAGTTCTGTTTTTATCTCTGGGTATATTTTCGATAAACACTCCACTTCTTGTTTTTCCTGGGGTGTAACCGAGCCAAGCACGTATGCTTCCAATATACCGGATGCTATATATTCGCTGGTATTCATATCTTAAAAATAGTTTTTAGGTCTTGAAGAGCTGTCCTTATCCTCGATTTGGCCGTTCCGAGCGGTATCTGTAAAATATCCGCCGCCTCTTCTTGCGTATAACCTTGAAAATAAACCATATCTATCAACACTTTCCTGTCTGTCTTTAGTTTATCTGTTAGTCCTTTTATATCGAAAAGCGACATTTCAGGCTGAAAACTCGCCTTTTTGTCCACTGCTCCGATAGATTCGTCAATGTCTTCAAGCCAAATGTTTTTATCCTTCCGGAATTGATCAATGGCTGTGTTGCGGGCTATGTTTACCATCCAGGTAAATAGTCGGCCTTTTGATGGGTCATAGTCGCCAATTTTTCGCCATATTTTCAAGAATGCATCTTGCAGGATATCTTCTGATTTTTCTGTGTCCTTGATTATTTTTATGATAACTCCCATCAAACTTCCCGAGTAGTTATCATACAAATATTCGAAGGCCTTTTGGCTATTTTGTTTGAGCGACCTCACCAATTCTTCTTCTGAAATTTGCGTTGTCAAAATAAAATTTGTTTAGAGGTTTTTTAAAAATACATAAAAATTAATATCAAAACACATATTGGAGGAATACTTTGATATCAAGGTCTTTTTTTTTTAACCTTACCCTCCATCCCTCTCCGCGGGAGAGGGATTTTAAAGGGTTCAGTTTTTGATTTTCAATAATTTGTGCAAAACTTAAAGAATTACATTGGCAATAGAACGGTATCTAAAGTGTGTATCACGCCGTTTGACTGATAAACATTGTAGATAGCGATATTGGCTACTCCGCCTTTTTCGTCCGTGATGGAAATGTTCATGTCGCCATTCATTTTGGCCACCAATGTTCCGCCAGAAAGCGTCTTCAGCTTCGCCATTCCGTTACCTTTTTCGATTAATTTCATCATGTCTTTTGCATCCAGTTTACCTGCCACTACATGGTAGGTTAAAACCTTCGAAAGTGTGCTTTTGTTTTCAGGTTTTAGTAGAGTTGCTACTGTTCCTGCAGGCAATTTATCAAAAGCCGAGTTTACTGGTGCAAAAACTGTAAAAGGACCTGCTCCCATCAAAGCATCTACCAATCCAGCTGCTTTTACTGCTGCCACAAGCGTGGTGTGATCTTTTGAATTTACGGCATTTTCAACGATGTTTTTCTTTGGATACATAGCTTCTCCGCCTACTGTAACTGTTCCGCTTTGTGCAAATGCCGAAGATCCCAATAATGCAAAGCCAACCGCTAATCCTAAAGTTTTAAGTAATTTTTTCATTGTTTGTTCTTTTTTAAATTTGTTTGGTTTAATTACGCCCCCCTTCAATTTTTGGATTGAAATACCCAAAACTTTTTTTATTATTGTTGGTTTTTAAATGAAATAAAACATTCATAATCATGGCTAAAGCAAGTATTGAAGTAATAGAGGCATTGAAAAAAACAGCAGACAGCATAGAAAACGGCTCTCCATATATGTGGGGACACATGGGTTCGTGTAACTGTGGAAACTTAGCTCAAGTAGTAACTCAAAGAACCAAAGCTGAAATACACGCCTATGCCATGCAAGGGCATGGTGACTGGAATGAGCAAGTAAATCACTACTGTGGTCAAACCGAAATGCCAATAGATTTGATAATTTTCGAATTGTTGACCTTCGGATTTACAACAGATGATTTAAAACATCTCGAAAAACTCTCAGACCCGAAGATATTGGAAGGCTTGGGTGACAAAAAATACACTTTGAGTCACAATCAAAAAGACGATGTAGTCGTTTACATGAAAGAATGGGCAAAAATGTTGGAAAATCAGATGATTGAAAACATTAAACTGCCTACTTTTGAAGAAGAATATAACCAAGTGTATGTATAGAATCCTATTATTGATGTTTTTGAGCCTGAATCTAGCCGCTCAGATAATTCCACCTGCCGAACCGATTGAAGAAGAACCTGCCGAAGAGCAAGAAGAAAAACCAGTCCTTTTTGAAGAACCTAAACCAGCTTGGAAACAACGTATGCATTATGGTGGCAATGTTTGGGTGCAATTTTGGGGGGCACTGTACGCTGACGTATCGCCGATGGTGGGCTATGATGTTACTGACAAAGGAACCATAATGGGTTTAGGAGCTTCATTTATATATCAAGGTTCAAGTGTATATGGTCAAAAAAACAACAACATAGCTGTTGGAGGAAGAGCATTTGTAAGGCAGAAGGTTTGGAGGCCTATATTTGCCCAAGCAGAATACGAATTTATGAATGCACCCAATACCGAAACCAACTTTTACAATTGGGAAGTAGATGGACCTGCAAGGAAATGGGGCGGCTCACCGCTTGTTGGAATAGGTTTCTACCAAGGTCGCAATGCCGAACAACGGGGAAGTTTTATATCAGTAATGTATAACATTGGTGCTCCAAGCTTTGGCTACAGAAGTATGCAAACTTTCGGTGGCAGTGGTTCTCCGTTCGTGATTCGGATTGGATATTTCTTTTAAAGAATCACCGTCCGATTCCCAAAAATAAAAACTCGATCATCCAAAACAAGTTTCAAAGCTTTTATCAGCACCATTTTTTCTACGTCTCGGCCATCACGGGCCATGTCTGCTGCTGAGTAACGATGGTCTACCTCTCTGGTATCTTGGGCAATGATCGGACCTTCGTCGAGGTGATTATTTACAAAATGTGCCGTGGCTCCGATAACTTTTACTCCACGTTCAAAAGCTTGTTTGTAAGGATTGGCTCCAATAAAGGCTGGCAAGAAAGAATGATGAATATTGACGATCTTATTCGAATATTTGGATACAAAATCTGGGGAAAGAATTCGCATATATTTAGCTAAAACCAAAAGCTCAGGATTGTATATGTCCAATGTATTCAAAACAGCGGCTTCGTGTTCTTCTCTGGTTTTTTCTTCTGCCGAAACATGGTGAAAAGGAATACCAAATTTACTTACAAAGGGCTCCAAAGTATTGTAATTACTGACTACAGCCAGTACGTTAGCATTGAGTTCTTCAAAAGCATAACGAATCAAAATTTCGGACAAACAGTGGTGTTCTTTGGTACAAAGCAACACTATATCTTTTTTCTTTTGAGTATTTAGCCTGAACTGTATTTCCTCACTGGGCACTTTCACTCGCAAATCAACTAAAACTTTCTGAGTATCGAAATCATCAGCACTCACAAATTCGGTACGCATAAAAAACCAGCCATTCGGACTTACATATTCATCCTGCCTTAAAATGTTGCATTCGTTGTTAAAAAGAACACTCGTCACATGAAAAATAAGCCCCTTCGCATCAGGACCTTCCATTAGTAAGGTGTGTTTTGCCATTTGATTTCTTGAATATTATAGTATTAACTTTCGTTGTTCAGTAAAAGGAGTTCGGCCAAAATCTTATCAGAAATTCTGAAATTTGTTTCTCCAATTTTATCAAGTATTGGTTTGATGGCCGAAATTACTCCCAATTCTTTGGCTTTGTGAATAACTCCAAGCGAACCAGTTACTTTCAAGCCCAATTTTTTAGCCAATTTCCTACCTTTTAGCTCGTCCAAAATTACCAGCGGATCATCCAATTCCTTTGCCAATGCTATTTCACTTGCTTCACCAATGTCAACCTCGGTTGAAAGAAAAACCAAATATTTTTGATCTTTTACGGAAACGATTTTAATCCAAGAAGGCAAAGTTTCGTTAAATTCAGTTGCTATTTGAGGAGTGGTAATAACAGTTTGATAAACTTTGAGAAGAATTTCTAGGTGATTTATTTTTTGAAACAAAATCAAACAACTGGTATCGGAAATTACAATATTAGGCATTGGAAATATCTGAATACAAGTCTGTCAAGGAATTGCTAAAAACAGAAACTCCATATTTGCCAATAACTTCTAAAAAAGCTCCTTTCGACAAACCCACCATTTCGGCGGCTTGTCCAGACGAAAGTTTACCTTCTTCAAATAATTTGGATGCTATTATCATCGAAAAATCATACTCTTTCAAATCTAAATCATCCGGAACTTGCAAATGTATTGTCTTCATTTTTCGTACTTCTTTCAACAAATATACATTTTTCTAAAAGAAATTTGCTGTTTGATACTTAAAACCACCTTAAACACTAAAAATATCTATTCTTTTAATAAATCGGGGCTGTGCCCGATTTATCATTTTTTTCTAAAAAACGTCGTTATTGCCACACCTTCAAATCCAAAGTGTTCACGAATTTTATTTTGCAAAAATCTTTGGTAAGATTCCATAACGTACTGAGGCAAATTACAGAAAAACACAAACGTCGGCGATGGGGTTGGTACCTGCACGATATATTTGATTCTAACCATTTTACCTTTCATTGAAGGTGGCGGATAGTTCTCAATGATTGGCAGTAGAATATCATTTAATTTCGAGGTCGAAATCTGAGATTTTCTAACATCATAAACTTCCATAGCCTTTTCTATAACTTGGAAAATACGTTGCTTTTCCAAAGCCGAAGCAAAAATAATGGGCATATAATTCATTGGAGCCAGTCTTTCTAAAATATCCTTTTTCATGGTATCGGCAGTTTTAGAGTCTTTCTCCAAAGCATCCCATTTGTTCACCATTATTACAATTCCTTTTTTGGCATTGTGGGCTTGAGCAATAATACTCACATCTTGCGATTCAAGTCCTAAAGTTGCATCCAAAAGCACAATACAAACATCCGAATTATCCAGGGCTTTTATGGACCTCAAAACCGAATAAAATTCAATATCCTCATTTACCTTGGCTTTTTTCCTGATACCAGCGGTGTCCGTCAAGATAAAATCTTTGCCAAACATCTTGTAGTGCGTATCAATGGCATCTCTGGTTGTTCCGGCTATGTCAGTCACTATACTTCTTTCCTTACCCAATAATGCATTTAAAAATGACGACTTTCCTACATTCGGACGTCCTAAAATTGATATTCTTGGTATTCCTTCATTCGGATTTTCTTCTTGGTCAAACTCAAGATATTTTACGACTTCATCTAGCAATTCACCCGTTCCTGAGCCATCTGCTGCCGAAATTGGGTAAACCTCACTTGAAAGCCCCATTCCATAAAACTCCGAAGCCACCAAATTGGCTCTTTCGAAAGTTTCAGCTTTGTTAGCTACTACAAAAATTGGTTTTTTAGACCTACGCAAAACGTTGGCAAATTCTTCATCCAACTCTGTTAATCCTTGTTTGGTATCCACCACAAAAAGTATAGCAGTCGCTTCATCCAAAGCCAATTCTACCTGACTTCTGATGGCCTCTTCAAAAGTATCATCTGAGCCAACCACATAACCACCTGTATCTATAACCGTAAAGTTCTTTTGCAACCAAAACGCATTTCCGTAGTGCCTATCACGTGTCACGCCCGATTGGTTGTCAGTAATAGCCACACGCTCCTCTATCAGTCTGTTAAATAATGTAGACTTCCCTACGTTTGGCCTACCTACTATTGCTACTATATTCGACATATAACTTATCCCTCTTTTTATATAAATATTTTATTATCAGCCTTTTCGAAAAATCAAAAAGGATGCAAAGATAGGAAAAAATGAGGATACTGGAAAGAAAAACATAGAAAGAGGGGTGAAAAAATGATTGATTTACAGTTGACAACTTTCCAAAAGTTGTCTATTTTGTCATCCTAAAACCTCTTGCCAAGAAATCATCAAGATGGCGATAACGGCCAAGAAAAGCCCGAGTTTATTCAGGTTAGATACTTTTTCTTTGAAAAACAAAATGGCCACAAATGCAGAAACCAAAATAACACCCATGTTGTAGATAGGGTAAACAAATGCACCACTATTGCCGAAATATCCCAGTGTGAGAATCAAAAAGTAAAAAGATAGAAAATTGGGAACCCCAAGCGTAAATGCAGCAGCAATATTTTTTATTTCAATCTTCTCAAATCCTTTTATTACCCTGATAATCAGTAGAATAATTCCAGAAATTGATGCTCCAAGAACCATTACAAGTGTTACAAGAACCACCCTGCTGGCATCAGCTATATATGTGATATTCAAATAGTTTATAGCCGTATTGGTAATGCCATACATCAAAAAAACCGCCAAGGCCAATCCTCCTTGTAACCAAAAATTGGCTTTTACACTAGACTCCGATTTGAAAGTAGCAATAGCAACAGAGACCACTGCCAACAAAAGTCCGAAGTAATTGATCCAGTCGAAAGTCTTGCCTCCACTCCCAAAAACCAGTAAACTGAACAAAACTGGAATAACCAACGAAACATTATTGGCCATAGAAGTAATGGTCATTCCGATTTTTTGAGTAGCCAATCCACTCAAAATAAACGTAATAATAAACCCAACGCCCAAAGCGAGGCTATACCATGTCCAATTTTGCAATAAATCCAAACGAAAACTTTGGCCTTCAGGCATGAGCAACATACCTGTAAGAAAACAGACAGGATAATTGATGGCAATAGCCTGAAAAGTGCTAATGTTGAATCTCGGAAAAACCCTGAAATTGACCAACAAAAGCACTGAAAATAAAATACTTAAAGCTAAATACAACATAACTTATTTTACAAAATTGGCGTAAGTTTCACATTCTTTCAATACCATCTTTTGGTACTGAGTATCTTGGTAATTCTTCAAAAGTTTGGTGAAAAAAGTGCGATACTTTGGCAACTCATTCTTTCGCATTTTGGCCGTATACGACTCTTCCTGAGAGTAATCATCGGGCCTCTCGGAATAATATTTCACCAAGTACTGATTACGCTCACAAAGTGCTCCCGCGTAACATATTTTGGCGGCAAGTTCCTTTTCAGGGCTTAGAGAAAGTGCCTCTTCGAACGCTTTTCTGGCGTTTTCAGTAAGATAATAATCCGATTTTAGCTCATCATTGTATTCCAAATCGGCCGTGCTCTTGCCCCTTTGGGTTAGTATCCATCCTTGGCCATAATAGCTGAGGTTATATAATCCTTTGCCGTATTCGTAGCAGTCTATGGCCGTAGCATTTTTTTCGCCAACCTTAGTTTTTAAATCCGCCAGTTTCTCTAAAAATACTTTCGGAGAATCCTCGCTACCGGCACTACCTAATCTTATATCATTTGAAATACTTTCAAAATTTTCATCAAAACCATTGTCAGTTAGCGTTTGGGCCGAAACAAGTTTAAAAGTTTCTGACGCTTCAGCAAATTTTGACTCCGAGACTTGTCTTCTTGCCAGAGCCAAATTCATGTAATCAGGCTTTAGGTTGGACAGCTCAACAAGCTTTTTATCATTGATATTCAAGTCTTTACTTTGAGTAAAAGCTATTAGTTTTTGCAAGAAATCTGACGAACAAGTGTCTATCAAAGCATTGTGACTAGTACCTATTTGGTAGCCACTGCCATAATCAGAACCCGCCGCAATACTGTGAGCCAAAAATGCCTTCACCGCATTACCCTGACCACCAGCTTTATCATCGGAACACGACCAAAACCACCCACTTTTCTCTTCTTCCTTCTTGTTGGCGTAATAATTGGCCAATGTTTCGCTCATTTTCAAGAGCAAATTGTTGTTCCTGAACTCTTTAATATCTGTGAATGAAGCAACTGTATTAAGCATTTTTTGTTCTGTCTCGTCTGATGGTGTTTTATCCATCATCTCGAAAGTCAAAAATTCTACTTGTTTTTTGAGTTTGGCATTTCCATCTACTTTCATGCCATTTAATAATTCCAAGGCAGCTTTTGTATCGTTTTTGAGGTAGAGGAAATAGGCCGTTGATAAGTTCCAAAACGGAGGGTTTTCTACTTTTCCGTCAGAACTCAATTTTTCAGAAAAACTCAATAATTTTTCCAAATACGTCTCTCCTTTTTTGTGTTGAGCATCTACTTTGGCTTGGTCAATTTTATAATTATCGTCGTAATAATTATCGAAATTACCGTAAACTGTACTGTTTTTCTCAGCAAAAAACGCCATTTCGTTCTTGTTGATTTCCCTCGCAAAAACCAACTCCAAAAGTGGATGTTTAGGGTTCAAATCATAAATTTTATCCAAAATTTCAAGTCCGTCCTGAAGCGGCTGAATTCCTTGTAATGCTAAAACATTGGCTTTTTCGTCACTTTTTGTAGCGAGTTCAAGAGCTTCTGCAAAAAACTTTGGACTGATTCTTCTGACACTTAAATCTGCTGCAAATCGTCTTGAAGGGCAATCGTTAAAAATCTGAGCAAACATAAAAACCGCATTGGCGGTATCTCCAAGAGCCATAGTTGCCCCTGCAACCCTGCTTTTTGACCAATCAGAAATGAACGATTTTCGTTTTATGGCACGAGAATTTGCCGCAAAATCATCAATAAGATTATCATACCGACCGATTTCGCCACTTAGCTTAATTTTCTGAAAAAGATATCTTTCTTTCAGAAAATCATTTGTGGCATTTTGAAATCCTTCATCGGCCTTATCTATCAAATCCACTATTTTGATCGAATCGACTGCAGGACTCTCCTCCCAATAGTTGACTTTATGCGGAGTGGCGGCTTCTGCCTCTTGAGCAAAAACCAGATAAAGACTCGCAACTTTGTCGAAGGCTGAAACTTTTGAAGCCAACAAGCTCAATTTGGACTCGCCATATAACGAAGACTTTATCACATCTCTCGAAACCTTGGACTTTAAATAAGCCTCCCATGCATTTATATTTTCGGTTTCCTCTACCGTTTCGGCTTTTGGAGACGGGGTTTCTTCATAAAAATACGGCTCTTCGTTCAAGAAATTTGTTGAAAAATAATAGGGCTTGGTAGCCGCAGGCGTGCTGGCGTTTTCGGGGTAAAACAACGAAAAGTACTCCGCATAGTCCATCGGACTTGGGCCACAAGCCAATATGGCCATAACCGCACACAACTTTATGAAAGTTTTAGTTTTGGGAGAAAAACTCCTGAATCTGTCTTTGATTGTAGTTTGAAAGGCTTTTTTCATCTAAATGATAAAGAATTATGGTAGTTTTTAGGGCTTTTGTTTTCTGTAAAATTCTATTTTTTGTCTTGTTTACTTTTTCAAATTCTGAGTTCTCGAATTTCAAAATATCGTTTTCTCGAAACGAAATATTTTTGAACTGAACGTCCTTTTTACACAAAAATTGATTTTCTGTTTTCGTTTTTTCAAAGGCCTCATTGACCTTGATTTCACTGAGCGTACAATTTTTTATAAAAGTATAGAAAATCCCATTTCGATAGGCCAAAACTTGTTGAAAAAACGGAAAAGCAAAAGTCAAATTTATCCGATACTCGGAGAGATTGTCCAAATAATTCATTGTTGTTTGGGCATCAAAAAGTGAATTTTCGGCGGACAATTTTCGCCAATCGCCGGTATTATAGAGCATCAAAACACCTTCATCAACAGGTGGAATGCCAGTTTTTTCATAAAATTTTATTTGATGTAAACGAATAGTGGCAGAGAATTTCATGCTTTTTGGTGACTTCTCCTTTATGTTCTCCAAAAAGAAAAAATACTTGTTTTTTGTACTTAAAGTCCAGTCGCAATCGAACTGAATTTCTTTATGTGCATTTGATATTTTATTGATTTGGCCCAATACATTGGTCGATAAAACTTCGATTTGCTCAAACTTCAGCCTTTCAAAAACGCGGTTGGTTATAAAGACAGTGGGTACAATTTCTTGATTTACCTTAGTTTTTATCGAGACAATTCCTTTCGGAATGGCCTCATTTTGAAGCATATCCACATCAAAAAATCTTAAATAAATTTTCTTTATCTCATTTTCCTCCAAAAACACCTTCTCCTTTTGACTTAACTCAAAATTAGTCTTCCAAAAATACACCGCTCGCTGTAAATCTTTCGGTGCATTTTCAGATTTGCAACTGGCAAATAATAAAACTAGAAGAAAATAAAAAATCCGTTTCAAATCCATGTAATCCGTGTTCTATCAAAAGTAGGTTCGAACCAAGAACCCTTAAAAACCTTAGCGGTTACAAACCTAAATCAAAAAAATAAGGTTTATCCAGAATTCCTTTTCTAATTTTGCTCACAATGAACATATATTTCAAAATATTAAAATACGCTGGTAGCCTCCGAAGTTTTGTGGTTCCTTTCGTATTCACCTCTCTCATTGCCGGAGTTTTTGGTGTTTTAAACTTGGTTTTACTAAAACCTCTGCTTGATGTACTTTTTGGCCAAGTAGCTGACAGTGTGATTGTTGAAATGGCCAACAAAACGCCAGATAAATTTCAATATCTCGATTGGTACCAAAAGTTTTTTGCTGAAGCTATACTTTCTGATGGCAAACTCGGTGGGTTAAAATTCGTCTGTTTTACCATTCTAGGAGTTAGTTTTGTCGCCAATGTTTCGAGATATTTTAGTTTGAGGTTGCTCGAAAGATTCAAAACCAACATGGTGGCCAACCTTCGTCAGGCAGTTTTTGAGCACACTTTACACTTACATTTGAGTTTTTATTCCAACGAAAAAAAGGGCGAACTCATCTCAAGAATCACAACAGATGTACAAGAAGTAGAAAATTCGATAGCCAACTCTTTTTCGGCAGCTATCAAAGAATTCATACTGTTGGCCGCTTACTTGGTAGCCCTTTTTTATATTTCATGGAAACTAACACTGTTTTCATTGATTGTAATTCCTGTTACTGGGGCTTTTCTTGGAATTGTACTGAAAAGAATGCGACACAATGCAGGCGACAGTCAGCAACGCCTTAGTAATCTTATAAGTATAATGGACGAAGCCTTTGGGAGTATGCGTGTAGTGAAGGGTTTTTTGGCTGAAGGATTTATTTCGAGAAGATTTTTTGATCAAAACACAGCCTACCGAAAGTCTATGTTTGCATACGCCTCAAAAAGAGAAATGGCCAACCCATTTTCGGAATTTATCGGAATAAGTATGGTGGCTTCCTTACTTTATTTTGGTGGCAGCCTGATTTTGGAAGGCACTGGCTCACTCACGGCCTCAACTTTTATCTCTTACATTGCCATATTTTCTCAAGTCATTAGACCAGCCAAAGAAATTTCTCAGGCCATTAGTACAGCTCAAAGAGGTTTAGCATCCAGCGAAAGAGTGATGGAATTGATTGACCAAAAGGCGGATATTGTGGATGATAAAGACGCTAAGGTTTTAGAGAGTTTTAACTCCAAAATAGAATTCAAAAATGTTGGATTTTCATACATTGAAGATAAAGAAATCCTGAAAAATATAAGTCTAGAAATCAAAAAAGGGCAAACAGTGGCCTTGGTCGGTGCTTCTGGAGGGGGAAAATCTACCATAGCAGACTTGTTGATAAGGTTTTACGATGTGCAAAAAGGCGAGATATTAATAGATGACCAAAATATTAAAAACATCAGTCAGAAAAGCCTTAGAGAACATATTGGAGTGGTTACCCAAGAGCCGATGCTTTACAATGATTCCATTTTAAATAACATAGCCTTTGGAAGAAATGCAAGTTTGGAGGAAATCCAGAACGCAGCTAAAATTGCAAACGCCCACGAATTTATCATAAATCAACCCGAAGGATACGAAACCAACATCGGCGACAGAGGTACAAAACTATCAGGAGGACAAAAACAACGACTTTCTATAGCTCGTGCCATTTTGCAAAATCCGCCCATACTTATTTTGGACGAAGCCACCTCAGCCCTCGATACAGAATCCGAAAAACTTGTGCAAGATGCTTTGGCCAATTTGATGAAAAACAGAACTTCGTTAGTGATAGCTCACAGACTCAGTACCATTCAAAACGCTGACAAAATCTATGTTATTCAAAACGGTGAAGTGGTGGAGCAAGGCACTCACCAAAGTCTTTTCGATGAAGAAAACGGATATTATCGAAAATTGGTGACCATGCAGGGATTGTAAATCAACCTTTCAAAACACTCCAAAATAACAAGCCCCAGCCAATTACCAGCAAAGTACCACCGATTGGAGCCACTGCACCAAATACATTAATACCTGTAAAACAAATCAAAAACAAACTACCCGAAAAAATCAAAGTACCCAAAAGGAAGGTATTTCCGCTCCAGTTGATGGTATTTCCGGGGAATTCTTTGCTTAATATCCCAACTAATACTAATGCTATAGCATGATAAAACATATAACGCACCCCTGTTTCGAAGGTATCCGCTCGGCCGGACGCCTCTAACATTGCCTTCAAAGCATGAGCACCAAAAGCACCAATTGCCACGCCCAAAAGACCTAAAACCGAACCGGAAAGAAGAAAAAACTTATTCATAAAGTGATTTTTTTAAATTTTGTTTGAATCTGAAAATCGGAAACTAACAACATCATTAATACATTAATAATTAGCAAATTAACAAATTAACCTCGACTACCAAAAATAGAACTCCCAACTCTTATCATTGTGCTACCTTCTTCCACTGCCAATTGCCAGTCACCACTCATTCCCATTGAAATTTCTTCTAATGAAAAATTATCTACTTTTAGGCTTCGAGTTTGTTCAAAAAGGTCTTTCAGGCTTCTAAATTCTTCTCGAACCAAATTCATATTATCGGTAAAAGTACTCATACCCATCAAACCTTTTACCTTAACGTTTTTTAGTGACTTAAACTCCTGTGATTCCAGCATTTCCAAGTACTCAGCCTTATCCATGCCAGTTTTTGAATCCTCTTTAGCTATGTATATTTGTATCAAACATTCAATAACACGCTCATTTCTCGCGGCTTGCTTATCTATCTCCTTCAAAAGTTTAAAACTATCCACGGAGTGAATCAAATGTACAAAAGGAGCAATATATTTGACCTTATTTGTCTGTAAATGCCCTATAAAATGCCATTGAATATCCTTCGGTAGGACTTCGTATTTATCCACCAATTCTTGCACATAGTTTTCCCCAAAAGCACTGAAGCCAATTTCGTAAGCCTCCAAAAGCAATTCTTTTGGCTTAAATTTCGAAACCGCAACCAGTTTTACACCGGACGGAATTTGACTTTTAAGATTTGTTATATTTTCCTGAACTTCCGTCATGCCCTTTCTTCATAAATTATGGCCAAATTTACAATAACTTCCGCCGCTTTAAGCATATCCTGCACCGAAACCCACTCTAATTTGGAATGAAAAGCATGCTCTCCTGCAAAAATATTCGGGCAAGGCAAACCCATGAACGATAACCTAGAACCGTCTGTACCGCCTCGTATGCTTTGCAACTTGGGTTCAATTCCTGCTCTTTTTATGGCCTCAATAGCATTTTCGGTCACTTGTGGATGATCGCCCAATACCACTTTCATATTACGGTATTGTTCTTTCACTATAAACTCAAAGCTCGAATTGTTGTGTTCTTTAAGCACACCTTCAACTATTTCTTTGAGCAGATTTTCTTTCTCCAAAAGTCCAGATTCATCAAAATCCCGGATGATAAAACTTAACTTACAGAACTCGACATTTCCTTGAATATCAGTCGGATGAATGAATCCCTCTTTGTTTTCTGTCGTTTCAGGCGAAAGTATTTCCTTAGGCAATTTTGCTATGATTTCAGCACCAATTTTGAGTGCATTTTGCATTTTTCCCTTGGCAAAACCAGGATGAGTACTCACACCATGAATCTTAATTTCAACCCCATCGGCTGAGAAAGTCTCGTTTTCAATAGAACCCAAGGTTTCTCCGTCTACAGTATATCCGAAATCTGCATCCAAACGCTTCAAATCCACATTTTCAGTACCTCGTCCCACTTCTTCATCAGGAGTGAAAAGGATTTTTATATCGCCATGTTTGATAGTAGGATTTTTTTTCAAATATTCCAATGCAGTCATTATTGCCCCCAAACCAGCTTTATTATCGGCTCCCAAAAGTGTAGTTCCTGAGGCCGTAATGATGTCATTTCCAAGCTGATGTTTTAAGTCAGGGTGTTCAGACATTCTAATTATCTGAGAATTATCATCTGGCAAAACCAAATCTTGCCCTTGGTAATTTTCATGAATAATAGGTATTACGTTTTCACCCGAACAATCTGGCGAAGTATCCATGTGAGAACAAAACATGATTTTAGGAATATCTACTTTCTTTGAATTGGTATCTAAAGTGGCATAAACAACGCCAAACCCATCTATCTCGGCATTGTTTATGCCTAACGAAATCAATTCTTCAACCAAAAGTTTGCCCAAATTCTTCTGCTTTTCAGTCGATGGACTCGAATGACTTTCCGGATCAGACTGCGTGTCAATCTTTACATACCTCAAAAACCTATCGAGAAGTGCATCCTTTAGATTTATCATCATTTTTCAAGAATAGATTTCAAATCAGCGGGTGAATAGTTAATGTTTTTAAGTGTCTTATTGTCAGCCGTTCTGTAAACCAAATACCTGTCACCATCTTTTTTAAAATAACACTCAAATCCTTTCTTGGTGTAATGCTCCACAGTAGCTTCAGCCTCCGCTACATTTGCACAAGCTTTGCTCATGTTTGATCTTTGAACTTCATCAAAAAGTTCTCTGAATTTATCTCCAAGTCCAAATTCTAAAACAGCTCCGGACAATACATATTGGATATCACAAAGGGCGTCTGCTACCTCAATTAAGTCATTATTTTGAATAGCCTCTGCCAGTTCTTTAAGTTCTTCCGAAATGAGCTCAACCCTAAGCTCACAACGTTTCTGAGCGGGAATTACAGGTACTTTTTCTATTGGATGATGAAATGTTGTATGAAAATCAGCCACTTGATTTAGGCAATCGAGTTTGTCCATTTTGTTTTTAATTATGTTATTTGAAAAAATATTACCGTAAAATAAATATTCAATTGAATTATCTTGCAAAGTTGTTCAATTTTGAATAATATTGCTAAAAATCTCGAAGTCAAATAAATCTTAATTCTTAAAATTATGAACAAATTAGTAAAGCTACTATCAATTTTTGCACTAGCTACAACTGTTTCATTATGGTCTTGTAAAGGTGATCAAGGTATTCAAGGACCAATCGGGCCAGCTGGCCCACAGGGTACCGCTGGAACTAATGGAACTAACGGAACTAATGGTACTAATGGAACTAACGGTAAAGATGGAATAAATGGAAATGCAAACGTTCAAAGTTTCCAAGCAACGGTAAAAGCTACTGATTGGAAAGAAGTAGACGTTACCGGCGTAGGCAATGGCGTATCTAGCAAATGGGGCGGAGTTGCAATTGCTAACGCTTTAGTATCTACTGATAAATTTGTGATGGTTTTCGTTAAAAATGGTGAAACCCTCAAAGCTCTTCCTATTCTTTACACAAAAGATTTTGACAATTCTGTTGAGCGTTTAGACTATGGATATAAGACAGGCCAAGTAGAATTGTTTTACAGAATGCAATCTCAATTGTTTGGAACGAATGGTTCAACTGCTTACAAACCAAATGGCGACCTAACATTTGATGTTGTTGTTACTTCAAAAACTGTTGGTGCTTCTCTTGAGAAAAGTGGTGTTGACATGAAAAATTACAAAGAAGTTATGAACTTCTTAAGCACTAGCTTATAATATTAATATCTTAACAAACTAAAACCCTTTCACTGCAACCAGCGAAAGGGTTTTTTTATTTTATGAAATCTAAATTCATACTGTTAATTGCTGTCATCTTCCACCTTCAAGCAAACGCTCAATTTTTGGAAGATGAAAAAAACAAAGACCTAACTATTAAAGGATTGGACTTACTTTACAATCAGCAGTTTGATCAAGCAAAGGAAGTATTAAGCTCTGTAAAAACAGCTTATCCTTTGCATCCTGTTAAATATTTACTAAACGCTATCGAGCTCCAATGGGAAAATATACCGATAGATAAAAACCAAGAAGCACTAAAGAGATATATCTTGGAACTGAACAAATGCGTATCTGCATCTAAAAATATTTATAAAAATACAAAACATAAAAAAGAAGCTACTTTTTTTCTCCTTGCCGCACACGGATTTATAGCTTTGTCTAATAACTATCAGAAAGAATATTTTGAAGCTGCCAGCGAAGCCAAAAAAGCACACTCGTTCTTTAATGAAGGAAAGAAATACAAAAATGAGAATCCAGAATTTCTGTTTGCAACTGGCCTCTATAATTTTTATCGGATTCAATACCCCGAGTCACACCCAATTGTAAAGCCCGTTATGATGTTTTTTGAAGACGGAAACAAAAAACTTGGACTTCAAGAATTGGAGAACTCATATAAAAAATCAATTTTTAGCAGAACAGAAGCCGCTCTTTATCTAATTAATATCAATATTAAATACGAATCGAATTTCAAAAAGGCACTGACATACTCATCCATTCTCAACTCAAAATATCCAAATAATTATATTTTTAAAATAAAGCATATAGAGAGTTTGTTGCTCAACAGTGAGTTTGATGAGGCCATAAAACTCAACGACCAACTAAAACTCAAAAAAGATAAAGTGAGCCAGCTATCGGCATTAGTTTTTGAGGCATATGCCGATGAGCATTCAAGAAAAAACACACAAAGTGCGTTCATTAACTATGCTAAAGCCCTAAAGATTCCACACGATGACAGATACACGAAAGAATATCATGGAATGGCATATTTGGGAATGGCTCGTATATTTGCAAAACAAAAGGATATAAGCAAGGCCAAAGCTTTTTATAAAGAATGCTTGAAAATATCCGAGTATGATTGGGTAGTGAATGCTGCAAAAACTGAATTGAAAAAAATATCATAAATTATCATTATGTCTTCTTCACTGATATTAAATGCAAAAGTTGTAAATGAAGGAAAAATCCAAGAGCTTGATGTATTTATAAAAAATGGAAAAATCGAGAGAATAGGAAAAGATTTAAGCCATATCATTGCCCACGAAATTATTGACGCAGAAGGTCTATATTTAGTACCAGGCATAATAGACGACCAAGTACATTTTAGGGAGCCTGGCCTCACACACAAAGCCACGATTGAAAGTGAATCCAGAGCGGCCTTGGCTGGTGGTACTACGAGTTTTATGGAAATGCCTAATACGGTACCAAATGCCCTTACTCAAGAACTCCTTGAGGACAAATATCAAATAGCGGCCAGATCTAGCTGGACAAACTACTCGTTTTTTATGGGTGGCTCTAACGACAACTACGACGAAGCTATGAGAACAGATTTAAGCCAAGTATGTGGACTTAAGTTGTTTATGGGAAGTTCTACAGGAAATATGCTTGTTGATAATGAAAAAACACTTGAAGGTATTTTTGGTAATTTCTCAGGCCTTATAGCCACACATTGTGAAGATGAAAGTACTGTTAGAGCCAATTTAGAATTCTATAAAGAAAAATATAATGACACCGAAGTTCCTTATGATATTCATGCTCTCATAAGAAACGAAAAAGCGTGTTATATCTCAAGTTCAATGGCAGTAGGCTTAGCAAAAAAACACAATACAAGACTACACATTTTGCACATCTCGACTGGGGAAGAACTTGAATTATTTGAAAACACCATTCCTTTATCAGAAAAGAGAATTACCTCTGAAGTTTGTGTGCATCATCTCTATTTTGATGCAGAAGACTACAAAACTCTTGGAACCAAAATAAAATGTAACCCGGCCATCAAACACAATCACAGAGAAAAGCTATTGGAAGGATTGCTAAATGACAAGCTAGACATCATTGCCACCGACCACGCACCACACACTGCCGAAGAAAAAGCCCAAGACTATTGGAATGCTCCTTCGGGATTGCCCCTCATTCAAAATAGTTTGCAGGTGATGCTCGACTTCTATGCGAAAGGTAAAATAAGCTTTGAGAAAATCGTTGAGAAAATGTGCCATGCACCAGCAGAATGTTTCAAAATAGACGGCAGAGGATACATTAGAGAAGGATATTGGGCAGATTTGGTGCTGGTAGATATAAACAAATCATATACTGTTTCGAAAGAAAATATTTTATACAAAGCGGGCTGGTCGCCATTTGAAGGTAAAACTTTTGGCTCAAGTGTAGTCAAGACTTTTGTTTCGGGAGAAATGCTTTATGACGAAGGAAAATTTAGTGACAAAAAATCGGGGAAAAGATTATTGTTCAATAGAAAATAAACAAAAATGTCGCTTCTTTGGAGGCGACATTTTTGTTTTCATTTACGCAAGCTCTACTCTTCTGAAAACCTTATTTAGCATAGTTTGATAAACTTTTCCGAACTTTTCATAGCACCAGTTTTTTAATTCTTTCATTTCAGCTGGCAGTAATTCCTTCAGGCCTTTTTTTAATTCCTTTTCGAAAAGCACTTTATCAAAGCTAACTTTGTCTAAGATCATTTTTATATACTCAAGCATGTTCATGGGTAATATGTTTATGTCTTTATGTAACGTTAAGTTATTCAAATTCTTTTAAAATATCAAAATATTAATCGCTTTTTAATACAAATTATGAATTCATAAAGACTCCAAAACCTGCTCTAAAACCACGTCTTCTTCAAAAAATCCAACGATTTTTCTAAGAACTGCTTCCACCACCGCATCTGGGCAAGACGCTCCACAGGTAAGTACAATTGTAGGTTTTTGTTCAAAATTTAGCACTCCAAAACTTTCCTTTTCAACATGAGAATGAATATCAAAATGAGAAACGCAATCTCTAGATTTTAAATTTAACTCCGTCTGAATAAAATAGGTCGACATTGAGGTTTCCAGTAATTCCACCAGGTGGGTAGTATTGGAACTGTTATATCCCCCAACTACAATTGCTAAGTCGGCCTTCTCTTTCATCAAAGCATAGGTGGCATCTTGATTGTCATTAGTTGCATAGCAAAGTGTGTCCCTAGTACTTGCAAAATATGCAGGCACCTCCAACTCAGTTAAATTTTGGGCTTTAATCAACTCTTCCTTTAAATAATTCGCAATGTCCTGTGTTTCTGTAGCAAGCATGGTGGTTTGGTTCACCACACCAAATCGCAACAAATCTCGTTCGGGATTAAAACCTTCAGAAAATCTACCGGAAAACTCCTTAAAAAAAGATTCTGAGGGCTTCTCCTTTCGAATGTATCCTGCCAAGAGAACCGCTTCTGACATATCTTTCACAACTACCGTTGGAGTCTTTGCTTGACTGTGAGAAAATGTAGCCCTTGTTTCTTCATGGTTGGGTTTGCCATGAACAATTACACTGTATCCTCGCTCTCCGATTTGCTGAGCTCGATTCCAAACTTTTTCGACAAATGGACAGGTAGTATCATATTCATATGTATTTATTCCGAGAGAGGCCAACTCGTCTTGAATTTCTATAGTAGTACCAAATGCAGGTACAATCACTATATCATCAGACTTTAAGTCTCTGAAGGCACTTAGTCTATTGCCCTTTGTATCCATTAAAAACGTTATTCCTCTCGACAATAAATCTGCGTTCACATCTGGATTGTGAATCATTTCGCTTAAAAGGAATATTCTTTTCCCCTCGTTTTCGTTCAAAACATTATATGCTATTTCTACTGCGTTCTCAACACCATAACAAAAGCCAAAATGCCTTGCAATCAATACTTTAACATTCTCAAAGTCTAAAACGGTTGGGCTAAAATCCTTTTTTAACTTATCCTTTACCCGACGTTTCTCTTTAATACTGGAAATTATGGAACTTCTGTATATCTGCGGAATCTCAAATGTCTTCATTCAATTGGTTTTCGTTATTTTGAAAACTTAATGCATCATTGCTTTGTTCCAAAATTATTAATTAATCTGCTTATTAGTGCTAATTATTAATTATTTTCGCACCTTTCTTCCTAATATTTAATAGCACATGAGGCGAAAATTGTTCCTACTGTTTTTTTTATCAAACCTCAATTATGGTTTTTCTCAAAGTGCTAATAGTTCTATTTCCCAAATATCCGAGAGCTTTGTAGAAAGGCTTGAGGTAAAGTCAGGAGTACTCTCCAACTCATTTCACACAAATATTAAACCTTTCACAAGACAACAAATTGGAGATTTTCTGGCCGCAATAGATAGTGTCACTTTTAAGAAACTTTCAAAAACCGATAAAAGAAACTTTGAATATCTGCAAGTAGACAACTGGGAGTATTTGCATACAAAAGACAGTGTCAAAAATCTGAGCAAAAAACCAATTTTTAGGCATCTTTATAAAAACAAATCAGACATGTATTTTGTCAAATCAGATGATTTTGACATACACGTTTCCCCAGTTCTAAATATTGGATTTGGCAGTAATTCGGCTCATGGAAACTTAAAATCAAAATCTACCTTTATCAATTCCAGAGGCATAGAAATACGTGGAAATATTAATAAAAAACTGGGTTTTTACACAATGGTTACTGATAACCAAGGCTCCAGCCCAAACTTTATGGTAAATTTCTACAAAATATACCTTGGCTATCCTTATCAATCGCTCGTAAAAGTAAAAAATGATGACTACAACTTGTTACAAGGAGATTATTTTACAGCTATCGGATACTTTGCATTTAAGCCTATCAAAAACCTCACAGTGGCGTTTGGGCATGACAAAAACTTTGTAGGTTCGGGTATCAGATCAATGGTTTTGAGTGATTTTAGTGCTCCGTATTTACAACTAAAAACAGACCTGAGAATTGGTAAACTTCAATATTTGTCCATTCTAGGTCAAATGACCAACTTGCAAGTAGTAAACCCTCCCTTTAGTCAGATCACAAACGCTCCCAAATATATGGCGTTTCATCATCTAAACATCAACTTAACCAAAACTCTAAACATAGGTTTGTTTGAGAGTGTAATGTACGGGCCTCGTAAAACAGGTTTTGAGCTAAATTACCTTAATCCAGTTATTTTCTACAGGTTTGTGGAGGGCTACTTAGGCAGTTCTGACAATGCCATGGTAGGTGCTGACTTCAAGGTAAATCTTTTCAAAACCTTTACTGCTTACGGACAATATTTTTTGGATGAATACAACTCAAAAGAATTCAAAAAAGACGGCTGGTGGTCTAAAAAATATGCTTGGCAGATGGGTGCGAAGTATTTTGACGTATTCAAAATCAAGAACCTTGACTTCCACTATGAACTCAACAGAGCCAGGCCATACATGTATTCTCACTTTACAGATTATACCAACTATGTAAATTACAACCTCCCCATGGCCCATCCATTAGGAGCTAATTTTAAAGAAAATATTGTTTCTGTTAAATACCAACCGCACGCCAAAGTCTTTCTATCGTTTGTGGCCATGAGTGCATTAAAAGGGGAAGACAAAGACAGCAGCAATTACGGCGGAAATATCAAGCTCAACAATCGTATTGGAAGAATATCTGATTACGACAACTATATAGGCCAGGGCTTCGAAAACCGCATAAAAAACACTGAAGTGGTGGCCTCAGTAATGATAAAGCATAACTTGTTTGCAGACCTTATGTATCAAAGGCGTAAAGACACTTACTTTGAAGCCGAAACCGAGAGCATTTTTTCGTTTGGTCTTAGATGGAATATGGTGAGGAAACAATTGTTGTTTTAAAAGAAAAAAACCTGCGATTAAATCGCAGGTCTAAAGCTTTTAGAAAAATTTAAGATGTTTTGTATCGTTGATTCTCTCGGACTTAGATTTATCTGGTTCATTTCTTCTTTTAACTCGAGGCAATCGAGGTAGAACTCCAACAAATCATTGTCATAAACTAAAGAGGTCTCAATGATAACATTTTCAGAACTTGACGTTTCGTTATAAATATAACGGATAATCTCATTCTGCGTTGATGTACAGGTTTGTGTCATAGGCATATTTTGTTTTACTCATCAATTTTCTTAGATTGATAAGAGCATAACGCATACGACCCAATGCAGTATTGATACTCACGCCCGTAGCTTCGGCTATTTCCTGGAAACTGAGGTCTTCGTAATGCCTCATTACCAATACTTCGCGTTGTTGCTCCGGCAACTTCTTGATCATACTCCTCAGATGCTCGTAAGATTCCTTTTTGATTTGAGCTGACTCAATAGAATCTTCTGCGAAATTGAGAGAGTTGAACACACTACTTCCATCCTCAAAAACTACGTTAGGATAACGTTTTGCCCTACGAAAATAGTCAATGGCCAAATTGTGGGCTATGCGAAGAATCCAAGGCAAAAACTTGCCCTCTTCGTTGTACCTACCTTCTTTTAAAGTCTTTATGGCCTTAATAAAGGTATCTTGAGTTAGGTCTTCAGCGACGTAACTGTCTTTCACAACAAGGTAAATAGTAGTGTAAACTTTGGACTTGTATCGATTAACAAGCGTGGCGAATGCCTTTTCGTCTCCACGGATGTACGCTGATATAAGCTCACTTTCGTTAACTAGGATTTTTTCCATTATGTATTTTCAGATTAGTTAACGTAGAGTTTTATACCATATTGTACTATCAGGGGTTTTTAAATTGAAGAATTAATTTTTTCGAAATATAAAACAATAAATTTTTAAAAGTGAAATTTTGGTCAAAAAAAATTAGTTAACGGTAAGTTAATGCACTTCATTGAAACAATATTTTTTTGAAAAATCTAATGAAATTACTACAAAAACTATTCCAAAGTTAGTTTAAGGCTAAATTTCGCATAAACTATAAATTAAAATCCCTTTTGACGTTTGGTAAGAAGAAAAATCAATTCGGTACGATTATTGTAAACTGTGTACACGAGATTAATTATTGAGAGGTACAGAAACGTTCTTTCCAAAGTTTTAGATAGTTTTTGATTATTTTTGCATTTCGATGCATAAGAAATTAATATAAATTAAATTTATCAGACATTAAAATGACCAGACTTTTATTTAGGGTTATTGTGGTTTTTGCACTTATAGTTATAGGTTCAAAAACCTACGCACAAAAAGACTTGATTGTTACTCAAGCAGGTGAAGAAATCAGATGTAAAATTCTTGATGAAACCCCTACTAGATTTGTATATGCTTATTTAGGCCCCAAAAACAAGATTCTTAGAAATGAGATTTTCAAAAATTTAGTTTCATCATTTAAGTATAGTTACTACCCTACTGATGTTTTGCAGAATGATAAACTTATAGAAAAAACCAAGTCTGGACAGTCGAACAGAGGTGTGCCATTGAAATCTTCAGAAGAAAAACAACCTGCGGCTGCAAAAGAGACCACAAAAAAGAATATGGAAGCTTCTGTAGATACTAAAAATAGTAATGAAGTAGCCCAAAAGCCCAATAGTGAATTAACTAAAAGTAGTATTGATAAATCTAAGGCTAACGCCACTGAAATAAAAAAAAACAGTGACAGCAATATGCCACTAACAGACGAAAAGCCTATAAAAAATGCTAAGTCTGAAAATGGAACTGAAAATACTGATGAAAAAACAGATAAGTTAGAAACGAAAAAGCAAAAAGAAGAAATATCGCCTTTGGCAGACCCAGAGCCAGTTTCTGAGTTCAAAAATTATCTAAAGTATAGAATTGGAGCAAAAGGTGGGTTGGGAAATATTATAGCTCCTAACTCTGATACATCTCCATACGGCTTATACAAAGAAAAACTTTTGAGAGGTTGGATGTTTGGTGTTGATGCTGCATACTTTTTCGGCGATAACATAGGCATAGGGGCAACATACACCAACTATCAAGCAAGGAACTCAAGTACTAGCTTGGATTATCCAGATTTATTTTCTCAGGAGCCAATTAAAAATGGGCAACTGTCCAATAAAGTCTCACACAAATTTCTTGGCCCTACTTTCTTGTTTAGAAAGAGTATAGACTACAAGACTTTTGCAATATTAACTTTAAGCCCTGGTATGCATTTGTATTCGGATAAAGGCCTTACCAACAACTCCGCTTTTAATTTCAAAGGTCAAGCCTACGGTGCCGCAGCTACCTTAGGTTTAGATTTCTTGTTGGGTAATGATATTTTTGGTAGAGACATTGTCCTTAGTCTAGAAGGAGGCTACAATTATGGCCAGATAACGACCATTGACAACAAAGTGGAAAAACTAGCACTACCAACACCCATAAATCTCAACAGATTGGATTTTACGATTGGTTTGCGTTTTACAAGATTCCCAATGTATTTAAGATAAAAACTTAGATTTTTCTGACCTTTATTTCACCAAAGATCCGTATAAGTCAAACTCGGCAGCACTGTTGATTTTAACATTGGCAAAGTCTCCCAGACGAACATATTCGTCAGCTGAGACCAAAACTTCGTTGTCAACTTCTGGAGAATCAAACTGGGTTCTTCCTATGAAATAACCGCTTTCTTTTCTATCAAAAAGCACCTTGTAAGTGTTTCCTACTTTCTTTTGGTTGAGTTCTTCTGAGATTCCTTGTTGAAGCTCCATGATGATATCTACTCTCTCTTGTTTTTCTTCGGCTGGAATGTCATCTTCCATCTGATATGAATGCGTGTCGTCTTCGTGCGAGTATTGAAAAACACCCAATCTATCAAATCTTTGTTCTTTCACAAACTCATACATTTCCTCAAATCTCTCCTCTGTTTCGCCAGGATGACCCGCAATTAGCGTCGTACGGATGGCTATATCTGGAACTTTATTTCTGATTTCTGCCAAAAGCTGCTCGGTTTTAGGTCTGTCGATTCCTCTACGCATAATCTTCAACATTTCTGAAGAACCATGCTGGAGGGGCATGTCGAGATATTTACAAATATTTGGTTTCTTGGCCATTATATCCAAAATATCCATCGGGAAACCAGATGGATAAGCATATTGTAACCGAATCCAATCGATACCCTCAATGTCTGATAATCTATCTAAAAACTCTGCTAGATTACGTTTTTTGTAAATATCTAAGCCATAGTAAGTGAGGTCCTGGGCTATAAGGATGATTTCTTTAGTGCCTTTTGCAGCCAAGTTTTTGGCCGAAAGTAGTAATTCTTCCATAGGTCGAGACTCATGCTTGCCTCGCATGAGGGGAATTGCACAAAAACTACAAGGCCTGTCGCAACCCTCGGCAATCTTGAGATAAGCATAGTGAGCAGGAGTTGTCAAAAGCCGCTCACCAACCAATTCTTTTTTATAATCTGCCTTGAGAGTTTTGAGTAAACGAGGCAACTCGTTAGTTCCAAACCAAGAATCTACTAAGGGAATTTCCTTCTCCAACTCGTCTTTGTAACGGTGTGATAAACAACCTGTAACAATTACTTTTTCGACATGCCCTGCCTCTTTGGCTTCTACATATCTTAGTATGGTGTCTATACTTTCTTGCTTAGCATTGTCTATAAATCCACAAGTGTTGATTACCACTATTTGGGCATCGTCTTTTTCTGCTTCATGAGATACACTTAAACCATTTCCTTTAAGTTGTGTATACAATATCTCTGAATCTACTAAGTTCTTGGAACAACCTAGTGTTACTATATTTATTTTCGACTTACGATTTCCTTTTGTTTTCATCTGGTATTTTTCTCGTTGCAAAGGTCGAAGAAAAACGCCATAAAATAGTATTAGAGTGGTGGGTATTTACAAAAATGAATCAAAAAAGCTTTAAAAAACAGCGTTTATCTCATAAGTTCTATGATTCCATCTTTAGTAAGGGTTTCTCCGTTTTTCAAAATTGCTGATAATCTGTATAAATATATACCGACTGAGGCCACCTTTCCTTTTATTCTTCCATCCCAGCTTTCTTTCGGATTTGAGATTTGAGCAATTTTCTCTCCAAATCTATTGAATATTTCCAAACTGAAAGTCAACAGATTGTCAGAATCTCCCTTTACAGCTAATCTATCATTTATTAGATCGCCGTTTGGGGTAAATATATTGGGCAAATTTAAACTCCCTGGAACATCAACTATTATAGTATTTGAATAACTAAAGCTCAAAGGTGAGTCATCTGAAATAGTTTTTAATCTAAATTTTGCTTTAAGATCATACTCCTTAAAACTTATTTCGTGCTGGTTATTAGACTCTTGTTTTATAAGCTGAATTGTATTTGAGTTCTCATTGAAGTACAAAACCTCATAAAGTCCGATGCCTGAATTGTCAAATGGTAGCTCAATGTTCCAAGTCAATTGATTGGGCTCTCTAAATGATAAAAATGTTGACGCTACGGAGTCTGAAAGAATTGATTGGCTTTCGCATTTATCTACATAAGATATTTTGTAAGACTCTGACTTTGAAACCAAAGAGGTATCCGAAACAAAGTCTGTTGGATGTGAAAGACTATCAAATTTGGTATAGGCTCCTCCATCATTTTTATACAAAATCCACCTATCTATTTCTATTGGCCAAGCTGGCTGTTTATTAAAAAAAACCGCATTTTGATTATTTGGATTTGTACTTACATAAACCTCCGAAGTGGCGTTTGGTATAATTGCTGACCTATCTACACAAATCATATTTGAAATACTTTGACCTGTAAATTTGAAAAAATCAAATTGGCCGGTGGTATTTACTTTTAGCCGATAGCAGTACTTTTTTTTACAATTTATGGTATAATCAGAGTGAGTAAATGCATTCGAAGAAAGTAGAATAGTATGAAGATTAGAGCTGTTTTCGATCCTCATAATTTGTTGATTTATTGATAAATTACTTAATCCTGAACTCCCTAATCCAAATAATAAACTGGGGTATTTAACCCATTCTAAATCATAACGATAAGGCACAAAAGCTGCTTTTTTTAGCGGAATAGTGCAAATCTCCGCAGATTGTTCAGGAACTAAGCCACAAACACTCGTCTCCCTTTTCACAAAGAAACAGTATGACTTGGTACTGTCTGAGATAATTGAAGTATAGTTGCCAGGTAAAATATTTACCATAGTAACACTGCTTGGGTTGGGTAATGAGCCACTTGGATAGACATATAACTTGTATTGGTCGGTAGTCTGATTAGACGCATGATATGCTCCTGTAAATGTGAATGATGCTTTTGTAGGTGTGTCTAGCCTAAGTTTTGAAATATTCGGATGGTATGGCCTCTCTATCCCACCTAAACTAGCCAAGTAGGAAGATACATTTTCAACTGCAACCGGAGTTTGGCAGCCTTTAGCTGGGTCCAAATATTTGCCTTGTACTATAAGCTGTGCTGGTAAAGGAGTATTTTTTATAGCTTCGAATGGCAGCTGACTTTGAGTAATTGTAGTTACGCTATTGTTGATACTAATTTCGTATTCGTCGAAATCGTTTAAGGGGTTTTGTGGGAGGTTTACCACCAAATTGTTATTGGTGCAGGTGGTATAACTATACACTGGAACATTGCTAGGCCTTACTGTAAGATTTTTACAAGCTATTGATGTTTTGCCATTTATGTCTCCAATTTGCAAAACAGTGATAATTTCGGGCCTTTTTACTCTAGATGAATAATTAAATGAGGCCTGATTTGTTGCCAGAAACCTAGCCTCATCAATATCTTCTCCCTGATAATCAAATATATACTTTACGGAAATTGCAGTAGAAGTATTTGTTACCGTCAGGATTTGGGGTAAACACAAAGTAAGACTACTTAAATCAAAATCACCTTTTGCATAAGACGTTTGTTGACATAAATCCTGAGATTTAAGTTTCTGGAAACTAAAAAAAAGAATAGCTAAAAATAAGTACTTAAAGTCTTTTCTAAAGGTATAGATGCTAAAATTCAAATACATCAAACTTTTATGTAAAACCATTGTTCTGTAATTAGAGTAAACTCTACGTACGAAGATACTGAACGAAGCTGAGAAACTAACGATGAACGAGAACAAATTTAGTAAGAGAAGGGAGCCTTTTGCGTTTATGTTGTATTTGGCCATGTTCGGCAGCAGCATATTGTTTTTGGCGGTGTTTCTTGTTTTCTTGAAAAAAGAATTTGTTAATCAAAACATTCCTTTGATAATCCCCAAAACTTTTTGGGTGAGTTCGCTGGTAATAATTTTGAGTAGTATCACCATATATCTAGCTAAAAAACAGCTTTTTAGCCAAAAATTTGTCTCCTACAAAAGTTACTTAGGAATCACCTATTTGTTAGGTTTGCTCTTTTTGGTATTACAAATTAGTGGATGGATGGAATTGGCAAATAGAGGCTTTACTATGGCAAATCACACCGGGGTTTCGTTTTTGTATATACTTTCTGGTTTACATATTCTGCATACTTTTGGCGGCATTGTGGCTCTTTCATTAACGGTGGCCAAGGTTTTTAGAAATAAATCTTATGTTGATTCATTTGTGTATAGTGTCAACCCACCGAATCAACTAAATTTCAAACTTATTTATATTTATTGGCATTTTTTAGATCTACTTTGGCTATTAATTTTCTTATTTTTGTTGTATCATGCTACATAAAACCAAGGGAATAGTCATCAGTTTTGTTAAGTACAAGGAAACCTCGATTATTGTAAAAATATATACAGAAGCGTTTGGCATTCAAACATATATAGAAAATGGGGTCAGAAGTGCCAAAGGGAAAAACAAAATTGCTCTTTTTCAGCCACTTACACTACTCGACTTGGTGGTTTATCACGACACAAAAAAAGAAATAAATCGAATATCCGAAATAAAATGTCTTTATCCATATCACACCGTTACTGTCGATATAAAAAAATCTAGTATCGGGATTTTCATTAATGAGGTTCTAAACAACAGCCTCAAAGAGCATTCTGAGAATACGCCACTTTTTAATTTCCTAGAAGATTCGTTGAGATACTTAGACCAGCACGAAGAACAAATTGAGAACTTTCATTTGTATTTCCTTATCAACTACTGCTTTTATCTAGGTTTTGGCCCTGACAACGAAGACGACGTAGTGAGTCAACTTCAAGAACATGCCATACCAGTAAATAATGAGGAAAAAAAGCTCATAAAAGAACTCATAGGGCAAGACTTTGGTGCTAAATTACAAATCAGCAAGTCGTTGAGAATAAAAGCCCTTGAACTAATGCTTGTTTACTATAAAATTCATGTAGAGGGGTTTGGAAATCTCCGCTCTATGAGCATTCTTAAAGAAGTCTTAGAGTAGCTTATTTTTTTGAGGAAAGTTTATTTTCTGTTCCTTTTAGTAGTTTCTTGATATTCTCACGATGTGTATAAACTAAAAGTATAAATAGCGAGAATGCTATTAAAGACATGGTAGTTTGACTAGAATAAAAAATTAGATAATAGAAAACAAACGTCAATCCAGCCAACAAAGAGCCAAGAGACACATATTTAGTAAAATAAACCACCGATACAAAAACCAAAACGCTTATACCTGCCCCTGCTGGTGCCACTGCCAAAATTACACCAAGCGATGTTGCTATACCCTTTCCTCCCTTAAAGTCGGCAAATATTGACCAGACATGACCTAAAATACTGGTAATACCTACCAAGAAAGTTTCTTCTTCTGAAAAACCCAAATACCTACTCAACAATACAGGAGACAGCCCCTTCAGCAAATCAAATATCAATACGATTATTCCTGCTTTTTTTCCTAAGACTCTTAGCGAATTTGTAGCCCCAACATTACCGCTACCGTGCTCCCTGATGTCTATTCCATGAAAGTACTTCGCATACCAATAAGCTGTTGGGATTGAGCCCATCAAATATGCTAAAACAAAAACGCCAATTTTCAAGTACATTCGGTCTTTTGAATATTATTATGCAAAAATACAAAATTGCACGATTTTAATACCAAAAAACCAAAAATGATTACAAATGACTAACTTACAGTAATTTACAAAAAGTAAGTTTTTAACTTTTCCCTAAACCTTTTTTCTTCAGGGCCAAGTCGTGGGCAGTGTCATAATATGCCCGAAGGTTGGTCCAGTCAAATACATCAGATATATTTTCTACTCTATTTCTTTGCATAATTCTATCTCTCCTAGTCATAGTCACAAACTTAAACATGATATTAGCCAATTGATCAGCTGCCTTATCGAAGTTTTGGTCTTTACGGTTTACCACATATACGCCCACGTTTTCATAGTCATCCATAAGCTGCATCATAAAGTCTCCAAACCCTGATAGGTCACTCGTGACCGTCGGAATACCTCTTACTACACACTCAAGCGGCGTATACCCCCAAGGCTCATAATAACTAGGGAACACTCCCAAATGGCATCCTCTAACAAACTGGCTGTATTCTAGACCAAAAAGCGGATTGGTAGGTGAAATAAAGTCTGGATGATATACAAACTTCACTCTGTCTTGTTGGTGATTCATGAGATTTGTCTTCTCAAAAAAATCAGTTATATCATCAGGCTGCTTTAATAAGTGAGTTACAGTACGAGGGAGTGTTTTTGTTCTCCATGTCTGAATAGTTCTACGCAATCTCAGCCTCCAATATTCGCTCACAAAATTATTGAGATCTGGGAGGTTTACGTCTTCGTTGGATGCTGAAGCATGAAACAAATGCTCTCCTATTTCTTTTTCCATTGACTCGCAAGTCTGTCGTATTTCTTCCATTACTGCTCTCGACTGGAGCACCTGAGGATCTATAGAATGTATCGGATTTTTAGTAATCATAAACATTACTACGGTCATATCCAACCCCGACTGCACAATCTTAAAATTAAGTCTCTTAAGGGCTTCTAAAGTAAGGTCATAGCCTTTGTTCTTAAACTCGTATCTTCCTGATGTAAAGAAGTATAAAGTATTGTCGAGATCCCAAGAGTAACTCTGAAAGAAATGCCCCATCACAAACTGATTTATTTTCTGTTTGTATTTTAGATGCAAATTCTGAAATTCGTGAGTGGCAGCAAATCGGGTAATATTTAGGCCATTTGGCAATATCAAATCACATACTCTACCGAAAAACACCTCACATTCTTTAGCTGTCACATCGCTTACAGTAGTTAGCACATGTGAAAGTTGAGCCGACTGTCTTTCTATTCCAGCTTGAGCTTCTATTCCATAATTTTTAGCTTCTTTTTCCCAATCGTACCGATGTAGCTTTTCATAGAAATCGTTCACGTTCCCAGCTATATATCTTCCTAACATGGTGGCGTGGGTGGTGAATACCGTTCCAATGTTTATCTTGTCTTTTCTTAGATCTATCAATGCTGTAGAAGCCATCCATTCGTGAAAATGAGCAATCACTTCTTGTTTTTTACTGTAATCTTCTACAAATGATTGAAGATATTGCTTGACAAGGTCACCAAAAGCGATAACTCTATTTACCAAATCTTCACAATTGATGGTTGATATTTTATGTCTTTCCCACAAGTCGAACTTAAGACTATCAACTTTTGGTAAGTTCGAGTTAAAATCTATCAGTATTATTCTTGGCTTACCTGTTACTAGCCACCTACCGTAGTACACATCCAATCCTTTATCTCTTAAGCCTTGGGCAGTTTTTGAAAATATAGAGTCGTCATTATCTAGTCTTTCAAACTCTATACCAGCTGTTTGAGCAAAGTATGGCCCAATAAGACAATAATTATCTCCCCACTCCTCTACCATAGCAGGTACTTTTGAGCGTATTACGGTATAAATCCCTCCAACTTGATTACAAACCTCCCAGGCTATTTCAAAAAGAATTGGCTTAGCTGACGTTTTTCTCTCAATTTTAATGGTTTCCTCTTGTTCTCTTTTTAATTTTCCGATGGGCATATCAAATTCAGGTTATAAGGTCTAAAGATTTGTTTAATAGATATTTAATAAAAAAATCACTGTTTTTAGACAAAAAAATCTAAACACAGTGATAAAAATAAAAATAAAAACGTTAAATAAAATTTTTTCCTACTAAAATAACTCTCCTAATTTGTATTTAGGCACTAGGTTAAGATGTCTATAGGCCTTTTCGGTGGCTTCTCTGCCTCGGGCGGTTCTTTTTAGAAAACCCTCTTGTATCAAAAATGGCTCATAAACCTCCTCTATTGTTTCTGCTTCTTCCCCTACAGCAGTAGCAATTGTTGATAAACCAACAGGCCCCCCCTTAAATTTCTCTACAATTGTCAGCAATATTCTGTTATCCATTTCATCAAGGCCATCTTGATCTACTTCCAAAGCAGTTAGGGCCATTTCTGCAATAGCGATGGTTATAAATCCATTACCTTTTACTTGTGCAAAATCTCTAGTTCTACGCAATAAATTATTTGCAATTCTAGGCGTGCCCCTACTCCTTCTTGCTATTTCAAAAGCTCCTTTTTCGTCAATAGGTGTATTTAAAATTTGTGCTGAGCGTATAAGTATTTTACTTAAAAGCTCGGCATCATAATATTCCAATCTAGCATTTATACCAAATCTGGCTCTTAAGGGCGAAGTAAGTAAGCCTGAACGTGTGGTGGCTCCAACCAAAGTGAAGGGATTAAGGCCAATCTGAACGCTCCTGGCATTTGGCCCAGAGTCTAACATGATGTCGATCTTATAATCTTCCATGGCCGAATACAGGTATTCTTCAACAATCGGATTTAGACGGTGAATTTCGTCTATGAAAAGCACATCATTGGTATCTAAAGATGTAAGTAAACCTGCCAAATCACTTGGCTTATCCAATACTGGCCCTGAGGTAATTTTAAGGCTTGCTCCCAGCTCATTGGCTACAATATGGGATAGTGTTGTTTTACCTAAGCCTGGAGGCCCATGTAGAAGCACATGATCTAAAGCTTCGTTTCGCATTTTTGCTGCTTTAACAAAAACCTTAAGATTTTCTAAAATTTTATCTTGCCCTGCGAAATCGTCAAACGAAATAGGCCGTAAAGCCCTCTCGAAATCCTTTTCTCCTGGGCTCATTCCCTCATCGTTTCCAGTTAAAAAATCTTGACGCATGTACAGAGTATTATTTATAGGAAAAAGTAACCTAACACCAAATATAGATGCGAATAAGGTAAAATTTTTACAGATTTTGGTATTATTTTAAAATCAAGATGGAACCACGCGTTTGTAGTTCTCCTCTTTCAGGAAAATACTTTGATCGATAGCTAATAGTGTATGGATATAGCTGATTGCCAAAAACCTTACCTTTGAACCTTCCATCCCATTTAATTTCTGGGTTTTTAGAATTGAACACTAACTCTCCCCATCTGTTAAAAACCTTGAAATCAAAATCTGTAATGTAGGCAGGTATTATCTCAAAATCATTGTTCAGATTATCATCATTTGGGGTAAAAACATCTGGCAAAAACAACGCGGGTTCACAACCTTCTAATACTGTTATTTTATCTTTAGCTACACACTCAAAGTTATTTGTTACCTCAAGTTTGTATGTGGCTGGAATATCAAAAACATAAGTAGGTTTATCTGACAAAAAAGCATCTAATGTGGTGGTCCACAAGTACTTAAAACTATCCCCTCCTTTCGGATTAGGGCTGAACGGTTTTTTTTCAAATTCTTCTAAACAAATGTACAACTTATCTGGAATGGTCAAGACTGGTGCTGGTTTTATATAAATAGTACCAGAGTATTCTTCCTCTGTACACTCTGTTTCGGTAAGCTTATCTACTACCTGATTATTTACAACACTACTGATTTTGCTCTTCTGAAAAACCTCCACAACCATTTTTATGGTGTGCCAGCCAGGCTTTGTATATGTAAAAGAAGTTTGAGTCCCTTCTTTCTTAGTGCCGTCGTCAAAATACCAAGTCACTTTATTTCGCATAGGGCTACATATTCCCTGAGTGGTAAGAATTGTTGGAGAATTTTGACAGTTACCACTATAATTTGCTGAAATTCCTTCTCCCTCCTGCTCTACAGCTGGAGCTAAGACATTTGGCAAGCCCAAAGTGGCCAAGCCATCTAATGGTGCACCAAAACTAGCAGAACCTGCTACATAAGTAAGACCCACAACTGCAGCATTTCCTTTAACATCTGGATTTTGTAGATATGGCAAAAAGTTTTTATTATTTACACTCATATACAAATATTTCTCTCCAATGCCATAAACCGGTCCGAGCATCAATGCCCCAAATTCGTCGTTTCGCTGTAAAATTATTTCTTTTTGAGCGGATATGCTTGCTCCATCACCAAGAAAAAGGGCTAGTTGAATCAAATAAGATGACTGTCCAGAATTTCCCTTTATGGTGGTATAAAGAATATCGCTATTCGAACCAAAAGCTACTCCATATACCACAGGAGGAGCCACTACATTTAAGTCTATCAATACTGGATTTGAAAGGCTATTGGTATTCAAGTTCCTATCAAAAACTTCTACATAATTCCTACCAGCAATAACTACTCCATGTGCCAGTTTTCTGCCGTTTGGTGAAATAGCAATATACCCTACTGAAGACAAGCTATCTACATTTGAGCTCCCTATAATTTGCTCCATTGTATTTATGCCTGTAGAATCTATAGTAAGTATATTGAATGCTCCCTTTTTATAGTCAAACGCGTACATAACAAAAGCAGAATCATTGCTTGACCTTATTCCTGCCATTTTTTCAGAAGCTGTAAACATTAAAGGAATATTCTGTTCTACAACTGCACCTTTTTTATTGTTATATCGCATGTCTACAACAGAATACGACAACAGTTTAGTGAGAGGATTCAGAGACAAAACATAGTACTCAGTAAAGTTACAAGCATTGCAGTTAGACTTAGGAACTATCATGAGCCCTTGAGAACTCCTGACATTTCCTACAGTAAAGTTCCCCCCATTAGCCGTTTGAATCTCAGTATCATCGCTTCCTGCAAATAATTTGTTACCATCAGTATAGAAGACTAAATTGGTGTTTTTATCATAAACCATGGCCACCGCTCCGCTTGTATTTACCTCACTTACTTCATTGGTTACACCAGGCTTAAATGCCGGGTCTTCAAGTGGTAAGTCTGGGTTTAAATCTCCTTCAACAGCGAGTGAGTCTCTTTCGGTGCTGTCGCCTTCAATTCCAAACTCTAAGCTACCTCCTTTACCAAAGTACCACTTTTCAATACCGCCACCCGAGCTACTTTCTTGTAAACAGAACTTCACATTTATTTTGGCACTTCTAGAGCAACCCGACGTAGCATCAAAGACCTCTACAGAATAGCAACCTGTAGTATCTACAGTTATTGTTCGGGTGGTATCACCCGTTGGAAACCATTTATATTTTACGTTGCCAACAAGCTGCAACTTAAATGGATTTAGCTCCAAGCTGCTTGATTCACAAACTGTCGTATCAGCCAATATTTTATCGTTAAACTTAGGTTGGTTAGGAAAAGCACCAACTGTGATTTGCTTTGTTTTGGTTTCTACAGCACCACTAGAAAAACCTCTCGTAAGAGTAACTGTATAATTACCAGTTGCTTGATAGACGTATTGAGGATTTCTTGATATTGATTGGCTACCGTCACCAAAATCCCAGAGCCATGAAACAGAAGAGGGCTCTGTATCAAAAAAAGCTGTTCGTTTTTCGCAACCTACCATCTGACCAGTAGCTGGGTCTAGCGACAAATCAGCCAAGCAAACCTTCGGACTTACATAAAACTGGGCATACAAACTACCAGATACTCCTATGAAGAATATTAAAAGTAAAGTTTGACATATTTTTTCCCAAGTTTTCAAAAAAGGTTTATTTGATGAATTTATATACGCAAAAAACGTACTAAATATACTTTTTATTTTTGATTTATGTCCTAAACGCTTGATAAAAGAAATTAAAAAACCCATTCTCTGCCGATTTTGTTTCTATTTACGATTCGTTTTATTTAAATTTAGTTGAAATTTAGCACTTACTACTTCGAAAAAGGCACAACAACTTTTAAAAAACAATAGCGTTTTAGTAGAAAATAAATTGGAACGAAATTTGTAAGACTAAATAAAGTTCCATAAAAAACTGTATGAAAAGACTTTTTCAAATATTAATATTGGCAAATTTGGCAAACGTGGCGTTCGCACAAGATCCACAATTTACTCAATTTTATGCTGCTCCTTTATATCATAACCCAGCATTCACTGGTTCTGGATATGCTCCAAGGCTAATTTTTAATTACAGAAATCAGTGGCCTTCACTAAACGCAAACTTTATCACCTCAGTAGTAAGTGTCGATCACTTTATAGAAAAAGCCAACAGCGGTATAGGTATAACTATGATGAGTGATGCCCAAGGAAATAGGATTAAAAACTCGGAAATAACCGCCCTCTATGCTTATCAACTAAGAGTAGGAGACAAAAACTTTGTCAGGATGGGACTTCAGGGAAGCTACTCCAATAGAGGTTTTGATCCAAATGGCCTTATTTTTGGTGATCAATTGTCAAATAGTGGTTACACTGGCAACCCATCTTCAGACCCTTATGCCACTTTAACAAACTACAGAACTGTTAAAAATTTTGATGTAGGCTCAGGTGTTTTATTTTATAATCCAAAGGTATTTATGGGTTTAGCAGTTACACACATTACTCAGCCTACGGTTTCATACAGTGGTGTTTCTACTGCTGATGGTTGTGCTTCAGGTGATTGTATACCCCGGAAATTTGTCGTGAATGGTGGCTACAATATTAATCTCAGCCATTTGATAACAGGTTCAGGAAATATGGACAAAGAGTTTACAATAACACCAACTTTTTTGTATAAAAAACAAGGGCAATTTTCACAATTGGATTTGGGAGCTTATGCTACTTACACACCATTGACATTAGGACTTCAATATAGAGGAATTCCATTGAAAAAAGTGTTTGATAATTTCCCCAATCAGGATGCTATAGCAGCATTGGTAGGTTTTAGATTTGATAATTTTTCAGTTGGTTATAGCTATGACTTTACTATTTCGGGTTTGGCAGCAGGAAGAGGAACAGGTGGCTCGCATGAGTTTTCTATCTCATATCAATTGGAAAAATTTGACAATGACAAAAGCCCTTACCTAAGACAAAGGAAGAAAGAACTGGCTTGTCCAAAATTCTAAAATATTGTACGAATTAAAAAAAGCCTCTCAGATTGAAATATATTTGAGGGGCTTTTTGTTAGAAAAGAAACGAAACCTAATAAATAGACGTATTCATATTCAAACGAACAAACCATTTATGCATTTAAAAAAGGTTCTTATTCTACTTTTCATGTCAATTTCGGCGTTTGCCCAAATCGAAAAACCCACCACTTGGAAATATAAAGTCTTACAAGACAAAATATCTGTTGGCGATGTAGTTGATTTAGAGTTTACGGCTACGATTGAGAAAGACTGGTATTTGTATTCGTCAGACTTCAGTCCTGAACTTGGCCCGACAGTTACTGAGTTCACTTTTCCAAAATCCAAAGGTTTTCAGGCTATTGGGAAAATAAAACCCCTTAATCCGAAAAAAAAGTTTGATGAGATTTGGGGTGGTGATGTAACTTATTTCAAAGGAACTGGCAAGTTTATCCAAAAAGTAAAAATCCTCGAGAAAAATCTAGTAATAACTGGTAAAATAACCTACCAAACATGTACCGATATTGATGGCAAATGTGTACCTGGAAATGAGTCTTTTAGCATTAAAGTATCGGCAGTAGAATCTTCCAAATTAGAGCAAAAAACAGACACTTTGAGTCAAGATACGATTGGTGCTGTTCTTCCAAATGAGACCATTGCAAAAGAAATATCAAAAACTAGTAATCCTGAAATTACAAAAAAACCTATGGAAGAAAGTAAGAGCCTTTGGCAATTTTTACTGGCGGCATTTGGCGTTGGCTTCGCCTCCATCTTTATGCCATGCATCTACCCTATCATGCCTATGACAGTAAGTTTTTTTACGAAACAAAAAAACGGAAAATCAAAAGCAGTTTTCTATGGTATATCTATTATGGCCATTTTTGGTTTAATGGGACTGGTTGCCATGGCTTTTGGGGCACCTTTTCTTAACTTTCTCAGTACACATTGGGCTCCTAATTTATTATTCTTCATAATATTCATACTTTTCGGAATCTCACTTTTGGGTGCTTTCGAGATAGTACTTCCACATTCAACCGTAAACAAAGTCGACAGACTCGGTGATAAAGGAGGCTTAATTGGCATATTTTTTATGGCTCTAACTTTGGTTTTGGTTTCATTTAGCTGCACAGTTCCATTGGTCGGTACGCTGCTTATTGCTGCCGCTCAAGGCGAAGTACTTCGTCCATTATACGGAATGCTAGCCTTTGGAGCACCTTTTGCAATAGTGTTTGCAGGTTTGGCCATGTTTCCACAATTGCTCAAAAACCTTCCAAAGTCTGGCGGATGGCTCAACGAACTCAAGGCTGTTTTTGGTTTCTTAGAATTTGCACTGGCTTTGAAATTCTTGAGCAATATCGACTTAGCATATAATTTTAACTTGCTACATAGAAACATCTTCTTAGTGGTTTGGATAGTGATAGCCGTCATTACTGGCATTTACATTTTAGGGTTCATTCGTTTTTCTAAGGATGATAAAATAGAAAAACGTGGGCTTTTAAGAATAGCTTTTGCGGCCATCTTTTTGGGATTAGCTGCCTACATGCTTCCTGGTGTGGCAAACAAACCGCTGACCTTACTTTCTGGAATATTGCCTCCCATGCCTGTAGCTTCGCATGGTGCTACTAACTCAAACTTGCCAACTGACAAAATGCGAGCATTACCTCATGAACTATTTGGGTTCTATGACTTCGACGACGCTCAAGCTTACGCCAAAGAAATAAATAAGCCAATTTTGATAGATTTCACAGGTTATGCCTGTGCCAATTGCCGCAAAATGGAAGAAAACGTGTGGTCAAAGCCTGAAGTATTGAAAAGATTAAAAGAGGAATTTGTGATAGCGTCTTTATACGTTGACGACAAGAAAGAGCTACCAAAAGAAAAACAGTATACCTCAACGTATGACAATGAATTGAAAACTACTGTGGGAGACAAAAACATGGATTTAGAGATTACAAAATATAATAACAATGCCCAGCCTTACTATATAATAGTACACCCTAACGGCGAAAAATTATTGGAACCATTGGGCTATTCTAGCGAGTCAGACTTTATTAAGTTTTTAGATAAAGGAACGGCGAGTTTTAAGTAAAAGAGTTTGGTTTTCTATAAAAATGAAGCACAATCTGATTATTTCGGTTGTGCTTTTTGATTTTTCACTATCCTATAAACCCTAAAAATAAACCAAACAGCGATTATCATCACCACCGCACCGATGATTCCCAAAATTGGGTAGTTTTCTAGTGGGCTATGCGAGTCTTTTTGCACAATTATTAACCCCGCTAATAGTGTGGCTAAACCGCCTGCCATTTGCTGCAAAGAAGCGTTAATACTCATAAAAGCACCTCGGTCTTGCATATTGGGTACCGCCGAGGTAAGTGTAGTAGCCGGTATCATTCTCGACATAATGCCCATAAAAAGCAAAATGTTAAGTATACAAATTATCCAAAGTGGGGTAATGCTTAAATTGGTATAGACTATCATAAAGACCATTGCCCAAATAGAACCAAAGACGAAGATTTTGAACTTATCGTATTTATCACTTAGTTTACCCACCAACGGCATAACTACTAAAGATGAAATACCTGTAAACATAAAAATTATGGGTAATTGAGCTTGCGAAACACCTAAATTGTTTACAGCAAAAGCACTTCCAAATGGCATCATCATATAACCTCCGATTGAGAGTAGGGCCGTAGAAAGAAACGCTATTCTATAGTTTTTCAACAATAAAACATGCCTGAAATGTGCCAAAACGTTTCTATCTGACTTTATTTTTAGATGTTCATCAACTGGTTTCAACTTAACAATCAAAACAAAAATAATTAAAATGGCCAAAACCACGATCATCATAAATGGTGCATGCCAGCCCCAAAGGTTAGCGAAATACAAACCAACGGGAATTCCTAATACTTGACTTGCAGCAAAACCCATTTGCACTATTCCCATCACTCTACCACGCTGATTGAGCTCAAAAATATCTGTAATGATAGCCATGCTAATAGAGCCCATCACTCCTCCAAATACACCAGTGAATATTCTTGCGGCTACCAATGTTTCATAAGTTTGGGCAATTCCACATAAAAATGTGCCCACTATAAAACCCAAATAGAAAAACACCAAAAGCTTTTTTCTATCATATTTATCTGCAAAACCAGCTGCCAATAATCCTGAAATACCCGCACTGAAAGCATAGCTTGATACCGCAACTCCAAATTGCTTTGGACTGATAACCAGAGACTTCATCAAAATATCTCCCAAGGGTGACATCACCATGAAATCTAAAACAACAGTAAATTGTGTGATAGCCAATAAAGCCATTACGAATTTTTGATAAGAACTGAGCGGTTTGATTTCCATATAATTTTGTGATGCTTTTTTTATAAGCCTTAATTTTTAAGGAAAAAAGTATGGAAATGGTTCAGAAATATTCATTTTTGCCTTATCCGGCCCAATTCTCTCTGTCTAAACTTCTATATTGAATGGCTTCTGCGAGGTGTTCTATCCGTATCTCCTCTGTTCCAGCTAAGTCAGCAATGGTTCTGGAAACTTTCAAAATACGGTCGTATGCTCTTGCGGAAAGGCCAAGTCGCTCCATAGCCTTCTTTAGAAGTGCCTTCCCGGGATCACCGATTTCGCAAATTTTCTTTACCATTTCGGCTGGCATCATGGCGTTGGAATGTATTTCTTCAAAAGCCTTGAAACGTTCAATCTGAATCTCTCTGGCTTTAACCACCCTCTCCCTTATTTCTGAAGAAGTCTCATTTTTTCTAGTTGAAGATATCTCATCAAAACTTACGGGCGTGACCTCCACATGCAAGTCAATTCTATCCAACAATGGCCCTGATATTTTGTTTAAATACTTTTCTACAGCTCCTGGCGGGCAGGTGCAATCTTTTTCGGGGTGATTATAATACCCACAAGGACATGGATTCATGCTTGCAATGAGCATAAAACTCGACGGAAATTCTACCGCCAGTCGAGTTCTAGATATCACCACTTTACGTTCTTCCAAGGGTTGCCGCATTACCTCCAAAACTGTCCGTTTGAATTCGGGTAATTCGTCGAGAAACAATACCCCATTATGTGCCAAAGATATTTCTCCTGGCTGTGGAAAACTGCCGCCACCCACCAGAGCGGCATCAGAAATGGTGTGGTGCGGATTTCTAAAAGGCCTTCTGGCAATCAACGAAGACGAAGAGTCTAACTTACCCGCCACTGAATGTATTTTAGTGGTTTCTAGGGCTTCCATCAACGTCAAAGGTGGCAAAATAGAAGGCAACCGCTTAGCTAGCATTGTCTTGCCTGCTCCTGGAGGGCCAATCATGATGGCATTGTGACCACCCGCAGCCGCTATTTCTAAAGCTCTTTTTATATTTTCTTGCCCTTGAACATGAGAAAAATCAGCTTCATATTCGTTTATGGTATGATAAAAAATATCTCTGGTATCGGTTACAAGAGGTTTTATATCTATTTCTCCAGTCAAAAAACCTACCGCTTCTTGTAATGTTTCAACCGGAATCACATCTAAATTATTAACTATGGAAGCTTCCAGAGCATTTTCTTTGGGTAGTATAAAACCTTTTAATTTGTTTGCTCTAGCTTCTATAGCAATGGGTAAAACTCCTTTTATTGGCCTCAGCTTTCCGTCCAATGATAACTCACCGAGAATTACATATTCTTTGAGATCTTTTTCATATTCGAGTTTTCCGCCAGATGTAAGCATACAAACCGCAATAGGCAAATCATAAGCAGAACCTTCTTTTCTAATATCTGCTGGGGCCAAGTTTATGATGGTCTTATATCTGGAGAGTTCAAAACCTCCATTTTTTAACGCCGCATCTATTCTTTGAAGGCTTTCTCGTACAGCATTATCAGGTAACCCAACTACACTCACGCCAAACCCCCCTTTCAAGACACTAACTTCTACTGTAATTAAAGCCGCACTTACTCCGTAAACTGCAGCACCAAATGTTGTGGATAACATATTTTTATGAGTGATTATTGTTCCCAACGCCAATCTTTTCCTATGATTAGCTCTTTCTTTAGGTTTTGTTTGGTTAAAAATTCCTTGGTTTCTTCCTCAGACATTGTCTTGGTTGGTAGGTCTTCCATATTTGCCAAAGCATAAAGCATCATAGCTGTAAACCTTACATTGTTATTGATTTGGTCTTTATTTATCAAATCAAACCTATCACAATTTGCATGGTAACAGTTATAAGCCTTTACAGGAAAACTACCCGAAGGCGAACATGTAGAAACTCCTCTTAGCATAAAGGGCTGATTGTCGCTATGCAAACCTGCAGCATTTCTATTTGTGTTTTTATATTCTGAATCAATTTGCTTTATTATCTCTCCAATTTCATCCATTTTAGCTTTCAAGGCCTCATTTCCACCTGCATTAAAGCCCATAGTATTATTCACCATATCTAGGTTCATCATCAGCTTAACATTTTTTAGCTGATTGCTCTCTAAGTATTTTTTAACCATATACCTCGAACCTAATAATCCTTGCTCTTCGCCCATAAACATGGTAAACTCTATTGTGCGTTTCGTTTTCAGATTAAGGTTTTTGAAAACTCTTGCCACGTCTAAAATAGTAAACGACCCAATACCATTATCCATGGCTCCCGTGGCCAAATCCCATGAATCTAAATGCCCTCCAATAATTATTTTTTCATTTTTAAGTTTTTTTGAAGTGCCAGGCAAAGTGGCTATGACATTTCTAGCATTTATTGGCCTACTAAAATTTCGCATATCTATTACTGCAAGAATATTTTTTTCATCCCTTATCCACCTTCTCATACTTTTGCCTGATTCTACAGATACACAAACAGCCGGTATAGGAATCAATTCCCCGGTAACAGAAGCTGTGCCTGTTAGTAAAACGCCCCCTTCCACAGCATTGGCTATTATCACTCCAGTAGCTCCGTATTGTATGGCCAACGCCGTTTTCTCCGAACGATGAAGATTCTTCTTTCCTTTGTTAGTCTCTGATTGAAGGTTAATATTGAACAAGGCTACTTTCCCTTTTACCTCTTCTTTTACTCTTTCAAAATCTTCCTCTAAACCATCTCCACAGTCTACAATTTTACCTGTAATATGTGATGACACTGGTGAGTGAGCTAAAGCAACAACCTCATAATCAACATAGTTGTCGCTTTTCTCGGGTACCAAAGTCAAACTTACCGTATCTCGCGACCAAGACTCCACCACAAACGGCTGATACTGCGTATTGGGAAATCCATATTTTTTAAATAAGTTATAAGCATATTCCTCAGCTTTTTTACCGTTGGTACTTCCTGTAAGTCTATGACCGATACTTGAGGTAGCCTCACCCAAAGTTTCATAAACTTTACCGTTTTTAAGTACGTCTTCGTTTATTCTAAAAAAAACGGCTTTTAAATCGTCACTTTTAAAAGTAAAAGCTGTTATTCCTATTGTAAAAAATAGAAATCCAATAAAATAATTTTTCATAATGATTGCCTGTTAATAGGAAGTATAATGGTTTGAAGCTTAGATTTGCTTTGTGTTTAGGTAAATCAAAACATAAATATAAATATTTTTTTTTATTTCAGTTTTTAAATCTTCTCTTGGATGAAAAAAACAATTTTACTCTTATTAAATTTAGCAGCAATTAATGCAGTAATGGCACAAAAAATAACAACTGAGGGGCTAGTAGCACCAACAGCACAAAAAAAACCATATCCAATGACTATTCATGGTCACACAAGAATAGACGACTACTATTGGCTAAATAACCGAGAAAACCAAGAGGTCATAAACTATCTAAATGCCGAAAACTCATACACAGAAAGAGCAATGTCACCTATTGCTCAAAAGCAAGAAGGCCTTTTTGAAGAAATGAAAGCTCGTATAAAAGAGAAAGATGAGTCAGTGCCTTACAAAGATGGATCATATTTTTATTACACAAAATTTGAACTAGGTGGTGAATATCCCGTTTATTGTAGAAAATATAAGACTCTTGATGCACTCGAAGAAGTGATGCTGGATGGCAATGCAATGGCAAAAGGGAAAAGTTATTTTCAAATTGGGGGCTTTGAAATCTCCGATAACGAAGACATCATAGCTTACAGCGAAGATACCATAAGTAGGAGGAATTATACTTTAAAGTTTAAAAATTTAAAGACCGGTTATGTATACCCTGAAAGTATCGAAAACACGGAAGGTGGAAGCTACGCATGGGCAGCAGATAATAAGACTTTTTTTTATGTTATTCGAGACCAACAAACGCTTTTAGGCAACAAAGTATATAGACACGTTTTAGGAACTGATGAAAAGTCTGATGTATTGGTTTTTGAAGAAAAAAACAACCAATACTATATGGGTATTGGTCGAATGAAATCAAAAAAATATATTGCTATTTTTTCTGAACAAAATGGAATATCTACTGAATATCAACTTATTAAAGCTTCTCAACCTAACGAAACGCCTAAAACTTTTTTGAAAAGAAAAAATGGATTGGAATATTATCTAGAACATTACGAAAACAAGTTTTTTGTAAGAACCAATTTTAACAATTCGCCTAACTATCAACTGATGGAAGTGGCTGAAAGTCTTGGAGGAAATCCCAAAAACTGGAAGACAAAAATCGCTCACAGGGCTGATGTATTTTTTGAGGGAATTGAAGTTTTTAAAAATCATTTAGTCATTCAAGAAAGAAAAGAAGGGTTGATACATCTGAAAATCATTGACCAAAAAACAAATAAAGAGCATTTTTTAGATTTTGGAGAACCTACTTATGATGCTTACATCGGCACAAATCTTGAATTCGATACTCAAATACTCAGATTTGGCTACAATTCTATGACAACCCCAAATTCTACCTACGATTATAACATGATTGAAAAGACTAAAATTCTAAAAAAACAGCAAGAAATTTTAGGAGGATTTGACAAAAAAAACTACAAAACTGAAAGAATATATGCAATTTCAAGAGATGGCATAAAAGTACCTATATCAATTGTTTACCACAAAGATACTAAACTAGATGGAACCTCACCACTACTTCAATATGCTTATGGCTCATATGGCTCCTCTATGGACGCATCATTTAGTTCTTCTCGACTAAGTCTTTTGAATAGAGGTTTCGTCTATGCTATTTGCCATATAAGAGGTGGGCAAGAAATGGGTAGACAATGGTATGAAGATGGAAAAATGTTCAAAAAAGTTAATACTTTCAACGATTTCGTAGACTGCTCAAGAACTTTAATCAACCTAAAATATGCAGCAAAAGACAAACTCTTCGCCATGGGAGGCAGTGCTGGAGGACTTTTGATGGGAGCTATTATAAATCAAGCACCTGAATTATACAAAGGTGTAGTGGCCGCAGTACCGTTTGTAGATGTTATAACTACCATGCTCGATGAATCCATTCCGTTGACTACAGGTGAATTTGAAGAATGGGGGAATCCAAAAAACAAAGCATCTTACGACTATATGCTTTCCTATTCTCCTTACGACAATGTGCAAAAACAAAAATACCCTAACCTACTTGTAACTACAGGATTACACGACAGCCAAGTACAGTACTGGGAGCCAGCCAAATGGGTTGCAAAACTGAGAGATCTCAAAAAAGATGATAATGTTTTGCTAATGCATACAGATATGACTTCTGGTCACGGCGGTGCTTCGGGAAGATTTTCAGCTCTTAAAAACACCGCTCTGATGTATTCATTCATATTAGACATATCTGATAAATTGAATTAATACTTTTAATAAACCCATAAAATGTTTTATTTAAATGTATTTTATCATATTTTTGTATAACAATATGCATTGAATGATTGTGTAGCAATATTTTTTGTAGTAAATTCATTCAAATTTTTTTATAAAATTACTTAAATCAAATGAAGAAGGTAACATTTTTAATTTTAGCTTTCTTAGCTTTTGGCTCCATTACAACAAAGGCACAAGATTCATGTGCTGTCTGTAAGCCTTACAAATGGGAAATCGGAATTCCGCTAGGAATAAACCAATATTTCGGTGACATGCACTGCAGTAAGCCTTATGCTTCCCAAAATAATTTTATGGGCGGTGTATTTGTAAGAAGGCATATCAGTGATTATTTCGCTGTTAGACCTCAAATTTTAGTCGGTAAGTTAGCGGGCAGAGACCTTGACAATCCTGATGGCCTCTGGGACTATAGAAGATTGAAGTTCTCTTCCACTCCATTTATCGAGGCTGCTGTTCTAGGTGAATTCTATCCGTTAAAAGAAAGGAAATTTACCTGTGATGGTTTCATGAAAAAAACTCTTTCTCCTTATATTTTTGCAGGTATAGGTGCTACTTACAGCAACCCTACAATTTATCAAGAACCAGGTGCTCAGTTTCCTGTTTTACAAAGAGACTTAGATGCCGACAGAGCTCATACTTCTACTTTTGGAAATAGAATAGCCGCCGTTATTCCAGTAGGTTTAGGTTTAAAATACAATATCGCAAAGCGTTTTACAATTGGTGCCGAAGCTGGATACCGCTTTTCTACATCTGACTACCTTGATGGCCTAAGCCTAGCAGGGAATGCAGACAGAAAAGATGGATATTTCCTTGCAAACGTTTTAGGCTCGTATAGATTCGGAGACAAAGACACAGATAAAGACGGGGTTGTTGATAAATGTGATGTATGTGTAAATGAGCCTGGTCTTCCAAAATTCCAAGGTTGCCCTGACACTGACGGTGACGGTGTCCCTGATAAAGATGATGAATGCCCAACCGTAGCAGGCCCAATTGGTTTGAAAGGATGTCCAGACTCAGATGGTGATGGAATTGCTGACAAAGACGATGCTTGTCCAACTTTAGTTGGCCCGGCCTACTTGAAAGGCTGCCCTGACAAAGACTTTGACGGTGTTGCTGATAAAGATGATGCTTGTCCAGATGTTGCTGGTGTAAAAGAACTTAAAGGTTGTCCTGACACTGACGGTGATGGCATTGCAGATAAAGACGATGCTTGTCCAAACGCTGCAGGTCCTGCTGCCCTTAATGGATGTCCAGATACAGATGGTGACGGAATTGCAGATACAAATGATGATTGTATAAATGTAAAAGGCTTAGCTTCGGCAAACGGATGTCCAGATAGCGATGGAGACGGTGTGCCTGACAATAAAGATTTGTGCCCTTCTGTACCCGGCCTAATGAGCAACCAAGGTTGTCCAGAAGGATATGTGAATGGAGTAGCTCCAATGAGAGGTTACAAATCTGCAAGTGGATGTATTATTACTGCTACAGAACTTGAGCAGTTGAGCTTTGCAGCTCAGGGAATTGAGTTCTATCCTGGAACAAATAAATTGAAGCCATCATCTTACAAATCTCTACAAAGAGTTTGTGATGTACTTGGAAGATGTAAAGATGCTAATTTGACTATCAATACTTACAATGATGGAGGAAGCAGCTCTCAAAACATAAGATTGGCTAAACTTAGAGCTTGTGCTATATATACTTATTTCATGAAGAAAAAATGTGTTTCTAAAGCTAGAATGTCTTATGATGGTTTTGGTGATGAAGACCCTAATGCTTCTTACACCAATGCTACTGGAGCTAAATCTGGTTCTAGAACAGAATTCTTATTGAAGTAATATTCTCTCTAAAGATATTGAAAAAAGCGACTTTCGAGTCGCTTTTTTTATGCCTATCAATTCTTCAAAATTTAAAATAAACACAACAAAAAAGCGTCTTGAATTTCTTTAAGACGCTTTTGATTATACAAAAAGAAGCGGACTAAACTTCCCAGCCTTTGCGATAGTTTCTTCCTACAAATTGGTTAGCCTCTTCAAGATTGGTTATTCTTGTGTTTTCTCCATCCCAAAGCAATTTCTTACGAGCAAAAAACTCCAATTTACCTTTGCTATCTTCTTTTCTAAGCATATAACTTCTTATGGCTAAATTGCCCATTAATACCGTCTCTGTCATAGGCCCGGCATAATCAAATGATGAAGTCAATGCCAAATGCTCTTTGCTTTTAAAACCTGCCTTACATGCATCTACCCATAAACGCTGGTGTCCATACTCAGACTCCATGTCTTTTGGCAAATCAGGACCCAATTCTTTCGTGCCATCGTTTAAAAACAGTTTCGGCATCATTGGAGAGCTATCATTGATATTGGTCGTGATTATTCCTTTTTCACCAATAATCATTACGCCGTTGGCACTATTTGTACCGCCTATGTCTTCATTGGCTGGAATAATATCAGGATGCGAAGGCCTTATACCTCCATCACTCCAAGTCATTTCTATTTTAGATTTGCTCTTTACTGTTTCTCCGAAGTGAAGTGTAATAAACGACGACGCTGGACAACCTTCAGGATTATAATCGGCCGTCCACATTTTTGAATATACCGAAGCCACACTGCACTCCGCATCGGTTGGGTATTTAAGACCCAAAGTTCTGAAAGGAATATCTATCAAGTGACAGCCTACATCTCCTAAAGCTCCTGTGCCATAATCCCACCATCCACGCCAATTGAATGGATGCATGTTAGGCGTATAAGGTTTAAATTCCGACGGCCCAAGCCACAAATTCCAATCTAGGTCTTTTGGTTTTAAACTGTCATCGGGGCTCGGCATTGCATTTCCTTGCGGCCAAACTGGACGGTTCGTCCAAATTTGAACTTTGCCAATTTTGCCGAGTTTGCCAGAATCCACCCATTTTTGTACAGTTTTTAATAATGGATTAGATGCTCCTTGATTACCCATTTGGCTCACTATTTTGTTAGTTCTAGCCATTTGAGTAAGCAATCTAGCCTCACGAATATTATGCGTCATGGGTTTCTGCACATACACATGCTTGCCTCTTTCCATAGCGTATTTGGCAGCTGGCCCATGCACATGGTCTGGCGTAGAAATTGTAACTGCGTCGATATCTTTCATGTTGTCAAGCATATCTCGATAGTCAGCAAATCGTTTGGCATTGGGGAAAAGTTTAACGCTTTCTGCGGCTGAGCCTGAAAAATCAACATCACAAAGTGCTGTTACTCTTTCGCGTCCATTAACAGAGGCATTTTTAATATCGCTTCTTCCTTTACCTCCAGCTCCTATTGCTGCAATGTTTAATTGATCGCTTGGGGAAATAAAACCTAAACCACCTAGTACGTTTCGGGGCACTATAAAAAACGACGAAGCAATAGCTCCATTCTTTATAAAAGACCTCCTAGAGTTTTCTTTTTTGCTCATATTGTATTATTTTGATTGAATACGTTTTAAAAAATATATTATTTATTTGAATATAAAATGACAAACTAAATTTTTACCTAATTATTTATGGGCCAGTATTTCGCAATTTTCTTTTTCAAAAATGCTACACTTCGTTCTAATTGCTCCATTCCTTCTATTCCATCTTCTATACTAATCCAACCATCAAAGCCAACTCTCTTTAACTCCGCAAATATAGCGTCGTAGTCGTTTAATCCTTTACCAATTTCACCATGACGTAGTCTTTTAGCATATCCTACAGACCCTCCTTCTTCTTTCCTGAGATCTTCTATGGTTCCTTCTATTAAGTATCTATCGCTTGCGTGCATAGTTACTACTCTATCCGATACTCTGTATAATAATTCTAGTGGATCTTCTCCGGCTAAGAAAGTGTTGCTTGGGTCATAGTTTACTCCAAAGTTTGGATGGTGAATACGGCTTACTAATTCACAAAAAACATCCATCTTTTGGGCAAATTCTGGAAATTCCCAAAAATCATCTTTATAATGATTTTCGATAATTAAAGTTACATTATTTTCTTTTGCAAACGGCAAACATTGCTCAATACATTCAACAGCATAGGAAATTCCTTGCTCAGGACTAAGTTCAGGGCGTCGTTGCCCAGACAAAACTCTACAAAATTGCCCACCTAAAGTGTTGCACATTTTTATCCAAGTTTTCTGTTTTTCTACCTCTTTAGCTCTGAAATCTATGTCAGGATGTGTAAAATCAGGTGAGCAACATAACATTGGTATTTGCTTTCCTTTTGATGCGACTTCTTTTCTAAATTTTCCCCAGTTTTGTTCATCAGCCATTTCCAAAAAACCAGCGTACCATTCTAAACCTTCAATGTCGAGCTTAGAGGCCAATTCTATCCATTCAAAAACTTTCATAGAGCCGTCTTTGCAAAGCTCTTGCATAAATGCTTTTGGAAATGCAGCTAACCTTGGCATATTTTATTTTTTACTTTTATGAAATATTTATATCCTTTGGCATGTTTCTGCCAATCATTGGAAACTGTTCCATGTCAAATACTTGACTGCTGATAGGTCCACAATTGTCACTCAGTATGAACACGGCCATGTTAGCTATCTCTTCAGGTTTGAAAATTCGACCAGATGGAGCAAAATAATCCGAAATGTCTTCGTACCAGTTTTCCTTCATTCCTTGTTCCTTTTTATTGAGTTTTTCTTTCTCTGTCAAAACCCATCCTGGATTTATCTGATTAACTCGAATTCCTTTTTGTCTGAAAAGCGAATCACCCAAGTTTCTGGTTAAAGTCATAAGTGCCCCTTTGGAAACACTGTAAGCCAAAAGATGTGGTTCACCACCCCAAGCGTTAATAGAGCCAATATTGAGAACATTGCCTTTGGTTTTTGAAAGCTCATGAGTAGCTGCTTGGATAATAGAGAACGGAGCTATGGTGTTTACGCTTAACATTTTTTCAAAAAACGGCAAAACAGTATTGTCAATGTCTGACGTGGCTATAAAAGCTGCATTGTTCACAATTGCATCTAATTTTCCAAAAGTTTGTATGGCTTTCTCAACCAATGCTTTCGGAGTTTCATTGTGGGTAATATCAGCTATGTGCAAGGCCGCGTTTTCAACTCCCAAAGATGTTATCAATTGTTTTCCTTGAGTCTCTTCAAGACCGTTGATAATTACTTTTGCTCCTTCATTTACACATTTTATTGCAATTGCTTTTCCTATTCCAGTGCAAGCACCAGTCACAATTATTACTTTATCTTTTAACTGCATTTTAAACGGGTTTTAAAACGCTTTTTACTACTTTACCTGAATGCATCTGTTCGAATGCTTCCTTCCAATCTGTGATGGCCCATACTCCGCCTATTATTGGTTTTACGTCAAGTTGGTTGCTGCTCATTAACGTAATTACTTTTTCCCAAATCGGCCAATTGTGACTGAAACTACCTTGTAATCTCACGTTTTTTTGCACCAATTGATCAAGTGAAAATCCAAGCGGTTGCGGCCCCCAGCCTACTTTAGTTATCTGTCCGTTTGGTCTAACCAAATCTAAAGCCATTTTTAATGTAATACTAGCACCTGCAGCATCAATTATCGTATCCGCACCCAATCCATCCTGTCTGAATGCCCACTCTGAGGCATCTCCTATTATTCCTTCACAACCATACTGCTTAGCAATTTCAAGTCTGGACCTATCACTTTCTAAACCTACTACAGCTACTTGAGCTCCACACAATCGAGCCATAGCAGCACACAAAATGCCGATTGTACCTGGACCTAAAACAATTACTCTATCTCCAGGTTTAATGTTGGAATTTACCACCACAGAATTATAAGCAACAGAACTCGGCTCAGTGAGACAAGCTTGCTCAAAAGATAAATTGTCAGGTACAGCATGAAGACAGCGTGCAGGAACTTTCACAAAGCGGGTCATTGCTCCATTCACACCGTAACCAAATCCTTTCCGACTTGGATCAAGATTATATAAACCCTGCCGCGACATTGGACTAAATGGATTGATTATAGCTGCAGTTTCGCTTACTACCCTATCTCCTTCTTTCCAAGTTTTTACATTCTTTCCAAGCTCAACAATGTTTCCGCCAAACTCATGTCCCAAAACCACTGGATAATTTACTGGCCAGCTGTGATCTGAAGTCCACTGATGTAAATCACTTCCACAAACTCCTACATTTGCTACTTCTAACAAAATATCATCTTCTCCAATTATTGGCTTTTCTATTTCTCGTATTTCTACACTTCCTTTTTCTATAGAATAATTTACTACTGCGGCGTTTTTCATATTATATTTTGGTTGGAATTTCGACGTAGGCATGAATTTTCTGGCAAATAAGTCTCAATGAGCTTTCCAAATCTCCTTCGGCCGTTTTGAATGAATCAGCGTCAATAGTCAAAGGAGCTCCCAAAACTACCAAAGGTGCTCCGTAGGCTGGGCAAGCAATTGCCTGTTCCAGTGTTAAGCCTCCCACAGCTTGCACGGGTACTTTTACGGCATTCACAACTTCTCGCAATTGATCCATTGGACTTGGCATTCTATGTCCTTGGACGGCTATTCCTCTTCTTTCGTCATACCCGATGTGATGGATTACAAAATCGCAGCCCAAATCTTCCAACCATTTTGCACCTGCAACCATATCAGGGCAACCCAGATTGTCTCCCATCACTTTTATTCCATAATCCTTTCCCGCTTGCACCACTACTTTAATAGTCTCCTCGTGTGCACGAGCCATAACCACCACGTGAGTGGCTCCGGCCTTGGCCATCATTTCAGCCTCAAGATAACCGCCATCCATAGTTTTTAAATCGGCCACAATCGGAATTCTTGGGAATGCTTCTCGGAGTTTTCTTACACCGTTCAGCCCTTCAGCCAAAATAAGCGGAGTGCCCGCTTCAAGCCAGTCAACACCAGCTCTTAGAGCCATTGCAGCAGTCTCTAGAGCCTCATCAATATTGGTGAGGTCAAGTGAAATTTGAACGATTGGTTTCACAGTAAGATTTTAAAGGTTGAATAAATGATTTCAAAACCAAATGATCTAATATTTGGCAAATTGAAAATAACTCAATCTGTAAAAATCGGAAAAGAAACAAAATTGCAAAATCAACATGTACAATTTCTTCTTTAATAAATACAAAAAGAGACCTTTAAAATTAATAATATTTTTTAATAAATATCAAAAAATATTGCATTTGCTTAAGTGGTTAAGCAATGTTTTTAAGAAAAAGGGAAATTGAATAATACTTAGAACCTAGTAAGGTAAAACAAACACTAAATAAAGGAGGCTGTAAACAAAAAGCGACGATTTACTTTTTATAAATTTCAGACAATCTGTTTTCTAACTCTTGTCGAGCCTTTAGCTCTTTTCTTCCCACCCTAATCCAGAAAAATATCAAGGCAGCTACCAATATGTATGGGGTAGAAAGTAAATACAAAATACCAAAATTTAAGCCAGTTCCGATAGTACCACGGCCTTCGCTAAGGTTGCTTTCTACTGTGGCTCTACACATGGCACATTGGCCAAAACTCTCTACTGACAATAGAGAAAGTACGATAAATGTAAATACAAATACTTTTTTCATCTCAAAAACTATAATAAGGCGAAATCATCAAATAAGCCAAAACACCTGTTATGGAAACGTAAAGCCAAATCGGGTAAGCAATTTTTACTACTTTTCTATGCTCTGTATCCATTCTGTTCCATCCGAAATAATAAGCTCGCAATACAAACGGCAAAACTATCAAAGAGGCACCTATGTGCGTAATCAAATTGAAATAATAGAAATATCTTATAAAACCCTGACCACCAAATGGTGTAGACTGATTACTTATATGATAAATTACGTAAAAAACTAAAAACAAACCTCCTAGACCAAATGCCAAAGACATTACAGATTTGTGGGCATTTATATTTCTACCTTTAATAAGTACCAGTCCCAGAATCAACAATATGGCAGTCGCAGAATTGATAATGGCATTTACAAAAGGTAAATTTTGCGTCCAAGAGCCCAAATCTAACTTAGTCCTTATTCCCAACAAAATAGCCACCACCAAAGGAATTGCTACTGAAATGACATTAATTGTACTAAACAAACCCTTTTTCTGCACTTTCACTTATTTTTTAATAAAACCTTTATTTCAACAACCAATCTTTCTATATCAGACTTGTTTGTACCTTCGTAAATACCCCTAATATTTCCCTTGGTATCTATAAGTAATAACTTGTCAGAGTGAATAAAAGTTTGGTCAATGTCTACAATATTTTTGTCATAATCAGATGCGTCTGATACAGGCAATTTCATACCCTTAATAGCCAAGTCGTAAGTATACTTTTTGTCACCGGTCAAAAATCTCCAATTTTTGTAAATACCTCCCAACTCGTTTGCATATTTATTCAAAACTTCAGGCGTGTCATATACAGGATCAACTGTTAATGATAAAATCTGTATAGAATCATTCAATTTGAATGTTTCAGCCACTCTAAGTAGATTTTTATTGGTGATTGGGCAAATGGTGCCACATCTACTAAAAAAGAAACTTACAACCGTTAATTTCTCTTTATTATATTCAAAACTCTTACTCGATTGATCTGTGAATTTAAAATCTGGAATAACAATAAATGTAGTATCTCCATTCACGACTTTAACTTCACCAGAGGCATCTAACTCTGGAAAATAATGTGGCAAATCGAATTTATTTTCTCCGAAAACCTTCAAAAAGATAAAAACAAAAACCGGAACACCCAAAACAATGAGGAGTATTCCGGTCTTAATATATTTTTTTAGCATTTATCTAACGCTTCCTATGTAACCACCTTCAAAATAAACCAACGCAGCCAACAGCCAAACTACAAACACAACAGGTATCACTATCGTCCATATCATAGACTTCACCTCATGACGTAAGTGCATAAAGTTTCCTACAATGTAGAATGATTTCACGAAAGTTAACAATATAAACAAAGTTATCTTAAGCCACTTCCCGAAATTATTATCTGAACTTATTTGAAATGCTATGATAAATTCTACCGCCGTTATGGCCAAAAGAATCCAGAATACTTTCCACAATTCCTTGGTTTGTGGTTTTTGTCTTTCTGTTGAATTTTCTACTGAATGTCCCATCTTAAATATCTTTTAAAAAAATTTAAACCAAATAAAAAAACGTAAATACAAACACCCAAACCAAGTCTACAAAGTGCCAATAAAGACCTACTTTTTCTACCATCTCATAGTGCCCACGTTTCTCATAAACTCCATTTGTGGCGTTATAAAATATCATGATATTCAAAACTACTCCCGAAAGAACGTGTGTACCGTGAAATCCTGTTATGAAAAAGAAGAAATCTGCAAATGCAGCTGGTCCATATTCATTTTGAACCAAATTTGCTCCAAAAATCTTTGCTCCATTAGCCAAAGTTAATCCTCCTTCAGAACCATGTATGAAGTGAGCCCATTCCCATGCTTGAGAACCCAAAAACATAAAGCCTCCAAGAATAGTCCAAAGCATCCATTTTTCCACATCGGCTTTATCTTTTCTATGACCAGCCTCAACGGCTAATACCATAGTAACAGAACTAAATATCAAAATGAAAGTCATCAAACCCACAAACACCAAGGGAAGGGATATACCGTGTAAAAAAGGAACTGATTCAAATACCCTCTCTGGAATTGGCCAATATTGCTGTGACAATTCAAAAGTCTTATAAGTCATGTCAGGAATGACATCTTTAAAAGTAGGAAAACTGAACCTTACTAGGCCATAAGAGATAAGTAATGCTGAAAAAGTAAATGTGTCAGATAACAAGAATATCCACATCATTAACTTTCCATAACCAACTTTCATTGGTTGAGTACCACCTTGCCAAGTAAGATGATCCGGATTCACAGGAGCATTCGCAACAGCCATAAAAACAAATTAGTTTAAATTATCGAACAAATTTAAAAAATGATTTCGTAAAAGTCTTATAAAAATTGAATCTGCTTGAAATTTTTATCTAAAAAACACCAAAAACAAAAGCAAATAAACCCAGAGAATATCTAAAAAATGCCAATAAGTGGCACATACCTCTATTCTAATCAGGTTCTTAGAGTGAATATTCATCTTAAAAGCTTCTAGAAAAGAGAAAAACAAAACTACTAGTCCTGTTATTAAATGAAAACCATGTAATCCTGTCAGTATGTAATAAAAAGACTCCGCTGGATTACCCTTTAAAAATACGCCTTCTTTCTGCAAAATAGTCCAGCCGAAATATTGCATGATCAGGAAAATAACCCCAGCCACAAATGTTACAGAAATATACACCTTAAGACTCCCAAAGTTATCTTTCTGAGCAGCTTTAAAGCCAAGATGCATGAAAACACTGCTTATCAATAAAACGGCTGTGCTGTAATAAAATATGGTGGGTATTTCAAATTCTGTCCAATTGCCCTCTGCTCTCCTTACCAAATAAGCACTTGTAAAAGCAGCAAAAAACATGATGATTGTAACAATAAAAAGCCAAACAATAAACTTCCATTTGTTTACCGTCAATATAGGCTTAGTAATTTCTATATCTTTTTTCATTAAAATTTATTCATTAAATAAGCTATTTGCACAATAGGCAAATACAAAAATGACCCAAACATTAAACCCATCGCTGCTTTCTTCGTTCGTTCTTTCATCAAATAAAGTGTCTGAGCTAGAAACAAAATGCTACAAAGCATAGCTATCACGGCAGAGTCTATCCTTGTCATTTGCAAATAGTAGGGTACCCAACATAGAGGCAATAAAAACAAAGTATAAATCATTATTTGGATAGCCGAGTTTAAATCCTTTCCGCCTTTTGACGGAAGCAATTTAAAGCCAGCTTTTTTATAATCATCATCCAAAACCCAAGCAATCGCCCAAAAGTGGGGAAACTGCCAAAAAAACTGTATAGCAAACAAAATGCCTGGTTCAAGTCCAAAGTGTCCTGAAGCCGCCACCCAACCAATCATTGGAGGGAAAGCCCCCGGCAAAGCACCAACCGCAACGGCTATAGGCCCTACCCTTTTCAATGGTGTATAAACAAATCCATAAAGAATCAAAGACAATAACGACAATAAACCAGCAGAAATATTAAACAAAAAAGCAATGGTACTTAGACCAAAAGCCCCCAAAACAAACCCAAAAAGAGCAGCTTCAGAAATACTCAGTTTACCAGATGGCAATGGACGATTTTCAGTCCTAGTCATCAGTTTATCCAGTTCTATCTCTTTTATTTGATTGATAATATTGGCTGCCGCTGTAACGCAAAATGCTGCCAAACCAAAAATTGCGAGGTAAGAAAAATTTATATCATTGGAAAATAAACTGTATCCAAAACAACTAGAGAAAACAACCGTTAACGATAACCGAAACTTTGTTAAATCGAAATATGCTCTTAGTTTTTGAGCGAGAGAAATTTTCATACTACTTTCCATACTGAGCAATTTGAGGTTTAGTAAGGAATAACAACACAAATTGAAACGTTAAAACTACTACACCCAAAGTGAGATGAAGTGGCTGTGCAAAAGCCGGGAAACCAAAGAATCTTAATATGGTTCCTGTAAATATACTCAATACAATAAAAATTAATGTCTTAGTGGAGAAAGAACTTATCATCATGCCTTCAAAACGTCCCTTAATTTTACTGTTTATTAAAAACTGTAAAACCAATATGATTAAACCAAGCAAAGCATGAAAATTTACTTTCCCAATTACTGAGTCTATCCATAAATGTCGATTATTATATCCTAAAGACTTTTGAGCCAAATCTATTCCTTCTCTGATCTGCGTTCCGAAAATCAGTTGTCCTATACTGAGCAATAACACTATAAAAATTAAAAATCTGATGTCTCTGGTGTTATCCAATTCTTTAATAAATCCCTCTAAAAAATATGTTTTCAGAATAGCAAAAACCAAAATACCCAAAATAAGAACCGCCACTATCATGTGAACGGTAATCAAGCCTGGCAATAATTCTGAAGAAACTACTTTAGCTCCCAACCAACCTTCAAATAGAACCAAAACAAAAGCCGCAAAACTCAAATGGAAAACAGAACGATTGGAGTTAAAATAAGCTCTATAAGAAAAGATCAAGGTCAGAAATATAAAAAATCCAACCAAAACACCAAGTAGACGATTAATGTATTCAATCCAAGTTTTCACCACATTGAACTCAACTTCTCCTTTTAGTTTAGCCCCAAAAATAGTCTGATAATCTACTGGTAGTTGGTCTATAGAGGTAGGTGGAATCCACATTCCGAAGCATTTTGGCCAGTCAGGACAACCCATACCTGCTCCAGAAGCTCTCACGAATCCTCCAACAAATATGAGACCTATTACGGCCAAAATTGTCAATAAACCAAATTTTCTAAATAATTGAACCACTTTATGCAAAAAAAGTACAATGAAGAGAATCTCCTCATTGTACTTCATTAAAATATTATTTTCTTAATCGTGAAGCGAAGTATCATATTTGATACTGTTGATTTCTTTCTCTTTAGCCACCAATTCTTCTTCTTCAGGCAAGTTAGACTCTGGAGTAGCTGAATAAGGAACATTCTGAGGAATGAAATCATCAGGAGCACCTGGTTTAGAATAATCATAAGGCCATCTGTAAACCGTTGGTATTTCACCAGGCCAGTTTCCATGACCAGGGTTTATAGGAGTAGTCCACTCTAAAGTATTCGATTTCCAAGGGTTTTGAGTAGCTTTCTTACCCCAGAAAATAGAATAAATAAAGTTAAAAATAAATACCGCTTGTGCAAATACTGTTATTATAGCCGCAATTGTTATGAAGGCATTCAAATCCATGTAAGTACTGAATGTCTCAAAGCCAGACCACTGATAATATCTACGTGGAAAACCAGCAATACCAATATAGTGCATTGGGAAAAAGACCAAATAAACACCTATGAATGTAATCCAGAAGTGAATATAGCCCAAGGCGTTGTTCATCATTCTACCGAACATCTTTGGAAACCAGTGATAAACACCCGCCAACATACCAAATATAGCCGCAGATCCCATTACCAAGTGAAAGTGTGCTACTACAAAATAAGTATCGTGCAATTGAATGTCTAGAGCAGAATTACCCAAAATTATACCTGTTAATCCACCCGAAATAAAGAATGAAACCAAACCAATAGCAAACAACATGGCTGGAGTAAAGATGATATTTCCTTTCCACAAAGTGGTGATGTAGTTAAATCCTTTCACCGCTGAAGGCACTGCTATAATCAATGTCAATAACATAAATACGGAGCCCAAGAATGGGTTCATACCAGTAATAAACATGTGATGAGCCCAAACGATAAATGCCAAGAACATAATACCCGCCATAGAGAAAATCATAGCTTTATAACCAAAAATCGGCTTTCTCGAGTTTGTAGCTATAATTTCTGATGTTAAACCCAAAGCTGGTAAAATCACAATATATACCTCCGGATGCCCCAAGAACCAGAACAAATGCTGGAATAAAATTGGGCTACCGCCTTGGTTAGGCAATGCCTGACCATTAATGTATATATCAGAAAGGTAAAAGCTCGTTCCAAAACTTCTATCAAAAATCAACAACAAAGCAGCAGATAACAACACAGGGAAAGAAAGAATACCCAAAATAGCTGTAAACGTAAACGCCCAAATAGTTAAAGGCAGTTTGTCCATAGACATACCCTTTGTTCTTAGGTTTATTACAGTGGTCACATAGTTTATACCACCCAGCAAACTTGAAACTATAAAAAGAGCCATTGAAACCAACCAAAGTGTCATACCATCTCCAGAACCTGGATTCGCTTGCTTCAAAGCACTAAGGGGAGGGTAAATAACCCAACTACCTCCAGCTGGCCCAGTTTTTACAAACAAAGAAACAAACATGATCACACTTGAAATAAAGAAAATCCAATATGACAACATGTTCATAAACCCAGACGCCATATCTCTTGCACCAATCTGTAGAGGAATTAAAAAGTTTGAGAATGTTCCACTCAAACCGGCAGTCAATACAAAAAAAACCATAATTGTACCATGCATGGTAACTAAGGCAAGGTAAAAATTAGGATCCAATTTACCCAATCCTTTGTCATCAAGGCTTATCCAATCACCCAAAAAAGGCTTCATCCAAGCCATATCCATTTCTGGAAAACCCAGTTGTAGACGGAAAACCAATGACATCAAAGCACCCAAAACAGCCCAAACTATACCTGAAATCAAATATTGTTTTGCTATAACTTTGTGATCTTCAGAAAATATATACTTCCTGATAAATCCCAACTCGTGGTGTTCTTCGTGAGCATGCTCACTATGTTCGTGTACTTCTACTTGAGAAACAGCTGACATATTTTTATTATTTTAAAACTTTACTTGAATTTCCTAAAACATTTGTTGCAACAACCTCTGGAGTAACCTCTACAGAAACAGGCTCAGAATACTTTTGTGCCTTAGCTTTCAGATTATCAGGAACTTTACTTAGCAAATCAGGATTCTCGGTAAGAAGAGGCTTTTGGCTCTTTTTCCACTTTTCATAATCAGCAGGCTCATCTACAACTAGAAGCAACTTCATACCAAAATGTGAACGCCCACAAATTTCAGTACACGCTATCTCATAGTTAAAGTCTGGCTTTCCTAATTCAGTTCTCATATCTGCTGTAGACTTATCAGCCACAAACCAAAACTTAGTTGGCATACCAGGAACAGCATCCATCTTCACTCTCATGTGAGGAATAAATACACTGTGCAATACATCACGAGCTCTGATTTTCAACAAAACCGGCTTACCCTTTGGAATGTGCATTTCACTTGCATTTGCAAAATCGTCGAACGAATTTGGATCAGAGAAATCAACTCCCATAGGGTTTCCGCCTGCATCGTCCATTAGTTTGTAATTGTACTTACCGAACTGATTGTCATCCACACCAGCGTATCTCACTGTCCATCCAAACTGCTTACCCATTATGTCTATTTGCTCAGCATTCGCTGGAGCTTCAGAAGTAATTTTAGTCCAAACTCTCAAACCTGAAAATACCAAACCAGCCATCACAATCGCAGGAACAGTAGTCCAGATAATTTCCAAATTATTGTTATGGGTATAGAAAGTAACCTTTCTATTCTTTTTGTAGCGGTATAAGTAGCTAAACAAAAACAAAAATGTATTAACAATGAAAAAACCAATCATTATCACTATCATAGAAACCCAAAACCAATAATCAGTTTCTCTACCATGAATTGAAGAAGCCTCCGGCAAAAAGTCTTTTTTATAGATAATAAAAGACCACACAATGCCAACAATACTTATTATCCAAAAAGCAAACAGCCCTACTCCATTTGCAGAGTTAAACTTATCTGGTGCTCCTAAATATTCAGACTCTTCGCCCTCTGATTTAGTAAGTCCTTTTAATATAGCCTGTGTTTTTGAAACAACCAAGAAGGTCAAAACAATAAACAGTATCGATAGAATAGCTATTAATAAAGTCATTTTTTAATATATTATCTTTTTAATGAAATTAAATGTCGTGATGTAAACTTTCTTCAATAAATGGATGATTCTTTGGAATCAAGTTTGCTTTAGAAAGCTGATTAGCAACAAAGTATATAAACAATGATGCAAATGTCAAGGTAGTACCCCACTCTATTATACCTATACCTCCTTGATCCTTGGCTATTCCTGGCATTTGAATCTGGTAAAAATCAAACCAGTGACCAACAAGTATTGAACCACAAGCCAACTTCAAAAATGTCATATTTCTTTTAGATTCACGAGCCATTAGTATCAAAAATGGAAACACGAAATTAAGAATAAGGTTTATAATAAACGGAGCAAAATATCTACCCCCATGTCCACTAAACCTCTCACGGAAGTAAATTGTTTCTTCTGGAAGGTTAGCATAGAAAATTAATAGGAATTGGCTAAACCAAACATAAGTCCAGAATACAGAGAAACCAAACATCAATTTACCCAAATCATGGATTGAACTGAAAGTAACTGCTTTCAAGTAACCTTTATCTTTTAGTAGAAGAATAGTCAACATCATAGCAGCTAAACCAGCCACGTGCCATGAAGCCAAATGATACCATCCGAACATTGTCGAAAACCAGTGGGTATCTATGGACATAGAGAAATCCCAAGCAGCAGTAGATGATGTTACAGCAAAAAAGATTAAGAACATTTTTGCATAGTTTCTGCTCTTGTAGTAATAAGCCAAATCGTTTGTTTCGTCTTCCAACAAAGAGTATTTTCTGATTTGAGTCCACAAGTAGTACCAAACTCCAAAATAAGCAACCATTCTTACCAAGAAGAAAGGAAAATTTAAGTACCACGACTTTCCAGCTATAATTTTATCATAATTTTCACTGCCTACTTCCATGATACCATGATGTGTCCAGTGAAATATAATATTTCTTGTATCTGGATACAAAAATAAAGCTAACATTACCAAAGCCGGAACTATAATAAATGAAGGAAATGCCTCAGGAACTCTTTTAAACGAAGCATACCAACCAGCCTTAGCAACATAGTTATAAGACAAAAAGAAAACCCCAACTACGGAAATACCTAAAAAATATACGCTATTCATCCAAAGATTAGCAACAATTCTAGAAAAAAGTGTTGCACCGTGATGTTCGCCACCTCCATGTCCTTCAGCCGCATGCTCAGCTCCATGTCCTGCATCCCATACTCCAATACTCCAATGATTTTTTATCAGAAAGGCACCCAAAGCAACCATAGCTATACCAATGATTGCTGAAATAATAAGCTTTTTCCTTAATTCAGGACTAAAATCAAACGATTCGTCTAGTGAAGGTGTTTCGTGCTTGTGAGCCATTATATTATTATTATTTACAATTAAAACTTATCTATATTAACCACCAATCTGTAATCTCTGTACATAATGGGTTATTTTCCATCTTTCTTCTGGCAACACTTGAGCACCATGCGACCACATTCTTCCTTTCCCATGTGTAATTACATGAAAAACATGACCCATCGTCATATTCTTATAAGCATCAGCGGCGTAATTAGGAACACCTTTGTATTTAGCCGCTACTTTTCCGTCTCCAGCACCACCAGCACCATGACAATGCTGACAATTTCTTTCATACAGAACCTTTCCTTCTTCTTCAGCAGCTTCAGACCATGGAATTGGATTTTTAAGTGTTTCAGCGGCTGCCAAATCATCTTTTCCCAAACCATAAATCATCAAATCGTTGATGACCGTACTATCGTCTTGAACAAAACTTGTCTTATAATTTCTTCTTGAAACCGTTCCAGCTACTGGATAACGCATGTTCATTCCGTTTGGATTGATAGCATTTGGCTCAATCTGGGTTTGAGCTTCATAGCCCAAAGAATTATACATGTTAGGAGCAAACTCCCAACCTGTATCGTTTTTAGAATCGCATGAAACCAAGGAAAGACCTAAAATTCCGCTTAAAACAAGTTTAAAATATATTTTACTGTTTTTCATTTTAAGATTTTATTAAACTTCCTTAACATTTACTTCTTTGGCACCGACCTCGCTTAAAAACGCCTTAATTTCTGAATCAGAAACAGTGTTTTTGTTTAAATCAATAGCCATTGCAAACTTATCATCTGTACTTCTAATATCAAATATAATTGGCTTTACACTTGGTCCCAATCCTTCCATAAAAAAGAAAGTAAATGACATACCAAATGCAGCCAAAAGTACTGTTAATTCAAACACGATTGGAATGTTGGTTGGAAAAGGAAAGAAATTCTTACCACCAATGTTCATAGGCCAGTCTATCCCCAATGTCCAAAATGTAAGCAAAAATGCTAAACAAGTACCAGTAATACCGAATAAAAAAGCTGGAACCCCCATTCTTGGTCTTTCATATCCTAAAGCATGGTCAAGACCATGAACAGGATATGGACAAAAAACCTCGTGGATTTTAATTCCTTTACTTCTGATTTTTTGAACTGCATCCATAACCACGTCTTCGTCGTTAAAAATGCCTACTATATATTTTTTATCTGTCATTTTAAGAACAATTAATCTTATTCGGAATTAATTAATGGTTAGATTTCTTTTCTGATGATGATTTCAAAACTGCCTTCACCTCTGCCATATTTATCACTGGCAAAAACTTAGAGAATAAGAAGAAACAAGTAAAGAAAAATCCAAACGAGAACAAATAATCTCCAATATCACCCATTCTAGGAGTAAAATATGTCCAGCTAGAGGGTAGGTAATCTCTATGCAATGAAGTAACGATAATTACAAAACGCTCAAACCACATACCTATGTTTACCACTACTGCTATAACAAACGATACAACTATGTTCTCTCTTAATTTCTTAAACCAAAACACCTGAGGTGACATCACATTGCAAAACATCATACCAAAATATGACCACCACAATGGACCTGTTGCTCTATTGATAAAAGCATATTTTTCGTATTCTACACCTGAGTAAGCGGCTATAAAAAACTCAGTTATATATGCCACCCCAACAATTGACCCTGTTAAGGTAATGATCTTATTCATTAAAGAAATGTGCTCTAAAGTGATGTAATCCTCAAGTTTGTAAACAACTCTTGTAACCAACATCAAGTTTTGAACCATCGCAAAGCCTGAGAAAATAGCACCCGCAACAAAATATGGAGGGAAGATGGTAGTGTGCCATCCTGGAATAACTGAAGTAGCAAAGTCAAATGATACAATAGTGTGTACTGAAAGTACAAGTGGTGTAGACAAACCTGCAAGTATCAAAGAAACGTCTTCATAACGAGCCCAAGTTTTTGCTCCACCTGTCCACCCTAATGAAAGTGCACCATATATAGTTTTACGAATACCCGTAGCTCTATCTCTAATCGTAGCCAAATCAGGAATCAAACCTATGAACCAAAACAAACATGAAACCGAAAAATAAGTGGAGATCGCAAAAACGTCCCAAACCAAAGGTGAGTTAAAGTTTACCCACAAAGAACCAAAAGTATTGGGAAGTGGCAAAGCCCAGTAGGCTAACCAAGGACGACCCATGTGCATCAAAATGAACGAAGCCGCACAAAGAACCGCAAAGATAGTCATCGCTTCAGCAGCACGGTTAATGGATGTTCTCCATTTCTGGCGGAACAATAATAGAATGGCAGAAATAAGTGTACCAGCATGGCCGATACCAACCCACCATACAAAGTTGGTGATATCCCATGCCCAACCTACTGTTTTGTTAAGACCCCATACACCAAGGCCTTCCCACCATGTCCATAAAACCCAACCACCGCCATAAAGCAAAACTAAAACAGATATAGCAAAAGCTATCTTCCATTCTTTGGTAGGCTTAGATTCTACATGTCTGCAAATATCCTCAGTAACATCGTGGTAGGTTTTGCCCCCGGTTACTAGATGTTCTCTTATTGGTGAAACTACTGACATAATTATATCCTAGAAATATTTAGGAACTTTATTTATTTAAAAATTAATTACAAAAAATATCAAAATCAATGACCTGCATGCTCCGCATGGTCTGTGTGTGCCACAGCTTCTGCTTTTTTCACACCATCCTTGTTTCTGATTTTAACAAGATAGTTTACTTGCGGAATTACGTTGATTTCTTCTAACAATTGGAATCTTCTTCCTTCTTCTTCTTGTACCAAAAGTTTAGAAACTCTCGATTCAGGATCCAACATGTCTCCAAAAGTAATGGCGTTGGTTGGGCAAGACTGAGAACATGCAGTTTCAATCTCTCCATCCACCGGACGACGCTTCTCTTTCTTGGCAGTAAGTTTACCTGCCTGAATTCTCTGAACACACATTGAACATTTCTCGATAACTCCCCTCGATCTAACTGTTACGTCTGGGTTGATTACCATTCTTCCCAACTCATTGTTAAAGTGGAAATCGAAGTTATCGTTCTCAAAATACTTAAACCAGTTGAATCTTCTTACTTTGTATGGACAGTTGTTTGCACAATATCTTGTACCCACACATCTGTTGTAAGTCATTTGATTTAATCCTTCCGAGCTGTGAGTTGTTGCCAAAACTGGACAAACAGTCTCACAAGGTGCATTTGAACAATGCTGACACATCAATGGCTGAAATACTACTTCAGGATTTGCAGAAGCTGTTTCCATAGCCTTGTAACCAGAAACACTGTATCCTTCTTCCTCTGGAGCGTCTGAACTATAATATCTATCAATTCTAATCCAATGCATTTCTCTTGCACGAGCCACTTCAGCTTTACCTACAACTGAAACGTTGTTTTCAGCCTGACAACTAACCACACAAGCAGCACAACCTGTACATGTATTTAGGTCAATTACCATACCCCAACTATGGTTTTTCTTCTCGTGCCCGTTCCAAAGCGTAATTGAATATGGTTTTTTCAAACCATCCGAGGTAGCAATCATCGGCTCAAATCTTCCAGCTTTAGAATTTTTCACGTATTCGCTCAACACAGATTCCTGTACAACTGCCTCACGACCCATGTATGTTTCGTGTGTTTGTGTTTGTGCTAATGTATATCCGCTTTTAGTTTTCTCAATTTTTGCTCCTCCCACCCAAAGATTACTTGCTGTGGCAGCACCTTTTAGTAATGGCAACATGGCGACACCTACATTACCTGCTTTTCCAGCAGCAGTACGTCCGTAGCCCATCGCTACTGTAACGGTATCGTTTGCCTGACCTGGTTGTATCAATATTGGAAGCTCAACAGTGTTAACTCCGATAGTAAGATTTACCCAATCTCCGACTTCTAAACCTAAATCAGCTGCAGTTTTTTGCGAAAATGCTGCGGTGTTTTCCCAAGTAACTTTAGAAACTGGATCTGGTGTTTCTTGCAACCAAGGATTGTTTGCTTGAATACCTGTACCAATAGTTACATTTTCAAAAACATATAATTCGATTCCTGAAGATTTTACTGAAGAAACTTTTGCAGCTGCATCAGCCAAGTTTCCAGAGAAAGAAGCACCAGCTACAGTTGTATTTGGCGACTCATAAACTCCATCGTGAAGAGCCTGAATCCAAGTTTTGCCATTCAAAATGCCTGAACTCCAAACATTTTTCACATAAGCTTGATAGTCTGAAGACTTGCCAGCCCAAGCCAATAAACTGGACTCGCCTTGACGAGAATTAAAAATATTAGAAATTACTGGCTGTGTAAGTGAATAATAACCTGCCTTTGGTGAGGCATCACCCCATGACTCTAAGTAATGTGTATTGAGGGCTAAATAAGTACACAATGAAGCCGTTTCGTTTGCTCTATCAGCAATGGCTACACTCAACTTCGCTTTTTTCAAACCTTCTGCAATGTCAGCACCCAATAAATGGTCATAAACAGGATTTGAATCTAAAAATATAACTGCATCTACTGCACCTGATTTCAATTCAGCAACGAATTGGTTCATTGCAGCATCACTACCTTGCTTGTAGTTTACGGTTGTTCCGAAATCTATTGTGTTTCCTAAGTTTCCTAAAAGGCTATTGATACCGTTAACAATCGTCTGAACAGACACATCATTAGAACCTGAAACCACTAAACTAGCTCCTTTAGCAGCAACCAAGTCTTTGGCACATTTATCAATGTTTTCAAAATCGCCTTTGGCAACAGAAAGTTGAGAACCAACTCCCATAATACCTGAAATCCTATTGTAAAGGTTTGCTACAAAAACTCCTTCTTGAGAAGGTTTGAACATTCCTCTGTAGTCAGCATTTGCACCTGTCATGCTCATTCCAGTTTCAAACTGATAATGTCTTGACATAGTTTTTTTACCCCCTTTGGCACTGCTCAATCTTCTTGTTTCTGCCCACTGTGCTGCATGCTCGATTGGAGAAAGCCAAGTTCCTAAGAAATCACAGTTGATACCAACAATAACGTTAGCCTTATTGAACAAATAAGAAGGAATAGCCGCTTTTCCAAAACTTGTTCCATTAGCCTCTATCAAAGCCGAAGCTGAGTTAGAATCATAAGTCACATGTTTTGCAGAAGGATATTTTGAAGCAAAATCTGCTAAGACTGATTTAGTACTTGGAGAAAGAATGGTATTTGAAACCACTCTGATGTTAGATGAAGAAGCCAAAGCCGCAGAAACTTCCTTATCTAATTCAGCCCAAGTTATTTTCTTTCCGCCTTTGGTGGGCTCTTTTAATCTTTCGTTATCATATAAAGACAATAAAGAAGCGTGAACTTGGGCATTTACGCCACCTTTGGTCACACCTGACATTTTGTTACCTTCTATTTTAACAGGTCTGCCCTCTCTTGTTTTTACTAAAATACTACAGTAGCTGCCCGCTTGAGCAAAAGTTGAAGCATAATAATTAGGAATACCAGGCTCGATGTCTTCAGGCTTATTCAAATATGGAATTGTATGTCTAACTGGAGCATTACAAGCGGCCAAAGAAACTGCAGCAACTCCAAATCCCAACATCTTCAAGAAATCACGACGGTAAGTTCCGCCTTCCAATCCCTCTAAATTAAATTCTTTATCTGCGTTTTTAACAACGCTGATATCGTTTTTCAACTCTTCAATACCTTTCCAATACCTTTTATTAGTATTCTCCATGAGTATGTATATATAAAATTCTCTTTATTACTTGAAAAAAATAATTAATAATGACATTTAGCACATTCTAAGCCGCCTATGTCTTCTACTTTCATAGCCTCTTTCGAAGTGCTGTTGTGAGCTGTCAGCAACGCATCATAGTACGCATTTCCTTTTGAGTTCACATCAGTTTTTCTATGACAATCTATACACCAGCCCATAGTAAGTGTATGGCGTTGTTGTACTACTTCCATATTTTTGATATCTCCGTGACAATTTTCACAATCTAGACCAGCCACGTTGGTATGTTGAGAGTGATTAAAATAAGCCAAGTCAGGTAAGTTGTGAACACGTACCCACTCAATCGGTTGATTTTTCTCTATCGCAGTGTATATTTTCTGAATTTCAGGCGATTCTCTCTTAATGGTATTGTGGCAGTTCATACAAATGCTTGAAGAAGGAATACCCGATTGTTTTCCTTTGTAAACTCCTGTGTGACAGTACGCACAATTGATTTCCATATCTCCAGCGTGAAGCTTATGAGAAAAGTTGATAGGCTGTGTTGGTGCATATCCTTGGTGAACTCCTATTTTGTACAATCCGTCTAATGTTGCTTTTGTGCCTAACAAAACAAACATCCAAATAACGGCTGTTACGATGGTTTTGTTAGCCGACAAGCTTTTCAATGTAGACTTCAAACTGTCCATAGCAGATGGCACATCTTCTAATGACTCGCCCTTTGCTACTGTCGAAAGCAATCTTAACACTGCCAACAATGCCACAAGTACTAATGCCATGATTACCAACAACGCCACTAAAACAATGTTGAAAAATTTGCCACCTGAGGTTTCTTGAGCCGGAGCAGCAACTGCTGCACCAGGAGCTGCGGCTGCGGGAGCTGCATTCGCCGTTTTCACATAAGCTAGAATGTTTTTGATTTCCGCATCACCATAAGCAGGAAAGGCCGTCATCTGCGTTTTATTGAATTTTTCATACAATTCAACTGCGTATTTGTCTCCACTAGAGATAACAGCAGCTGGATTGTTAATCCATTTTTTCAACCAAGCCGCATCTCTTCTGTCTTCGATTCCAGCCAAACCAGGACCTACAACTACAGAAGCGTCAGTAGCGTGACATTGAGCACAGTTATTTTTGAAAAGAGTTTCCCCTGCAGCGGCATCACCATCTTGGGCGAAAGTGTTTAATGTAAGAACAAAAACGAGGGCTACGAGAGTGAGTAATTTTTTCGAAATATTATTTATCATTTTAAATTATAATATTGCAATTTTTGAGACTACAAAGCTAAGGGAGGAATGCTTTTTATCAAAATATGTAATGTGATTTTTTTTGAATTCAAAAAATTTAGAATCATTTTAAATAAGAATACAACTTATTGAAAATGAATTATTTAGAATAAAAAATACCATTTGAAAAGTAGTTTGTACTAACCTATCAAATGGTACTAATTTTAGTTTTTGAACTTTTTCAAAAATTGAGGTCCCGAGCGGATTCGAACCGCTGTAGAAGCTTTTGCAGAGCTCTGCCTAGCCGCTCGGCCACAGGACCCTCTTATTTAAAGGAATGCAAATTTATGACCAAATAGCTGTTTTGCCAAAATTATTTTAGAATATTCTTAATTTTTTCTTAAAAAATGAAATGGCTGCCTTATAGACAGCCATTTCTGAAGAAAAATTATTTTTAAGAAAAACTGAGATTAAGCCTCGTCAGTTGTTTTCTTCTTTACTACTTTCTTTTTTGGAGAAGCTTCTTCGCTTTCAAGTTGATCTCTCAACGCCGAAAGAGCTGACAAGTCACCTAATGTAGATTTCTCCATTTCAGGCAATTTTACTTTATCTGTAGCTTTTACTGGAGCTTTTTTCTTCTCTACTTTAGGCTCTTCTTTCTGAACTTCCCAAGTTTTTGAGTGAGAAAGAACGATTTTCTTCTCTTCTTTATTGAACTCGATTACTTCAAAAGAAAGTTTCTCGCCCATTTCGCCAAGTGTTCCGTCTTCTTTAGCGATAGCTTTTAAGCCAGCTTGTCCTTCGATACCGTAAGGTAGTTCCAAGGTAACTTGTTTCTCGTTTTTACCAACGATGTTACACTCATGTACTGTTCCTACTTCGAATACTGTTTCGAAAGTATCCCAAGGGTTTTCTTCTAGGTGTTTATGGCTAAGAGCCAATCTTCTGTTGTCAACGTCCAATTCAAGAACGATAACCTCAAGTTCTTCTCCGATTTTTACAAAATCAGACGGATGCTTGATTTTCTTTGTCCAAGAAAGGTCAGAAACGTGAACTAGACCGTCGATACCTTCTTCAAGTTCTAAGAATAAACCGAAGTTGGTAAGATTACGAACTGTTCCTTTATGTTTTGTACCGATAGCATATTTAGCCAAAAGATCTTGTTTTGTCCAAGGATCTTCTGTCATTTGCTTGATACCCAATGACATTTTTCTTTCGTCTTTGTCCATAGTCAATACTACAGCTGAGATATCGTCTCCGATTTGCAAGAAATCTGATGGGTTTCTCAAGTGTTGCGACCATGACATTTCTGAAACGTGGATAAGACCCTCAACACCTGGCTTAAGCTCAAGGAATGCACCGTAATCAGCGATGTTTACGATTTTTCCGCTCACTTTAGAACCTACTTCTAGGCCTTCAGCTAATGAATCCCAAGGATGCGACTCCAATTGTTTCATACCCAATGAAATACGTTTCTTGTCGTCATCAAAGTCAAGAACAACCACTTTGATTTTATCGTCAAGATTCAATACTTCGTTCGGGTGATTTACTCTACCCCACGAGATATCCGTGATGTGTAGTAAACCATCTACGCCACCAAGGTCGATGAATACACCGAAGTTAGTGATGTTTTTAACCACACCTTCCAATACTTGACCTTTTTCAAGGTTAGTAAGGATTTGCTGACGTTGCGACTCAAGGTCTTTCTCGATCAACACTTTGTGTGATACTACTACGTTGTCGTTGGTATGGTTGATTTTAACCACTTTCACTTCCATACGTTTTCCTACAAACACATCAAAGTCTCTGATAGGTTTAACGTCGATTTGTGAACCTGGCAAGAATGCCTCAATACCAAAAATATCTACAATAAGACCACCTTTTGTACGACGCTTAATCAAAGCATCAACTATAATGTCAGTCTCAAGAGCACCTTCAATTTTAGACCAAGCTGTAAGGATTCTGGCTTTTTTACGAGAAATAACCAATTGTCCTAGAGCATCTTCTTGTTTTTCGATAAAAACCTCCACTTTGTCACCCACTTTAAGGTCAGGCAAATCGCGGAATTCTGAACGAGAAACGATACCATCTGATTTGAATCCGATGTTTAATAAAACTTCTCTGTCTGTAATACCTACCACTAGGGCATCTACTACGTCTTTTTCTTCAATTGCGGCGAAAGTTTCACCGTAAACTGCTTCTAAATCTGCTTTCTCGGCAGCGGTGTATCCTCCACCAATGCCTTTTTTTGTTACTTTCTCCCAATCGAAATCAGGAAATGTTTGATTTGTCATAAATGAATTAAAATGCTCATTATTACATCAATAGACCGAGCTTTTCTACTGAAATTGATTAAAAATTGATAATTCCTCGTTAAAAAGGAGTGCAAAGGTAGGGAATTTGAGAAAATATGCAAGGAAAGTGCGGAGATTTTTTGGGTAAACAGTTAAAAATCAGGCTTCGACTCCGCCTTTAGATTTGTGAGATGAAAAAACTATTGAGTAATTAGGATAATTTTACGACGGTAATTTGTCCTAAGTGGGAAACAGGAGAAACCTATTCGACTCCGTAAGAATAAACTTATACTGAGATTAAGGCCCTGCTTCCCTCACTCTATTCAACGCTATTTAGCTATTGAGGAATCGTTGGTAGACGATAATCCTATTAAAGGCTTTCGCAGAATTGAGTTTACTTAGGCCAAGTTTTTCTTTTCACTGTAAATTTAAACATTATGAAGTTAGAAGAGCAATTGAATTACAAATTATTTATTGGAATTGATGTATCTAAGAAAACTATTGACTCCGCAATTATAAACGATTTTGGTAAAAAAATTGGGCATAGAAAATTTACAAATAATCAATTTGGTTTTGATTCTTGCTTAGAGTGGTTGCGGGAGTTTTACCAAGATGGTCAAGTAATCTTTTGTTTAGAACATACTGGCATTTATAGTCGATTATTAAGTATGTTTTTACAAGATGAAGGCTTTTCGGTGTGTATGGAATCTGGATATGTTATCAAGCACTCTGGTGGTATTTTAAAAGGGAAGAATGACAAAATTGATGCGTACAGAATAGCGGAATATGCACTCAGTAACAAGTTTAAACTAAAGATTGCAGAGCATTATGATTTGAATATCATAAAGTTACATGATTTAATGACAACCAGAAATCGACTCGTAGTAGACCTTAAAAGGCTTACAACGCCAATTAACGAAATGAAGGAACATGGAGGTAAAGAATCGTATGATATGCTTCTAAAAGCTTGCAAGTCTGCAATCGATGGTTTAATGAAATCCATTAAGGAAATCGAGCAAATGATTGACGAGCTTATAGAAGAAGTTGAGGGATGGAAAGAAAGAATGGAATTGGTGACCTCGGTAAAAGGAATAGGTAAAATTGTTGGTCTTTGGATGATGGTTTATACGAAAAACTTTAGCTCAAAAATCAACGCCAGGCAGTTTGCTTCATTGGTTGGAATAGCACCTTTCGAGGAAAGCTCTGGAAGTTCGGTAAGAAAAGGGACACATGTGAGCAACCATGCACATAAGTTCTTGAAAGGCATACTCCATTCAGCTGCAATGTCTGCTATAAAATCCAGTTCTAGAATAAAAGAATATCATATAAAAAAGAAAAAAGAAGGTAAAAAAGGTTTTGTCATAATGAATAACATAAAGAATAAACTTGTTCAAACCGTATTTTCGGTAGTGAGAACAGGAATTCAGTATGACGAGTCTTTTCAGTACAAAAAGGTAGCATAATAATTGCAGTTTTATTTGTAATTACCTTAGCTATCTCAGCCACCATCGACTCCGCTCAACCACCATCGACTCCGCTTAGCCATCATCGACTCCGCTCAGCCACCATTGGCCCAACTCTCGGTTATTGTGAGATTTCGTCAAAATCCGGCCGTATTGAATACCTTTGAAAAACTATTGCAGAAAATACACAAAATTCAACGAAGTTGCACAAAGGGAATTGTCTGATTACCAGAACAACTTGTAATTGGAGCATTCTGGCAGAAGCCTATCTACTCTTACTCAAAAACGGCAGCCAATTTTCTTCCAAGTTACCCGAGCAATCTCTTACAAACATCAGGAAGGTGGGCTTGAAAGGTTTCACTTTTAAGTGCATCTTTGCCTCTTCGGGCGTGTAGCTGCCTTTCTCGGAATTGCAACGTTTGCAGGCAGTGACTAGGTTTTCCCAATGTGTTTTGCCTCCACGGGATTTTGGCATTACGTGGTCTAATGTTAAATCATTTTGCTTACCACAATAAGCACATGTGTTGTTGTCACGTTTAAATATATTTTGACGGGTCATTACCACATTTCGAAATGGCACTGAGACATAAGAATTAAGACGAATGATGGATGGAAGGGGGTAGTTTTTATTAATAGTTCTGATTTTATCTTTTGGATTTTCAGCTACCATTTCTGCTTTATTAAGATATACCAACAAGAATGCCTTTGGAACTGTACAGATACTGATGGCTCTGTAGTCGGCATTTAGGATTAACACTTTCCGCCCCATAAACAATTAGGTTTTTGAATAATAGACTAATTGTCAGGCAATTTAATGAATTCTTTCTGAAATATGAACCTAAGAAATGAAATTAATCAGAAAATAATATTGAGTGGTCAATTCTTTAAATACTAGAGTGTTAGGTATATAGTTCTATAAAACCTATTCGCCTCTACTTCTGTCTCTTGAAACGTCTTTTTCTTTAATGCTTTCACGTTTATCGTAGAGTTTTTTGCCTTTTGCCAAGGCTATATCGAGCTTGGCAAGGCCACCTTCGTTTATGTAGATTCGGGTTGGTATGATGGTGAGGCCTTTGTCGGTAAGTTTATTGATTAGTTTTTTTATCTCTTTTCGGTTGAGGAGCAATTTACGCTCACGTAGTGGCTCATGGTTGTTATAAGTGCCATTGTCGTATTTAGATATGTTGAGGTTTTTAACGTAAAGTTCGTTCTTTTGAAAAAAACAATAGGCATCGGCCATGCTCACTTTCCCTTCTCTGATAGACTTTATCTCGGTCCCTGAGAGTACCATACCTGCGGAATATTCTTCAAGAAAGAAAAACTCGAAGCGGGCTTTTTTGTTAGATATGTCTGTAGTTTTGACGAACTTCATTGCAATAGAAAAATAATTGGGATACAAAAGTAACAAAAAAAATCCCTGCCTCAATGATAGTGACAGGGATTCCGACTTACGTGCTTTCCTAATAATCCATGTGCTGGCCACTGGCCGTTACGAGGGATTAAATCTTTAAGAGCTAAGCTCTAATATCTTTGGTCGTGTTTGATTCTAGTTAGCAAATGTAAAAAGCGAAAAATAAAATTCCAATCAAATCTACGTTTTTTAACATTACAAAGTATTTATGACGATGTTTCTATCCGTTTAATAACTTTGCGTTATGCTATTATGCATTACCAATACTGTGCCAGTATTTTTGTAAATCATTAAAAAAAATAAAAAAAATCTACTCTAAAGAAATAAAAGATTGATTTATAACACTTTACAAAAATCATTAGATTTGACTCTTAGATTTTTAAAGCTTTGCGAATGTCCTGTGCCAAAGTTTAGAGAGTGAAGAATTACCAGTTGAACAAAAAAATCGCTAATATTGTCTTAATTTGTATTAAAAAATAAAATCGAATGATTTCTTCTTTCTCAACTCAATATTAGAAATATTCATAGGAAAACTTCATTTTAAGTTATGTTGTTGAATAATGACATTAACAAAGCTATATTTTCATAAACGCGAGCATTTGGACTCAGACAAAACATAAAAACTCAAGAATTGCAAAACAAACCTCTTATATCTACTACTAAACCGCAAGAAACTGCCATATTGGTGGGATTAATTTCACAAAAGCAAAATGCCGAAAAGACAAAAGAATATCTTGATGAATTGGCGTTTTTAGCTGAAACATCTGGTGTGAAAACTATGAAAGTGTTTGTTCAAAGGTTAAACTACGCCGACCAAAAGACTTTTGTGGGTAAGGGCAAATTGGAAGAAATACAGGCTTGGATAACCATAAATCCAGTTGATACCATCATTTTCGATGATGAGTTGAGCCCGTCGCAAGTGAGAAACCTTGAAAAAGCTTTCGAAAATATTAAAGTTTTAGATAGGAGCTTATTGATTTTAAATATTTTCTCGCAGAGAGCACAATCAGATCAGGCCAAAAGACAGGTAGAGTTAGCTCAATATAAATATTTGTTGCCAAGACTAACTAGAATGTGGTCGCACTTGAGTAAGCAAAAAGGAGGTATAGGTATGAGAGGCCCAGGAGAAAAAGAGCTTGAAACGGATAAGCGGATAGTTCAAGATCGAATAGCTCTTCTAAAAGAAAAATTGGAGAAAATAGACAAACAGTCGGCCACACGAAGAAAGGAAAGGAGTCAATTAGTAAGAGTGGCCTTAGTGGGATATACCAATGTTGGTAAATCTACACTGATGCAAAAACTTGCTAAAACCGAAGTTTTTGCGGAAAACAAATTATTTGCAACTATAGACTCTACTGTTAGAAAAATGGTTTTGGGGAATATCCCTTTTTTAATAACTGACACGGTTGGGTTTATTAGAAAACTGCCAACTACCCTTATAGAATCTTTTAAGTCTACTTTAGATGAAATAAGAGAAGCCGATATTTTGTTGCATGTTGTAGACATTTCACATGATTCGTTTGAAGAACAAATAGATGTTGTAAACGCAACACTGGCTGATATCGAAGCCAAAGACAAACCTACAGTTATCATTTTTAATAAATTAGACCAGTTTAAACCTTTATCTGTGGAAGGATTAGACAGGCACTTAGCAACTGAAGAAGACCTGAAAATAAATCTTGAAAGACTTAAGACTGGATATTTGAAGAAAAACGCAGAAAATGTTGTTTTTATTTCAGCTACAAAAAATGAAAATATTGCAGAATTGCGAGACGTAATTTTTAAACTTGTAAAAGAAAAGCATTTTGAGATTTACCCCAATTGGGACGCTGCAAAAAACGTGTTTTATGAATGGCAAGATGAATCAGAAGTAAACTAATAATAACCCTAAACAATGGAGAACAAAAGCAACTCAACCAATTTACCTGCACTTTATACTTTGATGACCGTTTGGTTTTTCTGGAGTTTTGTGGCAGCATCAAACGGAATATTGATTCCGCTTTTTAAAGAAAAATTTGAACTTCAACAATGGCAAGCTCAGCTAGTAGATTTTGCTTTTTATGCAGCATATTTTGTGGGCTCGGTGCTCTATTTGTTACTATCTAGCATAATGAAAACCGACATTTTGAACAAAATTGGTTACAAAAACGGAATTATTTATGGTTTGATAATTTCAGCTGTCGGCTCATTGATATTTTATCCAGCAGCAGAAACAAAATCTTACTTTTTACTTTTGACAGCTTTGTTTGTGGTTGGTTTAGGATTTTCATTACAACAAACAGCAACTCAACCGTTCATGATAGCCTTAGGACCTCCAGAAACAGGGGCTACAAGAATCAACCTTGGAGGTGCAGTAAATAACTTTGGAGGTACCATTGGGCCACTGATTGTTTCTTACGCCATTTTCGGGTCTATTTCGCCTGAGGCGGCCCTGAGTGCAACCATAGAGTCGGTAAAAGTGCCTTATTTGTTACTTGGCGGCTTGTTTGTTTTGGTAGCGGTGTTTTTTTGGATTTCTAAATTACCAAGAATAACCAACGATGAACATGTGGAAGCTGGACTTGGTGCGTTAAAATATCCCCAGTTGATATTGGGTATGAGTGCCATATTTGTCTATGTTGGTGTGGAGGTAACGATTGGGAGTAACTTACCTGAGTATTTAAAAGAAACGCAGGGCTTGGTTTCTTCGCAAGTATCTAAATATGTTTCGCTTTTTTGGGGAAGTATGATGGTGGGTCGCTGGACCGCATCGGTTGGAAACTTTGGGTTATCAGATAGTATAAAGAAAATTCTTTGGGTAGTGGTGCCTTTTGTAGCTTTTGGAATAGTATTGTATGTAAACTCTATTATGAGTGGCGATGTGAGCGACCTATATCCTTACGGTTTTTGCGTTATTGTGATGATTGTATCGTTTTTTATGGCAAAAGAAAAGCCAGTTAGAACTTTGTTGATTTATACCGGCGTTGGAGCGATTATGACTTTAATTGGTGTTTTTACAGAAGGAAAAATTGCATTGTTTAGTTTGATAAGTGGTGGACTTTTCTGTTCTATTTTGTGGCCAAGTATATTTTCACTAGGAACTGCAGGACTCGGAAAATACACCAACCAAGGTTCGGCATTTATGATTATGATGATTTTGGGGGGGGCGATTATTCCTGTTTTACAAGGAGTTATTGCTGATACTGTGGGTATTCAAACTTCGTATTTGTTAGCTGTAGCTTGTTTTGCTTACCTTTTCTGGTTTGGCATTAGAGTACAACAAGTACTCAGAAAACAAAATATTGATTTTGACAAGGAAGTAGCCAATGTGAAAGGAGGTCATTGATTAGATAATAAAGTTTATATGAAAAGCAGTAGAGATTTATATTTCTACTGCTTTTTTTGTTTTTAAGCTTTTTCTGGAATGAACTGAGAGCTTTTGGAGTTGAGTTCTAGGATGATAAGAAAATATATTTTCAGGTCCGACTAGCGTCTGACCGCACTAATGAAAAAAAGCCACGACAACTGAAAATAATTTCGCGTTATCGTGGCAAGTATTTGATTTCGGGTCCGACTATCGTCTGACCGTATTTTTATTTCTTTACTCCAAACTTATAAACAGTCGTAGAAGTATAGGTTTCGCCTGGCTTCAAGGTTGTTGTTGGGAATGCTGATTGGTTTGGAGCATCTGGAAAATGCTGGGTTTCCAAGCAAAAACCGTATCTGAATTCATACTTTTTGCCTGATTTTCCTGTTGCTTTTCCGTTTAAGAAATTTCCTGTATAAAACTGAACTGCAGGCTCGGTAGTAAATACTTCCATTGTTCTTCCTGAAACTGGCTCAAGAACATTGGCAACAGACTTTAGCTTATTGGTTTGATCTGTGAATACCCAGCAATGGTCATAACCTCCACCCAATTTAATATCAATATCTGTGGTGTCGTTGATTCTTTCTCCAATCAAATGAGCTGTTGTGAAATCAAATGGCGTTCCCTTTACTGGTTTCAATTCACCTGTCGGAATCAATCCTGCATCAGTTGGCAAAAACTTATCAGCATTAATGGTGATTTCGTGATCCGTAATGTCGCCATTGCCTTCGCCTTTCAAGTTGAAATAAGCATGATTAGTTAAATTCACCACTGTGCTCTTATCAGTTGTAGCCTTGTAATCAATGGAAAGGGAATTGTCATTTTTCAAAGTATAAACCACTTCCACATTTAAGTTTCCAGGATAACCTTCTTCTCCATCTTTAGACAAATAAGTAAGTTTCAATGCTGGTTCTGCTCCTTCGATGGGCGTAGCTGTCCAAATGGCTGCGTTGAAACCGTTCGAGCCTCCATGTAGAGAATTAGGACCATTGTTTATGGCTAGTGTATATTCTTTGCCGTCTAACGAAAATTTTCCTTTAGCAATTCTGTTTCCAAATCTACCTATTAAAGCACCAAGGTATTTGGTATTTGAAAGATAATCTTCTGGATTGTTTGAACCCAATGTGATATCTTCAAATTTACCGTTTTTGTCTGGAGCAGTCCATTTGATAATGGTTCCACCCAAATCCGAAATGGCTACTTCCATTCCGCTGGCGTTTTTTAAAGTGTAAAGTTTCACACTATCTCCTGATGCCAAAACACCAAATGGTGCTTCAGAAATATTAGTTTCCGACATACTCGTTTCGTTTGTTTTATTGTTGTTACATGCAACGGCCGCTAGAGCAGTTATTGCGATTAATAATTTTTTCATTGTTTATGTTTATGGTTGAAATTGTTTTAAAATTAGTGAGTTCTACCAAAATATATAGTAGATGATACAAAATACTGTGACAATAGCGATTGTACCATATCTAAATTCCGGCGTAACTTTAAACCATTCTTTGTTTACTTCAAAGGCGTTGTTACTTTCTTTGCCCTTAGATTCTACCAAACTCATGGCAATCATGACTAAAGCACAAATCCAGAACACTACTCCCATACGGTTCATAAAAGGAAACTCTGGCCACACATAGGCTATCAAACTGCTCAAAGCAATACTCAAAATAGCAGAAACCAATGCAGAGTTTGCTGTGGTTTTTTTCCAGAAGAATCCAAGAAGGAAAATGGACAAAATGCCCGGAGAAATATATCCAGTGTACACTTGAATGTATTCAAAAGCTTGCCCGAAATTAGCTAACAAGGGACTAATCATCAAGGCCAAAGCAAAAGAAACTAGAATTGCGATTCTTCCCGTACGCACCGTTTGCTTTTCGCTCATGTTTTTGTTGAAAAACTTCTGATGAATATCCAATACGTAAATGGTGGATATACTGTTGGCTTTACCCGCCAAACTTGCCACGATAGCCGCCGTAAGGGCTGCAAAAGCTAATCCTTTAAGACCCGTAGGCAAAATATTCAACAAAACTGGATAGGCATTGTCAGGTTTAACTATTCCATTTTGAGTAATACCATTGACTATGGCAGGATCGGCATTTTCTTGAAACAAAACATAAGCCGCCAAACCAGGCAACACCACAATAAACGGCATTAACATTTTTAAACCAGAAGCGAAAAGAAGTCCATTTCTAGCTGTTTTCAAATCTGCACCCAAAGCTCGCTGAGTAATGTATTGGTTACATCCGAAATAGTTAAGATTATTTACCCACTGACCACCAATGACAAACATCATGATACCCGGCAATTGCTTGTATGCATCTATAAAGCCGCCTTTCCCATCATGAACCGAGTATTGCCCAGGACTAAACATCATGTGTAAATGGCTATCTGCTTTTTCTTTAATCAAGCTTAGTCCTTCTAATACTCCCGAGCCAGAACCTACCCTATTCGACAATAAATCCAAAGCCAAATAGGTAGTAGCCAATCCTCCAATTACTAAACATACTACCTGAATCACATCTGTGTAGCCAATTACCTTCATGCCTCCAAGAGTAATAATTATTGCGAAAATAGTCAAGAAAAATGCACATGGCATAAAACCAAAGCCAGTCATTTTTTCTAAACTTAAAGCTCCAAGGTATATGATTGAAGTGAGATTAACGGTAATATAAAGAAACAACCAAAAAACAGCCATTATTGTAGCCAAACGAGTATCATAGCGTTTAGCCAAAAACTGAGGCATTGTAAAAATCTTGTTGTTGAGATACATGGGCAAGAAATATACTGCCACAATAATTAATGACACACCGCCCAATAATTCATATACCGAAATGGCCAAACCAAGTTGAAAAGCTTGTCCCGACATGCCAATAAACTGCTCTGCGGAGATATTTGAAGCTATCAATGAGGCTCCAATTGCCCACCAAGTAAGAGAGCCTTCGGCCAAGAAAAAGTCCTTTGAGTCAGCGGTTTGTTTGCCTTTGTTTTTGTAGACCCAATAGCCGTAACTGGCCACAATCACAAAATAGACCAAGAAAATAAGATAATCGAGCGTTTCCAATCCAAGTTTCATACGTTTTTATTTAGGGTTGATTTTAAAATAGTTATGAGTTATGAGTTATGAGTTATGAGTGAATTGAAAATCTGGCATTACGGTTCCGATTAAATAATTACATTTTCCAAAACTAACATCCTTGTCCATAATAAGCATCTTTGCCGTGTTTTCTTTCATAATGTTTTTTTCTCAAAGAATCCTTCAATCTGGCGGTATTCGGATTTATTTGTAACGTTAACATTGCCATTTTGGCCACTTCCTCCAAAACCGCTGCATTGTAAACAGACTTTGCAGCGTCTTTTCCCCATGTAAACGGCCCGTGATTCTGCAAAAGCACCATTTCTACTTCTTTATGACTTAACCCTTTTTGCTCAAATATACCAAAAATTTGGTTACCAGTCTCGTGTTCATAATCGCCCTGAATCATTTCGTCAGAAAGTGCTGGTGCACAAGGGATATCTTGGTGGGTATGGTCGGCGTGAGTGGTTCCGAAAATCGGGATATCTAAACCCGCCTGAGCCCAAGCGACTGCATGTGTGCTGTGGGTATGCGTTATGCCTCCAATATCGTCCCAAGTTTTATAAAGTAAGGCATGGGTTTTGGTATCAGAAGATGGTCGCATTTTACCTTCAACTACCATGGCATCAAAATCCATGATTACGATATCTTCCCATTTCAATTCTTCATAAGGCACTCCAGAGGGTTTAATGGCAAAAACGCCATTTGCTCTATCTACCGCACTTACATTACCAAAAGTAAACAGCACCAGACCCAGTTTTGGAAGTTGCATATTGGCTTCGAAGCATTCTTGTTTAAGTTCTTTGTAATTATTCATTTGGATATTAAATATTTAATAGAACACGGATTTGATAGATTTGACACCGATATTGTTTTTAGCTTAATTTAATCTATATCTGTGTCCAATCCTTTAAATCCGTGTGCCAAACTCATCCCCTCAACTGATTCCTCAAATCACGAATCTTAGTATCGGCATCTATCACAACTAACTCTATATCAAACATTTCTGCAAAGTCTTCAAGATATTCAGTAGTCAAGTTTTGACTAAATACAGTATGATGAGCTCCGCCCGCCATAAGCCATGCTTGCAAGCCAGTTTCCATGTTTGGAAGGGGTTTCCACAGTGCTCTTGCGGTAGGAAGTTTCGGGAAGCTCTCTGTTACCGAAACTGCCTCCACTTCATTTACCAATAATCTGTATTTGCTACCCAAATCTATCAAACTCACGTTTATCGATGGTCCGGCACAAGCATTAAATACCAATCTTACCGGGTCTTCTTTACCACCAATTCCTAAAGGATGTACTTCGCAACTTACTTTATCGACCGCAATACTTGGGCATATTTCGAGCATGTGCGAACCCAAAACCATAGGATTGGATGGGTCAAAATGATAGGTATAGTCTTCCATAAACGAAGTCCCGCCTTTCAATCCTGTTGCCATCACTTTCATTACACGGGTCATGGCCGAAGTTTTCCAGTCGCCTTCGCCACCGTAACCGTAACCTGCGGCCATCATACGTTGCGAGCCAATGCCGGGTAATTGACGCATTCCATGCAAATCTTCAAATGTATTGGTGTAGGCTCCAAAACCGCCGTCTTCCAAAAACGCCTTGATTCCCAATTCGATTCTGGCCGCTTCTATCAACGAGGACCTCATGCTTCCATTGGACTTTAAAGAATCCATCATCACATAAGTTTCTTCATATTCTTTTACCAATGCATTTATTTCAGCATCTGAAAACTGATTGATTATTTTAACCAAATCTCCTACTGCATAGGTATTTACAGCCATCCCGAATTTTTCTTCGGCTGATACTTTGTTACCATCAGTTACCGCCACCTGACGCATATTATCACCAAAACGAGCCACTTTGAGATTTTTCATTTCGTTGCGACCTAAACACACCCTTGTCCAAACCCCAATTTTGGCTTTTACACTTGGGGCATCCCAATGGCCCACCACCGTTTTGCGGTTAATGTTCATTTTGGTCAATATAAATCCATGCTCACGGTCGCCATGTGCCGACTGGTTAAGATTCATAAAGTCCATGTCGATACTTGCGTAAGGAATGTCTCTGTTAAATTGAGTATGAAGATGAAGCAGGGGTTTTTGAAGTGCTGTTAGTCCTTTTATCCACATTTTAGATGGAGAAAAAGTATGCATCCAAGTAATAATTCCAATGCAATTTTTGGCGTAATTGGCTTCGTTGCAAATCGTCAGAATCTCTTCTGGAGTTTTAACAACAGGCTTAAAAACTATTTTTACAGGAATATCACCAGAAGCATCTAATGCATCAGCAATAATTTTAGAATGCTCATCTACTTGGCGAAGGGTCTCTTCTCCATAAAGATGTTGGCTGCCAGTTACAAACCAAACTTCGTATTGTTTTAAGTCTATCATTTTTTTTATTTTAAAAGGCACTAAGGCAAAAGGCATTAGGCATAAGTGAATGTTTTTGTTTATTTTAGGCACTAAGGCAAAAGGCTTTAGTCATACCTAAAGAAATCTTTTTTTAACTATAGTTTTGAGATTAGTGAATTTGTCATTTTCTCGATTTCTTTACTTAGATTATTCAGGGGTTCAAATTCACTTTCCTCTAAATAATTTAACCTTTTGGAAACTTCTAATTGAGTCTGGAATTCATAAAGTGAGCCTAATGAAATACTTAAGAATCTTTTATAATCACCAGTTGAACGTCTACCATAACCTTCAGCTATGTTACTTGGTACAGAAATAGAGGATCTTCTAATTTGGGAAGTCAGACCGTAAACTTCTTCTTTTGGAAATCTAGCAGATGCTCTATATATGTCCGTAACTAAATCCATAGACTTCTGCCATATTAATAAATCCCTGTAGCTTAATATTTTATCCATCGTATTCTAAAAATTCTTTATCTTTCTATCTTTAATTGTGCCTCAGGTCTTGTCCCTTGTGCCTGAATGCCTTATCCCTTATTTTCAATAAACTGCCCAAACGACAAATATTTTTCATAAAGCTTCTTATAAATCTCTACTTTCTCTTTCTCAGGGAAATAGGTTGCATCAAAACCTGAGCCCATAGCCTTTTGAGCTTCGTTTATGTTTGTGAATACTCCAGCGGCAGTAGCGGCATTCATGGCGGCACCTAGTGCACATGCTTGATCCGAACTAGCGACTTTGATTGGCATATCTAGGACATTAGCCAGGGTTTGCATCACGAAAGTTGATTTTTTAGCTACACCACCAATTGAGATTACTTGGTTGATTGGCACACCTTCATTGATAAATCTTTCAACGATGGCCTTTGAACCATAGGCTGTTGCCTCCACCAATGCTTTGAAGATCTGACCTGCATCAGAGCCCAAATTTAGACCATAAATAGCACCCTTCAAAGTATGATTTGCATCTGGTGTTCGCCGGCCATTAAACCAATCCAAACTGATTGGATCATTTTCTGTTAAAACAATTTGGGCGGCTTTTTCTGATAAATGTGGAATTAACTTTTCTGACAATTTGTCTTTTTCTTCTTGGCTTTCCAACAAATCAAAAACTGGTCCGAGAATCATTTTCTGGAACCAAGCATACACATCTCCAAAAGCAGATTGACCCGCTTCCATGCCCAACATTCCTGGTATTATAGAACCGTCAACCTGACCACAAATTCCTTTTACTAACAAATGACCGACTTCGTCATTAGGAGCTATCAACATATCACAAGTGGATGTCCCCATGACACGAACAAGTGAGTAAGGCTCAATCTCGGCACCCACGCCGCCCATGTGGGCATCAAACGCCCCTACACCAATAATTACGTTTTTAGGTAAACCTAGTTTCTCAGCCCATTCGGCAGATATATTGCCCATGGCTTGGTCAGAAGTATAGGTTTCCGAAAATAATCTTTCTCTTAAACCTGCCAAAAGAGGATCCAAAGTGCTTAGAAACTCTTCAGATGGCAAGCCATCAAACTCTGGATGCCACATGGCTTTGTGGCCAGCTGCACAACGACTCCTTTTCAATGTTAGCGGATTGGTGTTTCCGGTCAACACCGCCGAAATCCAGTCGCAATGCTCCACCCAAGAAAAGGCTTTTTCACGAATACTAGGGTCAACTCTGAGTGTTCTTAAGATTTTTGCCCAAAACCATTCTGAAGAATAAATGCCACCAACGTATTTGGTATAATCCACTTTCCAGCCATGTGCCAGCTTATTGATTTGCTCGGCTTCGTGGTTTCCTGTATGATCTTTCCAGAGAATAAACATGCCATTGGGATTTTCGGAAAATTCTGGCAAAAGTGCCAAAGGCGTTCCTTCTGCATCTACGGCAACTGGTGTTGAGCCTGTTGTATCTACCGAAATTCCTACTATGTTTTGGATAACTCCTTGGCTTTGATCTTGCAAAGCACCCCTTATGGCATTCTCTAAGCCTTCCAAATAGTCCAATGGATGTTGACGGAATTGTGAATTGGTGGGATCACAATATAAACCTTTCTTCCAACGGGCATAATAGTGAACATGAGAGGAGATTTCATTTCCGTTAGTGTCTACTAAAAGTGCCCTTACAGAATCCGTACCGTAGTCTAGTCCAATTGTATATTTAATACTCATTTTTTTATTCTAATAATTTGAAAAGTATATCCATCCAAATTTACCAATGTTTTACCATTCAAAACACTCGAGGTTGATTCAATAGGTATAAATTTATTAGGTTTGTCTATCGTGTTGAAGTTTTTCAGGTCTTTATCTGCCAATATTATAGATTTTCCAAAGGTGGTTTTAGCCAAACCTTTAATATTTAGCTCCAAAGCTTTATTTGTGGCTGAAGTGTTTACTAATTTAATGATTACCTCGTTGGTTTTAGCATCGAAAGCGGCCGTAGCATACAGCTCCTGCTGTCCGGTTAAATTTTCTCCATTGGATTTGATAGACAAAGTACTTGAGCCAGCGTTTGTGGCGTATAGTTTTTGAACTTGATAATTGGCTGTACCAAAGGCTGTTAAATTATCGAACCAAATCAAGTCGGGCGTCCATTGCCAGCGGTTAACATGTGCAAAAAGTGGTGCATACGATGTCATATAAACCACATCAGCATTGCGTTCCAAACCTGTCATAAACGCAGCCTCTGACAAAGCACATTCCCAATTGTTTTTGTTGTCGGGACTAACTATGGCATGGCTTTGAGCCGCATATTCACCAGCAAAAATCTTATACCGGTTTCTATCATAGTTGTCATAGCGTTTTGCATTGTCTCTAAACCATTTTGGGTCTTTGTAATAATGCTCATCTACAATTTCAGCATTTAACTTTGGCAAAGCTTTTTCTGCTTGCTCGAATAACTCTCCATCAGAAGCAGGACCCGTTCCCGATACTAATTTCACATCAGGATATTTAGCTTTTACGGCTTTTGAAATTTTCTCGTAACGCTCAAAATATTCTTGACCCCATTGTTCATTTCCTATACCAATCATTTTAAGATTAAAAGGCTGGGGATGGCCCATTTCGGCACGCAAAGCTCCCCATTTTGAGTTTACATCACCATTGGCAAACTCTATTAGGTCTATGGCATCTTGAATGAATGGGTCTAAGTCTTCGAGAGGGGTAGTTTCTGAGGAATTGAACTGACAAGCCAAACCGCATGAAAGAATTGGTAGTGGTTGAGCACCGATGTCTTCACACATTTGGAAATATTCAAAAAAACCTAAGCCAAATGTCTGGTAATAATCAGGTGCTGGTCGATGGCTGAACTCCATGTTCCAACGGTTGACCAAGAGCTCACGGTTCTCTACTTTTCCAACCGTTTTTTTCCATTGATAACGCTCCGCCAGGGTTCGGCCTTCTACAATACATCCTCCTGGAAAACGTACAAAACCAGGTTTCATGTCGGCCAACAATTGCACTAAATCTTTACGAAGACCACCCTTGCGGCCTTTCCAAGTATCTTGCGGAAAAAGTGATATTTGATCGATATCGAGTTGACCTTTGCCTTTAAAGTTAATGTTCACTTTTCCTTTTTGCACAGTTTCTGAGGCGGTAATGACCCCTTCTACACGACCCCAACCCAAGGAGTTAGACCGAACTTGAGTAGAACCAATTACTTCACCTTTTTCGTTTAGTAGCTGCACTTCAATATATACATCACCACTATTGATTTTCACAAAAGCTGAAAAATCATACATCTCGCCTTTTTTTAAACCAATACCATCAAATCCTTCATTTTGAAGTCCCAATTCTTGCGAAGCATCCCTTTTTTCAACTCTTACCACTCGGGGGTTTGTGGGATTGTTTCTGGCATTGTTAAATATTGTGAGCTCATTGCTTGTATTGAAACGGGTTTCGGCTTGCGGCAAATGTTTCCAGCCCATCCACGGATATTCGAATTCGAACGAACGATTTTTGATAAGTTCAGCATAAAGACCACCATCCGCTCCAAAATTAATGTCTTCAAAGAAAATACCATACATCGTTGGTTGAATGGGCACCAAAGTTTGGGTAGCATCTATTTCAATTTTTTGAGGGTTTTGAGCCAAAGCATTAAGCCAAAAAAATAGGCCGACTATCAACAGGTTTATTTTTCTCATATTTTTATCGCTAAAACTCTTTTATTTCTTTAAAGTCAAAACTAATACAGAATAAGCAGGTATCGAAAGTTTCAAAACACCTTTTTCTAGTTTCGTACCAGAAAAATCTTTTACGGATACTTTGTTTGGCTGCTCAAAAGTATTGTGATCGCTGATGTTTGATGATGCCAAAATTTGCCCAGAAACTTTAGAAAAATCTTCACCTCTCAGACTGATTGTAATTTCGTGTGATTTGCGGTAATCAATATTGGTTATTGAAATATTCAATGCTCCCGAAGCGTCTTTTGATGCCGACGAAGAAACGGCTGTCAGTTTTTTACCACTGAATTCGTAAGTTGGCGATTCAATGGTCATGGGCACAAGTGTAGCATCTTGATGCACATTATACATTTTCATGACGTGAAATGTCGGAGTGAGCAACATTTTTTCTTCATTGGTCAAAATAACCGCCTGCAAAACATTGACGATTTGAGCTAAATTTGCTCCACGAACACGGTCTGCATGATTGTTGAATATATTGAGCGTAAGCCCTGCAATCATGGCATCACGCATGGTGTTTTGCTGATACAATGCTCCTTTGCCTTCGGCATCGGTGTCGTACCAACCGCCCCATTCGTCCACAATCAAATCAATTTTTTTCTCAGGGTCATATTTGTCCATAATGGTGCTGTGCTTGGTCACAAACTCTTCCATCTTCCAAGCTTCTTGCATGGTTTTGAAATAAGTTGATTCTGAAAAACCCACCGAAGGGCCTTTGGTTTCTACCCAACTCAACACCGAATAATGATGCAATGCCAGTGCCGACATCTGACTATGCGGAATGTTTTTCATCAGCGTTTCTGTCCAATTAAAATCATCGCTACTTGCACCTGAGGCCACTTTGTAAAGTTTAGATTCTGGCGTAATGTCTTTCATAAATGTAGCATACTGACGATAGATATTCGCATAATACTCAGCCGTCATGTTTCCACCACAGCCCCAAGCCTCGTTACCAACTCCCCAAATTTTTACATTCCAAGGCTCTTTGCGTCCATTCTGGATTCTAAGATCAGACATTGGACTGCCAGTTGGCTGATTTACGTAACTTACCCAGTCTGCCAAATCTTTTACTGAACCACTCCCTACGTTACCAGCCAAATATGGCTCTGCCCCGATTCTCTCACACAAATCTAGAAAGTCGTGTGTACCAAAACTATTATCTTCGGTTACACCACCCCACCAAACATTCACCATTTTTGGGCGATTTGCTTTTGGACCAATACCATCTTTCCATTGGTAAGCGTCTGCAAAACAACCACCTGGCCAACGAAGGTTTGGCACTTTTAGCTCTTTCAAAGCTTGAATTACATCATTTCTTACACCTGCTGTGTTTGGAATCTTGGTATTGCTTTCGCCAATGTACATTCCTCCGTAAATACACCTGCCCAAATGTTCAGCAAAATGGCCATAAATATGTTTATTAATTTTGGTTTTGGCCAAATCAGTATTTAGTGTGATTTTGGTTTGTGAAAACCCGCTAATACACACCAATACAAAGGCTATTAAAAATAACTTTTTCATGATACAAATTAAGATTGAAACATAGATTGTGTAAAATTAACACAATCTAGTATTTTTAACAAAAATTTATTGAAATTATTATATTCTCTTAGGCAATTCAAATTTTGACATGAAATAATTAGTTTTCGAAAGAGAAATATCAAAACAGTATGCAAGCCTTGCATGTTAAAATATTCATAAAGCGTTTCAATACCTAAAAATACAATTACTCTTTTACAAAAATCGAAGCCGCGGTATGCCTTTCATTGATGTATTTGTCTAAACTCAAAACAGATTGAGTAAAACTTTGGGCGTTGGATAGGTGGCTATAGGGAGGTTTTTCTAAGGATGGTTCCATGAAATTAGGTTGTAAAATCGTTTTGTGCTTTTCGAGATATTCCTTCATTAAAGCTGGGTTAAAATGGCTTATTATGAACTCTTTAACTGAAGATTTATAAAAAGCAAAATATTCCGAATCATCGATCAAATAGCGTATTAACGGCCATTGACTGGTAACTTCATTCATATCAAAAGATAGGGCCGTTCGGTTGTTACCGCCTTTCATCTGAAAAGAGAGGTTCAAATCATAAGGCAAATAAGATAGTCTGCCATCAATATTTGCCAAAAAATAATTGTGCGTTATTTGCCCATATCCATCCCAGTTACCGACTGTATTGTTAACAGCCAAATACTTCAGAAACCTTTCTACATCAAAAATTGCCTCCAAATCCTTTTTCCATTGTATTTTATCAGACAGCCGATTTCCGTTATTAAGGACGGTTACTAATCGTTTTACATCTTCATAGTCGGCTTGTTGCTTATTGTTTTGTTTTTCGAATAATGTCAAATTTAAGTTTTGAAAACTCGACTCGGGTTTGTAAACGTTACCGACTTGTTTACCTGTTTGATTTTCCACCAAATGCTCGGCTACGGCTTCAATAACTTGATAAACCCCACAATATTTTGAACCTTGACCAAAGTCAATATAAACCTTATAATTAGCCACCTTACATGCCAAAACTCCACTTTCTCGAAATAGACTAGTCAATAGTTTTTCTTTCATGAAAGTGTTGTCACCAAAACTTGGAGAAAATGATAATTCTCTGAAACCATAAAAACGTTGATTCTTGACTTCTTTATGTTCATCCTCAAACTCATCAAACTGAAGTTTGAATGGTAATTTGTAAATACCGCTTCGCCAACTCGAACTTAAAGATGCATTACCTTTTAAGCGAAACCCCACTTTCTTCCACGTATTTTCTCCTTGTTTAACCTCCGTCGACACATAAATAGGATCTCCTGGAACGGCATCAAGATTGGTAGCTTGCATGGGTGTAACACCCGGAATTGCAGTTTGACTACCAAATTTTCGGGCGATTCGACTCTCCATGTCTCGTTGAATTCTCTCCCAATTTTCTACACCTATGTGAATGCTAATCGTTCTGACTTCTTCCTCAGGAAAGACCCATGGATAATCTGGACTGCTTCCAAAAGCCTTTTGAACATTGGGGTCGATGCTTTTATCACACGAAAACAGACACATTAGCAAAATAGCCACTAAAAACGCAGACCGCATATTTGAGTAGATAATGATTATAAATATAGAATATAAATAGGGAATCCAAGCATCTCACCTATCGTCAAATATAGCTGAATTAGCCATTATCTTTTTTATAATCGGTCAAAAAATTCTCTAAGCCGCTATCGGCCAATGGATGTTTAATCTATGCAACATAGCACTCAAAGAACCAATCTCTAGACCCAAAAACAGAATCAATTGATTGGTACTTTGTAATTACTGCTTGGTAATTTTCATTTCACCACGCTCACTTTTCAAAACAATTTCTTTGTCTGAAACTATCTCGCCAGTGTAACTCATTTTGTTACCATTTAAAGAAATACTGTATGAAATCTTTTTGCCATCAATAAGGCCTTCTTCCAATGTGGTTTCTCCAAATTGCGTTTTCCAAGTTCCTGTTAACTTGTTACCTTCTGCTTTGAAAGTGTAGTTTACTTCAAAAGTGCCATTTGGCGTTTCACGGGAACCTTTCCAGCTACCATCAATCGGGTTTTGGGCAAATGCGACTAAACTGGCAATTGATAAAAATAGAGAAAAAAATAGCTTTTTCATAATTGAAAAATTGAGTTTTGGTTGAACATTTATTTAAAATAATCTGATTTTAAACTTTACAAAGGACTTTTAATGCACCCTAAAGTTCCATTTAGAATTATCGCTTGCAAAGTCGAATTCGGCAAGCGATGGCGTGCTATCTCCTGCAGATACCAATGCCAATTTTTTATTTGAATTGGGTACTATTTTGGGCATAATTCTGTACGTACCATCGGTCAGTTGATCTATTCTCCATAATTGTTCTGGGCTACCTGTAAAGGCGGGGACAGTTATTAACTGAGCATCGGCAGTTGCGGTTAATGCTCGTTCTGTGCCTTCCAATACAATTTTGTAATAAGGCCCGCCTAAATAGCCCGTAGAATCTGGAGCATCCGTAATAGTCCATTTTTGGTGCGGTCTGTGCATATAATCTCCAATTCGTACATTGATGTTACCATTTGGCCAATTTTTAATTACATCAGCTAATTCCTGATTAGGAACTGGTTTGATAGGGTCGTTATTAACTTGGCCAAAACCTCTTGGTGCATTCGCCATTCTTGTAAAATCTACTGCCAGTTCTAAACCATATCCTCTCCTTACCGATTCTATTTCATAAGTTCCCTCTTTAAATTTTTCACCAGCTACTGGCCACCCATCTTTCCAAACTATAGGAAGAATACCCAACACACTACGACCGCTCTGATCTAAATCCGCCTCATAATGGATTGACATTTTTTCAACTCCTTTTTCAAGAATTACTCGTCCAAAATGCCCAGGACCAATCAATCTCCCACGAGTGGCCACCACCATTTTACCACCGCCTTCCATCATGCTTCTGCCAACATTATCAATGTAAGGCCCGGTTACTTTTTTAGAACGACCGACTACTACGTTGTAAGTTGAGTTTGCACCGTCGCAACAACTGCCATGGGTAGCAAGCAAATAATACCAGCCATCTCGATAGATCAAATCTGCTGCCTCGCACACTATGGCCACATCGACAGGTTTATTTCCTGCCTTGAGTTTTCCTGTTCTTGGATCTAACTCTATAATGCGAGTGTATCCATAATAAGTGCCATAAGCCAACCAAAGGCGGCCAGTTGTAGGGTCTAACATGATGCCTGGGTCGATGGCATCGTTTTCTTCATAGCCGTCTGAAGTAGCCACTATGATCGGCTCAGAATATTTAAAATCGGGCGATTTTGGATCTAGTGTTTTATTCCACATGGTATAAATGATACCCTTGTGTGAAGTACTGCCACCAGTTGCTCCATAAACCACCAAATATCTATCGCCAATTTTTATAACATCTGGGGCTGCTCCCCCACCTGGTCTTACGGCCCCGCCGTGCCATGTCCAACCGTCGTTGGAGATTAACCCTCCGCCTCCTGTTCCGAAGGTGTAGAATTTCCCTTCACACTCTACAATGGTTGAAGGGTCATGTATGAAAGGTTTTCCAATTTGACCTTTAACTGTATTTGTGAGTAATATTGATAAAAAAACTATTAGTTTAAATTTCATTTCTTTGCTAAAATTTGGATTAGACTTTAATTTTTGCTGATGCTGATGCTTTTAACAGGCTTGCCTTTTTCATCAATAAAACGAAGACAAAAATTGGCCATGCCTGGGCCATTAATTACTGCTCCTCGAATAATATTTTTACCCTTTTTTAAGGTTAATAATGGTGAAGCCACATTGTCAACAATCATATCTCTGTCACCAGAAAGCATGAGAACTTCTTTACCATTGAGCCAAAACATTCCTCCCGAATTACAGCCAGCAGTCATTCTTACATTCTGTATTTCTTCTGGACAGTCAATTACTGTAACCAACCAAAAAAGTAATCCATACTTCGGTTTGTTGATGTCATAAGAAAAATTGAACAGATTAAAATTAAAGGTTTTACTATCTAAACCATACCATTTGAGATCTTGGTTGCCTACTTTTACCATTTCGCCATCTTTAGGAACTACCAAATAATTATCCAAAAAATTATCTGTCTGAAATGTATTTCGGAGATAATTGTCTGTGAAGATATTATTTCGTGCTATGTCCTTCTTGATTGGTTCTAAAACCAACCACCTATGAACAAAACCATTGGTATAGGGTGCTATTTTAGTGTTGGTAGCAGTTGAAAAGTGCCTGCTTAAAGTATGTGTTGTATCACCTTTTATAGGAATTGGCGGCAAAGGAGGTCTTTGAAAACCAGGCGGTTGTCCTGTAGCTGTATTTACAAAAAATTGTAAACTAAACAGCGTAAAAAATGCCAAAACTGGATGCAATGATTTGCGTATTTTATTCATTTTTTGAATTATTAAAATATCTTTAAACTTATTTTAAATTGTACAGATTTTTTCTTTTTGTCAAAAAAATCACATTCGCCTTCTATTTAAAAAGCAACTGCGAAAACAAATAAATATCATGTCTCCAAACCGGCCAAGTATGCCCTCCGGAGTACTCGCTGTATTTGTATTTAATGCCCATTTCGTCAAACTTTTTCATCATAACTAGGCCATTGGCGTGAGCAATGTCTTCTTTGCCACCTTGCGAAATCCAAAATTCTTTGATGTTTTCGTTAATAGTGCTGCTGTTTTTTGCCATAAATTCATACTGAGGGTCAGAAAGTTTGGTGTTGTTTGCCCACCAACCCGAGCTGAATACACCCAAATACGCAAACATATTGGTGTTTTTAATTCCTGCATGCAGCGTTTGTAAACCACCCATTGAAAGCCCTGCTAAAGCTCGATTTTTAGCGTCGGTTTCTGCTCTGTAATTACTTTCTACAAACGGAATCGCTCCGTTTTTGAGCTCGTTTTCAAAGGCTCTCAGTTGTTGTTCGCCAAAGTTGGCAATACCTCCTCCACCACCGACATTGCCGTCTAGCATGGCGATAATCATTGGTTTGGCTTTGTTTTCAGCTATAAGATTATCCAAAATCAAATCTGTTTTTCCTTGCGTAGCCCAACCACGTTGGTCTTCGCCACCTCCATGCAAAAGGTACAAAACTGGGTATTTTTCAGTCGACTTGTCATAACCTGGCGGGGTGTACAAATACATCTCACGCCAAGAATTACTTGCTTTTGAAAAATACTTTTTGATGCGAATATCACCATGTGGCACATCTTTCAAAGCATAAAAACCACCTTCTTTGTACGGAATTTCTATACCACTTGCTTGGCGACCCATTCCGTAAAAAGTTTCGCTAGCTGGGTCTGCCAAAACTACACCATCAATAATTAATGAATAATAATGAAAGCCTCTGCTGATTACATCAGTCGTAACGTTCCAAAACCCACTCGTGTCTTTCACCATATCGTATTTTTTACCCAAATCAATTTGAACTTTCTGAGCATCAGGGGCTTTTACTTTGAAAATTACTCGATTATCGGGTAAAATTTGAGGGTATTTTCCATTACGAATGTTGGTAGCGGCAGGCGTTCCCAAAACAGTATATTGCTCCAAAGAAGTATTATCGACTGGTTTAAACAAAAACTGTGAATATATATATAAACCGTTTTTCCAAACTTTAAAATCATGCCCACCAGTTTCTAAATAATAAATATGTGGAACGTCATTTTGATACAAATAATCGTGTGTGCGTTTGCTGAATCCTATAAGTCCGTCAGCATCTCCGCATGATATGAAAAGTAGTTTCAGTTTTTGTTTAGTGGCTTCAATATTGGGTACTAATTCTTGTGGAACTTTGGTATTAGGTGCCGAAGAAAATCCTCCAACCCAAGAAAATTTATCCAAATTTCCCAAACCGAAATTTAATGACTGGCCACCACCCATCGAAAGACCAGCAATGGCACGATTGTCCTTATCGGTTAGCGTAGGATATTTCTTTTCGATAAAAGGAATAAGGTCATTCAAAAGGTCTTTTTCAAAATTTGCAAAAGCCTGAACTTTGTCTGGAGCCATAATATTTCCGCCATTGCGGTCGTCTTTCATGGCACGACCGTTTGGCATAACCACTATCATGGGTTGAATTTTACCCTCGGCATAAAGATTATCCAAGATATTTTGTGGATTTGCCCCTTTGAACCACTCTAAATGGTCGCCACCAATTCCGTGAAGGAGATAAAATACAGGATATTTCTTCTTTTTGTCGAAACCTGGCGGTGTGTAAACCAATGTTTTACGCTTATTGCCTACGGTTTTTGAGTCGTAAAGCACCGTGTCAATTTTGCCTTTGGAAATGCCCATTTTTTCTTGTTCGTAGCCTTTGGGCATTTCTTTTTCCATTTTTTGTGCAAAAACCAAGTTTCCACACAAAATAAGAAAGGCAAATAGTGAGGTTAATTTTCTCATAATATTTTTAAAAATAGTAAATCAATTTTATTTAAAAAGCAAAGGAGCCATGGCCAACAAACTGCGTCTCCAAGTCAGGAATTCGTGGCCAGTTTTGTCAGAAACATAAGAAATAGCATTGAAACCACCTTCTTTCAATTTCGTTGTGGCATCCAAAATTCTTTCTGGTCTTTCTTTGCTACCTGCACTCAAAAAAATCATTTTTACTTTCGATTTGTCTTTAATTTCTTCGGGTGCATAAGTGCCTCCACTTAGCAATCCATAATAAGCAAAAACGTCTGGTTTATTGAGCGTTATGGTTTTGGTTTCCATGCCGCCCATGCTCAAGCCCGCCATTGCACGGTGCGATTGTTTGGCAATTGTTCTGAAATTGGCATCTACATAAGGAATGAGTTCGTCAATCAAAACGGTTTGAAAAGGAACAATACTAAAGTCTTTCATTTTGCCCCATTTCACTTCGTTGGTCATTCCGTAAGTATTCACAACAATAAATGGCTTGATTTTTCCTTCTGCAATCAAATTATCCATTATCAAATTGGCGTGCCCTTGGTTCATCCATGCGGTTTCGTCCTCGCCCCAACCGTGTTGTAAGTAGAGCACTGGATATTTGGCCTTTGTGTTTTTTTCATAACCTGGAGGCGTGTAAACAAAGGCTCTGCGTGAAGTATTGGTGCTCGGTGAAGGAAAAAGCACTTGCTGAACGTGGCCATGCGGAACGTTTTTTAAGGCATAAAAGTCACGGTCGTGGGCTGGGATTTCGATGCCACTTTCCCAACGAGTTGACCCATAGAAGTTTAAAGCGTTGGGGTCGTTGAATTTTCCACCGTCAATATTTACGTTGTAGTAATGAAAACCTTCATCCATTGGACCGTCGGTAGTTCCCATCCAAGTTCCGTCGTCAGCTTTTTTGAGTTTTGTACCACCTTTACCGCCAAGTCCTAAACTTACTCTCACGCTATCTGCAGCTGGAGCAACAATTTTGAAGCGGGCGTAACCTTGAGAATTTACCATAGGGTATTCTTGCCCGGGTTGGTTGAAGGTGGAAGGTTTGAAATCCTCCAAAATCGAGGTATTTTGAGCAAAGCAAATACTACTTGATAAAGCAGTAATAAAAACAATTTTTCTGAGCGTATTTTTCATTGTTTTTTATGAGGTTGAATAATTATTTTGAATGTCATTTAAAAAGCACCGGCAAAGTTTCATTGAGATATTGCTTCACATTCATCCAAGTATGTCCACCTGGGATAGCATAAGTTTTAACATTTATTTTCTTATCTTTCAAATATGCTTCCCATTCAGTTGTGCCTTTGTACAAGAAATCTTCAGTACCGATGCCCGACCATAAAAGTTTGAAATCTTTGTTGGTTTTAGCAGGATTTGCCGTAATGTTCGTAAAACTTTTGTCCATTTCGGCAGGAGAAATATATGACGCATAGCTACATACGTAAGCGAACTTATCGACATTGTTGAAGGCAGCACGGAGCGTTTGGCCGCCACCACGAGAGAAACCACCGATAGCACGGTTATCACGGTTGGTAATTACTCGATAATTTTTCTCGACGTAAGGAATAATGTTCGTAATAAGGTCTGTTTCAAATAATTTCATGCGTTTGAGGGCATCTTCTCCATCACGACTCGTCACATCGGCAGGCTTGTCTTTGCCAGTTTGTTCGGCAATTTTAGCCATCGGATTGCCATACGGCATCACCACAATCATGGGTTTTGCTTTGCCTTCGGCTATCATATTGTCAAGCATCAAATTTACTTTACCCACTTTCCAGAAAGTTTCTTCGGTATCGGTGGTACCACTAATGAGGTAGTAAACCGGATATTTTTTCGATTTTTCTTTGGTGTAACCTGGCGGTGTGTAAACCACTATCGTACCAGTTGAGCCTTCTACCGAAGGATATAATTCATACGAAAGTGTTCCGTGAGGCACGTTTTTCAAAGCATAAATGGCAGGTACATCCGATGGGATTTCTACTAAACTACCCTTGAAACGCTCGTTTGGAAACAAATAGACATTGGCTGGGTCGTTTACAGTAACTCCATCTACTTTAAAACTATAGGGGTAAATATCAGGTTTTATGGGTCCGAAAGTTACCGACCAAACGCCATCAGCGTTCTTTGTCATGGGTACATCTACTGCACCAAACTGTCCGCCGCCTAATAAAACGATGGTAGCATTAGGTGCTAAATAAGAGAAAGTAACAGTTTTATCAGCGTTTACTTTGGGCGAAATTACGTAAGGACCACGTGGTGGTTGGCCACTAGCAAAATAGGGTGAAGCCAAAACAGCGGTTATAACTAATAATCGAAAAATTGAATTGAGTTTCATTTTAAAATAGATTTTGAGGTTGAATATTATTTAAAAAAAATCATAAAGTTTTACCCAAAAATGCGACTCGTAATTATTTCAAAACGGCATCATCACCGCTGTATTTCAAATACTTAAATGTGGCATTATTGTCTGATTTTTCACCGTTTGAAGTAGCATACATCGCATAAACATTTCCAATAAAACCACCTGAAAATTTGGTTGATAAGTGTTTTCCATCCAAATTTTCGGCAATGATTTTGTAGTCTTTGCCATTTTCTGAAATCTCGAAATCTACTTTATCGGCTTTTGAAGTTATTTTAAAATTCAGTTTTCCATTGCCCACAGCCACGCTGTTTATTAGTTCTACTTCTTTTTTGCGGTGAACACTTTTGTATAGTTCTACCTGTGTTTTACCATCTTTGATAGATTTTGCCAAAAAGTAAAAATGGCTTTCATCTTGATAAATCACTAAACCTGCCTTCTCTTTTTCTGTTTTTGGCGTAAAATTCAATTCGGTTTCGGCAGTTGAATACATGTGCTGCTGGCGTTTCGCTACAAAAGATGGATTACCCAGTTCTGAAATTGTTTCGGGCTTTAAGTTTAGGGTAAGGCCATTCTTTTTTGAAGTGCTAAATGAGTTTTTATCAATGGTTCGCAAGTGCATCAGGGACAAGTCAAGCCCTTTATCGAACTTCATAGTGTAAGAAAAATTGCCATTTTGTGGCAAAGCACCTTTTTGTTTTACTTCTTTGATATTGGTTTTGTATTTGTATTCGATGGCTTTTTCGCCGTGCTCAATCATTGGCCAGTCGTTTACCCAAGTAAGCGGAGCAATAAACATTTCACGACCAGTATTGTAATAATCACCTTCGTAAGGGCGAACAGCCAAGAAAATTGAGTACCAATTTCCATCTGGACCTTCGATAAACTGGGCGTGTCCTGCCGAAGTAATTGGATTAGGACGATCGGCAGGTAAGCCTCTTTGTGTTAAAACAGGGTTTCCTTCATATGGCACATACGGCCCCCAAATATCTTTGCTACGCAAGGCCACTTGCGAGTGATTGACCGATGTTCCGCCCTCGGCACAATACAAAATATACCAATCGTTACGCTTCAAAATATGTGGGCCTTCAATCCAAACTGGTTTTTTGGTAATATCTACACCACCGTTTATCAATTGCTTTTTCTCTCCGACAGTTTTCAGGTTTTTGTAGTCAAACTCATACATTTGTACGGTACGATGACCCGAGTAAAGTGGCTTATTGTCAGGAGCATCACTGTTGTAAACCACATAGGCTTTATCGGTGGCTTCGTCAAAATATATAGAAGGGTCAATGCCACGGACTTGGGGCATTTTTACAGGGTTGCTCCATGGTCCTGCTGGGTTAGTAGCAGTTACCACAAAATTGCCGTCGTGGTCAATATCGGTACATGTAACATAGTAAATGCCTTTATAATAAGTAATCGCAGGAGCAAAAAGTCCACGGCTCATACGTTCGCCCATGAAATCCATCTGTGATGGTCGGGTGATTACGTTACCTATTTGTTTCCAATTTTTCAAATCACGGCTGTGCATGATGGGCAAACCTGGGAAATAAGAAAAAGTAGAATGTACAGAATAATAATCTGCCCCAACTTTTACGATACTTGGGTCGGGATAAAAGCCTGTTAAGATTGGATTAGTTAGGGTTACTTGTGCAGTTGCAACATTCATCGAAAACCACAAAAGTGCTATGCCACAAATTTTTGATACTGTTTTTAACATTGTAATCTTTGTTTAATTCGTTAATTTTTAAAGTGATAAGGTAATGATTTGTCCTTTTTGAGTAGAAATATCATAAAGTTTGGTTTCTCTCAAACTCGGTACTTTTATGCTCGCTTTTTCTGAAATAATAGGTTTGGCTGTTTCATCTAAACTATAAAATGGATTAGAGTTTTTGCCATTTGCTTCTTTTAGTTTTGCACCATTAATTGCCTTCAATTCATTCGGTGTACGCAATCTTAGATTTCCTCCCAAGTTCGATTTTACGACCAATTTCACCAATTTGGCATCTTTCCATTGCATTTCTACGATTTCAAAACCTCCGATTGCTTTCAAACCCGAAATTTTACCTGAAGGCCAAACATCTGGCAAGGCAGGAAGTAAATGCACTGCACCATCCGAACTCTGCATCAACATTTCGGTAATACCCGAAGTACAACCGAAGTTTCCATCAATCTGAAAAGGAGGGTGAGCATCAAAAAGGTTATTGTAAGTACCGCCCGCACCACGCTCGTTGCCGATAGGTGTTAATTGGTTTTGAATCAATTTATAAGCATGGTTTCCATCTTGCAATTTTGCCCACCAGTTTACTTTCCAACCCATGCTCCAACCTGTCGAAACATCACCACGGTAAATCAGAGAATTTTTTGAAGCCTCAAAAAGTTCTGGTGTTCGATAAGCCGAAATCTGATTCGATGGATAAAGTCCATAAAGGTGCGAAATATGGCGGTGTTGGTCTTTAGGGTCGTCGATATCATCGAGCCACTCTTGCAACTGATTGTGCTTCCCAATGTGCATTGGTGGCAATTTATCTCTTAATTTTTTGAGAGAATCGACAAATGCAGCATCTTTTTTTAGAATCTGAGCCGCACTGATTGCCTTGCTGAACACATCGAAAACTATCTGATTATCCATCGTAACGCCCGCATCAAGCGAAGAACCATCGTGAGCCACAGGAGCATTTTCAGGAGAATTTCCAGGGTTTACGACTAACCAATTGTTTTTTTGTGGGTGTGGAATCAAGAAATCGGCATAAAATTGTGCCGCTCCTTTAAGTGCAGGATAAGCTGAAGCCAAAAATGCTTTATCGCCAGTGTACAGATAGTGTTCCCATAAATGTTGGCTCACCCAGCCACCACCAGCTGTCCACATACCCCAAAAAGCTCCATCAATTGCACCAGTTGCTCGCCAAATATCAGTATTGTGGTGAGCCATCCAGCCTCTTGCACCGTACATATCTTTGGCAGTTTTCTGACCTGTAATTGAAAGTTCTTGCACCATTTTCAAGAAAGGCTCATGCAATTCCGAAAGATTAGTTTTCTCGGCTGGCCAATAATTCATTTCGGCGTTGATGTTGATGGTATATTTACTATCCCACGGTGGGTTGATTCTATGATTCCAAATACCTTGTAAATTTGCTGGTTGTCCACCAGGTTGCGAAGACGAAATCAATAAATATCGCCCAAACTGGTAATACAAAGCCACCATCTGAGGGTCGTTGGTATTTCTGAAATTTCTTAGTCGTTCATCAGTAGGCAGTTTTACTAAGTCCGTTTCTCCTAAATCAATTTTTACTCGATTAAATAGCTTTTGATAGACTAAAGTGTGCGAATTCAGTAGTGTCGTGTATGTTTTAGGGTAGGCTTTGTTTAAATATTCGGTGGCACGTTTGCTTTCATCACCACTTAAATCTTGATAATTGTTGAAATTAGTAGCAATTGAAATGAAAATTGTAGCAGAATTTGCTCCTTTTACCACCAACGATGTATCGGTAGATTGAAGGCTGCCACCTTCTAATTTTATGCGAGTAATTCCCTTAAACTCGACCATGCCTTTTACGGTTTCGTGGTCACTCGTTGTTCCCGAAATTGTTAAATCTTTGGTACTCGTTGTGGCAATCGTTTTTCTTTTTTGTGGAGAAGAAAAACTGGCGTTAAAAGATAAATTTCCTGCTTTACTGGCCGAAATTTTCATTACAATTACTCTATCGGCCAACGAAGCAAAGGCTTCACGGGTATAAACCACATCGCCCACTTGATAGGTGGTTTTTGAAATGGCTCGTTCAATATCTAATTCACGGTTATAATTGGTGTAGTTTTCATGGCCATTGAAAACTAAGTTGAGATTCCCGACAGGTTCAAATTTTTGTCCGTGTGAAGTTTTGGTGATAATGGCTTGATTTGCCAATTTTTCGGCCTCTTTATGGTTTCCTTCAAAAATCAGTTTTCTGATTTCGGCCAAATTCTCAAGAGCCTTTGGATTATCGTTTCGGTTGGGGCTTCCACTCCAAACAGTGTGTTCGTTGAGCTGAATGGTTTCTTTTTCTACATTTCCATAAATCATTGCACCCAAACGGCCATTACCGATTGGCAAGGCGTTTTCCCACGTATTACCTGCTGGTTGTTTGTACCAAAGTTTTAGAGGAGTTTGAGCTTGAGCAATGCTCACCCAAAGCACGATTGAGCTTAGAAGTATTTTTTTCATTGTAAAGGTTGAATATCTGCAAAATGCCGATCTTGAAAAAACAACAAACTTGCTGTAAAATAGATCAAATGACTACTTTCACAATTTGTTTATATATCAATATATTATATTAATATTTATATGTGTCATTTTTACACAAATATATATGTATTTTTCATATCTTCTAATAAATTAGATAAAAATAGAATAATTCGAAAAACTTTGATTAGGACACTATGCAAAGAATAATAAAGCTATTTGACTGATAAACAAATAGATTTGATAAAATTAATATGATACTTGGTGATTTAATAGAACTACCAAAAAACTTGTCAAGATATCTTTGACAAAACTTGAATAAAAAAATGCCAAGAAAATTTATCCAGAAACGTTTTAAAAATGCATGTATTTTCCAACAACTTTAAGCCACTGCCTTGCCATTAGTTCATGACCAGCAGGCATGGGGTGCACCCCATCCCAAATCCAATAATCGATTGGGGCTTTTTCACAGGCATCGATGAATAATTGTTGAAATGGAACAAAAATAGCATCAAACTCTTGAGCTATAGCTTTAGCTACCTTCTGACGTTTTTCAATTTCTATTTTCCAAATCTCAGTGTTTTTGTTAACCCAGCCATTTTCAAGAATAAATGGCTCACAAATCACGAATTTTACATTTGGGAGCTCTCTTTTTGATTTTTTTAAGAGGTTTCGATACGAAGTTTCGAATGTTTCAATAGTTTGTGGATTTTGATTGTTAACAACCGACATGGTATCATTCACACCAATCAATATGCTTATTATATCGGGTTTGAGAGTAATGGCATCTTCTTGCCAACGATTTTCTAAATCTGTGACACGATTACCACTAATTCCACGATTATAAAATTTTAGATTTGATTTCGGATTTTCAAACCATAGTTTGCTTGCTATAATAAATTGATATCCATGACCCATTACATGGTTCCAGTCGTTGTTTCGGGTGCGATTTCCATCTGTTATAGAATCTCCTTGAAACAACACTGTAAGACCTTCCTTTTTGATTTTTGAATCCAAAAGAAATTCATTTTCTGAAAAACCAAAGGCTGAAAAGCTCCCTAGACCTAGTTTCTTAATAAATGCTCTTCGGTTGTTTTCCATATTTCTTGTTAACCCAGTCCACTATTTCAATCAAAAGTACCTTCTGTTGAATAACTATAGGTTTATTTCTAAAATGACATTAATATAAACGAAACATAAACTCTTTCTCTTTTTATTTAGAACCAAAATGTATCCTTATCTAAAAATCAAATAGCTGCATTCACCAAAGGCGACACCTTTGTGCCAATCAATTCAATTGCGTTCAACAACTTTTCGTGAGAAAGTCCTGCATTATCCATTTGGAAAGTAACTCTCGAAACTCCACCAAGTGCTTCGCTATGCCTAAGTATTTTAGCCGCCACTTCCTCAGGACTTCCCACTAAAAAAGCACCTAATGGGCCAATTTGAGACATAAAATGTGACTTTGTTACAGGCGGCCATCCTCTTTCCTTGCCAATTCGGGTAAACATTTCGGCATAACCCGGATAATACTCTTCAATTGCAGTATCCAAATCTTTGGCAACATACCCTAAGGAATGTAAGCCCACCTTCAATTTTTCGGGAGAATGACCTGCTTTTCTACCAGCTTCTCTGTACAAATCTACCAAAGGTCGAAACCTGTGCGTATCGCCGCCAATAATGGCAACCATCAGTGGTAAACCCAACACGCCAGCTCTGACGAACGACTGAGGAGTACCACCAACACCCAGCCAAATTGGAATATCTTCTTGTATCGGTCTTGGATAAATGGCTTGGTTGTGTAAGGCTGGCCTAAATTTCCCTGACCAAGTAATCGTTTCAGATTCTTTTATTTTTAATAGCAAATCCAATTTTTCAGCAAAAAGCTCGTCATAATGATGCAAATTAAGCCCAAAAAGAGGAAAAGCATCTGTGAATGACCCTCTGCCCACCACCATTTCTGCCCTGCCATTTGAAATTAAATCTAAAGTCGCAAAATTTTGAAAAACTCTTACGGGATCGGCTGCACTTAAAACTGTTACTGCACTACTTAGTATTATTTTTTCGGTTTTTGCGGCTGCGGCAGCCAAAATCATTGTGGGAGCTGAATCCAAAAATTCTTTTCTATGGTGTTCGCCAATTCCAAAAAAATCTAAGCCTGAGTAATCAGCAAAAGCTATTCTTTCCAAAAGTTCTGAAATCGCTATTTGACTATTTTTATTAGTATCGGATTTTGAACTATCTTTTGCCGCAAAACTATCTATTCCTATTTCCATTTATTCAGTGTTATTGCTTTTCTACAAAAAAATACAAGAGTTGGTTCAACTAGAGATTTATGAAATAATGAAACGCGTTGAATTGAGAAGTGTATTTTTCGGTATCTAGCTTAAACAAGGAAGCCTTTTTGGTTGTAGAATTGTTGTCTTTTTCGCCTGTATCTATTAAAAGTTTTGTTGAAAGAATCTTTCTACTGAAATTCCTTCTGTCCAATTTATACCCATAAATAGCCTCATAAAGTCTTTGCAAAGCAGGAATGGTAAATTTGTCTGGCAATAGTTCAAACCCAATCGGATGCAAAGCCGCCTTATATCTTACCTCGGCTATAGCCTTTTCTACCATATCGTTGTGGTCAAAAATCAGATTCGGTTTCTCGTCTAGAGAAAACCAAGAGCCATTTTTAGACTTTGCCAATTCAAAATCATGATCTTGAATGTTTATTAAGGCATAAAAACACACAGAAATAGTACGTTCAACTGGATCTCGGGTTACATTTCCAAAACTGAGGAGTTGCTCAAGATAGACATTATTTAACCCAGTTAGTTCGTTCAAAATTCTCTTGGCCCCATTTTCAAGATCCTCGTCTCGTTTCAAAAAACCTCCCATGAGCGACCAATTGCCCTGCTCGGGTTCGAAATTTCGTTTGATGAGTAACAATTTAAGGTTTTCGCCGTCAAACCCGAATATGCAGCAATCTATAGCTAGGTTTATCTTGTCGGCTTGTAGGTATTGATTCACCATTTATTCAATTCAAAAATTTCCAATTCTATATATTCACAAATTCTAATTCTCTATTCTTACACCCATAATTTTGGTAGAAAACCAAAGCTTCATTTCTCCAATTCCTCTATTCGACCTGGCATAATAGGGTATCAACTTAACCGTTTTGGTCGAGGTATTTATCTCTTGCTCTGTAAAATTAAACGCCTTGGCAGTTGTAGACAAAGTTGTAACACCATTCAGCAAATTCGGCTCGAAATTATGAGTGAAATTATTGGCCGCTCCAAACACTATATTGGAAGTTTTACCGTCATTGTCTGCAAATTCGGCACAATACATAAGTGGTCCTCGCTGTATAGAAACCAAGTTTTTATTAGTCTCAATTTTTTCATGAGAATACACCTTTTGGGTATACATCGGCAGATTGAGTTCAACAATATCACCATTTTTCCAAAGCCTATTAATTTCGAAATATCCTTGATTATTTCTTCTGACATCTACCTCTATTCCATTCACTTTAACAATTCCTCCATACTCAGAAATTTCCCTTACTTCATACAGATTTGTAGGGAATATCCTGCCATCTATCCATCCCGGAACACGAAGATTTAAACTAAAGGTTGTACCTTTTTTATTATTGGCACCAACCTCAAACTTCACATTTCCCTCCCAAGGCATGTTCGAAGTTTGCTTTATAGTTACACTATTTTTGGCATCTACAGAGAAAGAACTTTCGCTTCCAATGTATAAATTTACAAAAACCTGAGCTCCTTTTTTAGCATAAATGTAGCCTGGAATGGAAGGCATAAATCTACAAATGTTTGATGGACAACAAGAGCATTTAAACCATGGCGATCGTTTATTCTCGCCACTCAATTTTCCATTGATGGTGGTGTATTCCATAGGATTGGCATAATAAAACGTCTTTCCGTCGAGGCCTATTCCTCCTAAAATACCGTTATAGAGCGTTCTCTCCACCATATCCATATATTTTGATTCGCCTGTGAGCATAAACATCCGATGATTCCAGTAAACATTGCCAATGCCCGCACAGGTTTCGCAATAAGCCGATTCGTTGGGCAATTGGTAGTCTGGTCCAAAACCTTCCCAGCCACCAGACGAACCTATTCCTCCCGTGATATATGTTTTCTTTCCAGCAGCGTTTTCCCAAATTTTATTGATGGCATTTATATATGCCTGGTTTTGGGTCAAAGCCGCCACATCGGCCATTCCAGAATATAAATACGTTGCCCGAACTGCATGTCCAATGGCCTCGGTTTGCTCTATGGCCGGTTTATGATCTTGCCAATATTCTCCAGTTTCCCATACAGTGGCTTCTTTGTCTCCTGGCATTTTGGCATAGATACGCTTTCCTCTGCATTCTATAAAAAACTGGGATAAATCCAGATAGCGTTTGTCTCCAGTGGCCAAATACATTTTTACCAAACCAATCTCAATAACCTGATGACCAGGAGCAACGGATTTTTTACCTGGCCCAAAAACCGTAAGGAGATGATTGGCATTTTTTATAGCCAAATCTAGCATATTTCTTTTACCAGTGGCCAAAAAATGTGCCGTAGCCGACTCATAAAAATGACCCATGTTGTACAATTCATGACTCAATTCGTGTTCCTTTTCGTAGCGTTGAGAGCCTATCCATTCGTGGGTATCACCCATGGTTCGAGTTGTAAAAAGGTAACCATCAGGCTCTTGAGCTGCACCAATAACCGTTATTAATGAATCGACGTAATCATCGAGTTTTTTATCATATTTTATTTGGAGCGAGTAAGAAGCTCCTTCGATGATTTTGTACACATCCGAATCATCGAATACGTAAACTCCACAAAGTTTTCCTGAACGAGCGGCGGCTTGCTCGAAGTTTTTAATTCTACCCGTAATTTTGGACTGATGAAACGACCAAGGAATAGTTTCAGTACGATTGATTTCTATTTTAGGCAGCCAGAAATTGTCATTCAAATGTACTTTGTTAAAGGTTATGCCTTGATAAGGGTAATAACTCTGACCAAACAAAACACCCGAAAATAATATCAGAACAATGGTAAGTATTTTTCTCATGGTTTAGGGATAGAATAGATGCCATAAACTTAGCTATATTTTAATAAAAACAGAACGGTTTAGCCAGTTTTTATCCCAAAAAACCTAAAATTGACTTGTATCTTCTACCTTAAAAATAGAAACAAAAGCTTGTTAAACTATGCGAATAAATTGAATTCATTGAAGCAGAAAAAGATATCTTTGTGGCTTGAAAATGAAAGAAATGTTAAAAATCGGTATTGCAACTTACAACAAACTACCCAATTTAACCGAGAATGATCGCTTGCTTATTCCAATCTTTGAGGCAAAAGGCCACAAGATTGTACCTGAAATCTGGGATAATCCTGAGGTCAAGTGGGATACTTACGACTTGGTAGTGGTTAGAAGTACTTGGGATTATTATCTTAAACCTGTTGCATTCAAAAACTGGATTTCGCAATTTGTGAATTCAAAAACTCGGCTTATAAATTCCCCCGAGATTGTTCTGAAAAATTCACATAAATTTTACTTGAAAGAGCTTTCTAAAAAAGGCGTCAACATCATTCCCACTTTGTTTTCATCAGAAAAAATAGAATTAGAAACCATCAAATTTTGGGAAAAAGTGGTCATCAAACCTGCCGTTTCTGCGGGTTCACACGAGACCGAGGTTTTTGAAACGGCCGACCTAACACAAGACATTCTTGATTCGAAAATAGAGACTGGCGATTGGCTAATCCAACCATTTTTAGAAGAAATAAAGTCAGCAGGCGAAATATCCATGTTGTTTTTTGGAGGTGAATTTTCACATGCCATTCAAAAGATTCCGAAGTCTGGCGACTTTAGGGTTCAGAAACAATTTGGTGCTCAGTATCTAAATTATGAACCTTCACGTGAGCTAATATCCACAGCAAAAAATATTGTGGAAATTACCGAAAAAAAATCCACCTACGCTCACATTGATGGTGTAATGACCAAAAATGGCTTTTTTTTGATGGAAGTGGAAATGATAGAGCCAGATTTATTTTTTGAACACGCCCCTGAAGGGCCGAATAGATTTGTGGAGGCGGTGTTAAAAGGACTCTGAAAGTCCTACCTCTTCACCCCTCCTTTTCTGCCAATCAAAAAATACAAAATAGAGCCTAAAAAAGGGAAAATCAAAACGACTAAGGCCCAAACTATTTTATTGGTTTGGTCTTGAAACTGTCTTTGAACAAGGTCAACTATTGCTATTATCCAAAATACAAGTGTCAATGGAATTAAAATTATAAACAAGCCGATGAACAATTCGGTGAGACCCAAACTTGCTATGAATAAAACTGACATAGTGTTGTATTTTTTTTAGCAATTACGATAATCACACTCTGATTTCCAAAAAAATAACTCAGATAGTCTGACGCATGAATATTTTGGTTAATATTGCTCCTAGAAACCTAACCAATGTTATATTTTCGGCCATGAAAATATTATTGATTCTCCTAACCTTTGTCAACGCAGGCACGCTTATTCCGTGGGCTGTATCTGCCCCCATGTCCGTAATGGCTTTTGATGCTCCGGACTCTACAAAGTCTGTTTGGCCTTATTTGATTATTGGAGCTATGATTCTGTACCCTATTTTTGTTATTTTCTGTATTTATAAAACTTGGTCTCAACAGTCGATTTATTGGGCGGCTGGGCCATCTGTACTTTTTATTATAGGTCTTATTTTAATCAACCTCTGAAAAATGAACAACCGTATTGGTGGCTATAAAATTGGCCTCAAACCTGCAGGAGCAGCCATGAAAGCTCTAAAAAACACTGAAAGTCTTCCTCAAAAAGTAGATTTACGCAAATTTTTGACATCTGTAGAATACCAAGTGGGCAATAGCTGCGTGGCCAACGCCATGGCTGGGGCATACGAGTATTTGGCTAAAAGAGAGCTTGGTGAGGCCTCAGACGTGAGTAGATTGTATATTTATTACAACGCCCGCTATGTAGATGGCAGCCAAGACGAAGACTCTGGCTCGTATATGCAGTGTGCCATTGACGGTTTGATAGAATACGGTGCATGCTCAGAGGAACTTTGGCCTAACGAAGAGGACAAAATAAACGAAGAACCTGCAGCGGAAGCTTATGAACAAGGTGCGGCATTCAGAGTCGTAGAAAAAGAATATATCGATACTGATTTGGATCTTTGGAGAGAAACTTTGGCCGAAGGCTATCCGATAGCATTTGCCATGAATACCTTCGATTCGTTTGACGAAGCCTGCAACAACAAAGGACGCGTACCTATGCCCAAAGCTACGGATAATACCCGAGAAACGCACGGCTGGCATGCCATGCTTTGTGTGGGATATTCAGACATTGACAGGGTTTTTATTGTCAGAAACTCGTGGAGTGAAGAATGGGGCGATAAAGGCTATTGCTATGTGCCTTATGATTATTTGATTCACCCTGACTATAACTCACACGATAGTTGGATTATTAAAGCCGTAGAAAATCTTGACTATAGCGAAGGCGTAGTTGTAGACGATGAAGAGTCGATGTTTTATGATAGCGACTACTTGATTTTCAAGGATTTTTATGTTTACACAGAACAATCTGAGGACTTTGCAGATGAATTAGAAGAGCTTATTCTCGAATATGTGGAAAGTGAACAAGACTTCTTTTTTGATTGGGAAACCTTGGAAGACGACGGCGGCGTGTATATTTCGCTAAAAGAATTTTATCTATTGACGGAGGAAGAATTGGGTTTCTGGAATGCATTAGACGAACTCTGCATAGTTTACGGAGGCGAAGATGGCTACGATTATACCGTAAATAGAGCAGACAGAGAGGAAGAAGAATAAATAGCTTAAAAAACGCAATTAACATCCATTAAACTATATTTTTTTTAGTTTTGTGGATGTTTTTCATTTTAAAAACCAAAATCAATGCTCAACAAACTTAAATTTACTGCAATACTTTCAATACTCGGTATTGTGGCTTTTGCACAGCAGCCCATACTTATCGATGTGGATGTGAAACTAAATGCCGACACATTTTTTGTGAAGCTTCAAGTTCCACAAAAGCTTTCAAAGAGCAATAATGTCTTCCAGTTTCCAGCCACGGCACCTGGCACTTACCAAACCATGAATATTGGCAGGCTGGTGAGTGACTTTGAAGCTTACGATAAAAAAGGTAAACTTCTGAAAACAGCATTTAAGGTTCCAAATCAATACATCATATCCAAACCTACAAAACTCAAAAGTTTACATTACAAGGTTGCAGAGACTTTTGACACCGAACTAAAGGAAATGCCGATCTATATGATGGCTGGCAGTTCTATTCAAAGCGAAAACGTGCTTGTAAATGCTCACACATTGAGTGGGTATTTTAAGGGAATGCAGAACCAGCCAGTAGGCATCAGAATAAACGGAAGAGAAGGCTGGAAAACTGGAACTGCCCTGAAAGAGCAAAATGGGTATTTTATAGCGGATGATTTTGACCATTTGGTTGATTCGCCCATTATGTCGGGAAAGCTTTCTTTTGCAGAAACCAAAATAGCTGATACGCCTATCAGAATCTATACTTTTTCGGAAAACGGCAAAGTGAACTCCGACATGCTGTTGAAAGAAATGACACAAATGCTCAAAGCTGCTGAGAAATTCTTGGTGAAATTGCCCGTTGACAATTATACATTTCTTTTTTATTTCTTGCAAAATCCCAGCGGGGTTACAGGTGCTTGGGAACATTCTTACAGCTCAGAATACGTTATAGCTGAAGAAGAACCAACACCAGCATTTTTAAAATCTGTTGTTGATATCGCTTCGCATGAGTTTTTCCATGTGATTACCCCTCTTAATATTCATTCTGAGATAATAGAATCTTTCAATTTTGAAAAACCAACACCTTCACAACACCTTTGGTTATACGAGGGCGTTACAGAGTGGGCATCGCATGTTCAGCTTTTTAGAGGCGGGGTAACTACACTTGAAGAATACATAACTAATGGTCTAAAACAAAAAGTGATAGTAAGCGAAAACTATTTTAAACCAGACTGGAGCTTGAAAAAAATAGCCGATGAGTCATTTAATGGTGGAGATGGAGCACAACAGTATGGCAATATCTATTATAAAGGAGCTCTGACTGCGAGCTATTTAGACATCAGAATATTGGAACTCTCTAACGGAAAGTTTGGACTAAGAGAAGTATTGCTGAACCTTATAAAAAAATACGGAAAGGGAAATCCGTTTAATGAAAAGACGTTTTTTGATGATTTAGCAGCCATGACTTTCCCAGAAATTAAAGATTTCACGAACAAATACATTGTAAACAATGAGCCCTTTCCTCACGAAGAATATTTGGCAAAAATTGGTTTGACCTATAAAAGAGTTGCAAAACAAAAAGTAGAAATTAACAAAATAGAAAACCCAAGCGAAGCCCAAAAGAAGCTATTTGAAGCTTGGAGTGTAAACATGAAAGTTGACTAAAAGCAAAAAATCTCGCAATCAAAAATTGCGAGATTTTTTTATAAATCATCAAATTCGTAAATCTCGTCAATGTGTGAGGTGTGGGTCATGTCAATTAATGGTGTGACCAATCCGTTATCAAGACCATAAACCCAACCATGTAGATGCGGCCTTTGTTCGGCTTTCCATGCTTTTTGAATAATACTTGTTTTGGCCAAATTAGTCACCTGCTCAATGACGTTTAGCTCCACTAATCTGTTAAGTTTTTTCTCCTCATCTTTAAAAGCATTGAGTTCGTCACGGTGCAGTCTGTACACGTCTTTGATGTTGCGTATCCATTTGTTTATGATACCGTAGTTGCTGTGCGACATGGCTGCCTTCACACCTCCACAGTTGTAATGCCCACAAACTATGATGTGCTTTACATTAAGATAATTTACAGCATATTCCAACACAGCCAACAGATTTAAATCGGTGTGTACCACCATATTGGCTATGTTTCTCTGTACAAAAATCTCACCTGGCTGTGTACCAGAAACCTGGTCAGCAGGAACACGGCTATCACTACAGCCAATCCACAAAAAATCGGGCGATTGAATATGCTGAAGATTGCTAAAAAAAGATGGATTCTTGGCTACCTTTTCTGTCGCCCACCTTTTATTATTGGCCAGTAATCTATTTATTGAATCCATTTTTTGGGTTGAATTTAGAATATGTTGGTTAAAACTGATTACCATTTTGGCAACCTTAATGTCGAAGTTCAGCCACGGAAAACTCCGGATTCGCATCGTCTTTGATATACAAAGTATCATCATAAAACTCTACTAATCCACTTTCTACGTCGTAGTTGGCTCCCACTATGCCTATCTCTCCATTCTCAAGCATTTGTTCCAAGATAAAACTCCTCTCAATGATGCTTTTCACGCTTCTTTTGGTGTTTATTCTGGCCACGTTTTCTACAAACTGAGGGTTTTTAGAATTACGCTCGCTAAGTGTTTCTTTTTCAGAATAAACAGCAGGTTGTAGTTTCGACAACAATTCGGTTAAGTTCCCCATTTCAACATGATCACAAGCTCCTTTTACTGCTCCACATTTTGTATGACCCAAAACCACAATAAGCTTAGAACCAGCTATTTTACAGGCAAACTCCATACTACCTAATATGTCGGTATTTACTATATTTCCGGCTATCCTTACTGAAAAAATATCTCCTAATCCTTGATCAAATATCAACTCTGCCGAAGTACGACTATCTATACAACTCAAAACTGTAGCAAACGGCCATTGTCCATCACGGGTATCATTGACTTGTTGAAGGAGGTTCCTATTGGCTTTGTAATTCTTCACAAAACGGTGGTTTCCATCCTTCAAAATCTCAAGTGCCATTCTAGGCGTGGTATGTTGTTGAATCTCTTTAGACTGTGTTTTCATTCTTTTAAAACTGTTTTATTTAATGCGTTGAAGAAACGAAATTGCTGTTGATTTGATAAATTTCCTTGAAATTCAAAAGCTCACAGTCAATGTTTTTGAGTGGGGCTTTAATTTCCTTGAACTCTTTGATGAGTTCAATAACATCAAAGTCTATGTATGTAGTATTTGTGGCGTCTATAACCACCTTACCATCAGCCGGTAAATGATCTAAAGTTTCACGGAGTGCGGCTTTGTTTAAAAAAGAAACCTCCTCTGAAAGTCTAATTTTAATGGTTTCGCCTTCTTCATATTCTTCTCTTTTGAAATAATATGAATTCTTTAAGTTTCCAGTAAGTATATAAACCACACTCACCATCAGGCCAATACCTACACCTTTCAATAAGTCTAAAAATACAACCGCCAATACTGTTACCAAAAACGGAATCCACTGGTATTTTCCATTCGCAAACATCCCCTTAAATATACTTGGTTTGGCAAGTTTATATCCTGTAAACAAAAGTATGGCTGCCAAAGCCGCCAACGGAATTTTGTTTAGCAAAGATGGTATTAACAATACGCTAGCCAAAAGCAAAAACCCGTGGAATATAGTTGACATCTTGGTCTTGGCGTTGGCATTGAGGTTAGCACTGCTTCGTACAATCACACTCGTGATGGGCAAGCCTCCTATTAAACCAGAAAAAGTATTTCCAATGCCCTGAGCAATAAGTTCTCTATTGGTACTTGTAATTCGTTTCTCTGGGTCTAACTTATCTATTGCCTCTATGCAGAGAAGTGTTTCTATCGATGCCACAGCGGTTATGGTAAGAGCCACTATCCACACCGGAGGACTCATAATATTGGTAAAGTCTGGAAAGGTTATTAAAGCCTTAAAATCATCTAAGGTATTGGGTACTGGGACATTTACAAGGTGAGTTGAAGATATGGCCAAGAGAGGTATCTTTTTGAAAATAAACTCACTCACAAGTACACTCACTATAACTGCCGCCAAGCCACCGGGTATTATTTTCGATACCTTTTTGAGGGCGGATGTTTCAAACAACAATATAACTGCCATTCCAATAATAGCAATTAAGGTGGCCCCTAAATCGACATGGTGAATAGCTGAAAACAAACTTGTAATTGAGTTTTCTCCATCTAACTGCAAAAAAGCAAAATCACCCTCGTTGTCTCGGTCATAGCCCAAAGCATGTGGAATTTGTTTCAAAATAATGATTATACCTATACCTGAAAGCATGCCTTTTATAACATTACTTGGAAAATAGTTTGCTACAACTCCAGCTTTCATAAATCCTAAGGCAATCTGCATAAGTCCAGAAAGAACAACTGCTACTAAAAAAGCCTCAAAAGATCCAAGAGTACTAATAGCAGCCAGAACCACCGCCACAAGACCAGCTGCAGGGCCACTCACACTCAATTGACTGTTGCTGATAGCTCCTATTAGCATCCCTCCAATAATACCTGCAATAATTCCACTAAAAAAAGGAGCTCCAGATGCTAAAGATATACCCAAACACAAGGGTAGTGCAACCAAAAACACTACTAAACCCGAGGGTAAATCATACTTTAAGTTTTGGAAAATTTTCGACATCTCTATTTTACGGATTTTATTGATACTCGTTTACTTTCTCGAACCAATTATGAGGCTCTAGAATTGTAAAAATAACGCCAATAAATATAGATTGGTTGCTGAGAAAAATGACTGAATAGGATTTTAATCGAATTCTAATCTTGTTTTAACGGAATTCTAATTTCGACTACCACACCTACAGGAATATTCTGGAAAACACTCAACTCTCCCTTGTGAATTCTGATAATATTGCGTGCCAAAGGGAGGCCGATACCATAGCCCTCAAAGTTGGAAGTATTGGAGGCTCTAAAAAACGGGTCGTAAATATATGGAAGTTCTTTGTCTGGAATACCAATACCCATGTCGCTGATTGTGAGCTTAATAACATCGAAAACTGACTCTACTTTGACTATGACTGGTTGGTTGTTTGAATACTTAATTCCATTACTTATTATATTTGAAATGGCCAGCAACAAAAGCTGTTGATTGGCGGTAATCAAAAGACTCTCGGGGTTTTCAGGTAAAGTAGAAAAATTTAAAGCCAAGTGGTTGTTGGGATGGATCTTATCTATAGTCTGCTTGCATTCTAGCAGGAGTTCGTCTATTCTGATCGTTTCGAAATGCAGCTCTTTACCCTTAAAACCAGTCTGAGCCAAAAACAACAATGCCTGAGTTTTGGTGTTTAGCTTTTCGGCCTCAGCAAGTATCACTATCAGCGACTCTTCATATCGACTACTTTCTCTTTTTCTACTCAAAGACAAATCTGCTTCAGCTATAATAGTGGTAAGAGGTGTACGGAGTTCATGCGAAGCATTCGAAACAAAATTATTTTGAGCCTCAAATGAAGTTTCCAATCTGTCTAGCATCTGATTGAATGTGACTATCAGACTGCCTAATTCATGGTTATCGTTATTTCCCTCCAGCCTCACATAAAGGTTATCTGTTCCGATTTTGTTAATGTCTCCCATTATTTCTTTTAATGGTTTGGTAATTTTTAATGAAAACCAGTAAGAAACAAAAAACACCAAAAGAAGCGATATAATAAAGGCACCGATCAGCAATTGCCGCAAAAATACTACATGATGGGTATTGTAATAATTTTCGGCAGACACAATCACTAGGTACTTTTTACCTTCTACAGCATAATTTATTCCTGTGTAGAAAACCCCATTTTTATTAAAATATGACTCTTTTAAAATTATAGCATCATTCAAAAAACCGTTGCTTACATCCAAACTTCTTGCTAGGCTTTCGAGGTTTTTTAAGGTATCCAAAGCAAAAATATAGTCTTTTTCGTTGGCCAATTTTTCTAGATATTCGGCCTTAAAAGACTTCAGATAACTACCCTCACGGTGATATTCAAGCTGGATTTTGGCAGTGGTTACTGCCCTTATGTGTAATCTTTCGTGAAAGTCTTGATAAGAATACTGCGTAAAAGTATAATATATAAACCCTCCAAAGACCACGATAAAGCTCAGCAAAATAGCTGACAGTAAGAGTATTATCTTATTTTGAGTTTTCATGTTTTTTCATATAATCAACTTAGAATTGCCCTAAAATTTAGCATTTCCGTTTAATAAAGGCCATTATTCTCTCATTACATAACCCATCCCCACCACAGTTTGGATGATCTTCGGACATTGTTGTCTATCCAATTTTTTACGGAGATAATTTACATATACATCCACAACATTGGTCCCTAGGTCAAAGTTTATCCCCCATACTTCCTCTAATATCTCCTGACGTGAAAACACCTTATCGGGGTTTTTGACCATCAGTAGCAAGAGTTTATATTCGGTGCTTGTCAGCTGCACTTCCTTTCCATTTACCAGCACAACTTTTGAAGTATCGTTTATTTCTATTACAGAAAATCTAAAAACAAGCTTTGGAGTATCTGCTACGGTACGCGTTGAACGTCTCAAAAGTGAGTTTATTCGAGCTATAAGTTCTATGAATTTAAAAGGCTTCACCAAATAATCATCCGCACCTTTGTTAAGACCCATGGCTACATTTTCGGCCGTACCGAGTGCTGTTAAGAGCAAAATCGGCACATTGCTATTTGTTCTTATCTTCTGGCAAAGCTCCAAGCCGTTCATTTTGGGCAACATTATGTCTAATATTACCAAATCAAATTGAGTATTTTGAGCCAAAAAGTAACCCTTTTCGCCATCATTGGCCTCTTCTATCTCAAAGTTTTCTTCTTCAAGTCCTTTTTTAACTATGGCACACACATGCGGGTCGTCTTCTACGAGTAATATTTTTTTCAAAACCATAATATTTGCCGTAAAAATAATGAATTAAACGAATGGAAATAAAAAAATATGTTTCGACAATTTAGCAAGCTAAAATTAAAATTACGCTAAAAACAAACCACACTTCATCCCACAACAAAACAATGAATCAAAACAAAACCAAAGATTAGTTCAGATTTAAGTAGCTGTAGGCCAAGCCCATAGCCACACTATTAAAATTGTCGCCAGATTTGAGCTTTTCTGAACCGAATTTGTTTTTAAATATTTGATTTAATGGCTTTATGAGCGACGTGCCACCAGTCATAAAAACCACATCAATGTCAGATTTCAAGATACCCTTTTCCAGTAAAAACGAATCTAAATAGGCTTCAATTTTTATTAAATTTTGAGCTATTATTTGATTTTCAAACTCAAGCAAACTTATGGTTTCTTCTATGTCTATTCCATGATTTCTAAACACAAGACCCACATTTTCTTCATGTGTAAGCTCTATTTTGGCCTTTTCAATCTCTTTAAAAAAAGAATATCCCAGGTTTTCGGCCACCAAAGTTTGTAAGTTTTTCACACGGTGGTCTTTTCCTGAGTATTGATATGATTTCTCAATGTTAAGCTTCATCCGTAGTGTATCAAGAAAGTTCATTTTTTCCCAAGAACATATATTTTGAAAATACGAAAGCGGCAAATCTAACGGTTTTCCAGGCGTAAATTCTTCCTTCACTCCCCTACCGAAATGCGGCGTGCCTTTGTGCCACATGATGTCTGAGTCAAAATTGTCGCCACCGATGTAAATACCGCCTTGGCCGATGATATCACTTTTTCGATTTACCAAACTTTTGGCCTCAGGATCAAGTTTCATCAGAGAAAAATCGGAGGTACCGCCACCAAAGTCAGCCACAAGAACCAACTCCGATTTCTCAATTTCACGCTCATAAGTGAAAGCCGCTCCGATGGGCTCCAGTTGAAAATGAATCTCCTCAAAGCCAGCAATTCGAGCCGCTTTTTCAAGCCTAATCTGTGCCAAAGTGTCCTTATCTGCGTCTTCGTCAAAAACCACCGGACGGCCAATTACAGCAGTTTTTACGTTTTCTGAAAGAAACTCGTCCGCCAGAGTTTTCAAGTGAACTAATATCAAGGCCACTAAATCTTCGGCTTTATACATTCGGTTGCCAATGCGGGTATCCACGAAACTTTTATTGGGCAAAACCTTCTTTATTGACTTCATAAAACGCCCATTCATGCGGTTTTGTACATATTGGTCAATGGCATCTTGACCCACCGCTACCTTGGTAAATTCTCCACGTTCCTTAGGTTCTTGAAAAAACAAAAGCGATGGCACTGTAAAGAGCTTCACCGCCTCGCGGGTTTCAGTGTCAAGAATGGCCAAAGCTGAATTAGAAGTGCCGAAATCTATACCGTAAACGTATTTTTGCATGTAAAACTATTGAAGTAAAGAAACCCACCCTGAAGAGTAAATCCCACAAAAGGGCTACAAATATAGGGAGAAAATGGTGGGGATAGATTGGGAATTTCCGGTTTCTTGCAAAGTTTTGGTTTTGAGAAATAGGTTTAACCAACCAATCCGGCTTCCAGCCAAGCTCCCTTAGGAAGTAAGGTTGTAATATTTGAAACTTCAAGATGGTTTCAAAATCAAATATTTTTAAACAAGAATGTGAGTTTTGAACAAATAAAACACTCATTAAATCCACCGAACCGATAACCCTACTCAAAAAATAGGTTTAACTAAGCTCAGAGAAGGTTGGTGAGTTTATTTAAACCCCAACCAAATAAAAAACCAACTCCTACGATTTGCATTCTAAAAATAGAACATTTTCTTGACAAGCCAAACCACTTAAATGTCATAATCCACTTGTTATAAAAATTTTATGAATTTTTAATTTCAAAAAAATCTTGGGTTTGTATCACTTCACAAAGTTTTAAAATTTTGCTTTTCTAAGAAATTTTATTAATTTAGCAAGACTAAAAAGTATTCTTGTTTCGAATATCTTATTTATTTCAACCATCCATGAAAAAACTCATCTTAGCTTCAATAGCCTTGGGACTTTGTGGTTTTTATTTAAAAAACTATCAAAAACCAGTGACCTTGTTTGATGGAAAAACCTTCAATGGCTGGCAAGGAGATATCAAAAACACGTGGAAAATAGAAAATGGAGCAATTGTGGGAGGTTCTTTGGAGAAAACTGTTCCACAAAACGACTTCCTTTGTACTGCTCGCACTTACAATAATTTTATTCTAAAACTCAAAGTAAAACTTACTGGAAACGAGGGATTTATAAATTCTGGAATACAATTCCGCAGTGTTCGTTCCAAAGACCCTGCCAATGAAATGATTGGTTATCAGGCAGATTGGGGAAAAGATTATTGGGCGAGCCTTTATGACGAATCAAGAAGAAACAAAACCATAGCCAAGCCAGATTCTGCACAAGTACTTAAATGGATAAAAATAAACGACTGGAACGATTACGAGGTAAAAGCTGAAGGCAGCAGAATCAGATTGTTCATCAATGGTCACCAAACGGTAGATTATACCGAACCAGATACCAATATTCCACAATCTGGGCTCATTGGACTTCAAATTCACGGTGGTGGAAAAGCTCAAGTGGCTTTTAAAGACATTTTTATTACGGAGTTGCTATGATTTTGGAACACAGATGAAACTGATTGAACAGATTTTCGCCGATTTCATAAATTCACAGTTTTACTCAATTTTATTGAAAAACAATATTTAACCATAATATATAAATGACCTTTCTTCGTATCAGCATCTTATTATTTGTTATCTCAAGTATATGGCTTTTCGGAAAACCTGAAATTTCTATTCCTAAAAAATTCCTTTCAGAAGATACTACAAAAATCGACAAAGAATATTTCTTAGAAGCCACCATGTTGGGCTATTTTGCTAAAAATGGCACCCGAAATCCTGTTTTAAAAGCTAACAAAGGCATGAGGGTTCGCATCACCATCACCAATGGTGAAGTGATGACGCACGATATTTCGATGGAAAAATTGGGTATAAAAAGCAAAACTATTTTTGAAAAAGGAACTTCGACAAGCATAACTTTTGTGGCAGAAAGTAGCGATACTTATTTTTGCACAGTTCCTGGTCACAAAGCTGCTGGGATGGTAGGGAAATTTGAAGTGGTTGAAGGTTCGCTTGCTCCAAAAGTTGTTATTGGGAAAATTCCCATGAAAAACGGTAAACCATTAAATCTAAATTTTGAATCCGGAAATCTTCAAGATTGGACCGCCACTGGCGATGCTTTCAAAAATCCTATAGTTGGAGAAACTCCTTCTCCTTTTCATGAAAAAGAAATGAAAATTGAAGCTGAGGGAAAAAATTTCCTCAGCAGTGGTGGTACCGTCAATTATAAACTTACTGGAACTTTGAAATCTACTACTTTTAAAGTTTCGCATCCTTTTGCCAGTTTCTTGGTTTCGGGAGGTGCATTGCTGGATACTCGGGTAGAATTGGTTCTAGCCGAAACCAACAAAGTTATTTTTCAATCTACTGGACAAGGAAGAGCTACTTTGCAGCCCGTTGTGGCTAATTTGAAGCCATATTTGGGCAAAAACATTTTCATTAGAATCATAGACAACGAAACCGGAATTTCGCAGATTCCTTATATTTCAAACGACAAATGGGCTCATATAAACTTCGACAATTTCCTTTTTTATTCTGAACGTCCAGAGTTTGAAAACGAACTGTTTCAAAAAGATATCATCATATTACCTCCACTTGACAGAGTTCTGAATGCCGGCCTTTCAGGTATAGAAGCCGCCAAAGCCATGACTTTGCCAAAAGGATTTAAAATAACTTTGGCTGCAGCTGAGCCAGACGTAGTTCGACCAATTAGTTTCACCATTGATGCCCGAGGCAGACTTTGGGTGGTGGAAGGACACACATATCCAGTACCCGCCCCTGAGGGCGAAGGGCGAGACAAAATCCTGATTTTTGAAGATACCAATGGCGACGGAACACTAGACTCCAGAAAAATTTTCATGGAAAATCTCAACTTGGTCAGTGGAATCGAAGTGGGAATGGGCGGTGTTTGGTTGGGTGCAGCACCTTACCTTTTATTTATTCCTGCCGACCTCCAAAACGACAAACCGTTAGGGCCTCCACAAAAGCTCCTCGACGGCTGGGGCACACAAGACACACACGAAGTACTGAACAATCTCCGATGGGGTCCTGACGGTTGGCTTTACGGTGTTCATGGCGTTTTTACACATTCCAACGTCGGAAAACCAGGTGCATCAGATGCTGAGCGTACCAAAATCAATGCTGGCGTGTGGCGATATCACCCAACTGAAAACAAATTTGAGGTTTTTGCTGAAGGCACTAGCAATCCTTGGGGCGTTGATTTTAATGACTATGGACATCCATTCATTACCGTTTGTGTGATTCCGCACATGTATCACGTCATACAAGGTGCACGTTATCAGCGTCAAGCAGGCAAAAGTTTTAACCCTCACACGTATGATGAAATCAAAACCATAGCCGACCACAAACATTATGTGGGCGAAAGAGGGCCACATGCTGGCAATTTCAAGTCTGGTTCTGCTGGTGGTGGGCATGCACACGCAGGAGCCATGATTTATTTAGGAGGCGACAATTGGCCAAAAGAATATCGAAACACCATATTTATGAACAACATAAATGGAGCAAAACTCAATAATGACCAACTCACCCGAAAAGGCTCTGGCTATGTAGCTTCTCATCGAAAAGATTTCTTGGCCATGAACGACTCGTGGAGTCAGTGGCTCAACATGAAGTACGACCAAAACGGCTCAGTTTACGCCATTGATTGGTACGACAAAAACCAATGCCATAGCTCCAACCCTGACGTTCATGACAAAACCATGGGGAGGATTTTCAAAATCACAAACGACAATGACAAGTTTGTGAAAGTGGATTTATGGAAAGCCACGGACATGGAATTGGTCAATTATCACTTAAATAAAAACGAATTTTATGTTCGCCAAGCCAGAACTATTTTGCAAGAAAGAGGTGAAAATGCATCAGTAAATGCAGCTTTGAAAGATATTCTAAATAAAAATCCAGATATTACAAGAAAACTGCGTGCATTATGGACTTTGCAAGTAGTAAAAGGAATTTCAGAGAAAGAATTGAGAGATTTACTAACACATGCTGATGAAAATATCAGAAGTTGGGCTATACAATTTTTGACAGAGAAAAAAAACGTTTCGGACGAAACTTTAGCAAGTTTTGAGGTATTGGCAAAGGAAGAAAAATCGCCTTTAGTTCGTTTATATTTAACTTCTGGAATGATGCGTTTGGAAGCCTCACAACGCTGGAATGTGTTGGAAATATTGACAAAAAATGAAATGGATGCAACAGATCACAACATGCCTTTGATGCTTTGGTATGCCTCGGAACCGTTGGCCGAACTTGATCCAAACAGAGCAATCGTTTTAGCTGAAAAATCTAAAATGCCTAAAATGTTAAACTATATGATTCAACGTGTTGGAGCTATAAATGGCGAGGATGCAAAAAAAGCCTTGAAAGCTTTGAGTATTCGACTTGGACACTCTCACGAAAATCATGAAAACATGATTTTGATAGAGAAATTATTAGAAACAAACCACTAAAAAAGTTCTGTGTACTTTGTGTAAAACTCCGTTTGCTCTATGTCAAAAAAATCAACCAAATGAAAAAAATAACAATTCTATCCATTTTCTGTCTAATAGCAACAATTGCTTTTGGCCAAGTCCCAACATTCAAAAAAACTGTCTTAACCAGAGACTTCGTTTCTGAAGGAGTAGCTGTAGCCGACCTCAACAAAGATGGCAAAACAGACATCATTGCTGGCTATTATTGGTTTGAAGCCCCCAAATGGACACGTCACGAAATGGCTCCTTCACGCATATTCGACCCTAGAAAAGAATATTGCGAGTCGTTTCTTAACCACGCCATGGACGTAAATCTTGATGGTTGGGAAGATGTAATTATTATAGATTATCCAGGAAAACCTGCATTTTGGTTCGAAAATCCGAAAAACAAACTCGGACAATGGAAAAAACACATCATGGCAGATTCTATGGGCATTGCCAACGAATCACCAGGATTTATAGACATTGACGGTGACGGACGTTTAGATCTCTTGTGCGGCGATGTAAAGAAAAAGCAGATAGTTTGGCTACAAGCTCCCACCAAAAAAGGTGAAACCGAATGGAAAAGACATGCCATCAGTAAAGAAAACGTAAACGGAACAGAGAGGTTCTCGCACGGAATTGGCTTTGGCGATATCAACATGGACGGCATCAAGGATGTGGTAATAAAGGAAGGCTGGTTTGAAGGAAAGAAAAACCAAAGTTCGGGCGACTGGACGTTCCATGCAGCCAATCTTGGCGACGCTTGCTCGCACATGCAAGTATTGGACATGAACGGTGATGGAAAAAACGATGTGCTTACAGCCTCCGCACACAAATTGGGTGTTTGGTGGTATGAACAAACCAGTGAAAATGGACAAATAAACTTCAAAATGCATGAAATAAGCCGTACTACTGCCCAAACCCACTCGTCCATAATGGCAGATATTAACGGCGACGGCAGAAAAGATTATATAACTGGTAAAAGATTCCTAGCCCACAATGGCAACGATGCTGGCGACGGCGATGCACCCATACTGATGTGGTTTGACCTAAATCCTAAAAAACAGCCTTTTTACACTGAACACATCATCGATTCTGACTCAGGAGCCGGCCTAAATATAGCGGTAAAAGACATGAACAAAGACAAAAAACTAGATATCATTATCGCTAACAAAAATGGGGTGTTTTTGTTGGAGAATGGGGTGAAGTGAATTAACTCATTCTAACCACCCCGACCTACGGTCTACCCTCCTAGGGAGTGAGAGTAGTATATTGAAGTTGTAAAAAAGATTTTTGATAAATTTAAAATTGACACAAAATAAGATTTAAGCGAAGCGAAAAATCAAACCCAAAATGCCAAAATAAAACAACCAAACCACTACCCTCCTTGCAAAAGGAGGGTCGACCGTAAGTCGGGGTGGTTAGTAAATGAAACAAATCCAATAAAAAACACATGAAACACCAAATCAACAACCGCAAAGAACTAGAACCCTACCGCAAAGCACTGCGAAACAACAGCACCTCGGCTGAAATATTCCTCTGGAATTTCATAAAAAACAAACAACTCGCAGGTAGAAAATTCAGAAGACAACACTCGGTGGAAAACTGTATTTTAGACTTCTATTGTCCAAGTGAAAAACTAGCTATTGAGCTAGATGGTCAAGGTCATTTTGAACCAGAAGGAATAGAAAAAGACAAAAGAAGAGATGCGTTTCTTCTTCACAATTTTGGAATCAGAACACTTCGCTTTGAAAATAAATATGTTTTTGAACAGACTGATGTAGTTTTGAGGGAGATTGAAGGGAGTTTTAGGGTTTGAAATAAATATAACCCATACTAACCACCCCGGCCTTCGGCCGACCCTCCTTGCGAAGGAGGATAGCAGATTGTTGTGGTAAATTAGTTTTAACAATTTGAAAGAAGCAATTCAGCTTTTTCAAAGCACGTGTAAAGATTTAAGCGAAGCGAAAAATCAACCCACAAATGCCAAAATAAACACACCGACCCACTACCCTCCTTAAAAAAGGAGGGTCGACTGTAGGTTGGGTGGTTAGTGACACACTAATTTATCCACCAATCTCAAAGCTTCAACCTCTGCCCAAATTTTTCCAAAGTTTGGGCAAGAATATCATACGAAAGACGTTGCGGAGCTATTTTCTGATTGATAGACAAAACTGCTGCAGTTGCAGCCGACTGTCCAAGAATCATAAAAACGGGCTCCATACGGATAGAACCATAGGCTATGTGAGAGCTTGACACACACATAGGTACCAGCAAATTGTTACATTCTGATTCTTTCGGCAATATCGATCCATAAGCTATTGAATATGGTTTGTCTGGATGCACACCTATGTCGCCTTCGTTTTGCACATAACCATCCTCAGTAACATACCGTTGAATATTGTGAGAATCCAGCGTATAAGAACCCATACCAATAGGTTTCGGTATTGCCGTTTTACCAAGAGCGTCTGCTTCGGTCATCACAAAATCACCAATCATTCGACGAGCCTCGCGTATGTATAATTGGTGTGGCCAGTTGCCGTTGTCTTTAAATTCATCTTTGGGCAATCCCCATTTTTGCATTTGTTCGTGCACGTCCGCTGGTACACTTGGGTCATTTTGCAAGAAATAAAGTAAGCCTTTCTGATACAATTCATGCTCTTTTATGATTTGCTGGCGTCGCTCATAGCTGGCTTCTGGATAATCATAGTTTTTGCCTATATAATCTGTACTAAACGGGCCATGGTTGTTGGTATCCGTTTTTCGGTTAGGAATTGCATCATACTTGTCAAATAGCTCCCTCCAACCTGCATCAAAAACTTTAGCAACCAATTCATACCTTTTGGCATCATAGCCCGCCGGTTTTGGAAAAGCAATCCGATTTTCTGGATGATTGCTCAAACACATTCTGAAACAATAAGCTTGAATTTTAGTATCGCCGGTTCCGTTTGCACCCAATTTTTCTGAAGATATTTCAGGTAGCAAGCCGCTTGAAGCATCTCCAGCAATTTTATAAGGACTTATTTTGGATTTAAAATGATGACCATGATGAAAAATACCTGCTTGTACACCATTCCATTTTTCACCATAAACACTATTTGCCTCACGCCCAACATGATAGCTTACACCTGCAAGAGCCATCAAATCACCTTCATAAGTGGCATCAATAAACATTTTACCTTTATAAACATTACCAGATAACGTCTTTATTGAACGAACACTTCCATTGGTTTTAACAATTCCGTAGCTTGATCTATCTAACCATTCATTGCGAAAAACCGGCAGTTTGTTTTCTTTAACAAAGTCTTCAAACACCTTTTCGGCAGCATGCGGCTCAAAAATCCACATCGTGCGGTTGGTACCATCAATGGCTGGAGTGCCTTGTCCTTTATTGCCATACTCCTCTTTTTTCTGCCAATTCCAAGCTTCGGAATTTTGATAATGAGCATACAGTCTTTGGTAAAACTCACGAGAAAGGCCACCTATTACTTCTTTGTTTCCAGTATCAGTAAAACCCAAACCTCCGGATGAAAGTCCGCCAAGATGTGTATCTGGTGAAACAATGATAACAGATTTCCCCATTTTTTTGACCTGAACAGCCGCCGTGATTGCTGCCGAGGTGCCTCCATAAATGATTACATCAGCTGAATGAACATTAGTTTTTAATATTATTAGAGTTTTAAAACTAATCAGTAAAAGGGAAGTCATGCTCAAAATAAGCACAAGCATTTTTTTCATAGAGAGATTGAATAAATTGTGTACCAAGATACATAGTTTTTGCAAAAATTCAACAAGGCTTAACTTTCAACGAGCTGTAGCAGCTTCGGAATATGTGAAAATTTTATATCCTGTAAAGTTCAAGTCTAAAAGAATCGAACTATTAGACGTTTTGAGGTCTTTTACGAAGTCGTTGTAAGCAGTCAGAAACTCTTTGTTTTGGTGTGATTTAGAAAAATATTTAAACATAAACTCTTGCTCTGCACTAAAGATTATCAAAATCTCTGGTTTTTTATTTAGTTCTTTGGCCGCCTTTGCTAGGAGCAGAAGACGTTCTTTTGTGTATGCAAAGTTGGGTACAGTGTCATAACAATGTACCGCAATTTTGTCAAGATTATTCACCAAAAACTTGGCTTCTTCGTAATCGTTATTTCCGCTATCTAGCCATCCGATGTAGATTTCGGTGTCAAAAACGTCATTATTCTGCGTTTTGAGGTTTTTTATGTGCAAAACTAGATTTTGATTGCAGGCATAATCACACTCAGGATTGGTTTGCCACCACTCGTTTTCTATCGAAAAAACATCGAATTTCTCAGTTTCATTTTTTCTTCCAATGTTATAGGCTTCACACTCATCAAATGCTTTTGTTGTGCTGTGTGTTGCAGATATTTTCGTAACACCAAAGTCTAATCGGGCCTTTGAAATAAATCTAGCCAAACTCGGATATTTGCTTGGTTTATTGGTAACTTCCCAAAGACCGTAGAGACTCAGCTCATTGAAATCGTGCGATTTTACATACCTCAAAAGCTTATTTTCCCTAGTGGTATCGCCCAAAATGTCTTGAAATCTGTCTACATACAAGCCTTTATGAAGTAAATTTACCTCGGTCGGCACAGCAACATTATCTTGTACATTACAAGATTGAAAAACAGTAAGTATAGCCGCAATAAAAATTACTACAACAAAAAACTTAGACCAAGTTCTCAAAATGAATCATTTAAGATGATAAAGCATTGATAATCATTTAAATATTATCAAAAATTAAGCCGAATTTTAAAGCGAGATAAATACGTATCATCTAAAAGTTAATTGAAAATTTATACAAATCGAATTTTAGTATCGATTATATCACTTAAATACACCATCCACCAATTTAGACTGATATTTTGAAGTACTTGTACTCTGATATTCTTTCTCTTTTTCGTCCATCCCTCCGCTATTTTTAGTTTCCTTGACGGTTAAATTTCCGTTTTTGTCCAAAACTGAGTTTGTTTTGTAGCTATCATAAAAAGGAGCATCTGCCCAATTATGAAAATAGGCCAAAGGCACACAGCCCACATTTTTACCGTCTTTAAACGAACTAACCAAAATCACTTTACCGTTGGCATAAGGACAAGCTTCATAAGTCTGATAATCAAATCCCCAAATTTTCAATGTATTACCGTCTCCCAAATCTACGTCTTTGTAAGAAACCGTCTTGATGTCTTTATACATTCCTATGTCTAGATGAGAAAGATAATTCTCATAAGCTCCAGCCTTTTTTATGGAATCTAAACGTAAAAAACCTTCGCCCAATCCTGCAAAAAGGCTTGTATCCGCCAAGTTTTTTGTCAACTCTTTTATATCTGAGGCATTTACAACTTTCAAAGTGGAGTCTGCAAAGAGTTTTTCTAAGCCAAGGCTGTCGAGTTTTATTTCTTCAGAAATGGCATTGGTAGTTAATTCTGTTTTGCCGTCTTTTTTGGCATTACATCCTAAAAGTAGGGCGAAAGAAACAATAGTGATTAGGGTTTTCATTTGGTTTGAATTATAAGGGTTTATAGGTCAAAAATACGATAGAAATGTTGAATAATAGAATTTTGTGAGTTTTGAGAAATGATATTTTGAAAGAGAAAAAAACCGATGGTGATGAAAAATCTCAAATTTCTATAAGGTAAGAGTGGTTAATGAAGGCGATCCAGCGGTTCCCATTAAGGTTCTAACCAAATATCTGAGGCTATCGTGGGCTTGTGGGCGGTGCGAAGAGTCGCTTCGAAATTTCTGGCCAATATTTGTCTCAAAAAAAAAAAACAGCATTATCCTGAGATTTCTCTGAGGATATTGTTGGAGTTGAGTTTCTACATGAAATTAGTTATCTCTTTTAAAAGCTAAATAAATTCCAAATCCACTAGTTCATATTCAATTACTTCCTTACTAGTAGCCTTGTTAACAGCAGTTTTCTTTAAAAAAGTACCAGAAGAAAGCTGACCAAGTTTCAATTGTTTCACAGAAGGGAGTTGAGAAGTAGAAAACTTAACATTTTTTGTGCCATCTTCACATTGAATTTCGAACTGCCCTTTGAGTTTTAATACGCTAACAATCCCCTCAAACCGTTCCTCAATCGGTTCCTGAATTTGTATCTGAGAAAGAGAATCATGCAGGATTTTAACCCTATTTTGCAAGCCATCCCATTTATAAAATTGATTTAAAGCAGATTCCCACTCTAGTCCCAGCCCAAGTTTATTCTTAATGCCCCAGGTTAGTAAATTGTGTAATTTTAATATTCCAGAAGACCCCAATTTAGGAGCTAAAGAAATCATTTCCTCCTCTCCATTAGCATTAAGAACTGCAAACGTATTCAAAAGAGCGTCTTCAACAAAACTATTTCCAAAAAGGTCTGGCGAGGTATTTGCAGTAATAATAAGGTGAGTTGAACCTGGCACTAATCGTTCTATCCTTAAGTCAATTGTCTCTTTGACAATACTACTTTTCCCACTATTCGATTTAGAGCCAAAACCAGCCATTTTTGATGACTCAAAAATTAGTTCAGAAAACAATTTTGATACCTTAGCTAACATATCTAAAGGTAAAGTTCCATGTTTTGCAACCCAGCCTTGAAGTTTTAGATCAATAATTTCTTTATTTCTTCTTTCCTTTTCAATCCTAAGTTCTCTTTGTAATTCTTGAATTTGATCACGAGTATTTAGGGTTACGCCTTTATAAAACAAACTTTTTGGGTTTTCTTTTAACAGTTCATCATATTTCAACAGCGTTTCTTGTGCTGAAACAAGTAGTTCATTAATCCTAGGTATAGCTATCATTGTACATCTAGCTTGAATATTCCTTTCTCATTTAGTTTTCCAGAATCAAATCCATAAGTTTCAATCCACTTAGCTTTCTCTTTTGAATCATACATATTTATAAAATAAACATCAAGACCAAACCTTACTTTTACTTTTTCTCTACTTATAAGTAGATCTTTAAATAATTTTGCTTTGTTTCCAGTTAAATTGTCAACCTCATTTATATCTAATAAAAACAACAAATCAATATCATCTGGTTCTTCCTTTTCTGTTGTAAATGAACCATCAATCCAAATTTCAGCCCTTAACCCCAACTTTTTAAATTCCTCTAAAAATACTATAAAAGAATCAATCAATTTCTTTCTGTGATCATTAAACTTAAATGGTTGTAAAAATAATGCATCAAATTGCCAAAGACCGATTTCAACAAAGCCCTTCTTAATTAATGGTGGATATTCCTTTTTTGCCATTATAAATAAACATTAATTGTAATTGAACCAATTTGTCCAATCATTATTAATTATAGACATTATGAAAGGGTTTCTTTCCATAAAAATAAATAACTTTTTTTAAATCCGAAGAGAATCTTTTCGAAATCGATGTAATCTATTAGAATTTGTCTTAAACACTTCTTATCTAAAAATTGAATTTGTCTCAAAGCCTAGGTAAAAAAAATATAAATCGGGGTCTCTAAAATCTTTAAAGTGTTTTAAATTGTTATAGCCGATTTGGGTAAACAAAAGCATAGACTAATTTGAAAGGTAGAGGGTTATTTGCTATTAAAGTAAGATAAAACTTTATATTTAATCAAAGTATTACTGGCAGACAATACATCGATTTTTAAACCTTTAAACCCAACTACAGAACTTTCATTCAAATCATACTGAATATCTTGAGTAAAACTAGGTCTTGCAAAGTCATCAGAAAATTCTCGATAAATAAATTTAATAGAATTTCCAACTTTGCCATTGTAGATAAATTCTTGTTTAAACGATAGCTCTTTATTCAAAACAACTTTTTTAGGTTTTAAATCAATTAAATCCTTGGATTTAGTTGCCCTAATCAATGCAGGGTCAGTTAGCTCAGTTGTCAAATTTACAGGTTCTAAACTCGGTACAATTTTATAGTACTTTAAATCAGGAGAAATCATTAGAACCGAATAAAGATTTTGAACAAAGGATTTAACTAACTTATCTTGCTGAATGTAACATTTATCTACACAGACATAATAATTCCATTTGGCTGATTTTTGAACCAAATATAAATCGGTAGGTTCTATGCTAACAAATGCTCCAAATGTACTCTTTTCTAACTTTTTATTTAAATGGATGCCATCATAAACCTCTTGTATTGTTTTATTTACGAGTGTTGAACCTAATTCACCCTCTGATTCAATTCCTATCTCGGGATAAAAGATATTTTCCTTTGATGGTTTAAGTATTTGAGCCGTAGTAGGGAAAGATTTTAAAAATAGGATTATTAACGTGATTAATAAAAGTAGATTTCTTTTCATTGCTAAAATTTAGATTTATGCTAAGGTCGATAAAAAATGTGATTTTATGAACTATAGAACGGGGGAAAAATTGAAAACTTTAAGTAAATAGGCTTTCTGGAACAAACAACACTTAAAAAAAGACAGACTCTAAGGGATCAATCCAAAAAGTTGGGGGGAGGTTAAGCATATATTTTCTGTAATCTAAATAGGAAAAAACTTATGTCTCTTACTCCTCTGAATTGGCTTCTTAGTGCTTTTACTTTTGCGTTAAAAGACTCTGCTGAAGCATTTGTACTTCTATTGTCGAAATAATTTAGGATATATTCATAATTGTTCTGAATAGTTCTAGCGATGGTATTGAAGGTTTTCACCTCAAACTTTTCTACTGAATTATACCATAAGGCCAGTTTTTTAAAAGCTACTAATCTATTCTTTGACTGGTGGAAAATATTGGATAGTTCCATGCTGAGGTCGTATGCCTGCTTTAAGTCAGGATATAGTCTAAATAAAACCTCAGACCTATGTACTTGAGAAGCAGACCATTTACTTTCTCTTTGATGCAAAAGAAATCTACTTCTGATTAATAGTTGTTTTAAGGTATCACCGTTTTCTAAAACTTCTGGAACGTACCTCTTCTTCAGTTCTTTAGCATATTCTATTTCTTTATTTTCTTGATCTATTGCCGCCCAACGATGTTTGATTCTGATTTCTTGTACTGCATCACTGGCTAGCTTTTGGACATGAAACCTATCTGAAACCAGCTTAGCCTTAGGAAAGCTACGTTTAGCAATTCGCTCCATGGTTGGAGCAAGGTCCAATGTTATTTCCTTCACCTTTTTCCTCTTTGACTCTGGAATTTTGTGTAGAACCTCAATGACTGTATCACTGACAGTACCTTTGACCATCGCAATTAAAGCTCCTTTTTTGCCTTTTGCAGCCTTGTTGGTCAATATGGTATATAAATCACCATTTGAAAGACAGGTCTCATCCAGAGATAGATTTTCGCCAATATTTTCGGGATAAAGTATCCATTGTTGGGCATGTTCAAGCTGTTTCCAAGATGTATATCCACTCAGGTGGGCTGCATATTGTTCTTGCAAGCGTTTGCCGTCTAATTGAAACAATTCACCTATAACTTTGCAGCTAATTGGCGTATTATCCAAGAGCTCCTTTTAAAAAAGCCGCAAATTCCGATGTCATTCGCGTTCCTGAGGCTACTAAATTCCAGTTTCTATAGACTATTTTTCCACTATCATGATTGAGCCATTTACGTCGCTTGATTTTTAGAAAACAAGCCTTGCCACGAAGTGGGAAATCCCTAACTGTTTCTTCCTCA
>NZ_RJUE01000057.1 GCF_024343735.1 Lacihabitans sp. CCS-44
CCTGAGGCAGGGCTTGGTCTTCGCTACTGAATTTGGCCTGCGTAAATACCTCAAAACCAGAAGGAAGTATTCCATCAAATGTCACAGAATATTTTACAGATTTCTTTCCGCTTTTATTATCGAGCCCCTCTTTAAGTTTGCCAGACATCTCACTCACCATGGTGCTGTCTACCCGAATCAAATTGTACTTTAACTGCTCACTATAAGCATAATAATCTGAAAAAGTAGTGTAGATGAACTCATAGACTTCCTTAAAGTAATGATAGTCAATCTTTGAAAGCCTTTCCGAAATGGAGCTTCTGACTACGGTTTCCCTTTCATCTAAGTCAAACAGTACTTTAAATCCCGAATCGTTAAAAGTATCTTCTAAAGTGCGTTGGCTTAATTTCTCATTGTCTAGAATTCCATAAAGTAGTAGATAGAATACCTTTTTGGCATGCAATACTTTAGTATAATAGTCAACATTCGTATTAGAGGATAGGTGGGTTAATAAAGCCTCTGGTATTAACCCTATCAGTTGGCTTACTGATACCTTGTGGTTCTTGAAATTTGTCATTAGATTTTAAGAAAGCGTAGCCAAAGATACAAATTCATAAGTCTAAGACAACGACAAATCATTAATAACAAAAAATGGCCGGAAGATATTTAATCTTCCGACCATGAATAGCCAATTGGCTCCTTTTTCAGTATTTTATCCTAAGAATAAAAAATTATTTTGTTTCCTCAGTCGATTCTCCTGCTTCTGGAGCTGTTGCTTCTTCTACTACCTCAGCAGAAGTAACTTCTTCCTCAACAACTGCTACTGGAGCTGCCTCAACTACTGGAGCGGCAACTGAAGTTGCGTCGTCAGTTTTCTTAGTTTTTCCTCTTCTAGAACGCTTGGTTTTAGTATCTGCATCTTCCACCGCTGAGCTTAACAAGTTTTCGTTGAAATCAACCAATTCGATAAGTGCAACAACTGCATTATCCCCTTGTCTTTGACCCAATTTAATAATTCTTGTGTAACCGCCGTTTCTTTCAGAAACCTTTTCTGCTATTTCGCCAAAAAGAATTTTGATTGATTCTTTGTCTTGCAAATAAGAAAAAACAGTTCTTCTTGAGTGCGTATTATCTGCCTTAGATTTTGTAATCAAAGGCTCGATATACATTCTTAAAGCTTTCGCTTTGGCCAATGTAGTCTCAATTCTTTTCGCTTTGATTAACGAAATTGTAAGGTTAGCCAACAACGCATCTCTGTGAGATTTTGTTCTACCTAAATGGTTTACTTTTTTACCGTGTCTCATTTTGTTCTATTTTCGTAAGTAACGGTTAGAAAACAGTTACGCAGGTATGTTTTCCACCTATTACGAGTTTAAAAAATTAATTCTGCGAAATTATTATTACTCTTCGTCTAACTTGTATTTGGCTACATCCATTCCAAAATGCAACTGCTTGTCGGCTATTAACTGCTCCAATTCAGTTAGTGATTTCTTACCAAAATTCCTAAACTTCATCATGTCAGCAACTTCCAATCTAGCCAAATCACCTAACGTACGTATGTCAGCTGATTTTAGACAGTTGTAAGCTCTAACTGATAGGTCAAGATCTTGTAAAGATGTCTTAAGAAGTTTTCTCATGTGCAAGAACTCCTCGTCAACCATATTGTCTTCCTCATCCTTCTTAGAATCGAACACCATGTTCTCATCTGTGAATTTAAGAAAGTGTTGTATCAAAATGTGAGACGCCTCTTGAAGAGCCTTCTCAGGATGTATAGAACCATCCGTTTTGATTTCCAACAAAAGCTTCTCATAGTCAGTTCTTTGCTCAACACGTGTGTTTTCTACACTGAACTTAACGTTTTTGATCGGCGTATAAATAGAGTCTATTGAAATAAACCCAATAGGCAAATCATTTGCTTTGTGTTCCTCACTAGGCACATATCCCCTGCCTTTATCTACAATTATCTCAAACTCTAATTCTTTTTTTGAATCCAAGCGAGCAATTACCAAATCGGGATTAAGAACCTCGAAACAAGAAGAAAACTTGCTTATTTCACCAGCTGTTAATTCACTTTGGTTTTTAATTTTTACGGTGATTTTATTATCTACAAAATCTGAAATCTTTTTAAATCTTACTTGTTTAAGATTCAAAATAATTTCAGTTACATCATCCACAACACCTTCAATTGATGAGAACTCATGAAGAACACCAGGAAATCTTACCGATGTAATTGCGAAACCTTCTAATGAAGACAACAATATACGACGAAGAGCATTACCGATGGTTACTCCATATCCTCTTTCGAGTGGTTTAAACTCAAAAAAACCATGAAAGTCGTCCGCTTTTTCCATCACGACTTTATCGGGCATTTGAAATGCTAAAATTGACATACTGTGCTGTATATTTTCGTTAACGAAATAATTGTAGGATTATCCCACAATATATTAAAGAAACCACCCCCGTAAAGGGGTGGTAAGATATTATTATTTGTTGTACAATTCGACAACTGCCTGATCGTTGAAATTCTCTGGCACTTGATCTCTGTCTGGGTAATTAATAAACACCCCTGCTAAGTCAGTTGAATTAAATTCTATCCAACCATACTTTTTAGACGAATTAATACTAGTGCTTGATGTAATATTCTCTAACGCTTTAGATTTCTCTCTTACTGCTATTGCCTGACCAGGCTTGACCAATAATGAAGGAATGTTAGTGATTTCACCATCTACAACTATATGTTTGTGGGCTACCAATTGCCTCGCAGCTCTTCTTGTGGGAGCAATACCCATACGGTAAACTACATTGTCTAATCTTGATTCACATAATTTAATCAAGTTAGCCCCGGTTTGACCGTCTTTAACAGCAGCCAAATGGAATATTCTCGCAAATTGACGCTCAAGCATACCGTAAGTGTACTTAATTTTCTGCTTCTCTTGCAATTGAAGGGCATATTCAGATTTTTTACCTCTTCTACCTCTACCGTGTTGTCCTGGAGGATAGTTTTTCTTTGCTAGTGCCTTGCTTGGCCCTAAGATTGCCTCTCCAAATTTTCTTGAAATCTTTGATTTCGGACCTGTATATCTTGCCATGTTTTAAAAAAATAATTTGTCAAATAATTAGCCCCAATGTCCAAACTAATATTTGTTTAAAAAATAAATTATACTCTTCTTCTTTTAGGTGGTCTACAACCATTGTGAGGAAGCGGAGTAATATCAAAAATATTAACTACATCAATACCTACGCTTTGAACTGTTCTCATAGCAGACTCTCTACCTGATCCAGGTCCCTTTACATAAATATCAGCCTTTCTCATACCTAAATCATAAGCTACCTGACAACAGTTTTGTGATGCCATTTGTGCTGCATATGGCGTGTTCTTTTTAGAACCTCTAAAACCCATTTTACCAGCTGATGCCCATGAAATAACCTGTCCAGTACTGTTAGTAACTGAAATGATAATGTTGTTGAATGACGCTCTTACGTGAACTTGTCCGTAGGCTTCTACAACTACTACTCTTTTTTTTGCTTTGTCTTTTCTTTTAGCTTGTGCCATTATTGATAGAAAAACTTAAATTAAGGCAGGAAAACTAAATATTTTCCCCTGATCCAACTAAGTATTATTTAGTTGCTTTCTTCTTGTTAGCGATAGTTTTACGCTTACCTTTTCTTGTTCTTGAGTTATTTTTAGTTTTTTGACCTCTCAAAGGTAAACCTTTTCTATGTCTCAAACCTCTATAACATCCGATATCCATTAAACGTTTAATGCTAAGTGTAACCTCAGAACGTAAAGCACCTTCGACTTTAAACTCATTAGAAATTATAGCACGAATCGCGTTAGCTTCATCGTCTGACCATTCGCCCGCCTTCTTATCAACAGAAATGTTAGCTTGGCCTAAAATATTTTTTGCAGTACTGCGACCTATACCGTATATATAGGTAAGAGAAATTTCACCTCTCTTTTTGTCCGGAATATCAACACCTGAGATCCTCATAAATATTAACCTTGTCTTTGTTTAAATTTAGGATTTTTCTTATTAATTACGTAAATCTTACCCTTACGTCTGATAACTTTACAGTCCTCACTACGTTTTTTTACTGATGCTTTAACTTTCATTTTATTTAATTAATATATTAAAACCGATTATTTGTATCGGTAAGTAATTCTTGCTTTTGACAAATCGTATGGAGACATCTCCAACTTGACCTTATCTCCAGGCAAAATCCTGATGTAATTCATCCTCATTTTACCTGAAATATGAGCTATTACCTCATGCTTGTTCTCTAACTCTACCCGAAACATGGCATTTGATAAAGCTTCCACTATTACACCGTCTACCTGAATATTTGACTGCTTTGCCATTCTTAAATTATCTCTAAGTTTCTACTTACCAAAACTTCCTCTATAAACTCAAAAGTTGTTAAAATCTCATAACCACCTTTTGTTACCATTATGGTATGCTCAAAGTGAGCTGCTGGCTTTCTATCTTCAGTTCTTATGGTCCAGTTATCATTCTCTTGAACTACAAACCTCTTACCTAAAGTAATCATAGGTTCAATTGCAATGACCATTCCTACCTGCAATTTAGGGCCATTGCCTCTTTTGCCAAAATTCGGAACCTCCGGGGCTTCATGAAGATATTTACCCACTCCATGACCAACCAATTCTCTAACCACTCCATATCCCAAACCTTCTGTGAAGCTTTGAACACCGTAACTTATGTCTCCTATCCTATTGCCTGGTTTCACTTGAGCGATTCCTTCAAACAAAGATCTTTTTGTATCAGCGAGTAACTTTTTTGTTAGAGGATTTACATCTCCAACCATATAAGTATAAGCACTGTCTGCATGATATCCGTTCTTGAAAACACCACAATCTACTGAAACTATATCACCATCTTTTAATTCTCTTGTACTCGGAATACCGTGAACAACAACATCATTAACAGAGATGCAGAGTGTGGCAGGAAAACCATTGTAATTTTTAAATGAAGGCTTACCGCCATTATCTAAAATATATTCCTCAGCAACTTTATCTAAATCCTTTGTCCTTACACCAACACCAATTAATTTAGCTACCTCTGCTTGTGCCCTACCTAAAATTACCCCGTTTTGCTTAATAATACTAGCTTCTTCAGCATTCTTAAGGTAAATAACTCTTTTCGACATTCTAATTAATTACTAATTACAGCCGTCTGACGACCTTCAATTCTTCCGGACTCCATCAATCCTTCGTACTTCTTCATTAAAAGGTAACTTTCAACCTGCTGCAATGTATCTAAAACAACACCTACCAAAATTAGCAAGGAAGTCCCTCCAAAGAATGATGAAAAAAGCTGAGTCATACCAAACAAACTGGCAATTGCTGGAAAAATAGCAATCATAGCCAAAAGTATACTACCTGGAAGTGTAATTCTATCTAAAACCTGGGCTACAAAATCAGATGTTGGCTGACCAGGCTTTATACCAGGTATGAAACCACCACCTCTTTTCATGTCATCAGCTATTTGATTAGGATTGATTGATATTGCCGTGTAAAAGAATGTAAATGCAACAATCAAAACCAAATACAGTAAGTTATACTGCCATGAGGTAGGATCACTGAATATTGTATTAACTGTTTGAGCAAAATCACTTTTCTCTGCAAAAAGCGACGCAATAAAAGCAGGAATAAACATCAGAGCCTGACCAAATATAATCGGCATAACTCCTGAAATGTTAAGCTTCAAAGGAAGATATTGCCTTTGACCAGTAACGGTTTTATTTCCAACAATTTGCTTTGCGTATTGAACAGGTATTCTTCTAACGGCCTGTGTCATAGCTACTGCAAATATAACAACTAGGAACAAAGCAACAATCTCAATAACAAAGAACAATATCTGTCCATTTGCTGCTCTTGCATTTGCTTCTCCAATAATTGCTCCAGGAAAGCGTGAGACGATACCAATCATTATAATCATTGATATTCCGTTTCCAATTCCCTTCTCCGTAATTCTCTCACCTAACCACATACTCATCATCGTACCAGCAACCAACATAATCACCCCAGAAAAATAAAATAGTCCTTGAGAAATAGTAATGGCATCAGTAGGAATGGTAGTTTTCAAGTAAGTGAAGCCTTGCGTAGCAGTAACTGCTATTGTCAACCATCTTGTGATTTGATTTAACTTTCTTCTACCAGACTCACCCTCCTTTTGTAATTTGGAGAAATACGGTAGAGCCAATCCTAAAAGTTGAATAGCAATTGAAGCAGAAATATATGGCATTATACCTAGTGCCATAATTGAAGCCTTACTAAAAGCTCCTCCAACAAGTGTATCTAATAAGCCTAATAGACCATTACCACTTGTTAAATCCTGTAACTTTGAAGGGTCAACACCTGGAAGCGTAATGTAAGAACCAACTCTGAAAATAATTATTATAATGAAGGTAGCCAAGATTCTATTTCTCAGCTCTTCAATTGACCAGATGTTCTTAAATGTGCTTATTAATTTTTTCATAAAAATAGCTAAGGTTATTCAGGTTGACTTCCTTCGGTTTCACTAGTAGCAGACGACTTAGTAACTACTGTAACAGTACCACCAAGTGCTTCTATAGCTGTAACCGCTGATTTAGAAAAAGCATTCACGCTAACACTTACTTTTGATGTTAACTCGCCTCTACCTAAAACTTTTATTAAGTCAAACTTAGACATTAAACCGTGTTCTTTCAAGAATTTTAAGTCCACTAAGCTAACGCCTGTTTTTTCTACCAATGCCTGAATAGTATCAAGGTTGATTCCTTTGTACTCTACTCTATTGATGTTGTTAAAACCGAATTTAGGCAAACGTCTTTGTAAAGGCATTTGACCACCTTCAAAACCACGCTTTGAACTATATCCAGATCTAGACTTAGCACCCTTGTGACCTCTTCTAGCAGTGCCACCACCGCCAGAGCCTTGACCTCTACCCTGTCTTGTATTATCTCTAACTGAACCTTTGGCAGGTTGTAAAATCTCTAATTTCATTTTGTATTTAATTTACGCAGTGTAAAAACACTACTCGGTTATCCCTATTAACAATTTTCTACTCTAATCAAATGATTAACCTTTCTAATCATACCCTCAATTGCTGGATTTGATTCAACCTCAACCGATCTACCGATTTTAGTTAAACCTAAAGCTTGCATTGTAAGTTTCTGCTTTTTAGGTCTCTCAATGATACTTTTTACTTGAGTAAGTTTTACTTTAGCCATTACTAAAATTATTTATACGGTATTATCCGTTGAATACTTTGTTTAATTTAATTCCTCTCATTGAAGCTACTTCGTGAGGAGCTCTCATTTTCAAAAGAGCATCTAAGGTAGCTTTAACAACGTTGTGAGGATTAGAACTTCCTTTAGACTTTGCAAGTACATTGTGCACACCTGCTGCCTCCAACACTGCACGCATAGCTCCACCTGCTATAACTCCAGTACCTGGAGCAGCTGGCTTAACAAATACGAAACCACCTGAGTATTTACCTTCCATTTCGTGAGGAACGGTACCGTTGATAATTGGAACGTTAACTAGGTTTTTGCGAGCATCTTCAATTGCCTTTGCTATTGCATCTGTAACTTCATTTGCCTTACCAAGACCTTGACCTACAGCACCTTGGCCGTCACCAAGTACAACAATTGCTGAGAAGCTAAATCTACGACCACCTTTAACCACTTTCGCAACTCTATTGATGGCTACAACTCTCTCCTTTAATTCTGATTCGTTTACTTTAATTGCTTTCATTTAAATAGTATTAAAAGTTAAGTCCAGCTTCTCTCGCAGCGTCTGCCAAAGCTTTAACATTTCCATGGTACAAATAACCACTGCGGTCAAATACACAAGCTGTAAGACCTATCTCAACCGCCTTTTTAGCAATGCTTGAACCTACTTGTTTTGAATTCTCTATATTCAAAGATTTAAGACCTAGTTCCACTGAAGAGGCAGATGCCAAAGTTTTTCCTGCTATATCGTCAATTAATTGAACGTATATACCTGTATTACTACGAAAAACAGTTAACCTTGGTCTTTCAGGAGTACCTGAAACCTTTTTCCTAACTCTCCACTTTATTTTTTGTCTTCTTTCAGACTTAACACTAGACATATATTATAAAGTTATAATTTCTTAATTATTTTTTACCTGCAGTTTTACCAGCTTTTCTTCTGATAACCTCTCCTACAAACTTAATACCTTTACCTTTGTACGGCTCAGATTTACGCAACGACTTTATTTTAGCAGCAACCAAACCTATTAATTGTTTGTCAGTACCTTGTAAAGTAATGATTGGATTCTTTCCTTTCTCCATCTTAGTTTCTACTTTGATTTCAGCAGGAACAACAAGATAAATATTGTGTGAGTAACCCAATGACATATCTATGATATTTCCGTTGTTGGTAGCTTTGTAACCCACACCGACTAATTCAAGCTCTTTTTTGTAGCCATCAGATACTCCGACGATAAGATTGCTTAACAGAGATCTATAAAGACCATGTAAAGCTTTGTGTCTTTTCTGCTCAGTTGGACGTGTTACAGTTAAAACACCATCTTCAATAATTAGGCCCATATCCGGGTCAATTTTTTGAGTCAAAGTACCTAACGCACCTTTCGCAGTCACTAAATTATCAGAACCAACAGTAACTGTTACTCCTGAGGGGATTGTAATTGGTTTTTTACCTATTCTAGACATTTTAAAACGTTTAAGGCTTCATTAAAGAAGCGGTCAACAAAAATTAATAAACATAACAAAGTACCTCGCCACCAACATTCAGCGTTCTAGCCTCTTTGTCTGTAACAATTCCTTTGGAAGTTGATAAAATAGCAATACCAAGGCCATTGAGTACTCTAGGCAGCTCAGTTGATTTTACATACTTTCTTAAACCAGGCTTTGAAACCCTAGAAAGATTGATAATTGCTGATTTTTTAGTAATTGGATTATATTTCAATGCAATTTTAATTACACCTTGAAGACCATCGTCTTCAAACTTATAACTTGCAATATAACCTTTTTCGTAAAGAAGAACTGTAAGTTCTTTTTTTAGGTTTGAGGCAGGAATCTCTACGACTCTATGTCTCGCTTTAATAGCATTTCTGATTCTTGTAAGAAAATCTGCTATTGGATCCGTTGTAATCATCTCTAAATTAATATTTTTTTGGATACCTTAGCCAACATTAGACAGTATCACAAGCGTGACTTCTCTAACTGGGCTGCAAAGATAGTAATTCTAAATAAGAAAAAAAACTTTTTACCAAGAAGATTTGGTAACACCAGGAATAAATCCTGAATTGGCCATTTCACGGAAGGTAACACGGTTGATACCAAACTTTCTCATGTAACCCTTAGGGCGACCAGTAAGCTTACATCTATTGTGCAATCTAACAGGTGAAGAGTTTTTTGGAAGGGCATCTAAGCCTTTCCAATCTTGAGCTTCCTTAAGGGCAGCTCTTTTCGTAGCAAACTTAGCTACTAATCTCTCTCTTTTTCTTTCCCTAGCTTTTATTGACTCTTTTGCCATGTCTCTAAATTATTGCTTATTATTTATTTTTATTCACAAACGGCATACCCAATGCTTTCAACAATTCGTAGCTTTCAGCATCAGTCTTTGCAGTTGTTACAAATGTAATGTCCATTCCTTGTATCTTGCTGATTTTATCAATAGATATCTCAGGGAAGATGATTTGCTCAGTTACACCGAAAGTATAGTTTCCTCTGCCATCAAAACCTTTATCGCTGATACCTTGGAAATCTCTAACTCTTGGTAATGCAACTGAAGTAAGGCGGTCTAAAAATTCATACATGATTTTAGATCTCAATGTAACTTTAGCACCGATCGGCATACCCTCTCTTAATTTGAAGTTCGATACCGCTTTCTTAGATATCGTAGGAACAGCTTTCTGACCTACAATAGTTGTTAATTCGTCAACACTGTTGTCAACCAATTTTTTATCGCCTGTAGCAGCTCCAACACCTCTGTTGACTACTATCTTAAGCAATTTTGGAACCTGCATGATAGATTTGTACTGATACTTCTCCATCAAAACAGCTACAATTTCTTTTTGATATTTTTCTCTTAACCTTGCCATTTTTCTAAATTTAGTGGATTACCGACCCACTTTAAATTATTAAATAAATTTACCCGAGGCTTTAGAAAATCTTTGAAGATTTCCAGCATCATTTAGTTTTCTACCAACTCTAGTAGGTTTGCCAGTAGACGGATCTACAACCAAAACGTTACTGATGTGTATAGTACCTTCAAGTTCTTTGATTTCGCCTTGAGGGCTTTGTGCGTTAGGCTTAATGTGTTTTTTTATCAAATTCACACCTTCCACAACAACACGGTTTTTCTTTACCAAAACCTCAACAATTTTTCCTCTTTTACCTTTAGAGTTACCTGCGATAACTTCTACTGTATCTCCGGTTTTAACGTGAAGCTTAGGTTGTTTGTTAAATTTCCTTTCCATTGTAATAAATTAATTACGATATTTTTTTCAGCTATTATAGTACCTCTGGAGCAAGTGAAACAATTTTCATAAACTGTTTTTCTCTTAGCTCTCTAGCTACAGGTCCGAAAATCCTTGTTCCTCTAGGCTCATTTTGATTGTTCAATAAAACAACCGCATTTTCCTCAAACCTAATGTAAGAACCGTCTTTTCTTCTTACTTCTTTTTTAGTTCTAACCACAACAGCTTTTGACACTGTACCTTTCTTCATGTTTGAAGACGAAAGAGCTTGTTTAACTGTAACGACAACCTTGTCTCCTACAGATGCATATCTCTTTTTAGTACCACCTAAAACTCTTATTACCAAAACTTCTTTAGCCCCGCTGTTGTCAGCTACATTGGCTCTTGATTCTTGCTGTAACATTATTATTTCCTTTTACTAATTTTAGAAATATCGGATTATTTGGCTCTCTCTATGATTTCAACCAATCTCCAATTTTTATTTTTGCTCAACGGTCTAGTCTCGCTGATTTTAACAGTGTCGCCGATACCAGCTTCATTGTTTTCGTCATGAAACATAAACTTTTTAGTTTTGAGCATAAACTTACCATATTTAGGATGTTTCACCTTACGAATCACCTGGATTACGCCTGATTTTTCCATCTTGTTGCTGGTAACAACTCCAATACGTTCTTTTCTTACTTGTCTTTCTTCCATTTTCGGATAAAATTAATGGTTAATCAAAACCATGAAATTTGATAATGATATTTTACTTTGAACTGTTAAGAGCAGTAGAAAGTCTAGCAATATTTTTACGAGTCTCAGTAATTCTCCTAGGATTCTCGATTGGAGTGATTGCGTGAGCAAACTTCAATTTTACCAATCTATCTTTTTCTTCAGATATTTGTTGTTTCAACTGTTCTTCAGTAAAACCACTTAAATCATTTTTTTTCATCTTCTTTATTAATTGAAGTATTTATATATGACTATACCTCGTAATCTCTACGAACTACAAATTTTGTTTTTACTGGTAACTTTTGAGCAGCTAATCTAAGAGCCTCTTTTGCTAATTCTAGTGAAACACCAGTGGCTTCAAATAAAACTGTACCAGGATAAATGTTTGCTACCCAGTATTCAGGAGCTCCCTTACCTTTACCCATCCTTACCTCTAAAGGTTTCTTGGTAATAGGATTGTCAGGAAATATACGAATCCAAACCTGACCTTCACGTTTCATGGCACGTGTAACACCAATACGAGCTGCTTCTATTTGTCTAGCGGTAATTCTACCTGGCTCTAGACTTTTTATAGCAAATGAACCGAAAGCAATCTCATGACCTCTTGTAGCTATACCTTTGATCCTACCCTTTTGTTGCTTACGAAACTTAGTTCTTTTAGGTTGTAACATAATAATAACGTTTAAGGCAAAATGCCACTAAAATTTAATTTCTCTTTTGGCCGTTTGATCTACCGCCGCCGCCACTATTGTTGGTCTTCTTTCTTCTTCCGTTCTTGTCTCCATCTTCGTCTCTACGACCTTTACCCTGATGGCCACCGCCAGCTCCACCCATAGTAGATTTTTTACTATCAGCAGATTCAGTAGCAAGAGCTGCAACAGATGTTAGATCTCTCTTACCAAAAACTTCACCCTTGAATACCCAAACTTTGATACCAATTAAACCGTAAACAGTCAATGACTCAGAGATTGCATAATCAATGTCTGCTCTTAATGTATGAAGAGGAATTCTTCCTTCTTTGTACATTTCAGAACGAGCCATCTCAGCACCGCCTAATCTTCCTGACAATTTAATTTTTATACCCTGAGCTCCTACACGCATAGCAGACTGAATCGCTTGCTTCATAGCTCTACGGAATGAAATTCTTGCTCTCAATTGTTGGGCGATAGTTTCACCTACCAATTTGGCATCGATTTCAGGTCTTTTTATTTCAAATATATTGATTTGAACATCTTTCTTAGTAAGTTTTTTCAGCTCTTCTCTTAGCTTATCTACCTCACTACCTGCTTTACCGATTACAACACCTGGTCTTGCCGTGTGAATAGTAAGGGTAATTCTCTTAAGAGTTCTTTCAATTACTACTCTCGAAACAGAACCTTTCGGAATACGTGCATTGATATATTTCCTGATTTTGTCGTCTTCAACGAGTTTCTCAGCAAAATTCTTTCCGCCGTACCAGTTGGATTCCCATCCTCTGATGTAACCTAGTCTAAAACCTACAGGATTTACTTTTTGTCCCATTTTAACTAATTATATAATATTCTAATTTCTAAGTATCGTTACTTAATTATACTGCTTGACTTTCCAATGAATCAACAACAATTGTAATGTGTTGAGAACGCTTTCTTACTCTGTAAGCTCTACCTTGTGGAGCAGGACGAAGTCTTTTTAACATTCTACCACCATCAATCATGATTGTCTTTACATATAGATCTGCCTCTTCGATTTTCAAGTCTTCGTTTTTGTTCTGCCAGTTTGCTACTGCTGACATCAAAACTTTCTTGATTACTGGAGCTGCTTGTTGAGGTTGGAAAGAAAGTATTCCTAACGCAAGGTTTACTTTTTTGCCTCTAATCAAGTCGGCTACTAACCTAGCTTTTCTAGGTGAAGTTGGAAAATCGTTTAATTTTGCTACTGCTTCCATTTTTTATTCTTTTTTAAAGAGCTTAGCTCCTCGGAATATTATCTTTTACCTTTATCTTTTTTGTTCACGTGGCCTCTAAAGTTTCTTGTTGGAGCAAATTCTCCTAACTTGTGACCAATCATGTTATCTGTAACATATACCGGAATAAATTTATTACCGTTATGAACAGCAAAAGTATGTCCAATAAAATCAGGGGTAATCATTGATCTTCTCGACCAAGTTTTGATTACAGACTTCTTCCCTGAATCATTCATTACGTCGACTTTATTCTCAAGTCTAAAATCTACGTAAGGTCCTTTTTTAAGTGAACGAGCCATCTATTTTGTATTATTTTGTTCTACGTGAAATTATTAATCTGTTAGAGTATTTGTTCTTAGATCTGGTTTTCTTACCTTTTGCAATTAAACCATTTCTCGAACGAGGGTGACCACCTGATGCACGTCCCTCACCACCACCCATTGGGTGATCGACAGGGTTCATGGCAACACCTCTAACTCTAGGAGTAACTCCTAACCATCTTTTACGACCAGCCTTACCCAATACTACGTTCATGTGGTCAGGATTTGATACCGATCCTACAGTAGCTATACAAGCTCCAAGAACCATTCTCATTTCACCTGAAGGCATTTTCAAGGTAACAAACTTACCATCTTTTGCCAAAACCTGAGCGTATGTACCAGCACTTCTAGCCATTTGACCACCTTTACCAGGTGTCAATTCTATATTGTGAACAATTGTACCTAATGGCATATTCTTCAACAACAATGCATTTCCTACTTCTGGAGCCACTTTCTCTCCTGAAACAATCTTTAAACCTACTCTTAAACCCTGAGGAGCAATGATGTATCTCTTCTCTCCGTCAGTGTATTTTACAAGAGCGATTCTTGAAGTACGGTTTGGATCGTACTCGATAGTCATAACTTCAGCTTCGATATCTTTTTTATCTCTTTTGAAGTCGATTATACGATACTTTCTTTTGTGACCACCACCTATATACCTTGCGGTACGGTGTCCTTCATTGTTTCTTCCACCTGTTTTTCTGATAGCTTCCGTCAAACTTTTCTCTGGCTTACTTGCAGTAATATCAGAGAAATCTGGTGCTATTCGGTGTCTGGTGCCGGGTGTTACCGGATTTAATTTTTTAACTGCCATTTCTCACACATTTGCAGCCTATAAAAGGCTATACTTTAACAATTTAATAAATTATAATTCTGCGTAAAAATCGATTAAATCACCGTCTTTCAAAGTCACCATTGCTTTTTTGAAAGTACTAGTTTTTCCTGAACTCAATCTTGATTTTGTCATTCTAGACTTCTTCTTTCCGATTTGAGTAATCGTATTTACTTTTTCTACCGTTACGCCGTACATTCTCTCCACAGCAGCTGCTATTTCAATTTTGTTGGCATCACGACTTACTTCAAATGTGTACTTGCCTTTTGAAGTAAGTAACTGTGTTTTCTCAGTTATTTTTGGTCTTTTTAAAACGCTCATTTCTTTAAAAATTAATCTTTCAAAATTGATTCTAAATGAGAAACTGTACTTTCAGCCAACAATATGATTTCGGTATTGATCAAATCATACGTATTTACAGAATCTTTATCAACCACTTTGGTCTTAGGAATGTTACGAGCAGATAAATAAAGATTATTTTCTCCACCGTTAACCACAAAAAGTGTTTTCTTTCCTGATAAACTCAAAGCATTCAAAAATTGAATATATGCTTTTGTTTTAGGTGAGTCGATGTTGAAATCTTCAACGATAATCAAGTTGTTTTCAGCTACTCTTGAAGACAAAACTGACTTACGAGCTAAAACTTTGATTTTCTTGTTCAATTTGAAGTCGTAATCTCTTGGACGTGGACCGAATACTGTACCACCACCTACATAAGTTGGTGCTTTGGCGGAACCGTGTCTTGCACCTCCAGAACCTTTTTGACGAACAAGTTTTTTAGTTGAGCGAGAGATTTCAGCTCTTTCTTTCGACTTGTGCGTTCCTTGACGTTGGTTAGCTAAGTAATGCTTAACGTCTAACCAAACAACGTGTTGGTTTGGCTCAACACCAAAAACCTCTTCGCTTAGCTCAACAGTCTTACCTGTTTCTTTGCCTTCTTTGTTTAAAACTTTAACTTTCATTTTTGTTCAGCCCCTTTTTCGATGTCGTTGGCTACCGACCTTTTATTTATGTAATGTAATAATTGAGTTTTTAGCACCTGGAACCGAACCTGATACTAATATCAAATTTTTCTCAGGGAAAAGTCTCAATACTTTAAGGTTTTGAATAGTCACATTGGTATGTCCCATTCTACCACCCATTTTAATTCCTTTAAATACTCTTGCTGGGTATGAACAAGCTCCGATTGAACCCGGGTGTCTGCCTCTGTTGTGCTGACCGTGTGTGCTTTGACCTACACCGGCAAATCCATGTCTCTTCACAACACCTTGGAAGCCTTTTCCTTTAGTTTTGCCGCTGATATCAACAAATTCTCCTTCTTCGAATACATCTTCTACTCTGATAGTCTCGCCTAAAGCCAAATCTTTTTCGAATTCTTTGAACTCTACTAATTTTCTTTTTGGAGTGGTATCAGCCTTCTTAAAATGACCCATCAAAGCTTTTGTTGTACGCTTTTCTTTCTTCTCTCCGAAGCCCAATTGAACTGCTTTGTAACCGTCATTCTCTTCTGTCCTGACTTGTGTTACAACACACGGACCAGCTTCAATTACCGTGCAAGGCACAGCTTCACCATTTGTAAAAATGGTAGTCATTCCAATTTTCTTTCCAATAATTCCAGACATAGTCTTAACTTTAATATAATCGCTAAATGTTAACCAAATTTGAATCGGGCTGCAAAAGTACGGATACGCTTGCTAAAATCCAAATTTTAATTCTTTTTTAAACCCAGAGGTTGGTAAACGAACCAACTTGCCAACACTGAGAACCGTTTTACGGGTAAGGCATTTTTAATTATGCAGGAACACGCCTTGTTACCTCTCTGTGACTCCAAAAAAATTAATCGCGAATCGGAGACTGCCTATAAGTGAAATTCACAGTCGAAATTAAAATGGTTTCGTTCGATGCCGACTTCTTTTAATTATTGATAAGGAGATTCCTCCGTCGAATTGAGGTGCAAAATTATACCTTTTTTCTCAAATAAAAAATTTATTATAAAAAAAAACTCCTTTTTTATTAAAAAACTTTTCCAAGCAGAGGTTTTTAATCAAGAAATGAGTGAATGTATATGATACTATGTATAAAAAAATCGAAGTTTTGAAATGTCTAAAGTAGGATAAAAAGATTGCCCTAAGCCTTAAAACAAAAAAACAGTCGAAAAATTCAACTGTTTTTAACCTATCATTTATTCAACCACTCTTAAAAAACGAGATGTTTCAGAAGAGATTTTTTAAATTTCTTTGGTTTAAAAGAATACTATTCCTTAAAACGTTTTACAAAAGTAATTCTTTTTTAAAACTGAAAAAACAAAAAAAAAGAAATTATTTTTGCACCTTATTTTAATTTTAACAGAATTCTATGCGAAATCCTAAAAACGAAAATTACTATTTCCCAGCTGAATGGCATCCACATGAAGCCACGTGGTTGAGCTTCCCCATCAACACAGATACCTGGGAAGATAGATTTGAGAGGATTTATCCAGCATATTTCAAATTTATTGAGATCATTTCCTTGAGCGAAAAAGTCAGAATCAATGCAAACGACACAAAAACAGTTGAACTTATTAATAGACTTTTAGATAAATTCGAAATAAATCAAACCAATATTGAGCTGTTTGAACATCCGACCAACGATTCTTGGTGCAGAGATCATGGGCCGGGGTTTTTAGTCAATAAAAACAATGACAGCCGACTCATAGTGGATTGGGAGTATAATGCATGGGGCGGCAAATATCCTCCTTATAATAAGGATAACGCCATACCTCAAAAAATAGCAAAGACTCTAGGCCTCGATTTTGTAAGTCCTGGAATTATAATGGAAGGTGGTTCGGTAGAGTTTAATGGTAATGGCACAGTTATGACGAGCAAGTCGTGCTTGTTGAATCCAAACAGAAACCCTCAATTGAATCAAGCCCAAATAGAGGAAATGCTCATGCAATTTTATGGAGTGGAACAGATACTTTGGATTGAAGATGGGATAGTGGGTGACGACACCGATGGTCATATTGATGACACCGTGAGGTTTGTAGGAGAAAATAAGGTGATCACTATGGTTGAATCTAATAAGTCAGATGAAAACCATTCAATTCTTGAAGAAAACCTGAATCTCTTAAAGCATATGAGAGTACTTAGTGGAAAGCAATTGGACATTATAGAAATAGAAATGCCTAATCTGGTTATTGATAGTGGAGAGAGATTACCAGCTTCGTATGCAAATTTTTGCATAACAAACGGCCATGTGATAGTTCCGACCTACCGCTGTACCAATGACGATAAAGCTTTGGACACTATACAAAATTGTTTTCCGGAGAGAAAAGTAGTGGGAATAGATTCTACCGAAATCATTTGGGGGTTGGGAAGTTTTCATTGCTTATCCCAACAGGAGCCTTCACCAAATTTCGTTTAAAATGGCCCATGCCGAAATAAAGTATGAAAATTTGAGTTATATTTTATAACCATATTGAATAAAATTAATCTTGAATTAGTCTACATGAATATATTGATGTATGCGATTAATTCTCACCAGTTTGAAAAATTAGGATGCTTAGAAGAACATATATATACCTGTCTCTCTTATTGTTTGCTTTGGGGTCTTGCACGAAACCTATCGGTTCAAAACCCGTAGCAATACCCAAAGCGGTGGTGAATGAAGTTGTAGCTGAACCCACCATTGTATCACTAGGAGAAGATTCACTTAGCAAATCAGATTTAATTGCAGAGTTTGAGAATTTAACTGATTTAGACTCCAGCCTAAACGAGTCTTTGATTAACCAAGTCATACAAAAAAAACTATTTCTCAAGGAAGCTATTGCGATGAGAATGGATACTTCGGCCTTGTTTAAAGAAGAAGTAGAAACGTACAAAAGAATAGAAATTCAAAATTTCACGGAAGATAAATCCACTCTCGCAAGATTGGCGGAAGATTCTTATGAAAAATATCAAACCGAAATTAACGCTTCGCACATATTTATTCCTTTGTCTTGGTATGCCTCCCCAGATGATACTTTAAAAGTTTACAAGGAATTGACAGAGCTTCGAAAATATGCCATAAAAAACGACAACTTCGCTATATTGGCCAAAGAATGGTCTAAAGATAGTAAGACATACGACAAAGGTGGAAATCTTGGTTGGTTTACGGCCTTTCATTTGATTTACCCGCTGGAAGTTGCAGCTTATTCAACGCCCATCGATTCTATCTCTTTACCCATAAAGACAAAATCGGGTTATCATTTGGTAAAAGTAAATGATAAAAGAAAGAACAGTGGCTATGGAAAAGTTCAGCACATATTTAAACATCTTAAGCCTGAAATCAGTAAAGACGAATACGACAAGACCTACCAAACACTAGATTCTTTAAAAAAGCTTCTTGAAAATGGAGCTAGCTTTGAAGAGTTAGTTAATAAGTATTCTGATGATTTCAATTCTAGGGATTCACAAGGTCTTTTGCCTATTTTTGGTATAGGTACCAGAGAGGAATCAACTTTTGAAGAGGCTGCGTTTTCATTGGAAAAAGGAGAAATATCAAAACCTGTCCGTTCGAGCAGTGGTTTGCATCTAATCAAACTAATAGAAAAGTACCAACCAGATAACAAAGAATCTTATCTTAAGAAAATTCAACCAAAACTCACAACTGACTCAAGAGCCGAGTATTTGCAAATTAAGAAATTTAATGACCTGAAAAAGAAATTCCAGTTCGTTGTGAATGAAGAAATCCTATCCCAATGCCTCAATTATGCAGATGATAGGATTTTAAAGAGAGAATGGAAGATGACCCATAATGATCTTTCAAATTTTGTCCTTTTTTCTACCAATCAAAAAAAGTATTTCGTCTCGTCTTTTTTTGGTTATGTAATAGAACGCCAAGAATTTGAAAAATGGAGGGCTGAAGAAAAGCCCGTGGAGATTTTCAAAATGCTCTTCGACAAATTTGTGAACCAACAGCTCACAGATTTAAATGAAAAAAACATTCTGAACAATAACCCAAACCTCGAAAGGCTTTTTAAATTTCAAAAAGACAACCTTTTATACTCGAAATTTTATAACAAGATGATTATCGAGAAATCACTTGATGACTCAACAGGCCAAAGGAAGTTTTTTGATAATAATCCAGACTTGTTTCCAAGTGTTGACATGGGTTCGTTTACAGTAGTAAGTTTTGCAGATAGCCTGACTTATGACAAATTTAAAGCTGCTCGGACAAAATCTAAGCCTTATCAGCTTAACCGTGGCATAAAACCTCTTTACTTTGAAAAAGATGAGTACATTATCGGCGTAGAAGAAAAAAGGAAACTCACAGGCCTAGTTTCAATATTAAAGAAAAACCCAGGATACATAGTTGAAATTGGCGGACACATTGATAAAAACGAATATGAACAGGTTGCAGAGCTAAGAATTAAGCAAATCGTTGATTATTTGGTTGAAAATGGCTTACCTTTGACGAGAATTCTGGAAGTAAACTATAATAATAGCAAAGTTCAGGATAGATTTGATTGGACAAAAAACCAAAGAGTTTCTTTCCAGTTTTTCAGTAATCTAGAGTCTGATTTGATAAAAATTTTCACTGAAAAACAACCTGATGCCATACGCTTCAAAACTTACAACATAGATAAGCAGGAATTTGAGGAAAAGTTGAAACTCAAATGGGAGAGTCAGACGGGCATTGTAGTAATTGACGGTAGAATAGAAGAGTTTTCTTTGAGAATCAAAAAATCTAGCCGCTCTTTTAATGATTATAAATATCAAGTAGTAGACAAATATCAGGAGTTTTTAAGCAAAGAGCTAACCAAAAATTTAGCAAGGAAATATAAAATAAGTGTTGATAACACAGAGTTAAATAAAATAATAGAGGAAGTAAAAAGTAATAATAAATGATAAAGAGGTTAGTATTGGCATTGATTGCCATCCCATTTATAAGTTTTGGACAGACATCCACCAATGTAGACAAGATTGTAGCAAAAATAGATAACTATTATATCTTAAAATCTGAGGTAGAAACGATCGTTGAAAGGGGAAAACAAGAAGGACAAGAGATGAACAGGTGTCAAGCTTTAGAGAGTTTGGCAATCCAGAAACTTTTAGTAGCCAAAGCAGAGATCGACTCCGTGATTGTGGATGAAGACATGGTGAATGGCCAGTTAGATGCCAGAATGCAGGAAATGATTAGGGCTTACGGAAACGAAAAAAATATCATACAGCAATTTAATAAATCTATAGAAACCTTGAAGTCTGAACTAAAAAGCCAGGTTCGTGAGCAACTTACTTCAGACAAAATGCGGAGTACGATTACTGAAAATGTAAATGTTACGCCTTTGGAAGTAAAAAACTTCTTTAGCAAAATACCTTCTGATAGTTTGCCTGTCATCCCAACAGAAGTTGTCATATCGCAGATTGTACGATTGGCTCCTGTAACAAAAGCCATGAAAGATGAGTTAGTTGAAAGGTTGAATGGTTTCAAGAAAAGAATAGAGTTGGGCGAAAGTTTTACAGAATTGGCCAAGGAATTCTCAGAAGACCAAGGCTCGAAAGTCCAAGGCGGTGATTTGGGATGGGCCAAAAGAGGGCAAATGGTAGCCGAATTCGAAGCATCTGCAATGACATTGGACTCAGGAAAACTTTCTGAAGTGATTGAATCTGAGTTTGGTTTTCACTTGATTCAAACGCTTGAAAAAAGAGGTCAAGAATATCGTGCAAGACACATTTTGTTGAGACCTGATTACAGTAGATTGGATCTTACCGAACCGAAGAGATTTCTGGATAGTTTGAAAAATCAAATTGAGATTGATAGCATCAAATTTGAAAAAGCGATAAAATTATATTCTCAAGATAAAAACACTGTGGATGCTGGTGGAATCATCATGAATCCTGAAACTGGTAGCAATTGGCAAGCCGTGGATGTATCGATGGAACCAAACTTGTACTTTACGGTAGAACCTATGAAGGTTGGCACAATAAGTGCTACTTTGAACTACAGAACGCCAGATGGTAAAACAGGCATGAGGCTTATCAAAATCAAAGATAAAAAAGAAGCCCACAGAGCCAATATGAAAGATGATTATGAAAAGTTGAAAAACTATGCCATGAACAATAAGCAAAACGAATCGATAGAAAAATGGTTTAAAGATGCCATTGCGGAAGTGTATATCAATATCGAAAAAGAATACGAAGCTTGTAAATTATTTGAACAATAAACCATTTTCACCAAAGTGCAATTGAAGAATTTCAACTCGGATGTAGAAGCAGCAGATGCTCTAAAAAACACATATCAAGAGCTTTCAAAAGAGATAGGTAAAGTAATTGTTGGACAAGAAGAGACCGTAAAACTGTTGTTGACCGCTATATTTTGTCAAGGTCACTGCTTATTAGTAGGCGTACCTGGGCTTGCCAAAACGTTGTTGGTACAAACCATCGCCTCAGCCTTGGATTTAGATTTCAATAGAATTCAGTTTACACCTGACTTAATGCCATCTGACATTGTTGGGTCAGAAACTTTGGACAACAACCGAAACTTCAAATTTGTAAAAGGTCCTGTATTTGCCAATATCATTTTGGCTGACGAAATAAACCGTACTCCGCCCAAAACGCAGTCGGCTTTGTTGGAATCTATGCAGGAATATTCGGTAACCGTGGCAGGTGAAAGACACCAACTTTCGAAGCCGTTTTTTGTGCTTGCAACCCAAAACCCGATTGAGCAAGAAGGAACTTATCCCCTACCCGAAGCCCAATTAGACCGTTTTATGTTTATGGTAAACTTGGATTACCCGAGTTTCGAACAAGAAATGGACATTGTAAAGAGTACCACATCAAATGTAAAGACAGTAGTAAACAAAATATTGGGAGCTGAAGATATAATTCTTTTCCAAGATTTGGTAAGAAAAGTACCTGTAGCCGACAATGTGGTGGAATATGCGGTGAGATTGGTACACAAAACCAGACCCAATATAGAAGGAGCCTCGGAAGAATCTAAGAAGTTTCTAGAGTGGGGAGCCGGCCCGAGAGCCTCGCAGAACTTGGTTCTGGCCGCCAAATGTCATGCTTTGATCAATGGAAAATACTCACCTGATATAGAAGATGTAAAAGCGGTTGCGTTCCCAGTGCTCCGTCATAGAATAGTACGGAATTTCAAAGCAGAAGCCGAGGGAATGAGTACCGAAGAAATCATAAAGAAATTGATGTAAAATGAGGAGAGTCGAAAGGCTCTCCTTATTTTTTGGAGAATACTTTCATGATTTCCTCCTTACTAAGACAATTCAAGGTCATATCAGTGGTTAATCCTGCCTTTCTGGCAACAGCAACTCCATAATGCATATCATGAATTCCTTTCGTTTCGTGGGCATCAGGATTTATACTGATCATGACTCCTTTTGAAAGGCAATAATCTATCCATCGCCAATCAATATCCAATCTGTACGGACTGGCATTGAGCTCCATCACCACCTTATTGGCTGCACAGGCATCAATAATCATTTTATAGTCAAACGGATATCCTTTCCTCGAAAGTAACAATCTGCCCGATGGATGACCCAAAATACTGGTGTAAGGATTCTCAACGGCCTTTAGTAGCCTTCTTGTAGCCTTTTCTTTGTCCATGTTTAACACTGCATGAACGGATGCCACCACGTAATCAAACGAAGCCAAAACATCCTTTTCATAGTCTAGGTCACCGTTAATCAGTATGTCTGACTCTATACCTTTTAAAATGGCAAAATCAGTGTAAACGGCATTTAAAGAGTCAATTTCTTGATGCTGTTTTGCTACGGTTTCTGGCCAAAGTCCTGAGGCGTAGGAAGCGGTTTGGCTGTGGTCGGCTATTCCAAAATACTTTAGGCCGAGACCTTTACAATAATCTGCCATTTCTTTGAGCGTATGGCTGCCGTCAGAATACGTAGAGTGATTGTGCACCGTTCCTTTCAACTTTTCCCAAGTCACCAAATCCTCATTTTTGTGGGTCTGAATCCACTCAAATTCCTCTCTGCCCTCACGCATTTCGGGAATGATATAGCTAAATCCGAACGAAGAATAAGCCTCAGATTCGTCACTGAAAGTGTTTTTGGTCAGGTGATTTAAGAAAGTTACGCCTTCATTATTTTGATATTTCAGATGTTCTTCATCCGAATTTTTTATGAGATTCTTGACCACAAAGTCTCTTGAAGAAACTTTTTCAATTTCTATGGCCACCGCAAAGTCACCGTACAAACCTCTCCAAACACTGGGTGATGAAGTCTTCATATCTTGATGAAAAAGCCCAGCATCAAATTTTAAACCGCCAAAACCATCTTTTACCACCAAAAACTGCAGCAAATCTACAGTTTCAGATTTTCTGACCACTTGTCCTATTTCATGGGCATTCTCATAGCTGGTTTTGATTTTTTGGAGAATGTCGATACTCAGTTCTGCCGCTTTGTTCATTCTGAGTTTGCCCATCTGCTCCTGCATAAAGGCCAAAGACTCTAGAATGGCGTCTTGTGTTTTTTGCCCAAAACCTTTTGCGTTGGCTATTTTGTGGTTTTCACAAGCTATTTTGAGGTCATTGATGTTGTCAATGCCCAATTCTTTCCAAAGCGTTTTTATCTTTTTTACACCCAAACCTTTCACCTTGAAAATATCAAAAATACCTTCTGGAGTAATTTCAATCAGGTCGTTGAGCTCTTTTAAAGTACCTGTTTTGACAATCTCCTCGATATTGGCAGACAAAACTTTCCCAAATCCTCTGATTAAACCGACTTCCTTTGGCGACATTTCAGCAATGGGCGTATCGAGTCTTTCCAAAGTAAAAACACTGGAAATATACACCTTAGACCGCATTTCGTCACGGTCGTGCAAGTCAAGAAGTTTACCCGTAAGCTGGATAATATCGGCGATGTCAGAATTGCTCATTTTTGCTTAATAATTGAAAAGTAAAATTATAGGATTTTGGGAGGAATTCAAATGCTTGGAGGAAGGTTTGCTATATAGTTTAGCTGTGAATTAAAATTTCAATTCAAGAAAAGTTCAGATTATCAAGTTTTTAAACCCATTTTCTTTAACTAAAAGAAGCCAATTGTAATATTTTCAGAAATGAATAAAGACTTGGAAATTAATGTATTGAACAATACATTTGTAAAAGACCGCATTGAATAATCAAAACACAAATATGCTCATGGAAATATTACTGAAACTCCTCAATTCTCACAATTCTATCATTATTAATGTATTAAAAATAAAATCAATCAAAATTTAGTTTCGATATTACCGAAACTCGGAAAATGAGTTTCGTAAACATGCTAATTAGAGCCCATTTTAAAACGACAAAAACAACGTGAAAATATCAAACAAAGTAACAGAACAATTAGGTAAACTAATTGCGGGTGACACAGGATCTGCTCCTTACATAACAGGACCTAAACTTGTTACTTTCTATAATGAGTTTGGCTTTGATGACATTTATGGAGAAGGCTTTCCTTCAAGATGGAAATATTCAACAGACAAAATTGTTGAGAGCAACGGAACTCCTAGACTTAAAAAAATTCTGGAGGACTTTATTGACCCAAGACGATTTGGCGGGGATGAGCAACTTGTTGAAAAAATAGTAAACGATATTAATCAACTCATAAAGTATGACGGATTTGCATTAATTAAGAAAGGTGATATTTACAAAATTGCCGACATTCAAGGTAACTTTATTGAGCCAGAAGCGGTAGCGACTATAGGACATGAGTTTGTAAGTGAGCAAATTGAAAAATGTCAACACAAAATTTCGACTGATGATTTTAATGGTGCAATTACTAATGCAAGAACATTATGTGAAGCTGTCTTAATTCACATCATTGAAATAACTGAAAAAACAGAGATTAAAAACGATGGTAATGTTTTGAACCTTTGGACAAGAGCAAAAAAAGCTTTGAAACTTGACTTAAGAAAAGATGAAATTCCAGATTTTGTTTTTCAGATACTCGCTGGACTTGATACAACCATAAATGGATTAGCAGGTCTAAGCAATAATGCTGGCGACAGACACGCAAACAAGTTTAAAACCAAGAGACATCACGCAAAGCTGGCTGTAAATTCAACAATGACCTTGTGTGACTTTTTAATTGAAATTCTTATCAATAGAAAATGATTAAAATGATTGAATTTCTATACAAAGAAGTTGTTTACAAAAAGGCTTTTATTAGCTCTTCGGGATGTTCCGAAGGGCAATCCCGAAGCGAGATAGGTAGGATTTCCAATCCGAGAGGGTAATTCTAAACGTTCAACTAAGCAGAAAGTTATACAAATCCAACCTTCAGCGAAGACTCAGGTTCTATATACTTTTTGAAGACAGCCTCCTACTAGGCTAAAATTGGCGGATTTAATGGCAGCAAATTCAAATCAATCAAGAATAATTATATTCAATTACATATAAATCGAATCAAAAAATCATTTTTATATGCAAATACATACAATTTAATAATTTTTACTATTTTTGCATGCAAATGCATATAATATGAGCGAGTTATCATTCTTTGTAAAGACCAAAAGGAAGCAATTGAAATTAACGCAAGAAGAATTTGCCGAAAAAACAGGTGTAGCACTAACGGTTATTAGAAAGATTGAACAAGACAAAGAAAATCTCAATTTGTCAAAGGTCAATCGTGTACTCCAAATGTTTGGACATCTGCTAGGTCCAATAAAAGAAGACAATGCGACAAGAAATGGAGAAATATAATGTCCGCTCTCAGTCATCTTCTCAACGGCTGATGATGCCACTTTTATTGAAATGAATACTATAGTGATGATATGTAATAACAACTACTTAAAATGGATAATAGTATGACCAACGGTGAGATAATCATATACCAAAACCTAGATGGCAACATTAAAATTGATGTAAGGTTAGAGGAAGAAACTGTTTGGCTTACGCAGGCACAGCTATGTGAATTGTTTCAAAAATCTAAAGCTACTATTAGCGAACATATTAAAAATGTGTTTGCAGAAGGAGAATTAGACGAAAAAGTGGTTGTTCGGAATTTCCGAACAACCACTCAACATGGTGCTATGGTAGACAAAACGCAAGAGGTTGGGGTAAAAGGCTATAACCTTGATGTAATCATATCAGTAGGATACAGAGTAAAATCGCCGCAAGGCACGCAGTTTAGAATTTGGGCAACCCAAAGACTCAAAGAATATATCATTAAAGGCTTTGCCCTAAATGACGACCGTTTTAAGTTCGGCAATTCAATGAATTATTTTAACGAATTACAAGAACGTATTCGTGAAATAAGAATTTCGGAAAGGTTTTTCTATCAAAAAATTAAAGACATTTATACCACGAGCATTGATTACGAACCTAAAGACGAAAAAACAATTGAGTTTTTTAAAGTTGTCCAAAATAAGTTGCTTTGGGCAATTAGTGAGCAAACAGCAGCCGAATTGGTTTATAGAAGAGTTGACGCTAGTTTACCATTGATGGGTATGCAATCGTTTAGCAAGAAATATGGAGATACAATTAAAAAATCAGATTCAAGCATTGCTAAAAATTATCTAAAAGAGGATGAAATAAAGTTGCTTGGTTTATTAGTAGAACAGTATTTAGCATTTGCCGAAACGATGGCACAACAACGTATACCAATGTACATGACAGATTGGGTACAAAGGCTAGATAGTATTTTGCAACTTAATGGAAGAGAATTACTTACCCACGCAGGCAAAATAAGCCACGAGAAGGCATTGGAAAAGTCAGGAGAAGAATTTGAAAAATATAAAATTGCACAAAAAACAATTGAAAAAGAGCATAGCTTGAGGGAAATAGAGGCAGATATAAAAAAAATAAAAACGCCTAAAAAATGAAGTTTATCAAGGGAAAATCAGAAAAAGAATTTCCAAATTAACTCTTCAATATGTTCCAAAATACAATACGAAACTGAGTATCAGTAGTCAAAAAAAACTTCGAATCCCCTTCCCGAAATATTTTTAATCTTAAATTCAAAAAATCACTCAACTAAATTAATAAACCACAAAAAAAAAGACACCCCAAAGGATGTCTTTCAAATATAATGCTGAAGTATATTACTTTGCTGGTGCTGGCGTAGTAGCTGGTGCTGTTACAGGAGCCGTTGCAGGGGCTGTAAGCGGTGCAGTTGGCAATGCCGGAGCGGTAGTTGCTTTTTCTACGTTTACGTCGCTGTCAGTAGTTGCTGACGAACCCACGGTTTTTGTCAAAATAACAGTACTCAAAGCGGCTACTAACAAGAAAGCAAAAAAGCCCCAAGTCAATTTCTCCAATATGTCGCCTGTTTTTTGAACACCAAACATTTGTGTTGAGCTTCCTCCAAATTCTGAAGATATACCGCCACCTTTGGGGTTTTGAACCAATATAACGATGATAAGTAATAAAGCCACCAATATCATCAAAACTAGAATAGTTGTTATCATTTTATATAATTTTCTTATTGTTTTCTAAAAGAACCGCAAAGTTAGTATTTTTTCGATAGAAACCACAACTTTTACGGAATTCTTGAAATGATTTTGTTAAATAAATTTGGGTATTTGTTTTGTCAAATATTTTTCGAGAATACTTTTTTGGTCGATGGGTTCAGCGTCAAAATCCTTTCGAAACATAGAATCAGAGGTTTTTTCATTTTTATTTTCTACATGAAAATAGCTTTTCAGGCTCGACTTGGATTGTAAGAGATACTCCTCCCCTTTTCTCCAAAAATCATGGTTGAAAAAGTCGGGCTGATAATTAAGCAATAAAATATATGGCAATTTAAAATTCGGATAGGCTTTGCAAATATTCAATAAAGTATCGATATCCTTCTGATCTCGAAAATCTTTTTTTTGAATCATGTTATTGAAATGCAATGCTTCTTTTACCATGATGCTGCCGTGGAATTAAAGATATTGAGTACCAACTGATCCAATATTTTGGGTACCAAAATGGGTTCGGCTTGCGTAAGTGTCTGCTCCTGAGGAAAATCCTGATAAAAAGTAAACTCTTTTTCAAAGTCTTCTTGCTCATTGGTTTTGTTTACAAACTTCACTTCAACGGTTATCGTCAGGCGGTTCATGGCTGCTCTGTCACCTGCAGTGGCCGATACTGGTGAAAGTTCATAAGTGATTATAGAACCCTCCAGGTGTATATCTCCATCTGTATTTTTAAACTTCAGACTCGTGTTTCTTTGATAGTATTCTTTTAGCTTTTCGTTAAAAGTCAAACTCATATTTTGAGGTCCACCCGCTGCGGCCATCGCGAAATTCTGAATGGAAAAGGTTTTTAAGTCTGCCGACAAAGTAGTACCTGTAAACGAATAAATTTTGCATCCGTTCAGAACAGCAAGAATAAATACCAGCAAAAAAGCATTAAAAACACGCTTAATCTTCATCTTCGATATCATATTGCTTGATTTTTCTATATAACGTCCTTTCAGAGATTCCAAGGCTCATGGCGGCATATTTTCTTTTGAAATTATTCTTTTTGAGTGCCTTTATGATCATGTCTTTCTCGTTCTTTTCCAAAGAAAGAGACTCTTCTTCTGTTTCATGGCTGATGTCTTCCACGTTTTCTCGAGATTTCTGATAATCGTCAATTTTTATGAAATTCTCACTTAGTGGCTGATTATAAACAGGATACACAGGCTCTGAGTCTGCAATCGCAGGGCGTGAATAAACCACAGGTGCCTCAGAAGCCAAAACATCTTTGAACAAATCGTGCTTAACGCTTTCTGAGGGAGCATTTAAGCCATCATTTTGCATCATGGAATACACCAACTTTTTAAGGTCGGTTATGTCCTTTTTCATATCAAAAAGCACTTTATACAATAGCTCTCTTTCTGAATAATCGTTTAAACCACCCAAATCTGATTGATTCAACAAAGCTGGCAAGCCTGATTTTTGACTTTTGGGCAAGTATTTCTCTAAAATCTGACTGTTGATTACCCTGTCGTTCTCCAGAATCGTTATCTGTTCCGCAATATTTTTCAGTTGCCTAATATTACCTGGAAATCTAAAACTTCTCAGCATCGCTCTGGCTTCCTCTGTGAGATCAACCGGCTGAATGTTATTTCTTTCGGCAAAATCACTGGTAAATTTTATGAAAAGCAATTCAATGTCAAAACCTCTGTCCCTCAAAGGAGGCACCACGATGGGGACGGTGTTTAGTCTGTAATATAAATCCTCACGAAATTCACCTTTCTCAATGGCCGTTTGAAGGTTTACATTGGTGGCGGCCACCACTCTCACATTGGTTTTCTTTACTTTTGATGAACCTACAGGAATATATTCACCATTCTCTAAGATTCTTAATAATCTGGCTTGTGTACCCAGTGGCATTTCGGCAATTTCGTCTAGAAAAATAGTACCGCCATTGGTAGTTTCGAAATACCCTTTTCTTTCTTCAAAGGCACCTGTAAATGAGCCTTTTACGTGTCCAAACAATTCAGAATCGATGGTGCCTTCGGGAATAGCCCCACAGTTGATGGCTATAAAGGGCCCAAGTTTACGGTGGCTCAAGCCATGAATTATTTTCGAGAAAGATTCTTTACCACTACCACTTTCACCGTTTATGAGCACTGTAAGGTCAGTTGGGGCTACTTGTATGGCGATACTCAATGCAAAATTGAGCGGAGCGGCATTGCCGATTACGCCAAACCTGTTTTTTGCATTTTGTATTTCTGCTGTGTTTATCATTTTTAGTCTATGATTTCTCCAATGAGCGTACCCGAGGTACAAGAATTTACTAAGACATTTACATAATCGCCTTTCTTATAGGCTTTTCTTGGAAAAACGATGACTTTACTTTGGTCATTTCTTCCTGCAAAATCCGCTTTTGATTTCTTGGATTCTCCTTCAATCAATACACGAAAAACTTTTCCAATAGACATTTGATTTTTTATAGCAGAATGCTGTCTTTGCTTGTCTATGATTTCGTTTACTCGCCGTTTTTTGTCTTCCAAAGAAACATCATCTTTTAAGTTTTTGGCGGCTGGTGTACCTGGTCTCTCCGAATAGAAAAACATGTATCCATAGTCAAACACCACCTCGTCCATCAAACTCAAAGTTTGCAGATGATCTTCCTCGGTTTCTGTACAAAAGCCCACTATCATGTCGTGCGACACGCCACAATCTTCGCCCAAAATCTCTCTGATTTTATGAATTCGCTCCAAATACCACTCTCTTGTATAAGTTCTGTTCATCAAACCCAATATCCTTGAACTGCCGCTTTGGGCTGGTAAGTGAATATAATTACAGATATTGTCGTACTTTTTGATGGTATATAAAACCTCGTCGGTAATGTCTTTAGGATGTGATGTGGAAAATCTAACTCTTAATTCAGGACTGATTAAAGCAACTTTTTCTAATAAATTGGCAAAATTGTATTTCTCCGTTTCGCTCGACCATTTGTAAGAGTCGACGTTTTGCCCCAATAAAGTTACTTCTTTAAAGCCTTTTTCGAACAAGTCAAGAGCTTCATTATAAATAGAATGTGGGTCACGACTACGCTCTCGGCCACGGGTATAAGGGACCACACAGAAACTGCACATATTGTCGCAGCCTCGCATAATAGATATAAAAGCCGAAACACCGTTGGAATCTAATCTTATAGGCGAAATGTCTGCATAGGTTTCTTCTCTGGAAAGAAAAACATTCACCGCTTTGTGCCCACTTTCTACTTCTTCTAATAAATTGGGTAGATCACGATATGCATCTGGGCCAACAACCAAATCCACCATTTTTTCTTCTTCCAAAAACTTGGTTTTGAGACGTTCGGCCATGCAACCTAGCACACCAATTTTAAGATTTGGATTCGTTTTTTTGTTTTTATTGAGCGAAGAAAGTCTTGTTCTTACTTTTTGTTCAGCGTTGTCGCGGATGGCACAAGTGTTGAGCAAAACCAAATCTGCTTCTTCAAGATTTGAAGTCGTAGAATAGCCATTTGTTCTCAATATCGATGCCACCACTTCACTATCGGCAAAGTTCATTTGACAGCCGTAACTCTCAATATATAATTTTTTTGTCCCAATTACATGCTCGTTCACTGAAACCTTAGCCTCATCAATATTCTCTTCCTCTTTCAATAATATATTTTGGGCAACCATCTAAATTCTATTTTTTAAAAATTAAGCAAAATTAATAAAAATATGACAATATGTCAGTGTTAAAATTCCTTTAATTATCAGAATTTATGCTCGGCGAGCAAATACTTAGGCGGAAAGTAAAAATGAAGCTTAAAATGGATAGCCAATTCCAAAGTTCCAGTTGAGTCCGTATTGTTGTTTCCTTTTCAAAGAAAAATCATCCAGTACAAATCGGCTTCCTTGGTCTCTACTAGGATCAAAAACCTTAATGCCCCAGTCGAACCTAAATAAGAAATAGGATAAATCCCAACGTAAACCAAAGCCAGTTCCAACGGCGATTTCTTTGTAAAATCTTCTAAAATCAAAATTTGCTTTTTCGAATTTGGCGGCGGCTTGAGTTTGGTGCCATTTCCAGACATTGCCCGCATCTATAAAACCTGCCAATTGAATATCGCCAGCAAATCGAAGGACTTTTATTCTATACTCAATGCTTGATTCGAGCAAGATATCTCCTGGCTGTGGTATGGTGTTTCCAGCAGCTGTTGTGTCAGGTTTTGATGATCCTGTCCCCAAAGTTCGTGGTGCCCAGGCTCTTACACTATTGCTACCACCAATAAAAAAGTTCTTGTCATAAGGCATCGATCGGTTGTTTCCATAGGGATTGGCTATCCCTAAATTAAATCTGTAAGCATAGCTACTTTTGGCGTTGATTCCGATACTTCTTCTGTAGTCAGCATTTAATTTTACAAACCTGAAATACGCTCTCACACTATCTATCGAGTTTTCAGACTGTTTCAGTGGAAATACTTTCTCTATAAGCTTTATTCTTTCTTTGTTATCCAAAAAATTCAAAACTGTGCCGCCAGACTCAAGAAACAGTCTAAAAAACTTTGATGAAGACAGCGGCTTGCTCGGATTTTGATTGTTGTAAACGAAGTTGGAATTCAGCGAAGACACAAACTGCGGATCAAAAGTTATCTTTAAATTATTGCCTTGTTGTTGAAGATTCAACAAACTGTTATAAAACTCTTGTCCAGGTTGATTATTGAAGTAAATGGTGTTGATCAAATGTGCATCTAAAACGCTCAAGTATAAAAAAGCATTTTTTGAAAACTGAATGGAATGGTTGGTATTCAGCTTAAAATTTAATCTTTTTCCCCAAAATGGCTCCGAATAATTATAACCAATTCCTAGGATAGTTCTTGGGTTTTTAAGGTTCAGCTGCTTAAGTTGCCCCTGAAATGGCCAAAGTGTAGGTAAAGTAAGATTAAGATTTAATCCCAATTCAAGACTACCGCGGATGGACTTATTGGAGGTGTTTATAGGAGAAGGCTGCCCTTCATAGGAAGCACGAAATGAGCCCTCAAAAATTTCTAGTTTTTTCAAAAGATTTCGGCCTGTAAGCGAAACTGGCACCCCAAATCCAAAAAAAGTAGAGCCGTCGTTGTAAATATTATTGATGCCAGGGCTAATACCAAAGGTGTATTTCTCCAACAAAGGAGCAAAATACTCTAGAGAAAGCTGACCTGGAGACAGAGGTTTTACCTGTGAACTCGCAAAAGCAAACTGATTAAAAAGTGAAACTTGCCTTTGGGTTTCCATTATATCCGCCACTCGATATATAGATCCTGGCTTGGAAATTATTCGTGGACTAATGATGTTTATAGGAACATTTCGGTCTAATCTAATAAACTTCACTCCATTGTAAAAAACAGTATCCGGCTTTATAAACGTACTGTTACTGTTTGGGTCGAATGCCTTAAAAATGACTTCCTCAACTGTAAAACGTTCGTGAGTAGGCTTGGTATCAGGATTTTGAATCTCAATTTTCAGATTGCCTCTTTTCCTTTTCACAAAAAGCGATTCATCATTTTCAAAATTTGCAGCTCCATGAGTTATAAACTTATTGTTAAAGTTGTAATAGCCATTGTTTTTCAATAGTTGCTCTAACCTCAGCTTCTCTGCTGCAACTAACCTCAAATCAAACAAATCTCCTGAAGCAATAAGTTGTTTCGATTTATTGGTCTGAACCAAACTATCAATGTTTTTGTCAGAAGAAACGTACTGTATTGTGTCCACAGTATAACCCTTTTTTTCATCAATGATATAGGTTACTTTCAATTTTTTCTTTGAACTTGAAGAATCCAAATTATAGGCCACTTCAGCATCTCTAAACCCTACATCATATAGAAACTTCTTCATTTTAAGAGTCGTTTCAGCAACATTCGCCTGCGAGATAAGTACTTGTTTTTCACCAATATTACGCCATAGCCAGCCAGATTGTTCTTGAAGATTGCCTTGAAAACGCTCTATTTTTTTCTCAATCTTTTGGATTTTCCTAGCAGATAAAGTTTTTGCTGTTTTATCTTCTTCAAGCACTTTTATCAATTTGCCGAGCTTTCTTTCACTTTTTACTGGATTGAAAGTATTTCTACCAAAATTATACCACCAAACACGGGGTGTTATGGGCAACTCCAAAGGTTTAGAGTTTTCTTTTTGTGCGAATGGGATAATCTGTTCCAGTTCCTCATCTATGACTTTCTGATTTCCTTTAAAATCATTTCTCCACAAAATATACCTATTATTGTCTATTGGTACATTATTTTTGCATGAAAACAAGGTTTCGAGCAATAATACCAACATCAAACTATATTTTATTTTTTTAAACAATCTCCAGAATATTAATTGAGCATGATTTCTAAACAGCAACAAAAATACGTTCAATCTCTTCATAATAAAAAATACCGCACAGAATATGGCAAATTTTTGGTGGAAGGTGAGAAAGCTATTTTAGAAATATTAAACTCAGAATTTGAAATAGAAAACATATTCTGTACTGAAATTTTTAAGGAAAAATTAGCCGATAAGTCAAAGTACAAGAATATTGTGGTTTGTAAAGAGCCCGAAATTGAAAGCATTTCTACTTTCAAAACCAATCAAACTGGCGTGGCTGTGGTGAATCAAAGAAATGAATCTCCTAACACACAAACCACTAACAGTCAGATAATTTTGATACTTGATGGCATAAAAGACCCAGGTAATCTTGGCACAATTATACGTTTGGCAGATTGGTATGGCATAGGTCATGTATATTGTAGCAATGATACAGTGGAGTTTTACAATCCCAAAGTAATTGCTGCTACCATGGGCTCATTTATTAGAGTTAATGCACATTATGTAGAATTAGAAAATTATATCAAGAAACTAAATTTGCCTATTTATGGAGCATTTTTAGGAGGAAAAAATATTCACAGTTTCCCTTTCGAAAAACCCTTTGGACTGGTAATAGGAAGTGAATCTCATGGAATTTCGCCCGAAATAGAGAAAATCATTACCCAGAAAATTACAATTCCGAGAATTGGATCTGCCGAATCATTGAATGCCGGCGTGGCTACAGGCATAATTCTGGACAATATTTTTAGAGAAATTTAAAGGTAAAACACTTGGCTTCAAACTATATTTCACATCAACTCATTCAAAAAATGAATTCAAAATCAAAATCGACCGTTCTTAATTTAATTGGACATTGATTCCAATTAGTAAAGATTTTTTACGAATTTTGCGGAAAATTTTATTATCAATAATCTCCTAAATGGAAAAATTAGACAAGAATTATATCATAGGTTTCATACTATTGTTCTTAATGTATGGCACTTACATTTACTTTAACGACTCTCTGACACCACCGGCTGAACCTGCAAAAAATACAGCTGTAGTGGCAAAAAAAGTAATATCAGACACCACTTCATCGAATAAAATGGCGATTTCTGACAGTTCTGTGGTCAATGCTGCTGAACAACTCATAACAGCCGAGAACGAGAATATTAAGGTGACAATTTCGAGCAAAGGTGCTAGGATAGTAAAAGTAGAGTTGAAAAATTATAAAACATTTGTTGCTTATCAGGCCAACAAAACCGAAAACATGGTTTTATTTGATGGAAGTGGCACTTCTTCTGACTTTCAAATTCCAACCAACGCTGGTGATATAAGTTTGACTAATCTGAATTTCTCAGCGTCAAAAACAAGTATCTCTGCAAAAGGCGACAAAGCCGAAACTGTAGTTTTTACAACTCCGATTTCTGGTGGGAAAATAGAAAAAACCTATACCATATCTGGAAAAGGCTTTGAAATTAAACAAGACTTAAAAACAGAAGGACTGGGTTCTGTTCTAAAAAATGCTCCATCGACCATAATTTGGGAGAACCCAATGTTGGTTCTTGAAAATGATTTAGCAGAAAACCGCAAAGCTGCCCAAATAAACTACTTTGACAAAGAAGAATCTTTTGAGGACTTAGGACTTGGAAGTACATCTGATGAAAATGAGACGGCAGATTTACCAGTAAAATGGTTTTCATTCAAACAAAAATATTTCACATCTGGTGTTGTTTCTGAAAACGGTTACTTCGAAAAAGGGCAGTTTGACCTAAAAACCCCTCAAGAAGACAGTTCGATCGTAAAAATCGGAAAAATAACCGCACAGATTCCTTTCACAGATTTAAGTCAAAATAAGGTTTCGTTGAAATACTACTTCGGGCCAAACGACCTAGAGGCATTAAAAAGCGTCGGAAATGATTTTCAAAAAAATCTTTACTTGGGTTACGACATTGTGAAACCCGTAAACTTATATGTTTTTGTACCCTTATTCAATTGGGTAGAATCGTTCATCACCAACTACGGCTTGTTGATTATCATTGTAGTGTTGATGATAAAAATCACTCTGACACCACTTATTTACAAGTCTTATGTGAGTTCTGCTAAGATGAGAGTTTTGGCCCCCGAAATAGCGGCAATAAAAGAAAAAGTAGGTGACGATGCAGTGAAAGTTCAGCAAGAAACCATGAAATTATACCAACAAGTGGGTGTTAGTCCATTAAGTGGTTGCGTTCCGTTGTTGTTACAAATGCCTATTTTGATGTCTGTTTTCTTCTTGTTTCCAAACATGTTGATGTTCAGACAAAAGAACTTTTTATGGGCAAATGACCTGTCAACTTATGATTCATTGATCAACTGGGGTTTCAATCTTCCGATTATTGGCCACCATATCAGTCTTTTTGTGGTATTGATGACTATCTCATCTTTGGCTTTTACCTATTACAACAACCAAGTTACGCCAGACCAACCAGGTCCGGTGGATATGAAAAAATTGTCTTACATATTCCCTTTGGTGTTTTTCTTTGTATTGAATAGTTTTCCTGCGGCTTTGAGTTTCTATTATTTGGTATCCAATGTAGTGACTATTGCTCAGCAACTTATAGTTAGAAAATTCATCGATGAAGATAAGATTCTTGCTATTCTTGAGAAAAATCGTAAAAACTATCACACTAAGCCCCAAAAGAAAAGCAAGTTTGGAGATTTCATCCAGAAACAGCTTCAAGCCTCTGAAGAAATGAAAAAGCAAAGCAGTGAATTAAAAAATTCAAGAAAAAAGAAATAAATAAATGCTCTACAAGTTTTAGATTTGTAGGGCTTTTTTTTTACTCCTAAATAGGTTATCTCAACTTTATAATGAAAAAAATATTTGTCATAGTGTTGGGTTTGTTTTCATCGGTATATGGGCAGCAGTTGAATGACCAAGCCTATCTGATAGAATACAAAAAAGCTGTTCAACTATTCGCTGATAGTCAGTATGATTTGGCAGGGCCAAAGTTTGCCAAGCTTTGTGAGAAAGAGTATGCCAATCCTATGGTGCCTTATGCTTTTTTTTATAATGCACTGACGGCCAAGAATAAAGGAAATATATACCAAAGCAGGGTAATTTTCAGACAACTATTTGAAAAGTATTTTGATTGGGACAAAGTTAGTGAAGCAAGAATAATTTATGCTGAATTGAACTTTGGAGAGAATTATTTTGAGGAAGGACTTAAAAGCATTGAAGCCATTCAAGAAAAGGAATTTGATGCAATAAAAAAAGGAATTCTTAACCAATACATTCCCAAAATAAAAAGCATTTCCACGCTAAAAGAATTGTACTTCAAATTTCCAACACAAGAAGTACTTGCCAGAAATTTGGTTGAAAAAATTCAGGCAAACAGATACAATTCCAAAGATGATTTGGAGATATCTGACATGCTTACCAATAGATTTAAGCTAAAAGAAATCCCTAAGAATAAAGACGCCAAAAATAATTCCTCGAAAAGTTTGTCTGATGAAGAAACCGCTAGACTTGATTTTGGCATATTATTGCCGTTCAATCTAAATGACATAACCAACAGTGCGGGCTCAAACAAATATACGTATGAGCTGTATGAGGGAATGAAAATTGCGGCAGAACAGCTAAAAAATGATGGGATAATTGTAAATCTTCATGCATTTGATGTAAAAAAGACCAAGTTAGATTTTCAGCTATTAGAAAAAAAAGAAGGGTTTAAAAATTTAGATGCAATTGTTGGTCCACTTTATCCTGACCCCAACTACGAGGCTGTCCCTTTTGCAATAAGTAATAAAATCATCCAAGTCCATCCACTTTCAAACAACTTGGATTTGCTTAAAGATGGTAACAGCATTTTTTTAATGCAACCTTCACATTTGCAACAATCCAAAAAGGTATTGGAGTACGTAAATAGCTTAAACTATAGTAAATCAGTTAGTATTTACTTTGGTAATGCAAAAAAGGACTCTGTTTTTGCGGGTATATATAGATCGGAGGCATTAAAGAAGGGCTATACTATAACTGCTTTCAAAAAATTCAATGGCACCCTACAAAAACTTGTCCCGGAGACTGGTCATGTTTTTCTGGCAACAGACAACAATCAAGGAATAAAATTTTTACAAAGTATATCTTACAGCAAAATTACATCTGAGATTATATGCACTGCCTCGTCATTTGCTTGGGAAAAAACACCCTCAAGTGTTTTAACTGAGAATGTTTCCTTGATTTATCCTGAATTTGTTTCAAAAGAAAAAGAACAAGTTAGAAACTTTGAAAAAATATTCCTGGAAAAGATGGCCATATATCCTTCTTTCTATGCTTTTGCTGGATATGATTTAGTATATTTTTTTGGCAAAATGCTCAAAGATGGGAAAGACATATTTAAGCTGAACATAGGCTCTGGGCCTTATAAAGATGAATACCTTCTAAGTGGGTTTGATTTTAGTGGAAAAATAAAAGAAAATGCAATTGTACCGATTGTAAAATACAAAAACGAGGTATTTGAGGAGATTTATAGATAAAAAATGAAAAACAAAAATAGTTCGAAGCTTTTTGAAGAAGCAAAACAATATATTCCAGGCGGAGTCAATTCACCTGTTAGAGCGTTTAAATCTGTCGGCGGAAATCCACGTTTCATAAAGAGAGCAAAAGGAGCCTACCTCACAGATGAAGACAACAATAAGTACATAGACATGATTGGTTCTTGGGGACCAATGATTCTAGGTCACGCATTTGGGCCGATTGAAAACGAAGTAAGAAAAGCCGTAAAATCATCTTTCTCATTTGGTGCACCTACCAAGAAAGAAGTAAGCATGGCCAAGTTAATTTGCGACTTGGTGCCTTCAGTAGAAATGGTCAGAATGGTCAATTCAGGAACTGAAGCGACCATGTCAGCGATTAGATTGGCAAGAGCATATACCGGAAAAGACAAAATTATAAAGTTTGAGGGTTGCTATCATGGTCACGGAGACGCCTTTCTTATTTCGGCCGGTAGTGGAGCAATGAGTATGGGGCATCCAGATAGCCCAGGTGTTACCCAGGCAACTGCCAATGATACATTGACTGTGCCTTATAACAATACAGAGGCTTTGAGTCAAATGATTAAGAAGAATAAAGGTAAAATTGCAGGTTTGATTATAGAACCCGTGGTAGGCAACATGGGTTGCGTTTTGCCGAATCCAGGTTACCTTGAATTTATTCGTGAAATTTGTACCAAAGAAGGTATAATCTTGATATTTGATGAAGTAATGACAGGCTTCAGATTGGCACTTGGCGGTGCTCAAGAACGATTTAACATAACCCCAGACTTGACGACCATGGGTAAAATCATTGGGGGCGGTATGCCTGTTGGAGCCTATGGCGGAAAACGTGAAATTATGGAAATGGTATCTCCATCTGGTCCAATGTATCAGGCAGGGACGCTTTCGGGTAACCCTATTGCCATGTCAGCTGGATTGGAAATGCTAAAACATCTAAAAAAACACACAGACATTTACAAAGACCTAGATAATGCGGGCTTAGAATTAGCATCAGGGATTAGAAAATCTTTGGCCGAATTAGAGCTTGATTACTCAGTTAATCAACTGGGATCTATGTACAGCTTGTTTTTTGCAAAGGAAAAGGTGGTAGATTATGATACCGCCAAAACTTGTGACACAAAATCATTTGGCAAATACTTTAACAAAATGCTCGAAAGAGGCATCTATTTAGCCCCTAGCCAATTTGAGTCCTTGTTTGTTTCTACAAAAATAGATAGCAAGCTCATCAAAAAGGTATTGAAGGCCAATCACGATAGTTTGAAAGAATTAAAAGCTAACAAATGATCAAATACTCTGTCGTAGTTCCGATTTATAATCGACCAAAAGAACTTGAGGAGCTATTAGAAAGCCTAACATTACAAGAATTTACAGATTTTGAGGTAATCATTATCGAGGATGGTTCCAGTATTTCAAGTGAAAACATTGCGAAAAAATATCAATCTTCACTTGAACTTCAATATTTCTCAAAGCCAAATGAAGGTCAAGGTTTTGGAAGAAATTTTGGTGCAAATTATGCCTCGGGAGAATTTTTAATATTCTTCGATTCGGATGTAATTGTCCCTAAAGAATATTTCAAAACTGTCGACGCTTACTTAGAAGGCCACAAAATAGAGGCGTTTGGTGGCGAAGACAAAGCATCTGAAGATTTTAGCGATTTCCAAAAAGCATTGAGTTATTCCATGACTTCTTTTTTAACCACGGGCGGAATTAGAAATAAAAATCAAAATGCTGGAGGAAACTACCAAATCAGAAGCTACAATTGTGGTATTAAATCTGAATTGTTTCGTGAAATTGGAGGTTTTAAAAAGACCAACATGGGTGAAGACATGGAGTTAAATAATAGGCTGGAAAGACTTCAAATCTCAAAATGTCTAATTCCCAATGCATACGTATATCACAAGAGAAGAGGAGATTTTACAAGTTTTTTTAAGCAAATATTTAGCTTTGGGCGAACGAGAATACAACTTAAAAACATGTTTGGGATTCCTATAAAAATCGTGCATCTGTTTCCAGTAGGTTTTGTTTTATTTACAATATTTGCATTTTTATTAATAGGATTAAATATTGATTATAAATTTCTCCCGATTGGTTTATTGAGTTTATATTTTGGATTTATTTTTGTTCATAGTACAGTAAGTACACTAAATCTGAAAGTTGGTTTTCTTTCCATAATAGCTTCATTTATTCAACATCTAGCCTACGGATTGGGTTTTTTGAAAGAGATGCTTTTTCCAAATAAGAAATAAGATTTAATTCTGACTTTAAATTCATGACATTTTCTGTGACAGGAGGGTACCAATTTAAATGCAGGGTTATGCTTTTACAGCCAGGTTGTTGACATTCAGTAAATTCATGAATATATCCACAATGTAAACACTTACCGATATTATTAAAGTGGTTAAAACTCTCTCCACAAAAACATAACCATTCCTGGTGGTTATCAGGGGGAGTTTTACAATCTGGACAAATGGCTGACATTATTATAGGTTAAGGTGTACAAAAATAGCTTTTTTAGGCGATTTTTGTAAATAAAATAAATTAAAATTTTAGGAAATTACAGAAGAAATTGAAACCATCGGAAACAGAAAAAAAAATAGTTGATTATCAAATACTTAAGCGTTTGTTTGGTTTCTTGATACCTTATAAATCAAAATTCACTCTTTTAGTATTTCTTATTATCCTTGGGGCTGTCCTGGCTCCTGCCCTTCCATTGATGATTCAAACTACCATTGACGGTCCAATAGCTGAGGGTGATTTTAGCAAATTGGCCCTGTATTTGGGTGTCATGGTCGTCATTTTGGTGTTTAATTCGATTATTTCTTATTTTAACACCTACGAGGCTGGCTGGCTAAGTCAGCAAATCATCCATGATATAAGGCAGCAAGTATTCGATAAAATCATTCGTTTAAAATTAAGATACTACGACCAAACGCCCATTGGCAAATTGGTGACACGTACTATATCTGATGTTGAATCTCTGTCTGACGTTTTTAGCTCAGGTTTTGCAGCTATTGCGGGTGATTTTTTACAGCTGATACTGATTATTTCTGTCATGTTCTATCTCGACTGGAAACTTACCTTAATCAGCATAAGTACCATACCGCTCTTACTGATAAGCACTTATGTTTTTAAAGAAAAAGTAAAAAAATCATTTAATCAAGTAAGAAATGCTGTGGCCAATCTGAACTCGTTTGTTCAAGAGCGAATTTCAGGCATGAGTCTCATTCAGATTTTTAATGTCCAACAACAAGAACATACCAAGTTTAAGAACTTGAATATCGAACACCGAGACGCCAACATAAAATCCATACTTTATTATTCCGTATATTTTCCTGTTGCAGATGTTATTTCTGCCTTGGGAGTTGGATTAATTGTGTGGTATGGAGCTCAAGGCCTTATAAACCATGAAGTAAGTTATGGCACAATTACTGCATTCATCATGTTTATCAATCAGTTTTTCAGACCAATAAGAATGATAGCTGACAGAATAAACACCCTGCAAATGGGCGTGGTGAGTGTTTCTAGAATAATAGAAATACTCGATGACGAAGAAAATATAGAACAGAATGAATCAGAAAAAAGAGAAATTCGTGGAGAAGTAAGTTTCAAAAATGTTTGGTTTGCCTACATTGACGAACAATGGGTATTGAAAAACTTAAATTTTGAGGCAAAAATTGGTGAATCTGTGGCCTTTGTAGGAGCAACTGGGGCTGGAAAAACCTCCATAATAAGTCTACTCAATGGTTTTTACAATATCAATCAGGGAGAAATTCTGATAGACCAACACAACATTTCGAAATGGAATCTCGAAAATTTGAGAAGTCAGATTGGCGTAGTTTTACAAGATGTCTTTCTGTTTAAAGGAAGTATTGCGGAAAACTTAAGAATGGGTGACAAAAATATCACCAATGAAATGATTGTCAGTGCTGCCAAAGAGGTTGGAGTTGATGAATTTATTAATCGATTGCCTGGAGCTTATAACTACGAAGTTATGGAACGTGGTGCAACATTATCCATGGGACAAAGACAACTATTGTCTTTTGTAAGGGTTCTGTTGCAAAATCCAAAAATAATAATCCTGGACGAAGCGACCTCTTCTATTGACTCAGAGTCGGAAGAACTTATTCAAAATGCTATAGAAAAGCTCATGAAAAATCGAACTTCGATTGTGATTGCTCACAGACTAAGTACAATTCAGAAGGCCAATAAGATCATTTTGCTTGAAAAAGGGGAGATAAAAGAAGTTGGCACGCATCAAGAGCTGCTTTCAATGAATGGATTATATACAAAATTATACGAAATTCAATTTTCCGAAACTATCTAATAATCAATATATTACGTTTTTTTTGGCTACCAAAAATAAATTTATAAATTTTTTTTTTAATATTCTCCTATAAAAGTGGCACGAGAATTGGTGTATAATTATCAAAATTATACTACCCATGTTACAGGAAAAAAATAAAACACTTTTTACAATCGCCCTCACTTTATTAGTGGCAGTTTCGGCAATGGGCCAAGTTTCAAAGAAATTCTCGGCGGGTTTTAAATACTCCGATGGATTTTCAAAAATCATGTTGAATGGCAAATATGGTTTTATAAACAAAGAGGGATCTTTAGCTATACCATGTGTATTCGATTATTCAAATGATTTCTCCAACAATCATGCGATTGTACGCAACGGCAAAAAATACGCAATTATTAGTTCGAACGGACTACCAATTGTTGATTTCAAATATGAATACCTTGAGAATTTTTCAAATGGATTAGCACTTTTCAAACAAAACGGAAAGTTTGGTTTTGTAGATCAAAAAGGGAATGAGTTAGTAAGTGCTGAATATGATTTTGCAACGAGTTTTTCTGAGGGACTTGCTTTAGTAGAAAAAAATGGCAAAGTAGGTTTTATCGACAACAAAGGCAAAGTAGTTATTGATATCAAATATGAGTTTGGTAGCTCGTTTGTTGAAGGTCTTGCTTTGATTAAAGTAAATAACAAATTTGGTTATATCAATACCAAAGGTGCAACCGTTATAGAACCAATTTACGAATCGGCTACCGCCTTCAGTGAAGGATTAGCTTCAGTAAAACTAAATGGCAAATTCGGCATCATTAACAAAAAAGTTAAATCAATTGTAGCTTTCGAATATTCAAATATTACTCCATTCAAAAATGGTTTAGCCGTATTTGAGAAAGACGGAAACTTCGGATTACTTGACAATAAGGGCAACATTACAGCTCAAAACTTTCAATACATCGAGGAATCTTCGGAAGGATTATTTGGGTTCAAAAAATTCGGTTTGTGGGGCTTTATGGATATTGAAGGCGAAACGATTGTTGAACCAATTTTCGAAAACATAAGAGCTTTTTCTAACGGGATGGCAGTAGTAAGTGTAAACAAAAAGTTTGGTTACATAGATACCAAAGGCAAGTTGGTTGTACCTATTATATTTGACAATGCCACAGATTACTCAGAAGGTTTGGGTGCTGTTAAATACCGAGATACATATTTATTCCTAGATCAAAATGCCAGAGAAAGAATAGAAATTACAAGAAGTTTGAGTAACCAAGATAAAATCATGGTAAAAGTTTTGGATGAAGATTCTGCCAAAAAAGATGCCTTTATTACAAGTATTGATTTAGATTAAAATTTATATTTTCCTGAATATATATAATCACCTAAGCAATAGCTCAGGTGATTTTTTATTTTTTGAGCAACTCGAGTACTTTCTTAACAGGCAAAGCCTCTGCTTTATAATCTTTAAAACCGCTTAAATCTTCAGCAGCAAATAAGGAATTGATAATTGCTTCTTCTGTGGCTTCCACAACACCTTGGAATAGTAAATCCAAATCATTGTTTCTTAACACCTTAAAGGTTTCATACATATCTTTGGCCTCATGTGCAATTCTTAAGTCTTTTGCTGTAGAAATGGCAATAACATAATCTCCACTTCCATTAGCAGCCATTCCACCAGTTCTCGCCAGGCCTAGCATAGCTCTAGCAGCCAATCTTTTTAGATTTTTGGCACTTAGAGGAGCATCAGTAACAACGACCATCATACACGATCCATCTTCTTTATATTCTTTTTCGATGTTTTTGAATTTATGATTACCCAATAACTGACCAATGGGATTCCCTCCTATTTGTAAAACTCCACCGAAGTTAGACTGAACTAAAACGCCTAGTGTATAACCACCTTTAGATTTTGGCAAAACTCTTGAAGAAGTTCCGATTCCCCCTTTAAATCCCAAACACATGGTTCCTGCTCCTGCACCCACATTTCCTTCTTCTACTGTCCCAATTTTGGCTTTTTTAATGGCTTCCAACATATTTTCTTTGGTCAATATTCTGGCTCGAATATCATTTAATCCTCCGTCATTGGTTTCTCCAACAACTGCATTTACACTTTTAACATTTCTATTTTCAGGATTTTGAATGGTGTAATCTATCAAAGCTTCAATGGCAGTTGAAACGGCCATCGTATTTGTTAAAAGAATGGGCGTTTCAATATTTCCAAGTTCTTCCACTTGTGTATAACCCGCCAATTTGCCGAAACCGTTTCCAACAAAAATAGCTGCTGGCACTTTATTTTGAAATATATTTTCTTTTATAGGTAAAATAGCCGTAACGCCAGTATGAAAATCGGCACCTTGATGAAGCGTAAATTGACCGACTTTTACTCCAGGCACATCAGTGATGGCATTTAGTGCACCTGTTTTAAGAATGCCAAATTCAATCCCACACTCTCTAGGCCGAGGTTTTTGGGAATAACAGTAGACAATTGTTGTAAAAAAAAATAAGATGGAAAAGAGAAATTTCATTTTGGTTTTTTTTCAAAAAAGTAATCCTAAATATTTAGAATAACAAATTCTACTCATTTTAGTCACCATATCAACCAAAAATATTAGACTTTTCCTTAAACTCAATTAGTGAAAGATTTTTCTTTTTCTTGAAAATTCGGCAGAAATAGAAGAAACTATTAAAGCTAGAGGCTAAATAAGCTTCTTTAACACTCATTCGTGGATTACGCAGCAAACTCTCGGCAATTTTCAAACGCTCTTCAATGATAAAATCGTTTGGCGATACACCCAACTCATGCTTGAAAGTTCGATAAAAATTAGACTCACCTATGTAGGCTCTTTCGCTCAAAAACTCAATAGAAAGGTCTTCAGTAAGGTTTTCACTGAAATATTTCTTACCATAAGAACAGATTTACAATGGAGCTTTGTACCAATGGTTCGTCCCTTAGCCCTCCTATTTACAAACTATTTATAGAAGATGAAACTACCATTTTTTAAGAAGTTAGGCCGAATGCTAAATTTCCCACTCTATTCAAAAAAATATTTGTAAACCAAGGTGTAATAGTAAAAACTAAATTTATTCTGTAGCACATTTGATTTGGCTAACTCTAAATTTGTTTTGGCCAAATTGAACTCTGCAAACCTGATAATTCCTTCTTCCAAACGCATTTTGGCCAATTCAAAGGCCTTTTGTTGTGCTTTCTCTTGATTTTGGGCTTGTAAAAATTTACTTTTTGAAATCTCAATATAAGTTTTGTATTCTTTTAGCTCATTAGAAAGTTCTTGTTCTGCTTTCAAATAATTATTCTGAGCCATTAGTTTTTCAATTTTTTGGGATTGAATTTGGGAGTTTCTTAAACCTTTATCATAAATCAGATATTGAACATTAATTTTAAATCCTAGACCAAAGTTGGAGACAAGTTGATTAAAATAGCCGAATTGAGACTCTGTTACATTCGGAAGTGTCACGACCTGACTAATGGGAAACTTCTGATTTTCAATTTGAACAAACTGGCTTGGCACCTGAACTATCTCCTGCTTGGGTGTTCCCCCGATGTTTTTAAATCGAGGAGGAGCTTCACTCGAAAAATTAGAAAAAAGGCCTCCATTCAGAAATATGGAAGGTTTCTTCTGACTTTCTTTTAGGAAAAGATTGATATCTGCCTGATTTATTTCAAGCTGTTTTTGCTTTAAATGTGCTACTCCGACAATATTATTGTTGAAATTCAGATTTGCCATTGTGGTGTTAATAGGCTCTTGTACATCAAAATCTAATAATTCTTTTTGGTTTAATAGCCGTGCGAGATTAAGTTTAGCCAATTTAAGACTGGCCTCCGTATCTACTATCTGGTAAATTTCATTCTCCAACTGGGCGTTTAAATCTATTTTACTAGCTACAGCTTCATTTCCGAGTTCTGACAATGCATTATTTCTCTTTATTTGTTCATCAACAATTACCTTTTGTTCTTTTTTGATTTTCAGAATTTCTTTTTTCAGCACAACTTCCAAATATGCTAAAGCAACAGATTTTTTTATTTGTATTTTGGACTTCTCAGCTTCCAATTGAACAACATTTTTTTCTATCAATTTGAGTTTTGTTGTATTTTTCATTTGTCCACCGTTGTATAAAGTAGCATTAGAAGAAAACCCCAAATTTGCCGAATTGATAGGTTTTGTGACGAATTGGTTACTAAAAGGATCAATATTTCTTCCCAAATTAAAACCCTGAGAAAAATCACTTGACAGAGAAGGATACTTTTCAAGTTGGGACTGTTCGATCTTTATATTGGCTATTTTAGTTTGTAACGATAAATTCTTATAATCTTGGTTGTTGTTCAGAGCTATTTCTATACAATTTTCCAAACTCAATGCTTTTTGGGCAAAAGAATGCGAAATTTGCACGAAAATGCAACAAAGAAGTAATCTGGCCTTATCTTTTAACATACTTCCTGATTTCGTAAAATAACTTTTCTATAAGTCTTAAATCCTCCGTAACTATCTCTCCTGACGCAGTCATACCGACTTTTATCTTTACATTTTTGTTAAAACTCTTAAGTTCATTATTGGGCAACAAAACCTTTATTTTATAAACTGAATCTATCGGAATATCAGAAATCGTGGCTATTTTGGCATCCATTGTTCCAAACTCTTGGTATGGGTATCCATCAAATTTTAAAATTACCCTTTGACCCACTTTTATCTTTCCGATATTGTATTGACCCACGTACATTTCTCCAAATGCATTTGCCGAATTTGGCAAAATATAAAATAGACTTTCCCCATTCTTGAGCTGTTGGTTTATTTGAATATTTTTAAGATAAATCAGTTTTCCATCAGTCGAAGCTATCAAATAATGTATTTTTTCCCAATTTTCAATCGCTTGAAGCAGCTTATTAACCTCCTGCTTGAAAGCGGAGCTTTGTTCCACTTTACCTTTTCTAACAGACAATATTTCTTGTTTCTTCTGGTTTTTCTGAAGTTGATTGGTATTAAAAGATGAGATAGCCTGGTCTATTTGCTGTTTTTTGGCAATCACTTTGCTTTCGGCTAATCGCAATTCGTTGGCCGAAATCAATCCCTTTTTGTTTAGCTTTAACTGATTGGCATATTCATCTTTCGCCAAGTTATAATCATTCTTATAATTGGCCATTTGTTTCTGAAGATTGTTGTCAATTTCTTCTATTTCAAGCAAATCGCGATTAAGTATCGATTTTTTTTCTGACTCCACTCCATCTGGGTCAAAATTACTCTTTGAAATAAATACTTGAGCAAAACTTTGAAAATCCTGCTGGATTTCACCCAAATCATTAAACTCCTTCAACCCGCTAGTGCTAAATCCATTTTTACTTATATCACTTTGAATATCAATTAAATATATTTTTAATTTTTCAATCTCTTTAGTATCTGCTATCGATTCTATTAACCCAATTCGTTCATTCTTTTTAACTATCTGCCCCTCTTTTGCATAGATTTCTGCTAAAAGACCCTCTTTCTTTGCCGTTACAGTTTTGGCTATGTCTTCACTAGTTATTTGCACTACGCCTTTTACTAAATCGGGATATTCAACAAACCAACTAATGGCCAAAATCATCAAAACAACCAATAATGTCCAGGTGCTTCCCCATTTAACCAACCACGATGGTGGAGCTTCCAACACTTCTTTTACCAAATCGCTTCGTTCGGCTTTTTTAAGCCCTTTTAATCTCTTCTCAGTACTATGTGTAGTCTGGCTCTCAAACCCAACATCTTTTATGCTTTTATTGATTCCCAAAACTTCAGAACCACCGTAGTTATCCTTCTCAAAATTCCCACTTTTACCTAACGGTTTTTCATCATGCGAAGCGTTCAAAATCCGCATGCTGAGATTATCTTGGGTATATTTTTTGTTGTAGCTATTTTCCATAGTTTCAGCCAAGTTCGAGTTGATTTTTAACCAATGAAAAATAGAATCCACGCTTTTGAATCAAGGTATCGTGATTGCCAACTTCCGCCACTTGGCCGTTTTCCAGAACTATAATCTGGTCGGCATTTTTAACTGTACTGAGCCTATGTGCAACTACAATCACGGTTTTCCCTCTGAAAAAACTATTTAGATTTTGCATTATAACCCTTTCATTATTAGCATCTAGTGCATTTGTGGCTTCGTCAAAGAAAATAAAACTTGGATTTTTGTAAACGGCTCGAGCAATCAAAATCCTCTGTTTTTGACCTTGGCTCACTCCTATACCCTCATCTCCAATTTTTGTATTATAGCCAGTTGGCAATTGCTCAATAAAAGGGGCAATATTCGCCACTTTTACGGCATGGAAAAGTCGATCATGATCTATTTTTTCAACACCAACAGCTATATTCTTGGCAATAGAATCTGAAAATATATAACCTTCTTGCATCACTGTACCGCACTCTTGTCGCCATGCACTTGGGAGTATGTTGCTAAGATTAGAATCTCCAACAGATATTCTTCCCGAGCTAGGTTCATAAAACCTCAAGAGGAGTTTCAATAGAGTGGTTTTACCAGAGCCACTGGAACCCACAATAGCCGTCACTCTGCCAGCGGGAATATTCAAACTTATGTCCTTCAGTGTTGGCTTCTCAATTCCTGGATAGGAAAACTCTATACTATCGATTGAAATATCTCCTTCAGTATCAAAATTTTGAACAAATGAATTTTCATAAGGCTCTTCATCTTTTAGTGTATGAATCTCGTTGAGTCTTTCAAGGCTTATTTTGGCGTCTTGATAATGCTGAATAAAACCTACAAGGCTATCAATAGGGCCATTTAACTGACCAACAATATACTGGAGAGCCATCATCCCTCCAAGTGTAAGATTACCATCTATAACTTCTCTGGCAGCTATAAAAGATATTATAATATTTTTGCCTTCATTTATAAGCAAAGCCCCAGAGCTTTGGAATTGCTCTAAAGCCAAATTTTTTAGGTTTAGTCTGAATATTTTTATTTGAAGATTTTCCCATTCCCATCTTTTATCTTGCTCAGAATTGGTAAGTTTGATGTCCTGAACTCCCGAAATCATCTGAATTATTTTGGACTGATTTTGAGCAGAATAAGTAAACTTTGTTTGATTGATTGTTCGTCTTCTTTTAAGAAAAAACCTAACCCAAAAAACATAAAGAACTCCACTGACAATATATATAGTAAAAATACTTAGGTCGTAATAAGCTAATACAAACCCAAAAACTATAAAAGTAAAGAAGTTAAAAACAAAACTCAGTGTGGTAGATGAAAGGAAAGATTCGATCTCGTGGTGGTCATCGATTCGCTGCAAAATATCTCCTGTCATTTTTGTGTCAAAAAAAGACGGTGGAAGGCTCAGAAGCTTAATCAAGAAATCTGAAATTATGGTCAGGTTTAGTCGCATGCTAATGTGCAACAATAGCCAACTCCTGATAAACTCAAGGCCGGTTCTGCCCAAAAAAAGCATCAACTGAGCTATAAAAACCAAATAAATAAAATTGAGATTTTTGGTTTGAATACCCGTATCAACAACTGATTGTGTAAGAAACGGCAGAATCATGGAAATCAATGTCCCAGCCAGCAAACCTATAAAAAGTTGAAAAATCAGGGCTTTGTACTTGACTAAATAACTACCTATACGCCTAAAGCTCAGAGCTTCCAGCGAGCTATGACTTTCAAATTCTGCAAATTTTGGAGTAGTTTCAAGCAAAAGAGCAATACCCTCTTTTTCATCAATACTTATCCAATGTTCTTCAAATTCTTCTTTGGTATAAACTTCATTTTCTGTTCCAGGATTAGCTACATAAATATTGGTTTTTTTCCCTTTTTGCTTTATACCATAAACCACCACAAAGTGATTTTGGTCCCAATGAACTATACATGGCAAAGGAGCTTCCTTAAGTAATTCAAATGTTACTTTAACACCTAAAGACCTAAAACCTAGAGAATCAGCTGCTTTACCAATTCCTTTAAGCGAGACTCCTTCTTTGTTTATTTGACATTTATCACGAAGAAATTGGATATTCACGTTTTTGCCATAGTGCTTCGCTACCATGCGAAGGCAAGTTGGCCCACAGTCCATTTGGTCAAACTGACGATAATGAATAAATTTCTTGTTCAATACTTTTTTAATAATCCTAGAACTATTAAATCAAAATTCATGCCGCATTGAGGGTATTTTCAAATACAAAAAAGGAGCCTTCAAGTGAAGACTCCTTTCCAACATAAACAATTAATATTTCTTAAAAATCTCGAAATCAATTATACATTAAACTCTTTAACTGGTGGTTCTGCTGGTGAAGAATTACAAGTTTTAGGTTTTGAGCTACAACCCTGAAAATTTATTGAAAAATCAAATGAAATATTGCAGCCGCTATACTTTGGCTTGCTATAATCGCATTCGCTTCTTGAGGGTCTGCAATTATCTCTAGATGAATATTTATTTCCTGAACAGAAAGTTCCTCCTTTGATTTCAAAGGTTTCTGAATTATTCAAAACAAAATGAGCAAAGTTATTTAGGTTTTTCATCTTTTTGGGGTGTTTTAATGTTTAACAACAGCACAAAAGTGAAAACAATAAACGAGAAGGCTTATATACCAAAGTATATAAAATACGAGTTACCCGATTTTTTACAAAAAAAACCGAGTTAAAAACTTAAAAAAGCACAGAAACTATCTCTTTACTTCTTCTTCTAACAAAGAAGAAATCTGAAAACACGCATTATCAATTATATTAGAAACCACATGATCATCGGTGGCGGTTCTAATGGTCTCTCCTATTTTTTTTATAATCTCCAAATAGAATCCTTTCAATTCCAAGGTCTGCATTTCTTTGTTCCAAAGCTCCATCACCATCGAACCCCTTCCTTTTGCATCCCATACCCCTATCGATATGGCCTTGGCTTCTTCTACCTCTATGCCAGTGTTGTTTCCCCAAAGTATTCTGTCTGGAACATTGTCAGCGTCAGAGGTAATTTCTATTTGTATATTAGTAATATTCAAAACAATATTTTTACATGAATAACATTACAATTTTTACATGAATAACATTACAAAAACTATACCAAAGAGCTAATTGGCACGGAGAAAAAAAAACTAGGAAAATAAAAAAAACTTAAACAATGGCTTTGGAAGTATTTAAGTAGCAAATTAGACCTTATTGTGTAGTATTATGTCCTTCACTTTTTTTTTACATTTTTTCTGATTCAATAAATTATTGAATGGTATAGTTTTTGAATTTTACTCATAACCAATGAGTGAAAAACGATGAATATAGACTACTTAATGCCTATTGCTATAGGCAAAAACTTAAGAAATTTGAGGATAAATTTTGGATATTCTCAACAAGAAATATCTTATATGCTGGATGTTACGCAAACGACTTACTCTAAGTGGGAAAGCGACTTGAAAACCCCTACCATAAGGAATATAATAAAGGCCAGTCAGTTTTTTAAAGTCCCTCTTGAAGATATAATATTTGACGATTATTTATTAAAAAAAATGGATGAACAGGCTAGCACTATGTCTTCTTAGTAAATAATACATTAAACTCGCAATCATATAAAAGAGCAACTGAAAATATCTTTCTGCACAACAGTGATGAATAGACTTCATCATCTGAAACAAACACTTCCTTATAATTTGGATTGTATCTGTGGTGACCAAAACCATGAAATAATAATTCTAGACTATAACTCGACGGACGGACTAGATAAATGGATAGAAAACAACCGCAGTAGATTACCAAAAAGCATAAAATATTTTAAGACCACGACTTCAGATCATTACAAAAGAAGTCACTCTAGAAATATGGCCATGAGGCTCGCCTCAGGAGATATTATTTGCAACCTTGATGCTGATAATTTTATTGGTGAAGGTTTCATTGATTACATTTCAAAGGTATTTTCTGAAAACCAGAATGTCTTCGTTTCCCCTGAAGAAAACTCAAAATCTGATGTATTTGGAAAAATATGTTTCACTAAAAATGCTTTTTTTGAAATTGGAGGTTATGATGAGAAAATAGAATACTATGGTTTTGAAGACCTAGAACTAAAGACCCGTTTAATCGAAAAGGGTTTAAAAAATATTGAATTTAATAATCCTGATTTTCAAAGGGCCATTCAACACTCAGAGTTTGAAAGAATAAAAAATGAATATTTGTTTAAAAATCTGAAACATATCCTGATAGAGAAAAACACACCTTATCAGAGCAAAATTGTGTTTGTATTAAATGACAATACCTATGAATCAGGAATTGTGATTGATGACCAATACAACAAATGTGATGAGTATATAAAACTGCTAGAAGAAAAAAATAGATATATATTAAAAGATAACTCAGTAGAAAATGGAATCCTCGATCCAATACTACTATCTGATTATCAGATAATTGAATCAAAAATAGATCAAACAAAACTAATTTACTTTTACTCACAAGTAAAGAATAAAAGCTTTGCTAAAACAAAGGAAAGTATATCCTCAAAAAAAAGAATTAATAAAAATAAAATTGGGAATGGAGTTGTTTTCGCAGAGTTTGATAAAGAACATCCCATAATACTTTAAAGAAATGAGTCTATTTGAACAAAATAATCTTGAGGGCTTAAGGATAAATGCTGACAAAAAAAATTGGAAAGCAGTTCTTAATTTCGTTCAAAATGACATATTCCCAAGTTCTTTTTTCTTTTTTTTCTGTTCAGAAAGAGGCCCTTGCTTGATAATCTTTACTTCAAAAATCAGCAAAAATGACATATTTAATATTGAGCATTTTTTAGAAAAATTACCCATTGGTGTTAGCGATAGTCCTGAAGACTTAATTTTCAAAAACTTTGTGACCAACTCTGTAGAACGAATTTACAAAGTAACCCAAACCTCAAATATTGAGGTTCCAACTAGCATAATTGATGGTAATGCTTTTGAGATTCGCCTCAGCAGGATTTTAATTGAAGCACTTAACTACAATGATTTTTTTATTGAAGAAAAGAACAGAATAAATATAACCATCCAACTTTCATTTTTAGCATTGGTGCTGGTGGATAAAAATAAACTTCTATCGACAATAATAGAAAATGAAGAAGATAGTCAATCGTCCAATATTGATCAAGGATTACTCGATTTCTTCAATGAAGTACAAGAAATCGAAAAAGATGAAACTGTTGAAGAATGGGTAAAAAACTGGATTGTTTTAAATAGTAATATACAAAATTTATCCGAAATTTATTTTGTGATAGAATCAATATGCCAAGTACTTGAAATCAAAAGCTTCGCACCTAAGGTAAAATCCACAATTATCTCAATACTTAAATATATTGGTGAGAAGTCTATATAAAAAATAGATAATGTATTCAAATCCATGCAAAAATCATACCGTTTAATACCCGAATCACAGAATTTGATATAAATCAAAAAGCGATTTTCTTGATAAGGAACTTGGTAATTAAGCAATTACATTTGTAATGTCTCCTAAGCGTAAAAGCAATGAGAGCAGGAAAATAAATTAAAACTTTAAAATTACCCAGAACAATGAAATCATTAGACAAATTTGCAGGAATGGAAATTTCGAACACAGAAGAAGTGAAAGGTGGAACATTCGGTTTGCTATCACTTTTGGGAAGCAGCTGTGCTCCTAAACCAACTTGCTACACTCCACCTAAAACTTGTTACACTCCGCCAGCACCAACATGCAATACTGGAGGTTACTCAAACAACAACAATAACTGTGCTCCAAAACCAAGCTATTGCTTACCAAAAGTAAGTTTTAGTTTTTCTTTTGGCTGGGGATGTTAATTTAAACACCTTGCAGTTTGATTAGGCAAAAGGAGATTTCAATTGAAATCTCCTTTTATATTTTACCTCTCATTCTACTCAATGTTTCTTGGCTCATTCCTAAATACGAAGCCAAATACCCTAAAGGAATTCTATTTAAAAGATGTGGAGTTTCTCTCATAAATTTTTCATATCGTTGCAGAGCACTATCTATTCTGATAGAATTTAGCAGATTTTCGGCCTCAATAAATAACTTTTCGTATAATCTTCTTACATAGTCATTAAAGATAAAATACTTGGCCAACAAAAGTTGAATACTCTCATAAGCTAAGAAAAAACACTGAGTTTTATCTAAAGCCTGAATATACTCCTCAGACGGAAGTTGCTTCAAATAACTAATTGGAGAACAGATTATATTTGATCTAAGCCAAAAGAAGTGGTGTACTCCTTTCCATTACTGACTAAATATGACCTACAAAGGCCAGTTTCAATATAATAAATTCCTTTACAAATCTGCCCCTTCTCTAGAATAAATTCATTTTTATGAAAACTTAATGGTACAAAATAGGAAGCTATTTCTAATTGCAAGTCAAATTCAAAGTTCTGATATTCTAAGTTTAAGTCGAAATCTAAGTTAATCATGAAAAAAGTGTAATGTTCAAATAAATCATTACAAATACTATTCCAAGATTACTTATTAAATTTAAGAGGAGTTATTAATTCACAAATAGGAGATTTAAATATTAAAAAATCTTATAATATTAAATATCAATAAATTACATTTTGTACTTTGCTTGCAAACCATCCAAAAAATTACGTAAAAACTGATCTTTACATTCTCGAAATTGTGGCTGAGAAGGGTTTCGGAAAATGGCACTTATTTCATGCTTGCTCACCCTCATACCTACCAATTCATAAATAGCCAAAAGGTCATCGTCTTTAAAATTAAGAGCGATTTTTAACTTTCTGAAGATGATATTATTATTCAATTGCTTTTCGGGCTCAGGAATTCCGCCTTCTTTTTCCCCTCTAAAATTGACTATGAAACCATTTAAAAATGAAGCAAATATCCTATCATTCAAAGGCTTGTGACTTTCGTCTTCTTCTTTTTTTAGCCAATCGCTAATTTCCGCTCTTGATGCTACCAAACCACCTTTTGAAAATATATCTATCATTTTGTCATCACCAAAATTGAAAGTATATCTAAGTCTCCTGAGAATATCGTTGTTTTTCATTTATTTTCTTTCTAAAACACAAAATTACAACAAAAATAAGCTCGGAAGTGCCTAAATATACTTTTCAATTTTAAACGAAACTGCTAATTCTTGGTAAAATCTAGATTAATCAGGTATGAAACTCTTAATGTTGGGTTAGTTTCTTCTATGGTATCCGTAAAATTCCAGATTCTCTGTTTAATATAGCTTAGCTGTATTTGACTTTTCTTGGAAATAACATAACCTAGCCCAAGTATTAACCTATTCTGATTAAACAGTGTTGCTCCAGCATTTTTCCCGATGTTTATGAATGCTTCATCACCAACAAAACCATTTATAACGGTACGCTTATCGTGTTTTAAAACAGGAAAAGTCACCATGGGCATATATCTTAGGCGATTTCTGTAAGCATAATTGTTAATTATGTATGCGTTGCTATTAGGTTTTAAGGTCGCTAAACCTACCCAACGATTTTCATCTCGGATTCTATTTGTTAATTTAAAAGCACCTACTTGATGGGTAAAATTGGTTTGAACCCATACGTGATTTTCAGGAATAGGTCGCTTGTTTATAGCTGGATTTCCATAAACAAAAGTATTGTAATGCGTATAGCCAATGCTAGCCAGCAAATAGTTATTAACCTGATAATCAACTGATGGACGAACAAAATACTGTTGTTTTTCTTTAAAACCATTTGCATAACGCATGGTGGCCTCAAGTGTTAAAAATGTTTTCTTCGAAACTTTATTCTTACCCACATAATGAAGCCAGACATCATTATTTTGACTTTTAATTTGTGCAAAAATTGCAGGTTGTATCGAAAATAAAATGAATACGCTTACTGCGATTATCTTTTTCATGATCTTGATTTTTGGGAATAGATTTTCACACCTATTTTTTCAAAAAAATAGGTGTGAAAAAAAAATGAATTTTAATTATTTCTTGCGTCTTGCAGCAAAAGCATGACTAGAAGCAGGCTCATGTTCCTCATGACCAACTATGGATACTGTGCCTCCATGTTCAGTATATTCGCGTTCAAAATTGTGTAAACTCTCCATCACGGAGTGGTCTACCAACTTGGTATTTTTCAAATCAATAACCACTTTGAAACCAGGAGGAATGGCCTCCAGTTTACTTTTTATTCCTAAAAAATTAGAAAAAACAGCAGCTTTGTCTATTTCAACCAGATATTCATTGTCTGTAAAAGATACTATCACAGGAGCTTTAAAAAGAGCTAAAATCGGTGCTCCATGATAAGCGTGAATGATAAGCTTCAGAATCATACCTGCTGCTATTCCTACCAAAAGATCCTCAAACAAAGTAAAAAATATGGTTACCAAGAAAATAGCAAGTTGTTCTTTTCCAATTTTGAAAGTATGAATAAACTCTCTTGGATGAGCCAGTTTTATTCCGACAGTGATCAACATGGCCGCCAAAGCTGTGTTTGGAATTAATTCTATTAAATGCGAAGCCAACAACACAAAAGCAAGTATAAAAAATCCATGGAAAAAGTTAGCCCACCTCGTTTTTGCTCCGTTACTTACATTTGAAGAACTCCTCGCCACCTCTGAGATCATCGGCAAACCTCCCAAAATAGCAGAAAGCGTATTGCCGATTCCGATGGCTATCAAATCTTTATTGGTGTTCGACTTGCGTTTAAAAGGATCTAGCATATCTATGGCTTTTACCGTCAACAATGATTCTAATGACCCTACCAAAGCAAACATAATCACATATTTGATAAAAATACCGGTGTGAGCAAAACCTCCAAAATCAACGTTTATTTTTATGTTTTCCAAAAGATTTCCGATGTGCACCAAGGCATAAGCTGGTTCTGTTGTTTGAAAATCCAACATCAATTCTGCCGGAATAGCAAATAATAAAACCATCAATGGAGCTGGTATTTTCTTTATCGGACTGTCCAGAAGCGGCCAAATCATCATAATACTGAAGCTGACCAAACCAACCAATGTTGCCTTTGGATCCATGTGCATAATAAAATGCGGAATAGAAGCCAAAAGCTCTAAAGGAGATTTTCCTTTTAAAAGTGCTGGGTTAATGTCCAATAAAATAGGAATTTGCTTGGCTATGATAATGATACCAATAGCAGCTAACATCCCATGAATGGCAGACAAAGGAAAAAAGTCTGCAAGTTTTCCTAGTTTGAAAACGCCAAACAAAATCTGGATAACACCTGAAACAACCATTGCACCCAACGCCAAATGCCAGCCTGTTTCTCCACCGCCAAACTCATTCACAGCACCTGCAACTATCACTATTAATCCTGCAGCTGGGCCTTTAATCGTTAATCTTGATCCCATAAAAAAGCTTACAACCAAGCCACCGATAATGGCAGAAACCAAACCCATAATTGGCGGAAACTCAGAGGCTTTGGCGATTCCCAAACTTAATGGCAAAGCCAATAAAAAAACTATAAAACCCGAAATAGCGTCGGTTGAGAAGTTTTCCTTTAATCCGGCTAAGCCTTCTAAAGGAAGTTTTAATTTTTTATTTTCAGTATTCATTTTAATATTTTTTTCCAAAAAAGAATTAAAGATTAATCATGACGAACGATAGGCCACCTCATGGTAGGTTTTTGTATGCGGCCCAAAAAATACCCTGGCGAAAATCCTGATAATAGCCAAACCGTCAATAATCAGGCTTAATGCCGTAAGAAAAGCTAACAGTAGTTGATCCTCATGTATATGAGAAAAAATGAGGTCTTCACCAATGAAAGACGGGGTGATAGGGAAACCGCTGACCCCTAAACATGCCAAAAAGAATGCAAAGGCAATTTTGGGATGCTCATAAACGTAGCCATGAAATCTGTCCAAATCGATATTGCCTTCAAGGCGTTTAATTCTCCTGAGCGTTAAGTACCCAAACAACCCCATCACAAGAATTCCACTCAAATAAAGCAATACGTGGCCCAAGCTAAAATGCTCATTGAAGGATATAGACAAAGCCACCCAAGCATGATTTAACAAGATTAAAACCCATGACATCCTGGCTCTATATCTTTCTGTGAAAGCCTTAAGTACCATCAAGAGCCCAATTAATGAAAAGACTATGGGCAATAAATGGATGAAAAAAGCGGAAAAATTAGCTTGATAAACCCAAAGTAATATTCCTCCAAAATACAGTGGAACAAATATCATGATAAGCTGATTCAGACTCAAAAAGCGTATTTTTTTTCCAAGAATTTTCATCGGATTCCATAGAAATTTATACATCATATTGTCCAGATTAAATTCTTTCAAACAAAGAATATAAAGAGAATTGGCCATTTTGATTGGATATTTTGACTCAATCGATTTATCGTCTGGGGAGTATCTGTAAAATTGCTCTCTAATTAGGTAAGTAACCACCGATGGAGAGACCAACAATTGATAAGTTCGCAAAAATGCATTACCTGCAAAATGAAATAATGCCAGATTTTGAAAGCCTAAGGCTACTTCAATGAAAATCACACCGATTTGTGCAATTGAGCCATAAGCAATCTGGCTTTTAATGGACGATTGAACCCTTCCTATTCCGGTTGCTACCAAAGCAGTTACTAAACCCAGAATGGCGATAAATACCCTAACGGATGTTTGTTGCTCAATAAAATGGAATGTCCTAAGCAACAAAAACACACCAATATGTACCGAAAGTGAACCATAAAAAATAGCACTCGATGGTGTGGGACCTTCCATGGCTCTGGGCAACCAACTCGAAAAAGGTAATTGGGCCGATTTAACAGCTGCAGCCAAAACCAACATCATAGCTATAAAAACACCTATAGATGAATGACTTAACAAATGCTCATGAACCAACTCGTAATTATTCAGCTTTTGAAAAGTTATATTTTCATGCCACAAATGATGGCTCATCCACATGGCCAAAATGATTCCAATATCGCCGATTCTATACACTGAAAAAACCTTGACCGCATTTTTAACTGGTAAATATCTGTTACGATAAAAGGCAATAAGCAGAAATGAACAAATACCCAAAATTTCCCATCCTATAAACAAGGTTTCCAAGTTCCCTGATAAGACAGTTAAGCTATACCCCGTATAGAAAAACAAAACAGTATTAAAAAACCTTTTATAGCCAGGCTCTCTGTGTAAATAATACCTACTGAAACGCGTTACCAACGAAACCAAGATGCCCCCAACCAGTAAATATATTGCAGAGATTTTGTCAAAATAAAAGGAAAGAAAAAAACTATATCCATTTGTTTGATAAAGACTAAATGAATCAAAACCGACCGAAACTCTGCCTTTGAAAAGCCAAAGAATCGTAAAACAAATTGACAGAATTAATTGTAGCCCGATAACAGTTACAGCTAACCACGACAAAAAACTCTCTTTGTTTTCAGGTATCAAAAGACTTAATAAGAATCCGACAAATGGAATTAAAATAAAAATCTGCAGTACTATTTCCATATCAATTCTCATATTTAAATATTCTCAAATTGTCCATACTACTCTCAATGACCTCATCAAAATTAATGACTCCATCAATAATTACTTCCGGTGGGCTGTATGAAACCATTTTTTCGTCCTCAAAAACCGAAATCTCCGAAGTATTGGGATCTATTGTGGCCATCATAACCCATCCGTTTTTAATCCATTCATAGGTCGCATTATTACGTTGAATGACATCTAGCACAATGGCTGCATTCTGCTCAATCACCATCAAAAGTCGAACGGGGTCGTGGACTTCAATCATTTGATTGGGTAATCCTGGACGCAAATCACCGTCTATACCGTTGGCTACCCCAAAGAGTCCCATCACATTGTGCGGCAACTTAGAGCCAGCACCCAATTTTTGATTATCCACCCTGGAGAAATAATACTCCAAGTTTATACCCCCACAAACTGGCACTGCGGCATTTAAAATCCCTAACAATCGCTTTCCATCAGGGTCAATGCTGGCATCATAAGAATTCAGGAACGACCTTCTGTCCAAAAACAAACCCTTGGTTAAGGTTCGTTTACCAACAATACAAAGTGCATTGGTGGCATGATTGAGTTCTGGTCTTGGTTCAAAAAGTGAAACAGATCTTTCCAATATTCTATGATGAATATCGTCAGAAGTACTTTTGGTATTGATTGACTCAAATCTTCTAGAACGCTCTTTTGAATTGCTTTTAGAGGCGTAAGAAAACTTTCTTAAATTTGCTTTATGTAAAACCTTTTGAGATTCAGAAAGACTTTCTTCATCATAAAACATAATTTCATCCCTGGTAGTGTCTCTTAATCCTCCAATAAATCTAGTTCCTTCTGGAATCAGAATTCCTCTATTTGAAAGTTCTCGTCTAACCTCAGATTTATTAGCCATATAAGAAAAAACCCTTGAATTTACAGACCCTGCCCTACCCGAACATGCACCGCAGTCGTATGCGGCATAATGGGGATTATTTATACTGCTGGCTCCGTGTCCAACAACATAAACCAATGGGGCAAAATTCTTAACTAAGCCAATGCTCTTTAAAACATTCTCTACTCTGTCCACCATTTCTTCTACTTTAAATCCAACTTGAAGGTCAGTTTCAAATTCAAAATTATGGTCGATAGACAAATTAGAATTGCTATCCATGTGCTTAAAAGAGTGACTTACCATCGGCCCCATGGATGGTTTAAAGATATTGAGAAACAACTTAAATGCCGACCAAAATCCCAAGGTTTGAGCTATTAGCCAGCCACTTATGAAGTTATGGCTGTGTTTAGAGAAATGAGCGTCCTTTTCCATTTTTCTAACTAAGCCATCCTCTTTTATCAAGAATTTGGGAGTGACAGGTGCTGGGCAAACTTTTGTATAGAATTTACCTTCAATTGGCTTGAAAAAAAACTCGACTCCAAAAAAACCAGGCGTGCCGAATGTTTCACAATTGGGGTCTTCGAGTTCTAAATATCGGCGAAAAGAACACTCTCTGTCATCAATGCAAAACATGGCCTGAAAAGTCTTTTCAAAAACCTTTTCAGCATTTTCAAATTTTGTGTTTTCCCTAAGACCATTTAAAACTTCATCGTAGTAAGTCCACTCAAACGCCTTCTGCCAAATATGTATGGCTTCAAAATACTCGGTCAGAGGAATTTCACTAAAAAGAGGAGTGGGTTTATGAATAATGGTCGAGCTCAAAGGCTTCCAATTCTCCCCCATTTTGTCCTCAATGGCGTCCAATTCGAGTAAACATTCTAACTTTATCAACTCTAACAAACTAATTCGACGCGTTTCAAGTAGCGTTTCAGGAAGATTTTCTATTACGGAAACCATCCCTGACCAACCTTGATGTGAAAACTGTTGGTCAAAAACATACTGCTCATAGAGACTTTCATCACCTACTAAGTTGAGCAATAATTCAGACAAGGTATAATTGCCATCTAGAAAGATTTTCTTGATTTTTGAAGTTTTAAAAATAGAAGAAACTCCATTTTTCTCTAGCTCTTGAAGAGATTCTAGAAAGCCCAACTTGTCTATCGGAAACCTCCAAATGGCAATTCCTTGGTCTAAATAACTACATAGAAGTCGGAACAAAATAGGTTGAATGACCGAATCCAGATCTATTTGATATATTTCTTTCCAATAATTTCTAACAGCACCAATCCGCTCATTGGCGTTGTTGTCCAAATATTTATTTTTGAGCGTATCTAACCAATAACCAAGATTTTCGTCTCCTTTTTCTTTCACGATAACCTTAAACAAAGCAGACTCGGAAATTTTTCCTTCTTCATAAAACGACCTAAATTCCTTTATGGAAAGTGAGGTTTTATAACCAAAAATTGTTCTTGCAGTTCTTAAAGCATCTTCAAATTTTAGATGCTGAAAACCATGTAAAGTATTGTGATGCACAAAATCCTTGAGCGGAGCTTGTGCTGGTAAATAGTGTGCCAGTTGATGCAACAAATGTTGCTCATCAAATCCAGCAATATCAGTTTTTGATATCATATTTCAGAATTTTAGCAAGCAAAATGGCTTCTTGCTTGTGAGGTTAACGCTTAAATTTTTGATTTTTTCAAATCAATCAATTAATGTTAAACATCTCATATTCTGAGATTTCTGAAGATTATAAAGAGTGAAAGTTTTGTAAATAATTGTGATGAAGTACGAGTGGCTGAATTAGAACCGCTCTTGAAAGTTTGTGTGAAATAATTTGTACCAGCCGAATAGAAGATACAAAACTCCTCGTTAGAATCTGTATCTTCATCAGAAGATTCCTCCGAAACATCTTCAATTTCTGAAGAAAAAAGGAAAATATTTAGTGCGGTCTTTTTAGAATCAAATTCGTTATAACCATCTCTGGCGTGGGCCTTTTCATTTGAAAATAGACTTCTAGCATAGCTGTCTCCAGTGCTTATTCCAAGCAGCAGGATAATTACCAGAATCAATATTTTCTTGAATCTTTCCAAGGTGACAATTTGATTAATTCCCGTAAATCAAACAATAATTTTTCAAAAAAAGCTTCTGAGCCATTAATAATTTCTTAAAAAAAGCTTTTGAGCCTTAGCAAAAATGGAATAATATAATTTTTTAAAAAATTAAGTCAATTTCTTTATTTGTATCCGGGTAGAAGTTGAAAAATGATATTCTTTTTTTTCTATTTGCTCACTTTATCTACGATATCCTTCACTATTCTAGAAAAGTATGCACCATTTTGATAACCATACCACGACATCGTGGTCGTTTCGTAAAGGTCTCTGTCATAAAGTCTGTCTGAGGTAATATATCCCACATAGCTACCATTAAAACTCGTGATAATGAGATCGATACCTTTAGACTTTGCATAAGCATCCAACTCAATCATTAATTCTCCGGAAAAATCACAAGGCATCCCTAAAATAAGTGTATTACCCAGTTTTGTGATTTTAACAAATGTGGGATAATCACCAAATAAATACTTAAAAGCCCATGGTCTCAAAGCGTAATTCTGCGTTAACCTTGCAGACGGTTTATTCATCGGAACTTCCAGATATTCACTTATTAATGCACCTACGATTTCGCGGTTTTCAGAAAAAGATAGATGCTTTAGAACACCTTTTGCCTGATTATTGACTTCATCAAAATCATCTTTTCCTTTTTCAATAGGTCCCATGCTGCCTACTGCACCAGCCATAAATATCCCGAAAGTCTTATTTCCCTTTTCCAAAGAATCCATAACTACACCAGGATAATCTCTAGAAATAGCCATAGTTTTGGAATTCAAAACCGTAGAATGGGCTCCATAGGTTATCAAATTGGCTTTAGATCCATCATTCCGCTTGAAAATAATCGATCTAATCTCTGAATCCACCCAACCATCATCAATACCTAATCTATTTCTAATATCCTCTTTATCAACGCTTTCAGAATAATACAATTTTGCAGGTTTGAGGTTGCTCTTTGAATTCAGAATGGCTTTCAGGAATTTACCTGCTAAATTTTGCTCAATTTTTGGGTCATATGAACCCGCAAATAACCTTCCTGTAAGACTATTTCCCCATCCTCCCAAACTATTGTGGGTATGAGTAGCAGAGAGATGCACATCTTTTAAGCTGATAGACTTTGATTTTAATAAACTTTGAAGCTTTTCTGTTACATTTGGAGGAATAATTAACATATCAGCCGATAAAAAATATGCGATTCTGTTCCCATTCTCCACAGCCAAAACTCTCACAAATACAGAATCATGAATTACCTCAAATGCCTTTCCTTTACGTGATCCATAGCCAGCCATAGGACCATGTACTGATGGTGTAATGTTTATTTTCGACCAGCCGACAGACACATCTCCTTCACTCATAGAAAACTTTTGCTCAGCGAATTGTTTTTGCCATTTTTTAAAATGTTCAGTTTTTTCAAAAGGAACTCTATCAATCCTTTCAATTGAAATAACAAAGACTATAAATACAAATAGTAATAAATAAGCAAAAAACTTAAGAATCTTCTTCATGGTTTTTTAATTAAACATTTTATATCCTGGAAACTTTTAAGGGTAATTCCAAAGTTAAGGGTAATTTAAGTCAAAAAAATAGTTGCCTTAACAATATTTGACCAAATAATTATTCTTATATTCGCACAAACCTATAAAAACCTATGACCCATTCTGACAAAAGAGCCTATTTTTTTAAAATAGATTCTACTATTAAACGTATAAGATCGTTTATGCAAAAGAACCTAACTGAAGCACAAATTGACCTTACAGTAGACCAATGGGTAGTTTTAGATCACATTATGCCTAATGTAGGTATTAGCCAAAATGAACTTGGGGCTCTTACATGCAAAGATGCTCCAACTGTTACTAGGATTCTCGATATTTTGGTAAAGAAAGAGTTTATAGTCAGAAAAATGTCTGTCAGTGATCGCCGAAAATTCATTTTGGAACTTACACCTTTGGGAAAAGACTTACACAAGAAAGCTTTTGCAATCATAGCTAAAGGAAGAAAAAAATCATGGGAAAACTTGAGCGACAAAGACTACGAAGATCTTGTGAGGATTATGGACACTATTTACGCAAACGTTGATTGATTTTTTTCAATACCGCATTTCCTCTTGTGTAAATCCCGGGTGAAGTACTGCCTTGTAGAAAAATATTTTCTTGAATTTGCAATGCCAGCTCCTTTAAAAGTTCCGGAAATGATTCAGCAATTCGATAACAAACTGTCATTAAAAATGCTTTAGAAGCTATTGAAGATGTGCTATTCTGAAGAAACCCAAAGCACATATCGAAGACTTTACTTTGCAAATCTTCTGGAATTTGAATTTCTTGAAGCAAAGCAGTTCCGTCTCTTAGAATTCCCTCTTCCTCAGGAAATTCCTCAATTAAGCATAAAATCTTGTGACAAAGATTGTGAACTATTGGTAATTCTTGCCGTTTTAAACTTCTAAATGACCACAATATATTAGAGGCTACTTTCGCATTTCCAGATTCTAGTTTTTTAAAAATACTGGAGGCAAATGCTTCATCAGCATATATTTCTTTCGCCAATTCAGTTGATTCGAATTTAGAAATCCTACGATTTAAACTATTGAGTATCCTCTTTTGATTGGATGTCATGTTTTTCAATTAAATGCTCAACAAGGGATTCATTGCTTCTCCAAAGTGTTTGAAAAACTTCTTCAAAAACCTCTTCTCCCTCATAATAAGGATCTTTGACATCATGCACACCTCTAACTGTTGGATCAAAATCTCTGATTAAAAACAATTTTTCGGCCGAAGGCGGGGTTTTCTTATTGTCATAATAGAACTTATGGACATCTTCAAAATTTTGCTCGTCCATCACCACAATATGGTCAAAATCATCTAAATCTTTGGTACTCAATTTTCGACCCAAATGTGTGATTTCTATATTGTGTTTTGCGGCATTTTTAATGGTTCTTTGATCAGCCTTTTTGCCAACATGCCATCCCATAACTCCCGCAGAATCTGCCCATAAATTTTCAGAAACACCCTTTTCTCTAGCTATTTCATTGAAAGTAGCTTCGCCTATTGGGCTTCTACAAATATTACCTAAGCATACAAAAAGCACTTTTCTCATGCGAATTTTTATTCTTTTTCAGACAAAGGTTTATCATTTTCGTCTACCAAAACAAATACTGTTTCGCCTTCCTTTTTCATCAGGTATTTTTCTCTTGCATACTTTTCAAGGGAGGTATAACTACCAAGAACCTCTTTTTCTTCTTGTTTGATATTTTCAAGTTCTTGCTCAAAAAAAACTCGTTGAGATTGTAAATGCCTCAATTCTAGTGCCATGTCAAATTGTTTGATAAGATTTGACCTGTCAAAAAAAATTAACCAAACAGCTAGTACCAACGAAGAAATGACATAAAATCGATATTTCACAAAGAAGGATGAAGATATTTTTTTCATTTTAGGAAGGCATAAATTTTAAAATCACTCAAATATAAAAAAGTCCTAACAAACAAAAAAACGTTGGAGAAAAAATCTCCAACGCTTCAATATTTATTTACAAAATAATCAATTAGCACCCTCGGTCACTGAGCGAAACCCTTGGTCACTGAGCGAAACCGAAGTGCCGACTTAGAATTTTAGACCAGGGAAATAAGCCAAGTCACCCAATTCTTCCTCGATTCTCAATAATTGATTGTATTTTGCCATTCTGTCCGAACGCGAAGCCGAACCAGTTTTGATTTGACCACAGTTCAATGCAACAGCCAAGTCAGCAATGGTAGCATCTTCAGTTTCACCAGAACGGTGCGACATGATACTCTTGTATTTATTTCTGTGAGCCAAGTTTACAGCATCGATAGTTTCTGTCAAAGAACCGATTTGGTTTACTTTCACCAAAATAGCGTTTGCAATGTCTTGATCAATACCTTCTTGTAATCTTTTCACGTTGGTTACGAACAAATCGTCACCTACCAACTGAATTTTCTTACCAGACAATCTAGTCAATTCAGCCCATCCAGCCCAGTCATCTTCTGCCATACCGTCTTCAATAGATTTGATTGGATATTTGTCAACCCACTCATTCCAATAAGCAGCCATTTCCATAGAGTTCAACGACTTACCACTTGATTTCTTGAATGTGTAAAGACCTGTTTTGGCATCATAAAACTCAGAAGCAGCGGCATCCATAGCGATGAATACGTCTTCACCTGGTTTGAAACCTGCTTTTTCGATTGAAGTCAAAACGATTTCAATTGCTTCTTCATTAGATCCAATGTTTGGAGCAAATCCACCCTCATCACCTACGTTGGTAGAATATCCTTTTGATTTCAATACTTTTTTAAGATTATGGAAAATCTCAGTACCCATTCTCAATGAATCAGAGAATGTAGCAGCACCAGCTGGCATTACCATAAACTCTTGAAAATCAATTGAATTGTCCGCATGTGAACCACCGTTCAAGATGTTCATCATCGGAACAGGCAATGTGTTAGCATTAACACCACCCAAATATCTGTACAATGGTAAACCAGCCTCTTGACAAGCAGCTTTGGCAACTGCCAAAGAAACACCCAAAATAGCGTTGGCACCCAAATTACCTTTATTGGCAGTTCCGTCCAATTCTATCATCGTTTTGTCGATGTAATTTTGTTCGAAAACATTTACACCCAAAAGCTCGGCTGCAATTTCTTCATTAACATTTTTTACAGCTTTCAAAACACCTTTACCTACATATACTTTGTCGTCGTCATCACGAAGCTCAACAGCCTCGTGAACACCTGTAGAAGCACCAGAAGGTACCGCTGCACGACCCAAATACCCATTTTCTGTTAATACATCTACTTCTACAGTAGGATTGCCTCTTGAATCCAAGATTTGTCTGGCATGAATTTTAACGATTTGACTCATTTTCTTAAAATTAAATGTAAAATTTTGGCTTATTCATAGCGTAAAGCAAGCATTACAAAATGAAATAACTTGAAAAAACACTGCAAATTAAAGGATTATTTGGCGTATTGCCATAAATTAAAAATCAAAATTTGCAATAAATTTATATTCCAAATTTATATTAGTACAATATTTGCATACGTTTCTTTAGAAAAACCATTGTAATTAAATGCAAAAGACGACGCTATTTTTTTTATTGATTTCATTCTGTTCTTTTTCACAAGGTAACCACCTCTCTCTGGCTCCAAATGAATTCGATAAGACCATAAAGTTAGCAAATCCACTCCATTTAATAGACCTTCGTACGAAAGGAGAATTCGAGGCTGGACACATTAAAAAAGCCATTCATATTGACTACTTAAGGGCTGATTTCGAGGATTATATGAAGAGCATTTACTCAAAAAAAACTCAACTTATACTATATTGCCAATCTGGAAAAAATAGTGAAGATGCCGCTTCATATCTTTCTGAGTTGGGTTATGAAAATATCACAATTCTAAAAGGTGGATTTGAAAAATGGATATCCAACTCCAAACCTTATACTTCCAGCAAGAAGACTTTCGAACCTTTGGGTTTTATTTCTAGTGACAACTACTACACGCTTATCAGAAATAACAAATGGGTTTTGGTCGATTTTTATGCTGACTGGTGTGGCCCTTGCAAAAAAATGGCCCCCATTCTCTATAAAATAGACCAAGAATATAAAGAGTTAAATCTGCTCAAAATAGATGCAGACAAAAACACCAGTATGACCGAAAATCTTGAAGTTTCGGAAATCCCAACCATGATTCTCTACAAAAATGGCAAGCAAGTTTGGCGTCACACGGGAGTAATTTCAGAGGCTGAGATAAAATCTAAGATTTATTGATGGTTGTTAGGCTGGTTTGATTTTGATTTAATTTGGAGGGCCAAATAGGAGTTTTTGGTGTCAATATTGTCGAATTTGGCATTTTTTAGGTATTTTTGGGTTTGAATGGCACTTAAATTATAAATATGATTGCATTTCTTAAAGGCAGACTCGTAGAAAAAGAACCCACACACGTAATAATTGATGTCTCCGGAGTTGGTTATTGGGTAAAAATATCACTTCAAACGTATTCTGCACTTCAAAACTCGGCAGAAAATTGCCTTTTGCATACTGTCCAAATAATAAGAGAAGACTCTCATCAGCTTTTTGGTTTTTTTACAAAATCTGAAAGAGAATTATTCGAAAACCTCATTAGTGTTTCTGGCATTGGGCCTAGCATAGCTTTGGTGTTTTTGTCGAGTATGGACTCTATGGAAATAAAGCAAGCCATCATATCTGAAGACGTAAAAACGATTCAAAACATTAAGGGAATCGGTGCCAAAACTGCTCAGAGGGCTGTTATTGAATTGAAGGATAAGCTCAAAAAAGACATAATGGCTGAAGGAATAAACCCAAGTATGTTTACATCTGCCAACCATACTTTACGCTCTGAAGCTTTGTCTGCTTTAGTGACTTTGGGTATTCCAAAAGCGGCTGCTGAAAAAAGTATTGATAATCTACTAAAACGCACTGGGGGCGACATTACCCTTGAAGAATTGATAAAACTGTCTTTAAGATAGAATAACGTTCAATAAAAAATCTTCGTTTTTAGAATAATGGCAAGATTTTAGACGTTTAAAGCTATAAATCTCTGAATTGCATTCTCTTTTTATGCACCTAAAAATACCTTATAAACTCGTACTCCTAACGCTTTTAAGCTTCGCATTTTCTGCGAAAGCCCAGTTAACTGTTACTGATTCACTCGCGAGTAAGAAAACCAACAACTATTTAAATACTTGGAAAGACACTTACCTTAACAGATTCAACTATAAGCTATCTCCTTTACTTACTATTAGTCCTGACAGTCTCAAAACCAAGGTTTTGTACAATTCTGAAAAGAACAACTTTAGTATTGATGAAAAACTCAGCAATTCGGTAAATGTCAAAATTCCTCAATCCCTGACTTTTAATGAGTATTCAAGCATTCAAAATGCCATGCTTAGGCAAAGCATTATAAGAGATATTGAAAGGGCTCAAGATGGCAATACCTCAACTTCTGGAAAGAGGATAAACCCGCTTTTGGAGAAAAACCCTATCATGGACCGGATTTTTGGTGACAAAGTGCCAGAATTTAAACCCAATGGCTATGTAAGTGTTGACTTGAGAGCAGGAACGCAGTTTACCAACAATCCAATGACGCCATTGGCTCTAAGAAGACAACCGATTTTTGATTGGGACCAACAAATTGCGATAAACTTTAACAATCTTTTTGGGGGAGGTCAAAATAACAATCCCAATGCCGAAGATTTTGAGAATTCAAACACCCAAAACCCGAACAGCAGTCCTCGACTTCAAGATCTGACCAATATTCTTAGAAAAGCTGGTCAGACCAAAGAGAAAATGAACATTCTTGGGAATTTTGATACCAAGTCTTCTTTTGGGATGGAGAATAAATTTAAACTGAATTTCAAAAACGAACCAGAGGATATTTTACAAAAGGTTGAATTGGGTAATATCTCTATGCCGAATAGAAGCCAATTAATACCCGGAGTGCAAAACTTGATGGGTGTAAAACTCGGAATGAAGTTTGGCAAACTTGATGTTACTACGGTTTTTGCCCAACAAAACTCCAGAACAGAATCAATCATAATCAATGGTGGAAGCCAGAGCAGAGGATTTGAGCTTCGGTGCGATAATTACGACGAAAATCGACACTTTTTCCTTTCTCATTTTTTCAGAGACCAGTTTGAGAAATCTTTGAAAAACCTGCCCATGGTTACGTCAGGTGTAAGAATAACTAGAATAGAGGTATATGTAACCAACAGAACCAACAATGTGAGTTCGATGAGAAATCTGGTTGGATTGAGTGACTTGGCAGAGAAAAATCCATACCGAACAGACATTGTTATTCCGAACAACAGCATTCCTGCTGCTGACAATAAGTCTAATAACCTGTTTACTGGCTTGGTAAACAATGAATCTTTCAGAAGAATAGACAACAGTGGAAATATACTTTCGGGAATGGGCCTTAAAAATGGAGAAGATTTTGAATTATTAAGAGGAGCAAAAAAACTAACAGACAGAGAGTTTGAAATCCAGCCTGAGTTGGGATATATTTCACTGCTTTCTCCCTTAAGAAACGACGAGATTCTTTCGGTAGCCTATGAATATACCTACCAAGGACGTGCCTACAAAGTTGGTGAGTTAACAGAAGATTATGTGAGCAGAAAAGAAGACGAAGTTATCATTTTGAAAATGCTGAAGTCTTCAACCATCAGAAACCGCCTGAACAACCCGATGTGGAATCTGATGATGAAAAACGTATATTCTTTAGCCCAGGGACAAATCAAAAAGGAAGGTTTCCAGCTAAGAATTGTTTACAAAGACGATCAAACGGGCATGGACACGCCCAATCTTAAAGAAGGTAAAAACTTTGCCAACGTGCCTTTGATTGAGGCTTTGAGATTAGACAAACTCAATTTTAACAACGACCCCAAAAAAGATGGCAACTTTGACTATGTTGAGAATGTCACCATCAATGAAAAATACGGAAGGATAATTTTTCCAGTTTTGGAGCCCTTCGGAAGTCATATCAGTAAGCTATTTGAAGGCGAACCAGATTTACAGAAAAAATACGTTTTCGAAGAACTTTACAAAAAGACCTTGATGGATGCCCAGCAAGTGAGTCTAAAAAACAAGTTTTTCATCTCTGGAAGCGTTCAATCGGGTGGATCAGAAATTTCTCTTCCCTTGGGAGCATCGGGAGCATCGGTAAGGGTCTACGCAGGAGGCAATGAGCTAAAACAAGGCGTAGATTATACCGTTGATACCCAACAGGGTACCATAATAATTACCAATCAAAGTATTCTAAGCTCGGGAAGACAAATAAGAATCGATTATGAAAAACCAGATATTTTTCAGGCTCAAATTCGCCGTTTGTTCGGCATGCGGTTTGACTATACGGTTAGTAGATATTTGAGAATCGGCGGTACAGTGCTTTCCTTGAAAGAAAATACTCCTGGATTTATTACCAGAACAGCGATTGGCAATGAGCCCGTAAACAATACCATGTGGGGATTGGACATGAACCTCAAAAGAGACTTCATGGGATTAACCAAAATGTTGGATGCCTTGCCTGGAATTCAAACCAAAGAACCATCAACAATTATTCTGAATGCAGAATTTGCTCAATTGCGACCAGGAGTAAACAATAAGAAGGTAAAAGGCAACTCTATGATTGATGATTTTGAGTTTGCCAGAAACATAAATGATCTAAGCAGACAGCCTACCAAATGGAGACTGGCCTCAACGCCGGATGCTATCTTAAAGACCAATCCTGATTTTCCAAAAAATCAATACGCATATAATTATAACCGAGCCAAAATTTCAGCTTATACGGTGGATATGTCCGCCTACATTTCTCAAGGTTTTGGATCAAACAGCATCATTCCTGAAGAATTAAAAAATGAGGCGAATGGTAATATTTATACCAAAGGTTTTCAAATTCAAGATATCTTCCCAGGAAGAAGTCGCCAAGTATTTGCTCAACAGTTGCCTTCTGCCATTTTTGACTTATCATACTTCCCCTCTGAGCCGGGAATGTACAATTACAACCCGAACTTAAACCCTCAAGGAAAACTACCCGACCCAAAGAAAAACTTTGGTGCAGTGATGAGAGGAATAACTTTCGATGCTGATTTTGATAACTCTAATATTGAATATTTGGAATTTTGGTTATTAGATCCTTTTTCAGATGTTGTTAGGGCAAATCGAAACGAAGCCGTCAGAAATACGACTGGAGGAAAACTTCTTATACAATTGGGAGACATTTCAGAAGATGTGGTTCCAGATAGCAGATTCAATTTCGAAAATGGAATTAAGGAATCTGCCACTGGTTTGTCGAATCCAGTAAATACAGATTGGGGTTTGGCTCCTCGGACGCAGTTTATTACCGATGCATTTGATAATTCCGAAAGCATAAGATTGAAACAAGACGTGGGCTTGGATGGTCTTTCGAATGCCGAAGAGCGTGAATATAAAAACACCAATAGCATCAACAATAAGGAAGGAATTAAAGGATTTTTAACGACACTTGACGGCAAAAACATCGACCCACAAGCACTAGAAAGCATCAAAAGAGACCCTTCCAAAGATGACTTTAACTATTTTCTTGATCCCATTTGGGACGAAACTAATGCGACATTCCTTGAGCGTTTTAAGAATTATTTGGGAATGGAAAATAATGCACCGCCCATTAGCACCAACACCACCAACCTGAATAGTTCTTCTAATATCAACCAAGCGTCAACCAATTTAGCGGATAAAGAAGATATCAATCAAGACAATACCATCAATCAGGTAGAAGATTACTTCGAATATGAAATTGACCTAAATCCTTCTACAGGTAATACACCAAACTCAGGCGTTCTTTCAAAAAACAATTACATTGTAGATCAAGTAACGACCAACGGAGCTACTTGGTATTTGCACAGAATTCCGATCAGAAAACCAACCAGAAGTTTTCCTGTTGGAAAAGAAGGCTTCAAATCTATCAGATTTGTTAGAATGGTGACCACAGAATGGGAACAACCCGTTGTACTTAGATTTGCATCTTTACAGTTGGTTTCGAATCAATATAGGGTATATGCCAACAGTTTGACTGATAAAAGTGCATTTGAAGTACCTCAGGATAGCTCTAGCACTGCAGTTTTTAAAACCTCATCAGTTAACGTCGAAGAAAATGGATGTCCGCTCGATGGGGATTGTAATATAAAACCGGGTACAACTCCGTATGTAGTACCTCCAGGATTCATCAGAGACAGAGACTTCACTACGCAAATACTTACTCAAATGAACGAGCAATCCTTGAGTATGTCGGTAGAAGACTTGAAGGGTGGTGAGGCCAGAGCGGTATTTAAAAACACTAAATTAGACTTGAACATGTACAAACGCATAAAAATGTTTGTACATACCCAAAACAAGGATAATCAAGACGGAATCGCAAGTGTTTTTGTAAGAATTGGAACAGACTTGAAAAGCAACTATTATGAAATTGAAATTCCAAATTTAAAAACCACTGTAAACGGTTCTCAAGATGTATTTTCTATTTGGCCCAAAGAAAACGAACTGGATATTCCCTTGGATATGCTTCGAAACTTAAAGCTAGAGCGAAATAGAAACATGTTCTCGATGAACCAAAAATATGGCGGAGATAAATTAATTGACGTTTTAGGAACGGCTTCAGGAGCGAGTGGAGATAACAATATTGAAGAGAGCATTGTAAGAAAATACAAAATAAGTGTTGTTGGAAATCCCGATTTTAGCAATGTGCTGACCATGATGATTGGTGTTAAAAACAACGATACCATCAACAAATTCATAGGAAGAGAATTCACCGTTTGGTGTGATGAGCTTAGAGCGTTTGGATTTGACCAAGAAAATGGTGAGGCAGGGATTTTCTCAGCAGATATTAAACTAGCAGATGTAGGAACATTAATGCTAAACGGAAACTTCAAAAATTATGGTTTTGGTGGAGTGCAAGATAGAATATCTACTCGTTCTCGTGAGGTTTCCAAAGGATTTGGCATAGCATCAAATATTGCCATAGATAAGTTTTTCCCGATGAAATGGGGATTGAGCATTCCATTTTTTGCCAATTACGACCATCAAATAGTTACCCCAACTTTCAATCCACTGGACCCAGACATTAGATTAGAGGACGCTCTGCTTAATAGAAGTATTTTTCAAGAAAACCTTAGCAGAGAAATCGTAGAGGAAGATGCTGTTACGAAAGGTTTTAACTTTACGAACGTAAGAAAAACCAAAACAAAAACTGATAGAAAAGACCACTTTTATGATGTGGAGAACTTCACAGTTTCGTATGCTCAAAATCGCATAGAGAGACGAAGCATTTTATTGGATCAGAACTTGCAGACACAAACAAGGGCCGCCTTGAGTTACCAATATTCGCCAAAGGGCTTTACTTGGGAACCTTTCAAAAAAGCCAAAAATTTTGATAGGCCAATTCTCAAAAACTTAAAAGAGTTTAACCTTTCGCCTATTCCTAATTTGATAGCCTTCAGAGGTGATTATGATAAGAGTTATTTCTTGACGCAATATAGAAACGCCAAACTTGAGACCTCAGACATTTCGCCAAACATTATCAAATATTTCTTGGGAAACAGATATTATGATGCCCAATGGAATCTAACCAAATCAATAGTATTCTCTTACAATGCTCAAATGACTTCCATTCAAGACGATGTGGATTCAATAGGCACTGAAGAAATCAAGTTTTTCCAAGGCCTAAAAACTTTGGGTAGAGCAAAGAATTATAACCAAAAAATGCAAGCAACTTATCGCTTGCCACTGGACAAATTCTTCCTTTTAGATTGGATGAAAGCCGATTCAAGATTTAACAATAACTTTGGCTATACGGCTGGTTCGTTTAAAATTGAAGATGAAAATGGTGATGCTTTTGGCAATATGCTAGAAAACGGTAGAGAAATTGCCATAAACGGACAGGTAGATTTAGTAAAGCTTTATAACAAAATAAGATTTCTAAAAGCCGCCAACACGCCTGCCCCACCAAAACAAAGATTTACCAGAGCACCTGGGGATGACGAAGAAATTAAACTTCAGTCGACCAGCGTAACTAAAAGTGTTACTCGACTTCTGATGACTTTAAGAGGAATAAATTTTGACTTTGCTTTGTTTGAAACGACCTTATTGCCTGGATTTTTGCCTACTCCAAAATTGTTTGGATTGGACAACAACAATGAATTTGCTCCAGGTATTGAATTTGTGATGGGAAGTCAAAATAGAAACATACACAAAATAGCAGCCCAAAAAGATTGGCTTTCGAAGAGCATAGTTCAAAACAATCCATTCACGCAAACTCGCGGAGTGAAGTTTAACTTCGGAACAAGACTTGAACCATTCAAAGGCTTAACCATGCAAATTAAGGGCAATTTAACACGTGGTGATAGTTATCAAGAAATGTACCGACCAGAAACCGTAGGCGGAGGATTTAATACCTTGAACCCTGTAAGAAATGGCAATTTTAGTATGTCATTTTGGTCATTTAAAACGGGCTTTCAAAAAATGAGTAATGATTCGGCGAGTTTGTACCAATACCAAATATTTGACGATATGGTGGCCAACCGCCAAAAAGTAGTGGATAGGTTGAATAGTATAAATACAAACAGTGAAGGGGTACTAGAAGGTAAATATGACCTAAATTCTCAGGATGTTCTGATTCCTGCTTTTTTCTCAGCATATTCAGGTCAATCTTTGGATAAAATTTTTGCCAAATCCATCAAGAAAGGTGGCAAGACTTTCAATCCATTTTTATCATTCCCGATGCCCAACTGGCGGTTGGACTATCAGGGTTTAGAGAAGCTACCAGGTTTCAAAAAAGTGTTCAACTCTATTACCCTCAGTCACCAATATTCGTCAACTTACAGCGTTGGGAATTTTACTTCTTCGCTTGAATATGGCTCTCAATTGCTCAACTTAGCCATCAGAGATTATCCTTTAGGCGATAAAACTATTGAGAATTATACAAGTATCCCAATGATGAATAATAATACACCACTATTTGCACCAGCATTTATCATGAGTACAATTACCATGGAAGAGAAATTCTCGCCCGTTATTGGTGTCCAATTCACTACCAAAAAGAACTTCACTGGATCGTTTAACTGGAATAAAGAGCGTAGGGCAGCATTAAATTTATCTAACGCTCAGGTAGCTGAATACAATAGCCGTGATTTCGTTTTTGGAGTAGGTTTCAAACGTAACAACGTGAAGCTTCCGTTTAGAGGTAGAGACGGAAACTTGGTCGTTTTGAAGAACGACTTGAATTTCAGAATGGATGTAACAAGCAGAGATTTGAAAGTACTTCAAAGAAGATTGGATGGTGATGTTGTTCCTATTCAAGGTAATTATAACCTTCAAATAAGACCACAGCTACAATACCAAATCAACAAAAAGATAAACATGGGCATGTATTGGGAAAGACTGGTTAACACGCCATTCACATCCTTATCTTATGAAAGAACTTCATCCATATTCGGTATGAATGCGAGGTTTAATTTAAGTGATTAAGGTTTTTCCAGCTTCAGCACTAATCCTTTAAAACTAAAGAAGCTCCTCAAGCAAATGCCTGAGGAGCTTCTTTTTATATCGAAAACCCGATATCAATCTACCCAATCTGCAATAAAAAGATTGGTATCTCTCGTACCGCCATTGTCTCTATTCGAGCTAAAAATAAGCTTTTTACCATCATAAGAAAACATTGGAAAGGCATTGAAATTACTTTCTGTGGTGATTTTTTGAAGATTTGTACCATCCGCATTTATAACATATAACTGAAAATCATATCCTCTTTGCGAATGGTGATTCGAAGCAAAAATAATCTTATCGCCTTTTGGTGTAAAATACGGAGCCCAATTGGCTTTTCCCAAATTCGTAATCTGTTTTAAATCCGAGCCATCCACATTACACGTAAAAATCTCCATATTGGTGGGTGCCACCAAATTCTTTTTTAAGTTCTCTTTATATTCCTCTCTTTCTGCCTCACTGCTAAATCTCGAAGCTCTAAAAACCAATTTCTTGCTATCTGGGGAAAAGAATGCACCACCGTCATAACCCAACTCATGTGTGATTTGACGAACATTCTTGCCGTCAATATCCATAATGTACAAATCCAAGTCTCCGTTTCTTGTACTGGTAAAAACTATGCTTTTGCCATCGGGTGAAATGGTGGCTTCGGCATCATAACCTGGTGTATTTGTCAGTTGCTTTTTTATTTTACCTTTCAAATCAGCTACATAGATATCAAAAGTTTCATAGACTGCCCAAAGGTACTTTTTGCCCATATCAGGCGGCATAGGACAAGCATGTCCGCCCGCTTCATGGGTACTGGCATAAACCACGCTTTTGCCATTTGGCATAAAAAAACTACAGGTCGTTCTTCCCAATCCCGTGCTTATCAAGTTCGGCTTCTCGGTTTTAGTGTCTTTTTTTACATCTAAATAAAAGATTTGGTCACATTCTAAGCCCCACTGTTTATTGTCAGACTGAAAACTGATGTATTTGTCATTTCTACTGAAATACGCCTCGGCATTGTTGCCGCCAAAAGTCAATTGCCTAACATTTTTTAAGTGTTTTTCGTCAACACCTTGTGCCCAAAGATTATAAGAAATCAATGTCAGCAAGAAAACTAAACGGTTCATATTAAGTAAATTAAATTATTTTTTATTGTTGTTGAAGTTTATGAGGACACAACCTTTGGCCGACTTGAAGTTTGTGGGACACAAACTTTGTTCGACAAATATCAATGAAATCTATCTTCTCTAACTTCTAAATTCTTCATAATTTCGGCCTCCTGAATCAATAATTCTTCCCACCTAACTCTTACTTTTTCTTTTGGATTATATTGCTCAGCAATTTCTATGAAATTCCTATAGTGAAGTGCCTCTGCAATCATCAATTCATGGTAAAACTTACTCAGTGTTTGGTCTGAGATATGTTCAGAAAGAAGCTTAAAACGTTCAGCACTACGTGCTTCTATCAATGCAAATACCAAAGTATCCTCCATTAATTGGTCGTATCTCGAACCACCACCTCGTTTGCACTTATCCAATTGGATAACATATTCATCTTTCCGCTTGTTGGTGAGCTGAATATTTCTTTTCTTCATTTCTTTCAAAACAGCTTGGAAATGTCCCCATTCTTCTGTCACAACGGGTGAAAGTGTATCTACGAGAAATTCACAGTCAGGATATTTTACGATTAAAGTAATGCATTTTGTGGCCGCTTTTTGTTCGCAAAATGCATGGTCTATCAAAATATCTGCGATATTCATTTCAGCAATATTTACCCATCTTGGATCTGAGGGCAATTTTAGGCCAAGCGTTGTCAACTGGTTATTTTCCAATATTTTTCAATTGTTTTAAACTCTGCCTTTTGTCCAAAGTCATTAAAAAACACGGGAGCAAAATCAGATTAGAAATCATGCCAATTAAAAGCGTTATAGATACCAACAATCCTAAGAACACGGTTCCTTTAAAACCCGAAGCTACAAAGATACCAAAGCCGAAAAATAATATGATGGCAGTGTAGAACATACTTATTCCCGTGAATTTTATTGTTTCTGATACAGCCTTCGATATAGTTTTACCATTTAAAATTTCTTCTTTGTATTTGGTTAAAAAATAGATGGTACCGTCGCTAGCTATTCCAAAAGCTATACTGAAAATAAGTGTAGTGGATGGCTTTAACGGAATGCCAAAATAACCCATAATTCCTGCAGTAATAATCAGCGGAATGATACTTGGTATTGTAGAAATCATGACAGTTCGGAAGTTTAAAAACTGAGAGGCCATAACCATAGAAACTAATATGATAGCCAAAAGTGTGCTTTCTCCTAGATTGCCCAACAAATAATCATTGCCTTTTGTAAAAACCACACCATTTCCAGTAAGTTTTACTATAACCTGCTGTTCATTTGGCTTCCATTGATTGATTTCTTTATCAAAATTGAAAATAGTATCAGCTTTCGCTTGCAAGGCAGTAAACATCTCTCGCATTCTAACAGTCCCAACATCAGCACTTTGAAAACTTACTCTTGTTTTTTGTTTTTTAGCATCCAAAAATGCCGTGAGCATGTTTTCTCCCTTTCCAGTTCCTTTCACATATTCAGCCATTTTTTGTAATTCTAAAGCCGGAGGAAGTACAAAATACTTTGGATCACCGCCTCTATAGCCTTGATATACAAACTTTAAGCCTTCTACTATCGAGAGCGGTTTTGTAAACTCTGGATACTTGGCAAACTCTCTTTGTAAAAGTTTTATTTGTGTTAATATAGCTGGATTGAAAACTCCGTTATCTTCTTTGGTATCAATCATTACTTCAAAAGGCACAATCCCTTTAAAATTTTTCTCTACAAACTTTAAATCGGCAAAAATTGGATCTTTTTCTGGCAAATCGTCCACAACAAAGCCAATTGCTTTGATTTTAGTAGCTCCATAAACAGAAACTAAAACGATGGCTGCTACTACCCAATAAGTAACAGTTCTTCTGCTATGGACGAAAAAATCTATTTTTTTCAGAATATTCGAAATGGCTTTGTTCTCTAAATGCCTTACATGCTTAGGTTTAGGATCAGCCACGTAACTAAAGATAGTAGGAATCAGAATCAAAGAAATGGCCCATGTAGCTATCACAGCAATTGCTGCGACCAAACCAAATTCAAGCAATAATGGACTCCCTGTGAAATAAAATACAAAAAAGCCGATAAATGTAGTAACGTTTGCTATGAAAGTGGTTTTGCCTATTTTCTCGATCGAAATAAACAAAGCCTCTCGTTTATTTCCAATCCTTAGGTATTCCTCTTGATATTTATTAATCAAGAAAATGGAATTAGGAATACCGATAACGATAATCAGTGGCGGTATCATGCCGGTTAGAATCGAAATTTTATAGCCAAAAAGAGCTATTAAACCTACAGACCAAATAACCGCAATGATGATTACAGAAATAGAATAAAATACAACTCTGACAGACTTGAAAAAAAGATAAAGAATAAGTGTGGTTACTAAAAAGGCTAAACCCATAAACAAACTCAACTCTTCTCTAACCTTAGACATGAAGTTGGTTCGAATAAAGGGCATACCCGAAAAATGTATGTCGATGTTATTCTTTTCACCAAAAGCCTCAGCCTCAGTTTCCACAAGCTTACTAAGCGAAATTCTATCTTTGCTATTTAGTTTGGTTTGATCAAAAGTAACCGCCATTATGTGTGCATTTCCTTGATAAACCAATCCTTCATAAAACGGTAAACTAGAAATTTTACTTTTTAAGGAATCTAATTCAACTTGCGTAGAAGGCTTTGTGGTAAGAAGCGGTCTAAATTCAAACTTTTTCTCTGTTTCATTTTTTTGAATTTCGGCCAAACTGGCTACCGAAAGTACATTTTTTATGCCCTCAATTTTCTTAATTTTTTGGGTCAAATCATACCAATCACCAAAAACTTCTAATTCATAAATTTTTTCTGATTCTATGGCAATAACCATTACGTTTCCGTCTTCGCCAAATTGTTTCTTGAAGTCCTCATAAACCTTAAAACTATCGTCGTTTTGTGGTAAAATTTTAGGGAGTTCATAAGAAAGCTCCAAACCTGCAATTTGATATCCCATAAAAACAGTTATCAAACCAATCAAGCTTAAAAATTTTAGGCGATGATTTAAAATGAGTCCAGCCACACTTTTCCAAAACCCAGAAAACAAATTATTCAGAAAGGACATATATAATTATAATTGAAACGTTTGTACAAAAATACGGATTTAAGTTTGTGTGAGGAAATATTTAGGCCAGATTACGAGCTTTCTATCCCAAATTAAGCAAATCAAAGATCTGCTTAGCCGCATCTAGCGGACTTAAACTTTTGGAAGTAACTAAGCTTTCAAACTTTTCAATATTTGATTTTAACAACTCATTTTTTTGTAAATGATTTTGAATCATATTAAGTAGGCTTCTGCTCATCCAATTTAAATTTTGCAAATTCCGGTTTTCAGCAAAAGAACCATTTTCCTTCACGTGAGTCTCATATTTTATCACAAAATCCCAAATCTGATCAAATCCTACACTATTTAATGCCGAGCAATTTAATATTTCTACCGTCGGCCTAAATTCCCTTGCAGGGAAAAGATGCAAAGCATGATTAAAATTCCCAATTAACTTACTTAAAACTTGACTATCAATCTGGTCTGATTTGTTAATAACCACCAAATCAATCATTTCCATAATGCCTCTCTTGATACCTTGAAGGTAATCTCCGGCACCAGCAATAGTCAGAAACATCAACATATCTGTCATTTCTTTGACAGCAGTTTCTGATTGTCCAACACCCACTGTTTCTACAATAATAAAATCATAACCCGCGGCTTCGCAAAGTAAAATACTCTCCAATGTGCTTTGAGCAACCCCACCCAACTCAAATCCAGCTGGACTAGGACGTATAAATACGTCTTTTTTACCAACCAGTTTTTCCATCCGAGTTTTATCACCCAAAATGCTTCCGCCACTGACTTTACTGCTTGGGTCTATGGCCAGAATTGCTACCTTTTTACCTTGACTAAGAAGAAAATCCCCAAATCCGTCAATAAATGTGCTTTTACCAACTCCCGGAGCACCCGTAATTCCCATTCTAAAGCTATTGCCCGAATACGGTAAGATTTCGTTTACCAATGAAAGTGCATTGGGCCTATCTTTTACAGACTGGCTCTCTACCAATGTAATAGCTCTGCCCAGAACAGCCTTATCCGACGCCAAAACGCCATCCTTGAGTTCTTGGGTAGATAGTCTATTTTTTAGCATCAGTATAAATCTGTTTTTAGAAAAGGAATCAAAGCCAAAATAACAGCCTGGGTATAGTATTGAGTTCTGTCAATGACATTATTGGTTAAAAGTCCAGTCGTACCCATTTTTTGTTTGGTATTGCTCAATCCAAAAACAATCTCGTCGGCATGCCCCAATTCATATCCTTGTTTTATTAATTCTATAACTCTCTGTGGCAGAAAAAAACCGGCTGTTCTTGCTTTACCCATTTTTGATTGACCTAAAACCACAATCCACGCCATAGCTTCCACCTCTGAATGTTCATGTTCAATGTTTCCACCTTCAATTCCCACCCAAAAATCAGCCGCTACAAATTGTTCTCTAGCTTTGAATGCCCTATTGTATGCCCCTTTAAAAGTTTCTTCATCTCCCATTGGTTGGTCGCTTACATCTGATCCGACCTCAACACCCTCAAAAACAAACTTATCTTCATTAAACATACTTTCAAATCCTATCTGTGTAGACTTAATTTTGACAGGATTCTTTGATGCCACAATTACTCTCTTCATTCGATACTATTTTTTAAAAATATCTCCGCGATTTCCATATCCTCGGGACTGGTGATTTTTATATTTTTATAGTCGCCTTCCATCAAATAGATAGTCTTTCCAAAATACTCGAATACTGAGGCATCATCTGTAAAAACTTCATTGTCTTCGACTTCATATGCCTTCTTTAACATCTCTAAATCAAAAGTTTGCGGGGTTTGTATCAATTTTACATTTTTCCTATCAACAGCCTTATTCCCTGTTTCACTCAAAAATCTGACTGAGTCTTTCGAATCTACACACACCACCGCACTTGAATTTAGGGCTGCCATATCAAAAGATTTTCCTATAACTTCAGTGCTTACAAAAGGTCTAACACCATCATGAACAGCCACTAATCCAGTGTTTTCTTCAATAGAAAAAAGGGCATTTTTTACGGATTGAAATCTACTTTTACCCCCTTCCACTACTTTTAATCTAGACAAATCTGAAAAATATAAACTGGCAATCTTTTCCCAATAAACCATCGCATCTACTGGAAGTGCAAGTATGATCGTTAAATCAGTAATTTTAAAAAACTTCTCAATGGTATGCACAAGAATTGGCTTATTGCTCAGTGGAAGAAACTGCTTAGGAACTGACGATTTCATTCTACTTCCTGAGCCGCCTGCTACAATTATTGCGTATTTTTTAATCATAAAAAAAGTGTCGTACTAGGCACGACACTTCAAATATAGTTTCTAAAATCTAATATCGAAAACTAATTAGATAATCAACATACAATCGCCATAAGTAAAGAATTTATATTTCTCCTTAATAGCCACCTGATAGGCCTCTGTGATGGTTTCATATCCACCAAATGCACAAGTTGTCATCAACAAAATAGATTCTGGCAAATGGAAGTTAGTCAAAAGGGCGTTGGTAATTTTAAAATCGTAAGGAGGGAAAATGAATTTATCTGTCCAAGCATTATTGATGGGTTTTACCCTATCGTTGGCCGACACCGAAGATTCCATAGCCCTCAAAGTAGTACTCCCAATAGCACACACTCTCTTTTTGTTTTCCAATGCCTGATTTACAATCTTGCAAGTTTCCTCAGGTATAAAAAAGTTTTCTGAATCAGTCTTGTGCTTGGTCAAATCTTCTACCTCAACCTGTCTGAAAGTACCTATACCGATATGCAATGTCAATGGAGAAAAATCTACCCCATTGATTTCCATTCTTCTAACAATGTTCTTTGTAAAATGTATACCAGCTGTAGGAGCAGCTACGGCACCTTCTACATCGGCAAATATGGTTTGATAACGCTCATTGTCAACATCAGCAACTTCTCTTTGCAACACATCTTTAGGAATCGGCGTCTCACCAAGTTCATAAATTGCTTGCATCATCTCTTCATGATTTCCATCAAAAAGAAACCGTATTGTTCTTCCACGTGAAGTCGTGTTGTCTATAACTTCAGCCACCAAATCACTATCTCCAAAATAAAGTTTGTTGCCTACTCGAATTTTACGAGCTGGATCTACCAAAACGTCCCAAAGACGCATTTCACGGTTTAATTCTCTTAATAAAAAAACCTCAATCTTAGCACCTGTTTTTTCTTTTGAGCCATATAATCTTGCAGGAAATACTTTGGTATTATTTGAAACCATTACGTCACCTTCACCAAAATAATCTACTATATCTTTGAACATTTTGTGTTCTATTTTTCCAGTCTTACGGTGCAATACCATCATGCGGGCACCGTCGCGGTCGTCAAGTGGATATTGTGCAATAAGGCTGTGAGGAAGGTCAAATTTAAAAGCAGATAATTTCATTTATTATATATTTCAAATATTAAAGAATTATTTAAACCGAATATTTATGAAAAATTAAAAATAACATAATGTATTTTTAATTTCCTTCCAAATCTTTATCGGGCTGCAAAGGTACAAAATCCAATAGGCCGTTGTCAAGTGATTTGGCATTTATCTTGAAATAAATACTGAAAATCAGACAATTGCTAAAGCTTTTCAAAATATTTGGCATTGCTAAAAAGAAATTTCACCTTGGAGGTACAGATTTGCTTTACCACCAATAAGAACTCTGTCACCGAGCAGTTCGCATCTAACGTCTCCCCTTCTTTGAGATATTTGACAGGCATTCATTTTGGTTTTTTCAAGAATAGCTGACCAATAAGGAATCAACTTTGTAAATGCCGAACCTGTGACTGGGTCTTCATTAACTCCCACCTTTGGTGCAAAAAACCTACACACAAAATCATAGGTCTCTGATTTTGAAGAAGCTATAACTCCTCTTGCATTTATTTTCGACAACAAACCAAAATCAGGATTCAGATTGGCAACGGTGGTTTCGTTTTCAAATATCAGTAAAACATCGTCTCCTACTTCATAGATTTGAATCGGAATAGCATTCATTGCTTCTTCAATCCCCGTCAAGATTTTTAATTCTTCTGCAACTACAACCGGAAAATTCAAAAATATCTCCTGACCATTTGTTGAAACATAAAGTGGCCCACTCTTCGATTCAAAGGTGATAATATCTCCTTGAAATCCCAATATTTCAAAAATCACATAAGCACTTGCCAAAGTAGCATGACCACATAGATTAACCTCCACAGTAGGTGTAAACCATCTGATATGAAAGTCTTCAGAAGTTTTAACAAAAAATGCGGTCTCTGATAAATTGTTTTGACTAGCAATCTGTTGCATTATTGTTTCAGAAAGCCAAAAATCTAAAGGAACCACTGCAGCAGGATTTCCTGTGAATGGATTGAGGAAAATGCGTTGACGTGATAAATTTTCAGTGAAGTCACTTTCTGATTTTATTTAAAACCATCTGAGTAAAAACCAAAAACAAAGCTGAAAAACTAATAAGAAAAACAAAATTCCTGCTATCTAACATTCCTTTTCCCAAGGAAGCATAATGAAAATCTAAACCTAAATAATTTAAATAGTACTGAATACTTCCTGTGAATAAATTGGACAGCTGACCGATTCCATCATAAAAAAAATAACATACAATAGCTGCAAGTATAAATGCCACCACTTGATTTTTGGAAATAGCAGAAGTGAAAATTCCTATTGCTGCGTAGGCAGCTGACAAAAGCAATAAACCAAAATATGATCCAACAATAGCAGCTGAGTCAATATTTCCTTTAGGATTTCCTAAAGCATAAATAGAGATATAATAGATAATAGTAGGAATCAAAGCAAGGAGAATGATGCATAAAGAAGCAAAGTATTTTCCAAAAATAATCCCCCAAAGCGTTATGGGCTTTGTAAAAAGCAACTCTAATGTACCAGTTCTAAATTCTTCTGAAAACATACGCATTGTTACTGCAGGAATCAAAAACAAGAAAATATATGGACAAAAATCAAAGAATGTCGTCATTTCGGCATAACCATAGTCCAATACATTAGAGTTGGGATACATCCAAAGCATCAGACTGGTCACCAGCAAAAACACTCCTATAACTATATAAGCTATAAGTGAATTAAAAAAAGTAGAAATTTCTTTTTTGAAAATACTAAACATAAATGCTTTTTTAAGAAAATACGGGTTTATCTTTTTTCATAATGGCCGACATGATGAGAGAAGCTATGAAACCTACGAATATCGCTCCAATTACTCCCCATAAGAAGCCTAATCCTGAATTTGCAGTACTCTCGACTTTCTGAACTGCCTCTTCTATTTGTGCTTCTGAGAGCCCCATAGATTCATACTGCTCGGTAATCATTTCTATTTGTTGTTCAATCAAAGACGGATCAATATACTTTCTATAAAAATTATCAAAAAGGACTGATAAAATTGCACCAGTTGTAACTGTAAGCATGCCCAATCCTAGACCATCCTTAAAAACCATAAAGCCCCCGTTGAGTGTTTTAAACTCATTGAAAGCCAAATACAATACCCCAAAAAGCATAATCAACATGGCCAAAAGGCCTAATATCCAATTTTTCCAGATGCCTGTATTGTAGGCCACTGTGTTGTAAACAATTCCTACTATGCCATAAATTAAGCCCCATTTCAAGGCAATTCTTGCAGAAGATACTTTTTCCATATTTTTAGTTTTTAAGTTTTCTCATAGACATGCCAAACAAACTTATGGCGACAATTGCAATTTGTTTGAACAACAAATCATCTGTGATGATAACAGCGTGTTTTTGGGTATCAAACGAAAGTAAACTCTGCCTGTAAGATTTTTCATTTAAAATCTTTTCAAACATTTCTTTATCTTTCAAAAGTAAAGCTTTACCATGAATCATCCAATCTGTAAATGGCTTTGCATCAATAAATTCTATAAATAAGTACACCAAAACTCCTGAAATTAACGCTCCGATGATGTTAGTTAGAAAGCCGATTGAAAATGCTTCATAAAAATGCAAAAATCCTCCATTGTTTCTTTTAAAATACCAAATAGAAGCCCAAATCATTATGATATTTATACCAATATCTGGCCTTCTGAACGCCAAAGGATTGGGCTTTGTGGCATACATTCCTAAAAAAAACAAAAAGCATCCAACCCCTGCTAATCCACCAAAAATCATTGAATAATTTAGTATTTGTTTTCTTTTCACTTGCCTAATACTTTATACTTTCCGTTATTAAATACAGCCAACACACTACCATTCAATACCTTATCTTTAAAATGGGAATTTTTACTGATGGATTTTATACCACTTTCAGAAAAGACTGAAGTATTCCTAGGCTGAAAAACAGTAAGATTTGCTGCTTTTCCGACTTCTATGCCAGGACTCTCTAAGCCGAACAATCTTCTTGGGTTAGTAGTAATTTTTTCAATAATCACCTCCAAATCTAAATCAGAAAAGGTATTAATTACAGAAAAAAGAGTTTGAGTACCAATAACTCCAAAATCTGCTACATCAAACTCGACATTCTTATGCTCAGCATCCAAAGGATTATGGTCAGACACAATCATATCGATGGTGTCATCTTGCAAACCTTTCTTTAAAGCTTCAATGTCACTTTTGCTCCTAAATGGAGGAAAAACTTTAAGGTCAGTATCAAAACCAATCAATGATTCATCTGTAAAGGCAAGCTGGTGAGCAGCAATGTCGCAGCTAACTGGCAATCCCTTTTTCTTAGCCTCTCGAATCAAATTTACCGATTCTTCAGTAGAAATTGTCGAAAAATGCAGAAGTGATTTAGTAGACCTTATACCTGAATACTCAAGTAGTTTCAAATCACGCATAATCATAATTTCCTCAGCGGCAGATGGTATACCTTTCAAACCAAGCATGGTACTGGTTATGCCTTCGTGCATTTGCCCAAACATACTCAAGTACTTATCTTCAGATTTATTGACCAATAAAGTGCCCAACGGCTCTAAATATTGCAGAGTCTTCAACAAAATATCTGAACTTTGAATCGAATTTTTGCCATCTGAAAACCCTACCGCTCCGTTGTAGTGCAAGTCAATCATGTCAGTAAAATCCTTTCCTTCACAACCCTTAGTTACAGCCCCCAGATTAAGAAGCTGAAGGAGGTTATACTTAGAAAAATTCTTAAAATAAGAAAGAGACTCTTTACTTTGAACTGTTGGATGTGTATTCGGAAAGCCAATCACGGTAGTAATTCCACCTGCTAAAGCAGCTTCTTGTAAACTTTCAAGATTCTCTAGCCATTCCTCACCAGGGTCTTTATAATGAACACCACCATCTACCCATCCAGTGGAAATACAAATATTTTCACCATCTATAACTTCATCAAAATCAAAAAAATCTATTTTTTGACTTATGGCTGAAATCAAACCATCCACAACTGCCACATCCAATGTCTTTTTGTGGAAAGACGAACTTGGGTCTAGTATGTAAGCATTTTTTACTAAAACTTTCATTTGATATATAAAAAAAAAGCCCTAATGGGCTAAAAATCAATATAAATACTAAAAAGAAAATGTTAAAATCGATTGATCCAATAAATTCTTCATCCGTTTTTATTAATGTCCTATTGATGATTTATATGAATCTGCATCCATCAATTTTTCCAAATCTGACATATCAGACACTTCCATTCTAATCAACCAACCTCCTTCATAAGGAGAATTATTTACCAGTTCTGGCTCATCACTTAAACTTGGGTTAACTTCTAATACTTTTCCCGCAACCGGCAAAAACAAATCAGAAACAGTCTTTACGGCCTCAATGGTACCGAAAATATCATTTTCTTCTAAATTGTCCCCTTCGGTTTCTATTTCTACAAACACTATGTCACCAAGTTCGCTCTGAGCAAAATCGGTGATACCCACTAAGGCTACATTTCCGCTCTCAATCTTTATCCACTCGTGTTCTTCTGTATATCTTAAATCCGCAGGAAAATTCATTTATCTATATTTGTTTAAAAGTGTTTGCAAGTTACATCTAAAGATTTATTTCTCAAAAAATGAACATTGATTATATTTTGTTTTTTTGGATAAAGCCTAAATGGTATTCTTTAAAGAATAAGTAAAGGTGGCAACAAAGTCACCACCTTTAGCTGGAAGAGTATTTAAACCCTAATTGATTGGAATCGCTTTTCAGCTTCTTTAATGTTTTTTATTTTCGTCCCTTTCATTATCTATCAATATCCTTACTGATGGAGAAAAAGTATCATCGAACTGACCATCTTTTGTGGCCCAAAAAAAGGCTACTAGAAAACTCCCTGCTATCAAAATCGCCAAAATGACCAATATTATTATTACTTCCATATCTATATCAATTTTCTTATATGAGCCATTAGCCAAGTAAGTCCTACAGCAAAAAACACTACAGAAAGTGTACTGAGAGGCATAAATATGGCGGCCAATACTGGCGACAAATTGCCACTAGCTGCCCAACCAACACCTATAATATTATAAACTACCGAAAGCAAAAAGCTCAGTTTTACGATATTCAAAGCTGTTTTACTAAAACCAACATATTCAGCCAAATTTTCAAATTTATTAGCATCTAAAATAGCATCACATGATGGAGAAAATGCTTGAACATCCTCTGTAAGGGCAATACCAATTTTAGATTCACGCAAAGCACCGGCATCGTTTAAACCATCACCTATCATCAGTACCTTATTGCCTTCGGATTGTAATTCTTTGATGTAATCCAGCTTATCCTGAGGAGTTTGATTAAACCTCATATTTAGTCCAAAAATAGGTTTTAGAAAATCCTGCATTTTGTTGTTGTCACCAGAAAGGAGTGCTAACTCAAAGGTTTTTTTAAAATTGGCTAACAATACTTTCCAATTTGGTCTAAACCTAGGTTCTATGGTAAAAAACCCTTTGTAATCATCTGCAATCGAAACGTGTACTTCAGAATCTTGAGCATCATTGGCTTGGCCATTCACAAAATCTAACCTTCCGACTTTTACAGAAATGCCTGCCACAATGGCTTCAATTCCTTGCCCTTTTACTTCAAATATATAATTAATCTCGAGAGGAGAATTCTGAGACAAATGACTAGCAACCAGCTTACTCAAAGGATGAACTGACTGCGAAACTACGGTATAAACAAGCCTTTCATCCTGCTTATTTAAATCACCCACCCACCTTACTTCTCCTTTGTTTGCCTCAGTTAGCGTCCCGGTTTTATCAAAAACAATGGTATCTATTTCCGATAATTGTTGAATTACTCCTTGATTTTTTACAAAAAACCTATTTTTCCCAAAAATGCTCATTGTGGCGTTCATTGTAAATGGCAAGGACAGTGTAAGTGCACAAGGGCAAGCCACCATCAAAACGGCTGTAACCGAGGGCCAAATCAAAGATGGGTCATTGAATTTCCAATAAATACCTACCAAAATAGCAATTGATATTGTTAAATAAGTAAAATACTTACTAAAAGCGTTGGCCAGTTCTGTGGTAGGAATTTTCTTTTCTTTCAAGAAACTTTCGTTGTTCCATAGCTGTGTTAAATAACTGGTTGAAACGGGTTTCTGCACCAACAATTCTATTTGCTCCGCTACTTGCCTACCTCCAGCAAATACCGTTTCACCTTTAAGTTTTTTTATTGGTTTTGCTTCTCCAGTAACAAAACTATAGTCAATCAGGGCGTTGCCGTTCAAAAGTACGGCATCTGTCGGTATCAGCTCTTGATGATGGATAATGAAGATATCTCCCTTGGCCAAATCATTTACATTTTTATATTGTAAAGACTCGTTTTTTACTTTTACTGCCAACGGGAAATAGGACTTAAAACTTCTGTCAAATGACAAATAATTAAAAGTAACTTTTTGAACCCATTTTCCAACCAATAAAAACAGAACCAGGCCAGCCATACTGTCCCAATAACCAGCCGTTTGCAATACTAAAGTTTGGAAAGTACTTCTTAAAAACAAGGCGGAAATTCCCAAAGCAATTGGAATATCTACACTTAGGATTTTACTATTTCCTTTTGAATTTTCAACGATGCTATAATAAGCACCTTTGAGATAATCGCTTGCTCCGTAAAAAAATACAGGTAGAGCAAGAATGAAATTGAAGTATAAAAAGAATTTCTGATAAGTAGCATCTAGCTGGTTGGCCAAATCCAAATTAAAATATTCCGGAAAACTCATCATCATGATATTGCCCGCACAGAAACCAGTTACACCTATTTTAAAAAGCAAACGCCGTGTTTCGTAATCAATCACCTTTGGTTTTCCTGTGCTTTCAAGATTAATTTGGGGCTCGTAACCTAATGTGGTCATCAACTCGACAATCTCCTTTAGAGAAACTAGATTCGGATCAAAGTCTAAAGCCAATTCTTTCTTGACAAAGTTTAATCTGGCTGAAATAACGCCCTTCAGGATTTTTGGAAAATTTTCTAACAACCAAACACATGAACTGCAGTGAATGGAAGGCACATTTAAAATTACCTTGGCGATGTGTTCATCATGAAAAGATAGTAATTCGGCCTCAATATTTTTTTCGGCCAGATAGTTAAATTTACCTTTAAAATTCTTCGATTTGAGGCTTATTCCAGCATTTGTATTGAGGTCATAATAACCGCAGAGGTTATTATCTTTAAGAATATCATAAACAGTAAAGCAACCGGAACAACAAAAATGTTTCTCATCCTCTTTGATATCTTCGTCTTTACAATCATTTCCACAATGATAGCAACTAACTTTAGAATCTACAGCTGAAATTGTATTGTTCATCAATCGGGTTTTACAGAGGACAAAACTCCCAATTATTGATGAATTAAAACCTATATAACATCATCGAAAAAAATGATTCTAATCATAATATAGAATTTCTGAGAACAAATAGCGGAGAAACGGAATTTTCATGAAACTAAATTGTATTTCCTTCTGATTGAATTGATCAAGAATTTTTTTTGCATAACAAAACTCTCCTGATGCATCTGCACGAAGTCTTGTTTCCATTGCGAAAAAACAATAGGCTCGTGCTTCAAAAAACGTTTGTAGTCTATTTTCTTTGAGGCAAGAAACTCTTCAAATGTGTTATTTTCCATTATTCTACAAAATCGATGAATTTGTTATAGCCAAAATATGGTATAAAACTATTGTATCGCCTAGAACTCAAAACCATGAACAAAATAAACAGTGCTATGAAAAAACCTTGAATAAACACTATAAAAAAGCCCATTACTAGATTTGAAGCCCACCCTGGCGTAGCCTGATGCATCACAAATTTGAGATACAGAGCAATGGCTGCTCCTACAACAGAAAACGAGACCATCACACTCGCAAATATGAGAATTCTTACAGCGGTGAAATCTAAAAAAACAGAAATTGCACTCATCCCATGTAAAATCAATGAGGTGAAATTCATCTTTGACTTTCCTGCTAACCTTACTCCTCTATCCAAAGGAACGGAGTCAAAAGGTAATTTAGATCTAATTACACCCCCAGGATAATTATTCCATATTTCCGAAACGTTTGCCAGTTTCTTGATTTTTGATGCCGGCACTAGACTGTAATTCCCAAAAGTAATTACGTTGCCTGTCAAAAACTTAAATATAAATTTATAAACAAGATAGAACAACTTAAACGCAAGTGACTCGGTACGTTTTTTTCTTTGAGCAAAAATTATTTTATCAGGAGCCGACTTAGATTTCTCTATCAAATCCAAAATATGTTCCGGTTGATCCTCTCCGTCAGAATCCATTACTATAACCACGTCACTATCGTTGTTATCTGCCAAGTATGAAAGCCCAATAGCTATAGCTCTTTGATGCCCTTGATTACTTATGAGGTGGATGACATTTAAATTAAATTCCTTAAAATCAGAGGCAAGAAAAGGCAAGCTAGAACAATCGTCTACTGCCAAATACGATAATTGAACATTTTTATCTTTAAAAATAGACTCCGTTTTTGTTACTAGAAGTTTGAGTGCTTCCCAATCATTATAGACTGGATAAACGATTTTTATTTTCATCAATATCTGTATTTTGTACCTTCAAAATCAAAAATAAGAAGTTTTTCTCCATTTCCTTTTTTTAAAAATACTTTATCGGGTTCGTTTACATCAATTTTTTGCGGAATATCTGACTGTTTTGGCAAATATAGATTCAGATATTGAGCGTCATTATATGATACAACTTTCTTGTTTTCAAATACTTTATCATAAAACTCACTATAAGCACCAGGAATATAAAGCGTATCGTTTTTTATGTATTTATTCGAGATCGTTATAGCTGCTTGTGCGTAAGGATTTGGAATTCTAGCAGGCTCAAACCAAGCGTTCATTGTAGATTTATCAGCAAAATAAGACATGATTTCATATTTAACAGGCTTATATTGATGAACAAAAACAAAAATTATTAGCACAATGGCAAGTTTTGAAAACTTCATGAATCGGTAAATACCAAAACCCAACAAAATGGCCACAAAGGGAGAAGCCACACCGATATACCTGTGAGTGAGGCTTGTAGTATGACCATTTTTTAGGGCATCATTCAAAACAAAAAATATGGGCAAAAGGAACATTAAAAGCGAAACTGATACCAAAATAAACTGAGATTGGCTGAAAGATTCTTTAGGTTGTTTGAAAATATACTCTGCTGCAAAAAACAACATAAAATAAAAGATATTTGCAAGCACAATATCTTCCATAATGGCATGATTAATGGCCAGCAAACCAATTGAAATCACTACTAACGAAACATACACTTTTTGTTTTTTCTTGAAATAGTAGGCACCGAGAAGCAACATAAAAACCAATATTGTAATGACTACATTCTTGATGCCTGAATTTAGTCTTAAAAACAAGCCTTGGGTTATGATACTTGAATCATAAACCAATTCGATTGTTTTCTTTGTTACCAAACTTGGGGTGCTGAGTTGGATAGCTGCTTCAGGGGTCTTTATATTTAACTCAGCTAACTTTAGGTGTTTTTCATTCTTGTCTTTCAAAAAATCCATCGCTAAATATCCTCCGCCCCAGTTGAACCAATACAACATCAAAAAACCATTGAAAACAGCAGCAGATATAAATCCAAACCAAAGATGTTTTTTGTTTTTTGTAAACAAAAATACCAAGCCATGGCTTAGAGGAACCAGAAAATTCAAATAGTGATTAAGCAAAGAAAGTCCTATCAGAACGGCATAAATAATAAAATACTTTGCCTTTTTGTTGCCCTTGAATATTTCAATAAAACAGTAAGTAGCACATATAACCAACAAAAAAGAAAGGGTATAACTTCTAGCTATGTGGCTCTGAGCAATGTTTAATGGATCTAGTGCCAGCAAAAAACCCGCAAAAAATGCAACCGCATTTTTTTTAAAAATCTTTAATGAAAACCAATAAACAAAAACTACTGTAAGCAGACTAAAAATCGCACTTAAAAATCTTATCGGATAGTCAGAATTACCAAAAACCTGCATCCAATAGTGAAGAAATGCATTATAAACTATATGTGTACCGAAATCTGAATGAGCAACTGCCTCAAAATAATCTTTGATGCTTTTTGAAGCCCAAAAATCTTGAGGTGTAAAAAATGGCTTATTAAATATTTCTTGTTGATTACCTCCACCAACCCAGATACCATTTGCATTAAGCAACGTGAATTTTTCGTCAGTAAAAAGCCCTCTATTGTCTAATTTTGAAAATCTAAAATAAGAAGCTAAAACAATTAAAATAACCAACAATCCGTATTTTCTCATTTGATGGACTTATCGTTTTGAGGATAGCCCGTACCAGTGATTTTCTCTATTATGTACCTTGGCCTTCCTTTTACCTCCTCGTAAATTTTGCCAACATACTCGCCAATTAGACCGATAGCTATCATATTTGATCCACTAAAAAACGCCATCGGTAGCACAATGGAAGTCCAACCAGAAACAGCCACGCCTCTCAACTTACTTGAAAGTACAAAAAGGCCTATAATTACAGAAATGATAAAATTAATGACTCCAAACCACAGCACCATTCTCATTGGCACAGTAGAAAACGAGGTTATTCCTTTCCATGCGAAGGCCAACATTTTGCTAAAAGGGTATTTGCTTTCACCTGCCTCTCTTTCTAACCTTTTGTAATAAACCTTCTCAGACGGAAATCCAATGGTAGGAATAATACCGCGAATGAACATGTTATATTCCTTAAAATTGGCAAACTCTCTAAGAACCTTGTTGTCTATTAATCTAAAATCTGCGTGGTTAAAAACAACTGGAACCCCTAGCTTATCCATAATTTTATAAAAAAGCTCTGCTGTAAATTTCTTAAAAAATGTATCCGTAGATCTATCTTCTCTAACACCGTAAACGACAGAATTACCTTCATTATACTTAACTAGCATATCACCTATGGCATTTATGTCGTCTTGAAGGTCGGCATCTATAGACACGTAGCAATCATATTGGTCAATAAAACTAAAAAGACCTGCTAAAACGGCATTTTGATGACCGAAGTTTTTGGCTAATTTGATTCCCAGAACTCTTGGATTAATCTTGGTCAATTGGTCTATTATTGTCCAAGTAGAGTCCTTACTTCCATCGTTTATATAGCAGATTTTACTCTCCGAGTCAATAATATTTTGCTCGAGAAGTTGATCAAAGTAAGTATTTAGTTTTTGATTTGTTTGATGTAAAATTTCTTGTTCGTTATAACAAGGAACTACCAGTAAGAGTTTTGGGCTCATAAAAATCGTTTAGCTCACAAAAATACTACATTTTAGTGATTGTAAATTCCACTCTTCTGTTTTTCTTTCGTGCTTCTTCTGTTGAATTTCTTACTACAGGTTTATACGGTCCCCAGGATTTAATTGCTATTCTTTTAGGGTCAATGGCTCCGTCTTTTGTGATGTAATCTTTTACAGCCTGAACCCTATCCTCAGCCAGTCTAATATTTTTAAACATATCTCCCTGATTATCAGTATGTCCTTCAAGAAGAATTTCCATACTTGGATTTTCAGTCATCATTTTTCTAACTTTCTCTAATTCTTCGAATGATTCTTCCTTTATGATGGACTTTCCTTGGTCAAAAAACAGGTTATGAAGAACCATTTTTTGACCTTCCACCAAGGGCAACATTTCAAAAGTAGCCTTTATCTCTTTGTATTTGGTTTCTTTCGACAAGTCTATTATACTTTTAAAGTCACCATAAGTTTCAAGTGTAGCTGTTATTTCGTACTTTTTCCCGATATTAAGAATTGATTTATTCAACAATGTTTCCTCGTCAAACGTCCAATTGATTAAACTTGTGCTGTCTTTCAACTGATCCAAACTTTCGAATGTAATTTTTGGCATCACAACCTTGTTCGTCACCTTGTCCTTAAACTGGAAATCATACATTACCACCACCTCAGGCTTAATACTTGGGAAGAGTTTTATCTTAAAAATATCGTCTGAGCCAAGTGAATTTTTTAGGGAACTAAAATATGCAAACTCGCCTGATGCCGGAATAGTGATGTATCCATCCCATTCGGGAGAATTAATAGCGGGGCCAAGATTGACAGGCTCAGACCAATTAGTCCAAGTATCATCTAGCCTTGTAGTCACATAAATATCGGCGTCGCCATATCCTGGATGTCCATTTGAATTAAAATACAAGGTTTTATTGTCAGCCGCTAAAAACGGAGACCCTTCATTTCCAGCAGAGTTTATAATATGGCCAAGATTTATGGGTTTTGCATAAGTATTATCTGATGACTTGAAAGAAACATAAAGATCTTTGTCGCCAAAAGTCTCAGATCTTCTAAGACCCATCACTAAATATTTTTCATCGGAACTGATAGCATATTCAGTTACGGTTTTCTTTACTTTAACCTTCTCATCATAAACTTCCAATGCTTGAAAATCAACAATTCTTATTTGCTTGGGCAGCTCCCACTTTTTATTTTTCATAGTGGCTTTTGATAAGCCCGCCACATACTTACCATTAGGAAGATATACATTCAAAACAAATAAACTCTTCCCATCGGCAGAGATAGTGGCAGCGGCGTTGTTGGCCGAATTATTTATGGGCTCTCCTATGTTGCTTGCTACATCCCAAGCTCCATTTTTACTCAATTTTGAAACCCAAACATCTTGTGGAACCTCCAAAATCTTATCGTTTTTTCCAGCTTTATCCTTAGTATTTTCAGGATGATTCAACCTTGTGAAATACAAAAACTTTCCATCTGGAGAAACTATTGGAGCTACTTCTCCGAATTTTGAGTTTATGTTTATTCCCAAGTTTTCCTTTTCAAGATTTGGAGGTAAATTAGCAGCTACATTTATTTTGGCCACAAATGGATGGTCACTATTTGAAATTCCGATTGCATCATACTCCTTAAGGCCTTTGTTCAGCGAATGCACAATCAAAATCTTAATAGCATTTACTTCTTGTTGGGTTTCCGGAATTATAATATTCCAAACCCTCCCGCTAAGCCTTGGAGCTGGATCTCGATTTTCGTAAAGCAATATTTCAGCATTATCTTTTGTATATCCGAAAATCCTTCCAATAGCCCCTGGAGTTACGGTTTCTCCTATTATAATCTGCTTAACCTTTATCGCTTTTTCGAACCCAACCTTTATGTAATCTTCTCCAAATCCAGACCCCGTTGGTCGCCAACTGCAAGGAGAGCTAACGGTCTGAGGCAATACATTAGGTTTGTTTAAAATCTGGATGGCTCGGTTCTTAGGAGAATAAATTTCATCAACCGTTTCTGAGGATTTTTCTAATACCTTAGTCGCCCATAATACCTCTTGTGAATAGATAAAATGGCTTGTACAAAAGAATAGAAGTATAAAACCTCTGAATTTCATTTTTAAGAATAAGATGTACACCAAAACACAATAACGCAAATAACCAACTACAAATTTAATTTTTATTTCGGTTATTAAAATTTTTAAATGAATAGAATTTTGAAAATATAAAAAAGTAACAACGTTCATTTTCAATTAGACGGTGGAAAAACAAAAAAGCCTCCAAAAGGAGGCCTAAAAATAAAAAATATCTTTCAATGCTCTTACAATGCCTTAACAGCCGCAGTCAATTTCGGCAAAACATCAAAAACATCCCCAACAATGCCGTAATCTGCAGCTTTGAAGAATGGAGCCTCGGGGTCCTTGTTGATTACTACAATCACTTTTGAGGAGTTTACACCCGCCAAATGCTGAATAGCTCCAGAAATTCCACAAGCGATGTAAAGGTTTGGAGCAACTTTAACACCTGTTTGTCCCACATGCTCATGATGAGGTCTCCAGTCTAAATCCGAAACGGGCTTCGAACAAGCTGTGGCCGCTCCCAATGCTTCTGCCAAATCTAACAATGGTTGCCAATTTTCTGGACCTTTCATCCCTCTTCCTCCCGAAACTACAAGATCTGCCTCGGGCAATGAAACTGCACCAGTAGCTTTTATGGTTTCTAACACTTTCGAGCTTTCCGTAAGACTTCCGGTGTCAACTGAAAGTTTTTCGACGGTGGCCGAGTTCGTAGTTTCTTCTAAAGGCAAAACATTTTTCTTTATTGCAATGAACTTAATGTCACTGGTGATTGAAGTTTCTGCAAAAGCTTTTCCAGTAAAAATGCTTCTTTTAACCTTAAAACCGATAGTTGTATTTGGCAATTCTACCACATTCCCAACCAATCCTGCTTTCAAAGCACCAGCGGCTCTGGCCATTACGGCATCTGCCAAGGATGATTTAGCAGAAATCACTACTTTGGCAGAAAGAGATTTCGCAGTTTCTGACAACACTTTGCTGTAAGCCATGATGTTTTCAGATGCCAAGTTTTGGGCATTGGCATGTAAAACCTTGCTTGCTCCAAAGTTTCCAGCTTTCGCCAATTCGTCGTCTGAGGCACTTCCAATGGCTAAAACTGTCATGGAGCCACCAACTTGGGCGGCAACTTTTGAACCATAAAAAATGGCTTCTAAAGATGATTTTTTAAACTGGCCATCGGCCAATTCGGTATATACTAAAACTGACATAATATTTTCTTTTTTAAGGTTTTACAAAACTTTAGCTTCGGTTTGCAATAATTTTATCAACGAGCCAGCATCTTCTGCCGATATCATCTTACAAGCACCCTTGGGAGCAGGCAATTCGTATTTATCTATACTCGTTAAAGCATCAGAACTAGGTGCTATCACGGCCAAAGGCTTTGTTCGAGCTGACATTATACCTCTCATATTGGGTATTTTCCATTCAGCAATCGGTTCTTGACAACCCAACACCAAAGGTAAATTGGCTTCCAATTTTTCTTTTCCGCCTTCTATCTCTCTGGCCAAAGTAGCAGTATTTCCCTCCAATTTTAATTCCATAACTGGAGAAAAAGAAGGAATTCCTAACAACTCGCCTACTATGCCATGCACTACGCCAGAGTTATAGTCTGTAGTTTCACGACCCATTAAAATCAGGTCAAAACCTTTGTCTTTGGCATAATTGGCGATTTCAGAAGCAACAAAAAATGAGTCGGTTGGTTCTGCATCAATTCTAACCGCATCGTCTGCCCCGATTGCCAACGCTTTTCTAATTTGCGGCTCCGCATCGGCAAGACCTACGTTAAGTACCGTAAGCGTACCGCCCAAGGTTTCCCTTAACTCCACTCCTCTCGCAAGAGCGTAGTCGTCATAAGGCCCAATGATGTATTGAATACCTCCTTTGCTAAATTTTGTGTCGTTTTCTTCAAAAGAAATCTTTGAGGTAGTGTCTGGCACACTCGAAATACAAACCAGTATTTTCATAAAGATTGAATTTATATTGTTAATTTTGAAAACCTAAACAATGTACGCATTTATACTTTCGAAACACAAATAATAGTATGCATGCATAACAATTACAAATGTAAAAGCTAGAAAAATAGTATGCAAGCCGAACGAATTAAATTTTTACTAGAACAGAAAGAATCAGACCCAAACGAACCTTTTAATTACTATGCCCTGGCAATAGAATATAAAGACAACCAGCCAGATAAGGCCTTAGATTATTTTAAGAAATTGTTATCTGAATTTCCTGAATATCTACCAACTTACTACCATGCCGCTGCATCATTTTTTGAAATAGGAGATAATTTCAATGCAGAAACTACTTACAAACTAGGTATTGATTTGGCCGAAAAATTAAATAAGGAGAAGACTTTACGGGAGTTAAAAAGTGCTTATCAAATGTTTTTGGACGAAATAGATGAATAAATATCAAATACTGAAAATAAATTCGCTGGCCGAAAACGCCCCCAAAGTGCTTATCATTTACACTGGCGGCACGCTGGGCATGGTTTACGACAACCACACCGGCAGTTTGGTGCCTTTTAAGTTTGAGCAGATTGTTGAAAAAATTCCCGAGCTCAACCGGCTCAATCTCGAACTCTGTTTCTTGGCTCTTCCCAAACCGATAGACTCTTCCAATGTTTCGCCCAAAATATGGATTGAATTGGTAGAAATAATAGAGAAAAACTACAGCAATTTTCAAGGGTTTGTAATTCTGCATGGCACAGACACCATGGCCTATTCGGCTTCTGCACTGAGCTTTATGATTCAAAATCTCAACAAAACGGTGGTATTTACGGGTGCCCAACTGCCGATTGGAATTCCGAGAACCGACGCCAGAGAAAACCTCATTACCTCCATTCAGATTGCTGGTTCAGCTTTAAATGAGAAATCTATTGTACCAGAGGTTTGTATTTATTTCAATGGCAGACTTTTGAGAGGAAACCGAGCTAAGAAAAGAGAAAGCAGCCAGTTTGATGCTTTTGATTCCGAAAACTTCCCTTATTTGGCTGAAATTGGGGTAAACATAGATTATAACTTTCTGAATATAAAAATACAAGATGAAAACCAAGCACCAAAATTCTTTAAAAACATTGATGATAATGTCGGAATACTAAAACTTTTCCCAGGCATTAATCAGGCATTTGTCGATAATTTTTTCAACCAAAAATCTTTAAAAGGAGTAGTTTTAGAAACATACGGATCTGGAAATGCACTTTCAAATGTTTGGTTTTTGGAGATTTTGGAAAAAGCATTGCGGAACAATATTATTATTTTGAATGTATCTCAATGTACGGGTGGCAGGGTGATTATGGGCAAATATCAAACCAGTCAAAAAATGAAAGAGATGGGCATAATTTCTGGATCTGACATGACTTTGGAGGCCGCTATAACTAAATTGATGTGGGCTTTGGGGAATGGGAATGGAGGTTTGGAGGTAAAAAATGCACTTGAAAAAGACATTTCTGGAGAGCGTAGTATATAAAACCTCAATATTTATACTTTACTTTGCAATCCCAAAACAGAGAGGTGTCCGAGTGGCTTAAGGAGCACGCTTGGAAAGCGTGTGTGTCGCAAGGCACCGAGAGTTCGAATCTCTTCCTCTCTGCTTTTCCGTTCTTAACTATTTGAATATTAAATAGTTAAGAACATTTTCATCACAACATCCCCTCAATATCCCCACAAGGCATTTATGCTCACATACTTATATAAAATTCTGATTTTGAGGCACATCTCACGTTCTCAATATTTAAACAATGACTTGAAGCCTCTAGAATAACCTGCAGTATTCGAAAATAAAATTCTTTCATTTGGTATTCGGCACCTCGAAATCTTAGCATACTTCCTTTTCTTATTCCAATTCGGCTATGTCGAATGGAACGTTTTTTTTGCTGGGTATCGATAAGTTGACCAAGAATTATTTTCAAGCCATTTTTGAGCTTGATTGGACTACCTGTTGTATATCACTAAATTCGCATGATAGTTTTAAACTTTTCGGTTCAATTCAATGTACCATTTCTTTAAATGCTTCTATTAGGTTTTCTAGGTAATCCCCATTGTTGTCTGCATAAGATGCAGCACCATATCTTCTGACTCCCTCTTCTTTTCTGCCAAAAGCTTTCAGAACTCAATGCAATGAAATCAAGAGCTAACTAAGAAGTTAATCATATCTATAGGCTATTTAGAGTGATTTTTGTCGCTTCTTACAAATAATTTCTAGCAACAAGGCCGTAGACCAAGTCGATACTCCAAAAACCCTCTAATTGGCCTTCTACTTTGTCGACAATACTAATATTTTCTAGCTCAGGTGGTTCACTTTCATTGAAATTTGCACAAAGGTATGTGAAGTCAACCTGAGCATGTCGAAGGGCATGGCGATTGAAATAATGACATCATCAAAATACGCTAAGAATCAAAAATAAAATCACACAATTATGCCTTTTCAAAAATAACTTGAAACCCCAAATTGAATAATCCCGATATTGGCTGGTGGATTTCCTAAGAAATCTCTTTGCTTTTGTCTGCGGTAATTGAGCCTAATTACTGTGGACGATATGGGTCTCCAACTAAGTGCAGGCATGATAGAGAAAGTTTCGTCATACATTTTTGTCGAGGTTTCGATAAACTTCCCAGTATTCCAGTCTACCCGCTCCAAGCGACATGACACATAAAATGTGGAGTTGGAAAAACCAATGATTGGTTTTTTGAAGACAGGTTGCACCACGTCTACAAAACCACCATTTTGTTTACTCCCATATTGTACCGCATAACTGCTCGGTAAATCGACATTTATCCAGGCCCACTCGGCTGTTATAGTAGTCTTTGTTTTTTTAAGAACGGTATTGAAGTCAATTGCAAAAACATTCAAGGCTCTTTTGGGTGCTAAAACAAAACCATCATCTTGAAATTTATTATAAATACCACCCATATACGAAAGTCCCAATTCTCCAATCTTTCGGTTTCTAATGGCCACTTTACCTGTGAACAATGGTTTGCCATTACTACTTTCTTCAAAGCGGTCTTTGTTTGCTTTTGCGGCAGACAGAGATGTTCGGCTGAATTCATTGTCAATAATAGTTTCATCAAAACCATTTGTCAGGTAAGCTTCGTATGCCAATACCCATTGCTTGGTGTATTTTTTGCCATAAATGCCCATTCCAACGTTTGAGAACGTGGCAGGAAGCAGCTGAGTAGCAGAAATTGGTCGATCTATAAATTCCCATTTAGGACCATCGTGATTTTGATTAAAAGCCCCAATAGGATTTACAACTATGCCCCCTCTAAAATTGAAAAAATTGTCGAACTGAAAATCGAGAGCCGCAAACTCTATATTTATTTCTTTTGTGCCATCCTCAAATTCTATTTCTGACATAAATTTGATTTTAGAATGCAAACTTCCACCCAAAAACAGCGTCATTCTCCGCATCTGGAAGGAAAGTCCTTCACTTATACCGTCAGTAACACCATAGTTGGTATTCAGTTCGGCGTAACCTCCAATGCCCAAAGGCGTACGACCCACCTGCAAAAATGGTCGATTATAAACCGCATCAATATTCATTTTGCCAGAGTCTGCCTTTGGTTTACGCTTAAATAAAGTGCTGTCGATTTGGGCAAAAACACTGTGCGAAATAAGCGAAACTAATATAACTGATATGTACTGTTTTACCATCTTTTTCAAGCTAAGTTTATGTAAATATTGTCACTATCTGTAGTTACATTGAAAGTTCGCAATGCCTTCTCTGCTGGCCCTTGAAGCACTTTTCCTTGATTATCAAATTCACTCCCATGTCCATCACAAACTAGGAAGTTCCCATGTGGACGAACCTCATTTCCTTGGTGGGTGCATTCTAAATAAATGGCCGAGTATTGGTCTTCGGCGATTCGAAAAACAGCGATTGGAAACCCCAATTTTTCATATTTGGCTACCACCACGTTTCGCAAACTTTGTACCTCTTTCTTGATTTCAATAAACTCACTTTTCTTGATAATCAATTTATTCTCTTTCAAATCTACCTGTTGGGCATAATAAGATTTGCTACATGCCTGCAAAGTCATGAGCATGGCACCTCCACCCAAACAAGTAAGACAACCAGCTTTAAAAAAATCTCTTCTTTTCATATTTTTATATTTTACTGCCAGATCGCTAAGCCGCAAAGAAATAATCGTTTCCCAGCGTGTCTAAAGACCTTTCCTGTTTGTTTCATACTAAAGGCTTTCTAAAAATTTAATCAGTAATTGTTTTTCGTTTGTAGAAAGTGCCGAATATTTCTCACGGCTGTTAACCGCTTCTCCTCCATGCAATGAGATGGCTTCGTCTATGCTTTTTGCTCGGCCGTCGTGCAATAAATGCACCTTGCCGCCTTGCGAATCTTTGGATAGACCTAAGCCCCAAAGAGGCGTAGTTCTCCATTCGTAGGTTTTGGCGGTACCTTCCGTATAATTATCGTCCAGAGCCTTGCCCATGTCGTGCATTAGCAGGTCGGTGTAAGCCGCAAACGTTTTGTTGTTTAGTCCTGCAATGCTCGATGACCCCGTTGTCATTTGTGGAATATGACAAGAGCTACATTGGCTTTTTACAAAAAGAGCTTTACCATCTTTTATGTCCTGATTTGCTACATTTCGCTGTAAAGGGGCTTTCAGAGTTTGTAGATATAGCACCAAATCCATGATTTCATTATCGCTTACCTCAGGTTCTTGGTTTTCTCCGCTAAAAGTGTCCTTAGCAGAAAACGAACTTACTATGCCCATATCTTGATTGTAGGCATTAACCGTTTGATTCAGGAGATTGTATGCCCCAGCTTTTCTTCCAAAACGGCCAATATACTTCCCATTTTTACTAATTGCGTTCGATTTTGGTTTTACAAAATCTGCTAATTCTATCCAGTTGGGTACACCCGAAATGCCATCGTTGTTTTTATCTTCTGGGTCAGAAAGAGCCAAAATGTCAGCATCAGAGACGGCCTCTAAAAACCCTAAGCCAGTATTTGCAGGAGCAATAAATGTAGAATGCGTAGCACCAGATGGTATGGTTTCAGGCATAAATCCCACAACAGCTCTGTGTTGTAATTGTGGGCCACCTTGATTCATAAATTGATTGCCCATTTCATTGATTTGGCCAAAACGTACCAGGCTTGTCGATGGATGCCCTTTTCCGTCGCCTGCATGACAACTGATGCATGAGTTAGAAACAAAAAGTGGCCCAAGGCCTGTGGACGAAGTAAATACTCTTGTGAAGGCCCCATCTCCTCGCAAAAACTTTGCAGTTTCGGCAGTAGAGAGAGCGTCTATGGTTCCATCCAAAACTTCATTTTCTTCTGGTGAACTGGGCAATATTTTTTCGCAAGAGGCTGATAAAAAACCAATTGCTGAAATCAGTAATGCTCGAAAAAGTATATTCATTTTATCCTTTGTATTCATGATTAGAGTACAAAGATATAAAATTTTAGAATATACTAAAATATTTGTTAGAATAATCTAACTTTTTTATTTTAAATATCTTTTCGCAAAGTCTTAAGGTGTAAACTCTCAATACCTTGTTGCAAATAATTTAAGAAAATCAGCTTCCAATTAATAATTCAGTATTATACCTACACCAAGCCCCATATCGCTGTCATAATGTAAATTTGTTCCTAAATTTTTGTTTATAATATATTTGAGACCTGCCATATATTCTTTGTCTGTATTTACCATCAGACTGGCTCTGAGACGTTTAGCAATCGGAATATCCTCACGCATCAATTGTACTCTCAGGTTTCCATCGTGGTAAACCTCTGTTTGCAAAATAAACAACATGGGCAAAGTGTAGGCTAAACCCAAGCTAAATTGTTGGCGATTGTCTTTTGTATTGGTTTGCCCAAATACATTCTTTTCATACTTGATCATACCCATTTCATCCATGTCAAACTTTCGGTAACGCCAATCAAATCCTATAAATGGCATGACCCATTGCATTTTGCCCAAATATCGACCTAAATGCGTTTCGGTCTCATAGCCGTGTTGATCATGATATCCGAGTCTCCATTCTGTTCCCAGCATCCACCGGGTATTTTGAATCATCCACATGCCATCGTTGCCATTTGTAGCAAAATCGTTTTCGGCCATTAGATGAAACCCTCTATCGTCTGCAAATAATTTTCGTTGAGCCAATTTAGGATTTGGAATTAAAGGATTTGGAGCTTGATTTTCATAGCTAAAAACCCTTCCCATTCCGCTCATCATGTGGTATAAAATATGGCAATGAAAAAACCAATCACCCTCAGCATTGGCATTAAATTCAAGCGTATCTGTTTCCATCGGCATAATATCCACGATGTTTTTAAGCGGTGCATGATTTGCTTTTCCATTCAAAAGCCTGAAATCATGGCCATGCAAATGCATGGGATGACGCATCATAGAGCCGTTGTAAATTATGATTTTTACGTTTTCTCCTTTTTTAATCAATATCTTGTCGGATTCAGAAACAACCTTGTTATCCATGCTCCAGACGTACCGATTCATGTTGCCGGTGAGTTCAAACTTTAGTTCTTTGACAGGCACATTATTGGGCAAACTGGTTTTTGTTGGAGATTTTAGCATTGCATAGTTGAGGGTAACGATGTCTGCAAGGCTATTGGCATTGTACCTGTTTGGGTCATCCTCTGTCTGTTTTGGTTTAGAATTTCCAGTAATTTCAGGGTACATTACGACGTTCATATCCATTTGGTTGAGGCTCATTTTCATACCCATATCATCCAAATCACCATTCTTTTTCATCATAGAATTCATCATCTTCATTCCCTCAAAATATTTGAGTCGTGGCATGGGCGAAATGAGTTGTTTCACTCCATCTCCAAAATATATAGATGCCGAATTTGTTCGATCTTCGGTGGTAGCCAAAAATTCAAAAGCCGTGCTTTCGGCTGGAATGCTAATCACCACATCGTAAGTTTCTGAAACCGCAATGAGGAATCTATCTACTTCTACAGGTTCTACATCGTTGCCATCGTTGGCCACTACGGTCATTTTACCTCCGGCATATTTCAACCAAAAATAGGAAGAAGCCCCTCCATTAGAAATTCTCAAGCGTACTTTATCTCCAGCTTTCAAAGGCTTTCCATCTATGATTTTTATGTCAGTTGATGGTTTTCCATTCATGAAAATTTTGTCGTAATACACATCACTTACGTCCATGGCCAACATTCGTTTACCCTCATTGAGCAGTTTGGTTTTTAGATGCCCCGCTCTAATAGCCTCCGCGTAACTTTGTGTGGCATTTTTTCTAATTGCAAACCAATCCGTGGCATTATGCAACATTCTATGCACGTTTTCGGGTTTATAGTCTGTCCATTCGCTCAGTACTATCGGAACGGTTGGCAAATCATCTATACCTTTTCGAAATGTTGGGTCTTTTGGTTTTTTTAGCATCACAAAGTTTCCATACATGCCTATTTGCTCCTGCAAACCACTGTGGCTGTGGTACCAGTGCGTGCCGTGCTGAATAATTGGAAATCTATAAATATGTGTGGTATTGGGTTTTATGGGCATTTGTGTCAAATTCGGCACACCATCTTCTTTGTTGGGCAATAACAAACCATGCCAATGAAGCGAGGTGGTTTCCTTTAACTCATTATAGACATGGATTTCTGCCGTGTCACCTTCCGTAAAAGTGAGTGTGGGCATAGGTATTTGTCCATTTACAGCAATTGCACGTTTTTGCTTACCATTAAAATTGACAATGGTGTCTCTGACATACAAATCGTACCGAACCACTTTTTGACCTGCAACCGCAATAGAAACTAACAACAATACTATCAGATATTTAACCTTCATCTTTTATTTTTTTAAAGTTGTGGAATCTGGGTTTTGTGTAACAAACTCGGTCAAATCCATTCCACAATCTGAGCACTTTTCGCCTTCTTTGCCGGTGATTTCGGGATGCATTGGGCAAGAATAAGACTGGGTCACTTTTGTAGATTCGTTTTTGGCTGAATTACAAGACCCCAGCAGTAATACTAAGGCAACAATTATTAAATTTTTCATTTCAATTATTTACAACAATTTTTAATAAACATTTTCTTTAAAATCCATTTGAACATATCCACTATTTTTTTCATTACATATTCTCAAAATCAAAGGCTACGCTTAAATATTCCCAACTCATTTTTATTTTTCCTTTTTTGTCATTTGTAGCCAACACTTCATAAGTCAATGCCTCGGTTATTTTCTTACTTTTGCTTGGCTTCACATTCAATCTTAAAATATCGTTTTCCTGTTTGTAATCATCCGCAAGGTGCATATCCCAAGTTTTGCTAAGAATAATCGTCCAAGTTTTATTGTTGGGAATAGTAAAAAATCCATATCTACCTTTTGGAATATGCTTGCCTTGAATCATTACATCTTGCGAGAAATCAATCCAAGTGGCATGGTGGGCTCCCGTTGCCCATACTTGGTTGTAGGCCACCAGTCCGTTCCAAATTGACCTCCCTCTTACACTTGGTGAGCCGTATTCAATATGTACATGATTGCCACCTACCATTGCCATGGCTGTCATTTTGGGGCTTTTGGGCTTTGCGGCTGTTTTGGCAGTATCGGCTTTGGGCTGATGGTTTTCGTGCTGAGCAAACACATAGTTTGATAAAATTAAGCTCAAAACAATCAAGATGTTTTTTCTCATTTTCTTAGTATTTAAATATTATTTTCTTTTACGACTTACAAAAAACAGAATGAATCCAGAAAGGATAGAAAATAGACCGAACACAGAAAACGCTCTCAATAACCAATTAGAGATATTGTCTCTGCTTTGGTAGTCCATGGTGTGCATCATCCATAAAAAATCAAAAACTCTCCATTTGTTATTTCTGAATTTTTGAACTGTCCCCAATTCTGTTGAAACATAAACAGTGGTGTTGGAAGGATGTTCAAAAGTAATAGCATAGGCTGGCAAGGGGCTTTTACGATATTCATGATGCCCGTTTGTATTGGTTAGATATTCTACAACCTTTGGTTTAGCAGTATCTGAAAAGCTTTTTTGAGCAATCACGATGGCCTCAGACTTACTCAAAGGTGGACGAAGGCTACCTGTTTGGGCGTTGGCTAGTTGGATTTGTTTGGCTCGATCGTGCTCTTTTGAAAACACAATTTGATAAAAAGGTTCTCCTAAAATCTGGATTAGTTTGACGTCAAATAAATAATTGACGGTATCTTTTTCTTTTAATTTATCAATAACATTTTGTGGGCTGACCAGTTTTAAATTTGACCCAAGGGGATGAATATGTGCCTTTTGATGGTCGCCATGAATTTCGTCCATGTCAGACCAGCTGAAATAAAGCCCCCCAATTGTCCAAAATAGAAATTGGATGCCCAAAATAAGCCCAAGCCAACGGTGTGTTTTTCTGATTTTTCTGTGAAACTCTCCTTTTTTCATTATAATGGTTTAAAATAATACTTTCAAAATACTTTAGATTTTAACACTCCTCAACCTCAGTGCATTTGCAATAACAGAAACTGAACTAAAACTCATGGCCAATGCCGCAATCATGGGAGATAATAAAATACCAAAAAAGGGAAATAAAACCCCTGCGGCAATTGGTACACCAAGTGTGTTGTAAATAAAGGCAAAAAATAAGTTTTGCTTTATGTTTTTCATCACAGCATGGCTTAAATTCTTAGCTTTAACAATTCCTTGTAAATCACCCTTTACCAAAGTTATTTTGGCACTTTCTATGGCTACATCCGTTCCTGTTCCCATTGCGATTCCAATATCCGCCTGAGCCAATGCAGGGGCATCATTGATACCATCGCCAGCCATCGCTACTACTTTTCCTAATTCTTGAAGGCGTTTTATTTCTTTCAATTTATCTTCAGGCAAACAACCAGCTTTGTATGCACTTAAACTCAGCTCAGTCGCCACCGATTTTGCCGTATTTTCGTTATCTCCAGTCAGCATGATAACTTCCACACCTTGTTGCATAAGTTCTTGTATGGCTGCTTTACTAGTTATTTTGATAGCATCAGTAATGGATACAAATCCTTCTGCAATGCCATTAACAGCAATGTAAGACACCGTTTTACCTAATTTCTGCTCTACAATAATATTGTTTTCTAATTCCTCAGATACACTTGCTGCAACTTGTGCCATGAGGGCTTTATTACCAAGAGCTACCTTTTTATTATTAACTGTTCCTATGACTCCTTTTCCTGCAATTGCCTCGAAGTCTTTTACCTCAATCAACGAAATCTTTTTTTCTTGGGCAAATTTTACTACTGCTTCAGCTAATGGATGCTCACTGTATTGATTTAAAGAAGCGATGTCTTGTAACAAATCTTCATTTTGTTGGGTTGCATATATCTTTTCGACCGAAGGTTTGCCTTCGGTAATGGTGCCTGTTTTATCAATGATTAAAACATTTACTTTGTTTAAATTTTCTAAAGCTTCGGCATTTTTTATTAAAACACCTGACGATGCACCCTTGCCAACACCTACCATGACTGACATGGGAGTAGCCAATCCCAATGCACAAGGACAAGCAATAATTAAAACTGCTATGGCATTTATGAAACCATAAACTAAGGCCGGCTCAGGCCCAAATTTTGCCCAAACCAAAAATGTAAAGATGGAAATAACTACAACAATTGGTACAAAATATTTAGAAATACTATCCGCTAATTTTTGGATGGGTGCTTTTGAGCGGCTGGCTTCATTTACCATTTGAATTATCTGAGAAAGTAAGGTTTCAGAACCTATTTTTTCAGCAACCATTACAAATGATTTGTTGCCATTGATTGTTCCCGAACTTACAGAATCGCCTACTTTTTTATCAACAGGAATTGGTTCGCCCGTAATCATTGATTCGTCAATCGAGCCTTCACCGTTTGTTATTTTTCCATCTACAGGAATTTTATCGCCAGGTTTTAAGCGTAGCAAATCACCCTTTTTAATGTCGTGAATTGAAATTATTTTATCTTTTCCGTCTATCACCAAAGTGGCTTCAGTTGGGGCTAATTTTAGTAATTCTTTTATAGCACCGCTAGTTTGGCTATGGGCTCGTGCTTCCAACAATTGTCCTAATAGTACCAATGTTAAGATAACAGTAGTGGCTTCAAAATACAGATGGACAGTTCCAGTTTCGCTTTTGAATTCGTTTGGAAAAAGATTGGGAAACAGCATTCCGACAACACTAAACAAAAAGGCCACCCCCGTTCCGATACCCACAAGGGTAAACATATTCAGATTCCATGTAATAATGGATTTCCAAGCACGCACGAAAAACATCCAACATGCATAAAAAACTACAGGAAGTGTTAGTAGAAATTGCACCCAATTCCACTCTGCATGTTCCATTATTTTTATTAATGGGTCATTGGGTAACATGGCTGACATAGCTATTGCAAATACTGGGATTGTAAATGCCACAGCAATTTTCATTTTTCTTAGCAAGTCTTTGTAGGTCTTGTTATCTTCTGTTTCGCTTACGGATTTCGGTACCAAATCCATCCCACAAATCGGGCAAGCACCGGGTTCATCACGTATGATTTCGGGGTGCATTGGACAAGTATATTCAGTTATTTGCGAAATACTCGCTTGTTGTACCAAATCCATACCACATACAGGGCAATCCCCAGCTTTATCGTATAATTTTTCACCCTCACAATGCATTGGGCAGTAGAATTTGCCATTGCCACTATTGTGGGATAGTTTTTTTTCAACATTAGCTAAATCGGAATTTTTCTTAACTTCAATTTGGGAATTGAAATTCACCGAATTAGCATCCTCAATTATATAATTTCCGACAGCGGAAAGTGAAGTCTGAAACAGTTTGGTAGAAATGTGTTTCTGCATAGTAATGACTGCCGTTGGTGGCGATAATATTACAACGGCAGAAACACCCTCAATTGCGTTAAGGGTGTTTTCTACTTTTGTTCGACAACCATTACATGACATTCCTGTTATTTGATAGTTATGGGTCATGCTATTATTTTTTGCTTGATTTTGTTAACTTCATACCACACTTATGACATTTATCACCTTCTTTTCCTGTAACCTCAGGATGCATAGGGCAAGCAAATTTTGCATCTCCAGTCATTTTTGTATGATCTTTCATATCCATGCCATTTTGAAAACAGTATAAAACACAAGCCATGCCTTTGTAACTTGAATGCACATTGCCTACTTTGTGACCATCGGCATCAAAAATATCGCAAGTGGTTCCGTTGTCTTTTACATTAAGAACTACATCTCCGTTTACATTCTCAAATGTTTTGCCGTCTTTACCCATTCTACCCATCTTTTTTCCGTTCGCATCTACTAGGTTTCCCTGACCATCCATGTAGGCGATTTTTTTTCCTTTAACATCATAGACCGTATTTTTTTTCGAAATGTAGCCTACTTTAATACCGTCCTTCTTGATAATTCCTTTGTTATCAATACTTACTGGATGCTTATAGTTTGCAACTTGAGCAATTACACTTAGTTGAACGAAAACGATTGCTACCATGAGCAAACCGACTGTGTTTTTTAAACTTTTCATTTTCTTACTAATATTTTAGTTTTTATGATTCAAATTTACTCTGGGTTTTTAGTGTTTCTGTTACAATATTTCACCCAAATGTTGTAAAATTTCCTATTTTTCAAGAAGAGACATAGAATAACCTCTTATTAGCAAAAACTTCATTTGATTATATTTTCTACTTTCTTTTTTTGAATCTATAAAACCAACCCAGTATTACTAAAAAAAACAAGAGAAAAAACAACCACAAGAAGATGTGCATCCCTCCAAATGAATAATAATCACTGTTGTGCATCATAACCTTAACATCTAAAGTGATTAATGATCCATATTTTTGCCTTTCATTTTTCCCATCATGTCCATCATAGGCTTGTTTGTCATCATAGTTTTACACATGGAGGCCATCATAGAAGTATCAGTTTTGCAAACTTCCATCATGTCGTTCATCATGCTTTTCATCATTTCAGGGTCTTCTTTCATCATTTTCATCATTGCACCACGATCTTCCATCATCATTTTATGCATTTCAGGATTTCCTTGCATAGCCATTTCGCTTTTCATCATGGCCTCCATCATTTCTTTCGACATCTCGTTGTTATTAGCAATGGTGTCCATCATTGCCATTCGTGTTTCTGATTTTGAAAGCACTTGTTTTATATCAGTGCTTGGTTGGCATGCTGAAAAAAGAACAAAAAGACTGATGACACTTAAAGTTTTATTTAATATTTGCATGATTGGTTTGTTTTAAAAATTTAGAAAATTGTTCTTAAAATAGTAAGCAGCCTAAAAAGGTTTGACCGCTTACCAAAGTGATAAATTACATTTTACAAGCTTCGGCACATTTCAAACAAGCCTCAGCACATTTTTTGCAACATTCCATATCATGGCTTTCACATTCTTGTGCACAAGCTTCACAACATTTCACACATAATTCGCATAGTGCATCAGCAAACTGAGAATCTCTGGCACATAATCTAGCACAAAGGGCACAAATATCAGCACAATCTCTACATACTTTTACACAAGCCTCGTGTCCTGGCATAGTAGCACACATGGTACAACACTTTTCACATTCAATCAAACAAGCTAAGCAAGCAGCAATACAACTTTGACGATCTTTCATAATAAATATATGTTTTTTAGTAGAAGAATTTCTACAGCACAAAACTCCAATTATTACCTATGCTTTTATTTACAGAATTCTATATATGTATTTCATAATTCACACTTCGTTGATTTGTAGGCGTTTAACGTTCTTTGAAAGCTTAAATTCACTCGGAGTAATGCCAGTTACTTTTTTGAATTGGTTACTCAAATATGCGACGCTGCTGTAATTCATTTGGTCGGCTATCTCATTCAAATTCAATTCGTTGTAAGTCAAAAGTTCTTTTACTTTTTCAATTTTTTGTTGAATAAAAAAATGTTCGATTGTTTTATCTTCAATTTCAGAAAATAGGCTACTGAGTGTATTATAATCTTGCCTAAGATTACTTACCAAATAAACTGAAAGGTTTACTTTCAAATCATTACTTTGATTTTGAACCAAGTCTAATATTAAATTTTTGATTTTTTGAACCGTTACCAATTTTGCATCCTCAAGTAATTGAAAACCAATAAGATTTAGGTTTAAATTCAATTGTTCTTTTTGGTCAATTGTTAAATTTTTTGTTAAAACTATTTCACCCAATTCTATAGAACTGAAATAAAGGCCAAGTTTTTCCAACTCAGCCCTCACTGCCATTATGCACCTTGGGCAGACCATGTTTTTTATATATAGTTTCATAGTTTATTTAACTTCAAAGTTTAGCATCATGCCATCATCCTCATGCTCAAGATTATGGCAATGAAAAACGAATTTCCCTTTTTGTGTGAATTTTATGATTACTTGAACTTTTTCTTTTGGAGCCACCAGTACAGTATCTTTCCAGCCTTTTTCGTGCGGCTGTATTTCATTACGGCCTCCCGAACGAGCAACTACCTGAAAATGAACACCATGTATATGCATAGGGTGAGGTTCGTCACCAGTTGAATTGTCGAATTCCCATGTTTCTGTTGCTCCTAACGACACCGTCTCATCGATTCGCCCTGATTTATATACCTTATTATTGATTCGGTGCATTCCACCATTTAGACTTAACATTTTCATTTTTAATGAAAAATTTCTATTTTGTGTGGAACCACTTAATTTTTGAATAGGAATTAAGCTTAAGGGTACTTTGAAATTACTTTCACCTTGCTTATTTACTATAAATTTTAAGATCTTGAATTTTTGCGTTCCTTGGGCGGTACCCATTCCTGAAAATTGGTTGCTTTCCAAAAATATTTCAGAATTGAGCGGCACTTTTGAAAAATCTATCAAAATATCTAATCTTTCACCTGATGATAAAAGTACTGAACTAACCACTTCAGGTTTTTCTAGAATTCCACCATCTGACCCAATTATATAAAAACTGGCGGCATTACTTAGTGCCAAATTATAAATTCGGGCTGATGAGCCATTGAGAACTCGGAAGCGATAAAGATTTGACGAAACTTTCAAAAACGGCGAAAATGTGCCATTTACTAAAATGGTTTCTCCCATATAACCGTTCATTTTTTCGTCCATATTGGGTTTGTACTTTATTGTACCGTCGTCATTAAATCGCTTATCTTGAATTATTAGCGGAATTTCAAAGCTTTCAGTTGGCAAATTCAAAGCTTTTTCTTCATTACTTTCTACAATAAATAACCCAGCCAAACCTTGCGTAACCTGTCTGCCTGTAATTTCGTGAATATGCGGATGATACCAATTGGTGCCAGCGGCCTGATTTACAGCAAATTTATAATCAAAACTATTGTTTGCCATAACCATTTGGTCCGGATGCCCGTCCATTTCAGCGGGTATAACCAAGCCATGCCAATGTATATTTGTATGCTCTGAAAGTTGATTTTTGAAATTCAAATTCAAACTATTGCCGCTTTTTATCCTTATTGTAGGGCCTAAAATACCTGGCCCATAACCCAAATAACTGCTTGATTTACCATTTATTATTGTATCTTTTAATGACTTGGAAGCCAAGCTAGTTGCGTTATAAATAGTTTCAGGAATTTTCAGAGCGTTTCCAAAATCTGCAATTTCACTAACAGGTACTACGTCACCATCGCCCATGCAGCTAGACAATATGCCTCCAGCACTTAGCCCTAGTCCCAATGTTTTTAAAAATTCTATTCTTTTCATATTTTCAATAATTTGCCAATTAGGCAGAAGGCCTCAAGGCAAGGAACTTTAATAAAGGTCTTGATAACTTAATGAATATCTCATTTGATAACCTCAACAACGCTACCACATGTTAACATCATGGAACCATAATACGGATTTTTAACTGAGTTTTCCTTACTTAACCAGTTGGCTCCTTTTCCGTCGTTTGCCATTGGACAGAATTGGTAATAAACGGGCGACTCCTGCTTTGATACTTTTATGAGCTGATAAATGTTTTTTGAAAGTGGAATAAAATGCTCTCTTTGATGAGCAGGGTCTTTGGTGTCTACAATATGCTCAGCATCAACACCCAAATCCTTTACAACTTTCATCCATACTGTATGTTCATCAGCCTGTAGTTTTTCCATCTTTACAGCAGTGATAGCCGCTAAAAGTGATTTAGCTTTAGTCGACGCTAAGCCTCCATCGGTTTTTACTAGTGCATCTTTTAGGGCAAAATAATTATCAAAAACCGCTTTCAGCTGTAATATTTCCTGATTTTGAATCGGCATAGCTGCGTGGTCGTGCTTGTCAGTTTTAGAAACCGAGGCAGTCATTTCTGATTCCTTGTTTACCAATGATTTGGCATTTCTTTCATATTGACAACACGAAGGTAGCTGTGAGTAAACATCTTTAGGTGCGAGATAGGTTTCGCTATCATAACCTGCCAAAGCTATCCGTTTTAATATTTCGTCTACGTTCGTCTTTTTTGCATCGAAAGTAAGGGTCGCTATTTTGGTATCTTCGTTCCAGTCTACCTCAGCAATTTTTTTTATGTTACCTGCTTTTTCAATCGTTGCTTCACACATTTCGCAGTTTCCATAAATTTTCATGGACTCGGATTGTGCGTTTTTTATTTGAGCTTTACAAGCTAAGAATGCTAACAAAATAATAGTTGTTAACAATATTTTTGATATTGATTTCATTTGATAAATTAAAATAGTGAAAGAAAAAAAATGGGGGACAGTCTCAAAAAGACGTAATTATCCCTTAAATCGAATTAATCAGCTTATTTTGGGACGTTGCCAATTGCTATAAAAGCCAGCAGTAGTTTCTAAAACTTGAAGAAGTGAATTCGGGATTTGTTTGTAAGTAAATTGCGAATCGTATTTGAATTCTAATGTGGCGGGTAATACGGAGAGCGTAATTAGAGTCATGCATTTACAAGACGGATGGTTACATTTATCACCGCAATGATCTTGCTTTTTTTGATTTTCAGCTACTTTCTTAGCTTTGCAGCAATCTTTCTTTCCAGATTTGCAACAAGACTTTTTTTCATAAGTATTTTTCATTTTACCACAAGCTACAGCATCTAAAGAACTAAAAGAAGTCCCCAGAATTATAAGAGCGAACAGTATTTTGAAAAATTTAGTCATTTTGAAAGGAATAACGAGCAAAAATAAAAAATGTTTCCAAAAATTAATAAAAAAACCTGTAAACTCATATCAAAATATATGTGGAATTTACAGTAACATAAAATTCAAGCTAAAAATTCTCCAAATTAAAAACTAGTATTAAAGCTAACCACTAATGAACAGTTCAAAGATAATTAAAAGTAATTTTGATATTAAATTATTCTTCAAAAATAGCTAGATAACCCAAATTGAATAACACCCGCATTGGCTGGTGGATTTCCTAAGAAATCTCTTTGCTTTTGTCTGCGGTAATTGAGCCTAATTACTGTGGACGATATGGGTCTCCAACTAAGTGCAGGCATAATGGAAAAAGTTTCGTCATACATTTTTGCTGAGGTTTCGATAAACTTCCCAGTGTTCCAGTCTACCTGCTCCAAACGACATGACACATAAAATGTGGAGTTGGAAAAACCAATGATTGGTTTTTTGAAGACAGGTTGCACCACGTCTACAAAACCACCATTTTGTTTACTCCCATATTGTACTGCATAACTGCTCGGTAAATCGACATTTATCCAGGCCCACTCGGCTGTTATAGTAGTCTTTGTCTTTTTAAGAACGGTATTGAAGTCAATTGCAAAAACATTCAAGGCTCTTTTGGGTGCTAAAACAAAACCATCGTCTTGAAATTTATTATAAATACCACCCATGTAGGAAAGACCTAGTTCTCCAATTTTTCTGTGTCTGATGGCCACTTTGCCTGTGAACAATGGTTTGCCATTACTACTTTCTTCAAAGCGGTCTTTGTTTGCTTTTGCGGCAGACAGTGATGTTCGGCTGAATTCATTGTCAATAATAGTTTCATCAAAACCATTTGTCAGGTAAGCTTCGTATGCCAATACCCATTGCTTGGTGTATTTTTTGCCATAAATGCCCATTCCAACGTTTGAGAACGTGGCAGGAAGTAGCTGTGTAGCAGAAATTGGGCGATCTATAAATTCCCATTTAGGGCCATCGTGATTCTGATTAAAAGCCCCAATAGGATTTACAACTATGCCCCCTCTAAAATTGAAAAAATTGTCGAACTGAAAATCGAGAGCTGCAAACTCAATATTTATTTCTTTTGTGCCATCCTCAAATTCTATTTCTGACATAAACTTGATTTTGGAATGCAAACTTCCACCCAAAAACAGGGTCATTCTCCGCATCTGAAAGGAAAGCCCCTCACTTACACCGTCAATAACACCATAGTTGGTATTCAGTTCGGCGTATCCTCCAATGCCCAAGGGTGTGCGACCCACCTGCAAAAATGGTCGATTATAAACCGCATCAATATTCATTTTGCTCGAATCTGCTTTGGGTTTACGCTTAAATAAAGTGCTGTCGATTTGGGCAAAAACACTGTGCGAAATAAGAGAAAATAATATAACCAATATGTACTGTTTTACCATCTGCTCAAGCTAAGTTTATGTAAATATTGTCACTATCTGTAGTTACATTGAAAGTTCGCAATGCCTTCTCTGCTGGCCCTTGAATCACTTTTCCTTGATTATCAAATTCACTCCCATGGCCTTCGCAAATTAGAAAGTTACCATGTGGACGAACCTCATTGCCTTGGTGGGTGCATTCTAAATAAATGGCCGAGTATTGGTCTTCGCCGATTCGAAAAACAGCGATTGGAAACCCCAATTTTTCATATTTGGCTACCACCACGTTTCGCAAACTTTGTACCTCTTTCTTGATTTCAATAAACTCCCTTTTCTTGATAATCAATTTATTCTCTTTCAAATCTACCTGTTGGGCATAATAAGATTTGCTACATGCCTGCAAAGTCATGAGCATGGCACCTCCACCCAAACAAGTAAGACAACCAGCTTTAAAAAAATCTCTTCTTTTCATATTTTTATATTTTACTGCCAGATCGCTAAGCCGCAAAGAAATAATCGTTTCCCAGCGTGTCTAAAGACCTTTCCTGTTTGTTTCATACTAAAGGCTTTCTAAAAATTTAATCAGTAATTGTTTTTCGTTTGTAGAAAGTGCCGAATATTTCTCACGGCTGTTAACCGCTTCTCCTCCATGCAATGTGATGGCTTCGTCTATGCTTTTTGCTCGGCCATCGTGCAACAAATGCACCTTGCCGCCTTGCGAATCTTTGGATAGACCTAAGCCCCAAAGAGGCGTAGTTCGCCATTCGTAAGTTTTGGCAGTACCTTCCGTATAATTATCGTCCAGAGCCTTGCCCATGTCGTGCATTAGCAGGTCGGTGTAAGCCGCAAATGTTTTGTTATTTAGTCCCGCAATGCTCGATGACCCCGTTGTCATTTGAGGAATATGACAAGAGCTACATTGGCTTTTTACAAAAAGGACTTTACCATCTTTTATGTCCTGATTTGCTACATTTCGCTGTAAAGGGGCTTTCAGAGTTTGTAGGTAAAGCACCAAATCCATGATTTCATTATCGCTTACCTCAGGTTCTTGGTTTTCTCCGCTAAAAGTGTCCTTAGCAGAAAACGAACTTACTATGCCCATATCTTGATTGTAGGCATTAACCGTTTGATTCAGGAGATTGTATGCTCCAGCTTTTCTTCCAAAACGGCCAATATACTTCCCATTTTTACTAATTGAGTTCGATTTTGGTTTTACAAAATCTGCTAATTCTATCCAGTTGGGTACACCCGAAATACCATCATTATTTTTATCTTCTGGGTCAGAAAGAGCCAAAATGTCAGCATCTGAGACGGCCTCTAAAAACCCTAAGCCAGTATTTGCAGGAGCAATAAATGTAGAATGCGTAGCACCGGATGGTATGGTTTCAGGCATAAATCCCACAATAGCTCTGTGTTGTAATTGTGGGCCACCTTGATTCATAAATTGATTGCCCATTTCATTGATTTGGCCAAAACGAACCAAGCTTGTCGATGGATGCCCTTTTCCGTCGCCTGCATGACAACTGATGCATGAGTTAGAAACAAAAAGTGGCCCGAGGCCTGTGGACGAAGTAAATACTCTTGTGAAGGCCCCATCTCCTCGCAAAAACTTAGCGGTTTCGGCTGTAGAGAGTGCGTCTATGGTTCCATCCAAAACTTCATTTTCTTCTGGTGAACTGGGCAATATTTTTTCGCAAGAGGCTGATAAAAAACCAATTGCAGAAATCAGTAATGCTCGAAAAAGTATATTCATTTTATCCCTTGTATTCATGATTAGAACACAAAGATATAAAATTTTAGAATATACTAAAATATTTGTTAGAATAATCTAACTTTTTTATTTTAATTATCTCTCCATAGATTCAATTTATCAAGTTGAATTCATTTGATTTTTAAAATAATACATTCCTGCCTCTTTAAAACTTCATATTCTGAATCCTAATAGCATTCAAAATTGCTAAAAGTGCAACTCCCACATCTGCAAAAACGGCCTCCCACATCGTGGCTAAACCGCCTGCCCCAAGTCCCAATACTATAGCTTTTACACCAAAAGCTAATACGATGTTTTGCCAAACAATTTTCTTGGTCTGTTTTCCTATATTTATAGCCATCGGTATTTTTGAAGGCATATCGTCTTGTATTACTACGTCTGCCGTTTCAATGGTGGCATCGCTGCCTAAGCCACCCATAGCAATGCCCACATCACTGAGAGCCACCACTGGGGCATCGTTTACACCATCACCAACGAAGGCAACCGACTCACCTTTAGCTTTGAGTTCTTTTACTTTGTTTACCTTGTCTTCAGGCAACAAATCGCCAAACGAATTTACTATTCCCAATTTCTCAGCAACAAATTTTACAACATTGGTCTTATCACCACTAAGCATTACGGTATTTACTCCCAATGCTTTTAGCTTATTCACAGTATCTTGGGCATCTTCTTTGATACTATCAGCAATAGTGAGGTAGCCCACAAACTTTTTATCATAAGCAATGGCAATAAGGGTGTAAACAATGGTTGTTGGGTCAATATCATAAGCGATTGAAAATTTATCCATCAATTTGAAATTGCCTACTAATAATTCTTTGTCATTTATTTCAGCTTTAAGTCCATGTCCTGAAATTTCTTCTACATTTTTCAGTTTGATGGTCGAGTCAATCCCACCAACAAAATCATGAATGGCAGTAGCCACTGGATGTGTACTTTGACTTTCTAAGGCATTAACCATTTTTAAGATTTCATCTTTATTAAAATCTTGCTTTATGATAAATTCTTGTACTTTAAACACCCCTTCAGTCATTGTACCTGTTTTGTCCATCACCACGTTTTGAATATTGGCGATAATGTCTAAAAAGTTACTTCCTTTGAACAAAATACCATTCTTACTAGCTGCACCAATTCCACCAAAATAGCCCAAAGGAATTGAAATAACCAAAGCACAAGGGCATGAAATAACTAAGAAAACCAAAGCTCGGTAAAGCCACTGGCTAAACTGATAATTTTCTACGAAAAAGTAAGGCAAAACTGTAATTAAGATAGCCAACAACACCACAATCGGTGTATAGATTTTTGCAAATTTTCTAATAAAAAGCTCTGTTGGTGCTTTTTGAGCTGTGGCGTTTTGCACCATTTCCAAAATTTTGCTCAATTTGCTATCTTTATAGGCTGTCGTTACTTTAACTTGTGAAACCGTATTGAGGTTTATCATTCCTGCCAACACCGTTTCGCCTTTGGCTTTGGTATCTGGCTTACTTTCGCCTGTGAGAGCCGCTGTATTAAATGAGGCCGTTTCGGATAATAGTTCGCCATCCAAACCCAGTTTTTCACCCGCTTTTAGTTGAATTATATCACCAATATTTGCTTTGGCGGCTTTTATGGTTTTGGCTTCGTTGTTTTGCAAAATCGTAACTTCATCTGGTCTTTGATCGAGCAAACTTTTAATATTGGCCTTGGCTCTTTTTACGGCCAATCCTTGAAAAACCTCCCCCACGGAATAAAATAACATCACTGCTACACCTTCGGGATATTCACCGATGGCAAAAGCCCCAACGGTGGCGATAGACATCAACAAAAATTCTGAGAAGATTTCGCCTTTGCGAATGCTTTCAAATGCTTCCATAAGAACTGGAAAACCTACAGGTGCATACGCTATTACATACCATAAAATACGAAGCCAACCTGTAAACCAAGATTGAGGAATATAATTATCTAATGCAATGGCAATTAACAATAAAATCAAGCTAATAATGGCTGGCAAAAACATTTTGAAAGTACTTTCATTTCCTCCCGAATGGCCGTGCTCATCATCATCGGTATGTTCATCGTGTTTTGGTTCATCAACTGCACAACAACCTACTTCTTTGTGTTCTTTCTTTAATTGTTTATTGACAATTGCATTTATTTTTTCTTCTTGCGTGCAACAAAGCTGTTTGCCATCTTTGTCGTAAATATGCTTATGTTCCATAATTGATGCTATTTTATTACCCTATTTATAAAAGTTAGGGTTAAATTATTTTGCCTCTTTATCGTGCGAATGACCCTCATCGCCATGCGAATGACCGTGTTCTTTATCTACAGAATCTTGTTTGGCTTTTTCGTGGTCTTCATTGTGTTCATGTGTTTTTGCCACCAAATCCATTTTGCAAACTGGGCATTTTCCTGCCGTTTCGTATTTTTTACCTTTTTCACAATCCATTTCACATACGTATTCTGTATGGGTAACGCTTGCTTTTACGGCTGTTGAGTCGGTTGTGGTTGCTGTGGCTTCTTTGGTTTCGCTTGTTTGATTATTACAAGATACAAACGAAACACTGGCAATAATTGCCGCTACTATGGTTGATTTTACTTTCATTTTTTTTGAATTTTAATTGTTTTGTTTAATTATCGATAAGTTGATATTCTCCTGACAATGTGATACTTACTTCGATGGGTTTGCTGGTTTTGTTTTTGAAATACCAACCATGTTTGCCTTCAAAAGGAGCAATAAACGAACCTGCCATATTTTTGGAATTGGCTACCGCATAACTTTCATAATAGTCATTTTTTTTGCTTGCAGTTTTTACATCACCGTGTAAATCAACAAACAAAATATCGGTGCTTTTCCAAGCATATTTTACTTGTCCGTGTTTCAACACAGCAATTTTGTATTCTAAACCTTTGCCCACAGGAATCGTGATTTTGACACTATCTATTCTGCTTTCGTATTGTTTTGTGGGGGCAGGATTATTGGCTTCTACTGGCTTTTGTGCTGATGGTTCTGAACCCACATTATCGAGTGTAAGTTCTTTGAAAACTGGTAAGTTTACTTGTTTTTCGACAAGTTTTGCATCTACGGCATTCTCATTTTGATATAATCGAGAAAAACCCAAAATTTTGCCTAAACCTGTATAATCTTTGCCGTATTCGGCTGGCAAAACGGCTACAATTGCAATGATTAATGAGGAAATCAAAGCAATAATGGTTGCTTTTTTTATTTGTGAAGCACTGAGATTGGGTTGAGAATTGTTATTTTCCATTTTGAATATTATTTTAAGAATTAAAGAAACCTGTAAGTTGAAAAACCATCAATACAAAGCCCGCAATCATGAGCAAAACATTGGTAATGGTTGAAAAACGAGCAAAAGAATCATATTTCCGCCAAATACTTATTAAAATCAGCACATATAAAAGTGCTAAAAATTGCCCGATTTCAACACCGATATTGAAACCAATTAGGTTAGTCAATAAGCCGTTTTTGTTGAAGTTAAATTCTTGAAGTTTGGTAGCCAAGCCCAAACCATGAAACAACCCAAAAATTAGCACTGCCAACTTGGTATTGGGCTGAACACCAAACACTTTCTGAAAACCGCCCAAATTTTCAAAGCCCTTATAAACGATTGACAGGGCTATGATAGCATCTATCAAATAAGCATTTATCCGAATGTTGAGCAAGACACCTCCCAACAATGTAAGGCTATGACCCAAAGTGAAAAAGCTAACGTATAGCAATATTTCTTTAGGTTTGTAAAGAAAGAAAATAACGCCTACCAAAAACAGCAGGTGGTCGTAACCCGTAATCATGTGCTTTGCACCGATGTACAAAAAAGGCATAAAAGCAGAGCCATTATTATCCATCAAAAACACTTTGGTTTCGTCATCTACACCGTGGGCATATAGATTTGTCCCCCATAAAATGGTAAGCAGACAGGCAAAAATGTACTGCTTCATGTTTTGTTTCTTCATTTATTTTTCAATTATTTTTTTTCATTTTACTTTCCATAATCAATGCTCCTAGTTTTCTTCAACTTCTCAATTCGACAAAGTGGCTTGCAAATAATAGCCAAATCGTTTGACGTATATGTGTTTATGTTAAATTATCAAGCGTATTTACTGAGAATTGACAATAGGTCAGCAGGAATTTCCATTGGTTTTAAAGGAGGAACATTTGCACCTCCTGTATTGCCAATAGGAACTTTTCCCACAAAAGACTTTACACCACCAAAAATTAGTCTTGTAATTTGCCCCATTACTTCTTTGGTACTTTTTATTTTTATTCCAAACTTGAGCATTTGCCAATGAACATGAGAATGGTGCAAAGGATAACGTTGCCCAATAATGTGTGCTCTCTCATAATGCCTCCAACACTCTTGAAGTTTTCCTTCATGTAATAATTTTGCTGCTGAGTCCAATTCTGATTTATAAAATGGATACAAGCTTTGGGGAATATTAAAATAGAATTTCATCGTTTTTCATTTAATAAATCAATGTCCTTGGTCATCTCCGCCTTCCGAATTCGACATAGTCGATTGCAAATAATACGCTCCTTTTGCTACTATTTTTGCTCCAGCAGGTATTTCTTGCAAAGGCGTTACTTGCACAAAACCCAATTGAGTTGTTCCCGTTTTTACCTCAATTCGCTTGAAATGTATGCCATCATCATGTCCTGCTTCTTTATCAGTAGCCTTTTTGGAAACTTCTTCTTTTTCGGCTTCTTGGATGAAAATGTAATCTTTTCCACCCGATTGTGCAATGGCATCAATTGGTAAAGTTTGCACCTCGTTTTTACCAATATCAATTAATGCATTTACATACATTCCTGAAATCAAACCTATATTGGAATTATTGATGTCGGCATGTACAGCCACCGATTTTGATTCATTTTGAAAGGCTTTTCCAATGCTAAAAATCCTACCCAAAACCTCTTTGTTATCTTGATTAGTCAACACAAAACGAACATTTTGCCCCACTTTTATTTTGAAAAGGTCTTTCTCGTATATCAATAAATCCACATGCATTTTGCTATTATCTACAATCGAAAAAAGCACATTTTCGGGTTGAATATTACTCCCAATTTTGACTTTAACCGAAGTAATGTAGCCAGAAATTGGGGCAAAAACAGCCAAACTATTCGAAGACTCACTACCACCAAGAGCAATATTCTGTTCCAAAATCTTTATTTGATTTGAAGTATTTAGCATTTTTGATTTTATCAATTCCAAATCAGAACTAACTTTCTGAAAAGCCTTTTTTGATGTTACGTTTTCATCGCTCAGTTCTTTTTGGCGTGCAAAATCCAAATCTAAATATTCTTTATTGACTTTGGCTTGTTGTAATTCTTCTGTCAGCTTGGCTTTTTCTAGGCGTAAATTATTAAATGCTAAACTTTGAAATGTAGCCAAGGCTTGCCCTTTTTTCACATACTGTCCTTCGATTACGCCAATAGTTTTCACAATACCACCCATAAAAACGGAAACATCTGCCTGATTCTGTGGGGGTAGTTTGGTATAGCCATTAGCAGTGATAACTTCACTTAGGTTCTTCTTTTCAAAATTACCAAAAACGATTTGTGCCGTTTTTACTTGAATCGGGGTAAGCTCTAAAACACTCTCTTCTTCGTGGTGTTCTTCGGCGGCTGGTTGTTCGGTACTAACGGTTTTGTTGCAAGCCATTATCAAAGTAAATCCGACAACTAGGCTTAAATATTTATGTGATTGTTTCATTATCTTGATTGTTAGTTATTTAACAAATATTTAATGTTAATATTATTTTGATTGAACCCTTTGATCACTTGCAAATAATTTTGTTGAATACTCAAAACTGTTTCCAAACTCTGCAAATACTCCACATACCCGATTTCACCACTTTGAAAAGCTTTAGTAGCATTTTTTGTGATGATTTCTGCATTAGGCAGAGCCATTTGGGTATAAAATTCTAGCAAAGATTGATTCGCTTTTTGTTCTTGAATTTGCTGTAATAATTGGCTATTCAATTGATTTTTCAGGAAATCTGCATTACGCTGTTCAACCATAATTTGGGTTTCAGCCGCTTGGATCTTGGCTTTGTTAGCGGCTCTTCCTAAAATGGGAATACTCACGCCCAAATTAACACCTTGAAAACGAGGAACGCCATTGAAGAAAACCGTTTTATCATTAACCAACTGATTGCCGGTGAGCGATTGCAAGAAATAACCTGCCGAAAAATCAGGCTTTACAAAGGCCTTTTCTATGTTTCGATTGGCGGCAGCAATGGCTATTTGCTGCATTGCTATTTGTAGCAAAGGATTTTGATTGATAAATCCTGAATCAGCAAGCATCGAAGTTTGTGCTTGAAATTCATTAGAATCCAATTCAAAATCTTCTTGCCGGTTTATCAAGAATTTAATTTTGATTTTTTCGTTTTGAATAAAGGCTTCATTTTGTTTTCTAACCTGCAAAAACTCTTGCTGTTTGGTTTCGGCAGTGGTTTTTTCTAATAAATTACTTTCGCCTGTACGTAGCTTTACAGTTGCCGCTTTTACAAAATTCTGCAAATATTCATCTTGCTTTATTAAAATCTGATTGACAGCCGAAAGGTATAATATTGCATTCCATGACTGCCTAATTTGAAAAGATAGGTCATGTTTGGTTATCAACAATTTTAGCTCGCTACTTTTGATGTTTTCACTGATAAGCTGTTTTTTTGCTTGAAACTGAAAGGGGCTAAATCCTTGCGAAATACTAAAATTTTGGTCAAAACTTCGGGTATTGTACTGCCCCAGCATAGCATTGAGATTGGTTTTTGCTAATTCTTTTGCAGTAGGCAATAGTTGATTTTGTACGGTTACGGCCAATTCTTTGGCCTGTATCGAAGGGTTGTTTTTCGTGCCTAAATCTATGGCTTGTTGCAAAGTCAGTTTGTTTTGAGCCGTTGCCAAATTGCTAAATAATAAGCCAAATACAATGATAGAAGCAGTTTTGATAGTTTTTTTAGGAATTTTTACCCCTTTTTCTAAAAGGAAATAAAGTATGGGTAAAACTATCAAAGTCAGCAGTGTTGCCGTAATTAAACCGCCAATCACAACAGTAGCCAACGGCTTTTGGACTTCTGCTCCAGCACCACTACTCAAAGCCATAGGCAAAAAGCCCAGCGAAGCTACGGCGGCTGTCATTACCACAGGTCGTAATCGTACTTTTGTGCCTTCCTTAATTCTTTCCAAAACATTGTCCCAACCTTCGGCTTTGAGTTGATTGAAATAGCCAATCAATACAATTCCGTTCAAAACTGCCACGCCAAACAAAGCAATAAAGCCAATGCCTGCCGAAATACTGAACGGCATACCACGCAACCAAAGGGCAAAAACACCACCAATAGCAGAAAGTGGAATAGCCGTAAAAATCAATATGGATTGCTTGATGGAATTAAAGGTGAAATAGAGCAATACAAAAATCAAAAGCAAAGCTACGGGTACAGCTATGGCAAGGCGTTTGTTGGCTTCAACCAAGTTTTCAAACTGACCACCATAGGTTACATAATAGCCTTCGGGGAGTTTGAGTTTTGCATCTAATTTTGCTTGTATGTCATTGACTACGCTTTTCACATCACGTCCACGTACATTTAGGCCAATTACAATTCTACGTCTGCCATCTTCACGGCTTATTTGTGCAGGTCCTTGTTCAAAATTCACGTCGGCTACTTGCTCCAAAGGAATTTGGTTACCATTGGGTAGACTTACAAATATATTTTTCACATTAGAAATATCCTGACGAAAATCTTTGTCCAGCCTCACCACCAAATCATAACGTTTTTCGCCTTCATAAACTGTGCCTGTGGCTTCCCCTGCAAAACCTGTACGGATAACTTTGTTCAAATCGCCCACATTTAAGCCATACAAAGCCAATTTGTCGGGGTTATATCGAACCGTAATTTGTGGCATACCTGTCACTTGTTCGGCTTTTATATCGGCTACGCCTTCAATATCACCAATTAAACCAACTGCATTATTTGCTGTAGCTGCTAATTTTTCTAAATCTTCCCCAAAAATCTTAATCGCAATATCGCTTCTTACGCCCGTCATTAATTCATTGAAACGCATCTGAATCGGCTGAGAAACCTCAAAACCTACGCCTGGTATTTTCTCCATTTCTTCTTTCATCAAATCTGCCAATTCGTAGAAATCTTTGGTGGTTTTCCACTCTTTTTTGTCTTTCAGAATGATAATCAAATCACCTGTTTCAATGGGCATTGGGTCGGTTGGAATCTCAGCAGAACCAATTTTAGAAACCACTTCAACAACTTCAGGAAACTTAGCTTTAAGGAGTTTTTCCAATTTTGTTGCTGTTTCAATACTCATATTCAATGAGCTACCCCCTGCATTTCTAAAATTGATGGCATAGTCTCCTTCTTCCAAAGTTGGAATAAATTCGCCACCCATTCTACTAAAAACAAACAAGGCAATTAAAAATAAGGCAACCGAAGCACTTAATATGATGGTTTTTAATTGCAGAGCTTTGTCCAAAATAGGCTGGTAAAAGCGATAAATAAAATCAATTATTTTATCTGAAATATTCTTTTTATGGCTAATATTTTTACTTAAAAACAAAGCCGAAGCCATCGGAACGTAGGTGAGCGACAAAATAAATGCTCCCAAAATAGCAAACGAAACGGTTTGAGCCATTGGTTTAAACATCTTGCCTTCTGTGCCAACCAATGCCAAAATGGGTAGATAAACAATCAAAATAATAATCTCGCCAAATGCGGCACTTGACCGTATTTTTGTAGATGCCTGTAAAACTTCTTCATCCATTTGTTGAGCGGTGAGCCTTCCTTCTTTGTTTAGATGCAAACGGTGAATGACGGCTTCTACTATAATAACCGCACCATCTACAATCAAACCAAAATCTATTGCTCCTAAACTCATCAAATTACCGCTTACACCAAATAAATTCATCATTATAACGGCAAAAAGCAATGCCAATGGAATAACAGAAGCCACCACCAAACCTGCTCGCCAATTGCCAAGTAATAATACCAAAACAAAAATGACAATTAAAGCACCTTCTAAAAGGTTTGTTTCTACTGTTCCGATGGCATTATTTACCAATTTTGTACGGTCTATAAATGGTTCAAGAGTTACACCTTCAGGCAATGATTTTCTAATTTGTTCGACTTTCGCCTTTGTTCTATTCACTACTGCCGATGAATTTTCGCCTTTGAGCATCAGTACCATTCCGCCTACTACTTCTCCTTTGCCGTCTTTGGTTACTGCTCCATACCGCAATGCCGATCCTTCCTGTACTTTTGCCACATCACGAATGAGAATAGGCACTCCGTTACTGGTTTTTACAACTATTTTTTCAATATCAGCAATACTTTTTACCATACCCAAAGCCCTGATAAAATAAACATAAGGCTGTTTGTCGATGTATGCACCTCCTGTATTTTCATTGTTTTTTTCAAGTGCCTCAAAAATATCAGTGATGGTGGTATTCATACTTTTCAATCGGTCGGGCTGCACAGCTATTTCGTACTGTTTGAGATTTCCGCCCAAAGTGGTAACTTCAGCAACACCAGGTGTGCCGAGCAATTGTGGTCTTACTATCCAATCTTGAATACTTCGGAGTTTGGAAGCATCGTATTGGCTTTCAAAGCCTTTTTTTGCAAAAATTACATATTGGTAAATTTCGCCCAATCCTGTGCTTATGGGGGCTAATTCTGGAATCCCTGCACCTTTAGGAATCAGTCTTTCAGCATCTTTTAGTTTTTCGCTCATTTGCTGCCTTGCCCAGTAAATGTCCACATCTTCCTCAAAAACGAGGGTAATAACACTTAGCCCAAAGCGAGAAAACGAACGCATTTCTACGATTTTGGGAATCGTTTTCATGGTTTGTTCAATAGGATAAGTAATAAACTGCTCCACCTCTTGGGTGGCCAAAGTGGGGGCAGTAGTAATGACTTGTACCTGATTATTGGTAATATCGGGCAGGGCATCAATGGGCAGTCGGCTTACATTATAAATACCAACCAATACCAAAGCGGCTGTACACAAGCCAACGATAAATTTGTTTTTTATCGAGAAATGAATGATTTTATCTAACATATTTTGAATCTAATTTTGAAAAAATTCACAGATAGCCATAAGCAAAGAACCAAGCTGAGTAAAATTTCAGCAAGTAGCAAAGACAATAATTTTAAGAATTAGATTTTGGGCGGTTGCCAAATATTTCCGTAGAAATCTGAAATGAAAGAAGTATTGTAGGCCAAATTATCGCCTTTTTCAGTTACCAACTGATGGGATGTTTCTGAAATCAAAGTTGGAAACAAGAAACTGGAAACCATCGTTGTGCCACAACAGGCACAAATACAAAAAGGCGAACACGTTTCGGTATCGTCTTGATGTTCGGTATGATTGGTTTCTGCAATTGCTATTTTTTCATTTTTTTCTACTCTACATTCATCCATATCTCCGCAAGGCAGACACGAAATAACCGTTAAGTACAAAGAAAATAAAAATGAAAAATATCGCATACCACAAAAGTATTTAAAATATTCGTGCAACAGGGAGTCAGAAAGGAAATAATTTTATTATGATGTCTGTTAAAGCATTTATCACAAATTATTGAAGTTTTTTACCAATAGCTGGAGCTTAGATTCACAAACGTTTGAAAAAAACAAATCACACCTTAAAAATGAGTAGAAATAGTCAGATTTAAGCTACGTCCATCAGATGCCCAAATGCCTGGGCCTGGATAGAATTGTGGACGTTTGGTGAAATACTGTTTGTTAGTTGAATTATTTAGGTTGAGTTTGAGCATAATTTTGCTTGAAACTCTACAGGTAGCATTAAAATCTAAAATACCATAAGCTGGAACAAGTCCTACGCTACCATTTGCCGAAGGTTGTAAAGTATTGAGTGCATCTGCATAACTTTTGGCTGTATAGCTAAAAAGACTTGTAAAACTTAATCTCCTATATCTAAATGTAACACCATTTCGACTAATAAATTGGGGTGTACTTTCTACGAAATTACCTTCAATATTGATATTTTTTTCTCCTGAACGAATTTCTGCTTTTAAATATTTAGCTTCCATCAATGATGTTGAAGTGAATATTGAAAAATTAGTTTTTTCATTGATTCGTGCATAATATTCCAAAAACATTTCGAGTCCACGAGTGAAAGAGTTACCTATATTGGTTCTTAAAATTTGGAATACTCCATTTGCATCGGTTTGAGCCAGTGTACCAAGTCTATTTTTATAAAGCAACTGGAAATAAGTCAATTCAACTCTTATTTTCTCAAAATTCCCTTTGTAACCTGCTTCAAAGTTATAACCACTGGCATCTTTCAAATTATCCGCCGACTTTTCATAAATTGACGCTGGAATAATGTCTTTGAAAATTACTGGACGATAAGCCTGTGAAAACCCAACATATATGTTTTGATTTTTTGACAATTGATAATCTGTATTTATACCAAACAATGGAAAACGATGCGGAATAACATTTTGTAATTTTGTAGGGTCATAGTAACTAATCACGCCTGACATTTTTGATTGGCCTGATTCGATTCTAAAACCTGGTGCAATTGCTAATTTTGAACTCAAATTTACACGATTTTCAATAAAAATTGCAATATTTTGAGTTTTAAAGTGTAAATCTCGCCCCCAATTTCCTGTAATACTCAAATCGAAATCACTACCAGTTGTTCCTTTTCCTTGCTGACGGCGGTGTAAATCGTTATTCATTAACTGCACACCACCTGCCAATATCGAAGCAAGTCTTCCAATACGATATTCATGCAAAACACGTAATTCAGAAGTGTAACTGTGATAATTATCAATATCTACCTGACGGTTGGCATATTGAAGCGTCTGAGAGTCAATTTTATCAGTAACATCTGCTGTTTTATCAAACATTACACTATTCCTACTTCCAAAAATTGCCGACGTAACCCATGAAAGTTTCGTGCGATTATTTAAAGTCCAATTTAAAGATACAGAAGGGACATAAATATCTGGACTATAATAATTTCTCGAACGAATAGATGCTCTTGGGTCGATATTAAACATAGCATCTGTTTGTTGTCCTGCCAGTTGAATAACATATTTTGAGCGAGAAAAATCAGCTTTTAAAGATAGCCTTGATGTCGGGCGATAAGTAATTTGGGCTGATTGTGCTTCATAATCACTTCGGCTATTGTTACGATAGCCATCAGACACTCGCTTGCTATAATAAGCATAGTAATTTACCTTGCCAATTTGTCCACCAACAGCATTGTATGTACTCAAAAGACCGAACGAGCCAATACTATTGGTGCTTTCAAAATCAAATACTTTTGTTGAATCAACTTGCTTTCCTATATAATTGAGCATTCCACCAAATTGGGCTCCATATTGCAAAGAACCTGTTCCACGAACCAATTCGATACTTTGAATTGCCTCCATTGGCATCGAATAATGGCTTGCAGGATAGCCATACATATCAGTATTTGTAATAACGCCATCCTTTCTGACATTAAACTCCCAACCACGATGCGGGTCAAGCCCACGAGTAGATATATTTATTTGGTTTCCCGAACCGTCCATATCATATACAAAAACACCAGGGATTTTAGCAAAAATTTGACGTGCTGTTTTTTCGGCAACATTTGCATCTAAGCCTAAAACATGGATAACTTCGGTCTTCTTACCTGCGTACAAAAATGTACCTTTGAAAATAGGTAGGCTTTGGATATTAAACTTGTTTAATTGCTCAACTATTTGTATTTCGTTAAGATTCAACACCTTAACTGAATCCACTTTTTCCTGTGCGGAAACAGCAGCAGTGAAAAACACAAGGGGTAATATATATGTAGTTTTCATTTTTTTTTAAATTTCAATATTTCATTTTATTGGTAATGTACCATTACGCCTAAGTTTTCAGAAGGTACGGGAGTCGAATTGTGAAAATATCGCATACTACAAAAGTATTTAAAATATTAGTGCAACAGGGAGTCAGAAAGGAAATAATTGAAAGTTAAAAACTTCTATGCAAACCATTTGAAGTCAGAATTTGTTCTCTATCTTCAACCAAAAGAAATAAACTTACATTTGAGACGTATTAATGTTCCTAAGTGTTCGTTAAGGTGCTCAAACTCATTTAAATATTTCCCCATGTTTATTAAATTTCTACCTATTTTTTTATTTTCTATTTTATTCTCTTCCTGCAAAACTCAAGTAATTAAAAGTAATTCAGCCATAATTATCAATGGAGCTGACAATAACCTTGATATCCTTGATCTTAAACGACTTCGAATAAAAAGCAAAATAAAGGTCGATGAGAACAAAAACTATTTTGCACACCATGTGTATTTTTCTAAATCAAAGGAATTTGTCTCAATTGCATTACCAGCTATAGATTTTTCAAAAGGGCATGATGGCATGCACATGATGAATGTCCCTGGGAGGATTGTTGTGCTGAATTCAAAGAAAGCCAACGTGAAAGTTCAAATTGATGTGCCAACGGCGAACCACAACGCAATTGTCTCTCCGAATGAAAAAGAAGTATGGACTACTGGCATGAGTCATAAAGGTCGAATATATGTTTACGACTTAGGAACAGGAAAACTTAAAGACCAGATTATGGTTAATGCTGACCCCTCAGAAATTATATTTTCAAAAGATGAAAAATATGCCGCTGTAGCTTGTGGAGAGAGTAGTTTTGTTACAATTATAGATGTCCACAGCAAAAAAATCATAAAAGAAATTAAAGTTGATCCGAATCCAAGCAATGTATGGGCAGGATTTGAAAACAATATCTTCGTTGAAAATTCTCTTCGAAAAACGTTAAACATAATAGACCTAAACAGCCTAAAAGTTATTGACTTCATTGATTTTGATTTCACACCGGGATTTGCCGTTTATAATGTCCTAAATCGTGAAATTTGGGTTTGCTCAAAATCAGACGACAATGTATACATCTATAAACAAAAAAACCATAAATGGATAAAGACCGAAAAATTTATATCATCTGGAGGACCTCACATGATAGCATTTTTTGACGGGTCCACCAAAGCCCTTTTGATAAATCAGTTTGAAAGCACTGTTTTAATTATCGACGCACAAACCAAAAAAGAAATCAAAAGAATAACCACAAGTGATAAACCAAATGGAATTGCTGTTTGGGAGTAAGTCTGAATTACTGGGTTAAAAAAAAAAAAATAGCACGGATGAGAGAAGCAGGCTAAGAGTTAACACAGTGATAAATTCAAGTGCGACAGGTTTTCAAAAAGGAAATTTAAATAAAATACCCTTTTACTTACTACAGCATGACTCAGAATTTTCTTGTATCGGCGGACATGGCACAGTTCCATAACTACAAAAAACGCAGCAATCACCTTGTAAAGGCTTAAAGACTGTTTTACACGATTCACAATCATAAAAATATTGGCAAGCATCCGTTGGCATTATTTCCACTTTTTGGTGTCCACAATGAGGACAAGTTATTTCTGATTCTATACTAATATTTGCCATTATAATTGTTTTTTGTGATTCACGACTTTGTAACCAGTTGAATTAATGGCCTTTGTAATTTCCTCAACATTAGTCTTCTTGTTATCAAATTTCACAATTGCATTTCCTTTTTCATAAGAAACTTGGGATAGCACAATCCCTTTTAATTTACCAATTTCTGATTTTATGTGAGCCTCACAACCTGCACAAGTCATACCACTAATAATAAACTCACTTTTCTGACTTTTTACGATTTGGTTTACGCCAATGTTAGTTTCTGTTTTTTGGAAAAATAAATGAGAGTAACTTGGAAATGATAAGAGTAAAATTGACAAAATGGTTATCATCGTTAAAAATAGTTTAGTTTGAAAAAATGATTCTTTACTATCTGTTTCACAATTGCATTCAAGCGATTCGCCACCTGCTTGTTTTTGTGGTTTTAGTTTTTGATACCAAGCCAAACCTAAAATAAAAGCTGTTGAGCCAATAAAATAAGGCCTTGCGGGGTCGAGCCACGAAAAAGTGGAAGCAATGCCAGTTGTGCCAGCCAGAATAGCTAAAACAGGCATAATACAACATAATGAGGATGCCACAGCTGTAATAATACTTAAATTTGGAAGCGAAGTGATAGTTTTCATAATGCTAATTTGGCTTGTTGAATATGCTCAAACAATGGTTCTATTACCTTTAAATGATTGGTTTTTAGAGAGTAAAAAACTGTTTGCCCAACTTTGCGAAACTGAATAAGGTTTGCATCTTTGAGTTTACGAAGATGCTGGGAAACAGCAGGCACAGTCATTTCTAAAATATCAGAAATATCACAAGGACACAATTCAGTTTCTTGGTTAAGTAAAAACAGAATTTTCAAGCGTACTTCATTTCCTGCTAAACTCAACACTTGAGCAAGATTTGCGAATGAGTTTTCAGCCACCTTAATTTGTTCCTTGCAGTTCAAAATCTGAGCTTGGTCGGCAAAAACCCTGATACACCTAATTTCTTTCTTTTCCATCTACAAGTTTTGAATTATGTAACAAATATATAATGAAATAATTATTTAAGCAAATGCTTAATTAGATAGATAAAAAAAATCCCACCGTAAGCACTACAGTGGGATTTTGGTTTATTTACGATATGTAATAACACACCCTTTTGCAATAGTGGAATTCACCTTAATTTCTTCTTTTACTAAAATAGAACCAATAGCAGTTTCCACATATTTGGTTGTAATCTTGGTCTCGTCTCGGTTGTCGTCTATTGCACCAATGTATGCAATTTTATAACTTCCTCTTTTCTTTACCAAAATGACCGTGTGGGTATTTACAACAGCTCCATAAGCAAATGAGACCTTTTGGTCTGCATCCTGCAAATACTCAAAATTAAATCCCTTTTCACTAGCAACGGATTTCATAGCTGACATTGAATCTGTTGGATCAATAGCCACAACTGGAAATCCCATTTTCCCATATTTTGATTGCAGTTCCTTAACTCTGTTTTGATACATTTTTGCAATCGGGCAGTTATTGGTTAGAAAAACAAGAATGACCCCTTTAGAATCTTCAAAACTATCTAAAGATACCGTTTTTCCATCCGTATTTTTCAAACTGAAATCAATGGCCTTACTATTGATTGGTGGGTCAACAGGAGTTTCTCCACCAGAAAAAATAAAACTTAGAAGGAACAATACGAGAATTTTCATAAGATTTTTGTTAAAAATTTGAGAACTAATTTTTTATAACGAAAGTTCGGTTTTGATAAAATCCTTGACCCCCTTAGGGCCCGTTAATGCCAGATAAACGTACTTTTTTTCCGCCGAAACCGAAATGTCAAAATTGAAAAAGTCGCAACACTGTCTTTCAGTTTTAATGAAGTCTGTCAACATACTTATGGTTTCATCACTATCTTTAAAAGTATATTTTATGCCATTTTTAAGTTCTTTTTTTTCGACAATTTCCTTTTTCAAATTTGCAATTACTGTCTCTTTTCGCTCCCTAAATTCAGCAGATGTTAATTTGCACGCCATTGTTGAGCTTTCTCCACAACAAGCTTCTTTTTTTTGAGCCATCCCTTGCAAACTACAAAGAAAGAGTCCTAAAATCGTTAATTTTTTCATTTCTTAAATAATTGATTTTTAATAAGTTTATTGCCTTTTAGCAAAGAAAATGATTAAAATTCCGATGAAAACTATTAATGAACCGATGATGTCATGCTTGGTGGGTTTGAAATCGTCAAAAACATAAGCCCAAATAAGCGACATAATAATGAAAACGCCACCATAAGCTGCATAAGTTCTTGCAAAGTTATTGGGTTGAAATGTTGCTACAAATCCATAAGAAATAAGCAAAATAGCACCCGAAAAGCCATACCATGCCGATTTTTCATTTTTCAACCAAATCCATATCAAATATCCACCGCCAATTTCGCACAGACCAGCAAGAAAATAAATAGCTATTACCTTTACAAATGCCATAAATACTTGATTTAAGATTCCTTGCCTTTACAATCGCAGTTTACATCACATACTGTCGCACAAGATTTTGAATTTTGTTTCTTTTTGTAAAAATAGTAAACTAAAAACAAAGCAGCTACAGACACTGCTAAAACTCCTGCCTTTTCAAGATACATAGCAATTAATCCCAATGAACTAATACCAAAAAAAGCCCCAATAAATGGAAACGTGCAACAAACTCCACAAAGTAGGATACCTCCAACTCCAAGTTTTTTTGCTGCTTTTAAAGAACTTTCGCCCATGTTGTTTTTCATCTTTTAAATTTATATTTGCAAATATAAACCGTGGAGTATAGTCCACTGTCAAGCGAAATTTTAAAAACTTTTTAAAAAAATGTTAATTGGAGAGCTTTCAACCAAAACTGGTTTATCCAGGGATACGATCAGGTTTTACGAAAAACAAGGGCTGATTTCGATAGGTAGAAAGGAGAGACGTGAGAATAATTATAAAGAGTATTCCGAAGGTACTTTTCAAAAACTCATTTCAATCAAGAGAATAAAGAGTTTTGGTTTTACATTAAATGAAACGGAAGAGTTTTTAGCTTTGCTCGATAGAGATGCAGCAACTTGTGAAAATGTTGCTGAGAAAATGAGTAAAAAACTGTGTGAAATTGACGAAAAAATCAGAGAATTGCAGGAATTGAAAACCTCACTTTCGGGCAATTTGAAGGCTTGCTTAAGTAGCTGTTGTGAATCAGATAGTAATAATTGTCAGATGTTTTCATAGTAATTAGGCTTAACAGCGTTTATTTTCATTTTCCAAATCATAAAAGTGCCTATAACTCAGAAAGGCTGATACGAAAGAGCAAACGAATAGATTTCTATCTATTTACTTTTCGCTTTGTCATAATGTTCGTCATAGTCGGGGCGAATTGTCCCCATAATTCTGTCCCAAAAGGTAAAATAAAGCCCATAATTGCCATCAAAATATTGGTGGTGCATATTGTGATTTACAGAAGTGTTTATCCATTTACCAAACCAATTTTTACTGAACCCTTTGGGATAAAGTTCAAAGCCCAAATGCCCGTAAACGTTATAAATTAAGCTACAAATAAAGAAAACTATCAAATGCCAATCTTGCAATGGTATAATGAAAAGCAATAAAACAAAAATTCCTGACTCCAAAATTGCTTCGATTGGGTGAAAAGCATAAGCTGCCCAAGGTGAAGGATTTGTAGATTTATGATGAATTAAATGCACAAATTTGAAAAGCAATTTATTGTGCATCAGCCTGTGAAGCCAATAAAAATAAGCATCGTGAATAAAAATCATCAAAATAAATGCTGAAAAAAAATACAGTTTACTATGCTGGTTAATGTCGGTATAATATAGGGTGTATGGTCTGATACCGTCATTAAAAAGAATGAAAACAGGTGGAAATGAAAAAATGATAATAGAAATTATGGAATAGAATATTTCTCTTCGATAATCTTTGCTCTGCGGAAATTTGCTTTGTATTTTTTTTAATTCTATCTTTTCTTTAAAAAAAATGTAGAAAATCGTAAAGGCAATACTCGCCGTAAGAAAATAATTTCGTGCATTTTCTAACAAAATTCCGATGATTTTTGACCATTCCATTTTTGAATATTTAAAATTTTGGTCAAAAGTAGGAATGTACCTTACAGATAAAAATAACTCAGGTTACTTTCGTGTTTTGTGTAAGCCTTTTTCTTATTCTGCTTAAACTTTGTGGCTCAATACCTAAAAAAGAAGCTATAAATTTGATAGAAATTCTATTATTTGCAGTTGGATATTGGTTTAAAAATTTCAAATATCTTTCAGTAGGTGTTTCTTTTCTTTCTGCTTCGTTGGCTTTTATTTGCATCAAAGATTCGTCAAAAAGCAAATGCCTAAAAATGGATTCAAATTTTGGATTTAATTCGAGGATTTTTGGAAGGTCGTTTTTTTTCAAAATTAGTGCTTCACAATCTTCAAGTGCCACAAAGTTTTTATGTGATGAAATTTCTTGTAAAAGACCTTCCAAATAGGTGAAAAAGCAATTTTCAAAAATAAATTGAGTCGTTAATTCCTTGCCGTCATCGTGCAAATAACTACGAATAAGCCCCGAATTAAGGAAGCCGATAAAATGACAATATTCTCCTTCTTTGATGATAAAATCATTTTTTGAATAATTTTTGGTAGAAATATATGGTTGAATTTGTAAAATTTCTTCGTCTGAAATTTCAATTTTTGAGCGTATAAATATTTTGAGCTTATCAAGCATTTATTGTTTTTGCAATTTTACTTTCGAATAAACCTCAAAACCTTTATTTGGTTCAGCAATTTCAAAAACTTCTTCAATTTCTGTTTCACTAATTAAATGATAAGTTTCTTTTGCTCGGTATCCTTTTGGTATATTTTCAATGGCTGTTGAAACAAATACCAGCGTTTTTTTATCAGCCGAAATACTGTCGAGTGAGAATTCGTTTACAAAACCCTCCATGTGAAATTGGCGAAGTTTAAAATTTTTAATGCCTTTATCATAGCTAAAATAGCCAATATCTTCATGAATTTCGCCATTTGGGTTTTTGTCGCTTGGCGGGTAAGTCGATTTGTTTTTTATCTCAATAAAATTTTTGTTCAGAATTAAATTGTAACTTCTATCATAAACACCTGTTCCAGGTTCGCCACCGCCAATGCCTTTCCATTGCCCCAAAAATGGCTTTAAAGGCAACCAAATACTGTCTTTTTTTGATGTTTGTGCAACTAAAAAAGTTGGAAAAAAGAGAACAATTAAAAATGTTTTTTTCATAAAATCAGATATTGCTTCGTTTAAAACTACAGAACAGAAAATTTTGAGTTGTTTCAAAAGGGGTTATATCGTCTTCGGTTATGCAGCGAATCTTCTCAAAACCTTTCTTTATTTCAGCCGATAAAGTTACTTCATTTTATTGTTTTATTTGCAAGCCTTGAAATCCTCATTATCAAATAACTTAAAAAATTGCATGAGCAATTGTTGCCAATCAGAAAGCAACAATTGCCAGATGTTAAGTGCAAACTAATTTTTTAAATCAGGCATTCTTATTTGTATGATAACTGACGAGCAGATGGTGATAACTCCTATTAAAAGAATAGCATATTGTATACCGAAAATATCGGCAGTTATTCCTGAAATAATAGCCCCAAAAGCATACCCCAAATCACGCCAAAGTCTAAAGGTTCCAATACTTTCTGCTCTTTGGTTGGGGTTGGTAGCTTGGGCAATTGTTGATAGAAAAGTAGGATAAACCAAAGCTGTACCAATACCTAAAAAAGCTGATAAGATGGCTAAAAAATAGAAATCCTTTGCAAAAATTAATAATATAATAGCTATGCCCTGCAAAAACATTCCCCAAAAAAGCATTTTTTTCTTAGAGTAAATATCCGACATTTTTCCAGTAAAAAGCTGCCCAATTCCCCAAAACGTAGGATATATTGCGGTAATAATACCTATATTCTGATTATTTAGCTTTAATTGCAGTAACAAAATTGGCAAAAGACCCCAAATCATGCCATCGTTTAGATTATTGACAAGCCCAGCCTGTGTTACCGAACTCAATGTCTTATCTGTAAATGTAGTTGTCATAAATACATTTTCTGCATTTGTAATCGTTGAATTTTTTGCTTCTTGCGAAACATGAGTTTTAGTATCCTTCACCCAAATAATAGTTAATAAAAAACCCAAAACAGCTATGACGATTCCAATATAAAAAGGGTAGGGACGAACACCATAATTTTGAGCAATAAAACCCGTCAGAAAGGCAACAATTCCAACTGCCAAATAACCTGCAAACTCGTTGATTCCCATTGCCAAACCTCGTTGTTTTTCACCAACCAAATCCATTTTCATTACAACTGTGCTACTCCAAGTAAGTCCCTGACTAATACCCAGTAGAATATTTGCAAAAATAATCCAAGACCAATTGTTTGCATATATGATAACAAAAGGTATCGGTAGTGCTAAAAGCCAACCAATAATTAGCAAATTTCTTCGACCAATTCTATTGGCTAACTTTCCTGTAAAATAATTTGCTATGGCTTTTGTAATACCAAATGCAACGATAAATGAAAGTATTGCGGATTTTGAGGATATACCAAATTCTGTTTCAGCCAATTGTGGAATAATTGAACGTTCTAAACCTACCATGCCGCCTACGAAGGCATTTACGATGACCAACAAACCAAACTGCTTCCAATTTTCTTTAAGTCCTAATTTTGTTTCCATGATATTGATTTTATGAAATAGCACATCGGTTAGCACCTGCTTCTAAGTCTATTGGGTTAATGTCGCTAAAATCGCCTTGAAGGTTTTTCTCAACAATTACAAGGTAATTGGCTGGTGTAGCGGGAATTCGACCAATGATAGTTTCAATGAAATCTATTTCATTCAATTGTAGGAGAGGAATTGATTTTACTTTTTTTAATGTACTATGAATCAAAAGATTATCAAAATCAATTGGCTGACTTGTGTGGGCAGGTAATACAATTATTTCGTCATTGAGGCTTAATAATTTTTGAAGTGATTGGTACAAAAGTTTTGCTTTTACTTTCATTCCTTCGGTATCTGCCTTCAAATCGGGTCTTCCAACACCATTTATAAATAAGGTATCACCAGTTAGTAATACCTTATTATCAATGTTAAAACTCATACTTTCCAAAGTATGCCCTGCTGTTGAAATGGCTGAAACTGAAATATTTCCAAGTTTGAAAACGGTTTCATTTTCGATGGGTTGGTACTCGAAACGTAGGTTATTGTTAGCGGGTAAAAATAAGGCCGCACTGTTTTTCTCAGCTATTTCCTTCGACCTAGAGAGGTGATCTGCGTGTGTGTGGGTTTCTATTACATATTTTAAAACCGCATCATTGGCATTAAGATATTGCTCATACACGTTTATATCCAAAGAAGCATCTACTACAATAGCTTCATTATTAGAAATTATCATGTATGATAAACATCCTTTTCCTGTTCTCCGAAATTGAATCAAATCAAAATTTGGGAAATTAATGGTTGCAGTATTCCATGCCAAACTCCATGCTTTCAAGCCTCCCTCCAACGAATAGGTGTTATAACCCTGAATCTGAAGCATTTCGGCCGCTACCAAGCTCATTTTGCCACCACCACAATAAGCCACTACAGGTACACTTCTATCAAGAAACAAGTCACTAAAGGCACCAAAATCATTGTTTTTTATCTTGTCGTAAGCGTTAAAATGAAGACTGTTGGGAATATGCCATTCGGCTCTTTCCGAGATAGGACGTATATCGAGGATCGAAACTGGTTGCCCGATTTCCAACCAATTACGTAAAGTATTGACATTAATAGTTTTGATTGCTTCCATTATGTTTAAATTTTAAACAAAGGTAGAGACCTCTATTTTAGAAAAAATTAACAAATGATAAAAAGCAGAGTATTAAACAAAAAAAATCAAATTATTATTCTGCCGCCACTTACAATTGCCCTCCATGAGTCTTTGTTTTCGCTTAAATAGATAATTAAAAAAATGTCTCCCTTCTTTGTGCTTCCATTTCAATGATTTTTCTGTTTGACAACAAACTTGATAGAAGTTATCTATGTTATTGGCTACAAACCCCTTTTTAGCATATTTGAGATAATATAAATTAAAGAATAGGTGGCTCATTCGAAGCCAAGACGTTCACAAATTCGCCTTCAACTAGGTTAGCATCAGTAAACTGTATAATCATAGCCCAATTGGTTCACTTTGAACTGTAATGACTGGCTCAATTCCACCAAAATGGAAGAACGACCAAGTATATAAAACCACCCAGAATGAAAATCATGAGGATATTGGAAAAATACAAACTTTAGAAACCCAAGTAAAGGCTTAAAAGGCATGAACACAAAGCTAAAAATGTGAATAAACCTCAACTTGGTAGAGATCAAACTTCAACAGCGACATACTTATTTAGAACATGAGCCGCACACACCCAGTGTGTTCACCCCAAATACGGCTCAAAATGACCTACACACCATGCACACACTTTTGCACACACCCCGAACAAACAATGTGTGCAAATGGCAAAATTAGCCGCACACACTCCATTTTTAGAAACCTCACACACTAAGCATAACCTGCACACAACTGGATTGTCGGACAAAATGCAGATGATTAAGACAATCTAAAAAAAAATACAAGTGATAGAATCCGAAATAGATAAGAATTTGGAGAAAAAAGTTGATGCCAAAGGTCATCATTAAAAAAACAAAAACATTTGAAGTCCCACAAGTTTAAATAAGGATAAATATTTCAACTTAAGTAGTTCACTTTCAATGGAATATGCAGGCTCACTTTTTACTGGAATATGCCTATTAATTTTCGACACAACCCTACACCCCCTCAATAAAAGTCTCTATAAACCCTAAAATCTTGTCTTTGATGCGTGTGAAGGTGGTGTTTCGGTCTTTTAGACCTGGCATTACTGTTAGCATTGGCCTGATTTCGTTTACTAAAGGTAGCTTTTGTGAGAACAAATACTCAGCAATAACCTCCTGAAGCTTCGTTAAATCGAGGTTTTCGGCTTTCGATAGAGTAATTAGTGCATTGGCTCTTTCTAGGCTCCAGAACTCCTCAAATTGGCCTTCTACTTGGTCTGCCTCTGTTATGTTTGGGAGATTTTCGTTGATAAATTTCTCTATCAGTATTTTTTTACTTCTTAGCTGTATTTGACCTTCTAATAGCTCCTTTATTTCCCTTTTCTTCTTCTCTAGGTCTTCTGTAGTGCCAATATTGAGTTTGGCCAAGAGCATTAAGATGTAGGCCACATTTACCTCGTCACGGTGTATAAGCTCCAGCTCAAAATCTACATCATTGAGGATCGATACCTTTTCTTTTGCTGATATCTTGGCTCGGTCGTGTATGTCTAGATATTTGCTTTTGTAATCTTCAAAATCTTGACTTGGCATCACTAAGTCTTGTTCTTCATAGTCCGCAAAGGTGCTGAGCGTGTTTTTTATCCGTATCAGCTCTCTGAATTTCTGCACAAACTCTAAAATATCGTCCTCTGATGCTAGATCATTTACGCTGTCTACCGTGGGAGTTATTTTCAATAGTTCGGCATAAACCTCATTGAAACGACTAATATAGTCTCCATAAGGTTTCAGAATGATGTCTTCCTTTGCATTTTTGTTTGAAAACAAAGCAATGGCGTCATCTGTGGCGTTTTTAAGGTTTCTGAAGCACACAATATTTCCATGCGACTTCTTGTCGTCCAGTATCCTGTTTGTGCGTGAGAAGGCTTGAATTAGGCCATGGTACTTGAGATTCTTATCAACAAACAGTGTATTGAGCGTTTTGCTGTCAAAACCCGTCAAAAACATGTTTACAACCAACAAAATGTCTATCTCCTTGTTCTTTACTCGCTTTGATATCTCGTTGTAATAGTTGTAAAAAGATTGGCTGTCTTTGGTAGTATGTTTCGTACCAAACATTTTATTGTAGTCCCCAATGTACTTTTCCAACTTGTCTCTGTTGTGCAAGCTTAGTTTTTGGTACTTTTCTTCTGGCTCAGCCACTTTGTTGAAATCAAAGTTATCTAGCTCATCCAGTTCTATGTTGTCATTGCTATCTTTTACATCTTCGTTGGCCACATAGCTGAAAACAGTAGCAATTCTCAAATTATGCTTACCTTCTAACTTCTTTTTGGCAAAAATGTCATAATACTGAGTAAGAATATCCACCGAACCAACACAAAACATAGCCGTATAGGCTCTTGAGTGTGTTTTTTGGTCGTGGTGAACTATGATGTAATCAGCTATCTTTTCTAGCCTTTTGGGCGACTCTAACAGTTCTTGGGTGTCAATGCCCTCGACTTCTATATCAAGCTCATTCTGGCTTTCTTTTTGGCGATATCGACCCACATATTCCACCGAGAACTTCAACACGTTTTCGTCTTTTATGGCATCTGTAATCACATATTTGTGCAAACATTCCTCAAAAAGCTCTTTGGTGGTTCGTTTACGTCCATCCAATGATGCTGCGTTTTGCTCAAAAATGGGTGTCCCTGTAAAACCAAACATTTGGTTGTTGGTAAAATAGCTCTTTATCCGAGCATGGGTTTCTCCAAACTGTGTTCTGTGGCATTCGTCAAAGATGAAAACGATTCTTTTATCTTTCAACTTCTCCATTTGGCTCAAGTGACGGATTTTCGAAATGGCCGTATTGAGCTTTTGGATGGTGGTTACTATCAGTTTGGTGTCATTGGTAAACTGCTCAACGAGCTTCTGGGTGTTGTCGGTGCCATCGACACTTCCGTCAGAAAAACTATTGAACTCTTTGGTAGTTTGGTAGTCAAGGTCTTTTCTATCCACCACAAACACCACTTTGTGTATGTTTGGATTAGTCACCAATATTTGGCTAGCTTTGAACGATGTCAAAGTTTTTCCTGATCCTGTGGTATGCCAAATGTATCCGTTTTTAGTTGGCCCATTGGCTGGCGTATTTTTAACTCGGTCTAAAATAGCCTCAACTGCAAAGTACTGATAAGGTCTCAAAACCATCAATGTGCTATCTTTTTCTGAAAGAACTATGTAACGAGTTATCATTTTTGATAAATGACAAGGCTCTAGGAAATCATCGGTAAAAGCGAACAGGTCGGTGATGAGTTTATTATTTTTGTCAGACCAATAAAAGGTTTGTTTGAAGTTTTGTTTGAGGTTGTTGCTGTAATATTTGGTATTCACACCGTTTGATATCACAAATACCTGAATGTATTGAAACAAACCATAATTGGCACTGTAAGAATGTCGTTGATAGCGGTGAGTTTGGTTAAATGCTTCTTTTAGCTCCAATCCTCGGCGTTTGAGTTCGATTTGACAAAGTGGTAAGCCATTTATCAAAATGGTGACATCGTAACGGTTTTTATAATCGCCCTCGTTTTTGATTTGGCTACATACTTGGTATTGATTTTGACACCAAAACTCTTGATTGATAAACTCCAAATACACGCTGGTGCCATCTTCTTTGGTGAGCTGCATTTTGTCACGAAGTATTTTGGCTCTGTCCCAAATATTACCTTTGTTGAGGTGAACCATCACTTGGCCAAACTCTTTTTGAGTCAAAGAAACGCCATTATGCTTCTCTATTTGGGTTTTGAGATTAGCCACTAGGTCGGTTTCATTTCCAATATTCACGAAACTATAGCCTTGTTTTACAAGTGCATCTATGAGTTTGTTTTCAAGTTCGGCTTCGGGTTGTGGCATAAGCTATTTTGTAAGAATTTTTTTTAGATTGCTATGGGTATATATTTCTAGTTCCAACTCTGCCAATGATTGTATGTTAGTTTTGACTAAAATTCGTTTTGCTCTATCAATGATTGCCATATATTTGAATCTTGAATGAATTCCATTTGTCCATGAAACAATTTCACTTTCTTTGAAACCTAATTTTTCTTGAATTAAACGATCTACTGGAAAATGCGGCGGGGTTTGTATCCATCCAGCACACCATAGGTATTTCAAATACAAATTCAGTATTTTTTGGCAAACTCCAAAATTGAGTCGACCTTCCGATAAAACTTCGCTATCTACAGAGCTGTTTAATATTGTTTCAATATTCTTAATATGCTCATCTTCAGTAACTAACCCTTCATAATTAGATGAAATGTCTATTAATACAGTATGTAAATAATCTCGGAATGCTTTCTTCGATGTCTCGCTTGCATCCGAGTTATAAATGCTAGCCCTTTGAAATGCCGCTTGAATACTCATCATCCAATATTGAGACTCAAGAAATACATGTTTACTATTTTTCATACAAACATCTGCTGTAAAAGTCCTTTTTTATAAGTTTGGGCTTCTTCGATTAGGTGTATAACCTTTTCAATTTTTTCATCAATTGCTGTTAGAAAATGGGCTATTTTATCCTGTTCTTCTCTTGATGGAAGTTCGCATAATTCAAGAGAATAATCTTTGAAATAAATATGTGGAATTGTACTTCCAGTTATGTATTTAGTAAAATCAAACGTGCTTAATAGGTAAAAAAGAAAATATGTGTTTACGCTGAGTTTTGGTTTGATTATCTCCATTGTTCCTAAAACAGAAGACTTCCCTTTACAAAATAATAACCTTCCCGCTCCTGCACCATCTTTAACAATGCTAACATAATCATTTTCTTCTTCATAAAAATCAACTCTTTTTAACACCCCAGATGCTCCATAAATAATAAAATCACCAAAGTTTTCTTCAATTTTATTTGCCGAAATACTGGAGGATTTTTTTAATGCTATCTCCCCCAAACTCTTCTGCTCCCAATCATCAAAATCAGACCCATCATCTTTCTTGAAGCGAATTTCTTGGCTAAAAATCTTTTGCATCAAGCCTTTTTTGTATTCTTCCGAGAGCCTTTTCTTTTCTTTTAATGCTTGTATTTTTTCTTCAATAGTGGTTAGGAAATTGGCTATTTTTGTTTGTTCTGCAAGAGTAGGAAGTATAATTTCAAGCGTTTTTAAATCAGAATTATAGACATTACTAATACTTGAGCCTTTAGCTAAAGTGGAAATCTTTTTTCTAAGTTTATGATTGATATAGTAAGCCACATAAATTTGACTGTAAACATTATTCTTAGATGGTTTTAATATATTTATAGTTCTACCAATAGCAACGTTCTCAATTGTTAAAGCTGAAGCTGACCCAATATCAAGTGGGTCTTCGCCTGCAGATGGCAATAAAATCTCATCACCTTTACTTAGTAGTAGCTCAGATTTATCAAGGTTTGTTTTATTAAAAACTTTAGTAATTACCTCATTATACATGTAATACAACTCTCCATATCTCACGCAAGGGGTTTCAAAATCTGGAGATGCTTCATTTTGTTTTATGTTTTTACCCGTAGAGAAAAGGAATATATCACTGAAAGAGTGTTTTATGTTCGATTTATTTCCTAAATCAGAAAACTCAGGAAAACGCAATTTTGGTATTTGTGTGGTCATTTGGTTTCATGGTTTTGGTACAGAGACATTAATTTCTGACTAATTTCTTCTGTGGCTGGCAATAAAGCCTTGTATTCTTCAGGAAGTTTATCTGTGATGGAGTAAGTAGCCACACCAATTGGCATTGTACTGGTTTTTAGTGCGTATTCCACTACTGTTCGATCTTTTCTTTTACATATTATTATGCCAATTGCTGGGTTTTCGTGAGGCTGTTTTACGGTATCGTTCAATACCGACAAGTAAAATTCCATTTTGCCCTTATATTCTGGCTCAAAATCTCCAATTTTCAACTCCACGGCTATCAGTGACTGCAATTTCCGATGAAACAACAACAGATCTATTTTATACTCTTTGGCACCCACATAGATTTTGTATTGGTTGCCAATAAAACTAAAATCGGCACCTACTTCTTGCAAAAACTCTCTGATGTTTTTGATGAGTGCCTGTTCAAGTTCGTATTCGCTGTGTTCATCGGCCATTGCTAAAAACTCAAAATTGTAATGGTCTTTTACGGCCAAGTGGGCTTGTTTTTTTATGCTTTCGGGCAAAACCTCATCAAAGTTAGTTTGATTGAGCAAATACTTTTGATATGTTTTATTTTCAACTTGATGCACCAGTACATCTTTCGTCCAACCAAACTTTTTTGTGGCAACAGTATAGAAAAGGCGTTCTTGAGAGTCTTTGCATTTTTTTAAAATGACAATATGTTTACTCCAACTAATTTCTCGTACCAATGGTACGAGATTTTCATCTACGTGGTATTCATTAAAAAATTGAGCCATTAACCATAAATTACCTTCTGAAAAACCTGACATTTCAGGAAACTCGTTTTGAAGTTCCTTTGAAAGTGTAGGAACAATTGATTTTCCCCAACCCAAGGTTTGTTTTTCGGCAATGGCCATGCCAAGTTCCCAATACAAGCTTATTAGCTGCACATTTACAGCTTTAAGAGCCTCATATTGAGCTTGCCTAACCTTGAGTTTGATATCGGTAATAAACTGGTTCTGTAATACTTCTAAGTTCATTTGTAAAACCTTGATTTTAGTATAAATAACGTTTTCCTGACCTCAAGCAAACGATTGATTAAGAAAAGCTTTTTTAAAACGGCGTTTCAATGCCCAATTCTTTACAAAAAGCCGAAATAGTATTGTCGATTTCTAACATGGAACTGTCCACTGCTTTTAATTTTTGAGCTATTTCGGCTAAATCAATGCTTTCTTCGGCTTCAAAAGTGTCCACATAACGAGGAATGTTAAGGTTGAAGTCATTCTCCTTAATTTCGCTTATTTTGGCCACATAACTGTACTTTTCTTCGGGCTTTCGTTCTCGGTAAGTACTTACTATTTTGTCGATATGCTCTTCTTGGAGGATATTTTGGGTTTTTACCTTCTCAAAATGTTGACTCGCATCTATAAAAAGCACATCATCGGGGTTCTCACGACATTTTTTGAATACCAAAATACTGGTAGGGATGCTAGTACCATAGAAAATATTGGCTGGTAGGCCAATAACCGCATCTAGATAATTGCAATCTTCAATCAAATATTGTCTGATGTGGCCTTCTGCACCACCCCTAAACAACACACCATGTGGCATAACTACCGCCATGGCACCGTTTTCATCCAGTTGATAAATCATGTGCTGGATAAATGCAAAATCTGCCTTGCTTCCTGGTGCTAATTTGCCATATTGGCTAAATCTATCGTCAGTTTGAAATAAAACATTGGCCGACCATTGAGCCGAGAATGGAGGATTAGCCACAATTGCTTCAAATTTCTTGTCAAGGTGCTGTGGTCTTTCTAGAGTATCCTCTTTTCTGATGTCAAATTTGGAGTAATGCACATCATGAAGGATCATGTTCATTCGAGCCAAGTTATACGTAGTACGGTTTCGCTCCTGGCCATAGAAAAAGGCCACGTCTTGCACTTCTTTGGCTACTCGCAATAGCAATGACCCAGAACCACACGTTGGGTCATATACAGACCTAAGCTTGGTTTTACCAGTGGTTACGATTTTTGAGAGAACTTTGGAAACTTCTTGCGGAGTATAGAACTCACCAGCCTTTTTACCAGCTCCACTAGCAAACTGACCAATCAGATACTCGTATGCATCACCCAAAATATCAGATTCGGTATTTTCAAGTTCAAAGTCAATTTTATCTAAATGCCCTAAAATCTTGGAAATTACCTTGTTTTTGTCTTTCTCTGTTCTTCCAAGTTTGGTAGAAGTGAGGTCAAGGTCTTCAAAAAGCTTATTGAAGTCGTCTTCGGAGTCAGTACCAGCAGTACTTTGCTCGATATTCCTAAGAATTATGGTTAAATCACCCAAAATAAAGCTTTCTGAGCTGTTTTCAGAAGCATTATTATTATCTGTTTCACTTGCTTCCTCATTTTGGCTACCACGGGCAGCTATTTGGCTAAAAAGCTCACTAGGTTTAAGGAAATAGCCCAATGATTCAACGGTTTCCTCTTTTATGGCCTCAAGAAACTCTTGACCATCCAGTGTATTTTCGTTGATTTCACGGTATTTGATAGTTTCACCAGATTCTGATAGAATTTTATTGGCATTAAGCTCCATTTTTTCGGACAAATACTTGTAGAAAATAAAGCCTAGGATATAGTCTCGGAACTCATCAGCATCCATAAGGCCACGGAGCGTATTGGCGATGTTCCAAAGTTGCTGTTCAAGTTGTTTTTTTTGGTCAATTGACATGGGTTCTTTCTGTAAAAATAATGATTTTGTAAGGCTTTGGGCAAATATAAGAAAATAATGAGCCAGATGAAACCGACCTTGGTAGCCATTGATTAGTTTGATATGGAAATGCCTAATATTTTCAGCTCAACGATGGGCTAGTTTCAGAATTTTTAGCAAAAAAATGGTCTTTTTGGGTCTTGTAGGACACCTATGTTGCATGGAAGCTGATTACACCTATACTTCTTCTTTTGAGAAAAATAGTGTAAACACCCTCAGATTGCACTGGAAGGGCGTAAACACCAGTGTAAACAGGGGAGTAAACATGGTGTAAACAGGTGCTTAATTTGGGGTGTTTATGGTGTAAACAGGTGGTGTTTTGAAAATGTAATCATTTTTGTAAACAACGAAAAGTGGCAGTATCACAAATTGTCGGACATTTTTTTTATGTAGATCTGAAAAAACAAGAAAAAAGGTTTTGATGGCTTCAAAACCCTTTTTTCTTGGAGAATTTCACCAGTAAAATTGAGATAAATGAGATAAAACCCAAAGAAATCAACCAAGCCCAAAAGTTAGGTTTTGAAGATTCCACTTGCGGAGTTCCTGCTTCATCTTTGGCAACTATTTCTTCTTTCTTCTCGGTAACTGGAGGTTCAAAATAACCCTCTAGAACTTGCTCTAGAAACTTAGATACTGAAATCTCCTTCTCCATGGAGTGGTTTATGATTTTGTCTTTTAGGTCACTAGAAAGCCTAATACTGAGTTTTTCGTTTTTGTTAAGCATAATTTTCTGTTTCAGTTATTTTAAATTGAAAGTTATTGTATCTAAGCCACTTTTAGTACAAGCTGTAATGAAGCTATCTAGATATTCCTTCATATCTATAGTTCCCATACATGCAAATTCATGATACCTGTTAGGATTTGGCAATAATGCAGGTTCTATATCGAAGTGAATATTTCCATCAAGGAAATATTTCATATGGCCATTGTTCTCAACTACCCAAATACCTCCTAATAATTTTTGGTTTTCCATTTATGCTGCTTGATTATATAAACAATTGAAAATATGAGTGAAATACAACATGTACTGGCGATATAGCTCAGGACTGTTATCCTGCAGTACCTTTGCATGCTTGACCACGGCTGGTTTACCATTTGGTTTCTTGGGGTAGCCCATTTTTTCGGGTCTGAATGGTATTATTTTACCACGCATTTTCTCAAAACTGGCTCCAACTTCTTTGCTGATACGGTCCACTTCGTCTTTACCTATGTAGTTTACTATTTTATCGATGTACTTCATGGTCTCCTGGTCTTCGTCCATAGGGTTTGATACAAATATGTTTGTTTTACCTTCCTGCTCTGTCAATATCACTTCTCGGTAATTGACTATTTTGGTGAAGTATTTCATTACTGGTACCGCTATTTTCTCGGTCGGTACCATTGTGGTATGCTCTTGGCCATCTGCGTCGGTTTCTTTTATTATTCGGCCTGTAATATACGTGCGGCCTATTTCGTCAGTTTCGGTTATTACATCATCGGCTGGTTTAAATCCACGAAGCTTATCAGAACAGCCCCAAATTCGGCCATTTACCTTGCGTTCTTCAAATTCAATTTTGTAGCAAGCAGCTGGGTTGTTTTTCATTTCTTCGGCTGTAGGAGTGTAGTACTGCATGTCCACTTCTACTTTTTCTGCTTCTCCGGTTAGATTATTTACTTTGGTTTCGTAGGTATAGACACATTCACGGTTAAGGGTTTCGTTGAACTTTACTTCTTGATTGGGCTTTAGTGGCTTTTGGGTGGGTTTTTTTGCTACGTATTTTATCACGTAGGCCGTTACGATATCCAAATGCTGAATGGCTCTGATTTCGGTAGATGGTGGGTTGATAAAGCCACATGCTTCTGCTTTATCGTATATGACTTTTTGCTTTTCGTGAGCTGCTTGTGCTAAAATGGCATCGTTAAGCGGCTCTTTGAATTTGAGAGATATTTCTAAGTACTTTGCAAATGTTTCGTTAAGGTCGTTGGGAATTTCGCCAGTGGCTAGTGCTGTTTCTGAAATAGACTTTAGCAACTTCATATCTTCTGCAGCTTTTGTTTGATCTGCCACAAAGCCATCTTTGAATTTGCGTTTTTGAACCAATGCATAGCGGCTAACATAACCTAGCTTTTCACAGTAGTGATTCCACCTTTCACGAATAGCCTCCCAAGGCACATATTTGTCGGCAATGATATGAAAGTGTAAGTTTGTGTTTTTTTGGGGTTCGGCTCTCCAAAAATATACGGATACACCAAACCCCATTTTTTGTCCTTTTTTAGGACCTTGTTTATAAGTTTCACTCGAATCTGCTGTAATCCATTTTATAAAAGGATTTAGCACTTTTTCCTTAATGGTGTTGTCTGTATGCACCTGAGCTGATGGCAAAGTGAGCGTTACAAACGTTGGAAATACTTTCTCTAGGTTTACTTCTTTTTTACCTTTCCTGAGTTCGTTGTTTAGCTCTATGCTTGTGAGCCAAACCGACATCATGCGTTCCACATATCTCCTAGTGGCTGGTGATAGGTATCCGTTGTATGCCGAATCGTTGCCGTTCAGGTTGTTCAGGTTTTTTTCGGCATTTGGGTTTATTGGAGCTGATGATTCTCTGCGATAAATATCAACCATGACCAAACCACGGTTACGGAAAGATGCCGTTGTCTCTATGGTGGCTATCTGCGTAGTGGTGCGTTCGGCCATTCCATTCATGATGGCGTTCTTCTTGGCCGCTTTGGCTTCTATGGCTGCCTGAATCTTTGCGGCACGAGCTTCTAGCTCTTGTTTGCGGCTCAAAAGTGGCTTCTTAGGCTCAGGAAGGCGGTTTCCGAATATGTCAAAACTCATTTGGGGTGATATTTAAAAATGTTATGAAAAAAACTTAGAATCGATGTTAAGATAAACGAACTATATAGAGGGCGTAAAAAACCCACCTACTCAGCTTTGAATTATGGCTGAAATCAATTCTGACTTCAGATACAATTTCTTCCCACCTAGATAATGGAACTTCAAGATTCCTTGAAGCTCATACCTATTGAGACTACTTTCGTCTACTCCCAAAAACCTAGCAGCTTCTTTTCGGCTTAATGGCTTGGAGTTTTCCTCAGCGAGCTGAATAGCCGCTTCTTTTATAATTTTTTTAAAGGTTTCTAACATAACATTCTCCATTTCTTGAGAGAACAATGCTGATAAGTTCATTTTTGTTTTTTTATTTATGCACAAATGTGCATATAAAAATGATTATATTTACATTCATTAACAATCATTAACAATATTTTTTTTAAAATATTTGCTATATTTGCATTATGGATATTAAAAACAACATAAAAAGCTTGAGAGAGAAGCACAGTATCTCTCAACAGGAAATGGCAAATAGGATGAATCTAGACCAGTCAAGCTATAGTAGACTGGAAAAAAGAGGAAATAAACTATCTATTGAACAAATAGAAAGTATCGCCAAAGCTCTTCAGGTAGATTTAAAAGATATAATCGTTTTCAAATCGAGCTCAAGTGAAATAACCGAAAGCTCCTATTTTGAGCTAATATCAAAGAATGAAGTATTAACACAAGAGTTAAGAGCAACGAAAAGCACACTAGCGGATAAAGACCAATTACTAGAATATGCTAATCAAAAATTTGTCACCTATCAAAGCTTCACTTTATCTTTATTCGAGGAACTCATGATGAGTATTATGTTTAGGCTTAAAATAGGCAGCTTAAAAGTAATAAATGAAGATACAAACACTCTTGAAAAAGAAATTAGGATCTCAAACCTATCTAGCTTGGAGGTAGTAAAGATAGAATACCAAAATACCTACTTGCTAAACCCAGGCACCGAAATTTATTTATATCTTAGCGATGAAGAAGAATTGATCGTTTTTAATGGAAATGACCTACTAAATTCGACCGAAGGTAAAATTGTTTATCAAATTCTTGAAAACGACCTTTGTAAAAATAAATACCCAAGATTTACAGAAAGATTCAAAAGAATAAACACTGCTTTACTACAAAGCTTCCGAATTCAAGCCCTAAAACAAAAGTATGGCTCTAAATTACAAAGAACCAAACTGTTCTAGATAGCTATGGTAAAATCCTCTGGCACCACTTTTATTTTTCTTTCCGATGTATTGCAAAAAGGCTTTCTCAGTAGTGTGTCCTGTAATTTCCATCATATTCCTCAGATCAAATTTGCCTTTTAGATAATAATTGGTAGCAAATGACCTTCTTCCAATATGTGATGACACCAATTCATATTTATGAAACACGCCTTCAATATTTTTTCCTGTGACTGGGTCTCGTATAGCACCACTTATTTTTTCGTTTAGCCCAGCAATTTTACAAACTTCTTTGATATATAAATTATACTTTTGAGCTGAAATTGGTCGAGGAAAGTCTCCGTTTCTCTTAGCAAGAATTCGCTCAACAGCTGGCAAAATTGGTACGTGGACTTGAACCTCAGTCTTCTTTTGTGTAATATCTAACATTTTTATGGAAATATCTTTATCAATATCCATAAACAAATCCTTCCTCCTAAATTTCATAAAATCAGAAACTCTTTGCCCTGTATTGCAACTAATTACCAGCCAATCAGCTGCATTTTGCAAATAATCGTGTGGATATATGGCATTTTCAATCGCCTCAATCTCATCAAAGCTTAAATAGGGCCAAGTAACTTTATGACTTTGAACCTTTATGTCCATAAAATCTTTACTGAGTGTTAGTCCATGTTTATTTGCATGTCGACAAACGGTCTTTACGAAAATAATCGACCTTTCAACTGTGTTTGGTGAATATCCTTTAGACAACATGATATTCTTATATTTCTCAGCAAATACAAATCCAACATCCGACACTTTTAGCTTCTCTCCTGTTATGTTCTCATATTTTATAACATTCCCTTTTATTACACTATACTTTTGGTAAGACCTTAACGTCAGTTCAAGCTTCTTTTTACTAAGAAAAAAGTCAAAGTATTCAACTAAGTCAGAAGACGGCCCAGATCTTTTTATCTCGGTTTCGGGCTTGTAAGAAATAACATCCTCAAGCCAAGCCTTATCAATTCTAATCTTACCACTGTCCACTTTGAATTTTTCAAGAATGCTTGTTTTTATTTTCCATAGATTAGATTTTAGAGATAATAATGATGTTTTCTTTTCGACAGGAAACCCTGTCGCTGAGTCCCAATTTTCAGGCTTTATGGTAAATGGTGTCACAGCTGAGAACTCTGTGTCTCTTGAGGGTCTAAACCTAACTAAGATTGGTACAACCTCCCCTTTCCCTTTGATTCTAAAACTTAATGATGCCATGTTTTATATTTCTAGAAATTTATACTATCCCCACATTATCCCCACACTTTGTAATTAATTGAGATAATATAGGTCAAATATATGGCTTAAATGTAATAATAAAGCACATTTAACCGGTATTTTATTACAAATTATAGCAGGTTCGAATCTCTTCCTCTCTGCCAAAAAGCCTCTTGATTAATCTCAAGAGGCTTTTATTATTATCTGTGTTTGGTTTATCTTTATTTTATCTACTCTGATCAATAATCTTTTTCAACTCATCAACCTCAGCATCTGTCGGCATCGTAAGTGGCGGACGTACATCACCGGCACTTTTACCAATCAACTTTGCCCCTGCTTTGATTAAACTTACGGCATAACCATTCTTTTTGCCACGCAATCGGACTAAAGGAATATAAAACTTCTTCGTGATTTCGTCCACCGTCGTTTTATCGCCTGCACGTAAAGCTTTATAGAATTTATTGGCCAATTCTGGTACAAAATTGAAAGCTGCCGATGAATACGTATTTACACCAATTGACAAATAAGCCTCCGCAATAATTTCAGCCGTAGGCACTCCACCAATGTATGAAAGTCGTTTGCCAACTGTTTTGATGGTATCGTTGAGGTCTTGCATATTGCCTGTGCCGTCTTTCAAACCAATGAAATTCGGGCAAGCATCGGCCAATTTTTTTATATAATCTGCCGATAAAACGCCATTGCCTCGATTATAATAAATGACTGGCAATGAGGTGTTTTGCATGATGGCTTTGGCATATTCATACACGCCATCTTGGGGGCATTCGGTCAGATACGGTGGAAAAAGTAAAATGGCATGGATGCCTGCTTTTTCAGCAATTTTTGTAAATATTTTTGCCTCGGCAACACTTTTCCCTGCACTCGCTATTACAGGCACTCGTTCGGCCACAACTTTGACTGAAATATTTACAATCTGCTCATATTCTGCCGCTGTAATTGAGAAAAACTCACCAGTTCCACCTGCTACAAATACCGATGATACATCATGGCTCACAAACCATTCTACACGGTCAGCGAAGGTCTTGGCATTAAACTCACCGTTTTCATCAAAATCGGTGATTGGAAAAGAAAGAAGCCCGTCTTCGAGCGATGATTTGATTTTTGATAGTTCCATAAGCCCCCTGACCCCCATTGGGGGAATTAAATTAAAGTTTAATAATTAAAAAATGAACATCTATTTTTTTGATAAACCCGCCCTATAAACTCCCCCATTGGGGGCAGGGGGGCTACCACCTCGTTGCTTTAAATTTCCAGTCTGGTTGTACTTTTTGCATTTCTATTTCGTCATTCCGTTTGGTTAGACCGCACATTTTATAGTTTTCGTGCAGTTTTGCTAAAGCTACTCGGTCGAGTTCTACACCGAGACCTGGGCCTTTCGGAACTTCAACTGCTCCGTCTTCAAATTTCATGCGTCCGCCAACGATAATTTCGTCAGATTGCCACGGATAATGCGTATCAAGAGCATAGCTAAAATTTGGGATGGCTGCTCCTAAATGTACCATTGCCGCCAACGAAATACCCAAATGAGAATTAGAGTGCATAGATAAATCTCGCCCGAAAGTCTGACAAACGCCCGCCAAAGTCATTGACGACTGCAAGCCTCCCCAAAAATGATGGTCGGATAAAATAATATCTTCCGCACCTAATTGAATACTTCTTGGAATATCTTCAAACGAAGTCGTACACATATTGGTCGCCAGTGGCGTTTTCAAGGCTTTTCTTACTGCAGCCATGTTTTCTTGACCACGACATGGGTCTTCTAAATATTCCAAAACGCCTTCCATTTCTTTACCGTACTTGATAGAAGTTTCTACTGTCCAAAGGGCATTTGGGTCAATTCTTAGAGGTGTATCTTTTCCAAAAGCTTCATATAGAGCAAAAATCGCATCTACTTCTTGGCGTGGTTCAAAAACGCCGCCTTTTAGTTTAATCGACTGAAAACCAAACTCTTTGCACATGGCTTTTGCTTGGGCAACAATCTCTGTAGGGTTCAAAGCACTTGCTTGTCGAGCAGCATCCCAACCTGTGGCGTTGGGGTTTGTTCCGAATGCCAGTTCGCCACCAGCACCTTCGTATTTATAAAAAAGGTAAGCCGAAAATGGCACTCGGTCACGGCGTTTGCCACCCAATAAATCCACTACTGGACGATTGATAATTTTACCGACAATATCCAAACAAGCTACCTCAATCGAGCTAAAAATATGGACTAAAGTACGTTGGTCCCAAGGAGTATCGCCTCTTTTGATGGTATCTTCCGAATCGAAATTTGCGGACAGAATATCCCGAATTTGATTCAGTTGAAATGGGTCTTGGCCTATTACAAACCGTCGGCTTTTTTCGAGGGCTTTATCTATTTCGATATTGCCCGGTATTTCGCTTACGCCACTTATACCATCTTCGGTTACGAGTTCTACCACTGTTCGCAAAGCATAAGGTGCATGAAGCCCAGCGGCATTGAGCAATGGAGGGTCTACCACCGCAATGGGTGTGATATGGAATTCTTTGATTTTTGGAAAGTGTTGCATTTTGTTAATAAGGGTGACTGGTTATTGGTGACTGGTTATTGGTGACTGGTTATTGGTGACTGGTTATTGGTTATTGGTTCTGGTGGATTAGTTACTTGTAAACTGGTGACTGGAAATTGGCTAGATCTAACACTTGAAATAGAAAATATCTATTTGTCAGTAACATTTAAACCAATCACCAATTTACCAGTAACTAATAACTAAAATTACCTAATCCTCTTCTCTAGGTTTTTGAGTTTTTCTTAGGTGATTAATGTATCCGTTGAGTAACCTCCCACATGAGTCAATTTTTGTTTTAAAATTCATTAATTCATCTTCATTCATATATTTCTCATCAAATGCTGTAATTAAATGTTCTAAGGTTTCGTTCAATGAACCTCTTGAAATACGGCAATACTGAATATTCTCTTTATAATAAAATCTACCAAATCCTTCAGCTAAATTGGCTGTTAAGCTTCTTGAACTTCTTAGTACTTGGTCGGCTAATTTGTATTTTTCTTCAATTGGAAATTTAGTTTTAACCAGAACTGAAATACTAATTCGTAATTGTCGAGATTCTTTATAAACCTCTAAGTCTGTGAAATTCTTTATCATATGTGTTAATTTATTATTCGCCGTTTCTTTAATTTATCTTTCATTTTTCCCACCACATAATCTGACAGTAACCAGTACACAATAACCAATACACCAGTAACTAGTAACTAGTAACCAGTATACCAATAACCAATTACGTCAAAGGTCCAGGATTAAACAAAACCAAATCATTATAAAGCCCCAGTTTATCAGTTGCCACTTTTTGGTTTCCACTCGCAATTTCGAGAATTAGGTGGAACAATTCCCAGCCCATTTCTTCGATAGTTTTTTGTCCGAAAGCCACTGGGCCAGCATCAAAATCTATTAAATCGTGCCATCGGTTGGCGAGTTTTGTGTTTGAACTTACTTTTATGACAGGAACCATATTTAAACCATAAGGTGTGCCTCGACCTGTGATAAAAACGTGCATATTCATTCCAGCCGCCAATTGGAGTGTTCCGCAGACAAAATCACTGGCGGGCGTTGCCACAAAATTCAATCCTTTTTTACGAATCTTTTCCCCTGGTGAAATCACATCTACAATCGGACTTGTACCAGATTTCACGACCGAACCGAGGGCTTTTTCTACAATATTACTCAATCCACCGCCTTTATTTCCTGGGGTTGTGTTGGCACTTCTATCGGCTTTGCCTTGATTTAAATAATTATCGTACCATGCCATTTCCTCTTTGAGTTTTTGTGCAACTTCTTCACTTTCACAGCGAGGAACGAGCAAATGTACAGCATCACGGACTTCGGTAACTTCTGAGAAAAACACCGTTCCACCTGCTTTTACAATCAAGTCAGCGGCAAAACCTGAAACTGGATTTCCTGTCAAACCCGAAAAAGCGTCGCTTCCTCCGCATTGCATTCCCACCACCAAATCAGCCACCGAGCAAGTTTCTCTTTTTCGCTGATTGAGTTTTTTAAGATGTCTTTCAGCCATTTCCATGATTCCGTCCACCATTTCGTAGAAACCCTCGAAAGATTCATCTTGGAGATAGAGAATAGAAGCCCCCCCCGCCCCCAAAGGGGGTGCTAAATTCTCCCCCACTGGGGGTTGGGGGGCTAGTCTTTCAGGCCTCAATTTCTCACAACCCAAACCAATAATCATAATTTCACCGCCAAAATTTGGGTTTTGGGCGATGTGCTTGATGGTACGAATCGGAATCATCGCGGCTGGTGCATCAATCGCAATGCCGCACCCATAACTATGATTAAAAACCACCACATCATCCACATTTGGGTATAGTGGTAAAAGCTCTTTTCTTATTTTGTTTTCAATAAAATTTGTAATGCCAGCCACGCATTGAACACTTGTAGTTATGCCCAAAATGTTCTTTGTACCTACACTTCCATCGGAGTTTTTATAGCCCTGAAAAAGAGCCCCCCCGCCCCCCGATGGGGGAGTTTTTAGAACTGATTTAGTTCCCCCATTGGGGGTTAGGGGGCTGTATTTAATTTCTTCTAAGTTTGGGGGCTGTGGCATTGTTAAATTGCCTTCGTTAATCCAACTTCCTTTTTCAATGTTTTTATTTGCATAGCCAATCACTTGACCGTAGCGAACCACTTCACAACCCTCATTCAAAGTTTGCAAAGCCACTTTATGCCCCATCGGAATATCTTCTTCAAGAACAATTGAATTCAATACAATAGCACCTCGTTTCAAACCTGTTGGATTTGCTACGATGGCTACGTTGTCGTTTGGGTTTGTTTTTATTACAAGCCCCCCGACCCCCGATGGGGGAGTTTGAGTATTATTTGATTGAGTATTAAAATTCATAATTATCTGTTTAAAATCCCCCCTTTGGGGGTCAGGGGGCTTTACACCATCGGAAAAATCCAAGCAGCTATCATTGTCAGTATTACCCCAGCCAGACCCATTAAACTTTGCATTGGGGCTATAGTTTTTAGGGCTTCTTGCTCAGTTAAGTTAGAGGTTTTACACATAATCCAAAAACCTGCGTCGTTCATCCACGGAATTAGTTTTGCACCGCTTCCGATGGCCAAACATAAATAAACTGGATGAAAACCTAAGTTTGCATTTTGAGCCATTCCTGCCAAAATGCCTGAAGCAGTTATCAAGGCCACCGTTGCTGAGCCTTGAGCCGTACGCACCACCATCGTGATAAAAAACGCCAAAGGAATCAAAGCCATTTGGTAGTCTTTTGTCAAATCGGCAATGCGGCTACTGATACCTGTTTGCTGCAACATTCCGCCAAAAGCACCTCCTGCTGCTGTAATTAAAATAATTCCTCCGCCGCTCATTAAAGCTGTCCCTACAAATGCGGTTAGCTTCTCTTTGGTAGTTTTTTTCTGACTGGCTAAAACCAACAATGCAAAAATAGCCCCCATCAATATGGCAATGTTTTTATCTCCAAAGAATAAAACGAAATCTATTAAGCTATTGATGATAGAAAAACTTGTTAGTGGTGCATCAGATTTGTGAAAAGCCTCCACACCTGAACGAATACAAATAGTAACCAAAGGAAACAGAGCGGGTAGTAAAGCCCAGCCCAAAGCAGGCAATTCTTTATCGTCTTTTTCGGCAATGGCTTTTATGTCTTCTAAACGAGCATCGGGCGAATCTCGAAGTGGAATATCAAATTTCTTATTCAGATAAACTGCTATCAAATAACCAACTGTGATGGTACAAAGTCCAAGAAGTGAGCCGCAAACCATCATGAGGCCAATAGGTACGTTCATGGCAGTTATCAAATACAAAGGTCCAGGCGATGGCGGCACATAAGAGTTGGCCATCACTGCTCCGGCAATTACAGAAAGTGCTAAAAGCAGATAATTTTTCTTTAATCGCATTCCCATGGCTTTGGCCAGCGGCATCATCAAGAAAATAACGGTATCTACAAAAACGGGAATCGTCAGGAAAAAGCTACTTAGAATAAAACCGATAGGGGCATTTTTTTCGCCCGTAACTTTGAGCATGGCTCGGATAATCTTCTCGGCTGCACCACTGTCGAGCATCGCTTTGCCTATGATGGCCGCCATGGCTATCAAAATACCAATTTTAGCACAAGTATTGCCAAATTCTATCCCTATTCGCTCTCCAATACTTTTGTGGGCGGCTTTTAAGGCGTCGGCCTCCAAACCGCCTTTTGAAATAAAAAATTGCTCTACAGATTCCACTGGCGTTAGTAATGCCACCGCTATAGCTGCTAAAAGCAAAGAAAGTACCGGATGTAACTTAAATTTTATAATGCCACCCACAACGATGGACATTCCGATGAGCATGATAAGTATAGGGTCAGTCATAGATTCAAGGAATAGATTGAGAAAGCAAAATTATATAAACTTAATCCTGTTTACTATTGATATAATGCCAAAATATGGTACTTTTTCGGTTTATAAAATTTATTGTTACGGAATGATAAACCTAGAAAATGTTTTTCGTGCAAAAAGTATCCTTTTTGTGATTTTGGAAATACTGGCATCCGACTAAAAACAATAATGATAAAAACAGCTAACTTAAATAACATTCAAGGCCTATTTTTTTGTTTTTCAAAAAACACCTACAATCTAAACTTTGTGTCGGCTGCCGCCTAGGCGTTCATTTTTTCCGGGTTGCCGGCCCAGTCGAAAAAACGAACCAAAAAAAACTGCACCGCATCGGCGGTCCGATCAGCAAACTCACGCAGTCAAAATTCTGTATATCTACTAGTTAAAATAAAAATTCTAGACCAGAATTTTGACCGCGTTCAAACAGTGCTGAGCGATATAAGGAATCATTATTTTATTAATATTTTTAGTCGGATGACAGTATTTTGGAAATGAACTTTAACAAATAATTGAAGCTAAGTTCAATTGATGAAATTATTCATGAGCTATTTAGAACGAAATAAATCATTTCAATTCACAGACATTATTACTATTTTTGGAAAACGTTCAAACTCTAATCTTGCTATGAAGAGATCTATAATGCTGTTCCTTTGTTTGTTTTTGGCCAAAATCATCGCCTTTTCACAAGTCAAAGTTGCTACAAAACCCGAATTGCCAACGGCTCTGAATGGCGTCTTTAGTACCGAACAGGTGGCGGCTATCTCAGAAATATATGCCAACAACTGTGCAGCTTGCCACGGAAGAGATTTGAGAGGAAGCGAGGGCGGAACGGCTTTGGTGGGCGAGAGATTTCAAAGCAAATGGAAAAACAAAACCCTAAGGGAATTGTATGTTTATACCAAAACCACCATGCCCAAAACACAACCCAACTCATTCGACGAAAAAACATATACTGCACTCATCGCATTCATTTTGAACGCCAACGGATTTCCGGCTGGTGAAAAACCTTTGAGCTTTAGGAATCCTTCGGAGAAAATTATGATGGGCATGGCTCCGCCGTCGCGGGTGAGTATGGGTTTCAAGCCTGCCCTCGTAAACACCAGGCCCAAAACCATAGAAGCAGATTGGAAACAGCATCGGGGAGATTTTGCGAGCACCAACTATTCGCCGCTTGACCAAATAAATGAAAGCAACGTAAGTCAAATGAAAATAGCTTGGCGGTGGAAAACCGACAATTTTGGCCCAAATCCTGAGTTTTATTTTAAATCTACACCCCTGATGGTCAAAGGTATAGTGTACACCACGGCGGGCTTGAGCAGAAGTGTGGCAGCCATAGATGGCGAAACTGGCGAAACACTTTGGACCTTTAGACTTGACGAAAAAGAACGAAAAGCCTACGTGCCTAGGCAAAACTCTGGCCGAGGCGTGGCCTATTGGGAAGACAAAGTAAACGGTCTAGACAAGATTGTGTTTGTATCGCCCAGTTTTCAGCTCGTGGCTTTGGATGCCAAAACAGGTCATTTGGTAAATGATTTTGGTGAAAATGGCATTGTGGATTTAAAAAAAGGTTTGGACAGCCAAATAGATCCCCTGACCTCCACCATTGGCTCTACCTCACCGCCCATTATCGTGAATGATGTTATCGTGATAGGTTCGAGTTTTCCTGTTGGACTGGCTCCTACCTCTAAAAGTCAGGTACGAGGCGATATTTTGGGCTATGACATAAAAACAGGCAAAAAAATCTGGACTTTCCACACCATTCCGCAGGCTGGCGAGGCAGGAAACGACACTTGGAAAGCGGAAAGCTGGAAATACACGGGCAATGCCGGAGCATGGGCTCCCCTTACCGCCGACCCAGACTTGGGCTATGTATATCTGCCGATAGAAGCTCCTACGGGCGATTTTTATGGCGGTCATCGTCCAGGAGACAATCTGTTTTCGCAGAGTTTGGTTTGCCTCAATGCCAAAACTGGCGAAAGGGTCTGGCATTATCAGTTGGTGCATCACGACATTTGGGATTATGACTTGCCCGCTCCCCCCATTTTGGCTGACATTAATGTAGATGGAAAACCTATAAAGGCCGTGGTGCAAGTCACCAAGCAGGCCTTTGCTTTTGTTTTTGATAGAATTACAGGGCAGCCAGTTTGGCCAATAGAAGAAAAGCCTGTACCCAAAAGCACAGTACCGGGCGAAATCACCTCTCCTACGCAGCCGTTTCCCACCAAGCCGGCTCCGTTTGACCGACAAGGTTATTCCGACGACATTCTGGTGGATTTTACGCCAGAAATAAAAAAAGAAGCCCAGAAGATTGCGGCCAAGTTTCACAAAGGGCCATTGTACACGCCTGTAAATCTATATAATCCACCGAAAGAACTGGGTACTTTGATGATACCCGACGCCGTAGGCGGAGCCAACTGGCAAGGTGGTGTTTTTGACCCCGAAACAGGCGTTTTATATGTGTCTTCGAGTACTGTTTTGCGGCCCATGAGCATAGAACCCGCACCCAAAGGAGCTGGGGACATGGATTATGTGGCGTTTTTGGGTGCCTCACGCATTGGGCCCTATGGCTTGCCCTTGGTGAAGCCGCCCTATGGCAGAATAACGGCAATAGACCTCAACAAAGGCGAACACCAATGGATGGTACCCAACTCCGACACGCCCGAATGGGTAAAGAACATACCGGCACTCAAAGGGCTGAAGATACCGAGAACCGGTTCTCCCGAGCGGGTGGGCATGTTGCTTACCAAATCGCTACTATTTGCTGGTGAAGGCTCAGGCTTGTATGCTTCTGACGGCGGTGGCGGCAAGGTTTTTAGAGCCCATGATAAAGCCACAGGGAAGATAATTTCAGAGATAAACCTACCTGCCAACCAAACAGGCGTACCGATGACCTATTCCATAAACGGCAAACAGTACATCATAGTAGCCGTTGGAGCCGTTGGCCATCCGGGAGAGTTGGTGGCTTTGTCGTTGTGAAAATGTCAGCCGCCCGCTGACAATTTAGTTCAGAAAATACACGTACCGAAGAATAGGCAACAAATCTATGTTGAAAGCCAGAGACGACGGTATATTCCTCATTTCTGAATCGTTTGGAGTGCGTTTGGGCTATCTCTTTGTGTCGAATATGTTCTCAGATTCCATGAATTTGATGTCGAATTCCTCGAATCTAACATCAAACTACCCCCCAAGCGTGTGCAAAGTAGCCGAATCTGATGTTGGATTCCTTGAATTTGATGTCGGATTACCCTCATCTGACATCGTAGCCTAGGAGTTTGATGTCAGATTCCACGAATCTGATCTCATATTCCACGAATTTGATGTCAAATTCCTCGATTTTGATCTCGAATTCGTCGAATTTACGTTTGCTCTATAGGAGGTGTTTTTTGGTAGCACATTTCCGATTCAACAAGGGCGATGCTTCATTGGCGATTTAGTGTTAAACATCGGCGATTTTGTGTTCAACATCCATGATTTTGTGTTCAACATCGGCGATGTCAAGCTCAACATCGGCTCCGTCAACATCAACATCGACGATGTCAAGCTCAACATCGGCTCCGTCAAGATAAACATTGGCGATGTCAACATCAACATTGGCAATGTCAACATCAACATTGGCGATGTCAAGATGAACATCGGCGATGTCGAGATGAACAGCGGGCGGCGTTCCGTCGGCGATTTTGTGCTCAATTCGGGCGGCGTTCCGCTCACGATTTTGTGTTCAATTTTGACGAATTTCTGTTCGAATTTCATAATTTCTATGACTTAATCCTACGTACTAGATCTAAAGATTGTCTTTATATATAAAATGAAACTGACTTCAGACGTCTTTAATCTTTATTCGATTATTGAAGCTCCAAAACTACCGAAATCTACACCCATATAACCACCAAAGGCTTTGATCGAATAGTTAGTCCTTTGGACAAATTAAAACTCAAGTGAATAGTTGGAAAGTAGAACATTAGACGATATATTTGATTTTGTAAAACACAAAAATCAAAACACAAATACGCACATGAAAATATTAACGAAACTCCCCTGTTTTCTCAAATCACTCATTAGCAACACATTAACAATAAAATCAATCAAAATTTAATAACGATATTAACGAAACTCTGAAAATGTGTTTCGTTAACATACTCGTTGGCGGCAACTTTAACGAACCGTGTGCATAGACAAGAATGGAAGAACTTAAAGCATACTTAAAAGACAATTCACGTCTGACAGAACACAATCCGACTGAAAAAGATTGGGAAATCATTTTGTCGAAATTTGTCAGACAAGATTTTCCTAAAAAGACAATTCTTACGAAAGCAGGACAAACCGAAAACTATCTCAATTTTATTCTAAAAGGAGTTGCCCGATTTTATATTCCAAAAGAAGAAAACGACTTGACTTTTAATATCGTTTTCAGCAACGGTTTTTTAAGTGCTTACGACTCTTTTTTAACGCAAAAGCCATCAACGTATAACATAGAAACATTGACGGACACTACTCTTTTGCGACTTACATACAACGACTTGCAAACCATATACAACGAAACAGAATTTGGAAACATCATCGGCAGACAAGCAAGCGAAGAATTATTTTTGAAAAAACAAAAACGGGAACTTTCGCTTTTAAATCTCACAGCCGAACAACGTTACCTAAACTTATTCAGCGAACAACCAAAACTTATAGAACAAATTCCGCTGAAATACATTGCTTCCTACATTGGTGTTACACCGCAAGCATTGAGCAGAATACGAAAACGAATTTATTAACTTGGGTTCATTGTTTCATCTTACAAATAGTTTGACCTTTGCAACCAAAACGAAATAGATATGCAAACAATACTTGGAGCAAACGGACAAATAGCAGACGAATTGGCAAAGGAACTGCATAGAAATTACACAACTGATATTCGGTTGGTAGGCAGAAATCCTAAAAAAATAAATGAAACAGACCAACTGTTTACTGCAAACTTATTGGACAAAGAAGCAACAGACAAAGCCGTTGCAGGTAGCGAAATTGCTTACCTAACCGTTGGTTTACCAATGAATGCTAAAATGTGGGAAGAACAATTTCCTATTATGATGAAAAACGTAATTGATGCCTGTATAAAACATAAAACCAAGTTGGTATTTTTTGACAATACTTATATGTATGCCAAAAACAACAAACCGCAAACCGAAGAAAGTCCGTTTGTTCCTGTTGGGCAAAAATCAACCGTGAGAGCAAAAATGGCAACAATGTTGTTAGACGAGATGAATAAAAAAAATATTGAAGCGGTTATTTGCCGAGCACCTGAATTTTACGGAACAGGAAAAACGCAAAGCATAACAAATACTTTGATTTTTGACAACATCAAACAAGGCAAAAAATTAAAAGTTCCAATCAAAGACAATACAAAAAGGACTTTAATTTTTACACCAGACGCAAGTCGTGCAATGGCGTTAATCGGAAACACGCGAAATGCCTATAACCAAACATGGCACTTACCTTCTGATGACAACAGGTTTACCTACAAAGAAATGATAAAGCTTACTTCAAAAATTTACCAGAAAGAGCTTAATTATTCTGTCATAAAAATGTGGCAATTCAAGTTGGGCAGTTTGTTCAACAAACAAGCAAAAGAATTGCAAGAACTTTTGCCACGATACAAGTATGACAACATTTTTATTTCCGATAAATTCAAAAAACAATTTCCCGATTTCAAAATCACAACCTATCAGGAAGCCATTACACATATTTTAAAAGAACAAAAACAATGATGATGAAAATTTTAATTATAGTTACCAGCGTTTCAATGTATGAAAACGGTAAATTGGAAACAGGTTTGTGGCTTAGCGAACTGACACATATTTACGACCTTGCCAAAAAGCAAGGGTATGATATAACGATTGCAAGTCCAAAAGGTGGAAACACACCTATTGACCCCGAAAGTCTAAAACCAATGGTATTGGATAAAATGACCAAAAATTATTGGGCAGACAGTTCATTTAGAGAGTTGCTGAAACATACAAAAAGTTTGAGCGAAGTTGCAGAACAGCAATTTGACGTTGTTTATTTGGCTGGCGGACACGGCACTATGTATGACTTTCCTAACGACACAACTTTGCAAGAAATTATCAGACAACATTACGAAAACAACAAAATAGTTTCGGCAGTTTGTCACGGAGTTGGCGGACTTTTAAATGTGAAGTTGTCAAACGGAGAATATTTAATCAAAGACAAGACAATTACAGGATTTAATTGGTTTGAAGAAAGTTTAGCAAGACGAAAAAAAGAAGTGCCTTTCAACCTTGAAGCAGAACTGAAAAAGAGAAAGTCAAACTACAAAAAAGCATTCATACCAATGACATCAAAAGTGCTTGTGGACGGCAATTTGATAACATGACAAAATCCATTCAGTTCAAAAGAAATTGCGAAAGTGGTAATGCGACAACTGACAAAATAAAAGCAGCCGCCAACATTTAGCAGAATAGAAGAAAGACCCCACTAAAGACCCCTTTATATTTGGGGTCTTTTTGCTATTTGGTGTTCGGCGAAACTGGTGCGGTGTCAAAGTCCGTAAAGTAGACACTCATTAGATTTCAGCGGCATTGTCTGTAGGTGTATAAGTAGCTGGTTTTGTAGTTCCGTTTTTGTTTTTCTATTAAAAAGCTGCGTTTTTTATTCAAAAAAGCATAAATCTTCCCTTACCCAATGAATTGAATGAGTTGAGTTATTTTATTATTTCTGTTGTGTGAACCCTCAAAACTCTATTGGCGAAGCTTTGTTTTTGGGTTTTTCTCCAATTGAAATCGTTCCGCCACTTCTGTAATGCGTGGCTACCAACTCCAGATGATGTTCTTTGCATTTTGGACAAACTCTTATGTCAATGCCGTACTTTTCTCTGATGGTCACATACACCGGTATCCGCATCTTGGCGGGTGGTGCGGGTAGATTGAGTTTTTCAAACAATTCTTTAAGCCTTTTGCCTCGGCCGTGGTTTTGTAAATAACCGAAATGACGAATGCGTACGTATCGGAACGGCAATATGTGCTGCTCAAACCGCCTGATAAATTCATCAATGCTTATCGTCATTTCTTTGTGCTCGGCATCGGTGCCTCGGTAGCGGTAGTCTTTGTATTTAAATGTTACAGTTCCTTCTTTTTCGTTGATTTCCAGTATCCTGTGCGGTGTTATGGCCGTTTTATGCGTGTAACGCCCAAGATACTCTAGCACCGTTTTTGGTCCACTGAATGGGCGTTTGGCATATACATTCCAATGTTTCTTGCCTACTTCGTCAATGAGCTTTGTGGTGTCAGTTTCACCAACCTGAAGGCTACCTGATGCCAATAATGCTCTGAGGTTTTTCAAAAAAACCGCCTTGTATATCTTCTGCATAATGGGCTTCGGAAACAAATAGCTCTGGTTTTGGGACTTGTCTGACACCCATTCGCCATTATTCTCGCCACCACCACTCACTATGCAGTGTATGTGTGGATGAAAACTCAAGTTTTGACCCCAAGTATGCAGCACACTTATTATCCCTGGTCTAGCACCCAGAAACTTCGGGTCGGCTCCGAGCTTGAGCAGCGTATAGCTGCTGGACTCAAAAAGCAGATTGTACATCGCCACTCGGTTGCCCATTATCAGACCGTTTAGCTCATGTGGAAGAGTGAAAACAATGTGGTAGTATGCAGTAGGTAGCAGTTCTGTTTCTTTGTTGGCTATCCATTGGTCACGTTTAGTTCCTCCGCAGTTAGGGCAATGTCTGTTTCCGCATGAATGAAACTGGTATCGTTCATGTCCACAGTCAGAACTCTCACAGCGGTAGTGATGCACCCCCATATTGCCCGTGTGGCAATCGGTCAGTTTTTTGAAGATGTTGCGGCTGTACTGATTACTCACCATTCTGCTTGCCTTGTTAAACACCACCTGCTGGAGTTTTTGGGCTACCTCAGTCATTTTTCAGGCGGTCGAGCGGCGAGACCAACGTTGACCTTCGGGTAGTGGTCAGGTGCAGATAAACCATCGTGGTTTCGATTTTACTGTGACCCAAAAGACTTTTTATAGTGTGTAAATCCACCCCGTCGTCCAGTAGATGAGTTGCAAAACTATGCCGTAAAGTATGAGCCGTGTAGCTTTTTCCGCCCAATCCAGCGTTTTCCATGGCGGCATTTACTGTGGTTTGTAAACTGCGTGAATGTAGCGGC
>NZ_RJUE01000058.1 GCF_024343735.1 Lacihabitans sp. CCS-44
ACAAACTATGAGCGAGTTTTCTTCTAAGAAAATTGAGTTCGTAGCCAGAGCCAAAGAAAATCGCAAATACGAAGAGCTTTCGTCATTAATAAACTCGAATACCGATTGTGACTTAGGGTCATTAACCTTATTAAAAGATAGTAAGGTCTACCTTTATACAGGAAAACCTATACAAAATAAAAAAGGAAATCTTCATTATAGAGAGGAAATTGTACAGACTCCTTTACGGTTAATTATGACCGAAAGTAAAAACAATCGAGAGTATAAAATGGCATTTATCACCAATAACTTCGACTTGACGGCAAAGGAAATTACCGATATTTATAAAAAACGTTGGGACATAGAAGTGTTTTTTCGCTTTATAAAACAAGAGCTTAATGTAAGTCATCTAGTTTCACTAAATGAAAATGGAATAAAAGTAATGCTTTACATGACTTTAATAGCAGCAATGCTGATACTTGTATATAAGTATGCCAACAACCTTAGTTATAAAACCGCAAAAAGAAGGTTTAAAATGGAGGTCAGAAACTTGCTGATAAGAGAAATCGTAATCTTATCTGGTGGAAATCCTAATATACACTTTAAAACATAAAAATGGCCGGAATTTCTTCCGACCATGACTACCTATCGAGGTGCTTTTTTTATGTATTAACTTTTCTGTATAATTTGAGATACTTATTCTATTCTTGAAAGCTTTGGATGCAATTAAAATGAACAAGCCAAATTGTATTTCATTTTGATTATTATAAAAGCAGTTTCAATCAAAAATGGCATAAACCGCAAAGGAAGCCAGCCAATGGTCTCCGCCATAATTGCCAGAGGTGACGTTTGGTAAAGTCTTTTCTAGAAATTCTTGGGATTTTTTCTCAAACCTAGCTTTAAGTGGATTGGTTCTGGCCAAAGATTTTGCGATACCCTTCATGCACCACGCTCTACTCAGGCTCAAGCCATCTAGATGCACAATTTGGAAATCAGTTCTATCTGATACCACTGGCATTTTGAGGATATTTTCAATAGATTTTGGTTCCAAAAAAGATTTAAACCAACCTTCAAATTCCCGTGGAGGCATTATTCTTCTCATCAAATCGGCGATTTCTAAGTTTGGCGAAAGAAAATCCGATCCGTCTGGCTCAAGATACGCGGGAGCATTTTTTTGTTCGTAATAAAACTCATTTGCTTTAGATATTACAGCCATTTCGAAAGTTTCGTTTTTGGTGGCGATTGCCCAATCCAGAGCAAAGCAAAGCCCAAAAGCGGTATTTGGGTGTACGCCTGTACGGTTGGGGTAGGTTTGTTTGGGTAAAAACTCCGTCCAAATTCTAACAATTTCTTTGGTGAGCGGCTGTAGGTTTTGGTGCCATTTTTTAGCCATTGGGTCGTTCCAAGTCAATAATTCTTGGTCGAGTTTGAGTAACCATGCCCAGCCGTAGGTTCTTTCAAAGGTTTTGGTGGTTTTGTATTTTGTGAAATACTCAGCTTCAGTCTTTATTTTTTCAGGTTTAAAACTGTTTTCTAAGGTTTTGATAATCTTGGCTTTATCTTTTATTTCTGGAAAGGTTTTAAGGAGTTTTATCAACATCCAATGGCCATGTACACTGGAGTGCCAGTCAAGGCAACCATAAAAACTGGGATGTAAATCAGAAGGCAGCATTTTGTGGTCGGCTGCTCCGTCTGAACTGTGCCCCGTTTTATTCGGAAACTCTTGAGTTATGCAGTGAAGTGGCAACGAAGCCAGTTTTTCAGCCGTTTCTTGCGTAAAGAGTGGGTTGGTTTGGGAATAGGAATTGGTCATTGCCGAAACAAGAAGCAGGAGGATTTTGACTGTTGTTTTTAGAATTTTCATGCTAAATATTGGTTGATATTAATGTAGTATTAGTTAAAGATTAAATACAAAATACATACCATAACAAAACTCGCAACTCCTTGCAAGCCAGTCAGTAAAGTATGTGTTTTGAATGCGTCTTTTTGGCTGATTCCCGTAAACTGGGAAACTACCCAAAACCAAGCGTCGTTGGCATGTGAAACTACCATGGCACCGCTTCCGATGGCCATTAATAATAAAGTAAGTTCGAAGGGTTTTACGAAACCGACAGAAATCAAAATAGGTGCTAAAAGGCTTGAGGTCAATACCATGGCTGAAGTGGTTGAGCCTTGTGCTGTTTTGAAAAAGGCAGCTATTAAAAACGCAAAAAGCAAGAATACTAAGCCTGAACTTTGATTATTCATGAGCCAATCTGTCATCATTTGTTTGAGAGACGTTTCCTTTAAAACTGCCCCAAAGGCTCCACCAGCACCCACCAAAACTAAAGTAGTTCCGCAATGGTTTATGCCACTTTTGAAACATTCCAAAAGCCTTTCTGCTGGTTTTTCGGGAAAAAGAAAATAGGAAAGAAATATGGCGAGTAAAAATGATATCAGCGGACTACCTATAAAACTCAGCCATGTGGTAATTTGCTCAGGAAACTCCAAAATTTTTGCGAACGAGGCTAGTGAAATAAGAATAATGGGCAATAAAATGGGCATGAAGGCCAGCCAGGCGGGTGGTAGTTTTTTGTATTCTGGTGTTTCGGTAATCTCTTCATCATCAGTAATTAAAACCAGTTCTTTGGCGAATTTGTTGGCAAACCAAGTAGATAGAAATAAACTAGGAATAGATACCACGAGTCCAACGATAATCACCAAGCCTATAGAATCTGAAATGTTTAAACTTCCCGCCGCCGATAAGGGTCCGGGAGTAGGAGGGACCAGTGTATGCGTGGCAAAAAGTCCTCCAGAAAGCCCAATGGCAATGGTGCCGAGCGGAACTTTAGATTTTTGAGCGACTATTTTGTTGAGTTTGGACAGAATGATAAAACCTGAATCGCAAAAAACTGGAATACCCACCAAGGCTCCAATGACCGACATTGCGAAGGTCGGATATTTTTTTCCAAAAGAGTCAATAATCAAATCGGCTACTTTTACGGCCGCACCAGATTTATCCAAAATAGCACCAATTACACAGCCCAAAATCACCATTAGACCTATTTTGGTCATTAAATCGCCAAATCCCTTGCCGATGGTTTCTGCTAGCTTGTCGATGGGCAGCCCAGCCGAAATACCCACAAAAAGTGCTGCAATAAGTAATCCAGCCAAAGGGTGAATTTTGAAAACGGTGGAAGAAAGTACAATGAATGCTATTGCAATCAGGACTATGAGAAGAATCATTTAAGGTTGGGTATTTTTGAAATACTAAGATGACAATATTTGGTGGCAAAGCCAAGAATTAATGTGGTTTTATAATTTCTTTTACCATTTTGCTTCTATCCAAACCACAATAAACATGGCCAAACAGATGAGTAAACGCAACCAATCAGGTAGGATTTCAGACTCGTCATTGCGTTCAGATTGTTCGCCATTTTGAATCGTGTTGTAGGAATTCAGGATGTTTTTTGTTTGCACAAAGTATTGGTCAGCAGTAGAAACTTCATTTACAAATACTTCTAAACTGTCATTGATGGTTTGCCAGTTGGCTTTTCTAAATACATATTTGCCGATACTTGTATATTCGTTTATTGGAGATGTTTTGGTATAAATGGTATCGCTTTTTGTTTTGAAAATGTCCTGAGCTTTTTCGAAATTATTGAATCTTAAGGTCGTAAATTGATTTTGAAGGATGGGAGCTTTTATCTCAATGTTGTTTTTCCGAACTGGCTGTAAAAATTGTAGTACACTTCCCCAAATATTGCGATAAGTAATACTATCGCCAGATAAGAGTAAAGGGTAAGTTTCCGAAATCAAACTTACACCCACTCGTTTTTGAGAAATAGCAATCGGCCATTTGCTGAGTTTCTGTTGACTTTTACTCTCTTTAAAAACAAATGGTAAAGCTATCAAGTCGTTAGGCAGTTTTGATTCACTTTCAGTACTAATTCTTTGTAATGCAAAACCCTCTCCGAAGGATTTATTGACCACTGATATATCTTTTTCGTTCAAGTTGTATAGAAAAACGCCGCCTCCGGCTTTTAAAGTTTTGGAGCAGGTTGGATTGCCTAGTCTTGCTGGAGTGGCAAAAACTAAGTTATAGGCGTTTGTTTTGGTTTGATTTATATTGGTTTTACTCTGGGTATTTTTGCTCACTGCTGTTTCGACATCTACCGTGTGTCCATTTTTTCCGAGCCATTCCGAAAGCATTTTGGTTTCAAAATCCGGGTTCTCGGCTAAAACTAGGATTTTAAGCTTTGGTGTTGGCCGAGAATAGTATTTTATTTCACGAATCATCTCACCATTCAAATCCAGATTGACGTTTGTTTTGCCAACCGAAAACGATGGAAATGAGAGCGAGAAAGTTTGAACACCTTTTTCAAGTTTCACACTGTCAAGTGTTTGTGTTCCAAATTTTAACTTAAGTGTGCTCGGTTCTTCTAAATCTATCAGTCCGTTAATTTCCTGGGTTTCATTTTGGAAAAGTACAGCCCGCCAGCTGAGGTTTTGGATTTCGTTTTTCTTGAATTCAGGATAAAACTGGACGTTTTTGCCTGACAATTGCGTTAAAAACTCTGCAGTGAATTTCTGGCCTAACAAATTGATTTGTAGATTCTTCTCTTGAAATTCTTTTTCGTATTTAGTTGGAGAAATTACCGTTTCTAATGCTAGGCTATCTTTGATTTTTTCTAGAAATTGGTCTGAAATTTGGCTATCGCTTATGCCTAATTTATCTAGATTTCTATTGTTTTTAGTTTTAGGTGGAAATATCAACAATACGAATGACAACCAAAGCAAAACATTGATAATGAGTTTGGTGTATTTCCTTTTTTGGTTTTTATGACGAAATATCCAATATAATTGTAGGGCTAACAGTATTATTAGCAATGCAATGAGGACAATATTTTGCGTTTTTTCGGTCAATTTATTTCAAATGTTTTCTAAAAGCCATCTCCAGTGCTTTGTTATTCGTAGTGGTCTTTCCATCTTTGTTTTTTTGGTTTTCGAAATTTAAAACGGCCAATAGGCTCGTTTTTAAATTCTCTTTTTGCTGCTTTGTCACCATCTTGGTGTTTATGATGGCTTGTATGTCTCTTATAATAAGACTTTTGATATTGGGAAGTTCAGACAAAGCTTGGCCGAGACGAAGCATTTTTTGCTTATCGGTGTTGTCAATTTTTTCTTTTTCAAGAATATCAATAATAGAGGCGGCCAGGAGACGAGTTTCTGCCTCAAAAAATTCTTTACTAATGGTTTGTTTTGCATTGAATTTTGTCAACTCGCCCGTAAGTCGTTTTTCTTTTTCTTTGATGGGAGGTGGGTCAAATCCAGTTTTCTTTACATATACCCGGGCTTTTTGTTGTGCCTCTTTTAAATAGGCAAGTGCCTTATTTTCAAATGGTAATGCTTTCTCTGGTTCGTAAAGTCTCAAGTGAAGTTCCGACTGCCACATTTGTTCTAAGGCCATTTTGAGTAAACTTCTTGTTGATTGTTCATAGAAAGTGTTCGTCTCGGCGTCGTCATGCGAATGCACATATTCGGCCATTAGGGCAGCTAATGGATCCTGATTGGAGTTCGGATTTTCAATAGCGTGTGTATGCTCCTGTCCATGTTGTTCGTGCTCGTGGTTGTCTTCCTGTTCTTCGGAGTCATGGGCATGCACAAAACCCTTCATAAAATCTCCATCTTCCTCTTCATGCGGGGCAGCTCCGATGCTATTTTCAAATTCCTCTCCCAAATATTGGCCGTATCTTAATCTGAGTACTTTTTGGTCATAGCCGATTTCGTTAGATTCAGAATTAAATACTGCTGGTTTAATCTTGTTGCGTTTTTTGATTAGTTTCTCGGTATCGATGATTATTTGCCTTTGGCTTCTAAAATACTCCGGCAAAATATTCATGGCCATTGTGGCTAAATCTGACTCGTCCTTGGAGGCGGTATCTTTAAAGACCACAAAGTAAGTGTCTGATTTTGTGAAGTTTGGCTCGGGTGTTTTGTTGTCAAATGCCGCCCAGTAATAGTAAAGTTCGTCTCCTGGACTGAAGTTTAGAGCTTTCAAGTCTATATTTTTTGAGATATTGGCTTCATGAAAATTGGTGCTTCCCACTGGCCATTTTACTTCTCTGAATTTTACGTTTTCGCCAGAACCACGAGCCACAGTGGCTACGATAAAGGCTTGGCTGACCTTAAAATCGTCCGATATTTTTGCCTGAATTTGTATATTTTTCGGGTCTTTTAGCTGATGAAATTTGTAGAGTTCTTTTGACGTAGGTTCTATTTTAGGTGGATTATCAGGAAGAGCCTCGATTCTGTAAAATGCTGATTGGTAGATTAATGAGTCTTTTTTGTATGCCTTAATGGAATAAAAGCCACTGTGTAAAATTTGGTCAGAATGTGTAAAGATGCCTCCATTTCGTTTGAAAACTATACTTTTTCCTTTTGCATTTTCTATAGTTACGGTAATGTTTTCGGCATTCTCAAACTTTACTGTCCAAACTAACCTTGAACCCGTAATGACTTCGGCGTTTAAATTTTCGGATACCTTTTTCGGCAAACCTGTATATTGGGGAGGATTTATCTGTAATGTCGAGCCTTTGTATTGTGCCTGTTTTGGCCCAGAAGTTTTTATTTCTGAGTCAAGTATTTTTTCTATTGATTGGGTAGAGTCTTTTATTTTTTTAGGGATAAATGAGAAGGCCGAGCTTAAAATAGCAAAGAGAAATAATACCCAAAAAGCTTTATCCAGCTTCAAAGGGACTTGGATTTTGGTTTCCAAAATTCTCTCTATTTGCATTTCTTCAGCAATATTCAGTTTCGGTTTTTCAATCAGAGCCAAACTGTGTTCAAGCTGTGGATTGTGCTTATGTATGAAATTTTTGGCCAGCTCGTTTTTCTTTTTCCAAGCCTTAAAGAATACGCTCGAAATGAAGAATCCAATGATGGAAATAGATAATGAAATTCCAGATTTACCCACCAAATAGAACGTCAAAAAATACAATGCAATAGCCACAAAAATGCACTTTAGGATGTCTATCAGCAACATTCTAAGGGATACTTTTGAAACTATGTTATTGAGTCTATTCATTTGTTATTTTTAAGCGAAATCCAACGTTCTATCAGCACTACTCCTAGGAATAGCATGCACAAGTATTTGTCAATGAGTGTTTTATCTTTGTGGTTTATAATGGTTTTTTCTTTGAAAATGTCTTTTAATTGCTGCTTGCTCAAATGATTATTCGGTGAAACCATTTGGTAGTGTTCTAGAAGAACTTCAAGTATTTGGGTGGGTAATTCCGCCCGAAATACATTTCCCGAGTTTGGGTTTTCATCGAGTGTAATCACATTTTTGGCATTACTTTGTAATCCGTTTGTCAAGATTATTAAATCGGCATTTTTGTATTTAGTGGCTCCATTTCCGATGGCAAGCTCAGGATTGTTTTTGTCATAAATAAAAGGAAATCCATAAACTTCTTTGATGGCTTCAAAAGCCGCATTAATGCTTTTGTTTTCTAAAGGATTGCTTGTTTCTATAGCTACTTTAATCTCTGCTTTTTCAAGAATTTTTTTAGAAGGTTTTGTGGAGCTCCTTATAAGTTTGTGCTCCTCATTTAAATAAATATATTCATTAGTAGCTAATACTTTAGCTCCATCTTTTTGGGTTTTGTTGGAGAAATTGATTTCAGAGAATTTCGGTGAAAACACATTGGGGTTTTCTTTGAAGTCTATATCATTTGGTACGTAAAGGATAATTTTACTTTTCGATAGATTTAAATCCTTTGCTTTTGAAATACTTTGTAAATCAGTCAATTGTATATCTTTTTCTTCAAAGTCAGTGTCTATTTCACTAAGTTTTTGTTCTAAATTATCAATGAAATAAACGGATTCTTTTTTATTGAATGCTTCATTTATTTCGAATTTAAATTCATTTACTGTCGCTTTATTTTTTGCCAGAATATGGATTTTCTCCAATTGGGTAGTATCGTTTTTTTGCCAAAAATCTATTAGAGGTTTGGCTATTATCAAAACCAAAATGACAAATGCTAAAATCCTTAAAATGAGTAACAAAAGATCTTCAAATCTGAATCCCTTAGCCTTTAGTTTTTGGCTTTCTACCAACCATTTCATTGCTGCCCAATCTACATTTCTTGCCTGTTTTTGATTCCAGAAATGTATCAAAATCGGGGCGGCGATGGCTGCCAATCCCCAAAGTATATTTGGGTTTATTAGCTCCATTTTAGCATTTTTAGTGAATTTTTGAGAACTTCTGCTACAGGATCATTGAGTTGACATCTAAAGAAATTTACATTTTCAATTTTTAGCTCACTTTCGAGTTCGTCAAGATATGCGTTGAATGATTTCAAGTAAGCGTTTCTGGTTTCATTGGGACTAAGTTCTTTATCTTTTCCAGTTTCTAAATCCCGAAATTTTATAACCCCCTCCCAATCAAAGTTAACTTCCTTTTCGCCCAATATTTGATAGAGTAGAATCTGCTTTCCAGGCCTAGACCAACGATTTATCAGTTCGTAGAATTCGTTGTCGGTTTGAAAAAAGTCTGAAGCAAAAATGAGTAATTCCTTATTTTTGGACTGAAACTCAGGGAAATTTACTTTTTCAAAGCTCCAGTTTCCTACCGCCTTGGCGTTCTCTAGGCCGTATAATATTTTTTGAAAACTCTGTTTTCCTTGACTCGCCAGCAGTTCGAGTTTGCCATTTTTTAATGCAAAAAGATTCATTTCATCGTTCTGCTTAAATCCCAAATAGGCAAAAGATGCCAGCAGAATTTTGGCGAAATATAATCTTGAGACACTATTTTCGGTGTAGTTCATAGAACCTGAAAGGTCTATGATAAAATTTATGGTGAGCGTACTTTCAGTTGCTGATTCTCTTACTTGGTGTTTCTCTGTACGTGCAAACAGTTTCCAATCTATACTTTTGGGGTCGTCGCCTGGTCTATAATGTCGGTATTGCTCAAACTCAGCCCCAGTGCCTGACCTTTTGCTATTGTGCAGCCCAAGTACGACCAGGTCACTCACCAATTTGGCGGCGAGCTGTAGGTTATTGACTTTTATGAGGTCTTGGGCAAGCGACATAGATATTGGGTAAAATCGATTTCTTTAAGATTTTATTAGATTTTTGACCACATCATCGGTGCTGATTCCTTCTGCTTCTGCTCTAAAATTAAGCGATATTCTGTGGCGTAAAACAGGAAATGCGAGCGTGTGAATATCCTCAGGAATTACCGAGAACCTGCCTTTTATAACCGCCCGAGCTTTGGCACAAAGTATCAGGGCTTGACCTGCACGGGGACCAGCCCCCCATTCGCACCATTTTTTGACAAACTCGGAATTACTGTTCTGTGGGCGTGAATTTCTGACCAAATTATTTACTTCTACAATTAGGTTGTCGTCAATGTGTACTTGGCGAGTAAGTTTTTGGAGAGCTATGATGTCCTGACCAGTAAATACGCTTTCTATTTTGTTTTTACGCTCAGCAGTCGTCGATTTTAATACTTCAAGTTCCTCGTTTTCAGATGGATAATAGAGTTTTATAAACAGTAAAAACCTATCCAACTGGGCTTCTGGCAATGGATAGGTACCAGATTGCTCTATAGGATTTTGGGTGGCGATGATTAAAAAAGGCTTGTCCAAATCGTAATTTACACCTCCATAAGTCACTTTGTATTCTTGCATCGCCTCCAAAAGGGCGGCTTGAGTCTTGGGTGGGGTACGGTTTATTTCATCCGCTAAAACTATGTTGGCAAACAAAGGTCCTTTGTTGAATTTGAAGAATTTTTTACCTGTATCATGGTCTTCTTCTAATATCTCGGTACCAATAATATCTCCTGGCATAAGGTCTGGCGTGAATTGGATTCTTTTGAATTCCATTTCTAAAGCTTCAGATATGGTCTTCACCATCAATGTTTTGGCGAGTCCCGGCACACCTTCGAGTAAACAATGTCCGCCCGCCAAAAATGCGATCAAAATTTCCTCAATCACCTCATTTTGGCCAACTATGACTTTTGCTATTTCTTTTTTCAGAAGGGGCAGTTTCTCTACCAGCGATTTGTATTGTTCTTTGGTTTCCAATTTATTCTAATGTGTTAATGCATAATTAATGATATTCACACCAAATTTGGTGTTGTCTTCGGCCAGCCAGCGTTTGTTTCTAAAGTCGTAGTCCCATTCGCAGCCGTAGTCTTTGTTTGAATATAAAATTCCAATTCTCCCATTCACGGTAACGGCTTTCAGGTAGTCATGTACGAGGTCATCACCCCAGCCATTGAGTTCAAAACTGGTGGTAGGTGGACCTTCGAACTCAAAAAATGACTTATAGATTTGATGCGTATTGGGTATTTTTTGCAATGCTTTTTGTCCAAAAACTCTACCGATTTCTTGCTCGAACGATTTGGCAAAAAGTCCGTCTATGTCGTGATTGCAATCATCTACGAACAGAAAACCGCCGTTTTGAATGTATCTGTGCAGGTTATCCCTTTCAAGGCTTGAAAATTCCACCAATTTATGACCACTCAGGTAACAAATAGGGCTTCTGAAAAGGTTTTTGTCGGTTAAGAAAATGGTTCTTTCCTTTTCGTCAATCGGTATGGTGGTATATTCAACCAGCGAATTCAACAGGTTGCTGGGCATACGCTGATCGGTATCCCAGTCGCCGGAGTTATATTGAATACGAGTAAATACGAAAGGTTTCAAGTTTGCTTTTTCAGATGAATTAAAAAACTACACAATTTATGCAAAAAGGCTCAGTTTTTCGCCAAAAACTTGACCAACGGAGTCTAAATGACGACAAATTCTGTTTTTTGTTGCTTTTTTTATGGAAAAAACAAAACTCAATATTTCAGTAATAGTGCTATTTTAGTTAGATATGAAAGGGGTGTGGCTGTCGTAATGGTGGTTTTTGTCTAGAAAGTTCACCTTGAAGTGTTCGGAATCAACCTTAATATTTGTTAATAAATTACCCTGAATTATTTCCAAAGTTTTTTTAAGCAAGGTTTCGTTCTGATTACCGATTGGATAATAAGGCAGAATGTCGTCATGAATTAGGAAGTCAGGGATAAATCCTTCTTTTCGGCCATAGTATGATTCTCCTTTGGAATTTTCGAGGGTTGAATAGGCGGGCATTATTACAAAAGGAAATTTACCCGTTTCGTCTGTAATTATGGTTGATATTACATTTTTTCCCAAAGTATTTTCTCCAATCAATATCACCTCCATTTTGGTTTTGAGACAGTTGATGACCAATTCGGACGACGATGAAGTTGATTTTGAGGTGATGATATAAATGCGATTCAATGTGTTTAGATTTGCGGACTCGTTTGTCCAATTTCTGCCGTCTTTGTTGCCGTCGGGTTTGCTTTGAGCTTCAAGAGTTTGTGCTTTGTTGGCATGTCCCCCAAACATTTTCTCGTTGGGATTTAGGTTTTTAACAATCAGAGAACCCACAACTTCCGCGTTCGGAGTAAACCCACCAGGATTAAATCTTAAATCTAGAATTAGTTCGTCTATTTTTTGGGCTTTAAAATTATTGAATACTGCTCGGAGGTCATTGTCTATTTCGTGCAAAAACTGAGTAAACGCGAAATAGCCAATTTTCTTCTTTTCTATTTCTATCACTCGTGTATCATAAATGGGCTTTACTCGGTAGCTCGATTTTGCAATGGCCGCCGTTTTTAGTTCATTCGAAGTGGTTTGCCAAGTGATATTTATGTTTAGTTTTTCTAGTAAACCCGAAAGATTGCCTTCTGTGATGTTGTTTCCATCTATTTTTTGAATGATATCGCCTCGGTAAAGACCGGCTTTTTCGGCAGGGCTTTGTTGAGAAACCAATGAAACTGCCAAATAAATATTTTCTTTTGTAGGATCTGGTTTGTAAGGTCTAAACCTGAATCCGTAGCCGTAGGGAGTGCCTAGCCAGAAATTCAGCACATCGTCTTTGTTGCTTTTCATATACGAAAACCAGTCTTGGTTATCATTTATGAGTGATTTGTAATATTTTACGGGTTCTAAATACTTGTCAGTTTTGGCCTCTGTTGGCATGGTTTCTTCCCAAAGATAGTATTTCTTCATTTGGGTATATATCCAATTGTTTTCTTTTAAAAACTTTGAAGGAGTTACATTAGAGGTAGAATCTTTGGGGTTGTTGGTGGGATTGATATCTATGGTTTTTTTGCTGCAAGACATAAATCCAATCAGCAAAAAAGCTAATGATGTTATTATAAAATGGCGGTGCATTTATTTAGTTTTTTATTAGTTTATAGCTCTCTGGTTCTTTGGAGATGAAATTTACGAATAATTGGTTCGCACTTCAAAGAAAAACTACTTTTTCGGAGATTTTGACTTTTAGGATTATGCTTTTTCGTTATTTATTGACCAAATTAATATTAATTGGGTCAATATAATGACTGAATTACTATTAATTGGGTCAAGATATGTAAAAAAAACTCTTCTAAACTATAAAGCTCAGATAGTTTTCTTTGTTTATGGTTTGAAAACTTGCATCGGGATAAGCAGTGGCGAATGCACCTGGGATTTTGCCAACCTTAGTTCCAAACTTAAACTCGAATGCAGCTATTTCTCCATCTTTGGTTTCCAAACAATCTATTTCTTGCTGATCATATGTTCTCCAAAAATACATTTCTTTGTTAACTCTTACGTATTCATTCTTTTTTAGCCTTTCTGCTATGAGGTAGTTTTCCCAAAGCTCCCCTGTATCATTTCTCAAATTTATGGCTTTGAAATCATTTATAATTGCATTTCGGATTCCATTATCCCAAAAATACCACCTTGATGTTTTGGTTATTTCTTTTCTAAGATTTTTGCTGAATCCCGTTATTTTTTTTAAAACAAATACTTTCTCTAATAGGTCAAGATATTTTTCTATTGTGTTTTTGCTCATGCCCAGTTGGGTGCCCAGTTCATTCAATGATACCTCTTTACCCAATTGAAAAGCAATGAGTTTTAACAAATCATATATTTTGGAGGCATTCCGAATACCTTCTAGGCTAAGAATATCTTTCAGTAAATAAGCGTTGACAAGGTCTTTGAGATATTCTTCTTTTCTTTCAAAGCCCACAAGGTTAATTACCTCAGGATAACTGCCAAAAATCAGCCTTTCATCTTTGTTTTTCATGGTTTCCAAGATGTTTTCTTGCATGGAGATTTCTAGCTGAGCAACCGGATACATTTCATGCCAAAATGCTCTTCCAACCAAAGGTTCACCGAGTTTGTTGGTGAGGTCGAAAGCAGAAGAACCGCTGGCAATGATTTTTAAATGCGGTAATTCATCAACAATTATTTTTAGAATTTGGCCGATTTGTGGTATCGCCTGTGCTTCGTCAATAATAACGAGCTGAAACCCCTCAAAAAGATTTCTGTAGTTGTTAAGGTTTTTTGTTTCTAAAATTTCTTGAACCTCTGGAAGTTCACCGTTTAGCCATAAGTAACTCACATTCTGCTCATTTGCTATTTTCTTAAGCAGGTAGGTTTTGCCAACTCTTCTTGCTCCATAAAGTATGTTTACTTTGCCTGGTTCTAAGAAACTGATGATGCGACTTTCGATTTTTCGTATAATTTCCATATCACTACTCTTTGTACAAAAGTAGCAACGTTTTTCAATAAATAATTATAAATTGACCAAATTAATGTTAATTGGGTCAACATAATGACTGAATTACTATTAATTGGGTCATTAGGTTAGTTTATTGGAAACAAAAAAAGGCAAGACTCCAACGAGTCTCGCCTTTAATGAAAGCTACATTTATCGTTTCTTAAACCGCATCACTCAAGCTAGAGAAAGTAAACTCTCTGATTTTCATCGGAGGAATCATGTAGTTTTGGTTTGATTCCGTACTCACCACTCTTTCAGAAACACCCAGTGTTTCTAAGTTATTGAGCATGATGATTGGGCTTTCGTTAAACCTCAAATTTTTGATTGGATGTTTTATTTTTCCGTCTTCAATGTAAAAAGTTCCGTCCCGAGTAAGACCTGTCAATAAGAGTGTTTGTGGGTCCACTGGTCTGATATACCAAAGTTTCGTAACCAATATACCTCTTTTGGTACTTTTTATCATTTCTTCTAGGCTTGCTTTTCCTCCTTCCATAATCATGTTGTTAGGAAAGGGCACTGGTTTTACACCTTTTTGCTTGGCCCAATAAATAGAGTAGGCCAAGTTTTTAACGACACCTTTGTCAATCCATTTGAGTTTTTGTTGAGCTTGACCATCGCCAGACCATGGAGAGGCCGGAAGCTCAGGATGAGTGGGGTCGGAGTAAAAAGTAACGGCTTCGTCCACTATTTTTTCGCCGAGTTTTGTTTTGCCACCAGGTTTACTGAAAAACGAACGGCCTTCGTCTGCACTGCGTGCATCCATACCAAAGAAGATATTCTCCAATAATACCGCAGCCGCTGTAGGTTCAAGAATAACAGTGTATTTGCCTGGTTCTATGGCTTGTGCACTAGCCGAAGCTTTAGCCTTTTGAATGGCTACTCGTGTTGCTGCGGCGGTATCCAATTTATTAAAATCACTGTAGCCTTTTGCTACATAACCCGAGCCTTTACCGTCTTCGGTTCTTACGGTTAGTGAAAAGTTAACGTTGGTTGAGGCATAATAAGCAAACATGCCTTTCGAGTTCATGATGGCCGTGTAGCCGTGTTGGTCTTCCAAGAATCCGGCACCTACAAGTTTCTCATTTCGGCACAATTCCAAACTTTGAGCTACTTTGGTGGCTCTTTTGTCTGGATTAATGCTGGCTGTTGACTCAAAATATCCGTTGGCTTTCATGTAGGTCTGTGGGTCTACAAGGCCTTCGTATTCTGGATTTTCGGGTGCTAATTTTGCTAATTCTTCGGCTCTTCTTACGACCTTTTCTAGCGAAGCGTCGTCGAACTCATCTATGGTGGCAGAGCCCACTTTGTTTCCAAAAGCTGAGGTTACGGCAATATTTTTGTTTGTAAGGCCACCTGCCGTAGAGACTTCGTTTCTCGCATAACGGATGTTGCCTCTTTGCTCACCAATGATGTTTACGATACATTCGTCGGCTTTCGAATAACTCAATATCTTTTTGAGCAGGGTCTTAGCTTCTTCTTCTGTTAATATTATGTTCATTTGTTTTGTTCTTTTTTTGGTAAAAAGGAAATGTTTCGATTTGACTTAGGGCTTGACTTAGCTAATTTACCTGATTCTCCCTTCCCACTGGGGAGGGCAGGGGTGCGGCTTTAAATCTTCCTTCCTGTGTTAATTACATTTACGCCGTCAAATCTTGCAGTTGAACTACCGTGCGACACGGCACTCGATTGAGACGGTTGGCCTTTTCCATCAAAAAATGAACCTCCCAAACGATAATCTCTATCATCACAGATCTTACTACATGAGTTCCAGAACTCCTGGGTATTAGATTGATAAGCCACGTCTTTCAGCATTTCACCAATTTTGCCGTCTTTGATTTCGTAGTACAACTGACCGCCAAACTGGAAGTTATAGCGTTGCTGGTCTATTGAAAACGACCCATCGCCTATGATATAAATTCCTTTTTTTACGTCTTTTATCATTTCTTCCACTGAAAGTGGTGTTTTACCTGGTGCCAAAGAAACATTGGCCATACGCTGAAACTGTACTGACGACCAACTGTCGGCATAACAACATCCGTGGGATTCTTTTTCACCAATTATATGAGCTTGGTCACGAATAGCTTGATAGTTTACCAAAGTACCGTCTTTTACCAAATCCCATTTTTTGGTTTTAACACCCTCATCGTCCCAACCAACTGCTCCTAATGAACCAACCTGCGTTTTATCTGCAAAAAGTGTAACTTCTTTGCTGCCATAGTTGAAGTTTTTCGATTGCCACTTGTCTAACGTTGCAAATGATGTTCCAGCAAAGTTGGCTTCATAACCCAATACTCTGTCTAATTCAAGAGGGTGTCCTACTGACTCGTGAATGGTTAGCCAAAGGTGCGATGGGTCAAGAACCAAGTCATATTTGCCGGCCTCAACAGACTTGGCCGACAGTTTTGCTTTGGCTTGCTGAGCAGCAGCTCCGGCATCTTCCAGCATATCATAGCCTCTGTTGTATCTAGTTGTTACACCTGTTATTTTATCTTTTGGATTGGTTTGCAGGTATTCATAACCCATGCCCATTGGAGCACTGAGGGCATTGCGAGTTTCAAATTTACCTGATTTCGGATCGATACACGTTACATTGAAAATCGGCCAAGTACGGTGCACGTCTTGGTCAACATAGCTACCGTCAGACGATGCGAAGTATTTTTGTTCGTTTACTAAGAACAGAATCGAGTTGACATAGTTTGCTCCGTTTTTGATGGCGGCATCGTTTACGCCAAGAAGTAAATCAACTTTTTCCTGAATAGGCACCTCAAAAGCATTTTTAACAATTGGCGTCTTCCAGCTGACCTCGCCAAAGCCCTTTTGAGGAGCTAAGCTAACTGGCTCTTTCATCAGCTTGGCATTGGCCTTTGCTATAGCAACAGCTTCTTCGGCTGCACGAGCGGTGTCAGCTTCTGATTTAGCATCTACCACTGCTGCAAAACCCCAGCAGCCGTCGGCTATTACACGAACCCCAACTCCGTAAGACTCCGTGTTGACGATGTTTTGCACCTTGTCTTCTCTGGTAACCACAAACTGGTTGAGGTATCTACCAATACGAATATCGGTATAAGTGGCTCCTTTTGATTTAGCAGCATTTAGGGCTGCGTCGGCTAGACGTTTTTTTACGGCTACATCCATGGAGCCATTGAGCAGGGCTTCGTAGGAAACATTGTTTCCCATAACAGGAATATTGGGCAGCATGGCCGCACCGATTCCCAGACCCGATAATTGAAGGAAATCTCGTCTTTTCAAAGTAAATAGCTTTTAGATTAGAAAATGAATATGAGGTAAATATATATCAAATCAAAGATGAAAACAATGGCCGAATAGTTGCAATTGTATAAGCGGATAAAATAGGACGTTGAGAGGAGATGATTTTAAGGATTTTTAACGGAATAGGTCTCTGTAAATACTTGAACCTTTCAATTAAGGATAAAACGAAATATTATTCGCAGTAAATAGAAAGATTTCTAAATACTGTTGAATCTCAAACGATGCGAATGAAGACTAAAATTCTCGATATCTCGAAAATTCTTAAGCTCCTTTAAAGAAGCCATACTTCAGAATGCAGTAAAGGGCTCTGAAACCGTCTTTCCAGTTGATTTTTTTACCTTCTTCGTAGGTTCTGCCATAATATGAAATACCTACTTCGTAGATTCTAATACCTTTTATTCTCGATATTTTGGCAGTTACCTCAGGTTCAAATCCGAAACGCTTTTCTCTAAGAGAAAGACTTTTGAGGATTTTCGCATCGAAAAGCTTATAGCAAGTCTCCATATCTGTTAGGTTCAGATTGGTGGAGGCATTGGACAAAAACGTAAGAAGTTTATTGCCGATAGAGTGGAAAAAGAACAAAATACGGTGTGGTTTACCTCCAATAAACCTCGAACCATAAACTACATCCGCAAAACCATCAATGATAGGCTTAAGCAAAATATTGAATTCGTTGGGGTCATACTCTAGGTCGGCATCTTGTACTATTATCAAGTCGCCTTTGGCATTTTTTATACCGGTATGTATGGCTGCTCCTTTACCTTGGTTTATCTCGTGTTTGTAGTAACTGATGGTTTCGTTAGGATACTTGTTGATGAATTCCTGAATTTTACCTTCCGTGTTGTCTCGTGATGCGTCGTTTACCAGAACGATTTCTTTTTTGTAGCCACCAATCAGATTTACCTCCACTACTTTTTCAAGTATGAAGTGTACCGTTCTTTCCTCATTGAAAACAGGTATTAAAATTGATAAGGTCTTTTGGTTTTCTGAAATCATCCTTTTTTTAGTCTAAATATGCTGTAAATCAAAGTTTTGTCGTTTTCGTAGAAGTTTTTAACTAAAACTTTTTGGTAACCTTTTTTGTCAATCATTTTGTCAAAGATAATATTCATTTTTGGGTCAGCCAATTTGCTTTGAAAACTTATGAAATAGAGATTTTGGAGTTCTTTGTTTTCTAGATAATCACGATAGAAAACTTCCTCGGGATTATCCAAATAAGCCATAAGTTCTCCTTTTTGGGTTAAAAAACCACGCTTGAACTTATCCTGTTTGGTAATACAGAGCAACTGCGTACTGATGCCCCAGTCTAGCTCCACAAATTCACCCTTGACAGGTTTTACATATTCAGCGAGTTCGTTTATTTTATTGCTCCAAAAGGGATTGGGAGTTTTGTTTGTCAATGCGTAAACGTAAGTCGAAAAGTTATTAAGATTGTAGATTATGACTACTACGAAAAATAACCAACTAATTTTTGTGCCCAACAAATTGTAAACGCCATAAAATACACAAATGGTAAAAAACGGAAATAAGGTATAGAAATGCCACAGGTTTCGGGCATTTTCGACCACAAATATTTGAGCACTGATGCAAAGAATTATACATACAAAAAACAGGTAGTAGATGTCTCCATTATCGTTTTGTTTTTTCCATATTTTTCTGATAACCAGCAAAGTATAAATAATAAATACCGTGAGGCACACCTCAAATAGATAGAAGAAAGTCTGGTAAATACCCTTTGAAAGAGAGTTGTAACCAAAGGTTTCTTCTGAGATCAAATATTGAATTCTATAAAAACCGGTTCCGTCAAAAATACCTTTGCCAAAATAGTAAAACAGCTGAATTTTGGTTTTGATAAACTCCAAGTCAATGCCTATGTTCGAAGAACTAACCATGCCTGGGTTCAGCTTGTTGAAACCAATGAACAATATAAATTCGAACAAAAAAGTAAGGCCGAGGAATTTAGCGAAAGTCAGTTTTTCTTTTTTGGTTTCCAGTAAAAAAACAAGGATTAGGCTGCTAAAAAGGAGTGCATTAGAAAACCAGATAAAGTTTATTTTGTTGAAAATACCTAATGCCAATACAAGAGGTAAAAAATATAGATTTGATTGTTTTTTGCTTTGTAAGTATTTGAAAATAAGTAAAATGCTTAAAATCTTGCAAAAATACTCAATAGCAATGGGACCTACATCAGTCCTAACCATCGTTATAAAGGTGGATTCCGTAACCAGTGCCATCAAAATGAACCAAGCTAAAAGTGGCTTTTTGAAAGAGATATTGACCGCCTTGTATACCAGCAAAAGGCTTATCATACTCAGCAGTATCATTGGAATTCTGACGCTGAAGTAATTGAATCCAAAAAATTTAAAAATAGGAATGAAAATCCAAGATTTTAAGGCTCCAATGTAAGAAATAACGAAAAAAGTGATGCCGCCAATTTTGCGTGCTATGTAGGTGGTGTGGTTGATTTCGCCTAAAGAGAGATTGGCGAAAAGTATTTCATCTGTTTGTAAACCAGGCCTTTCTAAGAATAAGCTAGCCAAAGCACCGAACAATAATATAGGGAGGATGATAGAGAGATACCGCCAAATATTATTTGTCATATAAGAAGTCTTTTGTTTTGTAAATAGTGATTTTCTGAGGAAAATATCTAAAGGTAATGCGGCCAGAGCCTCAAATGTTCGTTTCCGCAGACATTTAAGAATTTCTTAAACCAAACTACAAATATATTAGGATTACTTCAAAAGTGCCAATTAATGGATACCTTAAAATAAAAAATGAGATGTAATTTGTGATTACACCTCATTTATAAAGAAAATATGCTTTTAAACCGCGTCGCTCAAACTTGAGAATGTAAAGTCTCTGATTTTGAGTGGCGGTACCAAATTTCCCGCAATTCTAACTGGTTTTCCCATTTCCTCTAAGTTATTGAGCATAATAACCGGGCTTTCGTTGAAACGGAAGTTTTTTACTGGGAACTTGATTTTTCCGTTTTCGATATAGAAAGTTCCGTCTCTGGTAAGGCCTGTGTAGAGCAATGTTTGAGGGTCAACAGCTCTGATATACCACAGTCGGGTAACCAAAATTCCTTTATCTGTGCCTTTTATCAGGTCGGCAAGCGACTTATCTCCACCAGCCATTATAAACGAATTGGGTGGTGGAGTGGCTTTTACTCCTTTTTTATCTGCCCAAAAACGCGAATAGGTCATGTTTTTAACTATACCGTTTTCTATCCAATATATTTTTTCCTGCGGACGGCCATCTTGCGAGAAAGGCGAACCAGGATTTTCGGCATTCATTGGGTCAGAGTAGATGTTTACTCTTTCGTCAAAAAGTTTCTCACCCAGTTTGGTTTCGCCTCCTTTTTTACTCAAAAAACTCCGGCCTTCATCTGCATTGCGGGCGTCCATGCTTCGCATCATGTTTTGTAGCAAATCTACAGCTGCTGCGGGTTCTAATATTACTGTGTATTTTCCGGGTTCCAAAGCTTGTGCCGAAGCCGAAGCTTTGGCTTTTTGCATAGCTATTTCGGTTACTTTTTTGGTGTTCAACAAGGACACATCGTTGAAGTCTTGGATACCATAGCCCGAACCCAAACCATCGTCAGTTCTAACGGTAATGGTGAAGTCCACCTGAGTAGCCTTGTTATAGACAAAAAGGCCTTTAGAGTTACCCATGGCCGTGAAACCGGCGGAGTCCTCCATATAACCAGCTGCCGTAAGTTTGTTTTCCCTACAGGGCAAAATGCTGTCTAAAGCCGCTTTAGCTCTTAGATTTGGATCGATTTTGGCCGTATTTTCCGAAAAAGTATTTGTATTTAAGTAAGTTTGAGGGCCGAGCATGGGCATATATTCGGAGTTCTCGGGTGCCAATCTGGCAATTTCCTCTGCTCTCCTCACCGTTTTTTCAAGAGAGGCGTCGTCAAATTCGTTGATAGTGGCAGTACCTGATTTTTTGCCATAAACTGAGGTTACCGATAAGGATTGGTTTTCGGATTCACCGCTGGTAGATACCGTGTTTCTGGCATATCGAATATTGCCCGTACGAGTGCCGCTAAGGTTTACACTCATTTCGTCGGCTTTGGAATACGCCAACACCTTATCAATGATTTTCTTGGCTTCTTCTTTAGTTAATATTTTCATTTTGTTTAAATCTATTTTTTGAAAAAGATTGAGATTTCAGGTCCGACTTTCGTCTGACCGCACATCAAATTAAATCTTTCTGCCCGTGTTAATTACATTTATACCATTGAAACGAGTAGTCGAACTACCATGCGACACCGCCGATACTTGCGAAGGTTGTCCTTTGCCGTCAAAAAACGACCCGAAAGTACGATAATCGTCTTTGTCGCATACCTGCACACACGAGTTCCAAAACTCTTGGGTGTTAGATTGATACGCCACGTCGTCGAGCATTCCTGCAATTTCTCCGTTTTTGATTTCGTAGAAAAGCTGCCCGCCAAACTGGAAGTTATAGCGTTGCTGGTCAATAGAATAAGAGCCTCGTCCGACGATATAAATTCCTTTTTCTACGCCTTTTATCATATCCAAAACGCTCAATTTGTCTTTTCCAGGAAGCAAAGAAACATTTGGCATACGTTGGAACTGAACAGAATCCCAGTTGTCGGCATAGCAACATCCGTGCGATTCTTTTTCACCCAAAATATTCACTTGGTCTCTGATAGCTTGGTAGTTTACCAATACACCGTCTTTTATCAAATTCCATTGTTTAGATGGTACGCCTTCGTCGTCGTATCCTACCGTTCCAAGAGCATTTGGCTGTGTTTTGTCAGCAACTATGGTCACGTTTTTGCTTCCATAGTTGAAGTTTCCAGTTTTCCATTTGTCTAACGTAGCGAAACTTGTGCCAGCGTAGTTGGCTTCGTAGCCCAACACTCGGTCAAGTTCTAGCGGATGACCAACAGATTCGTGGATAGTAAGACCCAAGTGGTTTGGATCGAGTACCAAGTCATATTTGCCGGCGGGTACCGACTTCGCTGTTATTTTTTCTTTGGCTTGCTTGGCAGCCATTATGGCGTCTTCCACCATGTCGTAAGAGTTTCTGTAGCCTACCAAGCCAATTGGCCCAGGTATTTTTTCAGAAGCCAAACCATCGAGGTACTCGTAACCCATGCCCATTGGGGAACTTATAGCATCGCGGGTTTTGAATTTCCCTGCGGCTTTGTCTACTGCAGTTACTGTAAATGTAGGCCATATTCTGTGAATATCTTGGTCGATATATGAACCATCAGACGAGGCGAAGTATTTTTGTTCGTTTACAAAAAATAGGTTGGAAGTAACGAAGCCAGCACCATTTTTCATGGCCTCGCCGTTTACTTTCATCAACAAATCTATTTTTTCTTGAATAGGTATCTCGAAGGCATTTTTTACGATGGGCGTTTTCCAACTTACTTCGCCTACACCTTTTTGTGGGGCTAGAATTACAGGCTCCGTCTGTATTTTGGCATTAGCTTTGGCTATAGCCACGGCTGTTTCGGCACATTTGGCTATGCCTTCTTTGCTCACATCGCTGGTGGCCGAAAACCCCCAAGTGCCATTGGCTATCACTCTGATGCCCACACCGTAAGACTCTGCGTTTACGATATTTTGAACCTTGGTTTCGCGGGTAAACAAAAACTGCTGCAAATAACGACCAATACGCACATCGGTGTAGGTAGCACCTTTGCTGCGGGCGGCATTGAGGGCAATATCCGACATTAGTTTCTTTTGGGCAGCGTCAGCGGGTGTTTCGAGGAGATGCTCTGGCGTGGTGGCGTTTCCAATAATCGGAATACCAGCACCTACCAAGGCACCCATACCGAGCCCAGAAAGCTGCATAAATTTCCTTCTATCCATCATAAGGGTTTCGTTTGGTGATAAAATTTGAATAGTAAATGTATTTATTTTTTGAAATAAAAAAACAAAAACGCTTACAAATTCTGATTTTCTGGGTATGAGGTGGCGTATTTGGTAGATAAGTGTTTATTACCAAAAAAATATTTAAAAATGAAGCATCGAAAAGCCAATAAAGTGCGTCTATATAAGTGGAATTTAATTGGGATGGTGTGGAGTTTTCACCCTGAAAAAATTAAATAACTGGGATTAGTGTAGGAATTGCGACTCATATCTTTTGGGTCGCGATTTTTTTTGGATTGGGTTTTGTGTCTCAATTCCTAAACTTTTTAATTTACTTCAAATCTTATTTAGTTCACTTTGGAAGATTTGTTGCCTTAAAATCAGTTTTTTCGTTTTTGCATGAGATTTGAATTTTTGATTTACTAAATTTACCGCGATTTAGATTCCATTATCAAAAACAAAATTCTCCCATTACAGCAATGAAAAAACTACTCGTAATTCTCACGATTTTTTTAGCCAAAACCAATTTGTCCGCACAAGTAAATGTTGTTTCACCTACTGACGGAAGTTTAACTATTTTTCCAAAAGGAATTATAGATAACCGAACTTATGACCCTTCAAAAAACTTTAAATTTATCGCACTTGGAGACAGTGCTTTTAAATCAAACGCTACTGGTGGCGATGGCGTTGTGGCAATAGGTAACAAAGCAATGGCAAAATCGCAAAGTGTTGGTTATAGTGTAGCTATTGGTGAAAAATCAATGTATAATGCTACTACTGGATATGCCAATGTGGCGGTTGGAGGAGCAACTCTAATGAATAATACGGGGTATGGTAACACTGCAATAGGAGAAGGGGTTTTAACTAAAAATACATCTGGGATTAGTAACACTGGTTTAGGTTGGGGTTCATTAAGTTCTAATATTAACGGAAGTAGAAATGTTGCCATTGGAACCAATACTTTAGCTAACGCTAAATCTACTACCGATAACATTGCAATTGGGACAAACGCTTTGAATGCAATAAATCATGAAAATCTGTCTTATACAAGACAAACCAATATGATTTCAATTGGTAGTTACTCCTCACAAAATCTCCAAGTTGAACTCGGAGCCTCAGGTTTTGATATTGGAAATATAATCATTGGTAATTACTCATTTTATAATGCAGCTTATGGTAGAGGTAATGTTACTTTGGGGCATAATACTTTATACTACGCATCAAATACAAACTCAAACACTGCAATAGGGAATAATTCACTACACAAGCTAAATGTTGGCTCTGCAGTGAATTACAACGGAAACACAGCTACGGGAGATCATTCTCTATCCGAACTTATTTTAGGTTCAAATAATACCGCTACTGGAATTGCTTCTGGAAATAGCTTAATAAATGGAGAAAATAATACTTTTTTAGGCATTTCGTCTGGAGTAATTGATATTCCTTCTGGAGAATTTGTTAATAATTCAATGGCTCTTGGTGCAACAGCAAAAGTAAATGCCTCCAATAAAGTTGTTATAGGAAATGCTTCGGTTTCTCAAATTGGTGGATATGCATCTTGGGTGAATTATTCTGACAGAAGATTAAAGGAAAATATAGTTTATAACAATAATCTTGGGCTTAGCTTTATCAATGCTCTAAGAACGGCTTCGTACACCTACAAAGCTGATAGCAATAAACGCCGCCGTGATGGACTGATAGCACAAGATGTACAGGAAGTACTAAAAGACCAAGGAGTAGAATTTAGCGGATTGATACAAGACAATGACACCACCAAAACCTTGAATTTATCTTACACAGAATTGGTCATTCCTTTGATAAATGCCGTAAAAGAGCTCTCAAACCAAAGCAACAACTTAAAAGCCGAAATGAACGCCATGCAAAAAGATATGGAAACACTAAAGTCGCTCATTCAAGCCAAAATAGACGTTAAATCTCCAACTGACAAATAAAGATTTTGAAATGAAACAATTATTGATTTTATCTTTTGTATCTATTTTAGTATTTAGCTGCAAGCCAAGTGAGATTTTGGAGCCTATCAGTTCGAAAACTCAAATATAAGTTATCTTACAAGTTCAGGAACACCACTTAATGCGTTTGTTTTGAGAGTTGCAGAGTAGAATAATTGAAAAATAGGCGTCTAAATAAAAGCGATTCAATATTTTGAGTCGCATTTTTTTATAAATTGGTATCATATTTCTAAGAAAGAACAATAAAAAACCTTCTCTTACCGATGAGAATGAACACCTCCTTAAAATCTTTTTCTGAATATCTTCAAAATATTCCTGATGAATCAAAACCGAAACTTTTGGAATTGATGGCTATTATAAAGGAAGTCGTTCCGCAAGCTGAAGAGGGAATAAGTTATGGTATTCCAACCTACAAATATCTTGGTGGACTTGTGGCGGTTGGGGCTACCAAATTACATGTGGCTTTCTATGTTATGAGCAATGTTGTATTGAGCCATTTCGAAAGTCGGCTCCATGGCATGGATTACACTACAGGCACTATTAGATTTAAGTTTGATGCCGTTTTGCCCAAAAGTCTTATTCAAGAAATCGTCAAAATTAGAATAGAGGACAACGAGTATATTGACAGTCAGCGGAAGGCGAAGAAAAAGTAACTTATTTCCTGCTATCCAATATCTTTTGACCCAAATTAATCAAGTCTGGAGCCGTACGAAATCCTGGCGATTTGGTGATAAGTTCGCCCTCGGGTGTAACAAACATTAGGGTAGGATAAGCCTCAATTTCAAATTTCTGAGCTAAAGTTGCTCCTTCTGGCTGCTCACCGTCTAACGCCATATTCACAAAGTTGGCATTAAAAAAATCGCCTGCTGATTTTTCTGTGAAAGTGTATTTTTTGAGTTGTTTGCAGGGGCCGCACCAAGTGGCATATATGTCTAAGAAAACGACTTTGTTTTCTTTTTTTGCCAAATCTAGGGCTTGCTGCCAGTTGCCTTTTTGAAAGTGAATTCCATCGGCGGTATCTTGTTTAAAGTCAACTTTTGGGTTACTTCTGAAATATAAAAAGGCTATTATGCCGAGAACAACAATCGCTATGAGGATGTTTTTCATACTATTTTTGCTTTTTTTGGTATGTTGGTTATTAGTAGAACAAAATTTAAAATGATTTTAATTCAATAATCCCGCAAGATTTCTAAATTTACTCTCTGTATTGTGATTCGCCGAATTATTCAGCTAAGAATGTTGACAATCACAATACAATTGATTTTCAACCTTTAATAAATGCGTGTCGGATACTGAGTTTTCGATATTTTTTAGTGATGATAAACATAAACTATTCTCTCAAAACACAAGATTTACAATCCAAATTAAATACATTTTGGAAACTTTCTGGTGAAAAAATCCGCTCCATCCAAACCGAGTATGACGATAATGATGGTTCTCCTGTTTTTACCAAAAATGGCAAATATACCACCAGGGGTTGGACAGAATGGACGCAAGGATTTCAGTACGGTTCGGCCATTTTGCAGTTTGATGCTACAGACGAGGCCGATTTTCTAGAAATTGGAAGAAAGAAAACGCTAGAGAAAATGGCTCCGCATATCAGTCATGTTGGTGTGCATGATCATGGCTTCAACAATGTGAGTACTTATGGCAATTTGCTCCGATTGATGCGAGAAGGCAAAATTGCCCAGAATGATTGGGAACAAAATTTCTACGAATTGGCCTTGAAGATTTCGGGTGCTGTGCAGGCCAGCAGATGGACAGACATCAAAGACGACGGTGGATTTATACATTCGTTCAATGGGGCACATTCCTTGTTTGTGGACACCATTCGTTCATGCAGAGCTTTGATGATTAGCCACCAATTGGGCCATGTTTTTCAGGGTGAAGGGGATGCCAAAATCAGCCTTTTGGAGCGAGCCATCAAGCATATAGAGGCCACAGCAAACTTTTCGGTTTTTTATGGCGAAGGTAGAGATATTTATGATGCATGGGGTCGAACTGCTCACGAGTGTGTTTTCAATGTAAAAGACGGAAATTATCGTTGTCCCAATTCACAGCAAGGCTACACAGGTTTCAGTACTTGGACACGTGGACTTGCTTGGGCTATGTGTGGATTTGCGGAGCAGTTGGAATGTCTCGAAATATTGGATGGAATGGAATTAGAGTCTGTCGGAGGGCGATCTTACATCAAAAATTTTATGCTAAAAGCAGCCAAAGCTACTTGTGACTTTTATATCGAAAATACGCCAATTTGTGGAATTCCATATTGGGACACTGGAGCTCCAAATTTGCACAAAATGGGCGATTATCTCAACGAAAAAGCCAATCCTTTTAACGACCATGAGCCTGTGGATAGCTCAGCAGCAGCCATTGCGGCCCAAGGTTTGTTGCGATTTGGTAAATATCTAAAAGAAAATGGTGATGCAAAAACCGGAGAAAAATACTGGCAAACAGGATTGACGGTCATGAATTCGCTTTTGGAAGAACCCTATTTGAGTACCGATGAAAACCACCAAGGATTGCTTTTGCACACCATTTATCACCAACCCAACGGCTGGGATTTTGTGCCAGAAGGAAGCAAAATACCTTACGGAGAATCATGCATGTGGGGCGATTATCATTTCAGAGAAGTGGCTCTTTATTTGCAAAAACACATAAATAATGAGCCTTATTATACCTTTTTTAACTGTTTGCCTAAGTAATATTTAACCCATAAAATGACCGGAAAATTTAAACCAAAATACAGTCGAGTAGCACAATTAAAAACAGCTGCAGATTTTGCTAAATATCTCGAAGACAATCAAGTAGATTTAAAATTTGATGAAGAACTGCTTCCAAAAGAGACTTCGCCTTTTAACAAAGCCATTCATCTGAAATCTGGAAGAACCATCGGAAATAGCCTTTCAATTTTACCCATGGAAGGCTGGGATGGCACCGCAGATGGCAAACCAACGCATTTTACAAAAAAACGATGGGAGAATTTCGCCATTTCTGGAGCAAAATTGCTCTGGGGATGTGAGGCTGTGGCTGTTACACACGAGGGTAGGGCAAATCCAAGACAATTGACTATCAATGAGGCAAATATTGGAGATTTGGAAGAAATGTTTCAAATGGTTTTGGATAGACATTCCGAGAAATTCGGTACGGCAGAAGACCTTTTGGTAGGCTTGCAATTGACGCATTCAGGCCGTTTTTGTAAACCCAATGACAATACCAAGTTTGAGTCTAAAATAGCTTATAATCATCCAAAATTAGACGCCAAATTCCATGTGACCGATGATAACCTTCCCATGACAGACGAGGAAGTGGATGCCTTGGTGGAGGATTTCGTGAAAGCGGCGGTTTTGGCTCAAAAGGCTGGCTATCATTTTGTGGATATCAAACATTGTCATGGTTATTTGGGTCATGAGTTTTTGAGTGCAGTAGACAGAAACGGGAAATATGGTGGAAGTTTTGAGAATCGGACTAATTTTCTGAAAAATATAGTATCTGGAATCCGAAAAGAAGCCCCAGGTCTAGAAATTGGTGTTAGACTAAGTGCTATAGATTTTGCCCCTTTCAAAAAAGGTTTGGATGGTATTGGGATACCCGATTTGAAAGAAAACGAAAAATATAAGTATGCTTTTGGTTGCGATGAAACAGGTTTAGAAATAGACCTGGAAGAACCTCGTAAGTTCTTAAAGTTGCTAGAAGAGCTTGATATTCAGTTGGTTTGTATTACTGTTTCGAGTCCATATTACAATCCACACGTTACCCGTCCGGCTCTTTTTCCTCCTTCTGATGGCTATCAAGCACCTGAAGAGCCACTTATCGGGGTTGCCAGAATGCTAAATGTGGTAGCAGATTTGAAAAAGGATTTTCCAAATTTGGTGATAGTAGGCTCAGGGTACTCTTATTTGCAAGAATGGCTGCCGAATGTAGCTCACTTTGCGTTGCAAAACAAAATGGTGGATTCAGTAGGATTCGGCAGGATGGTACTTTCATACCCAACGATGCCTGATGATATGATCAACAATCGTCCGACCGAAAGAAAACTTTTGTGTAGAACATTTTCAGACTGCACCACTGCACCAAGAAATGGGCTAGTTTCAGGTTGTTATCCTTTGGATCCTTTGTATAAAACGCTTCCAGAGTCGGTTACTTTGAAAGAGATTAAGGAGAAATTATGAAAAAAGTAGTCCTAATAACAGGAGGTTCGCGAGGCATTGGTCTTGGCATAGCCCAAAAAATGGCAGAAGCAGGATTTGACTTGGCCATTAATGGCATGCGAAACGAATCTGATGTGTTAGAAGTAATTGAAAATCTCAAAAAGTTAGGTGTCGATGTCATTTATTGCCAAGGAGATATTTCAAAAAAAGAGGACAGAGACAGTATTTTGGAAAAAATAAAAAAGCATTTCGGGAAACTCAATGTGCTGATAAACAATGCTGGAGTTGCACCCAAAGAGCGAAAAGATTTACTCGAAGCTACAGAAGAGAGTTTTGATTATCTTATTTCTACAAACCTTAAAGGCCCATATTTCCTTACACAGTCGGTGGCCAATTGGATGGTGGGTTTGAAAGCTGAAAATGTGGATTTTGAAGGGACTATCATCAATGTTTCCTCTATTTCGGCTACAGTGGCTTCTGTCAATAGAGGAGAATATTGCATTTCGAAAGCTGGCGTAAGTATGGCGACACAGCTTTTTGCAGTTCGATTAGCAGAGTTTGATATTCCTGTTTTTGAGGTTCGTCCGGGCATTATCAAAACAGATATGACCGAAAAAGTAAGTCAGAAATATGATGATTTGATAGAAAATGGACTTTGCCTCACCAAACGTTGGGGATTACCCGAAGATGTGGGTAAAACTGTTACTGCCATAGCTCAAGGTAATTTTTTGTATTCTACGGGACAGGTTTTTGTGGTAGATGGAGGTTTGACAGTGGCTCGTTTGTAATGTTCGTAACACGATTTTTCAAATCGTGCGGTTTGTTAATCTGAGATTTGAAAAATCGCTCTACGTGTTTGATATACAAAATATTAAGCGTAAATTTAGCTTACAAAATATTCAACTATTAATGAAAAAATTTACTAGAAGAGACCTTCTTAAAACTGCTTTGCCTGCGAGTGTGGCGGCTTATGCCATTCCTACTTTTATTCCAAATACTGTATTCGGTGCTAACGACCGACTGCGGGTTGCTGTAATAGGGATAAATGGCCGTGGGAAAGACCATATCAAAGGTCTTATGAACTTAGACAATGTGCAAGTCACGACACTTTGTGACGTGGATACTGTAGTTTTGGGAGCCGGAGCAAGTGATTTTGAGAAAAAATATAACAAGTCTGTAAAGCAAGTAAAAGACCTCCGAAAGGTTTATGAGGATAAAGATATTGATGCTGTCAGCATAGCTACACCAAATCACTGGCATGCTTTGGCCACTATTTGGGCTTGTCAGGCTGGAAAGGATGTGTATGTTGAAAAACCAGCTTGTCACAATGTTTTTGAAGGAAGAAAATTGGTGGAGGCTGCTACCAAATATAACAAAATTGTGCAGCACGGGGTCCAGTTGAGAAGTTCTGTGGCTATCCAAGAAGCCATTAAACACCTCAGAGATGGTTTGATTGGCAAAGTTTACATGGCCAAGGGAATTGTTTACAAATGGCGACCAGATATCGGAAATTTAGGAAATTCGGCTGTTCCTGAAGGTTTGGATTGGAATATGTGGCAAGGGCCAGCTCAGGAAAAAGCTTTTAGCAAAAACTATGTGCATTATAACTGGCACTGGTTTTGGGATTATGGCAATGGCGACATCGGCAATCAAGGCATACACGAAACCGACTTGGCTATGTGGGGCTTGGATGTAGGTTTGCCAGATACTATCACTTCATCAGGTGGCAAGTACCTTTGGAACGATTGTAAAGAAACGCCCGAATATTTGACCTCCTCTTATCAATACACCAAAGAAAATAAAATCTTGCAGTTTGAGGTACGTCCATGGATGACCAACAAAGAAGATGGCGTAGAAATTGGCAATATTTTTTACGGTGATAAAGGCTATATGGTCATCAACGGCTACAACGATTATAAGACATTCTTGGGTAAAGAACGTGCTCCAGGCCCAGCTCGGAAGGAGGGAGGGGATCACTACAAAAACTTCGTGGATGCGGTAAGAGCTCAGGACAAAAAGATGCTGAATGGGCCAGTAGAAACTGCACATTTGGCGGCAAGTCTGGCACATTTGGGCAATATTTCATATAAATTGGGCCGGACTTTGAAGTTTGATCCAATTGCAGAGAAGTTTCTAGGCGATAAAAAAGCCAATGAAATGTTGACTCGGAAATACAGAGCTCCATTTATTGTTCCAGATAAAGTTTAATTCATGAAAAAAATAGTTCTGTTTTTGATTTCCTTAACAATTATGACGGCATGTGATTGTATGGTTACTGCTAATGGAGTTGTTTTGGATGATTTACAAAAAAAACCATTGGAGGGTGTGTTGGTTAGGAATCTCATAAGTCTTGAGGATGGAGAAAAGACAAAGTCTGATGGTGGATTTAGTAAAATGGAAGTTGGCAGGGCTAATGGAAAATGTCCAGAATTTAATCTTGAATTTTCGAAAGATGGATATATTTCAGATACCATTTTTATTGAGAATGCCGCCCCAGTTACGATTTACTTAAAAAAGAAATAAGCACCTGAGTTTTTATTTCACGAAGAATAGATTTTTCTTTGTGGCTTTGGGGTGAAACATATAACAATGAAATATTTAAAATATAGCAATGGCGACCTAATGCCAAGTTTAGGGTTGGGAACTTGGAAATCTGCCCCAGGGGAAGTATATAAGGCTGTTAGAGAGGCTATTGTGATTGGTTACAGGCATTTTGATTGTGCACATTTGTATGGCAACGAACCAGAAATAGGCCAAGCTTTTACTGATGCCATGGCAGCTGGAGAAGTAAAACGAGAGGAACTTTGGATAACTTCAAAACTTTGGAACAACCGCCACCGAAAAGAACAGGTGCAACCAGCTCTTGAATTAACCTTAAAAAATCTCCAACTCGATTATCTGGATTTATATTTGATTCATTGGCCAATCGCATTGAGAGACGATGTTACTTTTCCAACCAAGGCAGATGAAATGGTAAGTCTTAAAGTTACACCATTAACAGAAACTTGGGAGGGAATGATAGCTGTTCAGGAAATGGACATGGCTATACATATTGGCACAAGTAATTTTAGCATCAAAAAAATAAAAGAACTTACTGAAGCAACAGGAGTAAAACCAGAAAATAATCAGGTAGAAATGCACCCTTTTCTACAACAAAATGCACTAAAAACCTTTTGTGATGCTGAAGGTATTTTACTAACGGGATACGCTCCGCTTGGGTCCTCGGATAGACCTGCCAATAGAATTGTTGCGGGTGAACCAAAACTTTTTGACAACGAAATCATCAGGAATATTGCAGAAAGCAAAGGTTGTTCGGTGGCTCAAACCATGCTTGCATGGGCAGTGCGTAGAGGCACATGCACCATACCGAAGTCTGTAAATGCCAATAGACTAAAAGAAAATCTGGAAGCTGCGGACATCGAACTTTCAGAAGCTGAATTGACTCAAATGGCTGCTGTAAACATGAATTATCGTTATATAAAAGGCGATTTCTGGTGCTTACCTGGCTCAGATTACACAGTTGAAAATCTTTGGGATGAGGGAGCTTAAATAAAAAACTTTCTTATTGTTCATTACCTTTCCAAAACCTTTGTGGAACTTTGTGGAATCTTTGTGTCCCTTTGTGATACAGCAGTAAACATATGCCAAATCAGAATCAAAACATAGACGAACCCAAAGGCACAAGAATCAACAAATACTTGAGCGAAGTAGGTTTTTGTTCGAGAAGAGCTGCCGACACACTTATTGAGGAAAGAAGAGTAACCATCAATGGAAAAGTGCCCGAAATGGGTACGAGAATCCAGGAAGGCGATGAGATAAGAGTGGATGGAAAACTAATTTCAGAACCCAAAGAAGAGCACGTTTATTTGGCTTTTAATAAACCGGTAGGCATAGTTTGTACCACAGATATCAAAGCCGAAAAAGACAATATCATAGATTTCATCAACCATCCAAAGCGTATTTTTCCAATAGGTAGATTAGATAAACCTTCTGAAGGGCTGATTTTGCTCACCAGCGACGGCGATATAGTAAACAAAATACTCCGAGCCAGAAATAATCACGAAAAAGAATATGTGGTAACCGTAAACAAACCCATCAGCCGTGATTTTGTCTTTAAGATGAGCAAAGGCGTACCGATTCTTGACACCGTAACGAAGCCATGTAAAGTAGAAAAAGTGGATTTGTACACCTTCAAAATTATCCTCACCCAAGGCTTAAATCGTCAAATCAGACGGATGTGCGAATACTTGGGTTACTCTGTAACCAAGCTCAAAAGAGTAAGAATCATGCACATACACCTCGATTTGCCCATAGGAAAATGGAGGAATCTCACGCCCAAAGAACTAGAAATCATCAACTCCGCCACAGTAGATTCTTCAAAAGTTTATGAGGATTTTGAGTAGGGAGAGTAATTCTAAAATGAAAAGATTTAGCTTCATAAAGAAAGCGAAGTTATTAGTACTGAAACAACTTTGATTTGGAATACCTAATGATCAAACTATCTTTTTTTATTCTTTTCCACCTCTAACGCCTTTTTAAGCATAAGTTCATTTTACTTCATTTGTGGACTTTTTTATTTTCTAAATCAGTAATGATATTTAGCTTGAAATTTATGGTTTTTTAGGGAGGAAATGGGTGGGAGAGAGGTTTCTTCTTTTAGTTGGGGGAAGAATTTGCAGAAAAGTATACATGTCCAGTTTTCTGGATAAGAATTAAACGAATATAGTCATTTCTTCATGAATGCCCGACCCAAGCTGCTGTGTGGATGCCTTTGGTTGGCGGTTTGGCTCAACTGGGTTTAATTAAATATTTTAGAATCTTAATTTACTCTATCTAATTTGGTAGGTTTCTTCAAAATGAAATAGGAAATGAAATAACTTATTAGTCCCAGCACAAGCAGCATATGAGAAAAATTCCAACCAGAATTCCAATAGAAAATACCCAAAATATAGAAAATAATTAAATTGAGAAAAAAGCAAATACCTATTGATTTAAATGTTGACTTTTTCTGAAATAACAATGAAATTAAACCAGAAGAAAATAGGGAAAATAGGAGTGGAATTATTAAAATGATAGCATTTTGAAATTCATCACTAATTGGAGAATTTTCATAAAAGTTAACATACGTCTGTTCCTTTTGTCTATTCTCCTTTGACAAATCATCAAGTGTTAAGTCTGATTCTCCAATTTGACTTGAATATATTAATTTGAAATTAGGCTTGTATTTAATGAAAAATGTAGGTTCGCCAAATTCTCTATCATAACCTATACCAATAAAAGTAAATAAAAATATGCTTAACAAAATTTCTGCAATTGCAATTTTCATAATTCGGAGAGAATTAATATTAATGGAATTAATAACAAAATCATGCCCATTAAAATTGTAGAATAGATTTTTTTATTTTGAGATTTGAAGAGAAATAAAAACAAAAAAACTAAGGCATTAATAATAAAAAGTAATCCATAGCCCAACATGAATATTATTGGTGATTTATCGTTGTCATTTACTTTTGTTGTATACAAAAGCAATGATATTAGTATTAAATTTATCAAATAGGCTGCTGATTTATGAACCATCTCTTTTGTGAATATTATTTATGCAAAATGCTTTAAAATTTGCTTTTCAATTTTTTTATAACAATAATCAGACCTGAAATCTTATTTCACCACCACCCGACATTATGAACAGAACGGCCTGTTTGAGCTCCTTTTGTGGGTCTGCCGATAGGCGGTGCACAAAAAAGCGAATAATGATGACCCGACCCCAGCTGTTGTTGGGATGCTTTTGGCTAGTGGCTTGGCTCAGCTGGGGGCATGCCCATATAAGTCTACTCCTTCAGCTTCCCAACTAACCAATTAGTTACTTTTTCCTGTTGCTCTGGATAAGTCCAGTGACCAGTTTCTAGGGCTAGAAAAAGTTCTTTTGGGGCTTTGATGACATTATAGGAGGCATACATGGAGGTAGGAGGGCAGGTTTCGTCGTTATAGCCCCATGAGTATATGCCGGGTTGCGTGAGTCTTCGGGCAAAATTTACAACATCGTAATAAGCAACTGTTTCTATTTTCTCCTTTTTTTCGTTAATGGCTCGGCTATTTTTGTCGAAATAGTGCGGCCAACCTCCTGCTCTGCCGTTTAGATAGCCAGTGACATCAGAAATGGCTGGGTAAAATGCTCCGAGCCACTTCACGCGACTGTCTAATGCTGCAGTGACAATAGACAATGCACCTCCTTGGCTGCCGCCCGTTACGGCCAGGTTTTTGCCATCGAATTGAGGCAAACTCACCAAGAAATCATTGGCTCTTACACAACCCATGTACACTCTTTTATAGAAAAAACGGTTTTTGTCGTCGAGGTTATAATTGGGATAGCCATTCAGAATCCCTCTGCCTAAATCTGCATAAACTTGCGGGTCTAGGTTTACGGGTATGCCATGAATACCGATTTGCAGCGTGATGATACCCTTTTCGGCATTGGCAATGTCACCTGCATAAGGCCTTACCCCAGCTCCAGGTACTTGGAGCAGTGCGGGGTATTTTCCTTCTTTTTTGGGTACACAAAGGATTCCGTACAATCTCGTACCTACTGCAAAGTTTTGAATATTAACCTGATACACATTTACTTTTTCGGTGCAACGCTCTGGCAATAAGGTCATTTTGGAATCAAGAGGGATTTTGGCTAATTCCGTTTTGGCCTCGCTCCAAAACGTATCAAAATCGGCTGGATTGGCTACAGTTGGCTGAATTTCTAAAGGACTAAAACCTGCTGTGGCTAGATTTCTGTATTCTTTTCCGTCGATTTCGGCTATGGCTACACAACGGAGAAAACCGGCAGCAGTCATGGTGCCAGCTTCTAAAGTTTGTGTTCCAGTGCTCAGCGTAATGGTTTCTTTTTTAGTGGGTTCCATTTTTTCTGGTCCGATTTCGTAGCGAATTTTGGCATTTTTTATGGGATTGCCGTTTTGTAAAACCGAAACAGTAAACTTTGCTTTTTCACCAACTTTATAGGTCCAGTCAGTATGGTCGGCAGCTACAATAACTTTGATGAATTTTTCGGTGGGTTGAGCAAAAGTTAGATTAAGTGCAACAAAAACCGAAACTAAGCCAAGGATAATCTTTCTTAACATTTTGAGGTATTTTTATGGTTGAATACCACTATTTATGTATTTTTTTTGAAAGTGCCAAATAAAGCTTTTCATATATTTTTGAAAAGACAAACTTTAAAAAACAGTAATAAACTAATAGTCAGGCTTTAAAATTGTATTAAATCCCCTTTAATCAGAAAATAGTTGGCTTTTTTTGAGGAGATTATCAGATTTTTTTTGTTGTTTTGAAAACTTAAATTTGAACAGGAAAATAAACTACAATACCTCAAGCATTCATTTGTTGGGCTATGCCTATAAATGGATGGTTACTTTTGGTGTTCTAATAACCATACTAAATGAAATTTGTTAAACCACTCCTTATACTTTTTACAGCCTTAGTTTTTTCCGCTTGTGAGCAAGCAGAACTTAGCCCTGACCAACAAATATTGGGCGACTGGAAATTGATTTCGTCTGAGGCTTTGCTACATATTCGTGAAAAGGAACCAGAATTGGCTAACTCTGAGTTGGCATCAAAAAACTTGGTGATGAGTTTTGCGAAAGACGGAACCTATGAAATCAAAATTGACGATAGAAGTACAGATATCGATATGGTAGATTTGGATGCTTTCTACTTGAATAATAAAGGCACTTATCAATTCAAGTCAGGTTTTTTGGAGTTTAAGTCTTCTGAATTTGCCTCAGATCTAACGGTCATAAAATACAAAGTGTCATTTAATAATAATGATGCCTTTGAGATGGTAGTTGACCGTGAATTATATTTAGAGATGATCAAAAAGTTGGTAGAGGCACAATGGAGTTATTTTCAATCCATGGGCAAGACCGTAGATGATGTTATGGCTGACCTTTCGGTGGATTTGTTGGAGTTCAAAAGTAAGTCTAAGTATTTGAGGGTTAAATGATTCAGGTTGGTAAAATTCGTAAGTGTCTGGTTTTGAACAGTTAAATAAAGTTAAATATCAGCTTTTAATTTTATTCTTAAAACATAATTAAACAACTTGGGGGATTAAAAGACCCTAAGTTTGAATTCACTCCTTCTTAAATTACAAATTTTATTCCATTTCAGTAGGAACATTTGGATGTTTACCATCTTTGTTTCATTGCTATTTTGGAGTTTTATCAGCTTCGATTCTCATGTTATTTTTCGCTTTTATTTCCCTGCTATTTTGTTTTCAAAATTGGCCATTAACGGCCTTATTTTTCTACTTTTTAGTTTTCAAAAAAGTAAAAACTTCTTTCTTTTTTACAACAATCTGGGTTTAGATAAACTGACCTTGTGGATTTTTACATTTGTAGTTGATGTGCTTATTTTTCCTTTTTCCGTGGTTATTTATAATATTTTAAGATGAAATTAGAAGTTGACAGCGTAAATCTTCGTTTTGGGGAAAATGTGGTTTTAAGTGATGTTTATGCTGCTTTTGAGGTGGGGCAATTATCAAGTTTTTTGGGTAGAAACGGCTCAGGAAAGTCCTGCCTTTTTAAGATTATTATTGGTTCTATTGGTTCTCAATATGCTTCTGTTAGAGTAGATAAGAAATATTATCCTTCTTTGTTCAAGAGCAAGCTTTTGAAATATCTTCCTCAAACTTATATTTTTCCGGAAAATATGAAATTGAAGATGGCCATTAAATTCTACGAAGCTGATGCAAAAAAAACTATGCATTATTTAGAAAATCAGGGTATTGGAATGGAAACCAAGTTTGGGGAGTTGTCAGGTGGGCAAAGGAGATTAGCAGAAATATATGTTTTTTTGAACTCACCTAGTCCATTTGTTATTCTGGATGAGCCTTTTACGTATTTAACACCGATACAGATTGAGGAATTGAAAAAGTCTTTAGCTGTGTATAAAAGCGAAAAGGGAATCATAATTTCAGACCATCAATACCGCCATGTAATTGATGTTTCAGATAAGATTTATCTATTAAAGTCAGGCAAAACAAACCTTTTAAAGTCTGATGATGTCATGCAGCAGTTGCGTGATTTTATGTATATTTTGTAAAGTTAAATGATTATTTCATCCACATTAATTCCAGCTATTTTCATAGCTATTTGGGATATTTCTACAATGAATTCAACTTCTTCATTTTCAAAATATTCGGTGTCCCAATCTGTATAGTATTTCTGTGTTTCGGCTTGTAAATCGATGCCTTGCTTTTTGAGGTGAATAATCAAGAAATTGGTAAAATCCTGAATTTCTAGCCTCATTTGTTCCACCACATCGACGCCTGGCCATTTTAAATCACGGTCTTCCCATTCGTCAAGAATAAGCCAATCTTTGGTTTTGAAGTCTTCTAGGTGTGTTATCCTTTCGTCGGTAGTGATGCTCATTTTTGCAAATATTTACCCACAAAGGTAATGCAAAATGCAGGAAAAATTTTGGAACAAAAAAAGCCGAAGAGCTAGTCCTCGGCTTTGAGTAAGTTTAATGCAATATTATTGAGCTGGAGTCTCTATTTTCGGTGCTTTTTTTATCACTTCGGGTTTAACGGCTTTCACAACTACTGGCTTTACGGCTGGTTTTGCAGCAGTTTTAGTCGTTGCTTTTGGTGTAACCTTGGCAGGAGTTTTCTTCAGAATCTCTACTTTCGGAGCAACAGTTTCAGCCTTAGCTACTACTTCTTTTTTTGAAGCTACCACTTTTTTGCTTGATTTTTTGACTGCCTTTTTTGAAGGTTTCTTTGCTGCTTTTTTGGCTTCTTTTTCCGCCTTTTTTGCTGCCTTTTCAGCTTTCTTTTTCGTCTTTTTTCTGTCCTCTATAATCATCTCAGCCAGTTTTTCAGCTGATTTTTTAGTAGCTTTCTCTATTTTTTTGTTAGAGTCTCCTTTAATTATTGCATTAATGGCTTCTTCAATTTGTTTTTTGAGAGCTTGTTTTTCTGCTTTCATATATTTGTAAATTTAATTTCGATTTTAGAAGCAATATTATGAAAAACTATTGTTAAGTCAATATTAAGTTTTTTGGGAGAGAAATTCAGGTGATGCCTAAATTGAGACAAGTTTTATATTTTCGTTTCAGAGGAATCTCAGTTAAGAATTCTTGTGGTGAAATAGACCAGGCACCATTTATATTTGTCTTATATATTTTGGGTCAAAATCCACCATCCAATCAATCCTATACTTGTCTCTAAACATTTCAAAATAGGAAGCCCAAGGCCTGTCGGTTATAGATATTTCAACTTGTCAGCCCACTGAAAGGCTGTTAAATAGTTTGCCTGCTTCTTCTTTGCTTTCCGTACTAATTGAAATTTTACTTCTATTTTCGTTGGTTGGTTCTAGAATTTTGCGAATGTCATAGCCCATTAAAACGTTTTACCAATGGGCAGAGCAATATGCATTATTTTATTTGCCTTGTTTTTCTGAATTGGAAATTCAGGATTTTGTAAGTCTTTAAAAGGCATAATCATGACGAAACATGTTTGGGCCTCTTTTACCACAACACCTAATCGGGTTCTCAGGCTTAATAAGTGCTGGGTTATGAAGTATAAATTTCTGAATTTACTACAGAAGATTATAATTTGCATAAATGCTCGAGTTATTGAGTTGGCCACATTTGGGTTGAGACCGAGAATTGAGCAAAATACATGGAGGATTTTACATCAGTAAGTCGATGCTAAATAGTTATATTGATGAGCGTAAAAGATAAATGGGTTTAGAGTTTCCGAAAAATCGTCCTTCCCAAAATGCTTAATCTTCCAATAATTATATTTTCTATTTTTAAATATTTCCTCCTATTCAACGATCTGCAGAATATTTAAAATCAGGCAATTAAGTATCTTTTTACATAAAAGCGATAAAGTCTGTCTAAAAACAAGGATTTGCTACTTTAATTTTGTTACCGTTGAATAAAAAAATATAACTTTAAATAAAAATTATTTTGTGGTATCAATTTTAAATTAATATATTGATAAGAAAATACTTATCTATTTTGTAACTAATTGATTTACATCAATTTAGGTCATAGTAAGATTTTAGAAATCAACTTTTGTGTTTTAGCTTTGCAATTGATTTAAATCAATTTATACTTTTTTAATTTACATCTGTTTAATATTATTATGAAGTCAGGTAACGAAGTCAGAGCCAAACAACTATCCATCAATAATTCAATTATACTTGATGCAGTTAAAGCACAGGTAATTTATATCTTCAAAAACCTATTCAGAACAAGAAACCAAAGGTTTTTAATTTTGATTTTTTTTAGTCTAATACCTTTCATGAGTTTTTCAAACAGGCCACCCAAAAAGGCCAAAAGAATAAAGACGGTGAAGACCATCAAAAGAAACGTATTAGACATAGAGTTCGGCACTTTTAATTATTCCAGCCCTGTTCTTTCTAAGAAAAGCAAATTCTTGGGTTGATTCCCTGTTGAAATCATAAAAGGACATAGTTTGGATTTTTTTATCCACAATACATTTACAAAAAGGTGTACATAACATTACCTTTTTGGCTTCCCATTAAGATTTTTATTTTACGGTAGATTAGCCATTTTCTATTTCAAATTATAAATTGAATAAATTGAAATGTTGTAACTCGTTTATTTAAAGAATATTATGATTTAAAGAAAATCTATTACTTATTCGCCATTTGCAGAATAAAATTGCATTGCTTCTCAAAATGCACGCTGTGTTCATTTAGTTTTGCAGCCTTATTGACAAGTCTTCATTTTTTTTGTAGATTTGGATAGGATCATTTTGTAATATGACCATGATGACTTTTGGCAAAATAATTAAGATTTCGAGAGAATCGTTGCATTACTCAAAGGAATTTCTTGCTTTTAATACTGGTATTTCCCTTAAAGATATTTCGAAAATAGAATTTGAAGAGTTGGTTCCAGACGAATCCGATCTTAAAATTTTGGCCAAGTTCTTAGATATTGACTTTCAAGAAATTCAGGCAGCTATAAATCAGAGTAACCATTCCAAATTAGGCGTTAAACCTGTCAGGTCAATTAAACTTTTCTATCTTGCTGTAGGAATAGGAATGTTTTTACCTGGTCTTAATATTTTAGTGGCCTTATTATTTTACGCATTCAATAAGCACAATTTGGTGGTAAGGCTAGTAGGTAAAAGACTAATATTGCTTCAGATGTTTTGGAGCTTCCTTTCTATCTTATTAATTCTCATTTATTCTGGCATTATAAAAATAAACATTCGTCATAATGATTCGAATGGTTTGTTTTTACTGTTTTTATTAATTGGAGGAATGATTCTTTCAAACCTGCTTTTCATTCTATGTAAAATGAAAAGCTTAAAAAACAATGCTTATACTAAAATTAGCAGGTAAATATCTTTTTCCTAGTATAAAGTGCCACTTAGTTTCCTTTTTTAGCTGCATGTGACCTGTTATTTTTTGGAGTACTGCCAAAACCTGCCTTTTCCCTCGGCAATCCATTCCAAAGATTGCACCATCCTTTTTTGTCTTGTAGCTTCGGTTTTTGCATCCATTGTCCAAATCAAATAGTCCTTTCTAAAAACCTCTGCCATCGGAAATAAATTCTAAGAGATTGATTTTCTTACGGTTGTTTGAAATCTTGCTTGAAGTATTTCTTAGAAATATATCTACAATAAAAATAGGAATAAGGGCTGTTAACCTTATTTCATGCCTTAGCAACCGCCTTTGCGAGGGGCACGTTTGTAAATTTTTTTGCTGTCTTGTTCTACATAGTCACCCGCTATTATGGGATACTCATACTTGGGTGCGTGCGACACGCTATGACTTTTTATCATTATTTTATCGCCTACTTTCAGGCTTTTCAATTGCTTAAATTCATCTTTGTTTTCTATCCCAAAACTAAGAATATAATCGTCATTACTGATTCTCACCATTACCCCGAAACCTACCCTAGAACCCGCAGGAAGAGAAAGCGAAGTAATAACGGCCTCCATGTTGGTAAATTCGCGAAGAGACTTTCTTATTTTTTCCTCGCTGGCATATACTTTTTTGCCGGCAGGAGAGGCCTCCCATTTTTTGAACATTATGCCGTCTGGGGTAGCTTCCCATTTTTTTCTGGATGCATTCCTTTCAGCTGCAGAGGGTGAAACGCCAGGAGGCTCTGAGATTGATTTTTTAGAAGTTTCATTTTTAATCTTACGATTTGCGAATAACAGTCCACTTACCACTACTAGTGCTAAAATTGGGATGAAAATGAGCTTTTTCATAATTGTTGAATGTTTAAATAATGATATCTTTTTTCTTCTTTTACAGTGTCTTTTCCTAAATAGATGCACACAAACTTTTCATAAGTAATACTAGCTACTTCATTTTATAATTTTATGAACTTTAACCGTATAGTACAAAGTAGAATCTCTTGGTGTTCCATCTGGATAACCTTTCCTTTGGCTAAGGTGTACAGGTATTATCATACTAAATTTTTCGCCTTCTTTTCTGCCTATGAGCCCATATTCAAGGCCTTTTATAAGCTGGTTTTTGCCCAAATTTATCCTCAAAGCTGCCTTCGGTGGTTGATGTTCATAGACAGGCTTACCGCTTTTTAAGGTTACAGTTTCAAAAATTTCTACTTGGTCGGTTGCTTTTACCTTATCACCAATTCCTTTTTCGATTGTATAGATTTGTAACTCCTTTTGTAATGAGCGTGGCACACTTGTACACGAAGATAGACTCAATAACAGAATAATTATTTTTTTCATGGTTTTGTATGTCCAATCAATGCCAAGAATTTCTCTTTTTTAATTTTCTTTTTTGAATTGCCTCAAAGGACTTCATTGCAAGGTCCTGGAGGCATTTTCTTGCTCTAAAGTATTGTATGACTTTGAGAATGTAGTAAATCAAATGTAAAATATTGTAAATGATAGGTAAGTGTTGGATTAGGACTTGTTTATTGTAGAGTTACTGTATGCTTGAGTTTAAAGGGAGATTTTGACTTTACAAGTTGCTAATTAGCGAAATATATTTTCACTTTATCTTTCCTTCATTTTTTTCAAGATCCTTTTTGTATAGCACGGGGTTCCATTTCATTTGCCATCGATTTAGGTATTCTGATAATGGCTCTAATCCGACTTCGGCTCTTCTCTTGTCAACATTATCGGGGTCTGCTAATGGTAATACAAAATAAGTTTGTGTCTCGCGATTTTGCCCAATTTGACTCCCATATATTTGACGTTTCCCCTGACCTAGTGCTACTCTATCTTCAAGAAGTGCCAAATTACTTATTTGTGCTTTTCCATTTTTTACAGCTTCCCTCATCATTGGGAGATATTTTTCTTGGGTGCCTAGGTCAGCATGTTGGATTACCAGAAAAATCGTTGAATTGCCTTGTTTACCTACAGAATCGGGTCCGAGCCAACCATGTTTATCAAGAATCGATTTGACTTTTATTAAATTTTTAGAATCTTTTTCATTTATTAATTTCCAATGGTCCTGCATTTCTTTTGAATCCCAACCATACTTTTTTCCGATTGCATCAATTTGTTGCCTTGATTTTTGATCTTCAATATAAATACTGTCAAGTATCGCAACCAAGGGCCTATTCAAATTTGCTTCTGATTTGTCTTTGTTTTGCTTTATTTTTTCAAGTAAAGGCTTCCATCGATTATCGTTATGTAATGAGTTTAGGTCTGGATCTGTAATTATATGCCCATAATTGGCATAATTTTCCTCACTTACAATTTTGGTCAGTTGAAAAAATACACTATCGGCAACAGAGATCATTGCCCACGAACAAGCGGCCTTATATCTATCATTTGTCAATCCTTTCCAATTATTTGTTCTAAATGCCTCTGAATATTTATATGCAGAATTTTTATAATCTCTGGCATTGTAAAGGGAGTCCGCTTTTTTGATAAGCATAAAATACTCTTTAGGCAAATTTTGTCCGTAGCTTATTGTTATGTTTAAACCTAATAAGGTGGCAAAAAGTGTCTTTTTCATGATAATGAATAATGTTGTTTGAAATCTAGTTAGGTAAAGTTTGTGAGAACCTACTTTGCACTAATAAACGTATTTTTTATGGGTTGATTATATCTTTTTTTTGTTCTGGCAGAGTCTCCGTAAGGGACTCTACTGGGTGGCATATAGAAATGGCTTTGGTATTTGAGTTTACTTCAGAGTCCCCTATCGGGAGACTCTGAATGGACCAATGCTCAATTGCATCCGGCTGTCAGCCATTTTGTAAATACCGTGCTGACATCAGTCTATTATTGGTTTTTCTTTATTTAAAAGGCCCTTAAGTTCGTCACTACAATTTAGATTATTTAAAATGATTGTATTAAAATCTTCTAAATTGTTAATTTCAAATTCATTTTTACCATCACTATACCTTATTGCATTTCCGTTCAGCAATGCTCGTTTTAATGAAACTATCATTGAGTAACCACATTTTACCCCAATATAAGTATCGTTCATATAAGAATAATATTTGTTGATTTTTTCACTATTCCATTCTAATGAGGAGGGTTGATAAGCTAAAAAATCTTCAATTATAACTTTTGGCAAATTCAAATAACTTATTTGTTCTTTTATAATATTGTAAAAGCTATAAAAATAAATTGGATTGGCGTCCCAACATCCTCTGCTAAGTAAAATAAGCTCCCGAACTAATTCCCTTTGGGCGGCGGAATTATCATCTTTAAACATCAAAGCCAATTTTAAGCCTTGTTTTTGCAATTGCTTAATTGCAAACGGAATACAAATGGGAATAGCTATATATTCTCTAAGTAAAAACGCTAATTCTATTAATTCTATACTGCTAAGATTTTTATGAATTAAATCTTTGGTTCGGTTTGACATTTCAGGGTCAGTATAAGTTAGTTCGGCAATTGTATTATTACTCACTTTTTGTTTCTTTTTAGATTGATTTTGACGTACAAGTATTTGCGATGTGGCTGGTTTTTGGAACTCGTCAGCCTGTAACAAATGCTCATTAAATTTACAAAAAGCTGAGGTTAAATTTCAAATGTTTCATTGAAAAACTGTCAGCCCTAACTGATGACCAATAGTATTACAAATGCTCATTTACTTCCGTCCGCCAGCCATATTGCAAATACTATGTTGGCAGCAGCTCTTTTTTAGGCCAGCCAAGTTTATATTCATTTAAAATCTGCATCAAAGTCTGGATTTTTCTGTTTCCATTCATTTTCGGCATCGACAAGGTCTTTGTGCCAGTCCCAAAGTTCATCCATTGTCTTAAAAGTTGAAGGTACGGGATTTGAGGCACTAAACATTTCGTCAGGTGTCATTGGTAAAATATGTTGATGGTAACTTTCAAATGTTCTTCTTGGATTACGAGCTAACGATGAATTGAAATAATCTGTTGAATAATCGTAATGATGCGAATGTATAAAGTTATCCCATTGTTTTCGTACCTCTTGTTCTGGTCGAATATCAATTATTTCAAATTGTTCCATTGCTCTCTGATTTGAGGTACCCCAAGCTTCATTAAGAAGCTTAACTGCTTCAATATCCGTTGCAGGAGCACCATATCCAAATATTGTTACAATTTTTGTACTGTCATGATTTAGCCAATATTTCACCCTTTCCCATTCAGTTTGAGTGAACTCATCATCGTTGTAATTTTTTTTGTGAACTGGGTATAATAATTTAGTAGGTGGATAATAATTCAATGTTTCTTTGGAAGTCATTCCTGACGCTCCACATCTTTTATCTACACTACTGTATCCAATGGCCACATTGCCATGAAGAAAAGATATATGTGGCATATCTGCAATTTTGCAATTTCGATTATATGCTTGATATAAAAATGGATCCCAATTAAAAGTGGCAATCAAATCTCTTGGTCGTAATGATAAAACTAAATAGTCATAAATTGTTGGCTCATTTGGTAATTCCATTTGACTAAAATAGTCAAATACACGTTTCTCTATTTCTAAAATTTCACCAGAATTTGGGTTGTCGTTGTGCAAGTTGCTATATAATGTTTCGAAATTTTTAGCTTGAATGTGGTTTGGTAAAGATTCTACTATTTCATTTAGTCCGAGAAGTTCAATAAAATTGTCCATAGATGGAAGTAGTTTACCACCGATTTCTGAATTTCTTCGAGTTGATGCAATACTCGCACCAGCACCAAGAATTACGACCTGTCCGCCTCCTCCATAAACTGTGTTTATTCTATCTTGTTTTGTTTTTCCCATTTTGGTAATTCGATGTGGTTTTTTAGAGTTGCTGCCAACAAGTATATTACCGAAACTCATTCATGAAGTTTCGTAAATATCTTTTTTATATTTTAATTAATTTTTTAGATAAAATACTTGTAGTGAATTGTTTGTGAGGGTTGGGTAGTTTCGTGAATATTTTCATGAGAATCTTTGTGGTTCGATTAGTAATTTTTGTAGTCACGAAATATATTCTTAAAATTCTTCTTTTCCAACTTATTTGTATCAGCAATAGTTTATCCAAAAGTCTTAGTTTTTTTGCAAAGCCTTTTGTGATTATGTGGGTGTGAATTTTCTTTTTTTGTTCTAGCAGAGTCTCCGTAAGCTTAAGCCTATCGGGAGACTCTGAATGGATTTAACAAGACACCCCGAACGGACTCAAGGGTATGTCTTTTGAATGGGTGAATTTTTCTTTGGCTAAATTTTGCCTTTGTAATTCGGGTCAAAATCTACCATCCATTCAATACCATACTTGTCACGAAACATACCAAAATATGAACCCCATGGGCTGTCTGCCATGGGCATTTCTATTTGTCCACCTTCTGATAGGCCACTAAATAATTTGTCTGCTTCCTCTTTGCTTTCTGCACTTATTGATATTTTAGACCTGTTTTCGTTTTCATTGGTTTTTCCCATAAATTCAGGCACATCATTACCCATCAATACGTTTTGGCCAATAGGTAAAGCAATGTGCATAATTTTATTGGCTTCGGTTTCGGCTACAGGAAAATCAGGGCTTGCCATGTCCTTGAAACGCATAACATTGGCGAATTCGCCTCCAAATGCCGATTTGTAAAAATTGAATGCTTCTTCGGCATTACCGTTGAAATTAATGTAAGGATTGATCAGTGCCATAATTTTGGTTTTAAATGGTTTATATTACAAACCTAACATTTAATTACTAAAAAAAGAAGGCATAAAAGCGGCAAAAGAGAGGTTCTTTGCGTCATTGTGTTAGATGACCCTATCTCTTTAGTGATTAATGCTGTCAATTACAACCACGAATGCCAGTTTGGACTCTTTTGAAGGCTGTTTTTAGAAAGTACTAATTTCTTGTTTGCTAAAAAACTTCATGGTACTGCGAATACTTCATTTAGTCCCTTGGCTCTCCTTGTGTTCAAGCTGAATAAGTTTTAAAACACCCCCAAATATTGAAGTTAGAATGGCTTTTCTGTCGGTGAAAGCTGTAGTTGGTCCATTCGATGAGAATATTCTTTGGATGGCGGTTTATATATTTTGTTTTTTGCAAAAAAAGCCTCCAGAAATCTGAAGGCTTGTGGTCCCAAAGGGAATCGAACCCATATCTAATGTTTAGGAAACATCTATTCTATCCGTTGAACTATGGGACCAGTATTTTTATCAAACTATTATTCTATCTAAAAACCCACATCTAATGTTTAGGAAACTCTCGGGGGCGACCGTCGCTTCTATCCGTTGAACTATGGGACCAATGAAGGAATAAAGAAATACCTCTTTCGTTTTTCGGAGTGCAAATTTCGATAAATTTAAGAGAAATAAAAAGTATTCGTCTATAAAAACAAAGAACCCCAGCAGAACTGGGGTCTTTGCGGCATTTACCAATATGAATCAAGTTTGAAACTTGTATTCAAAGTCTTTATTTCTTCTTTGATAGCGGACACTGAGCGGCACTTCGAGACCTTCGGTCGCAATTTCGTTCAGATTATATTCTGAATTTCATTGTGCTCAGTGACCAATTGTCAGTAACCAGTAACCAATAACCGATATTCTAATATAAATCAATAATCTGCGTTTTGAGGATCGAAGTTGGTCCAGCCTGCTGTCCAGTCTGTTGTTCCAAATGCTCCTACGTAGGTGTTGGCTTCAAATCCTGCTGGAAGTGTTACGCCAGAGGTCAATAAAATTGAAGCTGAAATTGGCAACAAAGCTGGTTTTCCTGTCAATGAATTGTAACCAGTTAGAAGTCCCAAAGCGGAAGTTTCCAAACCAAACTGATTCTTTCTTGCGGCGTCGTTCAATTTGGTTGCATCGCCCAATACCAATCCTTTTGTGCCCATTCCGGCAAAAATCAAACCTTTGAATTCGTTTTTGCCATCTACGAAGTTTTTCTGAGTAGCCGCATCGCCAAGCTCAAGTCCACCTTTTGGAAACGCACCCGCTACCAATGAATTGTAGATAGAAATGGCCGAGTTTCTTCTGATTCTGTAGCCCGAACGGAACTTTGCATCTGGCGTACCTTCGCCCATGATGATCGACATGTTGGCAAACATAGCTGAGGTTTGTGGCGTAGCTGCCGATCCTGAAGCGTCGTTGTCAGACTCGAAACCGTTTGAGTCAGAGCATGAACATTGGTCAGCTACTTTTGGGTCTCTGAAGCTCAAACCGTACTGTACTTTACCTGAATATCCCCAGTCTGTATCAAAGTCGTCGTCTAGGTTTTTGTATGAAATCAAGTGTTTTGCGTTTACGCTTCCACCAAACCACTCAAAACCGTCGTCTCCGTTCATAGATACTTGTACGTAGTCTATAACAGTTCCGCTACCAACGCCACCCATTGTAAGGCCGTTGATTTCTTTATCTGTTTCGAAGGCTATTCCTCCGAATTCTATTCTTACATATTTCAAAATTCCAGAGTTATCCGCAGAGGCATCTCCACCGAAAGTTGAGATATTTTCACCTTCAATAGTAGCTGGAGTTTTGTTCACTTTGTCTTTTCCAAGAAGGATAATTCCACCCCAGTCACCATAGTTTCTTGAACCTTTGGCTTGGTTTGAAGTAAATACAATCGGCTTAGCAGCAGTTCCTTCTGCTATGATTTTGCCACCTGGTTTTACTATCAAAGTAGCTTTTGTAGCTTTGTCGCCTTTGATGATTGTGCCTGGCTCGATAGTCAAAGTAGCACCTGATTCTACATAAACAAAGCCTTCTATAAGGTATTTGTTTTTGGCATTCCAGATTGTGTTGGCGGTAAGTGAACCTTTCACGGTAATGTTTTCTCCAACCGGAATCACTTCTGTGTCGTCAGTGTCGTCAGTTCTTTCGCATGAGCTTATTGATATGCCCAATACCATTGCTGAGAGTAATAAAGTTTTAAAATTCACCTTCATGATTTTCTTTGGTTTTGAAAAAATATAAAATAATTAAAGTTTATAATTTAGTGTCAAGAAGTAGTTAGAACCTCTTTTGTACTGCTGGAAAATGCCGTCTGCGTTCGTTATTTTATTATCTCTATTGGTATCTTGAATTAGTTTGAACGATTGGTTCAAAAGGTCTTGCACGCCAGCTTTGATCTCGATGTTTTTGAATGATTTCGAAACGTTCAGGTCTATTACGTTTCTAGGCATTTCAAATACATTTGAGCTCAATACGTTGTCGCCGATTACATATATTCTTTGGCCTATTACGTTATACATTACGTTTGCTTGTACACCACTTTTAGGCTCGCTGTAGAATAAACCAGCGTTTATTAAGTAAGGCGACTGACCTTGTAAGTATCTGTTGTAGTCTGAAAGTCCACCCGCGGTTACATTTGAATAAATCAAAGAGCTATTGAAAACTCCCATCAAATTTTTTGTGATGTTTTTACGAACTTCGAGCTCAACACCTTGAGAATAAGCCGACTCAGAGTTGGCCACCGTGAAGGCTACTGTACTTCCGTTATAAAATACCGCTGCTTCTATTGGGTTTTTGAATTTCTTATAAAAAGCTCCGATCGTAATCAACTCGCCTGTACTTGGGTAAAATTCATAGCGGATGTCGAAGTTTTGGATAGTAGCTACTTTGATGTCTTTGTTTCCTCTACGGGCTACGTCAAACACGAAGTCATAGTAAGTAAATGGTGCCAACTCTCTAAATTCTGGACGGTTTACTGTTGTTCCGTATCCAAATCTCAATACGTTTTTGGCATTGAAATTATAAGTAGCATTTACCGAAGGCAAGAAACTGAAGATCGGATTGTCTACGTCAACTTTAGCACCACCACCACGCTCGCGGCTTTGTAGCATTTGTTTGTTGTATTCCTCTCTGATACCAAATGTGGCGTTAAATTTCTCATTGATAGGTAAATACAAACTTGCGAAGCCAGCAGTTAAGAAGTTTTGAGCAGTGTATTTATCGTCGAAGTTAGTTCCTTCTGAGTAATACACTCTTGAAGATCTTAGGTTTTCGTTGTCAAAGAAGCTATTTGGCTCAAGTGAAAGCAACTCATTCGTTACACGGTTAGGGTTAACCACACCAAACCAACGTGCCTTGAAATATCTGTCCTTGTATTCGGTATAAACTCCTGTTTTCAAAACTTTGTTCATGGCTTCGTTGTCAGTCTTTTTACCCAAAACCACGTCATAGTTTACAGAACCGGTAATCACATACTCGTCCATGTTAGAGTAAAAACGAGCGGCTTGTTGTAAAGTTGGAGACTCAAACTGCTGTAAGTTCATTTTGAAAGGGCTGGCAGATCCCATCTCTCTCGACGAAGTAAATCTTCTAAAATCAGGCTCTTTTCTAATGGTGTATCCCAAAGCTCCAATCCACTTCAATTTTGCTTTTTCTGAAAGTTCATGCGTGCCATTCAATTGGCTTGAGAAAATACTTTTTTGTTCGTATCTAAACGACTGGTTGAAGATTTCCAAGTTGTTTTCCAAAAGATTACCTGTACGTGTAACCGTCTCTTTAGAAGCCATTTGGTTGAATAGATTTCTAAATTCTATTTTGTTTTTTGGGCTCAAAATCAAGGCCCAGTTGGTCATCGCACCTAACCTTACGTTGTTGGCGTATGATTGGTCAAAAAACTCGTTTGATTTGCTTCCGTCAAACAAAAATCTGTTCTGAACTACGCTTTGGTTGGTGTTTGTGTTCGAATAATTGACGTACGAAATGTTGGTCAATTCTTTATTTCCAAAGAAAAATCTTCTACTGAAATTGATATTTGCTCTGAAATCAGGATTGATGGTTTTGCTTGAAGCACTGTAGTATGGATTTAGGTCTCTAAAGTTTTGAATCATTTGCTCGTTAGACGCAAAGTTTATAACGTTTTTGGTGCTTGGGAATCCACTAGGGAGACTTCTGTAAGCTGCACCAAATCCAAGGGCATCAAGATTGCTTCCTGTGTAATCTGTAGTAGTTTGTCCTGTGGCGTTTGAACGGTAACCAATGGTGAAACCAGCAGAGATGTTGTTTCCGTCAGGAACAGTTTTGGTATAAATTTTTATAGCTCCACCCGCAATATCTCCTGGCAATTCAGCTGAAGGAGATTTATAAACCATCATTCTGTCGATAGCAGCACTTGGAATCAAGTCGAAAGAGAAAGATTTTACGTCAACCTCAGTAGAAGGTGTGATGATGTCGTTCAAAAGAACTGTGTTGTATCTCTCGTTTAATCCTCTGATTACGATGAATCTATCGTCAAAAATAGATACGCCAGGTACACGTCTAACCACTTGAGAGGCATCTCTGTCTTGTGTTTTCACGATTTGCTGAGAAGAAACCCCAACCGCAATATTTTGAATTTGTTTGATTTCCGAAATCACCGAAACTTCAGTGCCCGTCATTCTTTGGGCTTTTATCACAACGCCTTCCAGCATTTTGCTGTCGTCTTCCAAAATCGCATTTATCAATGTAGTTTTGTCTGATTCAATTCTTACGTTGTCAATTTCTCTTGGTGCAAAACCGATACTGGTGATGACGATTTTGTAGTTTCCTGCGGCTAATTTCGAGAAAACAAAGTTTCCTTCAATGTCTGTCATGGCTGCGAATGTGGTGTTGGCGATTTTTACTGTAGCTCCTATGGCTCCTTCGTTTGTAGTTTTCTCTTTTACATTTCCTTTAAGTATGCCTGACTGTGCAAAAAGTGCGGCAGAAACAAATAGTAATAATGTAGTAATTTTAAATTTGCTCATTGGTATTTTGAATTTCTAATTTCTTGGTAATTATGATTACGCCACAAAAGTAGAATCCCAATGTTAAGAGAATGTTACGCCAATATTAAGTTTGGATTTAGCATTATTGAAGTTCTGTAAGGTATTGATAATTAATAGATTGATTTGTTTTTTGGGCACATTCTTTTTTTGTATTTATCAGAAGGATTAGTTGTTGAAATCTATTTGTAGCATAATTGTAATGAAGTAAAAACATACATAGTGTGGTCAATTATCTTAAATCACTAATTTTTTTAGCAAAACGTACTAATTTCTTTCTCAGGTTCATTTTACAAAAAAATAAGCCTAATTTGCTAGCTTTAATTTTTACCTGATTTTAATTATGACTAAAACCACAGCCCTCAAAAAGTATTTTGGATATGATAGCTTCAGGCCGCTTCAGGCCGAAATCATTGACCATGTGTTAGACAAAAAAGATGCCTTGGTATTGATGCCAACAGGTGGAGGGAAGTCTGTTTGTTTTCAGATTCCAGCTTTGATAAATGATGGCCTCACTGTGGTTATTTCACCATTAATTGCCCTGATGAAAGATCAAGTGGAGGCTTTAAGGGGTAATGGAATAAAGGCCTCATTCTTGAATTCGAGCATTTCGAATGATGAGCAAGATGCTGTTTTTTGGGCAGCAAAATTGGGCGAATTAAAGTTGCTTTATATTGCTCCGGAAAAGCTTTTTGCAGGTAATATGGTGGAGAATTTCAAGAATCTTAATATTTCTCTTTTTGCAATTGATGAATCACATTGTATATCTTCTTGGGGGCATGATTTCCGTCCAGAGTATCGCCAACTTTCTATTTTAAAAGATCAGTTTCCAGATATTCCTGTCATAGCTCTGACTGCCACAGCCGACAAAGTTACCCGTAGAGATATTTGTAAACAGCTCCAAATTCCTGAAGAACACACGTTTATCAGTAGTTTTGATAGGCCAAATATAAGTTTGGAAGTATTACCAGGTAGAAAACGTTTGCAACAAATTCAGTCGTTTCTAAACAAAATACCTAATCAGTCTGGGATAATTTATTGTCTGAGTCGTAGATCCACCGAAACTGTTGCCGAAAGCTTAAACAAACTGGGATTTAAAGCAGAGGCTTACCATGCCGGAATAGCCGCCGACAAACGCTCAAAGATTCAGGAGAATTTTATCAATGATGAAACGCCCATCATTGTGGCTACTATAGCTTTTGGTATGGGTATCGACAAATCAAATGTACGATGGGTTATACATTATAATATGCCCAGCAATGTAGAGAGTTTTTATCAAGAAATTGGTCGAGCTGGCCGTGATGGCACGCCAGCTCAAACTTCTCTTTTTTACAGTTTTGCAGATATTATCACTCGGACAGATATGATAAAAAGTTCAGAACTGCCTGAAAACCAGAAAGAACTGATGTTGGCCAAATTGGATAGGATGAAACAATATGCTGAAGCTAATATTTGTCGTAGGCGGATTTTGATTAGTTATTTTAACGAAGATATAGGAAAGGACTGCGGAAACTGTGATGTTTGTAAAAATCCTCGGAAGAAATTTGATGCAACGGTTTTGGCTCAAAAAGCACTTTCGGCCATTTTCAGAACAAATGAGAAAATTGCTCTCACGATGCTGGTAGATATACTTCGCGGTAGTAAAAATCAAAGTGTGATTGGTAAAGGATATGATCAGTTGCCTACATTTGGCGTGGGGAAAGAGCTCAAATCTGAAATTTGGGTGGATTATATCTTGCAATTGTTGAACTATGGTGCTTTTGATATTGCTTACGACGAAGGCCATACTTTCAAGTTGAATGAGGTGAGCCGTCAAATATTGAAAGGTCAAAGAAAGGTTGAGATTTCAGAATACGTTTCACCGTCTGAGAGGCAAGCCGCGGAGGCAGAACAATTGAAAAGTACGGCAAGTAAATCAGAACAAATCAAGGGGGAGTTATTTGAAAAACTCAGAACACTCCGCAAGCAAATTGCAGATGCTATCGGTTCGCCTGCATATATCGTCTTTTCGGATGCCACATTGGTAGATATGGCGGCCAAAAAGCCGATTACCAAAGCACAATTTCTAGAAGTTTCGGGAGTGGGGCAAGAAAAATTCAAGCGTTTCGGTGAGGCATTTATCAAGGAAATATTTGAGTTTGTAAACCAAAACAAAGAATCAGCCGCAAGAATGGGCAAAGGCTTGACCCAAGCAGTTTCTTATCAATTGTATCAAGATGGCTATTCGGTAGAAGAAATCGCCCAGCAACGTGCCATTGCCCAATCTACAGTGATTTCTCATCTCATAAAAATGAAAGAAGATGGTAATGAGATAGATTTATCGGTATTGATTGATGCTTGGGATTTAAACGCCATCAAAGACGCCATTGAAGAAATTGGATTCAAAAAAGGTGATGGCATAAAAACTATCTTCGAACACTTTGAAGGCAACATGGGTTATGAAAAAATCAGGCTCGCTTTATGGTTATTAAATTTGAGCTAAAAATATTTAAACTATTCAATATAAGTTAGTTGTATTTTCTATAATTCGCCAGGCTGTGTATGATTTTATATGATTTGGCGAAGTATAGTCTTTTTTTTTAATGAATGTTGTCTCAAGTTCCACTTTCGCTCAACTCATTGCTCATCCCTTTTAGTTCATTATATTCCTCCAAATCACTCTTGAAATTTTCTTTGTGGCGTTTTTTGAAAGCTCCCATTTTGAAAGCTAAAAAGTACAAAGCCAAAGAAATTGCCATGGGTATTGCGGTGTCTAGCAAACCTTTTTGAAGGCCATGTTTTTCTATTTTCGGAGGTAAAAAAGATAGAGGAATCAAAAAGCCGATAGAAAAAAGAATGATACCAAACCATTTTTCGTAGGTTTTATTTTTGTCATAAAAATCTAGAAGGCCTCTCAGAAATGTGCCAATATTTTTATTAATGAGCGGGGTATTTATTATTTTATAATACTGTGTTAAATTAATGAAAGCCACAATGATCCCCATCAAAAGCAGTAGAAATGGAAGAAATTGAATCTGATATTTGAAATCAAACGGATTGCCGAAAAGGATGCCCAACATAACTCCAGCCTCGATGATTAGCAATACAAAGAAACCAAAATACTGTTTTTTCAATCGCTCTACTCTCGAAACCGACCTTTGCTTTATCATACTTTCTATCAATTTTTGGGTGATGGTTTGAGCTGACATTATTTTTTTGTCATATATTCCCCAAGCTGTTTTTAGTTCTTCTAATTCCATGATTATCAATTGGTTTTAATGATTTTACCTAATTTCTGTTTGATTCTATTGAGTTTCACCCCCACATTGGTTTTACTAGTGCCAACGATGTCCGTTATTTCGTCATAATTCTTTTCGTCTAGATACAACATAATGATTGCTTTTTCGATTTCTGTCAATTGCTGAATCGCTTGATAAAGAATATTTACATGTTCGTTTTCAATGCTTTCCATAGCTGGTATTTCAAAGTCAGCCTCAGAAATCGACTTGTTCGGTTTGTTTTTGCCTTCTTTTCTTAAACTCGTGAGGGCGGTGTTCAGAGCTATTTTGTAAATCCAAGTAGAGAGCTTTGATTCATTTCTGAAATTGGGGTAGGCTTTCCAAAGTTGTATCACAATTTCTTGGAAAAGGTCTTTTCTGTCTTCGCTTTCATGACAATAGAGGTGGCAAACTTTATAAATTATTCCTTTATGTTGATCGATAAGTCCAGTAAATTCTTTTTCCATTCCATTCATTTTTTACAATTAGTAGATTTTTTGGACTAAAACTTACACTTTTTTGAAAATATATTTTCTCCGAAGCATTGAGCTCACAATATTTTTCTTTTCAAATGTAAGCTATTTTGAGATTTTAAAACATCAGAAATCTTGTGCAGGGAGTCAGGGCTAAGGTACAGCGTAAATGGGTATTTATTTTCTGTGTAAACCTCTAAGCATTTTTCGGTATTGCATAGGAAGAAGATAAAACTTCAGTTGGCTAACTGGCCAAAGGTTTTTGGTATGTTTGTAAAGTTTGGTGAGTGTGGAAAGATCAAGAATCTCATATTCATTATTTGCTTTTTTCAATTCTTTGGGCAAAAGCATATCTTGAACAGCCAGTAGAATTGAAAACCTCAAACTACCCAAATGCTTTCTGTAGGCATCAAAAAGCTCCATTGTGAGCTTGGAATTGGCATAATTTTGGTGAAGATGTGCTTGTCTTTGAACTTGCCACTCAACAAAATTCTCAGGCAAGTTTTCAATTCCCATTTGTAAACCTACTCTGCTGAAAACGTCGTAAATCTCGTTTTTTTCGTCATCCGAAAGCGTTCGATGGAGCAATTCATAAGCAGATATCGTGTGGGCTACCAGCATAAAAAGTACATCTTGATACGCCCAGTTTGGGATGCTAAAACCCCTATCATTTTCTACGTTTTTGTGGATAATTTTCATGTTTTTCAAAGTCTTTTCCGCACTGCTTTTTTTTTCAAAAATGATTTTTTGTGCATAAACTACTGTAGAAAATAGTCTACCAATGGGATCGTTTGGAAGCTTTCCGGTAAAAAATAACCAATCTACGGACTTGCTTTTGGCAAATTCGCCAGCACTGGCACCAAAAATAAATAGAATGCAATCAGCATCGCTCCAAATTTGCCGGACTATAGAATCAGTTTTTACGAAAGTTTCCATTAGGTTTATTTTCTTGAAGTTTCCAATTGAAGTTTTAGAAATAGTTTGATGATTTCGAAGTTTTCTACTAGCAAAATGAAAACAAAACCCAAAGTGTAAGCGAGAATGTCGAGCCATGAAAATGAGCTACCTAGCACTACTGCTAGTACTTTGTATTTTGCCCAACCAGTAATTTCCAAGAACTTAAAATACTGTAATGTTTCGATAAAATACGCTATAAATAAGCTAATTAAGGCTATTATGAAAGTATTGTCAAATACGATTCTCAGTCCAGAATAAACGAATATGACTGCCAAGAAATCTCCGAAAAACGGCCGAATGAATTGGTCGCGTGCGAAAACAGCAATGACGATTTCGATGGCTAGAAGTGCTAATGCTAAAACTAAATATTTTGAGTTCAGGGTCATTTTATTTGATATTTTGAAGTTTGTAATCCATCAAGTTCCAAGAAAGCCAGGTGTAATTCTTACTCTCTTTTTTATACCATTTGTAAGAATTCAGATCTTCCTTTTTCAGCTCTGGGCGGTATTTCTGAATGGTAGGAATCGCATGAATTGAAAGGCTTTTTACATATTCCATATCACAATTGGGCCTTTTGAGGTTGTTTTCAGCAATGATTTTATCAAAATCGACAAAACTTAGAATCAAGAACGTCAGCATAAAAGCCCATGAATTTGAAATAAACAGGAAATTGATATTTAGTTTTTTGATAATTTTCCAAGTAATTGTAAATAAGCCTATTAGGGTTAAGGTAATAAATACGCATACACCAATTCTTTTGTGAGTAAGCCCATACATTTCTACATATTTGTAGTTTCTGATAAATACCGAGCCAATAAGTATGGCGTTTTGGGCTATCCAAGCAATGGCAAACGAGACCAAAAGCTTGTTTCTTTTGTGGAAATTAAGTTGGCCTTTGAAGAAGAAAACAAGAACGCTGATAGAAATTATCACACTGATAATCAATAGATAAGTGCCAGAATGAACCAATTTTGACATTTCGACTGCACTTGTTTCTGAAAAATTGAACCAGAGGTATTGGATGTCAATGAAGTTTACACTTAGCAGGAGAGCATTTAGTATCAAGAGGCTGATTGTGGCTGTCTGAAACATTTCGTTTTTGATTTCCTCGGCTGGTGCTTTTATAGATATGTTTTTGTCTGTGAAATAATTTTGTCCAAATCGGAGATTTCGATTGAAGAACACGCCTGCCAAAACTATATAGCCAAATACAGTAAAAACTGTTCTTGGAACTGAAAATGTGGGGAATTCTTTGAAAAATGTTTCTAAAGCATTTTGTAAAAACAAGGTTTTTTCAAGAAAAATTGGGTTGGCATTTTGGAACAATAACAGGAATACAATAAATAAAACCAAAGGAAGAATACTGATTTTTATGATTTTTATGATTCGGTGGAGTATCTCAGATTTTGGTGCTATTCCTTCGAATATATTCGAAATAGGAGCAGTTAAATGCCTTATATTCAATATTATATTAATAAAAAACACCAAACCTGCACTCACTGCAGAATTTATTTCGGGTAATAAACTATATCCTATAACGACGCCCATTATTAAGATATTTAAGAGAATGCTCACATCGGTATTGATTAATAGCACCGAAATGGATGAGAGAAATGCGGTAGTCAGTAATATGGTGGTTTTCTTGTTTTTGGGCATTTGTGGATAACTAAACCCTAACAATAGAACGTCGAAAAGGAAGAGATTTAGTCCAATGTTTTCTTGCCAAAATATGAAATAGTAAGTAATTAGACAGAAGAAAAACGAGATAGTTTTTAGATTTTTCATTGATACTTAATTTAATTAAAAAGTACTTTTAGTTGCAAAGTAAATTTAGTTAAATAAAACCCTTTCGGGTTTAGGATTAAAAGTACTTTGTATTGCAAAGTGAAATAAATTAAATCTCTTTTCCAAAATAAATCTATCTTTTTTTCTAAATAGAATTTAGAATTTTAATATTAAGTGCATTAATATTTTGAAAATCAGTGTTTTACTTTTTTTAATATAGCTTTTGAATAAACTTCAAAATCTTTGTTTGGCTCGGCGATTTCGAAAATTTCTTCAAATTCATTCTCATTTTTGAAATGGTATGTTTCTCTAGCCCTATATCCGTTTGGGATATTTTCTATTTCTTCACTGATAAAAATGATATGCTTTTTGTCCGAGGAAATACTTTCCATTGTGTATTTATTGACAAATCCTTCAATATGAAACTGACGTAATTTGAATTTTTTTTGGCCTTTATCGTAGCTTATAAATCCTTGGTCTTGGTGTACTTCGCCCATTGGGAAATTCTTACTTGGCGGATAAGAAGACTCGTTTTTTACTTCAATGTAATTGCTGTTTAATACGAGTTCATAAGTTCTTTTATACTTTCCCTTGCCAGATTCTCCCTCACCTTCGCCTTCCCACTCTCCCAAAAAAGTCTTCATGGGTAACCAAATACTGTCTTTTTTAGAAATTTGAGCATTCGAAAATATTGGGAGAAAGAATAATAGAAGAATTGTTTTTTTCATAGGTCTGTTGTTTGAAAATCTAAATTACAGTAATTTCTTTTTGTTCCAAAAAATCATTTACCGAAGAAGACACTTCAAGTATTATGCTTTTAATAGATCCGCTATCTTGCTTGAAATAAGCTCTTTCTGAGCTTTCGAGGTGCTTATTTCTTTGGCTTTTTTTAAGTATTCAATGGCTATTTCTTTGTTTTTTTCTTTATTAAACTCTGCCAAAAGACTGAAATAGAATGGATTAGTTTCAAGTTTTAGTTTTTCTGCTTCCACTTTTGCTACCTCATTTCCATAAACTTTTGACAATGCAAAGGTGCGATTGAGAGCGGCAATCGGTGAATATTCCTGAAATAATAGCAAATTGTAGAGTTTGAGTACATGTTCCCATTTTTCTTTGGTGTCTTGTTTATGGGTCATCCAATAGGCCAAACTAGCTTCTATGTGATATTTTGAGGCGGTTTCGCCTTTGGTGGCCAGATGCAGATGAACAATGCCCTTGTCTATTAGCGATCTGTCCCAGTTGTTTTCGTCTTGATTTTGGTATAAAATCAATTGACCATTTTCGTCTTTTCGGGCATTCAGCCTTGAACTGTGAAAGCACATTAAGGCATAAAGGGCATGTATTTTTGGGATTTTGTCTGCATAGTTTTCAAGGAGTAATTCCAGCAACATCATGGCTTCAGAACATAACTCTTTTCGGATTATATTATCCTGATTTTCAGAATAATAACCTTCATTGAAAAGCAAATAAAGTGTCAACAAAACCGTGTCTAGCCTTTCTGTAATCTTGCTTTCTTCTGGAAACTCTATCTTTATTTTTTCAGACTTTAGCTTTTCTTTTGCCCTAAAAAGTCGTTTATTGATGGTTTCTTTGTTGCTAAGAAACGCTGTAGCAATTTCGTGTATTCCAAATCCGCAGAGCGTTTTTAGGGCAAGTGCAATCTGCGATTCCCTCGAAATACTTGGATGACAAACAGCAAATAGCATTTGCAATTGACTATCCGAAATATTCCTTTCGGACAAATCTATTTCGGTAGAAATTTCTGAATTTTGAAAGATTTCTAGTGTGATATTGTTCTCAAAATTGCTTGTTCTGGCGATGTGATTTTTGGTTTTGTTTTTGGCTACTGCGTAAAGCCAAGCTTTGGGGTTATCAGGAATTCCTTTGTAAGGCCATGTTTCTAAAGCACTTAAAAATGTGTCAGAAACAATATCTTCAGCTATTTCCATGTAATCTATACCGAAATGCTTGTTCAAAACAGCCGAAATTTTTCTCGATTCTGTTCTGAACAAGTGTGGTATAAGCTTTTCGGTATTCATAAAATGCTGACGCTGAATTTCTTCAAGTACTTACTTAAAATCATGTTTAGCCACTTTTCTAACTTCCAGAGTATTACCAGGCCCTTGTAATACTGGACTTCCTTTGGCAAATTCTACTGCTTCTTCAACAGACTCGGCCTTTACTATCACGTAGCCGCCGATGGTTTCTTTTATTTCGCCAAAAGGGCCGTTGGTTACTACTCCGCCATGACCCACCACTCGGGCGTCGTCAAACGAAAGGCCGTTGCCAGTTTCTAATAGTTTTCCTTGGGCGGCTATTCCACCAAGCCAATCCATGGTTTGTTGCATCCAAGCTTGCATTTGCTCTGGTGAAACTTGTCCGGTAGCATTTTCATGCCTCATAATCAATACATATTCGTCCATATTTTTTTTGTTTTATGCCTAGAAGACAATCCGAAAGTATGAAATAGGACAAGAAATCTGAAAATTTTATTCTTTCTTTTTCAAAATATAGATTTTCTGATATTTACCGTCTTGATCCTCTATTTTGAGACCTTTTTTAGAGAAGGTTACTTCACCCAATATATCGAGATTTTGATTAGAGAAAATGGCCATTACTTTTTTTGAGTCTGATGTTGATTTCAAACCGGTGGAATCTTTATAATCGACACTAAATCCAAAATTGGTAATTCTCCACTTTCCTTGGTCTATAATTTCATTATTTCGGTTTTTTAATTCAAAAGTTCGGTTGCTTTTGAAATTAACGATGGAGGTTTCAAGATAATCTATTTTAATTTTATTCCTTTTTTCTAGAAAATAGGCTTGTTCAAATTTCCATTCCCCTATTGGTAATTCATGAAGTGGTTTACTCGGAAAGAGTAAACTACATGAAGTCAAAATTGGGAGAAGAATAAGGAATTTGAGATTTTTCATTTTTAAAAAAATATGGTAATTGCTTGGAAATGAGACGCTTTTTTTTGTTTGATAATACAATATTGATTCTTTGTTATTCCACAAAGTTTCACGAAGGATACACAAAAGACACAAAGAAAATGCTATTTTGGGGATAAAAACCTTTGTGAAACTTCTTGCCTTCTTCGTGAAACTTTGTGGTATAATTTACTTTTTATGTTTTTAAAAGTTTGATAAAATTATAGAGACTCTTTTGCGTTTTGATAATTGAAGAAATCAAAATATAGAATTTCGGTCAACTAATTTGTTTCCTCCTCTTAATCCTAATCGGGTTATACCAAAGCCAAAAACCGCTGAATGACAACAAAATAAGGCTCAATGATGCAGCCGAAGTATAGAAAAGTTTGAATTGGTCACTAGAGGTTTTTATGAAATAATCTACAATAGAACCATCGTGTATTTTTTCAATAAAGTCTGATTTTCTCGTACTTATGGAAAGTATCTCGGCGGTTTTGCAATCGAGTTGGAGTTCTGTAAAATGTTGTGCAAATACAATTTTGGCTATTCCTTTTTGCGGACGGATATCTATTCTGTCTATTTCGTCCGCTTTCTTCAACATGTTTCTCGAGTATGCTTTTGCCACGGTTACAAGACTATCAATTTTTAGCCATTCGGTACTGACCTCGGTGGTTCCTTTTTGTGTTTTGGGTAGAAGTGCAGTTTGTTTTTTCCAGCCTAAAAGAAGTCCTGTAACTCCAATTAAAAACATCACTAAAAACATCGGCACAGCCAGCCATTTGTGTATTTTTCGATAAAAACGGGTTTGTTTGGAGATGTCTTGATTCGACATGAAGTATTACTATGTTTTGGTAAATTATGCAAATAATCTTTTTTCAAATATAAAACGGAGCTTTAATCACAAAACTCCGTTTTATAAAAATCCAATTTTAATTAATCCCACTTAGGCAAAGATCCTTGAATATAAGGTATTTTGCTATTTTCTAGGCTTTTCTGAAGCTCATTCATGTTTTTATCGAGTTCAGACACACTTTTATAGGTTTGTCCGAAAAGTTTTTTAGCATAAGCCAAGCCTTGTTTTTGGGTGGTAGTTGGCTCAGTAGAATGACCATACATGCCAAATACAATCGTTCTTAATCGGTCAGAAATACCTGGTAATACTTCAAACTGGTGTTTTTCCAAGGCTTCGTTGCCGTTTAATTCCAAGTTTATCTTCTGGAATTCACGCTCCATCTGGGTCAAAGTGGCCATGCTTTCGAATTTCGAATTTGGATTGGCCAGCATAGCTGCCTTCAGTGCTTTGTGTTTGTCTTTCAAAAAAGACACATGCTCGCTGGTGCCATAAACCACTCTTGCAAAGTCTTTTACGTCAATTGCGAAGCTTTGTAAAGCTTTATAATCCTGAACAGGCAAAGTTGCCCAGCCCAAGCTTTTTACCTCAAATGGCTCAGCATCAGTCAAAGTTTTTACAGTATTTCCGTCAAAATAACTCAATTGAGCTGCATATTTTCCAGGAATGACAGGAAAGCCATCGTTGGCTCCTGCGTTATTTTCAGTGTTTATGGAGAAACCATTAGAAGTACTGAAATTCCACAAAAAATCATTCATTCCCTTTTTTGGTTTTACCTGATATCTTCGGACTGTGTTTTGTTTGTCATCGGTGATAGTGAGGTAATAAGCACCCAAAATTTCGTTTTCTTCGGCCACGATAGAGTCCAAACTTGGATAGCCTTTTAACTCCCCTTTGGCTATCAAGGCTTTTTCGCTTTCTTTCCGTTTATCTTTCAAAGATTTTGGCGTTTCCTTTACAAAATATCGGATGCTAGCACCTATTGGTGGATTTTCAGCAGTATAATAACTGTCGCCTTGTGTACCCGTTCCTCTGCCGCCAAGAGGGTCTTTTTGGTTGAAAGCCCATTCTGATTTTATTGGAAATATCATGGCTTCTTTTCCTTCTGTTTTTGAAATGGTACGCATGGCTGCATAGTTGTCAAGAACATAGAAACCTCTACCAAATGTGGCCAATACCAAGTCGTTTTCTCTTCTTTGTATTTCCAAATCTTTGATGGCTATCACTGGCAAATTGTTTTTCATCTGCGTCCAAGTTTTACCACCATTTAGGCTTGCAAAAAGGCCAAATTCAGTTCCAGCAAAAAGCAAGTTGCCGTCTACATGGTCTTCAGCAATGGTATAAACTGATCCGCGTTCTGGCAAGTTACCACTGATGCTAGTCCAAGTTTTTCCACCATCTGTGGTTTTGGCCAAATAGGGTTTAAAATCACCATAACGGTGGTGGTTAAATACCACATAAGCTGTGTTTTTATTGTGTTGCGAGCAGATAACTTGTGGCACATAACTCATGGCAGGTATGCCCGGAATGTTATCTATTTTTGTCCACGTTTTACCTCCATCAGTGGTTACTTGCACCAAACCATCATCTGTCCCAACATACAGTATATTTTCATCCAATGGACTTTCTGATATAAATGTAGATTGGCCATAGATAGACGTACTGGTGTTTTTTTGTACGGCATCCATGCTCCAAACTTTGTCCATATACGGCAATTTGTTGCGGTCTATTTGTCGGCTCAAATCTCCCGAAATTAACTTCCAAGAGTTTCCTCTGTCGTCTGACCTATAAATTTTGTTCGCACCAAAATAAAGTCTTTTTGCATCATATTTGGATACCAACAATGGGGAGTCCCAGTTCCACCGAAGTGCTGGCTCACCCTCCAAAGGCACGGGTTTGATGTCTATTTGTTCGCCTGTTTTTTTGTCGAAGCGTATCAGTCCGCCGTGCTGCCATTGAGCATACACTATATCAGGATTGCTCCAGTCCACTGCTGACTCAAATCCATCGCCTCCTACTGTAAGGTACCAGTCATTGTTGGTGATTCCAGCCTGATTGTTGGTTCGACTCGGGCCAGCAAAACTGCTGTTGTCTTGTGTGCCGCCATAAATATTATAAAACGGGAATGCATTGTCAAGAGCCACTCTATAAAACTGTGTGATGGATAAATTCTGCTTAAAATGCCAGTTTTGTCCCAAATTGAAGGATTCATACAAACCGCCGTCGCCGCCCATAAAAATATGTTGGTTGTCTTTTGGGTCTATGGTAATGATGTGGTTATCGACATGGATATTTTGGTGGTTGAGATTCACCCAAGTTTTACCACCGTCGTTTGAATATTTAGAATACACATCGCCTACAAATATTCTGTCAAACTGAACGGGATCAGGGTAGATTTTGCCATAATATAGACCAGAAGAAGCATAAGAGCTCATTTTTACCCAACTCGCACCGCGGTCAGTGCTTTTGTAAGAGCCATTGTTGCCCGTTGTAGCCTCCAAATGAGCATAAAGTACATCGGTATTTATCGGCGAAATGGCTATAGCAATACGTCCGATGTCGCCTCCTGGGAAACCATTGTTGATTTTCTTCCAAGTGGCACCGCTGTCTGTACTTTTATAAACAGCACTTTCTGGGCCTCCTGATACATAGCCATAACCTTTGCGTTGACGCTGGTGAGCAGAGGCGAACAAAACAGATGAGTTTTTGGGATCCATCACGATATCGGCTACTCCGGTGTGCTCACTGATTTTCAATACATTTGCCCAAGTTTTGCCGCCGTCGGTAGATTTGTAAACGCCCCTTTCGCCGCCACTATTCCACAGTGGGCCATAAGCTGCTGCATAAATGATATCTGAGTTTTTGGGATCTATGATGATTTCGCCAATGTGCTGCGAGTCTTTCAATCCCATGTTTATGAAACTTTTGCCACCATCTTCCGACTTGTAGATGCCGTCCCCATAGCCCACGCTACGTTGGTTGTTGGCTTCGCCGGTACCTACCCACACCACATTGTGATTTTGCGGGTCGAGCGTGACACAACCTACCGAAAAAGCCCCATAGTTTTCAAAAATGGGCTGAAATGTTGTACCGCCATTGGTAGTTTTAAAAACCCCTCCTGAGGCCACAGCTACATAATATTCAGAGCTTTTGTTTGGATTATGGGCCAAATCAATGATACGTCCACTCATAAAAGATGGGCCAACCGACCGAAACTTGAAGCCAGAAAGATCAGGTCCTTTTTCGGTGACAACAACTTCTTTGGGTTTTTCAGTCACAGCAGCCGTCTTTTTCTTTTGGCCAAAAGTGCAAAGGGTTGCAAAAATTAATAATAGGGCTAAGTGTTTTTTCATAAGAGAGGTTTAGAATGGTTTGTAAATGAATATTAAAGGTAAAGAATTTTCTGTTTGGGGCAAAGGGGTGGGTGGGAATTGGTTTTTATTTGTGGAATTGTGAAATTATTTCCATGAACTAGATTTTTAAAGCTGAGGAGAAAATTAGATTCGTTTTCATATATTCGAATAATATTTTACTAAATCATCAATTAGATCTTAAATAATTTACACAATGCCGTTTGTAAAAGTTTATATCCATTTTGTTTGGGGTACTAAAAATAGAATCCCATTTCTCAATACTAAAGAGTTGAGATTGACTGTTTGGAATCATATCCGCGAAAATGCTCGTGAAAAGGGTATTTTTATAGATTTTGTGAATGGATATTCTGACCATTGTCATTGTTTGGTGTCTTTGGGTGTGGATCAAAGTATTCAAAAAGTAATGCAGTTGATTAAAGGAGAATCTTCATTTTGGATAAATAAAATGAGCTTGACTAAGGAAAAATTTGAATGGCAGGATGAATATTTTGCTGTCTCTGTGTCTGAATCCATGATTGATAGGGTAAGAGATTACATCAAAAATCAAGAAGAGCATCATTCTAAAAAATCATTTCAAAAGGAGTATGAAGAGTTTGTAGAGAAATTTAGATTTCAAAAATTTGATGGCTAAGATTTTGGCTAAAGCCAAATAATGATAATCATATTTTATCCTCCAGATAAATCTGGAGGCAATTCAACAATTGCAATAATTCAAAATCATGATAATTTTATTCAAAGAATGATTGAATAGGAATGCGGCTTTAACCTTTTTTAAGATTTTGGCTAAAGCCTAAAATGGATTTCATCATTTAAATTATCCTCTAGATAAATCTGGAGGCAATTCAACAATATCCATGATTCAAAATTTATTTAGAGGATTCAATGAATAGGAATGTGGCTTTAGCCCATTCCAAAATGAATTTATTTTAAAAGGTTGATTATGAATAGGAATGCGGCTTTAGCCCATTCCCAGAAATAAATTATCAATCAAAATTTAGGCTTTAGCCAAATTATTGAGATCACAAAAATAAAAATGACCCTGAATCCAAGTTTCAGGGTCATTTATTTCATCTAAAATAATTCAAAATCAAATATTTACAACGCCGTCCCCACCTTTTTCTGCTTCAAATTAATGGCGGGTAATTGGTTTTGTTTTACCATGTTGTTGAAGGCTGGTACGTCTTCGTCGACAATCTTTTTGAGTTTTTCGGAGGTCTTGTCTATTTTGCTGCTGATGTCGTTGAACACATTGTGAGAGGCCTTGGTTGGTTTTGTATCGGCACTGCTCACTACACCCGCTATTCCCGCTATTTTGTCGTTTAAGCGGATAGGGTAGGCCAACAAATCCTGCACGGCTTTGGCTTTGTTTTGCAATAAACTCTGCTCCAAATCGTCCAAATTTTTCAGCATCGGCTTGGTTATTTTCTGGAAATTTGAAATAATAACCGTATCTTTTACCGCCTTCATATATTCGGTAACTGCCTTGCGTATCTCTCTGATATCGTTGATGTTGCGGTGCGACTCATCCAATTTTTTGTGAATTTTCATCAACAAATCAAACTGAGCTTTAAAGTCGGCCTCGGTGGCATCTACCCTTGGGTCTTTTTTGATTTCGGCAATTTCTTCTTTCACCAATTTATCTCCCAAAATCATCCTTATTTTATATTGCCCAGGCACTACTTTTGGTCCCGTGGTATTTCCTGCCCACATTGGTGCTTTTTCGCCTTGTATTTCGGTGGCGTCTGCGTATCGCATGTTCCACACAAATCTACTAAGTCCCGCAGTGGTGCTTACACTGTTTGGTTTTGGTGCATCAGGGTTTTCGTAAAAATCTTTCGAAACCTTAAATGGCTCGCCTTTGAGGTCTTTTTTGCTCGAAAACGTAATGATGGTATCATTACTCATCGTTAAAAACTGCAGCTTTAATTCTTCTTTTGGCGTTTCTTTTAGGTAATAATTCACCAAAACTCCATTGGCGGCATTTTTACCTTCGTCCAAAGGTGTGCCTCTGCGGCCTCCGTCGCCTCCTTCCATTCGATAAGCATGACGTGGTTTGAAAAGGTGTTGGTCGGCCATTGCTAAGCCGTCCTTTATTTCGTGCAAAGGCGTGATGTCGTCTAGAATCCAGAACGATAAACCGTGCGTAGCCACTACCAAATCCTTCTCCCTTTCGTGAATTTGCAAATCTCTGATGGGTGAAATCGGCATATTGAGGTTCAATGGATTCCATGATGAACCATCGTCAAAAGATACATAAATGCCTCTTTCGGTGCCCGCATAGAGTAGTCCTGGTTTATTTGGGTCCTCGCGAACTACTCGTGTATATTCATCAGCCGGAATTCCTTTGCTGATGCTTGTCCAAGTTTTACCATAATCTGAAGTCTTGAACAAATACGGTGTTCTGTCGCCAAACATGTATCTTGTTGCCGCCAAGTAGGCTTTACCTTTCTCAAAATCTGAGGTATGAATCATCGACATCAAGGCCAAATCCCCTAACTGTGAGGTTGGTAAAGTGATATTTGTCCAGTTTTTACCGTTATCTCGTGTTACGTGTAAATATCCATCGTCAGAACCCGCCCAAATGTTTCCTTTTTCAAGTTTTGATTCTGCCAAAGTAAAAATTGTTGCGTAAATCTCAGCTCCTGTTTGGTCCAATGTAATAGGTCCACCTGTAGCTCCAGTAGTTTTCGGGTCGTTTCTGGTCAAATCCGGACTGATAATTTCCCATGAATGGCCTTCGTCGTGGGTAACGTGAACATACTGCGAGGTGCAATATAATCGGGTATTATCATGTGGTGAGAAAATGATAGGATAAGTCCATTGAAAACGGAATTTCTTTTCAGCAGAAGTATGTCCCATGTTGTTTTCGGGATAAACCATGATGTTTTGCTCCTGACCGTTTTCGGCGTTTTGCTTTGTCAAATATCCGTCATAAGAACCTCCATAGGTTATTTTGGAGTTTTTAGGGTCAATGGCTATGTATCCAGACTCACCACCTGCTACTGAATACCAATCTCTTATGCCGATGGAATTGCCGTTTGTGCGACTGGCGATTCTGACCGTAGAGTTATCTTGTTGTGAACCGTAAATGTTATAAGGAAAGTCATTGTCGAGGTGAACATGGTAAAACTGAGAAGTTGGAATATCCACATCAGAAAACGTAATACCATCATTATAAGTTACTTCCGCTCCACCATCGTCGGCTATAATGAAGTTTTCGGGATTGTTGGGATTTATCCAAACGTCGTGGTTATCGCCATGGTGAACTCTGATATTTCTAATGGTTTTGCCGCCATCGGTTGATTTAAAGGCATTAACATTCAAAATGATTACGCCATCCACATTTTTTGGGTCAGCCTGAAGATTCATATAATACCATGGACGTTGCCAAAGGTTTTTGTCATCATTTACCAATCTCCAGGTCTCACCGGCGTCGTTAGAAGTGAAAAGTCCACCTTTTGCATTTTCGATTAGTGCATACAGTCGGTTTGAATTAGCTGGAGAAACTGCCACCCCGATTTTTCCTAAAAGACCTTTCGGCATACCCGGTTTTTCATTTAATGAAACCCAAGTATCGCCGCCATCAACCGATTTGTACAATCCGCAGCCTTTGCCACCACTGCTCATGCTGTGGCCATTGCGATAAGCTTGCCAAAGTGTGGCGTAGATTATGCGAGGATTGTTGGGGTCAATACGTACATGGTAGGCTCCAGTACTATCGTTTTTAGCCAAAATATGTTCCCAAGTTTTGCCGCCGTCTTTGCTTCTAAAAACTCCACGCTCTTTGTTAGGTGCAAATGGATTGCCCACCGCAGCTACGTAAACCAGGTTTTGATCAGTTGGATGCACTTCGATAGTGGCTATGGCATCTGCTTTTGGCAAACCAATGTGTTTCCAGCTTTTGCCTGCATCGGTAGATTTGTACATGCCGTCGCCGTAGCTGATATTGCTACGCATATCGGCCTCGCCCATGCCTACATATACCACGTTGGGGTCTGAAGGTGCCACGGCAATGGCTCCGACAGAGCTAGATTTAAAGGTACTATCGCCAGTATAAGCCCAGTTTTGACCTCCATCGGTAGTTTTCCAAACGCCACCACCTACTGCTCCATAGTAGTAGGTCATTGGCTGATCTTTGTGACCAGAGACGGCTAACGATCGTCCGCCACGAAATGGCCCAATATTTCGCCATTGCAGGCCATCGTAAAGTTTTTTATAATCTTGTTTGGGTGATTCAACTGCAACCGGTTCAGTAGTTTTTGCTTTTTTCTTTTGGGCGAAAATGCCACTGCTCATGGTTAGAAGGAGAATCAAAAAGGAAATTTTTTTCATAGTTTTTGATTGAAGGTTTTTAAGAAAATAAAAATAGTATTTTTTTATTGAAATTCTTTCTTGATTCGACAAATTGAAGTTTAGAGGAGGTCGAAGCAGGGTAAAGTATCTTCAAAAAATCAAATGGAGGTCAATTCGCCAAACCTGCTTCAGCAACCAGAATTAAAAGTGCAAGTTTGATGGCCAATGGCCCAGTTTCGTCATTTAAATACCATTCGTCTAGGGCATGGGCGTTGTCTGATTTGCCACCTCTGCCTATTGTTACGGCTGGTATGCCCAACGAAATAGGAATATTAGAGTCTGTTGAGCCTCTGGTAAGCGTTGGTTGAGCATTGAAATAGGATGTTGCTGCAATGGCTTTCAGAATCAATGGAAGGTTTTCACCCAATTCACCCGAGGGCCTTTCACCAATTTTGTCTAAAACCAAGGTCAACTTATCTCCTTTCTTTACGGTTTTGTTATAGTCTTCGAGTGCTTTTTGCATTTGTTCTTTCAAAATCCTTTCTATGCCCAATAGCTTCTCAGGGCTTACCGAACGCATATCTATTTCCATCCAAGATTCGAAAGGAATGGAGTTTACGGAAGTACCGCCACCTATTCGACCCACATTGTAGGTTGTTTTAGGTCCATTGGCCACATAAGCACCTGCTGCTGTATCAATATAGTCGATGGATTTACCAATGGCATGATGGGGATTGGCCACACCAAAAGCACCCCAAGAGTGTCCTCCTGGGCCTTTGAAAGTAACTTTATAACGCAAGGAACCCAAAGCCATGTTGTTAATTCTTCCTAAATCACCGCCATCAATGGCAATATAAGCGTCAATTTTACGGTTTCCGTTTTTGAAAAGGTGCTTTACACCTCGTAAATCGCCCAAGCCTTCTTCACCCACAACGCCTGCAAATAGCACATCCGAAGAAGTGTTGATTTGAGCTGTATTCATGGACTTCATAACTGCTAATACCATGGCTAACCCGCGTGTGTCATCTCCAATACCGGGTGCATAGAGTGTATCTCCATGTTTTTTTACTTTAACATCAGTTTCAAGTGGAAAAACAGTATCTAAATGGGCTTCTAAAACTACGGTTCTACCTCTTGTTTTACCTTTTCTTAGTGCCAAAACATTGCCAACTTCATCTTTCCAAATAGAATCTGCACCGGCGGCTTTTACCATTTGCATAAACCTTTCCCCTCTTTTTTGTTCCATAAAAGGAGGGGCAGGAATTTCCGTCAATTCCACAAGGTCTCTCATGGTTTGTGGTTCCAAGCTTTGTATTACTTCAAAGGCTTTTTGTACTTTTTTATCTTTACCAATGGCTTCTATTTGGTTTTTGTAAGCAGCTTGCACCGAGACATTTTTCTCATCTTGGGCTTTTGTTTGAAAATATAGCACAATGAATAGTGCAAAAAGAGAAAGTTTTTTCATGGGTAAATTTGGTGCTTGATAAAATGTTATTTCAAAGATAAGAAATTTATCTTTTTCAATGCAAAGGGCGTTTTTTAATCATACCGCCTTTGGTGTCTTTTACGCTGTTCATTACTACAAAAGCACTGGGTTCTATTTTCTCTATTTCAGAGTTTAGTTTGTTCAGTTCGAGCCGAGTTATAACCGTGTAAAGGATGTCGGTTTCTTTCATTTCACCTCTTTTACCATAGCCACTTTTGCCGCTGTAAACCGTTACGCCTCTACCCATTTTATCTATAATCATCTGTCTTATTTCTTCGTTTTTATCCGAAACCACCGTTACGCCAATGTATTCTTCGAGGCCTTCTACTATAAAATCGAGGGTTTTAGATGCCGCCAAGTAGGTTATCATGGAATAAAGGGCGATTTCCATTCCTAAAAAATAAGCTGCAGCACCAAAAATCATTACGTTGATGACAATGATAATGTCGCCTATGGTGGTTCCAAATTTACGGCTCAAATAAATGGCCAAAACCTCGGTACCGTCTATTACGGCTCCTCCTCTGATAGCAAAACCAATGCCCGCTCCCAAGAAAAAACCGCCAAAAATAGCCACCAGTAGATTGTCATTGGTAATGTTTGGAAATGTTACTGTGGCCAATACCAATGCCAAACCCGATATAGCCAATGCTGTTTTTATGGCAAATTGACGACCAACTATTTTGTAACCCATCAGAATAAATGGCAAATTGATGCTCACTATGAGGTAAGAAAGGGGTATTTTGGTCAAGGCCGAAATCAATAGAGATATGCCGGTAGCTCCACCGTCAATGAAGTGATTGGTAAGTAAAAAGCCCTTGAAACCAAAGGCTGCCGAAAAAATGCCGATGGTTATTAAAATGGTATCTTTCATTAGTCTTTTTGAAGGTGTCATGGTTGATGCACTAGGCGTTGGTTTAATAAAATAATGGTTTTGAGGGAATAAAAATTCCATGAAAGCACATTAGACCAACGTCACGACCTTTTTTTTCTTACACTCCAATGACCGATTTTCTTAAAAAAGGCAAAATTTGGGATTTGAAAAATTCCTTTGATTACTCCACAATGGTTCTAAACGTAAGGTTTACTCTTGGCTTAGAAACCAACTTTGTAGGTGGAAGGCGATGTAGCCAGTGTGTTTGGGTGGTGTCTTTCATGACTAGCAAACTGCCGTGTTCGAGTATAAGGTCTATTTTCTCTTTAGACTGTTTGTGTTTGAATGCAAATTTACGTTCCGCTCCGAAACTGAGCGAGCCTATGGCCCCATTTTTTTTCAGGTCTTTTTCGCCATCGCTGTGCCAAGCCATACCTTCATCGCCTGAATGATAAAGGTTTAGGAGGCAAGAATTGAAGGTTTCTCCTGTTTCTTTTTCTATTAATTCTTTCAGCTCTAAAAGCTCCTTGGTCCACAAAAGTGCGTGCTTGGTGGTGTTGGAGTAGGTATATTCAAATGGTTTTTCGCCGTACCAAGCCACTTTGCGTTTGGTGATTATCTTCTTGCCAAAAATCACGGCTTCGTCGTTTCGCCATTCAATGTTTTCCAACAAAGCCTTGAGATAGTAATCGGCTGATTCATGATTTAGTAATTTTCCAAAATAATTTACGGTGCCCTCATAAGGCAACCAGTTTTTCGTAGCATCGGGTTTATAATCGAACAAGTCCATTTTTCCAGATTTTATATTTTTCTTTTAAACAATGACCGCAGGGTCTGAAATTCCTTTCTAGTGCTTCTTCTTCCGATCCAAAGAACACTCTATTCTGTTTTTTCATTCTTTTGCCAGATTTGCAGCCGAGGGTTCCATAGATTTTTAGGTTTAAATTTCCGCCCAAACAAATTTGCTTTTGTCTGATTTGATTGTGTAAATCTAAGGAGTTTATGTCGGAATGTTTAATCATTTTCTCAGGTCAGTGCATCATGAAAAATTATACCCAAAGTATGGCGTTCTCCACTTTGCACTTCGCTTACGCCGTGTTTCATGTTTACTCTATAATAGCCCTTTGAGCCTTTTATAGGCCTGAAATTTGTCGTAAAAACCAACATATCGCCTTTGTTTGGTTTCAAAACAATGGCCTTAGATTGGGCTCTTGGGGTCTGTTGTGTAAGTACAAACTCGCCGCCCGTATAATCCTCATCAGGCTGGTTTAGAAACATAACCGTTTGAATGGGAAAAAAGACATCTCCATACAAATCTTGGTGTAAAGTGTTATGTCCACCTTTTCCGTATTTTAGTATCAAAACCGTCGGTTTAAACTGATTGTTTTCATGGCATTTTTCTAGCATTTCTTTATGTGTTGTCGAGAATTCTATGTCAATTTTCAGAACTTTAAACCACAGATTTGCTATTGGGGCAAGTTTTGGGTAAATCAAGGTACGAATATCTGAAATAATGCTAGGAAGTGGGTATTTGAAATATTTGTATTCTCCTAGTCCAAATCTGTAGCGTTCCATCACCACGGTTTTGCGATAGAGGTCAGGGTTTTCGTAAGCATTTTTGAGCTCTTCGCATTGGGTAGCCGTCAGCATGTTTGGGATAATCGCATATCCTTTTTCGTGCATCGATTCTGAAAATGCTGACCAATCAATGCTTTCTAATTTTGTGGTCAATTCTGGGTTTCTCATGTGTATATTAATTTCTCGCAAAGCCGCTAAGACACAAAGGTTACTTGGTTTTTTCAAAAGGTTTTAGGGCATTATTCTATTGAGTTATGCCATTTTCGCACTTTCCCAGCCAATGATAGCCGTTTTTCGGGTGGTTCCCCACATGTATCCACCCAAATTGCCCGAAGATTGAATGATGCGGTGGCAAGGAATTAAAAACGCCACAGGATTGCTCCCGATAGCCGTTCCAACCGCTCTGGAGGCATTGGGTTTCTCTATTTGCTGTGCTACTGAGCCGTAGGTGGTCAATTGCCCCATTGGTATTTTCAAGAGTGTTTCCCAAACTTTTAACTGAAAATCCGTGCCCTTCAAATGAAGTTTTACTTGTTTGAGTTTGCTCCAATCATTTTGAAAGATAAAAAGGGCATTTTGTTGCAAAATATCTAGTTTTCTATTGAAAATAGCTTGTGGAAAATGACTTTGGAGCGTTGCTAAAGCCGTTTGTTCATCATCATAAAATGCCATGTGACAGATACCCTTTGTGGTGGAGGCCACCAGAATATTTCCAAAAGGGCTTTCGGCAAAGCTAAAATTTATTTCGAGGTTTTTTCCACCATTTTTATATTCTGCTGGGCTCATTCCTTCGATATTGATAAACAAATCGTGCAGCCGGCTTGTGCCAGAAAGGCCGGTTTCGTGAGCTGTGTCAAAGATTGATGTCTGGCTTTCTTTTAACAGTTTTTTGGCGTGTTCAACCGTAATGTATTGCAAAAACTTCTTCGGACTTGTGCCAGCCCACTCACTAAAAAGTCTTTGAAAATGAAAAGGACTCAGGTGTACTTTTTCGGCCACTTCGTCAAGGTTGGGTTGAGCTTTAAAATTTGTTTTGATAAAATCTATAGCTTCGGCAATTCTATCGTAGTTCAGTTTGTCTTGCGTTTCCATTTTGTCAATTTTGATGTTACAAATGTCTGAATACTTTCACAATCAGAAAATCCGATTCTTGCTAAGATTTGTGGGTATGAACTTTTTTTGGAGTTAAGTACATGCTGATGTGTGTAAGAGTTTGTTTACAAATAGCCTAGTTTTTTTCAGTCTAAAGTCATTTTGAGGCCTTTGTTATTCGATATAACAAAAATAGTATATGGGTAGTAAATCTATCGAAATGATTTTTGGATTTTATGTGGAAAACTTTATATATTTGATTTTTACAACAGATATGAATACTATTTCGGTCGAAGAATTTTATGAGGGAATCAATGTGCCGCTGCCAGAAGGCTTCAAAAAAGAAATCGGACACTTCAATGTTTTTGCGATTGATGATTTTATAAGAAAGCTTCGAGAGAAAAACCTGATGCTTTACGACCGCCGGGCATATTATAAAATCAGCCTTATTGTCGGTAAAAATCGTGCCGAATATGCCGATAAAGTGATTGATATTGAGCACAATGCTTTACTTTTTGCCACTCCCTTGATTCCTTATCATTATGTGCCACAAGATATCAACCAAAGTGGGTATTTTTGTGTGTTCACACCTGAGTTTATTCACAAAAACAAAACAGGAATGGCGATTGACGAACTACCGATTTTTCGTTCAGATGGTTTTCCTATTTTTCAGCTTTCAGAGGATAATGTAGCAGAAATAATGGATATTTTCGAGAAAATGCACCGAGAAATAGCTTCTGACTATGTTTATAAATATGATTTGCTACGCAATTACGTTCTAGAACTCATCCATTATGGACAGAAATTGCAGCCCGTAACGGCTTTGTATTCAACCCACAACGCCGCTTCAAGGGTCTCTTCTTTGTTTTTGGAATTGCTCGAAAGACAATTTCCGATAGAGTCGCCTCAACAAAAGCTCAATTTGCGAACTGCTAAAGATTATGCCAACCGTTTGGCTGTTCATGTCAATCACTTAAATAAAGTTTTGAAAGAAAATGTTGGCAAAACTACGACTGAAATCATCACGAGCAGAACAACTCAAGAAGCCAAGATTTTACTCCGACAAACCGATTGGAATATCTCCGAAATTGCCTATTCGTTGGGTTTTGAAGAAGTGGCTCATTTTTCGAATTTTTTCAAAAGACAAACTTCCATTTCACCTGCTCAGTTTAGATTATGAATATTTGAATTTTGCAAATAATGATTTCTTATTTGCAAACATCTGATCCGTTATTTACTGCAATTTTGCACCATCAAATTTAAACAATCAAAAAGATGAACAAAATTGCACTTGTAACTGGCGGTAGCCGTGGACTCGGAAAAGACATGGCTATCTCTCTTGCCAAGAAAAATATTGACATTATTCTTACTTACCATTCAAATCAGACAGACGCTGAAGATGTTGTGGCAGCAATCGAAGCCAATGGGCAAAAAGCCGTTGCTTTAAAATTTGATGTAGCTGATATTAAATCTTTCGGTACGTTTTTAGAGCAAGTTTCGGCAGTTTTACAAAGTAAATGGCAAACTTCCACTTTCGATTTTCTTATTAATAATGCAGGTATCGGGGCTACAATTCCGATAGCCGATATGACAGAAGAAGTCTTCGATAATTTCGTGAATATTCACTTCAAAGGCGTTTATTTCTTGACTCAAAAAGCATTGTCGATGATGAATGACGGAGGCGGCATTGTATTTATTTCGTCAGGAACTACACGAGTTACCATTCCGGGTTACTCGATTTATTCATCGTTGAAATCGGCAGTTGAAACATTTACAAAAGTTGTAGCAAAAGAATACGGAAATCGTGGTATTCGCTCAAATATCGTTGCTCCTGGTCCAATTGAGACTGATTTTAATGACGCAGCCATCAGAAACAACCCACAAATGAAGGGCTTTTTGGCAAGCCAAACTGCTTTGGGCCGAGTTGGTAGTGCTGACGATATTGGCAGTGTCGTGGCTTTTCTTTGCACCGAAGATTCTAAGTGGATAAACGGGCAAAAAATTGAAGTTTCGGGCGGATTTTTTCTTTGAAATCTGAAACGATAAGTAGTTGCTGGGAATTGCGGGGTCGCCCGTGCGGTTATTAGTTAATTAGTTGTTGCAAGTTGTTGTTTATAAGTCGTTTATACGTTAAAAGCCTCAGTTTTTAATATAAACTAATCTTATGCAGCTACTTAAGAAATATTGATTCAAGCCAAATTTTCACGGATATTTCAAAATATCCGTGAAAATCAGCGTTGGCACATCCGTTTTATCTGCGTGCCAAACACTTTACTAAGAAATCTATTCTTCTCGCATAATCTTATCGCGGTGTTGTAGTCCCCAAAAATGCAGCTCGTCCATCACTTTTTCGAGCGACATTCCGTGTTCGGTTATTGAATACTCAACCGTCGGTGGAAAAGTATCATGTACTTGCCGCTTGATGAGCTGATTTGCTTCCAAGTTTTTCAGTTCTTTCGATAATGTCTTATCCGTAATTCCTGTCACTTCTTTTGAAATCTGCTTAAATCGCTTTGCTCCTGCAGATAAGGCAAACAAAATCAATAATTTCCAGCGACCTTCCAAGGCTTCGAGAGCGTCTTTTATTGAGAGTGCAGTTTTGGGGCAAGCTCCGTTTGTTAGCATAATCTGATTTTTTTACGATACTTCCCGATTGGATAGTGCTATCCAAAGTGGAAGTACTATCGTTTGGTTAGTAAAGATAAATACTTTTGTAAGATTATTTATAAAGAATGTTGAAAGATAGAAGGGCATGTAAAATTCTCGGAGTTGCAACTTTTCAAATTTATCTATTCTAATGTATCACTTCAAAAAACAAAATTTTAATATGAAAAAAACACAAAAGTCATCAAAGGTTCTTAACATTACACTTTGGTTTGCACAAGGTTTATTAGCGGCCAGTTTGGTTTGGGGGGCAAGTATGAAGCTATTTCAGCCAATAGAAAAATTGGCAATCATGTGGCCGTGGGTAAGTCAAATTTCTGAGAGATTGGTGAAATTTACAGGCGTGATTGATTTATTGGGCGGAATTGGAGTCATAGCTCCTACGTTGTTTAAAATCAAGCCTAAACTTACGGTAATAACAGCTTGGGCAATTGTTTTATTGATGATTTGTGCCTCAGTTTTTCACATTTTGAGAGGCGAATTGTCATTAATCGGAGCGAATATCGTGTTTGCACTCATGGCTGGTTTTGTGGCTTGGGGAAGAGCCAAGTTTTAAAATCTGAAGTTTGAATTAATTTTCTTTTGGTTTGAAAATGCATTGTATAAAGAACCATTTCAATAAAAATGGTTGTTAATCGAGAAATAACCTATCTTTCATATGACAACCTATTTCATAATCCCGGGCTTAGGCAACTCCGATGAAAACCACTGGCAAACTCATTTTGAGAATTCAGGAGATAATTTCATCAGAATTAATCAAAAAAGCTGGGACGAGCCCGATTGTGAAGGCTGGATTCTGAATATCGAAAATGCTCTTACAGGCTATGAACCATCTGAAGTTGCTTTGATTGCCCATAGTTTGGGTTGTGTAGCAGTGGCTCAATGGGCAAAAAGATTCCCAAAGGCTATAAAAGGTGCACTTTTGGTGGCTCCAAGTGATATTGAAAACCCTGTTTACACTTTTCCGATGACGGGATTTACGCCAATTCCAACTGAAAAATTGCCTTTCAAAAGCCTAGTAGTAGCCAGCACAAATGACATTTGGGTATCGGAAGCTCGAGCCAGGTTTTTTGCTGAAGCTTGGGGGAGTGAGTTTATTGAAATCGGCGAAGCCGGACATATCAATGTGGCTGGTGGTTATGGCGAATGGTCTTTTGGCCTCGAACTTTTGAGGCGATTTGAGTAAAAAAAACATGATTTATAACTTTAAAGTCAAAGCCGTAGTTATTGAGAAATTTTGCTTTGAAGGAGTTCCTTTTTCATAAAATATAGCATCTTTCGCCTGATATTTTTTGGCCTCAATTCTGAAAATCATCTTTTCTGAGAGCCTAAAATCATAGTTAAGAGAATATCCAAAAGTTTGAAATCCGTTTTTGGTGTTCGTAGAAACAATAATTCCTTTAGGATCTTTGTAATATTCAAGTCTGGCTGCAAGTGTGTTATTTTCGTTTATTTGAAAACGTGAGATAATCACAGGCGAATACCAAATTTTTCCTTTTGAAGATTTGATTTGTTCAGAACCCACGTCAAAACCAAGTAAGAATCCAAGCTTTTCAGTAGCTTGAATTTGAGCATACAAATTATGAAATACTCTAATTGTGGACAATGAATCGGGCTTATCTGACCCGAGAAAATTGCTGTAATTCAAAGTTACATTTGAACCGGGCTTGAAATTTATTTGAAGACCATAAGACGGTTTATTGATTCCTGATGGCATTTCAATTTTTTGCCAACCATTTAAAACCAAAAAAGCCGCATTCCATTTTTCATTTTTAGAGGTGGAGGAAAGTTTTAGGCCAGTTTCAAAGTAAGGAGAATTTTCGGCTAGTAGGCTTCTGGTCAAAGTCCAACAATCTACTCCAACGGCACTCTCAAATCCTATGTGAGAAGGCATCACTCCGGCATCGAGCCACAAATTTTTCTTTTCGGTAAGCTTCAAACCCACATTGGCTTCATAAATAATCCTTGCCCAAGGAGGCTCGCCGCTCAGATTATATCGGGCATAATTTCCGGCCATGATGGCCAAATTTCCACGAAGTTTTTGTTCAGTGTAGCTCGCTTTCACAAAGGCCAAATTCATTTGAATAACTCCCAATTTTTTATGGTTGTAGATGAAGTTTGGTTTTTCTTCATCTACAACTTTAGTGAAATCTTGACTGTAATACAGTTCACCATACCCGCTGAATGTAAGCGTTTTGGTGCTATCATTTTGGGCAAAGACTTTACTTAAAAAAAATGAAAGCAGTAAGCATAGGTAGATTCTCATGTTATATCTTATGAATAGAATCTATTTTAATTTAGATAATTTCTTCTCGATTTGCTTTACAATTGTTTTCAAAATGGACCAATTACAATAATCCAAAATTTCTGGCTCCTTTTCAGCTTGGAATCTGCTCCGTCAAAATTTCGTTTCCTGACTTGTCAAAATAAGTACAGGTCATTTTGGAAAGGGAAACCGTCCAACCTTCAATGCCCGATTTGGCACAATCTTTACAAAAAATGAGATAGTCGGTTTTACCATTTTGATGAGCTTTCAAATCGGACTTAAATTGCTCGGCATCGCTTTGGTCGGCAATGCTGAGTTCTTCGTACTTTGACGGATTCGTTACTTTCTGACCATCCGCAGCATAATAGTCGGTATAGCCCGTTATCACGAAAGCGTTGTAATGTTCCACCCCCAATTTTATGAGGTTTTGGATGTATTTCGGAAAATCGGCTCCTGTTTTTACTTTTGCATGGGCCGCTTTTATTTGTTCTAATGTAAACATATTTTTAAGGGTCTAATCCAGTATATTCAGAAAACTACAAGACTTGTTTTAGATTATAATTGTTTTATTTTCAGTTGTTTACTATAGTATTCATCATCCGCTTTACCGTCTTGGTCAAAATCCTGAGTTCCCCAATATTCCACCACCGTCTTGTCCACCTTGAATTTGAATTTATAAGTTATCCTTTTGGGAATAGTATCCTGAATTATCAAACTATCGCCCACTATTTTCCAAGTTCCTGCTGGGTCATATATTGTGCTGTCTTGTAGGTTTTTATGCAAAGAATGATAGGTGCCGTCGGCGTTGTAATAGGTTTGTATGTTTCTAACTTTCATTTTTTCTTCCCAATTTTTGCCGCTTACTTCCACTACTTGGGTGCTGTCTGAGTTTTGGTAGGTTTTCATACTGATTTTCAATTGGTCTATTTCCCAAACTCCTACCAGATCCGATGTTTTTTCGCTGTCACAGGAATATATACCTATCATCAAAAATAGAAACAAGTACTTTATTACCGATTTGGAATTCAAAAAACTGGTTTTCACGCTCATAATCTTTCTAATTTTCGTTAGGTTTGGTCAAGATATTTCTTGAAAGATATAAAAAGAAAATCAATCCACAAACTCCAAAATATCGCCTGGTTGGCAGTTCAGAGCTTTACAAATAGACTCTAAAGTGCTAAATCGAACGGCTTTGGCCTTTCCAGTTTTTAGAATAGAGAGATTAGAGAGCGTTAAATCTACTTTTTCGGAAAGCTCATTCAACGACATCTTCCGTTTGGCCATCATCACATCGAGATTCACTATTATGGGCATAATTTATATTGTTAAATCATTTTCGTTTTGTATTTCTATTCCTCTTTTAAAAATCTGAGCGATAACATAAATTACGGCCGCCATCAAAATAAAAGCCTCACTGTCAGCCCAAAACCTGTTCAATGCGTTTAATTCTAAGCTCCGATGCTCCAAATGTCTTGCCGACTCTCGACCTATATGGCTAAGAAGGCCGATTGAAAATGTGTAGTAACTAATCTTAGAAATTTTGTCAGCCACGTAATCGCTGAATGGTTTCGACAAACTAAGCTTGCTCACAAGCTCGATGACCACGTAGAATAGGTAGGCCTTTAACATTGCAATTGCCAAAATGAAGCTGTACATGCCATAATAGGCATATTCTGAATAAGCAAACAATTTGCTTAAATCTAGTTTTTCATAAAGTCTGGAAACAATTTCTGGTTTGTAAATACTAAATACAAAATTGACCAACAATGCTCCAGCCTCAATGCAGAGACCGACGAAGATAATCCAAGCTACAACTCTTAGGCCGTAAAATACATACTTATTAGTGTTTGACATTTTTGTTTTATTTTAATATGATGCACAAACGTAATAAATATTTATTGATAAACAATAAATAAACATTTAAAATAAATAAATATTTTCTATTTTCGAAAATAAAAATATTCGTCTGATTCAATTATTGAGTCAAATCGAAAAGGAAGAAAAATCGAAAAGAAAAGGTAGGGAATGAATTATATATCTTGCCCAAATGTGAGCAAATTGTGGTCTGGGTCGAGCAATGAAAATTCTTTCATTCCCCAAGGTTTTGTTTCCAAATGTCCAGCTGTGGGCAACATTAATTTTTTGTCTATGGCCAGTTTGTACCAATCTTCTATGTTTTTGGTGCGGATATAAACCTGTCCATAGTTTTCGAGCGGATTAAGCTCTTTGAACTCGAAGAAATGGATCTCAATATGGTCTTTTACGATCATCAGATAGCCATCATAATCTGCGTTTCCGAAAAAACTGAAGCCTAATTTATCGATGTAAAATTCCCTTGTGGCGGCTTTGTTTCGCATGGGCAATTTTGGACTGATGGCAGTAAGCATATTCTTATTTGGACTAAGGTTTTTATTCTGTTTTACCCTTAAAAGTAGCAAAGATGGCCATGGCATGACCGTGTCCGAGCTCAAACTCCTCTTTGAGCCAATTCGTAATTTCGGTTGCTTTTATATTTTTCGGAATTGCTCCGCCTACCAAAAAGCCTTTTTCTTCAGCCAGTTTCTTGAAATCTTCAGGCGATTTTCCCGTTTTGGTTTTGATGTTGTCTATGTATGCTTGAAACGACATAAAGTTTTAAGAGTATACTATTTTCAAAACAAATATATGAACTGACTGTTTGTTTTTACAACGTTTTCAGAAACAAAAAAGGAAATTATTCACAAATAGAAAATTCCTAATCCATATACTTAACTTCGGCCAAGCTTAAAAAAATAAAAATATTTAATGTCCACGAAATCAGTATTTTATACCTATAAGTTTGCCTATTAAACCCAGAATACGAACTGCAAAATCAGGTGGATTTACGGCAATTATATCGTTTCGGTATTGGCTCATCAAAGCACCCAAGTAAAGTTTTGCATTAAAATCCATCTTAAATTCCTTGGTTCTCTGATTGGTAACTTTGTCGAGCACTTTCACCACGTCCTCAAAGTATTCCTGCATTTTCAGAGCTGGTTGATGCGTATTATACACTTTAACTATTTTGTCAGTTGGATTTCTAAAAGTATGAGCCACACCCATCGGAACTGTCAGTTTATCGCCTTTTTTCGCAGTAATCCATTTGTTTTTCACGAAAAACTCCATCTCTCCTTCCAGAATTTCATAAGTTTCGATGGCATTCGGGTGGGTATGTACCAAAGGGTCTTTCATGTTGCAACCCGGCAACAAATCCCAATGCAAATCCAAGGACTGCCCGTTGGTTTCTGCTCCAGTTTTCAAAACTGTAAAAGTCATACCCAAGGGACGCATGTCTAGCGTTTTTTGATTAGTTTTCATAGTTTTGGAATGATTAAATTGTTGTAATGCTTTTGCTGTGAGGGCTTTTTAAAATGAAAATATAAACCTTGTTTTTGAATTTTTAACTTAGCAACAACAAGACTTAATTGCCTTTAAAACAGAACTTTAAACCAATTTGCGATTTATTTATGAAAATTTCAAGTAACCGAATCTAATACTTACCAAAAAGCTTGAGTTTTTTTTGACAAAAATTAACTATTCAAATATTTATTCGGAATGTTTTTGGGATAATAATCCAGGTCATAATTGGCTTTTACCAAAATAGAAACTACCTCATAAATTTGTTCTTCTGTTCTTTGAAACTGCCTCAGTAAACCCATCATGGCATAACTGATAGGGTTCACGGCAGGTACAAATGTTTCCCAATCATAGCCCTTCCCCCAAATTAAGCCTTTTACGGTAAGGTTTAAGTCGGCCCCGAGAAACACAAAATATTTTATGACATCCAAACATTTATTTTCGTGTTGGTTTACTGTATGAAAAATAGGTGTATGTCCACCAAAACCGTTTTCGTCAGTTCCTGCTTTAGCATTGAGGTCTGCTCCATGTTTTATAAGTATTTTGGCACAATCTAAGTGGTTATATTCGGCACAAATGTGTAGCAGTGAAACTTCGAATAGTGGCGTAAAAGTACAATCCAAGCTATATTTCTTGGTTAAAACACTTTTGTTCTCTTCCAAAAAAATATCCAACATTTTGCTGTCGTCTAAAAGAACAGCGAGTAAAATTTTGTCTTCAAAATCCAATCCAAAGTCTACAAAAGCTTTTATACACTTTTTAAGCCTTGGCCCTCTACTGTACATATTGATAAGTTCATATATCAGAGGTTTACCTTTTACATTGATATTTGGACTCAGCCCATTTTCAAAGCATTCTCTAATTCCATCCACTGAATGAATCTCAAAATATGTAATTATTTTTTCTAAATAATCCATTTTACAATCCAAGATTTGTTTGTTTAAACCGAATAAAAAGTTAGAAAAATTAAAAATATAAGTTTGCGATTAATAACCTCCCCATTCATCAAATAGCATTTATGCGGGGTAATTAAAAAAACATACCTATTTCGCATAAAAATTAATTATTAAGATAATTTAAGAGGATAGTTGTATGCTTATTTGTTCAAAAACGCTATTAGATTTGTATTACTATTTCTTTCCAATAGCTTGTTCTATGTACTCAATAGCCGCTTTGCTGAGCATCTCATGGCCCCCTTCAAAAATAGTTAGAAGAGTATTTTTAGAGGATTTCTGGTAATATATAGGTCTATCTATTAATTTTTCAGTTGTAGTAATTGGAAATGTTTGGCTATCGACCATTGTTTTTTCGTCTGCTTTGCTCACATAGTTTGATTGGTTTTTTTCTTTATAGTCGAGCAGAATTTTATTGTAAAAAACTATAGATTGGGTAATAGGAACTACATTGCTAAGGTGGCCATCGTGTATGCCAGCAAAAATGTGTAAGCTACTATTCTTTCTTCTTTTGGTGGGTGTTTTCCAAAACAACGGTGAGCGATCCTTGGCTTTAGATGTTTCAAAACTGCCAGAGGAACCTATACAGGAGATTATTTCTTGTACATACTTGTTTTTTCGTTCTAAAGACTCGCCATACCAAGCTGCTAAGTCTGAAATGGAAGCCCAAGCTGAAAAAGCTTTTATATAATGCCGTGACTTCATATACATGGCCAATGTGGCATAACCTCCACCACTATAGCCAATGATGTAAATATTTTTTTTGTCTACATTCATATTTTTCAAGGCCCAATCTATCGCCTCATCGATGTCAGATATCACATAATCACTACAGCAAGCTTTGGGGTGGTTGTTGACTCCCCTGAAGTTGGGAAATACATAATTATAGTCTTTGTTTTTTGCAATGGTACTCAAGCCAATAGTCCGTAGAGAATCGGCAGGAAAACTCCAAGAATGTAACTGAATAACCAATGGTCTGGCTTGAACAGCTTCTGCTTTGTGATAATAAAAAACTTGGGTGTAAGCATCGAGACGGGAAACGATACTATCTTTTTTTAGGAATGCTACCTCGCTATTGCCAGATTGGGCAATGGAAAGATAGCTCAAAAAACTCAAAAGGCATGCGAAAAACAATTTCATAATTTTTATTTTTAAGGTTGAATAAAATTCAAAAGACCCGCAAAACCTGAATTTTGAGAGAGCTGCCTTTGGGCAATTAAATTTACTAAACAAATTCTGTTAATTGAAAACAGTTAGCTTTAAATCTCTTGTATACATAAGGTTAATATGAAAATAAGACCTTTTTAAAATCAAAAAGAAAGCCCAAGAGCGTTCTCAAAACTAGGTTAATAATAAATTATTGAGGGGGTATTTTTGTCTTTTATAATCCAGAAAATAGCGAAAAAACCTATTTTTTCGAAGTCAAATATGCTTTTAATGAGAACTCATATTCATGGATACTTTTCGTTTACAAATGTATACCAACCTGATTCAAATTCCTTTTCAGTAATGCCTAAGGTTTGTTCAAAATTCCCATAAGACTTCATAAAATCGGGAAGTTTTTCTTTACCATATTTACTCACAAAATATGCTATAATTGTATAACCCACATTATAGATTTGTGGACTGCTGTTTAGCTCTTTTAAAGTGGGCTTTCCTTTCATTCCATACTTTACACTCGCAGAATTTACCATACCAGCTTCGTAGTCGCAAAGAGCTTCCCAAAACCACTGTGGGTAATCTTTTGCAAATTTTATTTCAAAATTTTTATCAAAATCAGTAGAATCCGCCGACTTAATTCGTGATAGAGCATCTTGAATAAGCAGATTCAATTGTACACAATGGGTAAATTCGTGAACGGCCACTTTTTCCATTTCTGGAGGAAAAATGGCATTAAACCATGTCTCATATTTCAAATGAAAAACCAAAGGACCACGGCTTGTGCCGTTGGCTTTGCTGTTGACCAAACCAGTAGCCTTGTTAAATTCATCTTGATTGGGATGGATAAAAACCGAAATTTTGCGGTGTTCGGGATCTGCTAAGTCTAGCCTTATTCTCTCATAATTGTGCTCCAATGCAGTTGAAATATCTTTAGCTTCGGCCTGAAGAATTCCATTATAAATCACATCAAAATGTACACTTTTGATTGTTTTAGTTTCTTTTTCTACTCTTAATAATCTAAAAACCAAAGCAACTAGAAAGACCAATATTATGCTCAGCAATACAACTAAAACTAATCTTGAAATGTATTTGAAGGTTTTCATAAAAATGGTTTTTTTGAGAGGGTAGAAAAAACGCAGAAACTGATAAATTAACAAATCCGAGAATATTTGATTTCCAATATCAAATAAAAATACTTGGTACAGCTTTAATATCCAATAGGCATTGATTAATTGACGAGCAACACTTCCAAATATTAATCAAAATCTCTAGATTTGCTCATCATTTATAATCAACCCAGACATGTTAAAAGTAAACATAAGCCTACTCACGGCTTTTATCATTTTTATAGGTAATGCCCTATTTTATAAACCTACCGATTTACGAAAAAACCAATCACTAAAAATCAGCAACGATTCTTTGCTAAAAGGATTCAGTTGCCCGCTCGAGTTACTCGCCAACTATTATGCCGGCCCAAGTATTGTACCGAGTCCGTCATGTCTGGCGGTGGCTCCATCAGGAGAAGTATTTGTAGGTGTGGACATGATTGGTTCTTTGGGAAAAACCCCAGGCAAAGGCCGCATTGTGAAATTGATAGACGACGATCACAATGGAAAAATGGACAGTCACACCATATTTGCGATGGTGGACAATCCGAGAGGAATTATCAGCCTCGGCGACAAAGTGTATGTTTTGCATACGACTTTCAGTAAAGAAACTGGCAAAGCCTCGGGCATGGACTTGGTGGTATTTGAGGACATCAACAACGATGGCGTAGCTGACGGGCTACCTCAGCCTTTGGTTCAAAATATATGCTCACCAAAGTTTTTGCAAAGTAGAGGTACTGACCACTCCACCAATGGAATCCGTATGGGTATTGATGGCTGGATTTATATATCTGTTGGTGACTTTGGCTTTACCGATGCCATAGACAGGTCTGGCAAAAAACTCACCATGTTAGGTGGCGGTATAGTGAGAGTTCGCCCCGATGGCACAGAACTCGAAATTTTCACCCATGGCACACGTAATATTTACGATACAGCGATAGACCCTTTCATGAATATTTTCACCCGTGACAATACCAACGATGGCGGAGGCTGGAACATCCGTTTTAGCCATCACATACAATCGGGAGAATACGGTTATCCGACGCTCTTCAAAAACTTTACAGAAGAGATAATTCCAGCTTTGGTGGATTTAGGTGGTGGCTCTGGTACTGGTTCAATATTCATAGACGATGCAAATTGGCCTGAAAAATACAACAAAGTACCCATGATGGCCGACTGGGGCAGAAACCAACTTTTTGTTCATCGAATCAAGCCGGATGGTGCCACTTTTACACAAACAGAAGAAGAGTTTATAAAACTCAGTCAGATTACCGATGTCGATGTGGATGCCACTGGACAAATGTACCTTTCAGCATGGGATGGAGCGGGATATTCGGGCAATCCAAACAAAGGATATGTGGTAAGAGTAGTGCCCAAAGACTGGAAGTATGAGGCTTTCCCCAACCTAAAAAAAGCGGATTTAGCCCAAATAGCTAAGCTTCTAAAATCAGGAAGTGGAACAGCAAGATTAGCTGCTCAACAAGAACTTTTATCACGCTCAGATGTGGATGCTGCCGAAGTCAGTTGGGCCATTGCCACAGACAAAAGCCTTGCTTTGGATATTCGTGTTGCGGGTTTATTTACCTATGCTCAAGCCGCTGGAGCTAGTGGAATTCCAAATTTAGTAAAACTCGCAGCTGAAGATTCCATCAGAGAAATTGCCCTGAAAGCCTTGGCAGACCGCAAAGCTTTTGCTAATCAAGTCCCTTTAAATTTGTTTTTGAAAAGTTTAAAAGACCCTTCTCCTCGTGTACAAATGGCGGCCACCATAGGTTTAGGTCGATTGGGAAAGTTAGAAGCAGCCAAAGCTCTTCTCGATGTAAAAATACCAACCACATTTATTGCACCCGAAAAAGGCAAGGAAGGCCCTCATGCTACACCAAACTCTTCTATTGTGCCTTCGCACTTAGCAGTAAGAGCCTTGGTTAGCCTTAATGCAGTAGAAGCTTGCGTAGCAGCGGTAGGTACCAAAAATTCAACCCTAGCACTTTGGGCTTTGCGATATATGCATCACCCAAAAGCCGTAAGTGGATTGATTGCCAAGTATAAAGTAGCAAAAGATGCCAAAACCAAAAGAGAGATATTGACTACACTTTCACGCCTGTATAAAAAAGAAGCTCCTTATGACAGCTCGTGGTGGTGGAGCACCCGACCTGATACGCATGGACCCTACTATAAAGATATCGTGTGGGAATCTTCTCCTGCTATTAAGGCGATATTGCTACAAGAATGGAAGAAAGCTGCTGATAAGACTTTTTTTGTGGAGTTAAATGACAAAAACCGTATGGGAATAGCGGAATTGGGCACTGGAGAGACTATTGCAGCCAAAGAAGAAGTAAAAGTAGATTTACAAAAAATACGCAATAAAAAAGGACAAGTAGGTGAGGCGTCGATAGAAGACGTGATGCTGGCCATGGCCAAGATTCCAGGAAAAGCCGAATTGGGCAAGACTTTGTTTACCAAACAAGGCTGTATAGCTTGTCACAGTTTAAGTACTTCAGAATCTATCAAAGGACCATTTATGGGGCAAATAGGATCCATCATGAACCGCGAACAAATAGCAGAATCGATTCTTAAACCAAACGCTTCAATTTCTCAGGGTTTTGCGTCTGTTTTGATTGAGGCCAAAGGTGATATGAGTTACATGGGTTTTGTGACTGAAGAAACTTCGACGCAATTGACACTGAGAGATATCGGTGGAAATGTGAGCAAAATCAAAAAATCAGATATAATTTCTCGCAAAGAACTAGAAACCTCTATGATGCCAGCTGGCTTAGCCAATGCTTTGTCGTATGAAGAGTTGGCTTCGTTGATTACATTCTTAGCCAATCAGAAAAAATGATTTTTAAAGCCAGACGAATGTATTTCGTCTGGCTGTTTTCAAATAAAGAATATAAATTTTTACTACAAGTTTTTCGAGACTTCGTCAGCTTTGGTTTTATACTGATCGCCTTGTTCCTTATTTCCCATCAAATAATAAACATCGCTAAGGTTTTTATAATATCTAATCAAATCTTTGTGACCCTCACCTCGTTGTTTTATTTTGTTTTCAAGGGCTTTGTGATAGTATTCCAATGCCACGGAAAATTCTTTTTTCTCTCGAAATGCATTTCCAAGATTGGCATAACTCTCAATAATTTCAACACTTGTTTTGCCAAAAATCTGCTCTCTGATTTTCATTGCTTTCGAATGTGCCTCAATAGATTCATCAAAGTTTTTGGCTCTGAAATAAACATTGCCGATGTTTCCATGGCTGGTAGCCACTTCAGCATGAACTTCTCCCAAATTCTTCAGCCGAATAGCCAACGCCTTGTTATGAAATACCAATGACTCCTCGTACTTTTTCTCGGCCGCATAAATCACTCCCAATGTAATATATGTTCCAGCAACCAATAGATGATTATTTCCCAAAGTGTTAAGCCCCTTACTCAAAGCTTGGTCTAAATAAAATTTAGCTTTGTCATATTTATCCTGACGAGTAAGTATCGTACCTATTTGATTGTAAGCATCTAGCCATTTTTCAGTGTTTTGGAGTTTTTGATATTCAATAGACGCTTTTTCATAATAAACCAAGGCACTATCAGCTTGAAGATTCTTCTTAAATTCTTCCGCTGTCTTAATATATTTATCTGCTACAGAGCTGTTTTGAGCTTTAACATTTAAAGCAGGGCATAAAAACAAGATGAATAAGAATTGGATATATTTCATGATTTGAGATTTTATTAACCAGAAAACAAGGCTATATTTAAAAAGATGTTCGTATTGGTTTATTCAAAATAGCACAAAGATTTTTGGAATTCACTTCACTTTGAAATTAACGAAAAAAACCTTTAAGCAAAAGAATTTGGTCATCTACATCATTCTTACCAATAGCCATTCAGGCAGATTACGCATCAAGAAACCTATTATTCTAAATCTCTTCGTAACATAAACCACTGGTTTGTTGGCGGTTACTGCATCAAAAATTTGATTGGCCACCTTGTCGGCTTTTGCAACCCAAAACATCCCCTTTTGACCATCAGTCATTTCGGTTTCCACATAACCTGGCCGCACATCTATTACTTTTACACCGTGATTTCTCTTTTTAGAGCGAATCCGCAGTCCCTCCATATAAGTAGAAGCAAATGCTTTGGTAGCATGGTATTCTGGCGAAGTTGGGCCACCTCTTTCACCCGCCACTGAGGAGATTCCGACAATTTTTCCACTACCTTTTGATTTAAAATAATAGTATGCCCATTGAGCCAAACCCATAAATCCACGAGCGTTAACATCGATGGTTTTGAGTTCATCTTCAAATGTCGCTTTCGGAATACCTATACCTGCATTAATGATGAGAATATCCATACCATCCATTTTATCGACCAAACCAGCCAAAATATTTCTGGCACTTTCTATCCTTTCCACATCCATTTCTTCTATAAAGAATTTGGCAGAGGGCAATTCTTCCGCGATTTTATAAAGCAAATTTGTTCTTCTAGCTGTAATTCCTACCTCAAATCCTTCTTTGGCATATTTTATAGCAAGAGCCTTCCCTATTCCCGAACTTGCACCGATGATGATTACTTTTTTTGACATTTTGTTTGAAGCTAATAATTTAACAGACTCAAATCCCACCTCGAACGGTAATCATAAAATTACGACCAGGTGACGAAATCCCTGATGCGAAGTTTCTATAATTTTTATCTAGAATGTTCTCACAGGCCAATTGCACAGAGAAATTTTTATTGACTTGATAATCAGACCTTAAATTCAAAGTCCACCAAGAAGGCATGCCGTCTTTGGTGGCATATATTAGGTTATCTTCGCCACTTGGACTGTATTCTGCAAGTTTTTTCCAGCCATTATAAATACTAAAAACTTCAAGCTGAACCGATTTCTTTTGATACTTCAAAGCTGTACGGCCATACAAAGGGGGTATATGATCCATTGGCGTATTTGCGGCGTCTTTGATGTTTCCTTTGGTAGAGTTTAGCGAACTCGCCAAGGTGAATTCTTTGGACAAATCGGCTTTTAGATTAAGATTCCAGCCATGAATCAGTGCCTTGGCTTTATTCTGAGCAGCCAAAACTTTGCTATTTTGACCGTTATACATTACCGAGTTCTCACCGTTTAAGGTAAACGCATCAATCACTATGGCATTCTTCATGGAGGTTACAAAATACACCGCTTCGAGCCTTATTTTCTCACTAAATTCCTGATGTACAGACACTTCTCCGTTGTAACTATATTCTGACTTTATATCTGGATTGGGTACTATCAAACTGCCTGCCACCGAATCAAAGACTTTTGCTAAATCGTCGATATTGGGGGAACGAAATCCTGAGGAAGCAATTAAGCCCAATTTCGTCCTTGCAAAAGGCGTATAAACCAAACCCAAATTTCCTGTAAGAGAGCTGTTTTTTTGCTGTATTTGGTTAAAAGGAAAAGGGAAGAAGGCCTTTTCAATAAACTCGGCGGACAAATCTGTGAAAGCATATCGCAATCCTGCATGAGCTATAAATGTTTCACCTATTTTGGTTTGGTCGGCTACATAAACCGCCCAAGTATTCATGGTGTTTTTGCCGTCGGGATATCTCGTGTCGGCCTTTCGTTCTTCATTGGTATTGATATTCGTAAAATGTGCGGTAGATTTCACATCATTTCCAACAGTCTCAAAGCCGTAAGTTATTGTATGCTCATCTATATTTTTCTGAAAATCAGCATTTAAAGAAAATAAATTAACGTTTTCAAACTGACTTTTTCTTGTAATATTATTAAAATTCCTCGAAATCCGACTTTCCTTAATATCCTGAAAAGCAAGCGAAACCATGGCTTTGTCATATAAAAAAGTATTTTTCAAGTCCAAGTGATAAGCAGCAAAAAGGCGTTTCTCTGGCCCATAAAACCACTCCGAAAATCTCGGTAAATCATTCCTGACTTCAGTAAGTCTGTCATAGCGAGGCACATTGGAGGAATTTGAATACTGAAAATTTACAGTATGCTTGATATTCTCGGTCTGTTGGAAACTAATTTTTTGCAAAAAATCATACTGACTATAGGCACTTCCTACTTGTTTATCTACGTTTTCATTTTTCACAGAAACATCGGCATTTCCTTGTCTTTCAGCATAAAAAAAACGTTTCCCAAAGTCTGGATAATCAGTCGAACGGTTGGAGCCTTGAACCACATTTCCAAAATCTGAGAAAGTAAAACTCGTCAAAAATGCAAAACGCTTTTTGCCAATATTGAAATCTATATGGCTTGTTTTCTCTCCAATGGCAGTAGCGTACCGTAGATAAGAACGAAAACTTTTAGAATTTAACTCAGGATTCTTAGTTCTAAAATGTACCACCCCGCCCAAAGCATCCGAGCCATAGATAACCGAACTTGGTCCAAAAATAACCTCGGCCCTTTCGAGCATACTTTGGTCTATCCGCAGCACATTTTGCAAATGCCCAGCTCTAAAAATGGCGTTGTTCATTCTTACGCCATCCATAACGATCAACACCCTACTCGCCTCAAAACCTCTCAAGACGGGGCTTCCACCACCGGCTTGACTTTTTTGTACAAAAACATTTCCGGTTTGTTCCAAAAGATTGGCTGTATTTGGGGAGTTTTGAAAAGCAATTTGTTTGGCAGAAATGAGCTCAATTTGGTTAGGAGATTCTTTCTTTTTCAGCTCAAATTTATTGGCAGATACTATCACTTCTTCTAAATTTCGAAGGGTGTCCAACTGTCCAAAAATTGGAGAAGAAATCAAGAGAAAGGTTATTACTAAAAGAGACCGCATTCAATATTGATGAATAATGACAAAAATAATGTAAATTAAATACTATGGTAGTTGATTTGAAGATTTTGTTAATCAGTTTCAGAATTTAAATTAATTCTCTATTTTAAAAGATAGGTGTATAATAAAAATGGGTGCAAATTTCTTGTCTGTTAAGCATGTGTTCCAAATTCCAGTATTTTGTTATAGAATTCCGAAAACATTTTCAATATCTTTACCTTCCAAAAATAAATTTTATGCAATCAAAAATAGAGGAATTTCAAGATTTAATACCTACGGGTGGAACCTGTGTGGCTACAAATAAAATCACTGTGGATGGCTTGAAAGTGGGCTTTATGTACCGCGAAGACCCTGAGGATGAGTTTGACACTGGGTGGAGATTTTACTCGGGTACAGAAGATGACGAATATGTTGAAAATCTAGAGAATATATCAATATATGATGTAAATACTATTGCTAACTATGATCGAGCCATTATACCGATGCTCAAAAAGCCAATTGGCTCAGAGTGGGAACGCGTGGAAGGAACTAATAGGTTTCAACCCATTGTGGAATAAATAGGAAGTCTGCTGACATAGGGCTGTCATTTGGGTTGTTTAAAATTGTAGAAAAAAGAAATATGCAAAAGATAAACATTATAGGAATTTCTGTTAGAACGAGTAACAACAATGGAGAAGCAGCTAGAGATATTCCAGAACTTTGGGCAAAATTTATGAATGAAAGTATTCTCGAAAAAATACACAACAAAGTAGATAATACTATATACTGCCTCTATACTGACTATGAGAAAGATTATACTATGCCCTATACCACCATTTTGGGTTGTGCAGTAAACGAAATGGAAGAATTGCCCGAAGGTATGGTTAGTAAAACTATAGAAGTTGAAAATTATCAAAAATTTACAGCAAAAGGAAATATCAACGAGGGGGTAGTTTTTGGGGAGTGGATGAAAATATGGAACACTGATCTGAACAGAGCCTACACGATTGATTTTGAAGTGTATAGCGAAAAAGCTTCTGATCCAAGCAATGCTGAAGTTGATATTTTTATAGCCGTAAAATAGAGTTTTTGTTAAAAAGTACAAAATATGGAAGAGCATACAACCAATTATTTCGATACTTTTATTGAAATGGCGGAAGATTGCCCAATCGCCCAAGCCGAAGTACCGCCATTGAAAAACGATGCAAAATCTGTGGCCAATCTGCAGTTTGAAATGATCAACAAAAACCCATACAAATTCACATCAGATGATGTGCTTTTCCGTGTTTTTGCAGAGAGAAAAGAATTATTGGAGGAAGAAGTGCTGGAGGCTCGCAAAGAGTTTTTCTCTAAAGGTCAAGCTTGTTTTAGGGCTTCACCGCTGACCAAACGCTACGCTTGGGGTTTGCATAGCAATTCGGAAGGGAAAATAGCACTAATAGCAGCCGGAACCGAAGAGTATGAAAACCTAAGAAACGACCCAAATCTAAAGAAGTACAAAGCTATGAAGTCTAAAAGGTAAGATTTACTTTATTTATATCAATTTAGTAGCTGAAATACTTTTTTATAGCATAAGTTAAATCAAAAAATGTGTCTTATAAATAGTTCATATTCTTATAATTAAAACATATTTACTTTATTTGTAAATAAGCAAAAATTATAATACATGACCATCACACAGTTACAGTATATTCTGGCAGTTGAAAAACACCTCAACTTTGTAGAGGCTGCTGAAGCATGCAATATCTCGCAGCCAGCTTTGAGCATGCAGATAAAAAAATTAGAAGAGCATCTTAATGTAAAAGTTTTTGACCGAAGCCAGTCTCCTGTTATCATTACGCCCGTAGGTCAGCTTATACTTGATCAAGCAAAAATAGCTCTTAAGGATTTTAACCAGATTTATAATCTTGTTGTAAATGAGTTTGATGGTTTGCAAGGAGAAATTAAATTGGGCGTAATTCCCACAATATCTCCTTATTTGCTGCCTTTATTTCTCAAAAATTTTCATGAGCAATATCCACTTTTACAGTTGCAGATAGAAGAGCTAACCACCGAAAAAATACTGGAAGGTATAGAAAATGGAAAGCTCGATTTGGGAATTTTGGCCACACCACTTGGTAGCACAAAACTTAGAGAAATTCCGCTTTTTTATGAAGAACTCATGGCTTATGTTTCTCCTGAAAATGAGCTTTTTGAAAAAAAATATATACTCAGTAATGAAATAGATCTAAGTAGTCTTTGGCTGCTAGAGGAAGGACATTGCTTAAGAAGCCAGATAGAGAATTTTTGTGAACTGAAACAAAAACAAAATATTGTAAGTCAACTGAACTTCAAGACTGGAAGCCTTGAAACTATAGTGAAGCTGGTAGATAAATATAAAGGGATTACGTTGCTTCCTGAACTTGCAATATTAGACCTGAACGAAGATCAAATGTGTAAAATTAGGCGTTTTGAGGGCGAAAAGCCAATTCGTGAAATTAGCTTGGTTGTTGATAAGCATTATCCTCGCTACGCTGTTGTGGAAGCGTTTAAAAATTCTATAACACAGAGTCTCCCTGTTGATATTCTAACCGAAAAACCTCAAACTATTTTGATTATAAATTAATTTTTGATTTTAATAACTTTGATTTAAGATTTTTCTATTCTAGAATTTAGTGCAATTGAAAAGAATGGTATCTCAAATGATTTTGTATTGAGGAATAACATTGATCGATAGTAAAAAAAACACCCCAATCGATTGCTCAATTAGGGTGAATTTTATCAAAAAAACAAAATATTCTTAGTTCTCTGCTGCTTTGAACTCTTCAAAACTTCTAACTTTCAATTCGGATATTTTGGCTTTTACCATTGCTGGAGCAATTTTATCTAGGCTTGTTTTGAAACCATCCATTTGGCTTTTTGCATCACTGAGTTTATCTTCCAATACTTTCATGCTAGACAACTGTGCGTTGGTAGGGCGACCTGTGTAGCTCAATACTTCGCCGTATAATCCAGAGATTTTTTCTCTTAACTGTGGCTCAGCTGCTCCTACGTAATTGTCGCCTTTCAAAACCACCAAAGTTTCTTTTAGACCTTGCATTTTGTTGGCAATATCTGCTACAGGAAACTGCTTCTTCAATTTTGGAGAGCTTAATTTGGCTGAAATAGAATCAATTTTGATTTTGTAATTGTCTATTTGGTCTACCACATACCCCAGTTCTTCGCTCATATTGAAGAGCTTCATGGCTGTTTCAAACTGTACTTTTCGGTCGTCAGCCGTATGAATCGATTTTGGATTTGTAATCAAATTTAGGCTGCTTTCGTAGGTCTTAGCCCCTTTGGTTATCTTCACTTTATAAGTTCCTGGCAAAACTGTGGGGCCTTGAAAACCTCCGAACACCAAGGTTTTACCTTTTGCAACTTTAGGCGGTTTTAGGCTATAGTTCCAATCTACGTAGTTGATTCCTTTAGATTTGCCGGGTGAAAGGTCAGCTATTTTCTTATCGTTTTGGTCGAAAATCTCCAAAGACATCTTGCCAAAAGTATGTCGGCTTTTTAAGAAATATACAATCTGAGCCATCGAACTTGGGTTCTCACCTACAAATTCTCCCATACGTGCATAGCCTCCAAATGCACCAGACTCGGCCATTTTGGTTGGTTTGGTAGTAAAGAAGTGCAAATCTTTCCCAATGATTTCTTTTGTGAGCTGACGCAAGGGCGAGATGTCATCTACTATGATTACTCCACGACCATGAGTAGCCATTATCAAAGCATCTTCGGTAGGGTGGAGGGCAATCCAATGCACTGCCACTGGAGGCATGTTGTTTTTAAACTGCGACCAGTTTTGACCACCATCGATGGTTACATACAAACCTCCTTCCGTTCCTAAAAACAGTAAGTTGGGGTTTTTATAATCTTCCTTTATATTTCTTACAAAAGATTTTAAATCTGGAGATACAATTGATTTCCAGGATTTTCCAGCATCTGTGGTTTTGTATACATAAGGTTTGAAATCGCCACTGGTGTAACCCGTAAATACCGCATAGGCAGTGTTTTTGTCAAAACTACTTGGCTCTATAAAATATGCCCAAGTGTTTTTTGGAAGATTCGGGATATTGGCCGTTACATTTGTCCAAGTTGTACCGCCGTCTTGTGTTAGTTGCACATTGCCGTCATCGGTTCCTACCCAGATGATATTTTGGTCTAAAGGTGACTCGTTAATAGCAAAAATTGTACAGTGGTTTTCAGCACCCGAATTGTCCATGCTCAAACCACCTGAGTTTTCTTGTTGCTGCTTAGCGGGGTCGTTTGTACTCAAATCTGGAGATATTTTCACCCAAGTTTCACCTCTATCTTCAGATTTGTGTAGAAATTGACTTCCCACATATAATCTGTCTGCATTGTGTAGACTCGTTGTAATCGGCGTATTCCAGTTAAATCTAAACTTTGGGTCGTTGGCTTCTGGAAAAGGTTTGATGGTTTTTGCTGATTTTTTTTCGAGATTTATTCTCCAAATATTTTCGGCTCCTTGCATTTCAGAATATACAGTGTTAGGGTCTTTTGGATGTGGGAAAGTTCGGAATCCATCTCCTGCACCTACCGAAATCCAGTCGCGATTTTCTATACCACCCGGTTTTGATGATGGTCCTATCCATGAGCCGTTGTCTTGCAGGCCACCATAAACTTTATAAGGTGTTTGGTTATCAATTGCTACTTGATAAAACTGCGAAATAGGAAGTCCTTTCGACATATCCCATACAGATCCACCATCATAAGAACGATAAAACCCACCGTCATCACACAAATACATACGGTTGGAGTCGTGTAAGTCAAACCAAAAATCATGTACGTCAGCATGAATTCCGCCACCGATGTCTTTGAAAGTTTTTCCGCCATCTCTACTTAAAGAGCCATTCAAGCCAGCTTTGAGTACGATATCTGGATTTTTAGGGTCAACCACAATTCTGGAAAAATAGAATGGGCGAACCACCAAACCAAAATCTCCATTGGTTTTCTTCCAGCTTGCACCAGCATCGTCAGATCTATAAAGGCCTTTGTCTGTGTCTTTTTCAGACTCTAGGACAGAATACAGAATGTTTGAATTTGAAGGTGCCGCTGCTATTGCAATCCTACCCAATTTTCCAGCAGGGAAACCGTTGTGGATTTTGTTCCAAGTTTTGCCGCCGTCATTTGTTTTATACAATGCACTGTTTTCTCCACCAGAACTAAACGAGTAGGCCGTTCTGCGAAATTCCCAGAAGGAAGCATACATAATACTTGGATTTTTAGGGTCCATTACCAAGTCAGAGCAGCCTGTGGTGGGGTTCAGATAAAATATTTTTTCCCAAGTTTTGCCTCCATCGGTGGTTTTGTAAACGCCACGGTCTTGGCTGTCGCTCCACAAAGCACCCAAAACACCCACAAAAACCTCGTTAGTATTGTTCGGATTTACTTTAATTGAGCTTATTCTTTCTGAATTTGGAAGTCCCATGTTGGTCCAGTTTTGACCACCGTCGGTAGTTTTGTAAATGCCATCACCGATTGTTACGGAGTTACGTGTCCATATTTCGCCTGTACCCACCCATACTACTTGGTCGGGATTTTTAGGATCAACAGTTACTGCTCCAATAGATTGCGTGTGTTTTTCGAAGATAGGATTAAAGGTAACTCCGCCATCTCCAGTTTTCCAAACTCCTCCACCTGCTGCACCTACATACAATACTTTGTTATTGGTTGGGTGACCTTCAATATCAGTAATACGGCCACTCATCAATGCTGGGCCAATGTGTCTGGCCCGCATAGAACCGAATATTTCGTCGCCTTTTATAGGCAAAGCTTCTTGGGCTAAAACCCCCATATTTAAGCCCAAAAATGAACTTAATAATATAATTTTTTTCATAGTAAAATATATAAAAAAAGCCTCATTTAAGGTTTTAAATGAGGCTAAGTTTGTAATAAAAATTAATCTATTGGAAACGCAAACTCTTTGTTATCGATAGGTACGTTCATTTCAAGTTTTTCCATTGCCATAGTAAAAGCTACTTGGCCATTTATTTTTTGGCTCACTGTAAATGGAAAAAATAGGCCATTAACTTCTTGATAGTCACTCATCAATGTCTCTACTGCTACGTCCTTCATTTGGCCTTTTTTGCCCACACTACGGTTCATTATAAGTACACCGTTTTCTTTGTCGAAGAAATAATAACTGAAGTCTTCCTCTTCTTTACCATCCACTTTGACTGGCTTTTTAGTCAGTTTTATTTTGTAGCAATCCGTGCCTTCTACTTTTTCTTCACCATCTAAAGCCACACTGTAACCTTTAGTTTTATAGTCGAGAAATGGATCAGGAAAATCTAAAGATTTTGCAGCGTTTTCGCTGTCTTCGGCTTCACCTTTTTCGGCTTTCATAGTCATAAAACTTGTTTTCCACATTTCTTTGCCATCAAATGCCGAAATAGTAATGTCTTTACCTTGGAAATTGATGGTTTGCTTCATCAAATTTGGAGCTTTTTGAAGGCTAGTTATTGGAAATTCCATGCCACCTTGTTTGCCTTTTGCTGTCATTTTTACTGATTTCACTTCAGCCCATTTGGCTTTACCACCAGTAACCTCAAAATACTTGTTGATGATGTCATCGGCAGTTTGTGCCTGTGCGAATGTAGCTGCGAAAGTTAAAGCTGACGCAAATAAAAGTTTGATTGTTTTTTTCATTTATATAGAGATTAATTGATTGGGTAAAAGTAGAGAAAGAGATTTTATTTCAAACCATAAAAGTGTATGAATGGTTTTATTTTAATGATAATGGGACTTATTAAAATTTAAGAACATTAGGGCGATTTTTCTAAATCGAAAAGGAGAAGTTGTATTATTGAATTATACTACAGCTATCATATGCCATATTAATTCAAAAGTTTCGTTTATTACCTCATTTCTTTTATTCTCAGAAAGTTCGTTTGAGAGCAAATATTGGTTAATGCTGAAAGTGTGGCCACTTATGAGGGTAAAGATTATTTCTAAATTCATATTTTTCAAAACGCCCTCATCAATAGCATTTTGTAAAAGTCCTTTCAAAGGTTTTACATATTTTTGAACCTCCTCTTCTGCAATTTTTTTAAGATATGGAGAAGAATTAAACTGCTCCATAAACTTAAATTCGGATTTGTGTTCGGTAGCCCAATTGAGCGTAGCTATATAGTATTTTTTTAAAATTTCTTTGAATGAATTCTCCAGAGAAATACTCTCTGTGATTTCACAGCCTAACTTGCCTTTAATGTCTAGATAGAGAGCTACAACCAAATCATCTTTGGTAGGGAAAAAATAGAATAAAGTACCGCTCGAAATTCCAGCTTCTTTGGCGATTTTACTGGTGGGCGTGTTATGGAATCCAAATTCCACAAAAAGCCGTAGGGCGGCCTCCAACACGCTCGTTTTTTTATCCATGATAGTTTATTTTTACACTTTTCCACCATTCAGTAAACTTTTGATTGAGGTCATTTAAATTCACTTTTTCGCCTATCATTGGCGTAATGATGTTTAGATTTTCGGCTTTGTTGTTTTCTATAATTTTGTTTAATGGCTCATCCCAACGATGATTGGCCAGTGCAAACTTAGACGAATGTACTGGAAACAGACGCTTGGCTTTTAAGTCCTTTGCCGCTTGGAGTATTTCGTGAGGCATCAGGTGTATGTGTTTCCAGCTTTTGTTGTATTGTCCGTTTTCAAGAATTGCCAAATCAAATGGTCCGAATTTCTCTCCAATTTCAGCAAAATGTTTATCATATCCACTGTCTCCGCCCAAAAACAAGTTTTGACTCGGTGTTTTTAGTGCAAAAGATGTCCACAAAGCTTGGTTTCTCTTTATCATTCTTCCTGAAAAATGACGTGCTGGTGTGGTATTTACCAAAAAACCGCCACCAAGATCTATGGTTTCATTCCAGTCTTTTTCTATAATGATTTTGGGATCATATCCCCAGTATTCGAGGTGTTCGCCAGTGCCTAAGCCCGTTATCACGGCCTTAACTTTTGACTTTAACTTTACGATTGTTTTGTAATCAAGGTGGTCGTAGTGGTCGTGCGAAATAAACAAATAATCGATTTCTGGGAAATCATCTACCGAATATCTGTCTGTGCCTTCAAATGCTTTGGTGGTAAAAGACAGAGGCGAGGCATTACCACTCAAGACTGGGTCCATGAGTATTTTTTTTCCGTCGATTTGTATAAAATATGACGAATGCCCAAACCATATCAAGACGTTTTCTTTTAGGTCTAAGTGCAATAAATCGGTTTTGTGGGACGGAATCTTGGTTTCAGGTTTTTGACCTTTTTTGTCTCCCAAAGCAAATTCTTTCATTACAGTATAATACGTTGCACCTTCTGTTAAATCAGGCGTAAAGCTCTGATTTTGAAAGGCTCCATCTCTGTAATTGGGTGATTTTTTTATACGTTTTAATCTTGCTCCAGATGGCATTCTTCCAAAAATGGCCATTCTAAAAAAGGCATTTAAGCTCATTACTGCTCCTATAATAAATATTAAAATTACTGTTCTTCTTTTCATATAACTGACTAATCAGTCAGTAAAAGTAGGGAATTGCTAGGACACTTGCAGTTTTATTTTTTATGAATGGTTTTTTGATATGATAACTGGTATTTTGGATTAAAATATTTGAAAATTAAGCTTGTTGAAGCTTTGCCAGAGCTCTTACTGGAAAAGTACCTACACCTTTGAACTTGGGTGGAATCGCACTAAACGTAAACCCATCTTGTGGCAGTAAATAGAGATTACAAAGATGTTCAACAATCAATATTTCGGCACCTAGAAGTGTCGAATGAACTGGGCGGGTGTTGGTTTGGGTGTTGTCTATATTGTGAGAGTCTATACCTACCAATTTTACTTGGCAATCTCTCAAATATTCGGCGGCTTCTTGTGTTAAATAAGGGTGATTTTCGTAATATTTTTCAGTATTCCAATGGTTTGACCAATCGGTGTGAATTAATACTGCACGATTTCTTATTTCAAATCCTTCGAGGTGTTGTTTTGTTACGGCCAATGTTTCGCTAAATGAAACTGAAATTTTGATTCCTTCTAAATCAGTAAACGCCTCTAAACCCACTTCTGAGAGGTCTTTGCCGTCTGGGAATCTATGAAATGGACAGTCAAGATAGGTACCTGTGTTGGTCACCATTTCTATTTTGCCAATCTGAAACTCTGTACCTTCTTCGTAAAACTTTTTGGAATCTTCTCTACTCAAATAATCGCAAACAATAGGAGCGGGAAGGCCTTTGTAAGTTACTAAACCATGTTCTATGGTATGACTGAGGTCTATTAACAATGAATTTGCTGTTTTTGTGCCAATAGGTTTTCTTTTGTGTGGCTCAGCAAAAACGATTTTATTCAGAATTTCAACCCAACCAACCATCAAAAGCCGCATATCTGCTACTAAATAATCTGCCAATTCTTTATCTGAAATAGTATCTGTAGCAATATCTAGCCTAAAATCTTGCCCTTTCAGACTTCCTCCGTTGGTGAAATATATCTCAAAATTAAACTTTACTCTTTTGTCCATATTTATTTGTGAAATTAGGGATTAATCCAATTAGGTTAGAAAACTATTTTTGGCGAAACAAAAAGTGTATTTTACTTTAGGCATTTATGTCAACTCAGGAAGCAAAAACTGCGAGATTCTCGAAGAATCTCGCAGTTTCTCGCAATTTTATTCAATATAAGACTTTCTAAATTCCTTACAAATCGTTGGCCTTGCTTCCCAATATTTTGGTGCCACTTATTTCCTCGTATTTGTCTTGTGACACCGTGAAGCCATCGAATTCTGTAAAACGGGTGTACTTGCCCACAAAGCGGAGGTTTACACTGTCTACTGAGCCACTTCGGTTTTTGGCTATGATAACCTCGGCCATGCCCTTTGTGCTTTCACCAGTTTCGGTTTCTGTAATTTGGTAGTATTCAGGACGATACAAAAACATTACGACATCGGCATCTTGCTCAATCGAGCCAGATTCTCTCAAGTCGGATAGCTGAGGACGTTTATCTCCTGCACGTGTTTCTACCGATCGGCTTAGCTGAGAGAGTGCTATAACGGGTATGTTTAGTTCTTTGGCAATTGTTTTGAGCGATCGAGAAATTGCCGCAATCTCTTGTTCACGGTTCATACCACCCTTGCCATTGCCAGCAGTCATAAGTTGCAGATAGTCAACTATTAGTAAGCGAATATTATGAAAAGCCTTAAGTCTTCTGGCTTTCGTACGCAGCTCTAGTACCGATAGGGCAGGAGTGTCGTCAATGTAAATAGGTGCGGTGGCCAAATTGTTAAGTCGAGAGTGCAAAGCATGCCAGTCTTCCGTTTCCAAATCCCCTTTTCTAAGTTTTTGTGAGTCTATTTCAGCTTCAGCAGATATCAATCGGAGCATTACTTGCTGGCTGCTCATTTCAAGTGAAAACAAAGCCACGGGCAATTTAAAATCTATGGCGGCGTTTCGGAGTGCTGATACCACAAATGCCGTTTTACCCATACCAGGCCTCGCCGCAATGATGATAAGTTCGGTATTGTGCCACCCGCCTGTTACTCTGTCTAATGAAGGAAAACCAGATGGAACACTGGCAGATCCACCATCCTGTTCGGCTTTATTTTTGAGCTCTTGGATGGTTTTCTGAACCACCATCTGAAGGTCGGGTATGTTTTTGTTGAGGTTTCCTTCTTGTATTTCTCTTAGATTTTGTTCGGTACTATCGAGCAAATTAAACACGTCGGTGGTGTCTTCATAGGCTTTTGTCACTACATCACCCATTATTTTTACTATGTTGCGTCTGATGGCATATTGTACAATTATGCGAGCATCGTGCTCAATGTGGCTAGAAATTGACTTGGCACTGATACGAGCCAAATATGCCGCTCCGCCAATAAATTCCAGCTCCCCAGAAAGCCGAAGTTGATTCGTTACAGTTAGCAAATCCACAGGCTCAGATTTTCCAAAAAGCAACAAAATAGCTTGGTAGATGGCTTCGTGTTTTTCTGAAATAAAGCTGTCGGGTTTAAGGACATCTATCACTGTAGTGAGGGCATCTTTTTCTTTTATGACTCCACCCAGCACAGCAGCTTCTAATTCAATTATGTGCGAAGACTGCTGAAAATCAAAGATTTGCTCAGGGTTTCGTTTTGGTTTTTCAGGAAATCTTCTTCTTTGTTGTTTCATTTTATGAAATTACTACCTGTTGAGTCTAATTTTAGCATAGACACCTCTTCTTTTTTACCCACACCCAAAGGGAAAGTTTTAGGTTTTTTATTGTTGAGTAAAGAATTGAAGTTTCGAGAAATAATAAAGTTTCCGCCCGATACGATTACATTGCCAGTAGAGGAGAAAGTATAATAATTCGTGGGAACACTTCTGGAATACAGTCTAAATTTATACTCACCGTCTTGCGAAAGGTTATACTCTAACTCACCACCTACCGAAAGCTGGCCAGTGGTGGTGGCGTTTATGTTGTTTTCAAGGCTATTGATAAATGAACTTTTTCCGCTAAGTTTTATACGGTTATTCAGGAATCTGTAACTAAAATTGAGCTGCATGTTGTTCAAAATATTCTCTCTAAAATCACCAAATTGAACTCCCAACTCTAAGTTTGGATTGAGTTTGTTTGCAAGGTTTCCAATTTGGTTTGACAGCAAATTGCTCACATTATCTATTAAAAACTCTTGTGCCATGGCAGCCGCAATATTGTCAGGGAATATCTCATTGAAAACCAATATACTAGATACGTTTCGACTCAATAATTGTTCATCGTTTCGGAGTTTTTGCTCAAAACCTAAAAGGTCAGATTGTCCGATTATCGGGATTTGCTTCAGGTCAAAATTTATATCATATTTGATGGTAGGCGTCAGAAGTCTATCGGACAATATCACGGTTACATTTACTGGAAACCTTGCCGAAGTATTTGCTAAGTCATCAGATATGGAAGACGGAATCGGAATGTTGGCGGTATAATTGGCCCGAAGATCTAAGTTGGCATCATAAGGGTCTCCTGACCATGTGATTCGGCTACCATCCACAATATTAAATTTGCGGAGCGAGGCTAGGTTTTGAAAACTGAAATTGTATTTGCCACTTCTGACCACATAAGGGCCGCTGATAGTAAAATCGCCACGGGTATCATACAATATGCTTAATCGGCCCTCGCCAAATACATTGAGCACGTCATTGTTGGTTCGGTCAAATATGATTTCGCATTCAGCATCTTGGGTAAAGCTTAGATTAAAAGCTATTTTTACTCCTCCTGTTTTAATTTTAGGTTTTTTGGTTTTCAAGATTAATGTAGAGTCAATCTTTTCAGCTTTTTTTAAGAATGGAATTCCCTCTTGTTTGAGGTCAATTTTCTTCCCACTGTCCATTGGAATCGTAATCTTCGTGCCTTTTTTGCTGTTTAAATTACCTGTCACTACAATGTTTTCAAAGTCTCCAGTCATCTGCAAATCTCCACCCGCAAAGGCTGTTCCGTAGAATACATCACTCTCGAAAGATTTCAAATTCAATACCTTAAAGCCATTGCTACCTTTTATGGAGGCATTGAGGCCTACCATGAATTTGCCAGAGCCACCATTAAAAACACCACCTTGTATAGTAGCTGAGTTGCCTCCAATGGGTGCGTCTCGCACTGTGATGCCCTCAGGTGCAGCCACAAAACCTTCTTCGTTGAGCAATACTTTATCATCAAAATAGATTGTCGTTCCTGAAGATATTACTTTCAATGAGCCTTTATTTATATTTATTTGCCCTTTGAAAATTGGATCTAAAGGAGTTCCGAAAATCTCTACATCACCTTCTGCAAGGCCTGTCATGTTGGTCATTACTCCTGTCAACATCCCCTCAAACATCTGTAAATTTAGATTCCTGACTTTGGCTTTTAGATTAAGCGAATTGTTTTTTATTTCTGGATCATAGTAGCCGTTCATTCTGAATATTTCTTCAAATTGTCTGAATACACTTCCGTTAATCTTTAACTTATTCGCCAAGTTATCCCAGTTGGCTTCAGTAGTTACTGTACCAATTAAGCTGTTGCGATATTCAAGGTTTTCTATGTGAAGGTTACTCGTAAAAAGTGGGTTTTTATAATAATCACGCAATCGAAGTTCACCATTAGCAATTCCTTTGGTTTCTACGTTTGTAAAAGGTTTAAGGGTAAGTAAATCAAAATCCTGAACTGTCAAAATGGATTCCTGCTTTGGATCGTTTGAAACTATGCCGTTGAACCTAACTATTTGATTATTATTCGAGAGTTTTAGGTCGTTAAAAACTATCTTATTCTCCAAAACATTGATAAGGTTGTTCTCTGAAAACGTCCATTTTTTATCAATTAAGAACACTTTACTGTTTTTTGGATTAAATCGTATGTCAAACCCTTTGGGCGTAAACTTTACTGACCCAAAAAGCCCGATGTTGCTGTTACTGTTTTGCTGGTCAATTGATGCATCAAAGTTAATAGTGTTAGCTTGGTCCCAAAATGCATTTGCATAAAGGTTTTCTGTAAGAATTCCATTGCTGATTTTCTGATTTTTCGAAAACAAAATTAACGATGTCAGAACCTCTGGGGATTGGGCATATTTTGAAGTGTTAAAGTCTATTGTTGACTTATAAAATTCGTTTCCTTTATAACTTACACTGTCAAGTTCTCCTTCTAACGAAAACTCAGAGGTAACTCTTGATAAAAATTTTCCTTTTAAAATCGAACCTGCTGATACATAAATATTGGGGTCAAAGAAGCCAAAAAAACGTCTACTGTCTTTAAAATAAAGCCGATAGTTGGCATCATAGAAGTTGGCGGGGGCATTTTTTGCAATATTTTTGGCTTTGTAATAAGCCATCCTGTTTTCTTCAGTTTCATCAAAATAAAGTTGATATTCCTTTACTAAAACACCTACATCAGATATTATTTTGCTGGGCACAAAGTTGCCATTTAACTCAATATTGAAAAATTCTGATACCATCGAAAAACGTCTTTGGTTTTCGTAAATGCCAGAATTAAAATATAATGAATCTACTGCCAATGAGTGATTCTCGTTCTCTAAAACCGTATTTGAAAATCTTGCTCTACCGATCCAGTCGTCCAATTTATTGCCTATAAAATCGAAGTTTATGGTTGATTTTATCTTCAGGTTTTCTTTAGAAATTCCGAGAGGCTTAAGGTTAGCGTTTTCGAGCAATCCTTTTATTTTAAAAGTATTAAGCTCTTTATTTAGGTCGGCTCTACCTTCCACTTGAGCGGTAATATTGGGATCTTTGATGTCTATATACCCATCAAAAATAGACTGACCAAGGTTGCCATCAACTATAATATTTTTGTAGGTATAACCATTGTAGCCAATTTCTGAAACTTGACCGTCAAGCTGTAATAAAGCACTTTTTACTTCAAAACCTGTTCCGTCAATTTTTCCTTGAAAAGAGAGTTTTTCTAATGAAGGTTCATCAAAAAGCTTTCCCAAATCCAGTTGCTGAATATTTAGGTCGCCTTTGTAAGTGGCGTCAGCGGCAATCTGGACTTCCATTTCGCCATTGATTTTGCCCAATCCCAGTGCATTCAGCTCTGACTTGGTCTTGAAATTATCATAAACACCGGCAAAAGTCCCAGAAAAATCAAGTTTTTCAATCTTCTTTATGTATTTCTGAAAATCAGGGTTTTTACTATATTGACTTACATCTTTAGCCAGCATCGTTGAAGGCTTTAAAGACAAAGTTGTATTGGTTTTTTTTAGATTAGGAAATCCCTTAAAGTTTACGTCTCCTTTTAGGTTGGAGCTAGTTCCAAACTTCAAGTCAAATTCTTTGAAATTTAAATCAACATACAATCCATCCATTTTGGCAGAAAGAATGTAACGTTCTTTGTAATTGTACATATCAGAAGCAAACCTGCCTAAATCTTGGCTATCTAGAATGCTATTTTTAAGATTTGCATTCATTTTTACCTTTCTAAAAAAATCATTGAAAGCAGATGGTCTTTCGTATAAGAAATGAAGCTTGTTACCCACATATGATTCATTGATATACGCTGAGAGATTGTCTAGCAGCATAGCGGTCTTGCAATAAAGAAAATCAGTTTTGATATCTTTAATTTTCAAGTCGCTTCTGTAATCTACAGCTGAAAGGTTCGTGGTTTTAAATGCGACTGTATCACCCAAAATAAGTACGTTTTCAATATTGGCATTTATTTTATCGAACCTAAAGTTGTAATAATCAAAGGTTTTGTCAGGGAAACGATCTCTTCTGGCATCACTGAGGCTTACGTTTCCGTTGGTTATATAGGCGTTGTCTATCGTGAATGGTTTGTTTTGATTTGGAACAGATTTTTTTGTTGAATCTTTTCCGATTTTTTCGATGGCGGCTATCCAATAGTCAATATTGAGCTTTCCTGTTTTGTCTTTTACAAGTTTTACTTCAGGATTTTTGAGCAATACATAGTCAAGATTATTATCGAATTTAAATATTTTGCCGGTGTTGAAAGTGATGGAAGGAATATAGTTTTTGTCGAATCCAATCTTAAGATTATTTGCAAGATCAAAAGTGAAGTTGGTTTTACAGTTTACATAGAGTTCTCTGACAAAAATCATGTCTCTGCCTTCAAGGTCTTTTATGTTAATGTCCTCAAAAGTTATTTCATCAAGCCAAGAAATTCTGGCTTGCGAGATGGTTACATTTCCACCAACTTTTTCACTAAGCCACTCTGTGGCCTTTTGGGTGATATTTGTCTGTACTTCAGGTAGTTGTAAGGAGTAATACGCCAATATCGACAACGATACTATCAACAAGACTACTATTCCTGTAATATTTATTAGTATGTTGAATATGCGTTTCAAATTCCTTTGTTTTATAAAAATATTAAAGCCTAAAATGCTTAATGTCAAGATAAAATAACCCACTAGGAGATATTTGTTGAGAATTCTTTACCAAATCCCCAAATCTACCCGACTATCAAACTGTGCTCTTTGGCTTCTTATGCTCTTCTGCGTATCTTTGCTGTTAGAATTAACCCACAAAATTTCTTAAAAATAATGATAATAAAAACTAAATGCCTCTAAATACTCAAAATATAGTCATTTTAGCGATAGAGTCTTCTTGTGATGAAACTTCGGCTGCGGTTATTTACAACGGCAAAATGTTGTCTAACATTGTGGCTTCACAAATCATTCATGAGCAACATGGCGGCGTTGTACCCGAATTGGCCTCAAGGGCTCATCAACAGGATATTGTGAGGGTGGTAAATGCCGCAATTGTGGAAGCTGAAATTCAAAAAAACGAACTTTCAGCGATTGCATTTACCCGCGGGCCTGGTCTTTTGGGTTCATTACTGGTTGGGACTTCCTTCGCCAAAGCCTTCGCCCTCGGATTAGACATTCCGCTGATAGAAATCAACCACATGCAAGCCCATGTGTTGGCACATTTTATAGATGAACCTAGGCCTAATTTCCCGTTTCTATGCTTGACAGTCAGCGGTGGGCATACGCAGATAGTGTTGGTAAAGAGCCCTTTGGATATGGAAGTGCTTGGCGAAACAGCGGATGATGCTGTTGGTGAAGCTTTTGATAAAGCAGCCAAAATGTTGGGTTTAGGATACCCTGGCGGCCCCAAAATAGATCAGTATGCGGCTCTGGGCAATCCAGAAGCATTTGAATTTCCAATATCTGAGATGCCCAGCTATAGTTTTTCCTTCAGCGGAGTGAAAACTTCCTTGCTGTATTTTATTCAAAAACACGGGCAGGATTTTGTAACTGAAAGATTGAACGACATTTGTGCCTCTTATCAACAAACATTAATCACTACTTTGATACGCAAAATCAGAAAAGCCGCTAAAGAATTGAAAATAAAAGAAATAGCTATCGCAGGGGGTGTATCAGCCAATAAGGGCCTGAGAAATGCTCTTCAAGTAGAAGCAGATAAGCAGAGGTGGTCTTTGTATATTCCTGATTTTCAGTATTGTACTGACAATGCTGGCATGATAGCCATGGCAGCACATTTTAAATATTTAGAGAAGGAATTCTCACATCAGCAGGTAAGTCCCATGCCGAGGTTTCAGATTTGACTTAGCATTTTCTGCATTTTTTTGGTAATTAAATGTTAACTGATGCGTTCAATCATTTAAAATATTAATTTTGAGTTCTAAAATCAATCTTGCCTTTAAAATATGAATCTTCCAATTCTCAAAAATTTGGCTTCTGGTAAATACAGCTTTCTGATAAAACTGTCATATAGATTTTTTTATTTAGGACTGGGGGGATTCCTTTTTTTTATAATTGCACTTAATTTTAATCTTTTTTGGCTTTTTGGTAAAATGCCATCGGTAGACGACTTGGATAACCCCAAAAGCGATGTGGCCTCGGAGATTATCTCTTCAGACAACAAGATTTTAGGTAAGTTTTTTTTATATGAAAATCGAAGTAATATGACTTTTGAGGAAATTCCTGAAAGTTTTATTAATGCACTCATAGCCACAGAAGATGTTAGATTTACCAAGCATTCTGGTATAGACGCTCGCAGTATGCTAAGGGTTTTTGGTGGATTAATTACTTTCAACAAAAAAGGAGGTGGTAGCACAATTTCTCAACAATTGGCCAAAAATCTGTTTAAACTTAGACAAGATGAATCCTACGAAGGGCTTCTTTATAAAGTACCGGTGTTGAGAACTTTAACTATTAAGGCCAAAGAATGGGTAACTGCCATAAAACTCGAAAGGATTTATACCAAGAGTGAGATAATGACCATGTATCTCAACACCATAGAGTTTAGTAGCAATGCTTATGGTTTAAAATCAGCGTCCAAAACTTATTTTAAGAAGCTTCCCAAAGATTTAGAACCAGAAGAGTCCGCTCTTTTGGTGGGCATGATTCAAAATCCTTCGAAGTATAACCCTAAGTTTTTTCCAAAAAATTCGAAATCAAGAAGAGATGTGGTAATTTCTCAAATGGTGAAGTTTAATAAACTTACACCAGAGGAGGGTGAGTCAATGACAGAGATACCTATTGTACTCAATTACGCTCCTGAAAGTCACAATTATGGAGTAGCTCAGTATTTTAGAGAATATCTGAAAGACATTGTGAAAAAAGACCTCAAGAAGCTAGGCTACGAAGAATCAGATTTGTACACCAAAGGATTTAAAATATACACAACCATAGACTCTCGTATGCAAAATTATGCTGAGGAGGCTATGAAAACCCACATGAGAGACCAGCAAACAAAGTTTAACAATGTTTACAAGTACAAAAATCCTTGGGTACAGCGGAAAAGTGAAAACTCAAGCCAGTATGTAGAGATTCCCAATTTTATAGAAAACAATGCCAAGCGTACCGAAATCTATAGATTTTTAAAGGAAACCTATGGCAATGACGACAAAGCTATTCTTGCTCGGATGCGTGAGAAAGTTCCCATGAGGGTCTTTACTTGGAATGGCGAACGGGACACTGTAATGTCACACATAGATTCTATAAAACATTACAAGCGTTTTCTCAACATAGGTATGCTGGCCATGGATCCTCGGAATGGCAATATTAAAGCCTGGGTTGGGGGTATAAATTTTAAACATTTTAAGTTCGATAACGTGAATCAAAGTCGAAGGCAACCAGGTTCTACGTTTAAGCCTTTTGTTTATGTAACAGCTATTGATAATGGTTTTTCTACATGCGAAAAAGTAGTGGATGAACCTATTACGTTTGGAGCAGAAGATGGACTTTCAAGATCTTATACACCCAAAAATTCTGATGGCAAATATTCATATGCATCACTTACTTTAAGACAAGCACTTGGGCAATCAATAAATTCTGTCAGTGCTAGGCTAATCAAAGAATTTAAACCGTCTAAAGTTATAGAGTATGCCCATCAATTGGGTATCAAAAGTGAGTTGCCCAATTCACCTTCGCTTTGTTTAGGAGTAGGAGAGGTTTCTTTATTTGAACTTTTGGCTGGCTACGCTGTATTTGCAAACCAAGGAAAATATACAGAGCCCATGGTTTTGGTGAGGATTGAAGACAAAAACGGACAGGTGGTAAAGGAATATCTTCCAGATCAAAAAGAAGTATTAAGCAAAGAAACGGCTTATAAAATGATACATTTAATGCGTGGAGCCACTGCTGGTGGAGGTACTGCCGTAGGATTAGGAAGGTTTGGCGTGTTAGATGGTAATGAAGTTGCTGCCAAAACTGGGACAACTTCTAATTTCTCTGATGGGTGGTTTATGGGTATGACCCAAGACCTGATAGGTGGAGTTTGGGTCGGCGGTGAAGATAGAGCCATTCACTTTCAAAGTATCGAACTAGGACAAGGGGCACGTATAGCCATGCCAGCATGGGGTTTATTTATGCAAAAGGTATATGCCGACAAAGATATAGAGTATAAGAAGACCAAATTTTTAGTGCCTGATGGTATCAGGATAGCTGGAGACTGTGTGCTGAGCCCGAATGAAGGATTTCCTGTGCCACAGGGAGATCTTGGAACTCAGCCAGCCTTGAAACCGGCAGACGACGACGAGTTGCTCTAGAGATATTTGGGCTTTGAACTTCTGTTGGTTTTAGGATAGATTCATTCAGTCTCTGTAGGTTTTGCTATTTGAAGATTCGATAAATGCCTCACTAATTTACTTTTCAAATACTATGTTTCCTTTTGCATCTAAAATTACAATTTTTTTAGTCTGGCTTCCTTTATTTTATTTTCAGAGCGAAGATTATAAAACCCTTCAAGGAAAAGCACAAGGGAGTACATACAGAATTGTGTATGAAACCAAAAACGGAGTGGATTTTTCTAAATCTGTGGATAGTTTATTTAACTTGGTTGACCAGAGTATGTCCTTATGGGTCAATACTTCTTTAATATCTAAAATAAATGCCAATCAATCTTATGGGCTTGTTGATGAACATTTTATGAAGGTATTTCAAACTTCTGAAGCTATATCAAGAAAAACCAAGGGTTTCTTTGATGTGTCTGTTGGGCCACTTGTGAAGGCTTGGGGATTTGGCAAAAATAAAAATAGGCTTGTTCCTAATATGGAGACTTTGGATAGTTTAAAGAAACTTGTAAACTACAAAAACATAAAAATAAAGGAAGGGAAAGTCGAAAAAAAGTATCCAGAAATTCAGCTTGATTTCAATGCCATTGCTCAAGGCTATACAGTAGACTTGATCTCAGAGTTTTTGGTTCAAAATGAAGTAGAGAATTTTTTGGTAGAAGTAGGAGGAGAAGTAAGAGCAAAAGGTAAAAATAATAAGCGAGAAACTTGGAAAGTAGGAATAGAAAATCCAAATAACGAAAATAATCTTCAGGCGATAGTTTCTCTTGATAATAAATCGTTGGCTACTTCGGGGAGTTATCGTAAATTCTTTATTAAAGATGGGCAAAAATACTCCCATGCGATAGACCCTCATTTAGGTAAGCCAGTTGCTCATAATGTGTTAAGTATGACAGTTTTAGCCAATACGTGTGCAGAGGCAGATGGATTTGCTACAGCGTTTTTAGTAATGGGGTTAGAAAAGGCTAAGTATTTTGCAAAAAAGCAGAAAATTGATTTTCTGGCCATTTATGAACAAAATAGCCAAATAAGTACATTCGCAACTGCGGGTATGAAAAGCGTAATTTTAGAAAATAAATAAAGAGAGCCTCAGCAAATAACTGAAGCTCTTTCAAAAATATTAAATATCGCAGATTTCTACACATCTTTTCAATGATGCCAGCATACCGTCTTTATCTTTTGGAGTAGGCACAAACTCTTGTCCTAAATATCCTTTGTAGCCTGAATCAATGATGGCTTTAATTACTGCCGGATAATAGATTTCTTGGGTATTGTCTATCTCTTTTCTGCCAGGCATGCCCCCTGTATGATAGTGACTGATGTATTTACCATATCTTCTTACATTACGAATATGGTCACCATGCATGCTTTGCATGTGGAAAATATCATATAACATCTTGAAACTCTCAGAGTTTACCATTTCACACAATGCCGCTCCCCATTCTATGGTGTCGCACATGTAATCTGGGTGGCTATCTTTCGAACTCAAAAGTTCCATGGACAATATCACTCCGTTTTTTTCACAAACGGGGATGAGTTTTCTAATGATTTTGGCACAGTTCATCATACCTGTCAGATCTGTCATTCCATTTCTGTTTCCAGAAAAACAGATGAGGTTTTTAATTCCGTTGGCCGCTGCTTGCGGAATGAGTTCCTCATATAGTTTTATGAGTTCTTCGTGATTTTTTGGATTGTTAAAAAAGTTATTCAGACCCATGCCTTTAGGCCAATCGCCCCATCCTATGGCACATGTTAAGCCATATTGCTTCAGAATTGGCCATTCTTTTGGACCAGTCAGTTCTATAGAAGCCATGCCTATATCCTTTACCCCTTGGCAAAGCTCTTCAAATGGAATCGATCCATAACACCACCTACATACCGAATGTTTGATGTTGCTTTTGAGTGGTAAATTATTAGATGAACTTGCAGCTTTTACAGCAGAAATTCCAGTAAATGATATCGCGGAGGCTGTTCCAAGCGACATCAACATTTTTCTTCTAGATGTTTTGTTTTTCATTTTAAGATTGATTGAATATGTTGCTCACATAATCATTTTTCAGTTATAATCCGTTTGTCGAAATATCTCTAATTGGGATTTTGCCAAGCGTTCTATTTTTTTTTCTAAAAATAAGCTTCTTTGTGTCTTTCTACAAATTAATTAAATGTTTTATCTATGATTTTTATCATTTTTAATTTATTTTTGAAATAGAACCTTTGTGAAGGAATACTAAAAAAATAATTGATATGGACGCTAAAACACTCGAAAATCTTGTTGAAACCAACAAAATGTATCAGCTAGTGACTGAAAGATTAGAGGTAATAGACCCCGCAGCACAAGATATTTATACGAGATTTAATATGGAATCAGAATTGATGGAGCTCATTTTGGAGCTGTATCACAACGACGAAGAGGAATTTCAATATCAAAAACTTCATAAATTTTCTATTGAGCAAGTATTGTCTTATTTGCAGGCTTCTCACAAGTTTTATTTGTCGAAAAAACTGCCAGAAATTGAGCAAACAATGATGCATATTTTTAATAAATATGGACACACGCATCAAATACTTGCAAGTCTGACATCTTTTTTTAACGATTATAAAAATAGATTGATTGAACACATCAGAATGGAAGAGAAGACTTTCTTTCCTTACATAAAGAGTTTGATTATGGCTTCAAAAGGAGAAATGTCTTCGAAGGAGGTTGATGAATTATTGAATAACTGTTCAATTGCTTCTTTTGACGATAACCATGATCCGATAGAGGATGACCTGAAGTCTGTGTCCTCTATTATTCATAGTTATTCGGCCAATGTTGAAACACCTCTTCCGTATCGTGTGTTTTTAAACCAAGTGGAGTTATTTGAAATGGAACTTCGCAAACATGCCATCATTGAAGACCATGTTTTGGTGCCTATGGCTCGTGAAATAGAGTTAAGATTGAAACAAGCTTTATGATTTGTTGAAACAGTCTCATTGGGTCAGGAAAAGACCTTTTCTTGTCTCAAGAATCCTTCATTTTTAGCTTAAGTTCGCAGGCAATTTTGCCAATTCGCTTGCCGTTTTTCAGCCCTTCCTCATTAGACATTCTGTAGTGAATTCCTCCATAGAGTCTAGAAAGGGCTGCTTCTTGGGCAAACTCAAAGAAAGAGTCAAATGAGCGAGGCTTTAGTCCACGAGCTTCGTGAGAGTTGTCTACAAAATGATAGTTATATCCAAACATGTCTGACAATACTGCCGCAATAGCACCAGAAACAGTACCATGGCCGGATGTATACTCGGGAAATGGGGGATTTTCTAAAAGCGATTTCCAATTGGGATCTATGGTGGTTTGTATAAAGCTGGTAGGGCGAAGTATGTTGTATTTGAATTTACATTTCCAACAAGAGATAAAGGCATCGTTTACTGCTATTCCAATTCTGCAAAGAGTTTCAGCCGTTTTTTCAAGATTAAAATTCTCTTTTTTTATCAATTGTAAAGCAATGGATACCCCATGTCCTGGTGGTGTAAAAGTTTTTCCAGCATCATCTGCCCAAAACAAAGCAATTTCTTTTTGTTCTTCGGATAAATTTTTGCCTACACTGTAAACTTCCACAGCTTGTGAAAACATGAGTGAGGAGTTGCCTATATCACATTTTGGAGGTATTGGTAAATCAAAGTCAGCATTGCCTTTAATAAATGTGCGATTTGAACCCCAATAGGGCTGAAGAGCGGACTGGTTTCCTATTGGAGTCCACATACATGACCCTGGTGATGCTTTGAAATCTTTTGGGAAATTATTTTTTTCAGCATTATGTCCTCCATCATTTTTTGAGTATTTGTAAATGGCATTTGCTATTTCTTCGCCATACTTTACTGATGCTTTATAAATCTTTTCATTAACTCCTTTTTTGAGTTTTAGATTGATGGCATCTTTCAGCTCTGTTATTATTGAAGTATTTTCTTTATTATTTGAGGAATAAAGTGCCAGAATAATTTCTGACTGGGCATTGTTCGCAACTATTTCCCAGTCATAAGTTTGGTCTTTTTCTGGCAATGGAAGCTTATTCAGCTCTTGTAATTCTCCAGTTAAGGATTTGTAATGTGGCATGCCATGCACCAAAGATTCGTAGAGTGTTAGTCCTGAATAACCCAAGGCTCTTGAAACCACAGGAGGTGTAAAGCCGGGAGTTCTAGGAATCAGTTGTAACTGAAGTTCAAACCATTTTGTAGCCACATCATGGCTGAGTTGAGGTACTTTACTTTGACAAAATCCATTTTGGAAGGTGACAAAAAGTAATAAAAGGGATAATATTTTGGAAATATTTCTTCTCAAAACCTCAAAATTAAATAGCTCTTTAGTAAAGTTACTAAGAATTATACTAGTTTTTAAACTTTAGTTTCAAAATATTCTGTGCAATAATCTTGCCGTTTTCATATCCATTTGAACAAGAAAATTCGTAGTGAATTCCACCATAAAGTCTGGATTTGGATGTTTCTTCTCCATATTTGGCAAAATTATCATACTTTCTGTTTGGTAATGTTCCAGCATAGGAGTTGTCTTCGAAGCTATAATTAGCTCCAAGGATACTCTCAAGGATAGTCACAGTTGCCCCTGCTGCAGTGCTATGTCCAGAAGTGTACTCAGGAAAAGGAGGGTTGGTCAGTAATGGATCCCAGTTTTTATCAATTGTTTGTTTGATATATGTACTCGGCCTCATCAAGTAATAATTGTATTTTCCTCTCCAACAACTGATAAATGCATCATTGAGACTCAAGCCTACTTTTACATAAGCTAGAGCTACTTCATCAAGTTTGGATTTTTTCTTGAGAAAAATTTCTCTTGCAACATTGAAATGGTGACCAGGAGAAGTAAATGTTCCAGTTCCATCTGCAAAGAAGTTAGCTATGGCTTTTTCATCTGAAGTTAAACTTTTTGAAGCATCATAAACCTTTTTAGCCTCTGAAAAAAAAGTAGTGTTCTTCTCAAAAGAAAATGGTACTGGTATTTTTAGCTTATCTTCTTCATTTGCTTTTACCAGCGGACGATTTTTGCCCCAGGCTGGCAAAAGTGGAATCAACTGTGAACTTGTGGCTTTCCAGTATCCAATGCCTGTTGGCACAACGTAACTTTGTGGGAAATTCGTCAAGTGTCCAGTTGCTCCACCATCTGTCTTCGAGAACTCATGAATAGAGGTTGCCAATAAAGCCCCATATCTTACAGATCTATCTATAACTTCGTCTGTGGAGCCTGTTTTTAATTTATTTTCGTAAACTACCCTTACTGAATCAAGCTTGCTTTTATTTTTATCACTGGTCGTGATAAACAATTGAGTAAGTAAAGTATACTGAGCTACACTAGCCACCAACCCCCAATTGTAAACTTTTGTAGTGTCTACAATGGGAAGCATAGCTAATCCATTGAGTTGACCTTTGAGTGAATGGTGCCCTGGCATGCCTGCTACCACGCTTTCATACAATGCCAACGAGGTATATCCTAGTGACCTAGCTGCTACCGGTGGTGTAAAGCCAGGAGTTGACTTTATCAAATCCAAGTGAATTTTTAACCAATCAGAAGCTAACTCTCCATCAAATGTGGAGACTGCAGGTGAGGGGTTAGAAACTACTGGGTCTATTGCATCAGAGTCTTTTTTGCACGAAACAAAAAAAGAAAATGCGAACAATAAACTTATGATAATTTTTGTGTCCATTCAATAAGTTTTTTAAAGATATTTCCTTCAAAAATCTTGCCAAAATTAATTTTTTCTAAGTTTTATAATTATTTGAAAATCAATCTGAATATAAAAAGTTTGGTACCTTTTATTAATTTTTTAATATTAATATTAAATTTTTCATTATTATTTTTTACTTTGTGTATCTAAAAAACCTAAACATCATGCCTACGTCAGTAAAAACTATTTTAAGCAATAAAAAGATACAAACTATTCTTTCGATTCTGCCATCTGCCACGGTTTTTGAAGCTTTGGAGGTTATGAGCAATTACAATATTGGAGCATTGTTGGTAATGGAAAACGAAAAACTTGTCGGGATTTTTTCAGAAAGAGATTATGCTCGCAAGGGGATTGTGCAAGGTAGGAGTGCTAAAACGACTTTGATATCCGAAGTTATGACAGCAAATGTATACACCGTAGAGTCTAAAATGACCTCGAAAGATTGTATGGAAATTATGAATGCTCGTAAGTTTAGACACTTGCCCGTAGTAGACGGCGGCACCGTGATGGGCGTTTTGAGCGTGGGAGATATAGTAGGTGCTATTCTTGACGAGCAGAAAGAACACATTAAATACTTGGAGAGTTATATTGTAAATGGCTGATAGTTAGTTGTTAGTCTGGATTTGATACAAAAAAAGCACTTGAGGGTATTTTCAAGTGCTTTTTTGTTATTGTCGAGCATTTATTCGGCAGAGGCTTCTTTTGGTGGGAAAAGTAATGAAGCACCTATACTTATTGCTAAAATCAATACTATCACTATTAACGAATGTAAATTGTTGAACCCAATGCCCTCTAACCAATGATGTGCGAGCATTTTAACACCTATAAATGTCAATAGAACACCTAGGCCGTATTTGAGGTAAGCAAACATATCAATGATGTTGACCAAGAAAAAGAACATCGAACGTAAGCCCATTATGGCGAAAACGTTGGAGAAAAATACGATGTAAGGGTCTTTGGTAATACTAAAAATAGCGGGAATTGAATCTACCGCAAATATGACATCGGTAAAAGCTATAACCACTATAACCACAAACAAAGGCGTGATAAAAAGCTTGTTAGCTCGGTATTTATGTCTGAAGAAAAATCTATCTGAAACAAATTTTTCATAAACATTAAAGAATTTGGAGGTTATTTTTACCGCTGGGTGATTTTTGGTATCTATATTTTCTTCTTCGTCTTTAGAGAAAAGAATTTTTATACCTGTATAAACCAAAAACGCTCCAAATATATAAAGTATCCACTCGAACTTTTGAATGAGGGCGGCACCTAAAAATATAAATATGAAACGCAAAACAATAGATCCAAGAATACCCCAAACCAATACATCTTTGTAGTTTTTCTTCCTAACACCGAACGAATTGAAAATCAAGATAAACACAAAAATATTATCTACCGAAAGTGAGTATTCTACCAAATAACCTGTGATGTATTCCAGAGCCATGTTGTTCTGGAAAACCTTCAGATTTTCGGCGTAGTCTGAGCCGAGTTTCAGGTTTTTGTAATATAACTGTTGGATGGTATCCAAATGACTTGCATCGCTGATGTCATGGATAAAGTAGCCGTAGTTTCTTAGAAAAAAGTAAAACCCAACCGAAAGCCCTACCCAAATAGCACTCCAAAATGCCGCTTCTTTGAATTTCACGATTCCCGCCTTTTTGGAGCTAAAAGCTCCGAGGTCGAGCAGCATCACAAATATCACAAACAAGGCAAAAGCCCCAAAAAACAAAACTTCGTTTGACATGTATTTTTTATTACTATAAACTGAATTAAGTCGCAATTTGCACAAAAAAACGCAAAAATGGATAGTTTTTGACGGAAAAACTCTTAAAGAGGTTTAGATTACAGAACCAAGTTCTTCAGCTATTAGTTTAAGAATTCCCCTTTTTTTGCCAATGGTGTTCATGATGATTTCGAGGTCTTCATCGGTGGCAGTGTCCACTTCTTCTACTAGTACATCTATTTCTTTCTGAATTTTCTCCTTTCTAATTCTTAATACCATACGGTAAGAAAACTCATTTAACATTTCCTCATATTTGGGAATGAAAATCTCGAATTTGTTCCATCTTTCACTAAGTTCGTGCTTTGGGCTCAGCCAACTTATGGCTACGTCTTGTATCTGGGGGTTGGGGTTCGATGAAAACATTTGGCTCGTGGGAACATTACCGTTAAGATATTCCGTTCGATAAAGTTGATAGATTTCTGAGAATAACGGCGTTTCTATAATTAGATCGTTGGTTTCATGCAAAAGATAGTCCGCCAAGGTGTGTTCTTGACCAGTTTCTTCGTCTTTTTCGATTACAAAATGCCCGTAAAGCACCAAGTCTTTCACCAAAGCCTCTTCTTGTACATTGTGTTTTTTGAGGGTATTTATGATATCTAACTCCTGATTTCGAGCCGGTGGTGCAGGGCTTATGACTCCTCCATCTCCTTTTTCCGTTCGTTTGTTGTCACCAATTTTAGTCTTAACTATCTTGTTGCCCTCATTTATCAGAATATTTTCGTCAATTTGCAGCATTTTGGCCACTTCCTGATAAAAAACGGACCTCTTTATTGGATTCGGAATTTTGGTTATCGAACTCACCAAATCGGCTATTAGCTCGGCTTTCTTTATGGCGTCGTCACCCACATCGGCTAATGAAAGCTCCGTTTTGAAGTTTATGAAGTTCTTTTGGTGGCTTTTGACATATTCTGAAAACGCCGCACCGCCTACTTTTCTAATATAACTGTCGGGGTCGTCTCCATCTGGAAAAACCACAGACTTTACGTTCATGTCTTCCTCCAAAATGATGTCAATACCTCGCAATGACGCTTTTATGCCTGCGGCGTCACCATCATAGAGCACCGTAATGTTTTCGCTAAACCTCCTTATAAGTCGCACTTGTTCAGGTGTTAACGACGTGCCTGAAGAAGCCACTACGTTTTCTATTCCTGCTTGATGCAACGAAACCACGTCGGTATAACCTTCCACCAAATAACAATTATCAGCTTGTCGAATGGCGTTTTTGGCTTGATAAATGCCGTAAACTATCTGGCTTTTGTGGTATATTTCGGTCTCGGGTGAGTTGATGTATTTTGGAGCTTTCGGGTCGGTTTTGAGTATTCTGGCACCAAAAGCTATGGGTTTGCCGGCTACGTTGTGTATCGGAAATATCACTCTTCCCCTGAACCTATCTATTTTTACATCACCTTCTTTTACACTTATCAGACCCGCTTTTTCGAGAATATCGCTGCTAAATCCCGCCTTTTCGGCTTTTTTGACAAACTCGTTTCTTGCATCCAAGGCGTAGCCGAGTTGAAACTTTTCAATCGCCGTTTTTGAGAATCCCCTTTCTATAAAATAAGATTGTCCCACACTTTGGCCTTCTTCTGTGTTGGCCATGGTTTCGGTAAAATACTGCTGAGCATACTCTAGCACTATAAAAAGGCTCTCTTTTTCGTTTTGGTTGATGAGGTCTTGGTCGGTAAATTCACGTTCTTTGACCTCAATATTGTATTTTTTTGCCAACCACCGCAAAGCATCTGGGTAAGATAACCCCTCCAAGTCCATTACAAACCTTAGGGAGTCGCCGCCTTTACCACAACCAAAGCATTTGTATATGCCTTTTGCTGGTGAAACGTTAAAAGAAGGCGTTTTTTCGTTATGAAACGGACAGCAAGCTATCATACTCGCCCCTCTTTTTTTGAGGCTCACAAACTCGCCGACCACTTCTACAATGTCGGCGGCTTGAATAATTTGCTGAACGGTATCCTGAGGTATCATTCTGTAAAATTATCTTTATTTTTCTTTCCAAAAAACTTTAAAGTGAGTTTAAGCTAAATATGACTGTTAAAAAACACAACACTAAAAAGGTAATTTAAACCATAAACTGATCAAAGGCATTTTTTATCTTTTAGTTTTTATCAACTTTTGCAAAAAAAAACTCTTTTTTTTAAACATTAAGTCCAATTAATAGGACACCTGATTGCTTTTTTTATTTTAAATATTTCAACTATATGAATTTCAAAATGGTTTTGGTTGCGAATAGAGTAGCCCTTTTTGTCGTATATTTTTGGTTTGGTCTATTAAAAGTCATCGGTCTTTCGCCTGCTACAGGCCTAGTAACTGATTTGGCTCATGCAACTTTGCCGTTTGTAGAGGCCGATAAATTTATTGTTTTGTTTGGTATATTTGAATGTTTGGTGGGACTTATGTGGCTTTGGCCAAAACTGGCTAAAATGGCCTTTTGGTTTACAATTTTTCATTTAATTACTACTTTTTTGCCAACTATCTTTCTTCCTGACGCTGCTTGGAATCAATTTTTTACACCAAGTTTGGTTGGGCAATACATAATCAAGAATCTTGTCATCTTAGCTTCTATTTTTACATTGTATTTTGCTTCTGAGCAATCACGATTAAACACAAGAATTTGATTTACAATTAAATGCCTTGTTTTGGCTTTGTATTGTACCAAAAACTTTTCCACAATACGCTTACTTATCTACATATTCAAATGCTGTCGGTGTAGTTTTTTTAAAATTAACTATCTTTGCACCTCTTTAACAGCAGACAATAAATGGGAAAAATAATCTCGATAGTAAATCAGAAGGGTGGTGTTGGTAAAACTACCACAGCCATCAATCTTTCGGCGAGTTTGGCGGTATTAGATTATAAAGTTTTGATAGTAGATACAGATCCACAAGCCAACGCTGGCTCTGGGATAGGTATTGATAGCAAAGATCAAAAAAATAATATTTATTCTGCTTTGGTGGGGCATTCCAAAATCAAAGACTGTATAATCGAGACTCAGATTCCTAATTTACATTTGATTTCGAGCCACATAGATTTGGCAGGTTTTGAGTTAGAAATTGTCAATCAAGTGGCACGAGAGTATATTTTGAAAGAAATAATTCAAGATATAAAAGAAGATTACGACTTTATCTTGATAGACTGTTCTCCATCACTTGGCCTTATGGTAATCAACTCCATCGTGGCTTCTGATTCTGTTTTGATACCTGTTCAGTGTGAATATTTTGCTTTGGAAGGAATAGCCAAACTTCAAAACACCATCGATATCATCAAGAAAAGACTGAATCCAAGTTTAGTAATGGAAGGCTATGTGTTGACCATGTACGATGCCCGTACAAATTTGTCGAAAATGGTCGTAGACGATGTTAGGAAATATTTTGATAAAGTATGTTTTGAAACCATTGTACCTCGAAATGTCAAACTTGCTGAAGCTCCAAGTTACGGCGTGCCCGCTTTATTGATGTTTTCTGGAGACAAAGATGGTGAGTTCGATATTAAGTTTTTGGAAAATAAAGGGGCAATTAGCTACATTGATTTGGCCAAGGAATTGTTGAAACGTAATAATTTACCAGAGATAAAAGCAATTGATGGAACAAAATAGAAACAAAGGCTTAAACTCTCTTCTGTCAGATTCTGACTTGGTGGTTCAGCGAAAAGTGGCAGCTTTTAGAGGAGTTAGTGAGGTAGAAATAGATAAATTAGAGGTTGGTTTACAGCAGCCAAGGAGTCATTTTGATTCCAAATCAATTGAAGAATTGGCCGATTCTATCCGTGTTCACGGACTTATTCAGCCCATCACAGTTAGAGAAAAAGAGGGCGGTAAATTTGAGATTATTTCAGGAGAAAGGAGGTTTAGGGCCGCTAAATTGGCTGGTCTTGAAAAAATGCCTGCCTTCATCAGAGATGTGGACGACCACCGATCCATAGAAATGGCTTTGATTGAGAATATTCAAAGAGAAAATCTGAATCCAATAGAGATAGCTTTGTCTTACCAAAGAATGGTTACCGAATGCCAAGTAAGTCAAGAAGAACTTGGTAAAAGGGTAGGTAAAAGCCGTTCAGCTGTTACTAATTATCTCAGATTACTCAACCTGCCAACGGAGGTTCAATCAGGGCTAATATTAGGTGTTATATCTATGGGTCAAGCTCGGCCGCTGATACCGATTCAAGACACCAATTTGCAAATAGATATTTATCAAAGAATATTAGAAAACGACCTGAGTGCGAGAGAAATAGAGTCATTGGTAAAAAAAGGTAATGCTTTTGAGGCTGGTGCAAATGAACTTGATTTGCATAAAGAAGACATGAGGATAGAAGAAATTACCCTCAAAGGCAAAACCCTCGTACCCATCAAAATTCAAATTCAAGACCTCAACAAAGGCAACGTGGCCATTAAGTTTTCAAACGCTGAAGAATTAGCTGAAATTTTAGCAAAACTGGAAGTGAGTTGAAAATATAGATATTTTTATGCTCTTAGGAGATTAATTCATTATTTGGTTATTTAGAACTCTCTCATTATAGTACGCTTTTGTTGGTTGTTTTGTAAGTAATTTTATGTTGTCAGGGTTTGTAATTACCTTTTTTTCTAAAATCATAAATCAGGTTACTCTACCTTTGAAGTTTGATTGTACGGTGAAAAAGGGTATTTTCTCCAACATTTTTTTAGGTTGAGTCAATCAATTGTAAAGAATTTTTGGTTATTTCTCAGTAAAGACTTAAATTTCGACATTCAGATAACACATTTGTAAAAAAATAACCTTAGAATGGAAACACTAGTGGTTCAGGGAAATACCAAGTCTGAGATGAAGTTATTCAAATCTTTGGCTCATCGTTTGGGTTTGAAAGCTAAGTTCATGTCAGCTTCCGAAATGGAGGATTTGTCCTTGGCAAATGCAATGGAAACGGGAAGAACTGGAGAGTTTGTTGATTTAAAAGTATTTCTTGAAAATTTAGAGAAGAAATGATTGTTAAAATCGACTTATCTTTTGAGAAAGATGTTCGAAAAATCAATGATGCAAATACGCTAAGAAAATTAGGAATCACGATCGAATCATGTATTTCTGCGAATTCAATCCAAGATATTAAAAATTTCAAGAAGTTATCAGGATTTAAAAACTATTAAAGGATTAGACTGGGAGAATACCGAATTGGATTGCAACTCCAAGGCCAAGAAATTATTTTTGAAAGGATTTTACACAGAAAGGAAATTTACAGGTTCTTTCCATAATGCAAAACTCCTAACAGAAAAGATAAGCTTTATACTTATCATCTTTATAAATGGTTTCTTCAAAAAGGCAACATTGCTATTAAGTTTTCAAACGCCGAAGAATTAGCTGATATTTTAGCAAAACTGGAGGTGGGTTGGTTTTTATTTAATTCGATTTTTTTTTCTTCAAAATTTTTACCATGTTTCCCTTTCGTTTCCCTTTTTGGCTAAAGTTTATTAGTTAGCTTGTTTGTTATTGAACAAACATTTACCTCCTTTATTTTGGCAAATAATCCAACAATTTTTACTATATTTGTGGGTTAAAATTCTACATTAAAATCATTAAAAGAAAATTTCTGAGGATTCGGAATTTATACTATTTGAAACAAAGTTTATGGCAGAAAAAGATTTAGAGAATAGGGCAGATTACTCCGCCAACAATATACAAGTTTTAGAAGGTTTAGAAGCAGTAAGAAAGAGACCAGCCATGTATATTGGCGATATAGGTTTCAAAGGTCTCCACCACTTAATCTGGGAAGTTGTCGATAACTCTATCGATGAAGCCATGGCTGGGTATTGCGATACCATCGACACAATTATTAATACCGACAACTCAGTCACTGTAAAAGACAACGGAAGGGGTATTCCTACGGGATGGCATGATAAAGAACAAAAATCAGCTCTTGAGGTAGTTATGACGGTACTTCACGCAGGTGGTAAATTCGACAAAGACACTTACAAAGTTTCCGGTGGTTTGCACGGTGTGGGTGTGTCTTGTGTTAACGCACTTTCTACCGACTTAAGAGTGGAAGTCCACAGAGAAGGCAAGCTTTATGAGCAAGAATACAAAATAGGTAAGCCACAATATCCGGTTAGAGAAATCGGAACTACGGATTTGAGAGGCACTGTGGTAACCTTTAAACCTGACGATACCATTTTTCAGGTAACTGAATATAAGTATGAAACGGTAGCTAATCGTTTGAGAGAGCTTTCTTTCTTGAACAAGGGAATTACCCTGACCTTGACCGATATGCGTGATTTGGACGAAAATGATGCTCCAAAACACGAGGTTTTTCACTCTGAAGGTGGCCTTATAGAGTTTGTTGAATATCTAGACCAAAGCCGTGAGCGTTTGATACCTGCCCCTATGCACATGGAAGGCGAGAGAGATGGTGTGCCTGTGGAGGTTTCGATGATTTACAATTCGTCTTATACAGAAAACGTTTCGTCGTTTGTAAACAACATCAACACTCCTGAAGGTGGAACCCACGTTTCGGGCTTCAGAATGGCTCTTACGCGTACCTTGAAGGCTTATGCAGACAAATCGGGTATTTTGGTAAAAGAAAAAATAGAGATTTCGGGTGATGACTTTAGAGAAGGTCTTACAGCGGTAATTTCGGTGAAAGTTCAGGAGCCGCAGTTTGAAGGACAAACCAAGTCTAAACTAGGAAACTCAGAAGTGACGGCCGCGGTAAGTAACTGTGTGCAGTCGATGTTGGAGAACTATTTGGAGGAAAATCCGAAAGATGCCAGAACGATAGTTGACAAAGTAGTATTGGCTGCCAAGGCTCGTATAGCTGCCAAGAAAGCCCGTGAAATGGTGCAGCGTAAAAACGTTTTGATTGGCTCTGGTTTGCCAGGAAAACTAGCCGACTGTGCCGAATCTGATCCAGCTCTTTGTGAAGTGTACTTAGTGGAGGGAGACTCAGCAGGTGGTTCTGCCAAACAAGGCAGAGACCGTAGCGTGCAGGCCATTTTGCCATTGAGAGGTAAAATATTGAACGTAGAAAAAGCCCAGGAATATAGGATTTACGAGAACGACGAGATAAAAAACATCTTTACAGCTTTGGGCGTACAGATGGGCAAGGACGGCGATGATAGAGCCTTGAATTTGGACAAATTGCGTTATCACAAAATCATCATCATGACCGATGCTGATATTGACGGTAGTCATATTCGTACGTTGATTCTAACGTTTTTCTACCGTTTTATGAAAGAATTGATAGAGAAGGGTTACCTATATATAGCTCAGCCACCTTTGTATTTGATCAAAAAAGGTAAAGATGAAGAATATTGCTGGACGGAAGAGCAAAGACAAGCTGCAGTGAAGCGTTTGGCTGGTTCAGGAAAAGAAGATAGTGTTGGTCAGCAACGTTACAAAGGTCTGGGAGAAATGAACCCTGAGCAATTGTGGACAACCACCATGAATCCTGAGTTCAGAACCCTGAAGCAAGTTACAATTGAGTCTGCTACAGAAGCTGACTTATTGTTCTCGATGCTGATGGGCGACGAAGTGCCACCTCGTAGAGATTTCATAGAGCGTAATGCCAAATATGCCAATGTGGATGCATAATATCAAGTGATTTTATATAAATGGCGAGCTGTTAGCAGTTCGCCATTTTTTTTGCTTGATGGTCAATTTATGATTTTCTTTATTAATGTAAATGTTGCTAAGCGTTTTTTATTCTACCCAAAAACTATAATTGCATTTTTTAAATAATAAATAGGTGTTTTTTTTTATAAATAAGCCCTTTTATTATATTTGTAAAACACTTAATCGTTCATTAATAACAACCTTAAAAACCAAATCAGATATGTCAAATAATTTTCCATGGGTGAGTAAGTACCCTAGCGGTATATCAGCAGAACTTAATCCAGACGCCTATTCATCTCTTGTAGAACTCATGGAAGAAGGTTTTAAGAGATTTAGCGATCAGCCAGCCTATACTTTCATGGACAAAACCCTGACCTATGCTCAGGTAGATAAAAAGTCGAGGGATTTTGCAGCTTACCTACAAAGTTTAGGTCTTCAAAAAGGTGATAAGATTGCCATTCAGATGCCCAACTGTTCGCAGTATCCTATTGCTCTTTATGGTTCTTTGAGGGCAGGTTTGGTAGTGGTAAATACCAATCCGCTTTATACACCAAGAGAAATGAAACATCAGTTTACAGACTCAGGAGCTAAAGCTATAGTGATGGTGGCCAACTTCGCCTTTAATCTTGAAAAAGTAATAGAAGAAACACAAATTAAGCATGTGATAATTACAGAATTAGGCGATTTATTGGGTTTTCCAAAGAAACAAATCGTGAATTTTGTAGTAAAAAGTGTCAAAAAGATGGTGCCTGATTACTCTATTTCAGATGTTGTAAAGTTTGGAGATGCCCTTTCGATGGGAGAAGCTGCTAGCTATACTAGGCCAAGTTTAGCCGGTAGTGATACGGCTTTTATTCAGTATACAGGTGGAACAACTGGTGTTTCTAAAGGTGCGGTTTTGAGTCACCGCAACATGGTAGCCAATACAGAAGGCATAGCCGCTTGGTTCGGGCCGATGATGAAATTCGATTTTCCAAGAACGATATTAGGAGCATTGCCTTTTTACCATATTTTTGCTCTAACCGTTAATGCTTTCTCTACTTTTAAGTTGGGATTTCACAACCTCATGATTCCTAATCCGAGAGATCAAAAGGCATTGTTGAAAGACCTTAAAAAACACAAATTATTCGTTTTTCCAGGCTTGAATACCCTTTTTAATTCACTTTTGAATAATCCTGAGTTTTTGGCCTTGGATTTTTCTAACCTAAAAATTACTATTTCTGGAGGCATGGCTCTGCAAAAAACAGTTGCCGATGCTTGGGAAAAAGCAACTGGTTGTAGAGTAACGGAAGGATATGGGCTTTCAGAGACAGCTCCTGTGCTTTCGTGTAATCCTGTAGATGGTACACAACAAATTGGTACTATTGGTTTGCCATTTCCTTCTACTGAAATGCGAATCTTGAAAGAAGATGGTAATTGGGGGGAAGTAGGAGAAGTGGGTGAGATTTGTGCTTTTGGGCCTCAAGTAATGGCTGGTTATTATTTGAGAGCTGAAGAAACTGCCAATGTGTTTATAAATGATGAAAAAAGTAGGCCTTTTTTCAAAACTGGCGATATTGGACTGATGCAGCCCGATGGATTCTTCAAGATAGTAGATAGAAAGAAAGACATGATATTGGTGTCGGGCTTTAATGTTTTTCCAAATGAAATAGAGGAAGTGGTTTCGCAGTGTCCGGGGGTCTTGGAGGTTGCTTGTATAGGTGTGCCAGATGACAAATCTACTGAGGCAGTTAAGATTTTTGTGGTTAAAAAGGACCCCAATCTTACCGAAGACGCAGTTCGGGATTTCTGTAAAGAGAATTTGACTGGTTATAAATGTCCTAAGCACGTGGAGTTTAGGGGAGATTTACCTAAAACCAACGTAGGTAAAATATTGCGACGTGAGCTCAGGGATAACAAATAGAACCTAAAAAATATTTATTGTGTTTTGAAAACAGGCCAAGAGCCTGTTTTTTTATGAAATTAATAAATAAGATTTTTGGAGGGTTTTTGATTTTGATTGTAAAGATTTACCAGCTTGGTATCTCGCCTTATTTCCCTGATTCATGCCGATACCAACCCACTTGTTCGCAATACATGATAGACAGCATTAAAGAATGGGGGATTTTTAAAGGTACTTGGTTGGGCATTAAAAGAATAGCAAAATGTAACCCATGGGGTGGGCATGGCTGGGATCCCGTAAAAAGAAAACATGGACATTGATTAAGCACGAGGGTTTTTGGACAAGAAAAGGAATAGAACCAAGCCACTTGCGAGGGTAATGGCACTAACTACCAACTGAAAAGCATTCGGTTTGATTACCCACATAGCACCCACAAACTGAACAAACAGGATGATATTCAAGAAGTTAGCTATGGCAGTTCTGGGTAGTTTGGACACTACAAAAGAACCAAGTGGAGCAAATATAATCACAAATGGGATGCAAGCAATCCACATTTCGAAGGCCTCAGGCTGAAAATCATTCACTACACCTGCATGAATAAAAAAGCCCAGAATAGTTTCGATACTCATAATAATTATAGACGAAGGCACTGCCACTTTTTCGTTTATGCCATAATAGATGGTCATCAAACAAAATGTAAAAATATTGATGCCCGTTCCAAAAATGGAGGAAATTATGCCTCCAATTAATCCAAAAACCAATAATCTAATCATATCTGATTTTTGGAAATTTTCAATCAAATCATGCACCAATCTTGTTGGTTTGGAGTTTTCTCGCCAAAGAACAATGCCAAAACTTAGCCAAAGAGACACAAAAAAGAGCTTGGCCATTGGTGGTGAAATCAGCGGTACAACATAATAAGTGCCGAAAACTAGGCCAAATACGCCGCCGATGGTTACGTATTTAATATAATTCCAATCAACTTTGAGTTTTAATCCAAAAATAAGTAGTGAGGCAGAAGTCATTCCCAAACTTTGAATAGCAAAGGCGAAATTTCGAGCAACAGCGGGTTTAATATCGAGCAGCAATGTGAAAACAGGATACGCCACTGCCGCACTACCCTCGGGGCTGGAGCCCGCTATAAAAGATCCAAAAATCATGGTAACAACGGCCCAGACGTGTTTTTCGATGTAATAGAATAGGTTGTTTTGGCTAACAAAATAAAACCAAGAACACAAAACAATAAATAGGAAGGACAGATATAAAACAGGTAACTTTTTCAAAAAAATGCTTTAAAGGTGTTTTTTATATTCAAATATAAGGCTAGGAATCAGAAATTCTGGAAAAAAACTAATAGTTTTGTTTTATTTTGTGGGGAATCTATTAAATACTGGAATTTTACAGATATTTAGGATATCAAAAGATATGATAATTTTATGGCAAAATCTACGGATGCAATAGACAGTGTGTTGGGTCAAATGACTGATCTTAACAAAAAGATGACTGATTTTTCGTCACATCTAATGAGTATGGTGGAGAACTACGATGTTTTGATGCAAAACCAGAGTCAAGTGGTGGACAATCAAGATATAGTGGTGGAGAACCAAAAAACGATTATCAAAAATCAAGGAATTATCACACACAATCAGTCTTCTATCATACACAACCAGTCTGTAATTGTCAAAAATCAAGCTTATTTAAAGACTTTTTTATTTGCTCAAATCGAGATTTTAACGCTGTTGACCAATCGGCCCAAAGCTGAAATAGCAGAAGAAATAAAAAGTTATTTCGAAAACGCCCAGTTAGAAATCTCCAAAGGATTTGAAAATCCAGTAGGGGAGTAAGTGTTTATTTCTGAATCAACTTGATTTTTTCTTCTAGCAAAATAATCTGACTTCTCAATAGTTCTATTTCCGAAAGCTTGCTTGCTTTTAGCTGCTCTTGCAGTCGCATCTGCAAAGTCAGTGATTCTACCTTTTGTTTTTGTAATCTCAACTCCAGCATCAGTTCATTTTTTTGTTTCTCCAAAACCTCGGCATACTCTTTTGCTTCCAAAATTTGCTTTGGAAGAGACTCAATGTTTTTTAATACAAAGTTATTTTTTTCTGTTTTTTCCAAAATTTCGGAAAATTCTAAAATATCAACACTCGTTTTAAAGTGGTCTGCTATCTTTCTGCATATAATTAATGAAGGTGAGAATTTGTCATTTTCATAGTCTGAAAGGGCACTTTTGCTTACATTTAAGGCTTCTGCAAGCTCTTCAAGTGTGATTTTGTGATATTTTCTTAAGTTTTTTAAATTTTCAGAAAAGTAACTTTTTGTCATTTGTTAAAATATTTTTTTTCCAATATTTTGGAAAACTACAATTGAATTGTAATTTTGTCATGAAATAATGTAACAATTTACATTCAAAATTAAAATAGAGCAAGGGTTTTAAATAACTCAGGCATTTATATAAAGAGTTTCAATTATAGAACATGTGATTGATAGGTTAATGTAATCATATTAGTTGGTGTCAGTGACGCTTCCAAATATTATTTTTTTTCAAATACTTACCATGAAAAAACTATTCCTTGTCGGTGTTATTGGTCTTATTTTGTTCGAAATAGCCAATGTTTATTTTATCATGCCTATGCCAAGCAGTCAACGTATGCGTAGCATAGAGTTTGCCTACTTTCTGTATTCTTACCGTTGGTTTTTTAGAGTTGCATTTGGGCTACTTCTTTTGTTGGGTTTAGTGAAGGCTTATAAATCAAATCGTTGGATGGTTTTGAGTATGCTTTTGGTTGCAGTAGGGGTTTGCTATATGTTCAATTTCAGAATGGCAGCTGATGCTATGTTTTATCAGCCAGGGCAAGTATTGATGAAAAACAGTCAAGAAAGTAAGGTGAAAAAAGACAAACTCATACTTGGTATCGCCATGGGGAATGAGGCCAAAGCTTATCCCATTCAATACATCGGTTATCACCATCAAGTTTTAGACTCCATTGCGGGTAAACCTATTATGGTTACTTACTGCACAGTTTGTCGTACAGGAAGAATTTTTGAACCGACCGTCAACGGAAAACCTGAAGCCTTTAGATTGGTCGGTATGGATCATTTCAATGCCATGTTTGAGGACCAAACTACCAAAAGCTGGTGGAGACAAGCCAATGGTGAATCTCTGATAGGTAAACTCAAAGGTACATTATTGCCCGAGTTAGCTGCCCAGCAGATGTCTTTGCAGAAATGGCTCGCCTTGTATCCACATTCCAAGATTATGCAGGCGGATACCAACTACAATGAAACCTACGAAAAAATGAAAAAATATGAACTTGGACACGGAAATAGTGAGTTGACCAAAACGGATTCGCTTTCGTGGAAAGATAAGTCATGGGTGGTGGGTATAAAACTAAAAAATGCGAGTAAGGCATTTGATTGGAATCGTCTGAAAAATGAAAGGATAATAAATGATAAAGTAGGACGCCAGCCTATAGTTTTGGCCTTGGCGGCTGATAAAAAGAGTTTTGTTGCTTTTGAAAGGACTTCGTTTTTTCAAAAAATAACGCTTAGGAACGACTCCTTGGTGGTTGGGAGAACTGTATATGATATGAAAGGAATCAGTAAGGATAAGTCTACTTCGTTGAAGAGAATCAATGCCTATCAAGAGCTTTGGCACAGTTGGAAAACATTTAATCCAGACACTCAAAAGTATTAAAAATCCAGAAATTCGGAAAAATTACACTAATATGTGTTAATTTTGCTGATTTTGAGATATATTTTTCCATTTTTTTGAATATTTGAATATTCGTTGTAATATTGCAAAACTTTCTGAGTTAAATACCTTTTTGTTAACCAATACCATTTTAAGTTTTATGAAAAAAACCTTTACAATTGTTGTTTTTCTTTTTATTTCTTTTTCTGCTCTTGCCCAAATGCCTCATGATGCTATATATATGCCAAAAAATACTGCTTGTTTAGCTGTGTCTTATGGTAATAGCTCATGGAAAGAGTATTGGGAAAATACATTACTTAGAGAAAACCTAAACATGGGAAAGCATACTACACAAAACGTTATGCCTATGTTAGCGGTAGGCGTTTCTGACAAATTGAATGTTATAATAGGGCTTCCTTATATTACTACTAAAACGAGTGCTGGAAATTTGATGGGTCAAAAAGGATTCCAAGACTTTTCGGCTTGGATTAAATACAAATTGGTAGAAAAAGATGGATTAGCATTACACGGAGCTCTTGGTGCATCTGTGCCAGCAAGTAACTATGTTGCAGAATTTTTGCCGATGTCTATTGGATTAGGAACTAAAACCGCCACTGGTCGTATTGTAGCGAGTTATTACCACAAGTCAGGTGCTTATTTTACAGGAAGTGCCAGTTATATTTTTAGAAGCACGGTAAAGATTGATAAAGACGGTTATCAGGCTTACAACAAGGTTTACAACACTGATATTGTGGCTGTTCCGAATGCCACAGACGCTCGTGCGGCAATAGGATACAGTAAAAAAGCTATCGTAACCGAACTTTTCGCAGAGAGATTTACATGTGTTGGAGGCGACAATATACGCAGAAACGATATGCCTTTTATTACCAATAATATGCAGTCTACCTCAATTGGATGGTATGGTAAATTTCAACCCAAGAATATTGGTGCAAATGCTCGTATAGCTTATGTAACCAATGGGCTTAATGTTGGACAAAGCATGAGCTACTCGCTTGGTATTTTGTACCAATTCAATTCTTTGAAATTATTAAAACAAAAAAACTAAAACTCGAAATAGCAGAATTTTAGAGAAAATATAAGATATTAAAAAAATAGAATTAGATGAAAAATTTTAAAATAAAGACCTTACTACTAATTGCATTTGTTACTCTCCTGAATACATCTTGTGATAAAACATTAGATTTGGAAGTTGCGGAAGCTTACATTCCTGCTGATTTGGATTTAAATGCGAGCAATTGGAAGACATACGTGCTGACATCCAACAGTGAAGTAGCGGTAGCTGCTCCAAAACCAACTTCTGACCCAGCATACTTGAAAGAGTTAGATTCTCTAAAAAATAAAATATATCCAGCATTAACGCCAGCAAACAAAGATGCAATAGCATATTGGGGAGCTGGGGCTGTGTATAGATGGAACGAAATAGCAAGAGAACTTGCAGCCAAGTACAATGTTCCACCTGCATCAAATGCAGAAGGCAAGTATCCAGTGCCAGATGCCGCCAATCCATTGGCAGATCCTATGTTTCCATTTGCCAATCCTCCATATACAGCTCGTGCTTTGGCCTACTTAAATGTAGCTCAATACGACGCTTTGGTGACTGCTTGGTCGTATAAATCTAAATTTGGAAGGAAATCACCTTCTAAAATCGATGCATCAGTAAAGACTTTACTTCCAGTTTCTGATTTGGCTTCTTATCCTTCTGAAGATGCCGTGGTTGCCGGAGCTTCATATACAATTTTGATTGCCATGTTTCCTGGAGAAATACCATATTTGGATACCAAACTTGCTGAAGCAAAAAATGCTAGAGTATGGGCTGGAGTTAATGTACCTAGTGACATTACAGCGGGTGATGCTCTTGGTAAAGCCGTGGGTGCAAAAGTAATGGCTAAAGCCAAAGTAGATGGAATGTCAACAGCAAACAATCAAGCATTGACGGCAGGCATGATAGAGGCGGCTAAAGGAAGAGGAATAAAAGACACTTGGTTGAGCCAAGAAAGTCCTATTCGTCCTCCAATGTTGCCCAATTACGCAGCAGTAGCCACGTGGAATTTTGACAAGGCAACAATGGCCCAAATCAGACCAACCATGCCTTATGTGGTGGGTTCTGCTGAGTGGAATAAAGATTTTGCTGAATTAGAAGAAATTAATAAAAATCAAACAAGAGAGCAAGCTCGGATAGCCAATTATTGGGCAGATGGAGCAGGCAGCTATACACCTCCAGGTCATTGGAACAGAGAGGCCGCCAATCAAGGCCATGATGCCAAGTTTAGTGAAGTCCGCATGGCTCGTACCATGGCTTTGGTAAGCACCGCACTTATGGATGCAGGAATTGCATGTTGGGAAGCCAAGTTCTATTACTACACTCCTCGTCCTCAGCAGTTTGGGCTTAAAACGTCTGTTGGGTTACCTAATTTCCCATCTTACACCTCTGGTCATTCTACTTTTTCTGCAGCTGCGGCAACAGTACTTTCGAGTCTTTTTCCTGCCAATGCCACTGAGTTTGATGCACAAGCCAAAGAGGCATCCAATTCACGTGTGTATGGTTTAATTCATTACCGTGTTGACTGCGAAATGGGCTTGGTTCATGGTAAAAAGATTGGCGACTATGCCATAGCAAGAGGCAAATTAGACGGCTCGGGACTTTAAGTTTTGAGCAAATTTAATACAGTGATTACTAAAACTTTAAAATAAAAAAATGAAAAAATTCTACAAATTAAGTGTTAAATTATTCTATATAATGGCATTGCTTTCTATTAGCAATTATACATTTTCTCAAGGATGCATTGCTGTTCGTTCGATGTCTACCGCAAACGGAAATCCAAGCGGGTCGGCATTTATGAAAGCGGGTGATTTTCAGTTTTCTGGTAATTTTCGTAAGTTACATTCTTACAAGCATTTTGTGGGTACTGTAGAACAACCACACAGAGTTGAACAAAAAACCGAAGTTATCAATGATTCTTATAACTTTGATTTTGGCCTAACCTATGCGGTATCTAGCAGATTAAATGTGACAGTAAACGTTCCTCTTTCATACAACGACCGTTCCTCTTTGTATGAGCATTATGGCAACGGCACGCCTGCGGGTTCTAATCCACGTTTTCATACGCAATCTAAAGGAGTGGGTGACATGCGTATTTCAGCATCCTATTGGATATTGGATCCTGTAAAAATTCACAAAGGAAATTTTGCGATAGGTGTGGGAATCAAAGCTCCAACTGGAGATGCAAATGTGTTGGATGAGTTCCATAGATTAGATAGAAACGGCAAAGAATATATACAAGTGAAGGCTGTCGATCAGTCAATGCAGCTGGGAGATAGTGGATGGGGACAAAGTATCGACGTTCAAGGATACCAGTCTTTGTTCAAAAAAGCCACGCTTTACTATAATGGTTTTTATATGTTTAGCCCAAAAGAACTTAACAAAGCCACGAATTTTTCGGTGCCTGATCAATTCGGTGCAAGATTGGGAATGACTTATGTATTGTTTCCCAAGAAAAACATAGGTGTTAGTTTGGGTGGTCGTGCAGAAGGACTTCCAGCAGTTGATGCCATCGGAGGAAGCCTTGGCTCACGTCGTCCGGGTTATATCATTTCAGTAGAGCCGGGTATAGCTTGGAGTGGGCATCACAGTTCATTTTTAGTTACAGTGCCTTATGCAGTAGTTAGGAATCGCATTGACACTTGGACAGTAACAGGCTTTAGAGAAGGTGACGCGGCATTTGCTGATTATCTAATTTCTGCTTCTTATTCATTCAGGTTCTAATTCGTAAAGTTTAAATATTATTAAATCTTGATGGACATTGTTCATCAAGATTTTTAATTTATTGTCCTTGATTCAAACCGTTTTAACTTTAAAAGTTTTCCATGAAAATAAATTTAGCTGTAAGTATTAATCTAATAAGCCAAAGACTACTTTTTGTTCTTTTTATTTTACTGTCGCAAGTTGGTTTTGCACAACAAGTTCTGAAAGGAAACGTAACCGACGAAGCAAATGTGCCATTGGTGGGAGCAACGGTTACTATTAAAGGAACTTCGACAGCCGCACTAACCAATAGTAAAGGAGAATATGCAATTGCTTCTGATAATCAGGTATTTCCGCAGATTTTAGAAGTTAGATTTATTGGTTATCTAAGGCAGGAAGTTATTCTGAAATCTCCAAGTTTTATTTCTATAGTGCTGAAAGAAAGCGTAAGTGAGCTAAGCGAAATTGTAATTTCGAGTGGTTATACGCTACAAAACAAAAGTGAGTTTTCTGGGGCTGTGGCCAATATTTCGTCAAAGCAACTGACCAACAGGCCTGCGGTGAGCTTTGACCAGCTTTTGGGAGGCCAAGCACCGGGAATTGATATAATTCAGCCCACAAGTATTCTCAATAGTACGCCTGTTATGCGTGTGAGGGGTATAAATACCATTACTTCGGGTCTATTTCCTTTGGTGGTGGTGGATGGGGTTACTGTTTTTGTAGGATCTATTGGCGGTTTAGTAGGCAACAATCCGCTTTCAGACATTAATCCAAACGATATCCAATCCATAGATGTACTGAAAGACGCTTCGGCTGCAGCTATTTATGGATCTAGAGCTGCTAATGGCGTAATGGTAATTACCACCAAAAAGGGCAGAAAAGGTAAACCAAAAGTCAGTTATGATAGCTGGATAAGCAGAAGTACACCGTACAATTTGCCCAAAATGTTGGGAGCAGAAGATTACATGGTCATCAAAAACGAAGCCTTGGTAAATGCTGGAAAAGTGCCGGGTTATTTTCCAACAAAAAATACTGACGGAAGTACCCTCAGTACCAATTGGTACGATGTGGCGTTTCGTCCGGGCATTTCTCATAACCACAACATAAGTATTTCAGGTGCCAATGAGGCCACTTCTTATTATTTTTCTACAGGCTACTCTAATCAAAACAGCTATATCAAAAACAATACGTTTGATAGAATTGCGACTAGGCTAAATATTGAACACAATATTTCGAAATCCATAAAAATAGGTGCAAACGTTACTTATAGCAATGGTAAAAACGTTGGAACCAACACAGGTGCTATCGCGAGCAACTCTATGTCGTCGTCGGCATACAATTCAGAATACATTACCAATGAGCCACTTGCACGTATGACCTACGTTTTGCCTCCTAACGTGCCCGTCTACAAAGCCGATGGCTCCTACAGTATTCAGAATGGTATTTCGGTAGGATATGGAGCCAATGTGCCGGCCACAATTGGTACTATAAACGCTTATAATTTGGCCATGGTGCAGGCTTTGGATTTAAATTCTTCTGAGAACAATACCTTCATCGGAAATTTGTTTGGAGAAATAAACATCCTTAAAAATCTTAGATTCAGGTCGAGCTACGGAATTAACAATTTGAATGTTGAAAACAAGTCGTTTTTTAATCCAGTTCATGGTGGCGGAGCATCGTCAAACGGAATTGCCCGCAATAACACCACTAAGTTTTACCGCACAGATTGGGTAAATACACTGTTGTTTAGCCCAAAAAATACACAGAATCATAACATTAGTATATTATTGGGCAACGAGATAATCAAAACCACAACAGACGGTTGGGGTGCTCAGCAAACCAATGTTTCTGACCCATCTTACACTACATTTCAGGGAGGATATAGCAACATTGCAGCTTATGGGAATGTTTTTTCTGAAAACGCCCTTCTGTCTTATTTCTCTAATATAAATTATGATTTCAAAAAGAAATATTTGCTGAGTTTTAACTTCAGGAGAGACGGACTTTCGGCACTGGCGGCTGGTAACAAATATGGAAATTTTGGTGGAGGCTCTGTAGGTTGGAACTTGTCAGAAGAAAATTTCATGCAGAATTTCTCTGGAATTATTGATAATCTGAAACTAAGAGCAAGCTATGGAATAGTAGGGAACAGCGAAATTGGAGATTATTCAGCCATAGGAACTTATAATTCAAATACTTACGGAGGATTGCCAACTTTGGCGTTTTCACAAGCCTCCAACCCGGACTTAAAGTGGGAAACGAGCAAAAAGACAGATTTCGGTCTGAACTTCACGATGCTTAATGAGCGGCTTAGTGCTGAGTTTGACTATTACAACAACAAAGTGGACGGCCTGATACTCAAAGCCCCACAGTCGCTTTCGGCTGGAATACCCGGCAATTTTATCAATGCCAACGTGGGAAGTATGTACAACAAAGGCATTGAGTTAGGCATCAATGCCATCATTACAAACTTTGGAGATTTTAAATGGAACATGGGTCTGAACGTTTCAACATTGAAAAACAAAGTGACCTCCCTAATCAGTGATGTGTTTGTGCCTTCGGTGTTTGGTGTCCAAAACATGACACGCGTAGGCTATTCAGTAGGTTCATTGTTTGCAGTTCCATGTAATGGTGTTAATCCTGCAAATGGCCAGATGATATTTGTAAATAGTGAGGGTAAAGAAGTACAATACAATCACGTGGGCTCGCCTAAATGGACTTACGTGGCAGATGGTGCAGCCGCTCCAGCGATAGACAATTATAAAGACGGCGTGATTCAAGGACCTTCGCTTCCAAAGGTATTTGGTGGATTCAACAACGCATTGAGCTACAAAAACTTCGACCTGAATATCAATTTTACATTTGTGGCGGGCAATAAGCTCTACAATGGCACCAGAGCCACCAACAGCGACCAACGATATTTCAACAACGCCGAGTTTATCAAAGAAAGATGGACGACACCTGGGCAAATTACAGATATTCAAAAGCTATATTATGGCGATAATGTGTCTGCTGGTTTCTCGTTTTCGAGTACTTCTAAGGTGGAAAGTGGAGCTTATACAAAACTCAAAAACATTTCTTTGGGATATAATCTGCCCTTAGCCGATACTTTTCTTAAAGATAAAATATCAGCTGCTCACATATATGTGCAAGGCGGCAACGTGTTTACCATTACCAAATACCGCGGTTCTGACCCCGAGGTTTCTATCAACGGAAATTCCATAAATTCTGGAAAAGATCAAAACGTACCGCCTAATGCTCAAGTATTTACAGCTGGGCTTAATGTTTCGTTTTAAGTGAATTTTAAATTATCAAATAAATGAAAAACATAATCAATAATATATTTAGTCTATTTTTTATTGTTGCGGTTTTGTCAATGATGGGCTGCGATGACAAAATATTAGATACTGTTCCAAAAACCACGGTTTCTGAAAACGACGCGTATAGTACCCCAGGAAAAATACTTGCCCAAGTAAACAATCTTTATGGCCAGCTGCAAAGTGCTACGTTTTATGGTGGGAGATTTATAGTTTTTAACGAACAAAGGGCTGATGAGTTTGGTCAAAACGATGGAAATGCAGCTACGGGGTCAGCCATTTGGAACCAAAATGTGGCCTCCACAAGCGAGTATATAAACAATGTGTGGGCAGCTGGGTATGCCGCCATAAACGCTTCAAACGTATTAATGGCCAAGCTAAATGGTGGAAAAGTCGTATCAGATTCATTGGCCAAATTATATACTGCTGAAGCAAAATTTGTAAGGGCTTTGAGTTATTTTAGTTTGGTACAAACCTATGCCAAGCCTTACAATCTTGACAAAACAGCTCCTGGTTTACCGTTAAGAGTGCAGCCAATTACCTCGGCTGGTAGCAATGACTTGGCCAGAAGTAGTGTTGAAGCTGTTTATAATCTAATCTTGTCGGACTTAGATGCCGCTGAAGTCGGACTACCCATTGGGTATTCTTCTGCGGCTTTAAATGCTTCTAGAGCAAAGAAAAGCACCGCTATTGCACTCAAAACCAGGGTTTATTTGCACCAAGGAAATTTTGCAAAAGTGAAGACTGAATCAGAAAAAATTGTTTCAAGTTCGGCTCCATATCAATATTCAGCCGGAACTACTAATCACAAACTTGAAAGCAATTTTGCAACTATTTTTAGTGGAAGCTATGTAGGTTCAGAGGCTATTTTTTCTATTCCGTTTGCCAACACCACCAACGAAACACCCCCAACTCAGAGTGCTTTGGCGTTTAATTATCTGGCTCAGCCTATTATTTTTTTGGCGGCAGCTGGTGTGGCCAGTCACGATGCACTCAACAGCCCTGACGATTCGAGGGCATCATTGATAGGAACAAACACCGCAAAACAAAAGGTTTTGAGGAAATTTGCTATCACCACTGCACCGTTTAGAGACTATGTGCCGGTAATTAGATATTCTGAAGTGCTTTTAAATTACGCCGAAGCGGCTGCTAATTTGGGTGACATTCAAACCGCACAAAATTTGCTGAAAGCAGTTAGGAACCGTGCAAATAGTAAATTTATATTTTCGGCTACAGATATTGACACCAAAGACGCTCTTCTAAAAACCATAGCAACCGAACGCCGCATTGAATTTGTTGGAGAAGGACTGCGTTTGGGTGATTTGCAGCGAAAGTCTATGACTATTCCAGCGAAAATTGGGTCTATTGGTACCGCTCCTCTTGTATTGCCCACTGCCAGTAACTATATTTGGCCTATTCCAAGCGGTGAACTTTCAGCCAATAAACTTATTGTAACTAATCCTTAAAATGAAGAAAATCAGTATTTTGGTATTTTTTTGTTTGGTTTATTTTTCTTGTAAAGAAAAACAAACAGTATTTAATATTGAAACAAAGGAAATGTCTGATGCGGAATACCCCGACAACCCGAATTTGGAATCTCGGCATGCAGAAGCCAAACAAAAATATTTCAAAAGTATAATTCTCACTGAAAGAAAAGCCGAGTTATTTGATCTCGACCTCTACTCACATGAAGAAGGACTTTGTAAAATAGCCCTAAAAAACTTGCCCTTGTTAGAAATGATGCCCACAGCACCAGATTTTATCAAAAAAGATGACTATTTGACCTATATCGGTGTCATTAATCAAGAATGGAATCGGCAGCAAGTACAGTTTAAAAAGGGGCAGTTTGAGGTCTCGGGTAAAACAAATATCAAAGTAACCAGAGTAGATTTGGCAAGGAATTGTTTGAACGCTTACCTATGGGAAGTGCTCGTTTATGCCGAAGATGCTGACGGCCAAGAAAAACTGTTTTGGCAATGCTGGTTTGATTTTCCGAAAGATTTGTACAAAGACCTTTTCGAAAAACGCAACAAATTGAGCTATGAAACTTTCAGAGAAGGGTTAGAAAACTGGATAGACCCCGAATCAAAGAAGGTCGATTTGTCGATTTTACGAAAAATAAAGACTGAAAGTGAAGTGGCGTTTGAAGCAGTCAACAATGAAATGTATCCAGTAATCGGTGAGCGTGAACGCAAGAGAAAGAACATTGTTTTTCCTCAAAATATTACAAAAATTGATGATTTATTGAGTGACTCTACATTATTTTCGACTTTTTCTATTCCGGGATATTACAACACCAAGGATCCCCGAAAAACCGAACTCAGCCGTTTAGGAATATTGGAGAAAGTTAAAAAACGAGAAATCGTAAATGCTTTAGGGGTAAAATCTATTGAGTTAGAATTGGCATTTGAAAGTAATAAAGACCATTCTACGCAGACAAAACTTGTGATTGGAGGTATAGATGTAAGTTTAATACCAACTCTTAGTTTAAAAGATTTAAATAAGGGCTTTCAAACCTCGATGGGTATCGCTAATCATTCTTTTTACGAAACCATTGATTACCAACAAAAACACTTAACCAAAGACAATGCTTTTTATGCTTTTCTTTTAGACAAAGACCACAAATGGATAGATAGTCATAAAATTGGTATTGATGGACCTTTGTTATATTTTGATGCTGATGATAACACCAAGCTTCATCTTTGGATTTTATCATTTGAACGTCATGCTTTTGTGGGGCATTATGTTTTGGAAGTTAATTAAAAATTTGGCCTCATTTTTGAATATTGTTAAATTGTATTTTAATTATTATTGATGAAAATGAAACTTTACTTGTTGGGTGTTTTGACTATAGCCTTGGTAACTAGCTGCAAAGACACTGAGAAAGACCCTGATCCAGTTCCTGTTGAACTCGAAATTTCGAATATAGTTGCTGATAAATGGGTGGAAATGACGCTAAGGCACCTAAAGGTACAGCAGCTCAAAACCCCAACCTACGTTTCAAGGTCGCTGGGCTATATCGGCCTTACTATGTATGAGAGCATCGTCAATGGCAGTATAGTTTACCAATCGGTAGCACCGCAGCTCAACGGCTTAGGAGTGCTTCCAAAGCTCGAAACCGGCAAACAATATGATTGGGAAACTTCGTTAAATGCAGGTCAGGCTTATATGATTAAACAAATGTGGCAGCATGCACAACTAATAGATAATAACAGAATTGATTCTTTAGAAAATGCGATTTTTGCAGAAAGAAATTTAATTGTTAAAGATACCGCAATTGTTAATAGGTCGAAAAGATACGGTTTGAGTGTCGCAAAAGCCATTTACGAATGGTCAAAAACAGACGGAGGACACTTGGGCTATTTAACCAATTTCGACTCAAAGTATGTTTTTCCGAGAACTTCGATGAATTGGTCTCCACCAGCAAATGGACAATCCTCAGTTCTTATGCCTCTGCATCCGCATTGGGGGAAAAACAGAACTTTTACCTCAACAAACTCTCAGCTTTCGATTCCACAGATAATTCCCTATTCAGATGATGTGAATTCGGCCTTTTTTAAGGAATTTAAAGAAGTTTATGATATTCAGTTGTCATTAACACAAACCCAAAAGGAAATTGCCAATTGGTGGGGAGATGATCCCTCGGAGACTTATGCTCCTCCCGGGCATTCTTATAGTTTAGCTTTACAAATATTGAGAGTCAAAAAGCCAAATCTCTTTGCTGCTGCTGAATCTTTTGCAAAAGTGGGGATGTCTGTGGCCGATGCGTTTATCAACTGTTGGAAATGTAAATATACTTATCACTCCGTTCGTCCAGCGGCTTACATTAGAAAAAACATTAAAGGTTCTTTTGAACAATTTTGGCCTGAACCACCTTTCCCAGCGTTTGCTTCGGGGCATTCAACGCAAGCCTCATCAGCTGCGGAGGCTCTAATTAGTGTTTATGGCGACAATGTAGCATTTGATGACATGACACACGTAGGAAGACCGAAAGATATATTTAGAAACGTAGAGTATAAAAAAAGAAGTTATACTTCTATTTCTCAAACGGCCATAGAGTGCGGTATATCAAGGCTTTATGGGGGCATTCATACTCGGCAAGACAATGAAGTTGGAATGGCCGAGGGTAAGAAGATTGGAGCAAACATCAACGCACTTTCTTGGAAAAAATAGCAATATTAAGTATAGTAAATATCGTCACATCCAAAAAATGGCCTCTTTTGAGGTCATTTTTTTTGTTTAGGGACTACTAACTAATTTCAGAAAAAACCGTACATTTGGTATTCAACCATTCTTTTAAAAATGAAAATAATTATCTGCTTTTTCTTGAGTATTTCTGTGGTTTTTGCACAAAAAAAATCGGACTGGCAAAGTCTCTTTAATGGTAAAAATCTGGACGGCTGGGATATTAAGATTTCGGGTCATGACGTAAATGTCAACCATAAAAATACTTTTTTGGTCGAAGATAAAATGCTCAGAATAAACTATAAAGAATACACAACTTTCGGAGATAACTATGGTCATTTATACTACAAAACCCCTTATTCGCATTATATTTTAGATTATACCTACAGGTTTACAGGCACTCAAACGCCCGGCGGAGCAACTTGGAATGTAAGAAACAGCGGTGTGATGTTTCACTCTCAGTCGGCTCAAAGTTTGAGTTATGACCAAGATTTTCCGGTGTCGCTCGAAATGCAGCTACTCGGCGGGCTGGGTAGTGGGGCAAGGCATACGGCCAATCTGTGCACACCAGGTACACACGTGTACATGAACAATAAACTTAGAATGGAACACTGTATAGATTCTGACTCGAAAACTTACGATGGAGACAAATGGATAAAGGCTCGATTGATAGTTTTGGGCGATTCTATGGTACATCAGATTATAGAAGGCGATACCGTTTTGAGTTACCAAAATACCAAAGTGGGAGAGGGAGCCACCAAGAATTTCAATTGGAAACAATGGGGTTTTAGCGAAGAAGCCGCGGCTTTTTGGGAAAAGCGAAACGGAGAACCGCTAAAGGAAGGTTATATAGCTCTCCAAGCCGAAAGTCATCCGATTGATTTTAAGGATATTAAATTGTTGAACCTCAAGGGCTGTATGGACAAAAAAGCCAAGAATTACAAAAGCTATTACTTAGAAATGGATCGGAGTGCTTGTAAGTATTAAAGCATCTTAAATTTAGTTTAGGTCGCTGTATCATTTATTTTCTATCCTGTCGCCTAAATTCCATTGGCGAAAATCCGGTATGTTTTCTAAATAATTTTGCGAAGTAATTGGGATATTCGAATTTGAGCAGATAAGCGATTTCAGAAACAGAGTATGAAGTATGCAAAAGGTATTTTTGAGCTTCGTTGACTAGATTCTGATGTACAAGCTCTATTGCAGATTTGCCGGCTATGGCTTTGCATATTCGGTTGAGATGAACGGGAGTAATATTCATTTCGTCGGCAAATGCTGGAATACTTTTGTCGTAGTCCGAGTTTTTAATGCTTGATTGAAATTTTCGGAAATAATTCATCATAAGCGAATCACTTCTTTGAGCCTCAACATGCCGAGTGAGCCGATGAAGGCAAATAAAAAACTGCGTCAGAATAACTCTTAGCATGAGTCCTCTCTCCGGATGGTCTCCAAAAAGCTCATCTTCAATGTTTTTTAACTGTCTAAGTATGTTTTCGAATGAAAAATCATCTTCAAAATCTTTCAAAATCCTTATATCTTCAAACGTTTTCCAGATGGACTGGGATGTTTTAAAAATTTCTTCTATTATGCTTTCTGAGAGTGTCAGGATTTGTCCTTCTACATCGGGTGTATATACCAAACCATGCAGTTTTGTGGGCGGTATCAACAAGATGCAGGGAGCATTAATTTGCTGTTCTTTGAGTGCTTCTTGAAACAAAACTGATCCTTTTGTAAGAACAAATATCTGAAAAAGATGTAAGTGGATGTGCGGTTTGATGGTCCAATTAAATATCTGACTTCTAGTTGAAATGAGCTCTAGGAAAATATATTCAGCCGAGTATCGCCCATAGTCATCACCATAAAGCCCATCGAAGTTTAATACTGTCTTTTTGTTCATTTCTTTTAGAGGTTTTTCTATCATGAATATGTTTTCATTCTAATTTAGATTAGTGTAGTATGACAATTTACGATTTTCTTTCAATGTTCGATTTTTATCCATAAAAGTAAAAATAGTTTCCTACTGTTCTGAATAAAAATAAAGAAATTTGTAATCTGGATATTAAACCAAATTGATTGAACATGAAAGTATCGCTGTGGTGCAGTTTCTGCGTCTTGCTCACCTTTGGATTAGCTCGGGCTCAAAATTCTCTGTCTTTTGATGCCTCAAAATACGAAATTCAAACCCAGGAATTTAATGGTAAAACTATCAAAGTGAGGGCTTATGAAAAGATCTTGTATGTGGCTAATCCAGTAGATTTGAATCACCATATACTGAATATGTATATTCCCGAAGAATATTTCAACAACCAGCAAATCAACGGTTTTTCTGCCGAAACGGCCCCAATATTTTTTCCAAATCGTGTGGGTGGATATATGCCTGCACAGCCGGCTACCTTTTTAGTTCCAGAACAAAAGGGACCTTTTCCTTATAACAATAAGACCGTTCTGACTGCTCTCTCGAAAGGATATATTGTGGCTTCGGCTGGTGCACGAGGTAGAACCAATAGAAACGAAAGGGGGGAGTTGATAGGAAAAGCACCTGCAGGAATTGTTGATTTGAAAGCGGCGGTGCGATACCTAAAATTCAATGATAAACTGATGGCTGGCGATGCCAATAAAATAATTTCGAATGGCACAAGTGCAGGTGGAGCAATGTCAACTTTGCTAGGAGCAACGGGGAATCATGCCGATTATGAGCCATTTCTGAAAGAACTGGGTGCTGCCAATGCCACCGATGATATTTTTGCGGTGTCGGCCTATTGTCCGATTATCAATCTTGAAAATGCCGATATGGCCTATGAATGGCAGCTTAATAAGATTCATGGCTATAATTTTAGAGGTAAAAAGGGCGATTTGGATGCTGAATCAATTAAAGTTTCTGATGATTTGAAGGCCGCTTATCTACAATATTTGAATAGTCTAAATCTAAAGGATGAAGCTGGCAAAAAACTAACCTTGGATGCCGAAGGAAATGGGAATTTCAAAGAATTGGTGAAATCTTATCTCGTAGCGTCGGCACAAGTGGCATTAAATTCCGGAACAGATCTATCTGCACATACTTTTTTGAAAATTGAAGCTAATAAAGTTGTTTCAGTAGATTTTGATGGCTACATGATTTATTTGGAACGTATGAAAACTCCTCCTGCTTTTGATGCTTTGGATAATAAATCTTTTGAAAACAACCTTTTTGGTACTAAAAGTATCGAAAATCGTCATTTTACAGAATACGCCAAAGTACATTCAAAAGACCCGAACGCAACAATGGCAGATGCACAGCAGATAAAAATGATGAATCCGATGAGCTATATTGGCGATAAATCTGCAAAAACTGCTGAAAACTGGAGAGTTCGACATGGTGCAAAAGACCGAGATACGGGCTTTGCCGTACCAATAATTTTAGCTATAACTTTGCAAAACAAGGGCTTTATAATAGATTTCGCACTTCCGTGGGACAAACCTCACAGTGGTGATTATGACTTGGAAGAATTGTTTAATTGGATGGACATCATTACCAAATAGCAAATCTTAATTATATTTTATTAACAAAAAACGAATAATATGAGCAATATCCCTTTTCAATTAATTAATTGGAATGAAATAATTAAAGTAGAATATCCGTCAGAAAAAGGCAAATCTATTTGGCAAACTATTCAATTTGAGGGACTCAGAATAAGAATTGTGGAGTATAGTCCTGATTTCTTGGCAGACCATTGGTGTGCAAAAGGACATATTGTTCATTGTTTAGAAGGGTCATTCATTACAGAGTTGGCTGGGGATGACCCTGTTGTATTAAATCAAGGAATGTCTTTTGTTGTTTCTGATAATTTGAGTTCGCATCTTTCAATATCTGAAAATGGTGCAAAACTTTTGATAATAGATGGGGATTTCTTGAAAAATTAAATATTATATCGAAGACATGCCTTGTCTCTTCAAAAAAACTAATCACTATTATGATCACCTGGGAACTCGCACACTTGGCTCATGTCGAGCTACTTACACCAAAATTAGACGAAAGTATTCGTTTTTTTACAGATATTTTGGGAATGTATGTTACCGAAACCGATGGCGATTCGGCATATCTTCGTGCTTATGACGATTACGAGCACCATTCCCTAAAACTGACCGCCAATAAACACAGTGGTATCGGGCATTTTGCGTGGAGAGCCAGAAGCCGAGAATCCCTAGAAGCAAGAGTGAAAGCCATCCAAGCTACTGGCTTGGGTATCGGCTGGACAGACCACGAATGTGGCTATGGAAAAGCCTATCGTTTTCGTTATCCCGATGGACATATCTGTGAAATTTATTTTGATACCCATAAGTACAAGGCCGAAGGCGATATGCAATCTGCCTTGAAAAATACCAATAGCAAATACCCTGCTCGTGGGGCAAATGTGCGTAGAATAGATCATTTAAACCTCTTGGCAAAAGATATTCGGGCATTTTCCGACTTTCAGTTTAATGTTTTGGGTGGCAGAAACACGGAAAGAATTGAATTTGAAGACGGTCCAAAAGGTGTTTGGGTTTCGGTCAATAATAAAACCTACGACTTGGCTATAACAGAAGATCATAGTGGGTTAAATGGCAGACTTCATCACCTGACTTACGTTACAAATAGTCGAGAGGAAGTACTTATTGCAGCTGATATTGCCTTAGAGAATGGTGTTTTTATTGAAACGGGACCACATAAGCATGCTATTCAGCAAACGTTTTTTTTGTACTTGTATGAGCCTGGCGGAAATAGAATAGAAATAGCGAATCCGACTTCACGACTCATTCTCGATCCTGATTATGAAACTGTTGTGTGGAATAGAGAAGAACGCATGAAAGGCCAAGCATGGGGACTAAAAACAGTAGAAAGTTTTCACACAAGAGGAAATCCAATGCCAGAGGAGTTGATTTGATTTTGGATTTATGAATGAGATTTTAGATTAAAAATCTGTCTAAATCAGCGTTACGAAGTATCTGTGTTATCTGCGGCCTATTTTTAGAACGCTGATGAAGCTGATTTTCAACCTCAGATTTGCACATATAAAACATAAAAAAATGAATGAAATAAACAGACGGAAATTCATAGCATCACTCATTGGTGCAGGGGTTTTGGTGAATTCAAAATTAAGTTTCGGAATAAATTCCTCAATTTCAAGTCTTAGTTATTGGGAAGGAAATTCCCCCTTTGGGGGAGAGGGCGACCGACGCTTCGGGGCTTCAAAAATAGCTCAAATCGTAGCCAAAACAATGGCCATAGATACACACAACCATGTTGATGTAAGAATCTATCCTGACCAACCATTGCCAAAATATGATTTGTTAGCAGATTTTCAAAAGTCGGGTTTGGCTGCTATCGTCATGACTTTTGCCGTTGATTATCAAAAACTCCAAAATGAAGGTGATGGATATAATCGTTTTATGGCTGGAATGGATGCGGCAGATAATTTGCTTGCATCATACAATTTGAAGCGTTCGGTGAATTTATCTGACCTAAAATCTGCTTTTAAAAAGAAGAAGCCTGCAATTATTCAGTCGGTTGAAGGAGGGCATTTTCTTGAAGGTAAAATTGAAAGATTAAAACCCGCTTATGATAGAGGTTTAAGAGTTTTAGGTTTGTTGCACGACAATGATGCCGCAGTTCCGTTGGGCGATATTTACACCAAAGAGCCATTTTTTGGTGGTTTAAGTCCATTCGGAACGGAAGTTTTGAAGGAATGTAACAAACTCGGCATTTTGGTTGACCTCACCCATTGCTCCAACAAAGCGATTGATGATGCTCTAAAAATTAGTACAAAACCTGTGGTCATAACCCACACAAGTTTAGATACACAATTGGGCAAAAACGAAAAAATGGCTCAAATGATGAAACCAAGACTTATCAGCAAAGAACAAGCTAAAATTGTAGCAAATGCAGGCGGAGTAATTGGCGTTTGGCGACATTTGACCGAAACACCCGCAGATTATGCTCAAAATATCAGAGCAATGGTAGATGTAATCGGAGTTGATAATGTGTGCATCGGTACGGATACAAAAATAACCCGTGCCACCAAACCAAACGATACAAGTTCTCCAAGACTCGGAGAATTAACCAACGGCATTTGGCAAAATCAGCAATCAGGATTTTTCTACGAAGTGGTTGATGCGATGCTTAAAACTGGTTTTTCAGAAAAAGAAATAATAAAAATTGGTAGCAAAAATTTCTTGAAAGTTTTTGATGCTTCAACAAAATAAAAAATCCGTTAAAATCAGCGATGGAACATCTGCGTTATCAGCGTGCCATTCATTGAACTCAGATTTTCACAGATAAATAGTTACAAGGCATGAATAAATTATTAGTAATCTCTGCTCACTCAGCCGATTTTGTATGGCGAAGTGGAGGCGTTATAGCAAAAAGTGTAGAACAAGGGGCTGAAACACTCGTTGTCTGTCTTTCTTTTGGAGAGCGTGGCGAATCAGGTGAACTTTGGAAAGAAGATCCAAATCGCACAGAAGAAAGTGTGAAAATCATCAGAAAAGCACAAGCCCAACAAGCAGCAAATATTTTCGGAACAACTATTCAGTTTTTAGATTGGGGCGATTACCCAATGCTCATTTCTGACGAAAGAATAGCACAATTAACCAAAATCATTGGCGATTTTGAGCCGACAGTTATTCTGACACACACCGCCAAAGACCCTTTTAATCCCGACCATCCGTTGGCATATCAAGCCACCGAAAGAGCAAGATTGTTGAGTTGTGGGGCTGGCGTAGCAAGTGCTTTCAAAAATATTGACCCACCAATGTGGTATTCATTTGAACCACACCAACCCGAACTTTGCGATTTCAAACCCGACACTTTCGTAGATATTTCAACTGTTTTCAACAAGAAAATAGCAGCCATGAACTGCATGGGAGCTCAAAAATATTTGGTGGAATATTATACCGAACTCGGCGGAAGAAGAGCCAATCACGCCCGCCGCATTTCAGGAAATAAAGATGTAAAATTTGCAGAAGTATTTCAAAGTCATTTGCCAAAGGTGGTTGGTTCAATATTTTGATATTTATTGGTCGAAAAAGTATAGTTTTTGATTTTGAATGAACTAATTCAATGGATTGGGTGGTATAAAGGTTTAAAAAAAAACTGTACTTTAGATTATTAATTAATGTTCAGCCTTTTATAAAATAAAAACTATGAAATCATCAAGACGGAATTTTATCCAATCATTAGGAGTGGTTGGGGCAGGAATCGGAATCTCAACCGAAAGTTTTGCTCATTCTTCCGAACTTCCAAAAGCACAAAAGCCAAATGGCGACGACCAACAATTATTCGTTGGTGACAACATAGCCATTGCAAATACCGAGCATGGAAAAATCAGAGGATTTATACTCCGTGGCGTTCATCAATTCTTGGGAGTTCCCTACGGTGCCGATACCTCTGGCAAAAATCGATTTATGCCACCTCAAAAACCAGTGGCATGGTCTGAGATTCGGCCAGCACTTTGGTGGGGAAACTCCGCCCCGCAGATTATGGAGAAACGTTACGCCAATACTTATGCCTCTTTTGTAGATCATTGGAACTACGACGATGTTTCTGAGGATTGTCTCAAAATCAATGTCTGGACACCCGCTCTGGATAGTCAAAAAAGACCTGTTTTGGTTTGGTTGCATGGTGGAGGTTTTGTAAATGGCAACGCAATCGAGCAAGATGGCTACCATGGCGAAAACATCTCTAGGCTAGGGAATATAGTTTTTTGTTCTCTAAATCACCGATTGGGTGCTCTGGGTTACAGTCATTTGAAAGCCGCGGGTGGGCATCCTGCATCGGGGAATGTTGGAAATCTGGATATGGTTTTGGCTTTGGAATGGGTAAAAAACAATATCGCTAATTTTGGTGGGGATCCAAATAATGTAACCATTATGGGCCAGTCTGGTGGTGGAGCCAAAGTTACAACCTTAATGAATATGCCCTCGGCGAAGGGATTGTTTCATAAAGCGGTATGTTTAAGCGGCAGTTCCTTGGCAGGAGTCAATAAAGAATATGCCGAAAAGCTTGGTCAAAAGGTAATGGAAGAGGCTGGTCTTAAAAACGGCGAAATAGAAAAGTTGCAGCAGATTCCTTGGAGAGAATACATAGATATAGCTGATAGGGCAGTAGTGAAAATGGCGGATGAAGCCAAACGTTTAAATATTGCCAGAGGAGGTTTTTCTCCTGTTGCGGATGGAGATTATATGAATGGTGGGGCCTTTTTTGCAGATTCCAATCATTTTTCGGCAGATATACCCATGATTATTTGCTCCACTTTCAACGAACAAAGTCCAAGCAGAACAGATTCCAAACTGGAGAGCATAACCTTGGCCGAGGTTGTTGAGAAAATTAAGCCTCGTTTTGGCGATAAGTCGGCCGAAATTGTTGACGCTTATGCCAAGAATTTTTCTAAGGCCCGCCCAATCGAGATTTGGTCGATGATTTTGTCTAATAGAAAAAATGCTGTGGCTGCAGCAGATGCCAAGATCTCGCAAAAGAAATCTCCGGTTTATTTGGCTTGGTTCGGCTGGCAGCCGCCACTTTTTGATGGCCGCATGCGGGCGTTCCATTGCGACGACATCTGTTTTTGGTTTTATAACACGGACTTAATGCTTACCCACACTGGTGGTGGAAAACGCCCAAGAGCTTTATCAGAGAAGATGTCGAAATCGCTTCTGAATTTTATAAAAACTTCAAATCCTAATGGTGGCGGGCTACCAACTTGGAAACCATATACAACCCAGAATTGTGAAACCATGATTTTGGATGATAACTCGGTGTTGGCCAATAATCCGGACGGCGAAGCTAGAAAATCTTTGGCTTAATTATTTTATTGCCACGAATTCTAATTTTGAATTCGTGGCTATTATTAGATTTTTTATAAATGGATTTAATTAAAAAACTATCCCAATTTTCGGCAGCTACTATTTGTGAAGCACTGGGCAATACGGGTTATTTGCCTTCCGAAATAAAGCCCATCACCCAAGCTATGAAGGTCTGTGGCCCAGCCTATACGGTTAAAACCATGCCACGTGATAACGTTTTATTGCATCGTGCATATGCTTACGCAAAACCTGGTGATGTTTTGGTGGTTAATTGCTCAGGTTTTTATGAGGCTGGCTATTGGGGTGATTTGATGAGTATTGGAGCAAAAACTAAGGGTATCAATGGACTTGTGATTGATGGCTGTGTAAGGGATGCAGACGACATAGAAGCTATGAATTTTCCAGTTTTTTCGAGAGGTTTGTGTATTCGTGGCACGTCTAACCATGGTGATGGTACACTGAACGAACCTGTCATTATAGGCGATGTTTTGATAAATCCAGGTGATATTATTGTGGGTGACAGAGATGGCGTGGTGGTTGTTCCGTTTTATAGAATAGAAGAAACCATAGAAAAAGCAATAGCCCGTGAAGAAAAAGAGGAGCGTACTAGAGCCGAACTCCGCAAGGGACGGCCATCGATTGAGGTTTATGGATGGGATGAAAAATTTGGCTACTAAAATATAAGAAAGAAGTGCAAAAGTCGGTTCCATACATGCAGATCAGGGGAGGAAGCTCGAAAGGATTGTTTTTTCAAGCCAAGGATCTTCCAACCAACGAAATTGAAAGAAATGAAATAATAATCAGAATTATGGAGGGCTCATTGTTGGGCGACTCTCGGCAAATTGATGGCTTGGGTGGAGCAAATTCTCTCACCAGCAAGGTAGCGATTGTCAGCCCATCAATCCTCCCAGAAGCGGATTTGGATTATTTTTTTATTCAAGTGGTAGTAGGAAAAGGGCTGGTATCCGCCAATCAAACTTGCGGGAATATATTGGCAGGAGTGTTACCTTTTGCTTTGGAGTCGGGAATGTTTCCAGCTCAAAATGGCCTTACAAAAGCTAAGATAAATATTGTGAATACCGGTGGAATCTGTGAAGTCGAAGTTCAAACACCAAACAGAATAATAACTTATGAAGGGAGTACCAAAATGGACGGAGTTATGGGCACCGCAGCTCCCATACTTTGTAATTATTTGGATTCTGAGGGTTCTACCTGCGGTGCTTTGTTGCCAACTGGAAATGCCATAGATGTAATCGACAATATTCCATTAACATGTATTGACAACGGAATGCCACTCGTTATCATGCGTGCATCTGATTTTGATTTGGTTGGTGATGAGAGCAAAGAAGTTTTGGAAAGCAACGAAGCTTTAAAGTCAAAGATAGAAATTATCCGTCTGCAGGCTGGACTTAAAATGAATCTGGGTGATGTAAAGAATCAAACCATACCTAAAATGTGTTTGATTTCTCCGCCTAAAGCAGGCGGCGTGGTGAATTCGAGAATGTTTATTCCGCATGTAGTACACGAGGCTATCGGAGTTTTGGCGGCCGTAACATTGGCTTCGGCTTGTATTGTACCCAACTCAATATGCAGTGGAGTCGTTGTTTTTGAAAGGAACGAGAACCAATTTTCTATCGAACACCCATCGGGAGAGTTTACTGTCAATTTGGAGTATGATATAGAACGGCAGGAAATAAATATCAAAAAATCTGGTCTTATTCGCACGGCCAGGCTTTTAAGCAAAGGAGAAGCGTATTATTGAAACGAGCCTTTTTTCTCCAATTTGTTTAGAAACTCAGGCGATACTTTCCGCCGCAAAGAGTGGAATATTCGTAAGCCAATCTTCCTTTCTAAACTTACTCATGGAAGTTCTCAAGGCATTTTTATTCTCAAATTTATCTACAAAAACCTTCAGACTTTTGGCTTTGAGGTTTTCTTCTGCTTTTACTTCTAGTGGTATAACTTGATTTTCTTTTTGGAACACAAAATCTATTTCGGCGTTTCCAGCCGGTGCTGACCAATAGAAGAGTTTACTTTTTGGGAACAATTGTTGACAAACATATTGCTCGGTCAATGCTCCCTTAAATTCGGTCAGAATAGCATTTTTCTCTAGCAAAATTTGCTTTTCTAATCCTCCCATAGCATTCAAAAGCCCTATGTCTAAAAAGTAAAGTTTGAAATTATCAAATTCGGCGTAGGCATTCAGAGGTAATTCTGGTTTGCTGAGGTTGTTTATTTTCAAAATTAAACCCGCATCCACAAGCCAAGCAATTGCTAATTCAAATTCTTTGGCTCTACCGCCTTTTTTTATTTGTCCATAAATGAATTTTTTATTTTCTTTAGAAAGCTGACTTATTATTGAATTCCAAACCAATTTGATTTTTGGTACGATCTTGTTTGGTGCATATTTCGCAAAATCATTGGCATATCCTAACAGAATTTTGTCTTGAATTTCTCTTACTACTTCTAAGTTTTTATTTTGTATATATGCATAAATGGCCTCTGGCATACCACCAATGTAATAATATAAGCGTAATTGCTCTACAAGTCTATCATGAAAACTATTCAATAAGTCCCAATTCGCATTTTTAATTTCTGCTGCAAGCCTACTTTCATTATTTGATTCAAGGAACTCAGTAAATGACATAGGATATAAACTCAAGAAGTCAACTTTCCCTACTGGAAAAGAATGTTTTTTTTGCATTGAAACGCCCAATAACGAGCCTGCGGCCACTATATAGTATTCAGGAGCGTTTTCGCAGAAATATTTGAGTGCGGTTAATCCTTTGTCGGCTTCTTGTATTTCGTCAAAAATCAAAAGCGTATTTTTAGAGTCAATTTTTTGATTGGTTTCTATTTCAATCGTAGCTATTATTCTTTCAATATTATAATCTGCAATGAACAAATCTTTCAGTCTTGTGCTGCTTTCAAAGTTTAGATACACAAATTTTTCGAAGTTTTGTTCTCCAAAATTCTTCATCAGCCACGTCTTTCCTACTTGTCTTGCACCTTGAATTATCAATGGTTTTCTTACTTGAGAATTTTTCCATTCAATAAGTTTTTGGTTTAAATCTCTTTTCATGTTGATTTACAGTGTTTTAATGCTGTAAATTTAGAGATTATTTTTAATAAATACATTTATTCGTACGAAAAAGTGTAATTATTTACATTTATTCGTATGAAAAAGTGTCATAGTTTACATTTATTCGTACGAAAAAGTGTATAATTAGAAAGTGTGGTGATAAGAATCTTAAGAAATTACCTCACAAAATTTCTATTTCCAAGCTCCAATATTCCTTGAGTTCTTCTCTGATTTTTTCGATATAGGAATTCCGGACATCTAAGATTATTCCACAACGGTTTTCGTAGGTTTGTTCTTTTACAGTGAGTTCAAGTTTCCTGACCATCTGCATAATGGCATTGGTTTGATCAAAATCATAACTGATTTTTACTAGGCTATTGATGGTTTTGGTTTCTATTTCTGCTATCGAAAGAGCCTCCTTTGTTGCTTCTTTGTAAGCATTTATCAAGCCAGGTACGCCCAGAAGTGTTCCGCCAAAATATCTAATGACCACCACGAAAGTATCTGTAAGTTCGAATGAGGTGATGGTATTCAAAATCGGTTTCCCTGCTGATCCTGAGGGCTCTCCGTCGTCGTTGGCTCTGAAATTGGTTTCGTCAATGCCAATTTTGTAAGCATAGCATGCGTGCCGTGCTTTTGGGTGTTCGGCTTTTACGCTTTCTAAATAGAAACGGACATCATCTTCGGTTTGAATTGGAAATGCATAAGCAAAAAACTTGCTTCCTTTGTCTTTGAAAAGCCCTTCTGAACTAGATTTTAAGGTTTTGAATTCGTCGGTCATTTTTTAAAATTATTCTCTACTTTTATCTAGTTCTATTTTCTTTTTGGCAGCCAAATCCAGCATTTCATTTAAGGCATTCTTGTCGAAAAATTGGCCTTTTGTAAAAACTCCAAAGGTTTTGGTAACAGCCCTGATGTCTTCCAAGGGATTTTCGTCTAAAATCACTAAATCTGCCACTTTTCCAATATCGATACTTCCAGTTTTGTCAAATTTTCCCATAAACTTTGCTCCATTCATTGTTGCGGATTGAAGTATTTCCAAAGGTTTCATGCCACTTTTTTGGAACAATTCTAATTCTTCTAATAAACTTGCGGCGGGATAAACGAAGGTATTTAGGGCGGCACAATCACTGCCAGCAATAATCAACATTCCTGCTTTTTGGACATGTGGCAACTGTTTAGCTATCAATTGATAACGCTCCTTTCTTTGTTGTTTTTGTTCGGGTGTTTCATTGGCCATGCGATCTATCCGCCATTGGTAATTTGACATAAATCGCTTCGTCAGATATTTCTGGAAATCATCGTTTTTATGGTTGTTTTCGTCTAAGTATGCCAACTGTTTTCCTCCAATAAGTGTTGGGCAAATGGCCACATTTCTCTTTGCCAATTCTGTGTAGGCTTTGGTGGCTTTTTCTTGGTCAAAATTGAGCAAAAAGTCTTTTTCCGCTTGAGCTTTGGTGAGTGTTCCATCCAGAATTCCTTTTTTCGTGGTAATTTCATCATTTCCCAATCTCAATAAATAGCTGGCATGTTCTATGGCTGAGAAACCTTCATTTGCCAAATCGTTAATAGTTAGGTCATAAGGCACATGTCCTGTTACCAAATAACCTCTTTTTTTTGCTTCGATTACACTTTTTAGGAACAAATCGCCCTTCAAAGTATTCTCTGTAATTTTTACAAAATCCACTTTCAGGCTGTCCAGATAATCAAGCATTTGGGCCAATTGTGTTTCGTTTTCTATTTCCAAATCACCTTTCCAGATCGAATTTAAGCCTTCCAGTTTTCGTCCTGCAGTATAAATAGTTGGGCCCAAAAGTTTGCCTTCGTTTATTTCATCACGCCATTTCAAAACTTGTAGGCCTAAATCGCTAGCGGCATCTCTAACAGTAGTAATTCCGTGGGCGATAAAAACAGGAAACAGTGCCTTGTTGTCTTCGACCAAATCTTGCCCCTCTATGTGTATGTGCATATCCCAGAGCCCTGGTATCACATATTTACCTTTTGCATCTATTCTTTCTGTAGCCTGATTTTTTAATTTTTTGTAAATGCCTATGTTTCTAATCGTTTGGTTTTCAATCAATATAGAATTGTGTTTACTGATTTTTCCAGTTTTTACATCTATTATTTTTGCATTATAAATTAGTTTCATTTGATTTTGAGAAATCGCTTCCCGAAAAACAAATAGGGTAAGAATTACGAATAGAAATTTTAATTTTTGATGAAACATATTGCCGCTTATTTATAGATTGCGAAAGTTTAAAATTAGCAATAAAAAATGAAAACTGTCAGTGATTTGTTGGTTTTAGGAAATCCAATACTCTATGAAAGGTCAGAGGAAATCTACATTGAAGAGTTGCCGCTGGTGAAAGTTTGGGTGCAGGATTTGCATGAGGTTATGCAAGATATCAGAGCCAAATACAATTTTGGAAGGGCAATAGCCGCACCACAATTGGGTAATATGAAACGCCTCATTTATATGAATATCGACAAACCGATGGTGTTCATTAATCCAAAGATTTTGAGTAAAAGCAACGAAATGTTTGAAGTTTGGGATGATTGTATGTGTTTTCCAAATCTTTTTGTCAAGGTTTTGCGGCATAAAAGCATTGAGGTAGAATATTTGGACCAAAACTGGGAAACCCAAAAAACAGTTTTCGAGAATGACCTTTCAGAGCTTTTTCAACACGAATTTGACCATCTGGAGGGCGTTTTATGTACGATGAGGGTTATTGATAACAAGTCATTTCGTTGGAGAACATAATAGTTTTTTTGTTTAACTTTATGAAAAAAAATATAATTCAATGATAAAGAATATCTTCGAAAAAAACGTCACAGACGAAATTGTAACAAGAATAAACAACCTAAACCCATCAACACAAGCACTTTGGGGCAAAATGTCGGTAAGTCAAATGTTGGCTCATTGCTGTGTCACCTACGAGATGTTATTTGAGCCAGAGCGTTTCCCTAAACCAAATTTTATGATGAGGCTCCTTCTCAAGTTTGTGGTAAAACCAACTGTTGTAGGTGATGTGCCCTACAAGCAAAATCTTAGAACTGCTCCAGAGTTTGTCATTGTGGGAGAAAAAGAGTTTGAGACTGAAAAGAAAAGACTGATTGACTATTTGAATCAAACACAAGCATTGGGTGCTGAGTATTTTGAAGGCCGCGAGTCTCGTTCGTTCGGAAAACTGAGCAAAGAGGAATGGAACGTTATGTTTTACAAGCATTTAGATCACCATTTGGGGCAGTTTGGGGTTTGATTTCTGATGAAAAATTTGGCTAAAGGCAATCAATGCATGCATTTTCTCTCATCGGGCTAAAGCCCGATGCAATTAAGAATAGATTTCAGGGGGAATTTCAATTGGAATGGGCTTTAGCCCATTTTTCATTTGAAGATACAGTATTAGGCTTTAGCCAAATATTTCCATTGAGTAAATTTGATTGACGTTGTTGGCTGCTTACACTTGTGTAATAATTTGCAGACACTTCTACTCCAGAACCTGAATAACCTTCACAGGACAAGCCTCAGCAGCTCGTTTATTTTCGTCAACTTCGTCATAATCTAGCTCCACTTGGTAGATGCCTTTTTTGTCTTTTCCACCAAGGAGAACCGCTTTTCCGTCTTTTTTTGACATCCGCCAACGGTTGTAGGCTATTTCTACGCATGCATTGCAACCTATGCAGCGTTGGCGGTAATGAAACATCTTAGGCATCGGCAGCAACTATCTTGTATAGTTTGTCAGAAGCACGAATTTTCTCGCCAATTTGTAGCGAAATCGTATTTCCTTTTACAGCTTGTTGAACCGAATCACCAGAACCCAATCTGATTTCTTCTACTGTAGTTTCTATCAAGCCAGTCGTCGGACCTGTTACAATCAATTTATCGCCAATGTTGATGTCGTGGCTTTCCATCAAAAACTCTCCTACACCAATTTTTTCAAAGTATTTTACGCCTTTGCCAATGTATATTTTCTTGGTAGTGGCCACTGAGCCATGCACATTGCTCCATTCGCCCATTTTACGGCCCAAATAGTAGCCATCCCAGAATCCACGGTTATAAACTGAACTGAGTTTCTCTCTCCAAACCGCTATTTTCTCTTGTGTATAAGTACCTTCTTCAAAAGCATCTACAGCTTCTCTGTAACATTGTGTCGTGGTATAAACATAGTCAGCCGCACGTCCGCGTCCTTCTATTTTCAATACTTGCACGCCAGCTTCGAGTATTTTGTCCAAGAAATCTATCGTACAAAGGTCTTTTGCTGACATAATGTATTCATTGTCAATCTTTAGTTCTATGCCTTCTTCGTCGGTTACCGTATATTCCCTGCGACAGTTTTGAATACACGCTCCACGATTGGCCGAGGCATTGTGCGAGTGCAAACTCAAATAACATTTGCCCGAAACCGCCATGCAAAGTGCTCCATGGGCAAAAATTTCTATTTGTACCAAATTTCCAGAAGGACCAGTTATATTATTCTTTTTGATGGCTTTCACCATGTCGCCAACTTGTTTGAGTGTAAGTTCACGAGCCATCACGATTACGTCGGCATAGTCAGAGAAGAGTTCAACAGTCTCTAAATTGGTTACGTTGGATTGCGTAGAAATGTGCACTTCCATGCCTTTTTTGCGACAATAGTTCATCACCGCAAGGTCAGAGGCAATTACGGCCGTTATGCCCGCTTCTTTGGCTTTATCGATGATTCTCCGCATCAAAGAAATGTCGTGATCGTAGATGATGGTGTTCATCGTAATATAACTTTTTACCCCAGCTTCACCACATACTCTAGCTACTTCGGGCAGGTCGTCCACCAAAAAATTGTTGGTTTGTCGAGCACGCATGTTCAACTGCTCCACACCAAAATAAACCGAGTCAGCACCTGCTTTTATGGCGGCCATCATGGCTTCCCAAGAACCGGCCGGAGCCATCACCTCAAACTTCGTATTCTTCTGCATTTCTTTATTCATCTGTTTTGAAACAGAATTTATAAGCGATTAATTTCCAATCTAAACGATAATGCAAAATTAATGAATCATTTTTGTGTTTTATCACTTATTTTAAAGTGCGATGTATACAAAATCATGATATATGAAATTTAGAAGGGCTGAGGAAGGGGATTTAGAGAATATTTTGAGTTTGTTTAGGGCGAATGTTTTGGCAAATGAAGACTATAATGACGAACAAAAGGAAGTTTGGGCTTCATCTACTGAAAATAAGTCGATGTGGTTGAACAAGATAAAAGGCGAGTATTTTTTATTGGCTCATCAGGATACCAAATTGGTGGGTTTTAGTTCTTTAGGGCCCATGGATTATGTGGATTTGATGTTTGTTCAAAAAGATGAATTTGGGAAAGGCATTGCGAAGCAGTTGTTAGAAAACTTAGAAAATGAAGCAAAATTGAATGATTTATCTGAATTATACGCAGACGTGAGTGTGTCAGGTAGAGGTTTTTTCGAGAAAAGTGGTTATCATGTAGTTAAGACCAATAGAAACATTAGAAAGGGTATTCACTTGAAGAATTTTAGGATGAAGAAAGTTTTGTAGGCCAATCCAATGAGGTGTTTAAGGGAAGCTTTCCTAGAAATGGTTTAACATGTTTACGGTGTCATAATAAACTATAAAAAGCATGAAGATTGATTTTTTAGATTCTGTAAAGAAACAGTTCGAGTATTATAAGTTGCTTGGAGAAAAGACTTTTGACCAGATTGCCGACGACCAAATCAATTGGCAGTATAATGCGGAGTCAAATTCTATTGCCATCATTGTCAAGCATTTATCTGGAAATATGCTTTCACGGTGGACCGATTTCCTGACTACAGATGGCGAAAAAGAATGGCGAAATCGAGATGCAGAGTTTGAAGGTGAAATAAAAACCAAAATAGAATTATTTGAAGCTTGGAACAAAGGATGGAGCGGCCTTTTTGAAGCATTGGATAGCATTTCAAACGAGGATTTAGATAAAGTTATATATATTCGAAATCAAGGTCATACCGTGATGGAAGCCATCAACCGACAGTTGGCACATTATCCCTACCATGTTGGCCAGATAGTTTTTATAGGTAAAATGCTTTTGGACGAAAATTGGCAGACATTGTCTATAGCCAAAAGGGCAAGCTCAGCCTACAATGCCGAAAAATTTTCCAAAGAAAAGAACAAAGGGCATTTTACCGATGAGTATTTGGGGAAGAGGATTAAACAAAGTCCTTAGATTTTTATTTAGCTTCATCAAAAAACTCAAACACGTATTCATTTTTATACTCTACATTGTAGGATGCCAATAAGGAAAGATATTCTTCTTTGAAGCTTCTTTTAGAATGATGTTTCTCCTGATTAACAATATATTTGATAATTGTATCTTTTTCTCTATGGCCATTGGAGAAAACGCCATAGCCATTTTGCCATTCAAATTTTGTCGAACAAAAGCGGCCTGCAGTGACAAACTCATTTGAGGATTTCTTGATTTCTCTAACCAAGTCAGAAATGAGTTCTTTGCAATTGTAGTCAAAGAATAGATGAACGTGGTCATGGTAGCCATTTACGGCTAAGGAAAAATGACCTCTCTTATTTAGTGTTGCTGCCATATATGCAAAAAGCTCATTTCTCCATGATTTGTCTAAAAGTGCTTTTCTATTTTTGACAGCGAAAACGACGTGTAGGTAGACTTTTCGATAGGTATCTGCCATGTGAATTATATTAATAGTTGACCAAATTTATAAAAAATCCTGTGAAATTATAAAAAAATGGTTTTTTAATAATCTGACCCCGCTGGGGTCAAAATGCTTCTATCTTATTATGTTAGTTAGAAGATGAATAAATGTAAATGACCCCAGCGGGGTCAAATTATGTTAGTTAGAAGATGAATAAATGTAAATGACCCCAGCGGGGTCAAATTATGTTTTAAGTCGAATTGGGTTGTATATTGGATTTTAATTCATTCAGCATTTTTAGGCTAAACACCCCTGCAACAATTCGTCAAAAAAAGCCTTATCCAAGTCCTTCCCTATAAACACAATTTTGCTTTCTCTAATTTCGTCTTCTTGCCATGCTTTTCCTCCAGAAATATTTAGACTTTGACCCACAGATTGCAGAATCAATCTATGATTTACGTCTTTGGCATTGATAATTCCTTTAATTCTATATAAGCCTTTGGCTTCGAACACCAAATACCCAAAAAGTCTCATTTGAAGCTCTTTGTCGTTGAAAGGCTCGGGAAATCTAAAGGTGAAAGACTTTATTTTACCATGTTTGTGTTCGTGCGAATGAGGTTTGTTTTCGATTTCTTCTATTTTCAAATCTGCATCCCTGACTGTTTCGAAAATTTCTTTCACAGGAAAGAGCATCTCTTTTTCTTCGAAAAACTTTATGAATGGATTGATAGACAGTAGTTTGTGTTTTAGTTCTTTCAAATAAATTTCTGAAACGTTGGCGGTTTTATTTAATAAAATAATGTCGCTAAATGCCAATTGTTTTATGGCTTCTTCAGTTTCAATGAGCTGGTCTTCGATAAGTTCTACATCCACCAAACAGACTATTCTTTTTACTGGAAAATCCTTCTTGATTTCAGAATTTGAGAAAAAAGGACTAGCTACATTTGCAGGATCGGCAATGCCAGTGGTTTCTATAATGAGCTCGTCAAATTGTTCGGTTTTTTGACTGAGTTCGTTCAGAATATCATAAATGCCTTCGTTTAGAGAGCAGCAAAGACAGCCATTGCTCAATTCAAAAATCTCATTGTCGGGTTTAATGATTAGTTCGCCGTCAATACCTGCTTGACCAAATTCATTTTCAATGATAGCAAATCTGGTATCAGGTTTTTGTTCTAAAACTTGATTCAAAAAAGTCGTTTTTCCTGAACCCAAAAAGCCGGTGAGAATGGTTACAGGTTTGCTCATGCCATTGCAGGTTGTTTTCTAATGTCTTGTCTTTCACCTATTTGCTGACGCCACATGGCATAGTATAGGCCTTTTTCTTCCAGTAATTCTGTGTGTTTTCCGACTTCAATAATTTCGCCTTTTTCCAAAACATAGATTCTGTCGGCATGCATAATGGTGCTCAATCGGTGGGCAATCATCACCGTTATGTAATCACCGTTTTCAGTTACTTCTCTTACTGTGGTGGTTATTTCCTGTTCTGTTAGCGAATCGAGAGCAGAGGTGGCTTCGTCGAAAACAAATATTTTTGGGTCACGTAGCAAAGCTCTTGCGATGGAAAGACGTTGTTTCTCTCCTCCCGAGATTTTCATTCCACCTTCGCCTATTACGGTGTCAAGCCCATTTTCGGCTCTTTTCAACAGGTTATGACAAGCTGCTTTACGCATTTTATCGAGCATCAGTTCGTCGGTGGCAGTTGGATTTACAAAGAGCAAATTTTCGCGAATGGTGCCGGAAAACAACTGCGTGTCTTGGGTTACAAAGCCAATTTGATTTCTGAGTTCGTCAATATTGAGGTGGTCAGAATCTATATTGTTGTAAAAAACCTTGCCTTCATTAGGTTTATACAGTCCCACCAATAGTTTTACCAGGGTAGTTTTTCCGGACCCCGACGGCCCAACAAATGCAATAGTTTCGCCCTTTTTTACCTCAAAGTTTACATTTTCCAGGGCATGATTTTCGGCACTAGAATGTTTGAAACTTACATCAGAGAAAGTCAATTTGTTTACAATTCCAAGTGGTTTCGGATTCTCAGGATTTTTCTCAATGGGTGTGTTCAATAGCTTTTGGAAGTTGTTTAAAGAGGCTTCGGCTTCTCTATAAGCTAATATTACGTTACCTAGTTCTTGTAAAGGCCCGAAAATAAAGAATGAATAAAATTGAAGTGTAAGTAACTGTCCAACAGTAAGTTCGTTTTTGAATATCAAGAACAATAATATAAAAAGAATCACTTGTCTGAGGAGGTTTACGAACGTCCCTTGTACAAAGTTTATCGAGCGTACACCACGCACCTTCTTGAGTTCTAGTTTAAGAATCTTGAGTGTGTTTAGTTTCAAACGATTAATTTCTTGGTCTGCCAAACCGAGGCTTTTTACCAATTCTATATTTCTTAGCGATTCTGTAGTTGTCCCAGCCAGAGCTGTGGTTTCTTTTACAATGGTCTTCTGAATTTCTTTGATTTTTTTGCTCAAAATATTGGTCAAAGTGCCCAATGCAAATGCTCCAATGAAATAGACCGCCACCAAAGCTGGATTAAGATTGATGGCATAGATAATCACGAAAACTATACCTACTATCGATGTGAAGGCCACGTTGATGAAAACCGTAATGAATTTCTCTGAATCAGACCTCACTTTTTGTAAAACCGAAAGTGTTTCGCCACTTCGTTGATCCTCAAACTGCTGAAAGGGCAATTTGAGTGTATGTCTCAAGCCATCGATGAAGACGTCGGCTCCGAATTTTTGAATCACGCTGTTCATTACATAGTCTTGCAATGTCTTGGCAATTCTACTCACCATGGCCACACCGATAATAGCCAAAATTATAAACCCAGCACCCTTTAGGAATTCATTTTGGGTATATTGATCTGGATTTTTAGCGAATTTATCAATGAGTTTTCCGAAGAAAAACGGATCCATTAACGAAAAACTTTGATTTATTGCGGCTAGTAAAAATGCCAGAAATACACCTAATTTATATTTTGATAGGTACTGAAAAAGTAGTTTCATAAGAGCTTGGAGAAAATTTTCGGATTAAGAATAACTAACACATTTTGAAATATTAAAATTCCGAACATGTTAAAATGGATAATTTATGACATTTTACTAATTGCTCCCCAGTAAGTTTCCGTTGAAATTTCATATTTTATCCTCAAATAATTTAAGTTTTGCTAAAAAGATATATATTTGCTAAAAAAGTATAGATGGCCAGTATTTTCCCTCCTTGCCCCAAATGCGACTCTGATGACATCTCCAAAAACGGTGTGATCAAAGGTAAGCAACGCTACAAATGCAGAAGTTGTTTGTACAATTTTACCGTTGAAAAAATGGGTAAAAGCATCGATAGCTACTATGTGGTGAAGGCCCTTCAGCTCTACATTGAAGGGGTAAGCTACAGAGAAATTGAGCGTCTATTGGGTATTAGCCACGTATCGGTTATGAATTGGGTGAAAAAGTACCAAATAAAGGTGCCCAAGCAAAATCTTGCTACCCCGACATACAAAATATTGAACCAGAAGGAGTTAGCAGAGTTTATTTCTAGACCCCAGAATGTAGAGGGAAAAGGAATGCTCATAACTGAGCTTGGGGATAAGTTTATGGTCATTCAGTGGAACAGAATCACGTTTAACTAATCTATAGTATCCTACCAAATTGGTATATTTCTTTTCTGACCTAATACTCTACAAGTTTGGTATATTTTTAAAATAGCCAAATATAATTCTGAATTTTTCTTTAATTATAATCTAAAATCTTGCTTTCTCACTCAAATGCTGCTGTAAGTCCACTTTTGTTGTTTTCTATATCAATTTAGCTTAACTATATAGAAATTTCGATTTGAGAAATAGAACGCTAATCTTTGTCATCGAAAAGTACAACAAAACCCCAATAAATTTAAAATCTATGAAAAAATTAATTCTTTTATTTTCGGTGCTGGTCACCACGGTTATTTCCTCCTCTGGGCAAGGGTCTTCGGACTACGGTGGAGGCATTAAACTTAATGTAAATCAGGAAGGAACCAAGTATGTGCGGTTTATTACCTGGAATCAGACATGGTTTAGGGCTTCGCAGATGAATCCTGGCACTACCGTAGGTGGTGAAGCCGCTACCAAAAACTATGATGTAGGTATGCGAAGACTCAGAATGCTCGCTTATGCACAGGTAAGTAAAAGATACATGGTTTTGGCTCATTTTGGCATAAATAATCAAACTTTTCTCAATGGTGGTGCGTCTGGTTCTACAGGAACTGGCGGATATGGAGCCGGCAAAAAACCACAATTGTTTTTTCATGATTTCTGGAACGAATACGCTGTTATTCAACCAACTAAGGAAAATAAAAACTCAAGTCTAACAGTAGGTGCCGGGTTGAATTATTTCCTAGGAATTTCGAGAATGACTTATGCCTCTACTTTGAATTTCCTAACTGTGGACTCGCCTATTTTTTCTTGGGCTACCATCGAAAACTCCGATCAGTTTGCTCGTCAGATGGGCTTTTTTGCAAAAGGAAAACTAAATAAGTTGGAGTATAGATTTGCCCTGAATAAACCTTATGCTACTAACTTAGCTCCTGGCAATGCTTCCGCAGCCGACAAAGCCGTAGCTGTGGATAATAATGGCAAGAGTGCTTTTGCAAAAACAGGATACGTGGAATATCAATTTCTGGATTCAGAATCTAATTTTCTCCCTTTCAAAGTCGGAACTTACTTGGGAACAAAAAGAGTATTTAACATTGGTGCAGGATTCTACAGCCAACCAAAAGGCACCAAGAGTCAAGTAAATGGAACTGTGAGCACGCACAACATCAATTTGATGGCGGTGGATGCATTTTTGGATATGACCATAGGCAAAAAGGAGAAAAATATGGCCATCACTGCGTATTCAGGATTATTTAACTATAATTTCGGGCCTAATTACCTTAGAAATCTCGGAATAATGAATGTAGGTGTAGCTGATGCAAATTTCAAAGGTACGGACAAACTGATGGCTGGAGCTGGAAATGCCCAACCGATGATTGGAACTGGAACAATTTTCTATACCCAAGCGGGATTGCTTCTGCCTAAAACCAAAGAAAAACCTAAAATGAGGGTTCAACCTTTTGCGGCATACACCATGAAAAACTTTGAAGCATTGCCAACGTCTGTTTCAAATGTGGACCTTGGAGCCAACTGGCTTATTGATGGTCACCATGCCAAAATCACTACGCAGTATTCTTTGAGGCCTGGCATAGAGGCATCTACGGGCAACAAAAAGTCCATGGGCGAATTCATCATGCAATTACAAGTGTATTTATAATTATCAACCTTTAAATATTTTAAACTCTAAAACTTAACATTATGTCATCTACTAAGAAAAGTTCGATGTTCTCAATTATCGGGGCATCATCTGTAGGAACAATGATAGAATGGTACGATTTCTACATTTTTGGAAGTCTCGCCACTATTATTTCCACAAAATTTTTCCCTTCAGGGCCAGGAAACGAAACCCTTTCTTTTCTTTCAACATTAGCAACATTCGCAGCAGGATTTATAGTTAGACCGTTCGGAGCCTTGTTTTTTGGCCGTTTGGGTGACCTCATCGGTAGAAAATACACTTTTATGGTTACACTGCTTTTAATGGGTGGAGCCACATTCCTTATCGGTCTGATTCCGTCTTACGAAACCATTGGCATGGCCGCTCCATTGTTGGTTTTGTTGCTTAGATTATTACAAGGTCTTGCACTTGGCGGTGAATATGGTGGTGCTGCTACTTATGTGGCGGAGCACTCGCCAGACAACGAAAGAGGCTACATGACCTCATGGATTCAGATAACTGCAACGGCGGGTTTGATAATATCTTTGATTGTTATCGCTATCACCAAAGCATCACTTTCTAAAGAAGCATTTGATGATTATGGCTGGAGAATTCCTTTCCTTGCCTCAGTGTTGATGGTTGGAGTTTCTTATTTGATTCGTAGAAATATGCACGAGTCTCCACTGTTTGTCAAAGTAAAATCAGAAGGTAAAACATCTACCAATCCTTTGAAAGAATCTTTTGGAAATAAGTTGAATTTCAAGTTTGTTCTTTTGGCACTTTTAGGCGTAACAATGGGCCAAGGTGTGGTTTGGTATACCGGTCAGTTTTATGCCATGTCGTTCATTGAAAAAGTAATGAATGTGCCTAAGGAGCAAGTAGATAGCGTTTTGATCTGGGGTCTTTGTCTTGGTACGCCTTTCTTTGTGTTGTTTGGTTGGTTATCTGACAAAATCGGTCGCAAATGGATCATGATGGCTGGTATGCTGGTGGCTATTTTATCGTATCGGACCATCTATTCTAACATGTATGATAGAGTAGACATCAAACTGAAAACTGAAATTGTGGATAAAGCCACATCGGTAGCTGAAATAAAAGAAAATGCTAAAAACAAAAATGGCGGCATGGACTCAGTTTACACCGTAACCAAGGCTTTTGAAGACGGAACGGCCTATAAGGAAGTGAAAACTGTGACTTTAAACAACGGTGCGGTAGATATGAAAGACGGAAAAGCATTGGTAGATGTTAAGAAGACCGTAACTATCAACGATTCTGATAAATGGTTTTTGGTATTGATGGTCTTTGTGCAGATGCTTTTTGTAACCATGGTTTATGGTCCTGTGGCGGCATTTTTGGTAGAAATGTTCCCTGTAAAAATCAGATATACGTCGATGTCATTGCCTTATCATATCGGAAATGGTATATTCGGAGGATTATTACCAGCCATTGCTACTTTCTTGGTAACTAACGCCAGGTCTATCAACGACAAAGCCAAAGAGGCAGGCCTAGAAATCATGCCGGTTGATAAGCCCTATTTGGAAGGCCTTTGGTATCCGATAATCATCGCCGGGGTGTGTTTTGTGATAGGAACCATATATCTCGATGGAAACGATAATAAAGTAAACGATTAATATTTTTTTGAATCAAAAAACATTAAAAACATGGATATTTTAAAGAAAATTTTAGGTATAGTTTGGATAGCTTTGGGAGCATTTGCAGTGTATTATCTGATTGTAAATCAGGCAGTAACACTCTGGAACAAAGGCGGAGAAAACGTGATACCAGCCGTGATTTATACGGTTGTACTTTGCCCGATGATAGCCGGAGCTTTGGGTTATTTTGGCATCTATTGTTTGCAAGGTGAATACAATAAAAAAGACTAAGAATAAAAAAGAGAATGGGGTGTTTTAGGCATCCTTTTTCTCTTAAAAAATATAATTCTTTTTGAAAGTTTGATTTTGAAATTAAAATTGAAAATTTCAGAACGTGTTAGGGTTAAATATAGCAATATATGCCAATTGAGAGTGAAATCCATTGGCATATATTCTTAAAAAAACCATGAAAATATAATACCAAATGGGAAACAAGACGAAGGAACAAAAGCTATTTTTACTTTTTATACTGTTATTAGTTTTATTGAATTTTCCGATCATTTCGATTATTCAAAATGACCAATATATTGTCGGTTTTCCTTTGAAAATAGTAATAGTTTTTATTATTTGGTTTGTAATAATAATGTTAGCGGCGTTTTTCGTGAACCGAAAAAAATGAATGGATTTTTAATCTCTGTAGTTTCTATTCTCTACTTAGGTTTCTTATTTTACTTGGCTTTTGTGGCCGAACGTTTCAAAAGTAAAAAAAAGAGCCTAATTGACAATCCCTATGTCTATGCACTATCACTTTCGGTCTATTGCACGGCGTGGACATTTTATGGAAGTGTTGGTAGAGTTAAGCAAACGGGGCTCGAATTTCTTTCGGTTTATATAGGTCCTACCTTGGTCATGTTGCTAGGTTGGAGTATTCTCAGAAAAATCATCAGAATATCTCACGTACACAGCATTACAAGTGTAGCTGACTTCATTTCTGCCAGATATGGCAAATATCGTTCTTTAGGAGTTTGGGTTACTATTATTTCGCTCTTGGCGGGTGTTCCATACATTGGATTACAAATCAAGGCCATTTCTAAAAGTTTCGAGACCCTCTCTGGTGTAACTGCAGGTCATTATTTCTATCAAGAGCCGGCATTCTATATTTCTATGCTTTTGGTGGTTTTTACCATACTCTTTGGTACTAGGAAAGTCCAAGCCAACGAAACCCACGAAGGTATGATATTCGCCATAGCTGCTGAGAGTATTTTCAAGCTTTTAGCATTTTTGGCAGTAGGTATTTTTGTGACCTTTTGGATGAATGATGGCTTTGCAGATGTTTTTGAGAAACATTATTATCAAAAAGAAATCCAAAAAGCTTTCGATTTTGAGAAACAACCGGGTTATGGCAACTGGTTCATGCATATTCTGGTTTCGGCTTTTTCATTTATGTTTTTGCCAAGACAATTTCAGGTGGCAGTGGTCGAAAATCAAAACGAGAACAACCTCAAGCAGGCCATTTGGTTACTGCCGCTTTATATGTTTTTGATCGATATTTTTGTAATACCAATTGCACTAACAGGTAGTTCAGTTTTTGCAGGTAATCCCAGTATTTTAGCTGACAATTACGTGATTGAGCTGCCTCTGAGTGTGTCGGCCAATATCATTGCACTCATTGCCTATATCGGTGGTTTTTCTGCTGCAACAGGCATGATTATCGTAGAAACTATTGCCATTAGTACCATGCTGACCAACAGTTTGGTGTTGCCAAGTCTCTTGGAAAACAAAAGATTTAAAGAAAAATACACTTTCCGTATCATCAATTTTGCGGTTTGGATTCGTAGGGGAGCTATTATTTTGACAGTTCTTCTTGGCTTTTTTTATTACAAAACCGTAGCCAGTTATTTCTCATTGGTATCCATTGGTTTGATTGCCTTTGTGGCTATTGGACAGTTTGGGCCTATTATCTTGGGGGGAATTTTCTGGAAAGGAGCAACAAAAACTGGAGCATTGGTAGGACTAATATCGGGTTTCGCTATTTGGTTGTTTTCGCTCATATTACCATCCTTGCTAACCGATTCGACCGGTCAATATGTCAATACAATTGTGGCAGGTTTCTTTGAGTTTTTTGCCCATTTCAAAATCCAAGGATTCGATGATATTTCGAACACCACTTTTTGGAGTTTATCGGTCAATTCTTTGATGTATTTTGTGGTTTCTATGTGTACTGAAGTTACGCCATCAGAGGCCAAACAAGCACTGCTTTTTGTCGATGTTTTTAAATATTCCACCAAAGAAGGTCAATCGGTTTTGTGGAAAGGTAAGGCCAGAAATGAGCATTTGATTGAGCTTTTGGTGAGTTTTATAGGCAGTATGCAGGCCAAAGAAGAACTGGAGGATTTCGCTCGAAAAAACAATATAGATTTGAAAGACGTCACTGCCGATCCTAAGTTGGTGAGTTATGTGGAAAATACCATCAGCAGCATTATCGGAACGTCCACCGCACGCATGTTGGTGGCTTCCATTACCAAAGAAGAAGTGGTAAGCATCGATGAGATTTTGGAGGTGTTAAAACGCTCACAAAAAATTGTGGAGGACAACCATGAACTTAAAAATAAGACACAACAGCTTGAGAAACTCTCAAAAGAACTTAAAAGTACCAATGAGAAATTACAAAAATCGGATATCATCAAAAATGAATTTCTGACCACAGTAACACATGAAATAAGAACACCCCTAACTTCTATAAAAGCACTTTCAGAGATAATTTACGACAACGAAGATTTAGAATTTGACCAAAAAAAGATTTTTCTAAACACCATCATCGACGAAACAGATAGGCTGAGTCGTTTGGTAAATCAGGTTTTGGATTTAGAAAAATACGAGTCCGGAAAACACAAATTGATTAAGAAAAATATAGACATTCCGAACCTAATAGACAATGTTTTTTTGAGGATGGAGGAGTTGGCCAAGGAGCGAAATGTAAAACTCAAAAGCTTTATTCACAAAGAAATAACGGGTTTCAAAGCGGATGAAGACAAACTGATTCAGTTGCTTATAAATTTAGTTTCCAACGCCATAAAGTTCTCAAGAACTGAAAACGGTTGGGTTTTATTGAGTGTAGATACCAGCAAAAAGAAAGTCATTTTTACGGTGGAAGACAATGGAGTGGGTATTCCACAGGAAATGCAAGGAAGGATATTTGAAAAATTTTATCAAGCCGACAATCAGGGTTCTATAAAAGAGAAAGGCAGTGGTTTAGGCCTTTCTATAACAAAAAAAATAGTTGAAATTCACAAAGGAAACGTGTTCTTGGAGAGTATGCCAGACAAAGGCACCAAAGTAATGGTAAGTTTCCCAAATTAAAAAACATAGGTTATGATACGAAGAAATGAATTGAAAGTATTGATTGCAGACGACGAACCCAGCATCTTGATGTCTTTGGAGTTTCTTTTCAAAAAAGAAGGCTACAAAGTTCTGATTGCAAGAGACGGTCAGGAAGCCATAAATATGTTTGATTTGGAGCAACCAGCCATTATGATTTTGGACATTATGATGCCCAATGTGGACGGTTACAAAGTTTGTTCTTATGTCAAAACAAATTTCAAAGTTAAAGCACCCAAAGTGGTTTTCTTAAGTGCCAAAAACAAAGAAACTGAAATAGAACATGGCTATGAATTGGGTGCAGATTTATATATTCCCAAGCCATTTTCGACCCGAGAATTAATAAAAAAAGTAAATCTGATTGCAACAGACATGTTGTAAAAAATATAAAAAATGGAGTACAATCATTTTTATCAACAAAGTATACTACAAAGAGGCAAGTTTTGGGGCAGAAAAGCTGCGAGAATCACATGGTACAAAGCCCCGAAAACGGTTCTAACATTGGACAAGCACGGCTACTATAAATGGTTTCCCGATGGAGAACTGAATACGTGTTATTTGGCTGTTGATAAACATGTTAAAGATGGTAAGGGTGGCGATGTAGCCATGATTTATGACTCACCAGTAACCAATATCAAGCGAAAATATACATACGACGAAGTCAAACTTAGAGTTTCTAAAATTGCGGGAGCTTTACGTGATAAAGGTGTAGAAAAAGGCGATACGGTCATCATTTATATGCCCATGGTGCCTGATGCGGCCTTTTCTATGTTGGCTTGTGCCCGTTTGGGTGCCGTTCACTCAGTGGTTTTTGGTGGATTTGCTCCGCACGAACTGGCCATCAGAATAGATGATGCCAAGCCAAAAGTTATTATTTCAGCCAGTTGCGGTATTGAATTTGACAAAATAATTCCTTATAAACCACTATTAGAAAAAGCCATACAAGAAGCTGAATATCAGCCGAGTGCTTGTCTTATTTTGCAGAGAGAAATGCACATTTGTTCGCTTCAAGAAGGATTTGATTTTGACTTTGATGAAGTTGTCAAAGCAGCTGAACCAGCAGATTGTGTTAAAGTGAAAGCAACTGATCCATTGTACATTTTATACACTTCAGGAACTACAGGTAAGCCCAAAGGCATAGTAAGAGACAATGGTGGACATGCAGTAGCCATGCAATTTTCTATGGATTATGTCTACAATGCCAAAAAAGGTGATGTATTTTGGGCTGCTTCTGATGTGGGTTGGGTTGTGGGGCATTCATACATTGTTTATGCCCCGCTGATAGCTGGTTGTACAACCGTTTTTTTTGAGGGAAAGCCAGTCAGAACTCCCGACCCGGGTACGTTTTGGAGAATGATTGAAGAGTATAAAGTCAATATATTTTTCACTGCTCCAACGGCTTTCAGAGCCATCAGAAAAGAAGATCCTGAGTCAGAATACTTGAAAAAATACGATTTGTCGAGTCTGAGAACTATTTTTGTGGCTGGTGAAAGGTGTGATCCATCTACGCTAAAATGGCTTCAAGAAATTACCCAAAAACCCATCATCGACCATTGGTGGCAGACCGAAACTGGTTGGGCGATAGTAGCCAACATGATGGGTGTAGAACAGTTTCCAGTAAAAGAGGGCTCAGCTACGAAACCCGTTTGTGGTTACGAAGTGCAGATTCTTGATGAAACTGGAGAAGTGCTAGGGCCCAATCAGGAGGGTTTTGTGTGTATAAAAGAGCCGCTTCCTCCAGGTTGTTTACCTACACTTTGGAACGACGACGAGCGTTTTCAGGAATCGTATATGGAGAAGTTTCCAGGATATTACTTAACTGGCGACGGTGGATATATTGACCCAGACGGCTATGTTTTCATCATGGGAAGGATTGACGATGTCATCAACGTAGCAGGTCACAGACTTTCCACTGGGGAAATGGAAGAGATAGTGAGCAGCCATTCTGCTGTGGCCGAATGTGCCGTGATAGGTATCGAGGACGAACTTACAGGTCAAAAACCTTTGGGGTTGGTGGTTTTGAAAGATACTTCAACCATCTCAGGTGAAGAAGTTCAAAAGGATTTGGTTGCTTTAGTGAGGGCACAAGTAGGAGCCGTTGCGGCTTTCAGAACCGTGGTGATTGTCAAGAGATTACCTAAAACTCGTTCAGGCAAAATCTTAAGAAAAACCATGCGTATGATAGCGGATGATAAGGTATTTACGGTGCCGTCAACGATAGACGATCCAGCCATTTTGGAAGAAATAAAAGTGATTTTACAATATAACAACATAGGTTTAGTTTCGAAAAAACAATTTTAAATAAAAATACATCAATGAGAATTAGAAGTTTTGAGGATTACGAGAAAGCTTACAAAGAAAGCGTAGAAGATCCCGAGAGTTTTTGGGGTGAAGTAGCCCAAGAATTTGTGTGGAAGAAGCCATGGAAAAAAGTTTTAGAGTGGGATTTTAATAATTACGATGTCAAGTGGTTTAAAGGTGGCAAGATGAACATTACCGAGAACTGTCTCGATCGCCATGCCCACAATAAGCCCAATCATCCAGCCATTATTTGGGAACCAAACGATCCTGCCGAGGAGTCTATTACACTGACTTACAAAGTCTTATTTGATAGAGTTTGTAGCTTCGCCAATGTTTTGAAAAAGAATGGTGTAGTCAAAGGGGATATTGTTTGTATCTATATGCCGATGATACCTGAGTTGACCATTGCGGTTTTGGCTTGTGCCAGAATCGGAGCCATTCACTCGGTAGTTTTTGGTGGATTTTCGGCCCAATCTATCGCTGACCGTATCAACGACAGCCAGTGTAAAATGGTCATCACCACCGATGGAGCAGTTCGTGGAGCCAAACACGTACCAATGAAAGATACGGTTGACGATGCCTTAATTGGCTGTCCGTCAGTGAAAAAGGTAATTGTCGCTACACATACCCGTACGCCAGTTTCGATGATTAAAGGCCGTGACGCTTGGTGGGAACACGAGGTGAAACTTGTAAGTGCCGACTGCCCAGCCGAAGAAATGGACTCAGAAGATCCATTGTTCATTCTCTATACTTCGGGTTCTACAGGCAAGCCAAAAGGTGTGGTGCATACTTGTGGAGGATACATGATTTACAGCACCTACACTTTCCAGAATGTATTCCAATACGATCCGGGTGACGTGTTTTTCTGCACAGCAGACGTAGGTTGGATTACCGGTCACTCTTATATCATTTATGGCCCATTGGCTTCAGGAGCACAGTCTTTGATGTTTGAAGGTGTACCGACTTACCCTGACGCTGGCCGTTTCTGGGATATTATCGACAAACACAAAGTGAATATTTTCTATACTGCACCTACGGCCATCCGATCTTTGATGGGCTTTGGCGAGGAGTATTTCAAAGACAAAGACTTGAGTTCACTGAAAGTGCTGGGTTCGGTAGGAGAGCCTATCAACGAAGAGGCATGGCATTGGTACAACGACAATATTGGTAAAGGCAAATGCCCAATTGTGGACACTTGGTGGCAGACAGAAACAGGCGGTATTATGATTTCGCCTCTGGCAGGAATCACCAAAACCAAACCTTCCTTTGCGACATTGCCGCTACCAGGTATTCAGCCGATGTTGGTAGATGAGCATGGTGTGGAGATTGAAGGGAATGGCGTAAACGGTAACTTGGTAATCAAATTCCCTTGGCCATCTATTATACGCACCACTTGGGGCGACCATGAACGTTGCAAAACGACTTATTTCTCTACGTATCCGGGCTTGTATTTTACGGGTGACGGCTGTCAAAGAGATGAAGATGGGTATTACAAAATTACTGGCAGGGTAGACGACGTGATAAACGTTTCGGGCCACAGAATAGGTACGGCTGAGGTAGAAAATGCTCTTAATATGCACACAGGAGTGGTAGAATCTGCAGTGGTGGGGTATCCTCACGATATCAAAGGACAAGGAATTTATGCCTATATTATCTGTGAGGAAATGCCAACAGACCCAGAAATGACCAAAAGAGATATCCTGATGACCGTTACACGTGTAATCGGACCCATAGCCAAGCCAGACAAAATATTGTTTGTGTCAGGACTACCAAAAACCCGTTCAGGCAAAATCATGAGGCGTATTCTCAGAAAAATAGCCGAAGGCGACGTAAAAAACCTTGGAGATATTTCAACTTTACTCGACCCAACGGTTGTCGAGGAAATCGTAAAAGGAGCTGGGTATTAAGCTAAAAACAATGTTAAAGTTTTTATAAAAATCGGAGTCCTTTTGGGCTTCGATTTTTTTTATTTTTTGGCGGAATTTAACTATAATTCCTAAAGTATTGAATGCAAGTAGGTTATATGGGGTTTTTGTTTTATTGCATAGGCAAATTGGTGGTCAAACCATTTTAGCTATAAAAGATATTTCTCTGATAGTTTTGGAAAAACAAGTATTTGTTTGCCGAGTAAAACTCGAATGCTACCACGACGATGATAGAACCATTGTAGAACAGGGTCAATGGAATTATGATTAGTAAAAAAACATTTGTAATCGATATTTCTAATCTATTCTCCAAAAATATACAAGGTATTACTTAATGAGTCTCGGGCATAAAGTTGATTTTGAAAGAAAATCACGTCCCCTTTTCTTGCTTTTAAAAATGCATTTGACACATTAAAAATAGAATATTCATTATTTCTAAGATCATTTAAATCAATTAGCACTAAACTATCATCCTTTGATAAAAAATCAATAATTAACTTACCATTTGAAAATTGAACATTATTTGGCCATTGATTAAATTTGAGTTTAAATATCTCCGAAATGTCGTATTCAAAAATAATTTGCCCACTTTTTAAATCTATTTCCCATAAAATATCTCTACTAAAAGTAATTACTTTAGATTCATTTTGTATAACAGATGATTGCTTTTTTTCAAACTCCAAAATCCATTTGAAACTACCATCTTGAATATTTAAACCTAATAACTGCCCACCAGCTAATGGTACAACCACGGTATCATCGTAGCCCATTATTTCTCCACTGACCGTATTAGGTGTGTCGGTGTCAATTTCTTCGCCATGATGATTCAAACGCCTTTTGCCGTATTTTGATATGTCAACTTGCCAAAGATAATTTGGATAGTCATAAATACCTATCTCCGTATTTATTTGCATTTTAATAAAATAATTTCCAAATAGTGGCTTAGAAAAAGGCAAGTAAATTCCAAATTGGCCCATTTTCCCTGATTCCAAACAATAGTATTTTTTAGAAGTTCGCTCAATTACTAAAAAGCCGTTTTTGAAAATATATCCTCCTGAAAATCCCTCAAATTCTATTTCATTTAATGAATCATTAAGATATGTAATATTCTCAAAATCGTTTTTCCAATAAAGACATTGACTATTATTTACAAGTGGTAATAAATCCAATCCTTTTGTTTTAATATCACCATTCTCACCGAAGGTCAAAACTTCGTTTTTGAAAATTGTTAATGCTTTAATATCCTTTATTTCATCTAAATATTTCATTGAAAATTAGAGTTAAAGATTAAATCAAACCAATCAGAATTAGAATTTATAAATAGTTCTACTTTTTGTTTTTTTGTAGTAGTTAAGTCATTCCAATCTATTCCTGAATTCGATATTTCTTGATCATATTTTTTGAATAAATCTTGTACTACACCATCATTTGTTACCCCCATACTAACCCAATCATTGATAACGGCTTGTTTGGTTAGTGTTACATCGGCTCGACGAAATACTTTGTAATGTTTCAAATCATTAACCCGTTGGATAAAATTAATGCTTTGGCTACTAAAATTACTTTGTCCATTCAGAGTCTCCCTTTACGGGACTCTGAATCAAGCACCAATGCCTATTTGTGATCTTAGGAAAAAGCAGAGTCCCTATCGGAGACTCTGCTTGAACTTTAAAAAAGCACCAGTCATTTAAAACTGGTGCTTAAATATTATTTCTATACAATATCACCTCAACAACCCCACCGGCAATTCCTTCTCAAGAAGGTTTTTGTAGATAAATTGGGTTTTTAGGTTATCGAAATGTAGGCCTTTGTTGCCGCCCCATCCATGTCTGCCTCCTGGGTAAAACATCATCTCAAAGTCCTTTTTCTTTTCTTGCAGGGCATCTATGAGTTGTATACTGTTTTGGAGGTGTACGTTGTCGTCCATTGTGCCGTGTACAATCAGCAGTTTGCCTTTGTAATTGTCCACATATTTCAGTATTCCGCCATTTTCGTAACCTTCGGCGTTTTCTTGTGGGGTATCCATAAAACGTTCGGTGTAGGCCGAGTCGTAGAGTTTCCAACTGGTAACGCTTCCGCCTGCCATGCCGTGAGTAAATACATCTGAGCCCTTGGTAAGTGCCAAACAAGTCATATAGCCACCATAGCTAAAGCCTGTTATGGCTATTTTGGTTGGGTCGGCTATCCCTTTTTTTATGAGGTCTTTTACCATGGTTTTGTAATCATCTAGCTCCCATTTGCCGAGGTTGCGGTGCATGTAAGCCACGCCTTCTTTGCCAAAATGTCCACTGGCTCTATGGTCCAGTGCTACCTGAATAATACCCTCTCTCGACAACCACTGTGATCTTGCACTCCAGTTCCACGAATCATACACCGTACCGGCATCTGGGCCGCCATAAATGCTTACTAAAACTGGGTATTTTTTACCAGCCACATAGTTTTCTGGGTATACGATGGTCATTGGTAAATCAAACTTGCCGTCGTCGCTTTTTACTCTTACCAATTCCGGCTTATTAATGGCGTAATTGTCATATTCTGAGCCTTTTGCCGAGCCAAGGTCTTTCACTATTTTGCCGGTGTTGTCTATAATTGCCATGGCGTTAGGTGTGCTGAGGTTGGAGTAAGTGGTTACGAAATAGCTCAAATCTGGTGATGCTTCTACTCTTCGGTGGTTAAAATTTCCGAAAGTCAGTCGTTTCATGTTTTTGCCGTCGAGGCCCACACGGTAAAGATCAAATCTGGCCGAGTTTTCTAATCCTCTAGCATGAAAATACAATACACGGTTTTTCTGGTCTATGCCTTTTACTTCGGTCACCGTAAATTTGCCAGAGGTAATTGGATTCTTTAATTTGCCATCGATGCCGTGCAAATACAATTGTTTCCAACCCGTTTTGTCACTGATAATAATCATTTCTTTTCCTCCGTCCAACACGGTCAGTCTTTCGGCGGCTTCGTCAATATTTATCCAAGAGCTTTGTTTTTCGTCATAAAGCTCTATTTTTTTGCCAGTTTTAGGCGAAACGTTGAACAGTTTGAGGTTGTCGTTGCCTCTGTTGCTCCACTGAACCATCAAAGCGGAGCCATCTGGCATCCATTCTGGCCAACCGAAATATTGATCTTGATTTTCTTCAAAATCTGCCCAAGTGGTTTTGTTGCCGTCTGGATCTACAAACGCTAATTTAGCAGTCGGGTTCGGGTCCCCAGCTTTCGGGTAACGGGTTTCTTCCAGGAATCCATGCTGACCTTCGCTGCTGTAAATCGGGAACATCGGCGTCTTCGACTCATCGAATCTCATGTAAGCAATGTTTTTGCTATCTGGACTCCACCAATAGGCTCTGAAAAGCGTTGGTCTGCCGAATATTTCTTCCCAATACAGCCAAGTCGAAAAACCATTCAAGGTTGTTTTTGAGCCATCAATGGTCAGTTGCGTTTCTCTTTTTGTTTTTATATTGTAGGTAAAAAGATTGTTATTTTTGGTGTAAGCTATGTAATTGCTATCAGGCGAAAACATGGGGTTTTTCTCTATAGCGTCCTGGTCATTCGTGATTTTTGTCTCGCCTTGAGCGGTACTTAAATACAAATCGCCATTTTTTAAAGTCACTTTTTTCGAAGGATTCACGGCCTTGCTAACATCAATGTTGCTGGCGTCTTCTATTTGCCCACTTTTCAGATTCAACACCACATTTTTCATACTTTCTGCTGGCGACGGCTTCATGTATATCAGCACTCTGTCGTTGTCTAACCACTTATTTATAGTCGGTAAGGATTGCAAAAAGTTATCGGGGTTTTTATTGGTAAGAAGCAGACTGCTTTCTATGTTTTTTTGCTGGGCGAGAAGTGGTGTGCTTATGAACAAAAAGAAAACAAATATTTTTTTCATGCGTTTGATGATTAAAGTTTAGGTAAAAATAAGGGCAAATCTTATCTTTTTCAAATGCTTACGCTTTGATTTTGAATTTTATTAGCCCAATTTGGGTCTTTGGTTTCTAAAATGAGTTTTTTACAATTTCTATATTTTTATGATTAGAGTTATTAGCATGCTTTTGTTTTTTCTAAGTAACACAGTTTTTGCACAAGAAAAAGGTCTTTTGTTCGAAATCTCGGGCAACGATTTGCAGAAGCCCTCTTATCTATTTGGCACTATGCATTTGCTTTGTGAAGGAGATTTTGAAATGAGCGAAGAGATGATTTCCAAGATAAAATCTTCTGAAATCTTGGCCATGGAAATGGATCTGGATGATCCAACGATGGCTTTTAAGATGATGGGCAAAATGAAAATGAAAGGCGACACCAGTTTGAGCGATTTGATGCAAGAAGCCAGATATGATTCCTTAAGGTCTTACCTAAAAGACTCTCTCAATCTACCACCAATGATGTTTCAAAAGACCAAGCCGTTTTTGATATATTCTTTAGTTCTGACCAAATTATTGCCCTGTAAAACGCTCATGCTCGAGAACGAAATTATGAAAATAGGTAAAGGCAAAAAGGTGGTAGGCCTAGAAACACTCGACTTCCAGATGGATTTGATGGACAAATTGAGCTATCAGGTGCAGGCTGATTATTTATTGGAAACACTTGCTGATAAACAGAAATCTATCCAGGAATTTAAAGAAATGACGGAAGCTTACAAAAAACGAGATCTTGATATTTTATTGAAATCTATAGATGCAGAAAAAGGCATGATGGCAGATTTTGAAAACGAAATGCTGCACAAACGTAATTTGGCTTGGATTCCAGAAATAAAGAAGTTGATTTCGGATAAATCAACTTTTATAGCAGTAGGAGCGGGCCATCTCGGAGGCGATAAAGGGGTTCTTCAATTACTTAAAAATGAAGGTTTTACAATAAAAACAATCGAGTGATTATTTTTTAGTTTTGTCTTTTCCGCCAAATAATGAGAAGTGAACATATCTACGGGGATTGCTCTTCATATCCGACAAAAGCATATTCAATGAAGCGGCAGTTTTATCGAGATTTACATAAAGAGAATCGTTTCCTGCTAATTTCCCAAGTGTTCCTTTTCCTTCGTTAATACCATTTACTACACCTTGTAGGTCTTTTATTGTGGCATTTAAGCTATTGACAGTTGAGCCCAATTTAACTTGACTAAGTGAATCCGTGAAAGTTCCAGTTTTCTCTAAAATGGGTTTCAACTGAGCATCAAGGCTCTTGGTGAGCGTATTAAGGTTTTGAGTGAGAACCGCCGCATTGCCCGTAATGGCCGAAAGGTTTTTAGAATTGTTGGCTATTATGCCGTTTACTCCGGCCGTAGAAGTAGTTGCACTGGCCAAAAGGACTTTTAAAGCCTGTCCCGTTTGGGCAAATTCTCCAACTACTTTGGTAAGTGTAACCGTCAGCGAGTCAACATTTTTTAGCGTTGGATCAAGTTTGCTTTGCATCATTTGCATCAATCCAGATTCTATTTCACCTTTAAACTCTTGACCGCCTTTTGCTTTATCGCCTGGCTGAATTTTTAGTTTCAATAATTTACCACCAATCAATCCGTCGTCTGCCAGCATCACAATGGTATTGCTAGTAAGTTTTACTTCTTTTTTTATTGCTAAAGTTACTTCTACTCTGTCTTTCTCATAATCGGGTTTCATGCCCAACACTCTACCCACTACCACGCCGCTATAGGTGATTGGATTGGAGACTTCCAATCCCAAAACGTCTTTGTAATATACTTTGTAAGATTGTGTTGTAGAAAAAAGATCAGATCCTTTAAGGTAGCTAAACCCAAAGTATAATATTACGATTCCAATAAGACCCAACAATCCAACTTTAGCTTCTCTTTTAAAATTCATTTCTCTTTTATTTTCTTTCCAGAACCTATTTGGCACGCAATTTACAAATTATTATTTTTCAATTTGATTTTTATACTCCTCAAACGCCCTAAAAATCGCTAAGGCTACTTTTTCTCTGCCGCTCGTGCTGGCCAGTAAGTTCGAATCTTCGCTGTTTGTTAGATATCCTGTTTCTACCAAAACACTGGGCATAGTAGTTTCCCAAATAACAATAAATCCTGCCTGTTTTACACCTCTACTCTTATGGCCCACTTTGCCCATGTTTTTTTCAACTTTGGCTGCAAATTCCAAACTTTGGTTCATAAATGCATTCTGATAGTTTGCAAGCATAATATGTGCCAATGGTGACGCAGGGTTATAACCTTTGTAAGATTTTTTGTAGTTTTCTTCGTAAAGAATTACATTATTTTCGTTTTTAGCCAAGTCTAGGTTCTCCTGAGTTTTGTGTAGGCCCATTACATAAGTCTCTGTTCCTCTGAGACTTTTAGAGTGTGGATTGGCATTGCAATGTATAGATATAAACAGGTCGGCTTTGCTTTTATTGGCGATGGCAGCTCTTTCGTGCAAGGGCACAAATACGTCTTTATCTCTGGTATAAATGACCTTTACGTTTGAGAAATTTTCCTCTATTTTTTCACCTAATTTTAAGGTAATATCCAAGGCATATTTTTTCTCTTTTCCGTTGCCTGTGCCAGGGTCTTTTCCACCATGCCCTGCATCCAGCACAACAGTTTTTAATCCTCTCGCATTGTAATTTATATTTGAGGTAAAGCCCAAGAATATAGCCGCCGTGAACACCCACACGAGAGCAATTTTAAGATTTATTAACTTCATTTTTCAGGAAAACATTAAAATCTATATCTTTTTATTAAGATATAATCGTTTTTAGATACACTTTGTACTTAATTTTGCCATCACAAAATTAGTGTTTTTGTTAGAACATAAAAAAAATATAAATATTGTACAATTTTCTATCGCAATTGGCCAAGTTACTGCCTGATTCCAATTAAAAATCATTTAGAAAAATCGAAATACTTTGAATTTAAGACTTTATTTAGTTTGCTTTTTTTGTTTTTGGGCAATTAGTGTATTTGCTCAAAGACCCACATTGCCCGTTTTAGGCGGAGGAGGAGGCAGAACTTTTGGAAGTCCTACTAGTACACAAAATCAATTTCCGAAAAACACAAATACCCAGAATTCGAATAGTCGTCAGCCTACAAAAGCCTTGGCCAAAAAGAATAAAGTAGTTAGAGATTCACTTTCGGTAGTTATTCCAGATTCTCTAAAAAGCTTAGAAAATCAGTTGGAAACTACGGTAGAAACTTTTTCGTCAGACTCAACTATTCTTGACATTGAAACGCAACAGTATCATTTATACGGAAATGCCCAAGTGATTTATGGTGAGATAGAACTCAAAGCAGATTATATTATGCTGGATTGGGGGAGGAGCGAAGTTTATGCCCACGGAATGCCAGATACCACCAAAAAGTCAGGGCCTCCGGTCAAAGGTAAGCCTGTTTTTACAGATGGTGGTGAAACTTTCAACTCAGATACCATTCGTTATAATTTTAAGTCAAAAAAGGCTTTGGTGAGTAAAATTGTAACCGTCCAAGGAGATGGTTTTGTGCAGGGGCAATTGGTAAAAAAAGATGCAGAAGACAATATGTATCTTTCTAGAGCCAAATACACCACTTGTGATCTTGCCGAACCACATTTTCATATTGCCGCAAAAAAAATCAAACTGGTTAATAAAAAATCTCTTATTTCAGGACCTTTTAATTTCGTACTTGCTGATATTCCTTTGCCCATAGGACTTCCGTTTGGTTTTTTCCCTATTCCTAAAAAACAAGAAATAGGCACTTCAGGATTTATCATGGGTTCTTATGGTGAGCAACGAAGAGACAATCGAGGTTTGTACTTCAAAGATTTCGGATACTACCATGCTTTTAATGAATATCTAAGTTCGACCCTCAAGGGCGAAATTTATACTTATGGAAGTTTTGGGCTTGGTTTGAATACCACCTATTCCAAAAAATATAAATATAATGGTGATTTTAATGTTCAGTTTAATCACAATATAGCCTACAGCAGTACAGGATTGGATACCACAAAATCCAACCAGTTTAATATCAGGTGGTCTCATGCCCCGAGGAGTTTGCGTTCAGACAGAAGTTTTTCGTCTTCTATGGATATAGTTTCGAATGGTTTCAATAGGAATAATCGTAGCTCTGCCGATGTTCAAAATCTTACGAAGAATAATTTTGGTGGAACAGTGAACTACATGAGAAACTTCGGCAGATTTGTCACTACCAATAGTTCATTTAGAGTAGATCAATCTTCCAATTCGTTTAGGTCTTCTTTGGGCTATAGTTTTGGTGTAAAACAGTTTAATCCGTTTATTCCAGAAAAGAAACAGATTGGTCGTTGGTATGAATCTTTCAGAGTGGGGCTGGATGTTAGCGGAGGAGTTTCTGTAACCAATGCTCTTCAAAGTAGGTCCAACACTTATACAGATTACAACATAGCGGGTGTGGATAACAAGCCACTGTCTACTACACAGCAAAGAAGAATAGAAGAGCTTAGAAATATATTGGCTGATCCAAATATTTCTACTGAATTAAAGGTCATTTATCAAAAAGAATTATCAAAACTCGAGAGTCCTGTTTTAACGGATTGGGGGCAGATTTTGAAGAATAACGTCATAAATACTTCTTACACTGTGCCGATAGTGTTGCCCAATCTTAAAATTGCAAAATATCTAAATCTTACTCCAAGTCTTTCTTATAGAGGGGATATTTATACAAAAGAGTTGAATTATACATTTGTAAACCCGACTTCAGGTATTCAAACCGTTACAAAAAGTAATGGAAAAGTGGTGAACGTTGGTTTGAACCCTGCCGCTGATTCTATCAAAAATGAATATCTTTCCAACGGAAATTTAAATGTTACGCTCAATCAAAACAGTGGTGGAGTAGTGGTGGTGGATACAATCTCCCGCCCGAGTTTTGGTCAGACTTATTCTTTTGGTACAAGTTTGAACACGCGTATGTATGGTATGTATAGATTTAGTGGAAAAGGTAAAGTGCAGGCCATAAGGCATACCATTGTGCCTTCCATAAACTTAAATTATACACCCACCAGCGAGGGACAATATGCTTCGAAAGTTCAAATACGTTCAGACAATGTGTATAGGTTTTTGCCGAGATTTCTTAATGGGGGAGGGGCTTCTGGGTCGGCGTCTGGAAATATAGGTTTTAATCTTACCAATCAGTTAGAAGCCAAAATCAAGAATAATTCAGATACATCAGAAAACGTTTTTGAGAAAATATCCATACTTGACAATTTGAATATTGGTGGGGGGTACAACTTGTTGGCTAAAAAAGAACTTGGTGAGTTTGCTTTATCAAATATCAGCATTGGTACGAGTACTTCATTGTTTAAAAATCTAATCAGTATAAATGCCAACGGGTCGTTGGATCCTTATGCCTATGAGCCAGATAAATTGGTTACTTCCAATTTGGCCGGTGCCAGAATACCTGTTTTCAAATGGAATTATAAGCCCGAAGATGGTGTCGTAAAAGCCAATTATTTGAGTTCATTCAATTTTTCATTGAATACCAACCTTTCGCCCAAAACTTTTAAGAAAGACGAAGCCACTAAAACTACCATAAACGGCAAACAAGATCCAGCGAAGGAGGCGATGTCAAAAATTGTCCAAGCAAATCCTCTAGAATATGTAGATTTCAGTGTTCCATGGACTATGGGCATAAGTTATGCCTTCAATTACAACAAACAAGGACTTTCGGAAGCCAGAATTACCCAGAGTATAAGTATCAATGGCGATTTTAGTTTAACTCCCAAATTTAAATTTACCTACAACTCTGGATGGGATTTTGAATTTAAACAGGTTACACTTACCAATTTTGGAATTGTGAGAGAGTTACATTGCTGGAGTATGAGCATGAACTGGACCCCGATTTCGGGTAGCAACATCCGTGGTGGTGGATTCTTCTTCACTATGCAGCCCAAGTCTTCTCTTCTAAAAGACTTGAAACTTACCAAACGAAGAGCAGGTAATTTCTAAACAAAATCAAGAAAAATTTCTTTACATAATTTTGTGATTTTATAATTAAATATTTGTATAATTAAATTATTATTGAATAGTCAAACTAAAAAATGATTCATTTTAAAAGTGCTTCTGCTTATTTCATGGATTAAATTTCGCCACTCTTTGGTCTAGTAACAAAAAAGAGAGACCGCATTAGTCTCCCTTCCTAAATATTATATATATCTATCTTCTAGAACCTCAATCTATTATTTCGAAGCTTGCCAATTGAACAAATTCCATAACTCTGTTATTGATTTCTGTTGCAGACAAGTACTGCATTCTTTCTGTTCCGAATTTTTCTACACAGAATGAAGCCATTGCTGATCCATAAATTATGGCTCTTTTCATGTTTTCAAAACTCAAATCGTTGGTTTTGGCCAAATAACCAATAAAACCACCAGCGAAAGTATCTCCAGCACCTGTTGGGTCAAATACTTCTTCTAAAGGCAAAGCTGGACAGAAGAATGTTCTGTCTCCTTGAAACAATAAAGCTCCGTGTTCTCCTTTTTTGATAATCAATGTTTTCGGTCCCATAGCCATGATGGTCTTGGCAGCTCTTTTCAAAGAGTAATCTCCTGAAAGTTGTCTGGCTTCTGAGTCATTTATGGTCAAACAATCAATCTCAGCAATAACCTTTTTGAGATCATCCATCATGATATCCATCCAAAGGTTCATGGTATCCAGCATCACAAACTTGGGACTGTTCTTCAGTTTTTTGAGTGTTTGGTATTGAATTTCAGGCACCATGTTGCCCAACATCAAAAACTGGGTGTCTTGATATTTCTCTGGAATAAGTGGGTCCCAGTTCTCAAAAACCCCCAATTGGGTGTCCAAAGTGTCGCGGTTGTTCATGTCCTCATGATACTTTCCGTGCCAGAAAAAAGTCTTTCCGTTAGGGTCAATTACCAAACCTTCGGTGTCTACACCATGCTCATTGAAAGTTTCAATCATTTCTTTTGGAAAATCATCACCCACAATACCCACCAGGTAGTTATTTTTAGTAAAGTAAGAGGCAGTAAGCGTTATAAAGGTGGCTGCTCCTCCTACTATTTTATCTGTTTTGCCAAAGGGTGTTTCAAGTTTGTCGAATGCTACTGATCCTACAGTTAATAAGCTCATCTAATGTTTTTTTATACAAAATTAGGCTCAAAAAATTAAATTATCGATTATTTTGAACGTTTCTGTAAAATAACCATAGATATATTTTTAATCTAAGGCAAAAAAAATTTACTTTGCATTGTATAATGGCATCCAGTTTGCCATTTATTACATGGTTTTTTGTTTATTATTTAAAAAATTGTATAAAATTTCTCACAATGAAAAAGAGATTAAATTTTATCGTATTGAATGCTGCGATACTTCTAACGTTGGGTATCTCATTCCAAAGTTTTTCTCAAACCCCTTGTAGTGCAGACCTCCATGCCGTGTTTGGAAATTCCTCTTCTGATGTGCCTGTTGTTCTTAACAGACTTGGGACAAGCCCTCAGTTTGGTGAAATTCCGAAGCATACTGCCAAAGCAGCATATAATCATTTAAAAAATATTCACCAGAAGAACGTTCGTAATAGCAAATCAGAAATTGATAGCTACCTAAAGGCTCTTGGATATACAGGTTTTGCAGATTCTGAGTTTACTTCTTCTAAAATTACACCGGAAATCTTACCTAAAGGAAAAATAGGTTGGATGGGTGCTTACTCTAGAGGTCATAAATATAAATGGTCAATTCTAGGCAAAGATTTTGAGACCTTCAGAATTGCATCAAAAGACGGTTCATGTTTTGCATACATTATGAAAAAATGTGGAAATGCATTCTACGACCCAGCTCCAAGAGAAGCCGCTGCAGCTGAAGCAGCCGCTGCAGCTCTTGCTTTTAATAGTAAACCAAAAGTAACTTGTGCCACTCAAACCATCAATTTCTCTGGTAAGGGAAAGATCCAGGCAGGAGATGTTTTGAATACAACAAAAAATCTTCCAGTAGTTGCCTCATATAACGGGAAAAGCCTTTGTTTAGGGGATTTTACAGTGCCTGTTAGATTAACTTACGAGATGACGGCCTCTGGAGAAGTGAATTATTCGAAGACCGTTCAAATATGTGATTATGGTACTGGAGTTCCTGCTACTTCTAACATTAACCTGCCATTGTTATTAAATTATAATTTGGGAGGATCTGATGTAACTATCGGTGATGATGGCAAAATGACAATGGTAATTAACAGCAAACAATATAAGGCTTTGAAAAAAGTATATAAGGTTTGCCCTACCGACGCAGCCTTAGCTCCTCAGAACAAAACTTTAGCCGGAACAAAGGTTAACACAGCATCAGAATCTACGCCTGCTTCGGCAGTAGTAGCTGGAAATGGCCAAACCTGCGTAAAACAAACTTTAAGTGTTGTTGGAACAGCCGTTACTGAGGACATCTCTTCAAAGTCATCCACAAACGAAGTTACTATAATCGGAATGTACAAAAAGGCCGGTAAGTTACAAAAAGGAGAGACTGCGAATAAATACTTATGCTTAGGATCTTACAATGTTCCAGCCAAATCTTCTTTGCAATATGCATTGAAAGGAAACAGTAATTTAAGCCATATTATAGAGGTATGCGACAATGGTAATGTAAATCCAAACGAATCGCTGAATGCTACTATGAAATTGACAAACAGCTTTACGAAGCAGGAAACTATGATTGGTGATTACGGTAGGATATATCGCACCCTTACAAAATCGGAGTATAAGAAACTTGGTAAGGTATTTAAGCGTTGTTGCAGCGACGGCAGCTCAAAATCGAAATGTTATTGATAACAAAAAAGCCTCAGAAATGAGGCTTTTTTATTTCTCTGTATATTCTTCTCTTTTAATATCGTTTTGGTACTTATTCTACCTCGTAGTTGAGTAGTTTCTCAAACGCCTCATGTACTTTTTCAAACTTGAATGATTTCAAGGTTTCGTTCATCATGCTGTTGATTTCTTCATTACAAAGGTTTCCTATGCTGCCTTCCAATGTGTGATGAAGTTCTTTTATAGGCGTATAAGTTCCGGCCTCTATTTCACCGCCGATAGCTCGGTAAGCATCTCTGAATGGCATGCCCTCCATAACTTTTTGGTTGACATTTTCAACGCTAAACAACAAATCAAACTTGGAGTCATTAAGTAGGTTCTCTTTTATTTTTAGGTTTTGAATCATAAAAGTCGCCACACTCAAAGCGTCCGAAAAGTCATCTAATGCAGGCATGATAATTTCCTTGATGAGTTGCATTTCCCTGTGATAACCTGATGGTAGATTGGTCTGTACAAAAGCTATTTCAGAAGCAAGTCCTTTGAGTTTATTGGCTTTTCCTCTAAGTATTTCGGCCACGTCAGGGTTTTTCTTGTGCGGCATTATACTCGACCCGGTGGTCATCTCTTCTGGCAAGTTTATGAAGCCGAAATTTTGGCTGTTGTACAAGCACACATCCATGGCCATTTTAGAAAGGGTATTTGCAAAAACACCCAGGGCTTGTGCCACCAAGAATTCCATTTTACCACGGGTCATTTGGGCATAAACTACATTATAGTTGAGGTCATCAAAGCCCAGTAGTTCTTTCGTAAGATGTCTCTTGAGTGGGAAGTTTGAGCCATAGCCTGCTCCCGAACCCAAGGGGTTTTTGTTTACGATTTTGTAAACGCTCTGTAAAGAAATCAAGTCATCTACGAGGCTTTCGGCATAAGCACCAAACCATAAGCCAAAAGACGACGGCATGGCTATTTGTAAATGTGTGTAGCCAGGTAATAAGTCATTTTTGTGAAGTTCGCTTTTAGCTTGCAAGGCATCAAAGAGTCCTTTGGTCAAGCCAACAATCTCTTCTATTTTGTGGCGAAGATACATTTTCATGTCGACCAAAACTTGGTCATTGCGTGATCTACCGCTGTGTATCTTTTTGCCGGTATCACCAATCTTTGTGGTTAAAGTATACTCAATTTGAGAGTGTACATCCTCTATTCCATCAATTATTTCAAATTTTCCTTGTTTTATTTCTTCATTATATATAATCTTGCACTCCTGAAGAATATTTTTTAATTCTTGCTTCTCTAATAAGTCGATGCTGGTAAGCATAATTGCGTGAGCCATCGATCCCAATAAATCAAAAGGTGCTAGGTTAATGTCAAGTTCACGGTCTTTGCCGACGGTAAACTTATCTATTATTTCGTTTGTTTTTTTTGAATTTTCTTTCTGCCAGAGTTTCAATGTTTTGGAGTTTTGGTTCAGATGTGCAAAGAAACAAAAAAAAGAGTGACGAACTGATTTTTAGACAGTCAAAAATAATGAAAAAATATTGATACCATTTAATAGGAATTTTAGCATGGTTTTTGCTCTATATTCTCAAATGTATCGATTGAAAATAGGTTAAAACATAGACCAGTTTGCTTATCTGTATTTTAAACAGCGATTTTGAGAGATTTTAAAGATTGAGTGAATTAAAAGAATTTGAACTTTACTGGTTTCGGCAGGGATATTTTTGAACTTCAAAAATTATGCCAAAAAGAAATTAGCTGGTCAAATGTTAGAAAACACAATATGATTAGAATTTTTACTACTATTTATTATTTAACGGCAATAAAACACGATTGGATGAAGAATTCCATCGTGGTTTTCGTGTTTATATTTAGTTCGTTCGTAGCCTCTGCTAAGGTTCCTAAGGGCTTAGAAGTCTCTATCAAGTGGGCTGACATTACCTTATTTATTCTAAAAAATACACATGGAGGATCTCCTACTTTCAACTCACGCTTTTTAGGTTATGCAGGCTTAACTATGTATGAGTCTGTAAGAGGACTTGACAAAACACAAAAAAGTCTTGTTGGTAAGCTAAATGGTTTGGAAACTCTTCCGCAAACCCCCGATAAAGTTAAAATCAATTATATACTGGCATTAAATGCTGGCCAAGCGGTTATAATTAAAAGTATTTATGGTTTTACTTCGAATCAAAATATATCAAAGATTGATTCTTTAGAAAAATCTTTATTTCAACAATACAGCAAAGGCTTTTCTGAAAAAGAGAACTTGGCCTCTGTGGCGTACGGTAGAGCAATTGCCTCTGCTATTTTTGAATGGTCAAAAACTGATGGCGGACATGAAGGATATAAAAGAAATTTTGATAGTTCGTTTGTGGTCATCAGAGACGCTGGCAAATGGGCACCTCCAGTAAAAGGCCAGTCTGAAATTCCTATGCCGCTTCACCCTTACTGGGGCAAAAACAGAACCTTCGCAAACACAAACTTTACTTTGCCTATTCCTGAGATGATAGCTTTTGACTATCACAAAGGTTCGGCCTATCACAACTACATGTTGGAAGTTTTCAATACTAGAAAAACACTTACGCAGGAACAAAAAGAAATAGCCAATTGGTGGGGTGATGATCCCTCAGAGACTTTCTCTCCTCCTGGGCATTCATATTATATGGCCAAAGTGGCGGTTGAAACCTCGAAAGCTGATGTGGTGAAAGCGAGTAGAACTTTTGCATCAGTAGGAATGGCAGTTGCCGATGCTTTTGTGAATTGTTGGAAAACTAAATATCATTATAATGCCGAACGGCCATTCATGTTCATATTTTATAACATGAGTACGCTTTGGGATTTGTATTGGCCCGAACCTCCGTTTCCGGCTTTTTATTCTGGACATGCAGGGCAGGCTTCGTCAGCAGCAACAGTACTAACTCATCTCTATGGTGAGCATTTTGCGTTTGAGGACAAATCGCATGTGGGTAGGCCAAGAGATAGAGAAAGGATAGTGGATTACAAGGCAAGAAAATTTAATTCTTTTTTTGAAGCTGCAGAAGAGTCGGCTATGTCTAGGCTTTATGGCGGAATACACACCAGGCACGACAACGAGGTGGGCCTAGCTGAAGGAAAGAAAATAGGTAAGAATATCAACGACCTTTTTAATAATTAGGAAAATAAATTAGCATATACAATTTTTTTTGAGTGAAACATTACAATTACAAACAAATGAGAGACTTTACAAAACAACATTCTTCGAATACCCCAGATTTGAGGAATGAATACAATGGAAGCCCTTTTAAAGCCTTTTCGGCTTTTGCGATTTCCGTTATTTCTCTGATTATTCATTTCAGTGGACTCTTCAGACCAAAGAGTTTATTTGGATTCCATAGGAATGGATTAAAACTATCTTTTGCAAAAAGTGCCGTAGCCTTGTTTGCACTGTTGATAGGTATGGCTAATGTTTCGAAAGCTCAAAATGCACCGCTTGGTGAAGACAAGTACTACATGCTTGTGGGTGAGCTATTGGGTAATAGTACTGCCAGAACAGACGTTTACCAATATACAACCGGAGGAGGTATAAGCAACTGTAGCCTATCCGGTGGTGGAGGTGAAGGTATGGTGGTAGATCCTGTCAAGAATTTGGCATACATCGCTACTTGTTGTAACGTAGGAGAAGTGCGGATTTATGACTACAACACAGCAGCTTTTTTAACGCCAATTACGTTTCCTGGGGAGGATATTTTGGACGTTGCACTTTCTGCAGACCGCTTATATCTTTATGTAGCTACATATAATTTTGTTTACAAAGTAAATACAGATACAAAGCAAATTTTGGGCTCTGTTCCGAAGTCAACGTTTAATATTGCTGGTACTTTGTTTACACCTAGTTATACAGTTAGTAATTTCTGGGGTATGGCTGTAAGTCCGACTAACTCGAGAATTTATGCTACCACAAACTGGCAGACTTCCAATGATGACAGCAAGATTGTGTCTTTCAGTTCCAGTCTTTCAGGCTTTTCAGTAATAGCAACAGCACCAGCTGGATTTCATTACCGAGGAATTGTTTTTGATGCTTCTGGAAATATTTGGGCCGCGGCAGCAAGTGAATCCAATTCCGTTCCAGATAGAGTGTATAAGTATTCCTCTACTGGAACATATTTAGATGAATTTATTTTCGGCACGCCATTACAAAACGGTGTTTCGGGTACAGGCAAGGTTGATCCCTATGACTTAGCTTTTGGACCTGATGGTAAACTATACATTACGACTTTTTGGGGAGATTGTGTAAGTAAACTTGACGTAAGCAATAGTGCTGCCATACCAACGACGTATTTGCCATATGTGGCAGGAGCTCAGGCGAAGTCTATAACATTTGTAGGAGGTAATTTTAAATGTATTTGTACCTCACCAGTTCTGAGTTTGTCAAACTTGACACAGAAAACAGCAACCTGTAATGGAGCTATCCCAAACAGCGATGCTTCTGTTACTATCGGTGGTTTAGTTTACAATTCTCAAGATATAGTAAAAGGCGATATAAATGAGGGAAGCTCTTATGGTCAAATTCCTTTGTATAACGCATTATCAAATGAAACTCTTAGCAGTGGGCAAACTTCACTAACATTTACAGGCCTAAAAGCAAACACTACATATACCATAAGAGTATGGAGTGGAAAAGATGCCTGTTACTCTGATTTGACATTTACTACTTATCAAGGTGTTTGTTTTACATGTGTGTGTACCTCAAACAATTTTGCAGTAAATGGAGACATGGCCTCTGGAAATCCACCTTCTTCATGGACTACTCCCCAAGGCCAATGGAGCTTAGGGACTGGTTCTTCTACTGGAAACTTTGGTGTTTTGAATAATAGTGATTTTAATTCTGACTATTACGCATACCAAGATATCCCTATGACTCCCGGTGCGAAAATTACTTTTGATGCTTTGGCAGCTACGCATGCTGTGAGCACCTCAGGTGCCATAGCTGAGATGTACCTTGAGTTTTACAATGGAACTACTTGGTTAGCCACTTCGTCTAAATCCAACACAACAGTAAGTTACAATGGAACTTTAGTTGCTCTAAATACAATTAAGTTTATTGCACCTGCAAACACTACTCATGTTAGAATTGTGGCACACTCAAAAGGGCGAGCCTTGAAATTCGACAATGTGGTATTAACAAGGTGTTATGATGCAATTAATTTGACGCTAGGAAGTAAAGTCGATCCAAATTGTAATGTGAATAATGGCTCAATTACAGTTGTAGGTTCTAGTGGAAGTGGTTCTTACGAGTTTAGAATAAATGGAGGAGCATGGCAGACTTCGAATGTTTTTTCAAACCTTAGCAGCACTTCAACTGGAACTAATTACTCGGTAGAAATTAGGGATAAAAATGCACCTTCTTGTACCAAGACTTTACCAGTTTCTCTTGTTTGTGTACAAAACTGTAATATCGTTATAGGCGGTAATATAATCAAAGTAACAACTTTTGGTGGAACCAATGGCTCAATAGACGTTACAGTAACTGGAGGAATAGCTCCGTATACTTACCTGTGGACAGACGGTGCAACAACACAGGATCGTACAAACTTGAAAGCAGGTGTATACTGGTTGAAAGTTACAGACGCACAAGGTTGTGAAAAACTTTGGCAATTTATAGTCGACCAACCCACAGGTGATTGTTCAGGATTCAGAACTCAAACTCAAGGTGGCTGGGGTAGTAAGGAAAATGGAGAAAATCCAGGATCTTACCGGGATGCAAACTTTGCTGCGGCTTTTCCAAGTGGTTTAACAGTTGGGTGTGGAACTAAGCTTCTTAAGCTGACTACTGCAAAAGCTGTTGAAGATTTTTTACCATCTGGATCTACTCCATCTGTGTTACCAGCTGGAACACTTACAAATCCTGCTCAAACCTATAGCAACACACTTGCAGGACAGGTGGTAGCTTTGACCTTAAATATAGGATTTGATAATTATGATGCAAATTTTGGTTCTTCGGATGTAAATCTTAAGAATTTAAAAATAAATAGTGGAGTATTTGCAGGAAAAACGGTACAGTTTGTTTTAGATGAAGCAAACAAAGTATTGGGAGGATGCACTTCTGCCTATTTAATTTCAGATTTAAATACAGTTGTTACAAACATTAATGAAAACTTCGTTAATGGAACTTCAACTGGTACTTTCTTAGATTGTGTTCAGTGTAATATAGTAGTCAATGCTGGAGCAGATAAGAATTTGTGCAATACGGACGAGGTTGTTTTAGATGGTACAGTTAGTGGAGTTTCAACTTGCGGAACACCAGGAACTATTAACTGTGCAAATACTATATCTGGTTCAACTGGATGGATAGCAGATTTAAATACTGCCAAAGTATGCGGAGACAACAATGGAGCCAAACTTTGGACTAAGTCTGGTCAAGGTACTTCTTCAATTACATTAGATTTAGGTTCAACTCTTCCAGCAGGAACTATTATAAGAGTGAATCTTAAACTAGAACATTGTGAGAATACATTATCAACACAATCGGATGCCAAAATAGAGGCGTCTTTGAGTTCTGGGCCAGGATTTACCAGCTTGGTAACATCACTGCTATTTAATCATACATCTTATAAAGAGTACACATATACTCTAACTTCTGCATCTAGATATATAAAGGTCTCTGATAATGGTAAGTGTGCATTAAGGTTAGACTATATAAAATATAATACTCCAGATACATTCACAGATGCTGTTACATATTCTTGGTCAGGGACTGGAATTGTTGGGGCAACGAATCAAAAAAGCGTTACTGTTAATCAAGCAGGTACTTATACTTTCACTGTTACTGATTGTTATGGTTGCATTGGAAGTGACATAGTAGTTGTTACAAAAAACACAGTAACTGCAAACGCTGGTCCGGACAAAGAAGTTTGTCTTGGAGAAACAGTTACTTTGACAGCCACTGCAGTAGCGGGTGCAACTTACGAGTGGAGAAGCTCTACCAGTAGCACGGTTATTTCAACCAACCAAAGTATTACTGTAACACCTACAGCTACAATAGATTATGTTTTGACCGTTATAAAAAATGGTTGTGATGAATCTGACGAGGTTAAGGTTACCGTAAAACCTAATATTACTGTTGATGCCGGAGCAGATAAAACCATTTGTAATACAGACGAAGTAGTTTTGGATGGTTCGGTATCTGGTGTAACTTCATGTGGAACTCCTGGCGTAACCAATTGTGCCACGACAATAGCCGGTTCTACGGCTTGGATTGCGGACTTAAATACTGCCAAAGTATGTGGAGATAATGCCGGAGCTAAACTTTGGACAAAATCTGGACAAGGAGTTTCTTCTATTACATTGGATTTAGGCTCGACTTTACCTGCTGGTACAGTAATTAGAGTAAATCTAAAACTTGAACATTGTGAGAATACAACATCTACCCAGTCAGATGCTAAAATTGAGGCTTCATTAAGCTCGGGATCTGGATTTACTAGTTTAGCTTCTTCTTTATTGTTCAATCATACTTCATACAAAGAATATACTTATACACTTACTTCTTCTGCAAGATATATCAAAGTATCAGATAATGGTAAATGTGCTTTAAGACTTGATTATGTTAAGTTTACAACACCAGATACATACAATAATGCGGTTACTTATTCATGGTCAGGACCTGGAATTGTTGGGGCAAATAACACGAAAAGTGTAACTGTCAACCAAGCGGGTACCTATACTTTTACTGTTACGGGTTGCAATGGTTGCTCAGGGACAGACATAGTGGTAGTAACTAAAAATACTGTTTCTGCCGATGCTGGCACCGATAAATCAATTTGTGTTGGAGAATCAGTTACGCTAACTGCCACTCCTGTTGTAGGTGCAACCTACGAGTGGAGAAGCTCAACAAGCAGTACTGTTATTTCAACGAACGCTTCGATTACGGTTACTCCAACTGCAACTACTGATTATGTTCTTACGGTTCTTAAAAATGGTTGTGATGCCTCTGATGAAGTAAAAGTTACAGTTAATCCTAAACCAACTGTTACTGGTGGAAATATTCCTTCGGTAGATCCGATCTGTGTTGGTCAAACAGCCACGCTTAAAGCCGGAACTTGGACAAACGCCTCAACTTATACTTGGACAGGTCCAGCTGGATTTGTTACACAAAACGGCCAAACCGCAACAACAACAGTTGCTGGTACATATACTCTAACAGTTACATCTGTGGCAGGTTGTTCGGCAACTGCTACGGTAGCATTGGTTGTAAATACTAATCCAATTATCAATGTAGACTCTAAAACAGTTTGTCTAGGTGGAACAGCTACTTTAACTGCTTCAAATTGTGTTGGTACTGTTACTTGGAATACTGGTGCTACAACAAACACCATCACTGTAACACCATCTGCAGTAGGTGAGGTAATTTATACCGCTACTTGTCAAAATACAAGTGGTTGTACAGCCACAGGAACTGGGAAAATAACCACTTTGGCCAAACCAACAGTTTCTCTCGGGCCAGATGTTGAAATCTGTTTGGGTAAATCTATCGACTTAGTAGCAACTGGCTGTGCTGGTGGCACAATATCGTGGAACCAAGGCATAACGGCAACAACTTCGACCGTTACGGTATCTCCAACCACCAATACTACTTACACAGTAACTTGCAAAACATCTAACAATGATGGATGTATTGCGACTGACGATATTTTGGTGAAAGTTAACCCAAATCCAACGGGTTCTATTCCGGCCATCACGCCGATTTGCCAAACCGAAACTTTAAATTTGCTTTCTGGCACTTGGACAAATGCCGCTTCTTACAAATGGGCTGGTCCGAACAGCTTTAGTAGTACATCTCAGAATCCAACAATTACAAATACTTCACTTGCTGCGGCTGGTACATACACCTTGACTGTTACTAGTGCAAGTGGATGTACAACTACCGCTACAGTTGCCGTGACAGTAAATGCTTGTCTTTCTAAAATTGGTGATTTTGTTTGGGAAGATATAAACGGAAACGGAATTCAAGATTCAGGTGAACCGGGTATTCCTGGGGTTTCAGTTACATTAAATGGTACGGATGCCTTTGGAAATGTGGTAAGTCAAACAGCTACCACAGGAGCTAATGGAGAATATTTATTTGATAATTTAGTAAAAGGAACATATACTGTAACCTTTGGTGATAAAGCAGGCTATGTTTTAACATCGCCTAATAAAGGTACAGACGATGCAAAAGATAGTGATGCGGATTTAACTACAAAACAATCTCCGGTTATTAATCTTGGAACTAACGCCTCAAATCTAACTATAGATGCAGGTATGTACAGACCAGCAAGCCTTGGTGATTTCGTGTGGTATGATATAAACAACAATGGTATTCAAGATTCAGGCGAGCCAGGTATCCAAGGAGTTGTTGTAACTCTAAATGGAACAAAAGGCGATGGAACCGTAATTGCTGCTCAAACATCAACAACCAATGCCTCAGGTATCTACGCATTTACTAATCTTGCTCCTGGAACCTATACTGTTACATTTGGAACAGTTGGCGGATATCAAGTAGCGAAACAGGATATTACAGGTGCAAATACAGATGCCACAGACGTAAATAACGACAGTGATATTAATTCTACTACCCTTACTTCTCACGCTGCAACTCTAGTTTCGGGTGAAAATGATCCTAAATTGGATGCTGGATTTACTAAAGTGATAGATCTTGAGTTAGATAAAACAGTAAGTAATCCAACACCAAACGTTGGAGAGACAGTTACTTATACATTGAAACTAACTAATAAAGGACCTCAAATTGCTACAGGAGTAGCTTTAGAAGATGTCATTCCAAATGGATTGGAGAATATCATACTAACGGCGACGAATTCACCACAAGGTGTAATTGCGGGGAATAAGATTACCTTCAGTGGTTTAACTGTATTAAAAGATGAGACAAAAACCTTTACATATACTGCAAAGGTAAAAGAACCATTAACGGGGGTAGTTTATAAAAACGTAGCTCAAGTTACCGCCTCTAATGAGTACGATATAGATTCAACACCAAACAATGATGATGGTGACCAGTCAGAAGATGATGAGGATCCAGAGACGATAG
>NZ_RJUE01000059.1 GCF_024343735.1 Lacihabitans sp. CCS-44
ACAGCTTGAACATGCCCAACAATGGATACTTTATCCCGAAAATATTGGCGAAAATCTATCTCTGGATGAGACCTGTCTTTCAAATGGTGATTTATATACCATATTGACCAACAAGGCTGCAAAAGGCAAAAAAGGAGCTTTAATTGCGATGGTCAAAGGTACTGTCAGTGATACAGTCATTGAGGTTCTACACAAAATTCCAGAGTCAAAGAGGAAAAAGGTGAAGGAAATAACATTGGACCTTGCTCCAACCATGGAGCGAATTGCTAAACGTAGCTTTCCTAAGGCTAAGCTGGTTTCAGATAGGTTTCATGTCCAAAAGCTAGCCAGTGATGCAGTACAAGAAATCAGAATCAAACATCGTTGGGCGGCAATAGATCAAGAAAATAAAGAAATAGAATATGCTAAAGAACTGAAGAAGAGGTACGTTCCAGAAGTTTTAGAAAACGGTGATACCTTAAAACAACTATTAATCAGAAGTAGATTTCTTTTGCATCAAAGAGAAAGTAAATGGTCTGCTTCTCAAGTACATAGGTCTGAGGTTTTATTTAGACTATATCCTGACTTAAAGCAGGCATACGACCTCAGCATGGAACTATCCAATATTTTCCACCAGTCAAAGAATAGATTAGTAGCTTTTAAAAAACTGGCCTTATGGTATAATTCAGTAGAAAAGTTTGAGGTGAAAACCTTCAATACCATCGCTAGAACTATTCAGAACAATTATGAATATATCCTAAATTATTTCGACAATAGAAGTACAAATGCTTCAGCAGAGTCTTTTAACGCAAAAGTAAAAGCACTAAGAAGCCAATTCAGAGGAGTAAGAGACATAAGTTTTTTCCTATTTAGATTACAGAAAATATATGCTTAACCTCCCCCCAACTTTTTGGATTGATCCGTGAGATTCCCCGTAGGCAGAGGCGTTATTGTAGCCTCCAAAGATGTGAAGTGAAAATTAAGAAGCCTCAAACGCAAGTTTGCGGCTTTTTTTTGTGGAAAAAATTCTGAAACTAACCACGTCCCTTTCAGGGATGAAACCGGTGATGCGGCATTCCGACGGTGCGACGTTTCGCCTGGGATGCCAGTCCAATCGATTCCCCGTAGGCAGAGGCGATATTGTAGCCTCCGAAGATGTGAAGTGAAAATTGAGAAGCCTCAAACGCAAGCTTGGGGCTTTTTTTTGTGGGAAATTTCTGAAATCTAAATTGTCAGGTCGAGTGTAGTCGAGACCACGTTCCTATTATCAGCTTTAGAATTTAGATTAAGTATAGGCCTAGATATAATAGCAAATTACCAATCATACCGCATCTCGACTACGCTCGATGTGACACGGTGATTGTCAGGTCGAGCGTAGTCGAGACCACGCTTCCATTATCAACTAAACACCAAAATCCCTAAAAACCTTCTTTTTGAATTCAAAATACTTCAATTAGTAATTAAACTCTACAAGCCACAAAAAACAACCCTTCAAAACCATTTTGAAATATAAAGAAGCCGATTGATAATAAAATAATTCGACACCCATTCAGAAAAAAAATATCTCTTATATTTGAGACAGAAAAATATGAGTAGGTATGCTGGAATGCCACACTTTCTTGACTTAGAACAAAACAGTTCCAAAACTAATACACTTTTTGTGTATATTTATTAATTACCAGTAAGCCTATGAAACCGAGTAAACTAAATTAATGAAAATTCTCCAGCACTTTGACAGAAGCAATACTGCAAGCCATATTTTATATCGTCTTAAAAAAGGCGAATGGGCTCAGTTTATTGCCAAACTACCAGAAGAATATAGAAATTGCTACATCACAGATAAAGCACTCGATGCATTAAGTAAGGAACGGAAAATTTCAAAATCGGAGTTTTTAGAGAAATATATTTTACCTGATGAACCAATAATAAAATCAGGAGATTTTGGAGAGATACTATGTTTCCATGCTGTAATTGAAAATTTTAAAAATAAAGGATTTGTGCTTTTTGCTCCAAGAAAATGGCGTTGGAAAGACAGCCGAAATAAAGCAGCACCCGGAGCAGATGCAATCCTTTTTCATGTTGCTAATCCAAAGAAGCCTACGAAAAAAGATATTCTTGTTACGATAGAATCGAAAATGAAAGCAGTCAATTCAAAGGAACACAGAATACAAGATGCGATTGACGGAGCTACAACAGATAAACTAACAAGAATGGCAAAAACACTTTCTTGGTTAGAAGAAAAATACGCTAAACACGGTGCGGAAGATAAAAGGCAATTGGTAGAAAGATTTAAAGACCCAGCAACTTTTGGTGATTATCAGAAACATTTCAAAGCTATTGCAATAATGGATAGCAACTTTGAAGCAGATGAAACAGGAAAAGCAGTTAACAACATTCAAGGTGTTACAGTAATTGTATTTTCAATTGAGGAATTGAAAAAGGCATACGAAGACACAAGAACTAATATTATAAAATCAGTGTAATGCCAGCAAGCAGACAATTAAATACTTGGATTGCAGAATCAGGCTCATGGCAGTCATACATTGACTTTAAATTGCCAGAAGATGAAAGAGCACAATACTCTTTCCTTTCTCAATACGACAACTTCTTTTTAAGTTTAATGTCAAGGGCAATTGAATTGCTAAAAGTTGAAGACAAAGAATCTGTTGTTGATGAATTATTAGCAACAGCAAAAGGCTTAGAAATATTTTCGCTATTTGAAAAGCGAAACCAATTCACAGGTGTAAATCATTCCAACAACATTTTATATGCTGCTGGCTTGTATTATTTATCAAACTACCCTGCTTCTGCTTGGATTCTATCAAAATTATATCCACGTAAAAATTATGAACTGGAAATAGACCAGTTTGTTTCAGGCTTTTTACAAAGAGACCTTTCAGGTGCAAATGAGCATACCTTGGTTTTAAAAAGGTTTCTTGAAAGTGGTAGTTTAAGATTACTAAGAATGCTAACAAGGCAGATTTCTTTGAGAAAAGAAACTGCATTTTCTGATGATATTGAGAACTACTTCTCACATTTTCTTGCTGAAACTATTTTAATCAAGTTTTTTGATGATAATATTTGGGCTGATTTACTAAGAGCATATAATAACCCTGACCATTGGAGAGCATATGTAATTCGCAACATAGAAAAGAAAGTTCCAGTATGGAGTTTCTTCCCATCTCAAAAATTGGCAATTCAAAAAGGAATACTAAGCGGCAATACTTGTTCATTACAAATGCCTACAAGTTCAGGCAAGACATCCATAAGCGAGTTAATTATTTATGATGAATTCAAACGAAATCCCGAGTGCAGAATTTTATATCTTGCTCCTTATAGAGCCTTAGCATCAGAACTAAAACAATCACTTGCAGTTAGTCTAGGTGAATTGGGAATAACTTCCAAAACTATTTTTGGTGGTAATCTTCCAACACAAGAAGAAAGAACCTCTATCAGTGAAGTAAATCTACTTATTTCAACACCTGAGAAATTCATGGCAGTTGAAGATATTTTCCCTGGAATATCTCAAATGTTTACAACTATAATCTGTGATGAAGGGCATTTGCTTGATGATGATTCAAGAGGATTGAGTTATGAATTACTTCTTTCGAGATTAAAAAGTAGCACAGAAGTTAAAAGGAGATTCATTTTTGTTTCAGCTATCATTCCTAATATTTCAACCGTAAACTCTTGGCTTGGTGGTAATGACGATTCATTAATAACTTCCGATTACAGACCAACCGAATTAGAATATGGATTCCTAAGGAAAATGGATAGAGTCAATGGATACTATCTTGACATTAACCCACATAAAAAGAGACCATACAATTACCAGTTATACAAATATTTGTTTGACGGGGAATTATCAATTCCTTTATCAAAAACAAAATCTAGAAAAATAACGAGTAAAAAAGGTATTTCGGTTGCGGTGAGTATCAAAGCAACTGGTTCAGGAACTGTTGCATTATTTGCACCACACAAAAGAGGACATACAGGGGTTGAAGGCTTGGCAGCAGAAGCACTTGTTCAATTATCAAGTAAGCCTGAAAATGGTTTGTTGAGATTTTCACCAGCAGGTTATTTAGATAACCTCGCAGAATATTTTTCTATTGTCTTTGGAGATGAATATTTACTTACAGAATGTTCAAGAATTGGCGTTCTATTTCATCATGGCGACTTTCCACAAAACGTAAGAGAAATTGTAGAAGATTCGCTTCGTGAAAATAAAATTCGATTTGTTATTTGCACAAACACTTTAGCGGAAGGTGTGAATTTGCCCATAAAGACTATGGTGCTTCATTCAACGATTAGATTTAATCCGTATTCAATCAATAACTATTCTCCTTTAAAAATTCGGGATTTAAAGAATTTAGTCGGGCGTGCAGGGAGAGCAGGCAAGGAAACAAAAGGTTTGGTTATTATTCCACATGAAGAGGATTTTGACCGAATTAATGACTTGATTTTAGAACGTAATGTTGAGCCAGTTAAAGGTCAACTTTATAACATAGTTCATCTTATCACAAATGCCTTGGAAAAGAGAAGGCTTCCAATCACTGCCGAGATATTGGATTCATTAGGTGAGCAACTACAAGAGTTACTAGACAATATAGATATTTCATTAATTGATTTGCTTGCGGAAGAAGTAGAACCTGCAAAACTTGATGCATTAGTAAACGAATTGGTAACAGAAACACTTTCCTATTATCAAGCAACTGAAAATGAAAAGATAACGCTTAACAAAATGTTTGGTTTAAGGGTGAACAAATTGCGACCAATAATTGAAAGAGGAGACTTTGCAATTCTAAAAAACAGCGGCACAAACATCAGGCTTTATGAGGAAATAATGGAGCATTTTGATTTCGATGATGAAATCTGGAATAATGAGTTTGAACCACTAGGTAAAAAGTGGCTGAAATACATTTTGGATAATGGAGTGTTTAAGCTAAACAGATTCACTAAAAATCTACAAGCATTCATCGAAGAAAATCGTTGTGAAGTTGATTCCGAAAAAGTAAAAAAAGCAATTCTATTGTGGATGAATGGAAATTGGTATGAAAAATTGAGTAATGATTTGGAACTTGAAACACATCAAGTTTTAAGGCTCATAAATTCGTTCATTAGTTACAATATTCAAACGGTAATTTCCTCAGTTATTCGTCTGAAAGAATTAAATACCAAAGAATATATATTGCCAACACAACTTGCAAATTGGTCATCCTACTTACAACACGGTATTAATTCTCAATTACAATTAGACTTAATTGAACTTGGCTTAATTGATAGAGTTGCAGTTTTAGAAATATCAAAATACTTAGTCTCTATTGGTTACGAACACAAGGACTATAAAACAATAAAATCATTTTTGCTTTTCAATGGAGTTGAAATAACAGGAGCAATTCGAGAGAACCTACCTGGAATTTCTTATAACAAACTGAGGACTTTTATTAACCGATTAAAAATGAGAAACATACTTTAGGATGAACTGTGAAATAAGAATAAGACCATCAGGTCTCATCACCTACCCATAAGTGGCAGTTCAGTGGTAAAATCAAGCTTTGTGCTTCTATCAAAGTTCGTGCTTCTTCTTCATTTAAGTATTTCGAAATCGCTAACTTAGGGTAGTAACAAACTGTTCTTCAAAAATTTATCTTCCCCAAAACAATGCACCCCCACCTAAAACCCCTCTACAGCAAAATCTTTGACCTAAACTGGAAATTTGGTCTATTTCTGATACTGTTGATATGTGTGCCGCGGTTTGTGTTGGTGCTTCAGGCCAATGCTTCGGGTAATTATGGGGCTATCGGCCTTATTATGACGGTTTCGGCTTTGGCTCCGTTTATTTTTTTGAACAAAGCGGGTCGTAAAGCCATCGGTATAAAGAAAGCTCAGGGTTTCAAATGGTTGTTTCTGGCCTTTTTGGCTGGGTTGGCGGCGAGCGTTTTTCTTTATTTTTTGGGTAAAACCTTATATGATACTTCTTACCAAAACTGGTATCAATACATCGGCAAATCTTATAAAATTCCGGCAGGCATCACGGCGGCAGACAAGCGGGTAATGTTTGGCATTATGGCCATTACGGGCATGATTTTTAGTCCCATCGGTGAGGAATTGTTTTTCAGGGGCATCGTACATAAGAGTTTTGAAAATTCTATTGGCGAGAAAAAAGCCTCTATTGTAGATGGCTCCGCTTTTGCACTTACGCATATTTCGCACTTCGGCTTGGTATTCGTGAACGAGCAATGGGCATTTTACCCCATCCCCACCCTGCTGTGGGTGTTGAGTATGTTTTTGGTGAGTTTAATGTTTTTTTATTTTCGCAAAAAATCGGATAGCCTTCTCGGAGCCATTGCCTGCCACGCCGCCTTTAATTTGGGGATGATTTATTGTATTTTTTATGGGACGTGAAGGGGTTAGACAGGATCAGCCTGACAAATTGCTGATTTCGGCTGCTCGAGTTGTTGAGCGATTTTCAGAAATGGTTTGCAAATCATTCATTTGGGTTATTTTTGTCTAAAATAATGAGATAGACGGCTTATGAAATTTTTATTAACGCTTGTATTTTGGGTTTGCGTGCTACCAGCTAATGCAGCCAGTGTGGATACGCTCGAAATACCAAGTGCTGCGATGAACAGGACTTTGAAGGCTGCGGTGGTGTTGCCAGCATCTTACACCAAAACTCAAGCCTTGTATCCCGTATTGTATTTGCTCCATGGTGCGGGTGGAAACTTCAGTACTTGGCTCAATAAAACGCATGACAAAAACCTCTTCCAGAACTTGGCAGATCAATACAATGTGATTGTGGTTATGCCTGACGGTGACATTTACAGTTGGTATTTGGATAGCCCAAGCAACAAAGAAAGTCAGTTTGAGACCTATATCTCGCAGGAGGTTGTGGCTAAAATTGATGTCATCTATCGCACAGTAAGAAGCCCAAAAGGTCGTTTAATCAGTGGCTATTCGATGGGTGGACATGGGGCTATGTATTTATCTGCACGCCATCCTGATATTTTCGGAGCGGCTGGTACCATGAGCGGTGCTATGGACATGGATTTTAGCAAATTCAAAATAAGCAAAGAGCAAATAAGCTCCACGAAAGACCTTTTTGAGAAGATTTTGGGCACTGGCGATATAAGAAACGAGGTTTTCTTAAAGAATTCTATTGTTAATATGGTGGACACTATTAAGAAAAATGCCATTCCAATCGTTATGGATTGCGGTGTGGATGATTTTTTGATTGACTTAAATCGTGAATTGCACGAGAGGTTACTCTATGCCGGGGTTGCCCATGATTACACCGAACGACCTGGTGCACATACCTGGCCATATTGGGAAAACGCCCTGCCCTACCAAATGCTTTTCTTTCACAATGTACTGAAAAAGAACGGCGTAAGTGTAGAATCCAAATGAGTTTTGCTTCATCTTCTGGTCAGAAAAGACTCGTACTGAAGCATCCTCAAAACATCAATACTCAAAAACCACTGCTTCGTAATTTTCAAGCTTGGCCACGGTAAAGGCTAATTCACCATTCTTTACCGAGAATGATATGGGCTTCTTGCTTGTTAGATAAAATGCTTTTTTGGGAATTCTTTCTGACTTTATGGAGACCTGAATTTGATGAACTGGCAGAGGTTCAAAGAAGGTATTTCCGCTAAAACCTGTAATATTGATGAGGTGCAGTATTTTGCCATCAACTGCATTTTTGTTGTTTTCGGTGTTGTATTTAAATTCCTTTAGAATCATTTCCACCCTTGGATGGACACTGGCTTTGAGTTCTTCAAAAACCTGATTGTTTAGATATTGTATAATATCGAGCAGAATACTCTTGTTTTGCTCATAGCCATGTAGATAGTACAATTTACCAAGATTCAGGGGTAAAATAACGTTTTTAGAAGTTCCGAAATCTTTCACAGACATGCCAAAATAACCCAAAGGATCGTGTCCACCGATTAATTCTGGAGGACCAGGTCTACCTTTGGCCAATATAGATAAATAGTTGGTATTTGCTTTCTCAAAATCGTACTGGGCCAAATTAAACTTCCAATGAATCATCGACTGGCCTTTGAGTCTGCCAAATAGATTTGGATTGTCGATTTTGAGATAATTGCCTGTTCCGTCCAATTCTTTTTTGATGACTTCAGCACCAAAAAGACTTTTGAGAGCTTGGGCGTTGTCAGAAAAGCTATTGTTAGTGGCAATGAGGTTTACGCCATCTTTGGATACATTTTGAAGCAATTTTATGGCATTTTCACTCAAATAAGTTATGTCTGGAAAAATTACAATTTTGTATTTTTTTAATCGCTCGGCATGTCTCTCTATTTGGGTATCTTCTATGATATCAAACTGTAAATGAGCCTCTTTGAGCATCAACATAATACCTCGGTATTCTTGCATTTTATTTCCCGAAGGCCATGCTCCCGGGGCAATGAGAGCTATTTTGGCCTGACTTTGGTATTTTCCGTAAAACTTCTCATTGGCCTTATGAAAACCATACACTTTTTTGTAAACCTCAAAATTCCGCTCGTCTTCGTAGCCTCGCATATCGCCCATCATACTCATATCTAAGCCCGAGCCGTTGGCAATATTTTCCCAAAGTCTGATTTCGACCTCCTCAGGCTCCACGGCATTGTACCTGCTTTGAAACGAAATCTGCTGGATACTGGCATTGCTGATGATGTGGTCGGGGTATGTGTTTGTTGCATTACCTACATTGTCAGATGCAGAATAAGGCCAATAAGGCAGGCTATTCGACTGCGACTCGTGCCTAATGATATCTACAAATTTTTCAGCATAGGTACAAATGGCGATGTTCTTGTTTTTAGACTTTACCAAATGATACAGTTTTTCTTGCCAAGCCTCGGTAGTGTGTTTTTTAAATTCCTCGTATTTTCTAAAAACCGAATCCTCTTTGTTCTCCACCAAAGGCAAGTTCAGTCCCGAATAGGCCAAGAAAGCCTTTTTATCATATTCATTTTGGTCGATCCCCTGATACAAATTCTCATAGGGATTGCGGGTCTGATAGCCGGGCATATTCTGAAATATACCATCAATTGGAAACATCTCGATAACTTCCATGATGATTTTGAACGCCTCCTCCTGCATATATGGGGCATTGATGGAAACTACATATTTGTCGGTATTGATCATTCGTTCGCCCTTTGGGGAGATGTAAAACCAATCGGGATGCTTATCAAAAATAGTCTTGTCAGCCCGACTGAAATCAAACCTCACCATCACTTTTATATTGTTTTGGTGGCATTTCTGAACAATTTCACCCAATACACCCGGACGCATGTAAGGATTGATGAAATGATTTTCCAATTTGGAAGGATAAAAAGCCATGATACCGCCAGCATTGATAATCAACGTATTGGCCGAATATTTCAGCAAATCCTCCACTATTTCGTTGGGCTGAATGGTCTTGGCTTCGTAGTCTGGCAGATTCAGTTGAATCACCCGGAGATTGTTTCGTTTCCACCATTCGTCTTGAGCGAAAATGTTTGAAACGAATACAAAGCAAAATACAACCAACAAGGAAATTTTGGTAGGCATGAGTTTTATTGAATAAATGTTGGGTAAAAATAGGGATTTAGATTTTTAAAAAAGAGCATTTGGGCTCAAAGAAAATAAGGTTGGTTGCATGCGAGAAGGTGGTGATTTATTTTTTTGTAATCAAAATATCATTTTTCGGGTAAACTGAAACCAAATATTTCCATAAAACATAATCTAAATATAATGTGACCCCGCTGGGGTCGAAATGCTTTTACCTCCTTCTTTTCTAATATAATGCGACCCCGCTGGGGTCGAAATGCATGTTACCCTCTTTGCTAATATAGTGCGACCCCGCTGGGGTCGAAATACATATTTATCATAACCATCTCACATAATCTGACCTCGCTGAGGTCAAATGGCAAAAAAATGACCGCAGAGCGGTCAGATTTTGTTTGCAAAATATTGTTAATCAGATTCTTCGACCTCAGAGAGGTCGGATTATGCATGAGCAGTGTTTCTCATAAAACTTCCAATGCCTTAATTATCCTTGAAATAGACTTTTCTTTGCCCAATATCTCTATGGTCAACATCAAATCTGGTCCTTTGCCTTCTCCAGTTAAGGCCAAACGCAAGGCTTGCATTATCTTCCCTGGCTTGATGCCTTCGGCTTCTAATCCTGCAAAAAGAGCATCATGAATAGCTGTTGAATTGAAATCAGAAACACTTTCTAATATTTTAGCAACTACTGGCATAGCTGATTTTGCCATATCGTCCCATTTTTTCTGGGCGATTTCTTGGTCGTACTCTTTGATTTCGTTGAATAAATATGGCACTTCAGCTATCATTTCTTTGCTGAAAGTCACACGCTCTTTCATCAATTTCACGATTTTTTCTGATAACGAAGAATCGTTTAAAGTAGCGTTCAACTCTTCCGCCAACAAAGCATCGTCTTTTTGACGAAGGTACATTTGGTTATACCATTTGGCTTTATTTACATCAAATCTCGCTCCTCCTTTATGGATGTTGTTGATATCAAAAGCCGCAATCAGCTCTTCCAAAGTCATGATTTCTTGCTCTGTTCCTGGGTTCCAGCCCAAAAATGCCAAGAAATTCACTACCGCATCTGCATAATAGCCATCTTCTCTGAATCCTCTTGAAATATCTCCCGTAGTTTTGTCTTTCCACTCTAACGGAAACACGGGAAAATCGCCTAAAACACCATCTCTTTTACTCAATTTACCATTTCCTTCTGGCTTCAACAACAAAGGCAAGTGGGCAAACTCTGGCGGATTCCAACCAAATGCTTTGTAAAGCAAAACATGCAATGGAGCCGATGGCAACCACTCTTCTCCACGAATCACATGGGTGATTTCCATCAAATGGTCGTCAACAATATTGGCCAAATGATAAGTAGGCATACCGTCAGATTTTATTAAAATCTTATCATCAATGGTAGACGAATGTACCACCACCCAATCTCTCACGATATCTTTAAACCTGATTTCTTCTTTCAAAGGCACCTTCAAGCGTATCACATGAGGCTCCCCATTTTGTAATTTGGCCGCAACTTCATCCGCAGACAAGGTCAATGAGTTTTTCATTTGCATCCTCGTAACGGCATTGTAAGAAATATTATCCACTTTGGCTTCTTCCAAAGTTTTTCTCAGCTCATCCAATTCTTCGGAGGTATCAAAGGCATAATAGGCTTTTCCAGCATCTACCAATTGTTGAGCATATTTGCTATAAATTTCTTTTCTTTCTGACTGTTTGTAAGGCCCAAATGCTCCGCCTTGTTGTACCCCTTCATCTATCTTTATACCTACCCATGCCAATGCTTCTTGAATATATTCTTCAGCTCCTTCTACGAAACGGGTTTGGTCGGTATCTTCTATTCTCAAAATCATGGTTCCACCCATTTTTTTGGCAAAAAGATAGTTGTAAAGAGCGGTGCGAACACCACCAATATGTAAAGGTCCTGTGGGACTTGGAGCAAATCTTACTCTAACACTCATAAATAAAAATTAAATTGGGATGCAAAAATAGGAAGCTATGGGGTAAAAACACCCGAAAACTGTCATTTTTCTTTTTTTATGACCAAAAATATGGAACTACCGAAAGGTGATTTTTCCAGGATTTTACTCTCAAATTTACAGATATTGTAAAACAGATTATTCATAAACTCAGATGGCATTTCTACGTCTGACTTTATATTTTGTAAATCAACCAAATTGAGTTTCAATTTGAGTTTTTGTACCAAACGAACCACCAAAATCAAAGGCGAAAGAAATAGAGACCAATAATGATGATTTACGATTGAAGCGTTTTTTGTTCTGGACAAATAAGCTTTGAAATCTTTCAAAACAAAACGTTTTTTACTTCCAACGGCTATATCGTGGGTACCTCTGAAAACCTCAAAAGCATTGTTGTTGGTTATGAAAACTCCGTTTGGCTTTAAAATATCGACTATTGAAGAAATAGTTTTCTCGATAATTAAATCATCGAATTGGTAAAGGACATCATCAGATACAATTATATCAAAAGACTCTTTTTCAAAAACTCCTTGAAGATGGGTTATGTCTAATTTTTGAACATCCAGTCCGCGGCTTTTTGAAAACCCTACGGCATCATCGTTAAAATCTAAGCCTTTTATATTCTGATAACCAGTACTTTGTAGTTTCAAAAGCAAACCACCAGTACCGCAACCCGCATCTAAAATTTTGATTTGTTTGTTGCCTTTCGAGAAAGAATTTATCTCCGAGATTACTTTTTCATGAAGAATTTTATACCACCAAAGTTTTTCTTCTGTCTCGAACATGGAGCGGTATTCTTCGCTATTGATGAGCATATTTATACCGCTTCGTTCTCAACTACTTTGATTTCTGGCTTGTGATAAACCGTAGAATTAGCAGGCACTGACTTGGTCAACCAAACGTTACCTCCGATTACACTATTCTCACCAATTGTAGTATTTCCACCCAAAATAGTAGCTCCAGAATAAATCACAACATTGTCTTTAACTGTAGGGTGACGTTTCGTGTTGGCCAATGCTTTGTCCACGCTCAACGCTCCCAAAGTTACGCCTTGGTATATTTTCACATGGTTGCCTATGATACAAGTTTCACCGATAACCACGCCCGTACCGTGATCTATAAAGAAATATTCGCCAATTTCGGCTCCTGGGTGAATGTCAATTCCTGTTCGAGAATGAGCAAATTCTGTAAGGATTCTTGGTATAAGATTCACCTCTAATTTGTGCAGTAAATTCGCCAAACGATAGATTGAAATAGCATAAAAACCTGGATAAGCCCTCACGATTTCGAACTTACTTTTGGCGGCAGGGTCACCTTCCAATATGGCATCCACATCGGTATTCAACAGTCTAAATAATTCAGGAATTGAATTATTGAAGACATTTACTTTTTCGTTTATGTTGCAATTTTTGCATTGATCGGTAGTTTCTAAAAGGTGCTTGAGCTCGTTTCCGAGGTTCCAAAACTCACCCTCTATTTCGTCCACACTCCTAAAAAACTCCTTGGCTTGCTCGGGATAGAGCAATCGAATCACTTTAATGGCCCAAGAAGAAATATCTTTGGTAGAAGGCACAGCCTCAGTATTCTGGTGTTTCTCGTAAATGCGTTTTAAAAAAGACTGATCCATGAAAATTGTTTTTTATGCTAACAAGCGATAGGCTTGGCTGGTTCAAAAGTAATAACGCAAAAAGCTTACCATTAGGTCAATCTACGCTGAATTAATGTCTGAATCAGAGAAAAAAGTTGATCGGGCTTGAGCGTTCGCCAGTTTTCTATCTGCAAAGTACCTCCATAATTGATATAATAATCGAGGTGAAACCTTGAAAATTCTGTAAGAATAAAGTCTCGGAAATTCAAGGCCACTATCCAGCCATCTTCCACATCCTCAAACCATTCCTCGTAATAATCGTCCTCGCCACCATGAAATTGAAATAGATTTTCGCCAATCAATATAAAATGCTTGATTCCTTGTTTCAGAAACACATCTACAATGTTCCTTTTGAGATACATTACATCATTGTGCAAAGTATCGTTCCATTCTCCAATGAGCTCAATCACAGCATATTTCAATGAATAATTGACCATCAAAACTTTCAAATAAAGCGTTTCTGAGCCTATTTCGTCCCAGTCGGGATGTAGATAATAACTGTAAACAGTGTTTCTGTATTGATTGATTTCGGGTTTCTCAAAAAACGGACTTTTAGCATCTTCATAAGGCAAATAATATTTTTGCCAATTATAAAAAGGTTCGATTTCGTGCATTTTAAACTTGAATCTAGATTTTTGTTTTTATTTTTGAACCAGAAAAAATTTCGATGCAAAAAATTCAATACAAATATAGAAGGGAAAACCTTAGTGAGTCTGAACCGACAAAATTTAATTATGAAAATCTTTCGTCGGAAGAAATGCTCATTAATCTTGGGCCGCAGCACCCTTCTACGCATGGTGTACTTAGAATTGAGGTAGTCACGGACGGCGAACTCATCAAAGAAGTGGTTCCGCATTTGGGCTATTTGCACCGTTGTTTTGAGAAACACGCCGAATCTTTGCCTTTCAACCAAATCATACCGTTTGTAGATAGACTGGATTATGTAGCAGCCATGAACTCTGAGCATGCCTATGTAATGGGTGTAGAGAAAATGCTTGGCATAGAAAATACCCTTCCGAAAAGAATAGAATATATCCGGGTTTTAGTGGCCGAACTCAACAGAATCGCCTCACATTTTATAGCTATCGGTACTTATGCGTTGGACATTGGTGCTCAAACGCCTTTTTTATGGTTGATACGCGACAGAGAATCTATCCAAAGATTATTGGAATGGGTTTCTGGAGCGAGAATGCTGTACAATTATATTTGGGTAGGAGGCCTATTCTATGATTTACCACTCGGATTTGAGGAAAAATGCCTAGAATTCGTCAATTATGTTAAACCCAAACTCGAAGAACTCAAGCAGATTATTATTGATAACCACATCTTTATTAATCGTACGGCTGGTGTTGGGGTTTTACCGATGGATTTGGCCATAAACTACGGCTGTACTGGCCCCGTATTAAGAGGGTCGGGTTTAAAATATGATTTGAGACGCGTAGATGCCTATTCTGTTTATCCTGAGATTGAATTTGACATTCCAATCGGTGAAGGAAAAATGGGTAAAACGGGTGATTGTTGGGATAGAAATTACGTCAGATTGATGGAGTGCTGGGAATCTATCCGAATAATAGAACAATGTTTGGAAAAACTCACAAAAGAACACAAACGTACCAGAGACTTTGACCCTCAGGCTTTTGTACCAAAAAAAATAAGACCAGTAGAAATGGATTTCTATGCAAGGGCAGAAAATCCGAAAGGTGAATTGGGCTTTTTCTTCAGAACAAATGGCAAAACTGATGTACCAACTAGGGTAAAATGTAGGGCGTGTTCATTCAACAACCTCTCGGTTTTACCTGAAATATCAAAAGGCTGGATGATTGCTGACCTTGTGGCGATTATTGGTTCTCTGGATTTTGTGATGGGTGAAGTAGATCGTTAAATCTCCCAGATGCTCGACTGTTTACTTCTTCTAAACTGATTTTTAATTTCCATCCAAAAAGCCAAAATCAAGTAGATAATTACTGGTGAACCTAGTGTAAAGAAAGAAGCGTAAATAAAGTACATTCTGATGCTTTTTGCTGAAAAATTCAACTTTTCACCTATCTTAGAACAGACCCCAAAAAGATTATTTTCAAGTATGTATTTAAACTTATTCATCAGGTTTTAATTTTATGTAAATGAGGCTATTGACCCAAATTTGAAAAAAAAATTTGATTTTTTCTAATTTTTAACCCAAAAAAGGTAGTTATGCTCTAGAAATCACCATATTTTGTGGTTCCCCCCCAAGTTTATAAGGATAATCCGTGTTATAATGCAAGCCTCTAGACTCCTTGCGTTTTTGGGCAGAATGTATCACCATTTGGGCACACAATATCAGATTTCTGAGCTCGCACAGTTTCACTGAAAGTTTGGTTTTACGATAAAACTCCTCCGTTTCTTCTTTCAGCATATTCAGCCGAGTAAGGGCTCTTTCTAACCTAAAGTCAGTTCTTACAATTCCTACATAATCCGACATCATCCTTTGTAATTCTCTGGTATTGTGTGTTACCAAAATTTCCTCATTGGACTGAACAGTTCCGAATTCGTTCCAATCAGGCACTTTTTCGTTGAAGGCGACATTATCTAACTCGTTCACGGCCACTTGAGATATTCTATGCCCAAAAACTGCAGCTTCAAGCAACGAATTCGAAGCAAGGCGATTAGCCCCGTGTAAACCAGTTGAAGAGCACTCACCACAGGCAAAAAGATTGCTTATATTTGTTCTACCGTTTTCGTCCACCATAATTCCCCCGCACAAATAATGGGCAGCTGGCGTTACGGGAATCATATTTTTAGAAATATCAATACCCAGGCTCAAACATTTCTCATAAATGTTGGGGAAATGTTCTAAAATCAGTTCTTTCGGTTTGTGCGTAATGTCCAAATAAACAAACTCCTCCCCTGTTTTTTTCATTTCAGCATCAATAGATCTCGCCACAATGTCTCTCGGAGCCAAAGACCCGCGTTCGTCATATTCATACATAAACTCTTTGCCCGACTTATTTCTTAAAACTCCTCCTTCTCCTCTTACCGCTTCGGTAATCAAGAAACTCGGAAAAGAACCTGGATTGTGCAAAGAAGTGGGGTGAAACTGCATCATTTCCATGTCTCTGACTTTTCCTCCTGCTCGGTAAACCATCGCTATACCATCACCAGTAGCGATTACTGGATTCGTAGTAGCTGCATAAATATGACCAGCACCACCGGTTGCCATTAAGGTATTTTTTGCCAAAATAGTCTCTACACCACCAGAGTTTACGTTGAGAGCATATACTCCAAAACATTCGATATGGTCATCTTTTGGCTCTCCCAAATGGTGCTGGGTGATTATTTCCACTGCAAAAAAGTGGGTTAGAATTTCGATATTCGGATTGGCCTTAACCTGCTCCAACAAAGCACGTTCAATTTCCCAACCCGTTATATCTTTATAATGAAGAATCCTTTTTTCCGAATGCCCACCCTCACGTGTCAGATTATATTCGCCAGAGTCTTCCTTGTCAAAGTTTGCACCGTATTCTATCAATTCATTTATTCTATCTGGCCCTTCGGTTACAACGATTTCTACAATTTTTTTATCGCAAAGTCCATCGCCAGCTATTAAGGTATCTGAAATATGCTTTTCGAATGAATCTGTGTTTGGATCAAAAACTGTGGCAATGCCTCCTTGAGCGTATTTTGTATTTGTTTCATCAGCATTTACTTTTGTGAGTATCAACACTTTGCCTTTCTTTGAAGCTTTCAATGCAAAGCTCAATCCCGCAATGCCCGAACCAATCACTAAAAAATCTACTTTTCTCATTCTTAAAATTAATATTTTTAACCTCAAATAAGGCCCTCTTTCAATAAATCATGTAAATGTACAAAGCCAAAGACTTTTTTGCCTTCAGCTACCACCAACTGAGTGATGTTCATATCCTGCATTTTTAGCAATGCATTTACTGCAAACTCGTCAGGCAAAATAGTTTTGGGCGATTTACCCATGATATCTTTTGCTCTTAATGTTGAAAAATCAACTTTACTATTCAACATTCTTCTTAAATCTCCATCTGTAATAATTCCAACCAGTTCTTCATTTTGATTTACAACTGCAGTAGATCCTAATCTTTTGGTGGTCATTTCGAGTATAACAGCCTGTATGTCTGCAGAATCCTGAACTATGGGCAGGGCATTATTAGGATAAATATCTAATACTCTTAGGTACAGTTTTTTTCCTAAGCTTCCACCAGGATGATATTTAGCAAAATCCTTTTTAGAAAAATCTCTTACCTCAAGAAGGCAAACGGCAAGTGCATCGCCCAAAGCAAGGGCTACAGTAGTTGAGGTAGTGGGAGCTAAATTGAGCGGACACGCCTCAGTTTCTACATGGGCATTGATGATAAAATCTGAATTCTTGGCCAAATAAGAATCCACATTAGAAACCATGGCAATGATTTTATTTCCAAGTCTTTTTAAAAGTGGCATCAAAACTTTTATTTCCGGCGTATTGCCACTTTTTGATAAAAATATGATAATATCTTCATTATCAATAATTCCCAAATCGCCATGTACGGCATCTGTAGCGTGCATGAAGACTGCTTTTTGGCCAGTCGAATTAAGCGTAGCAGAAATTTTCTGAGCAATAATTGCACTTTTTCCAATTCCTGTTAGCACAATTTTACCTTTGGAAGCTAATATGGCATAAATAATTTGCTCAAATTTATCATCTATTGTACTAATCAAAGATTTAATTGCCTCCGATTCATCAGTTAGTACTTTTTTGGCAATTTCAATTATTTTTTTTTCTATTTTCGTCTCCACTTTAAAAAAAGCGTTATTTCTATTGCAAATGTAAGGCTTGTAATCCGTTTTTTTTTAGTGAAACAAAATATTTGAGTTTAACAAAATCACAAAACATTTTTTGTATATTGGCATTAAGAATTTAATTCACCACGCCCAATAAGCGGCGTGCTTTCATTTTTAATGCTTTATAGAACTAGCTATGATTGATGTATCAATTGAAAACAGCCTAAAGAAAAACCTAAAAGAAATCTTTGGGTTTGATAATTTTAGAGGAGAGCAGGAAAAAATAATAAAAAGTATTGTTTCAGGTAAAAATACCTTTGTAATAATGCCCACCGGAGCAGGAAAATCGCTTTGCTACCAACTTCCAGCCACGGTATTAGACGGAACTGCCATAGTTATATCGCCACTGATTGCCTTGATGAAAAATCAAGTAGATCAGATGATGGCTTTTGGCATAAACGCCCAGTTTCTTAACAGCACACTGAACAAGTCAGAGATGAATCGCGTCAAAAATGACGTGGTTAGTGGTGCCTGCAAGTTGTTGTACATAGCACCCGAGTCGCTTACCAAAGTAGACAATCTAGAGTTTCTCAAGAAAGCCTCAATATCTTTTGTGGCCGTGGATGAGGCACACTGTATATCAGAATGGGGGCATGACTTCAGGCCTGAATATAGAAAAATAAAGGAAATAATTGAGTCCATTGATGACAATCTTCCAATCATAGCTTTGACAGCCACCGCTACCCCAAAAGTGCAGTTGGATATCAAAAAAAGCTTGGACATGGACGATTCTGTTATCTACAAAACTTCGTTTAACAGAGCCAACCTTTACTATGAAGTAAGACCTAAACTCAATGCAAAAAAACAGCTCATCAACTTTTTAGCTCAATTCAAGGGCAAATCGGGAATTGTCTATTGCTTGAGCAGGAAAAAAGTGGAAGAAATAGCCGAACTTTTGGTGGTGAATGGGTTCAAAGCTCTTCCATATCATGCAGGTTTAGACTCTGACATCAGAATGAAAAACCAAGACGCTTTTCTGAATGAAAACTGTGACGTAGTAGTAGCAACTATAGCTTTTGGAATGGGAATTGACAAGCCGGATGTTAGGTTTGTAGTGCATTATGATGCTCCCAAGTCACTGGAGGGATACTACCAAGAAACAGGCAGAGGCGGTAGAGATGGATTAGATGGTTCTTGCTTGATGTTCTATGCACTTGATGACATTACAAAACTTGAAAAATTCAATAAAGATAAAAATGTAACCGAAAGAGATAATGCCAAAGCCTTATTAATGGAAATGGTTGCATATTCTTCTCTTGGTGTTTGTAGGAGAAGACAACTTTTGAGTTATTTTGGTGAACAGACAGAGAAGAACTGTGGTTTTTGTGATAACTGTAATAAACCGACCAAAACATTCAGAGGTGAAGAAGAGGTGATGTTGGCTTTAAACACGATTATAAAAACCGAACAAAGATTTTCGGCCAATCACATAGCTGACATTTTAACAGCCAATACAAAAGACAATCCTGCCATAGCAAGTTATGAGCATGATAAGCTTGAAATGTTTGGTAAAGGGCTGAAATATTTTAACCTCTCCGAAAAATTTGAAGAGGAGGAAGAGGAAGACGAGGATGAAATAGTAGTAAATAAAAAACCAAAAACAGATATAAATGCAGACGGTAAAATATCTGCTGCAGACAAATGGGTATCTATTATCAGGCAATTGATGGTTTTTGGATATCTTGAAAAAGACATTGACAACTATGGCGTTGTAAAAATATCAGAGAAAGGTCAAAAGTACCTACAAGACCCTTACACAATCACTTTCTCAGAAGACCACGACTTAAACGAAACCGAAGGAAGCGGAGAAGATGAACTACAGCAAACAGCAGGTCCATCTGGAGGAAGTGGTGCATCTGACCAAGCTTTGTTGGAATTGCTAAAGGCACTTCGTAAAAAAATAGCGAAAGAGAAAAACGTACCACCTTATGTGGTATTCCAAGATCCATCGCTCGAAGAAATGGCTACTACTTATCCTTCAAATGTACAAGAGTTGGCTCAGGTCAACGGCGTGGGCATGGGTAAGGTGCAGAAATTTGGCATGCCGTTTTTGGACTTAATTATAAAGTACGTAAAAGACAACGAAATAGAGACTTCGTCGGATTTGATGGTAAAAACTACTGTCAACAAATCAAAAACGAAAATATTTATTATTCAACAAATAGATAGAAAGATTGACCTGGAAGAAATAGCTGAAGCCAAAGAAATGAACAGCGAGGAGCTTCTGAACGAAATCGAAAGCATCTGCTTCTCAGGCACTAAGCTTAATCTTGACTATTATATTAACCAGGTTATAGACAAGGATAAACAAAGAGACATTTATGAATATTTTATGAGTTCGGCCTCAGATGAAATCAAATTGGCGATGAAAGAATTCGATGATTATGATGACGAAATAACCGAAGAAGAATTACGATTGATGAGAATAAAGTTCTTGTCAGAAATGGCAAACTAACAAAAAAGGCTTTCAAATATTTGAAAGCCTTTTTTTATCTTCTATTTCACAACTACATAAAATTTAGAGTTAGTTATACCTCCTCTTCAAAATATCAAAAAACTCTTCAGCTTCCGGGCTGTTCAAGTCCCATTTGTATTTTGGCAAATACTTCTTAATCATTTGGTCTTTGGCTTCTGAAAAACTATTGCAAGTTTCCAATTCGTCTATGGCCCCATTAAAAATGTTTGAATCAGACCCAAAAAGATTATTGATGAACAAAAACTTCTGGTTTAAAGAAATATTACCTTTTATTGAATCAATCTTTCTTTTCTGGTGAAAATCTGAAAGCGAACTATTCTCTGAAGTCAATTGCATAGACTCATGTAAAGTCACAGTAGTTTCTTTTTCTATAGTTTTCGTTATAGGGTTCTCGGTTATCACCGTCTCAATTTTCTCTTGCACTTGCGTGAGCCTCATTTCGGTAATTGGCTCGTCTTTTTCCACAACCTCAACTGCATGAACATCAACCTCAGATTCTTTGGCTATCATTTGCGGCTTAGCCATTTTGTATTCCTCAATACTGTCAAAAAACGACTGATAAGGATTATTGGCCGAAGCCGAAGACGAGTGTTCATCAGCAATTTTAGAAATATCAGATAGCTCCTTGGTGTGGTCTTCTATTCTATTATCGTCAAAAAACTGGTTGATAAAATCTATGGCTTCGTTGGCATAAATAAAACTTACACCATTTAACTTGGTCAATAAATCACGCAAAACCCAGTTGTAATCTTTGAAAAACTTACCGTTTTTGGTTAACCAATCAGCCGTCAGTTTAAAATCAGGAAGATTTCGCATTTCTTCTACAAAGAAGGACTTAGGGTCTGAAAACAGACCAATGGTTTTCTTTACCGAGGTTTCTAAAATACCTTTAAAGTTTTCACTATTTACTTGAATATGCCTTGACAAAATATTCATAAAATCATCTAAAGCCTTCTGAACCTCAGGCTCAGAATAATTAAAATAAGGGCTTTTTATATTAGAAATTTCAATTTGCCATTTTTCAAACAATTCTTTTAATATAAAAAGATTGAGTTGTTTTATTTCGGTTAGACCAATTATTTCGCTTCCATTGATATTTTCTTTTGTCTTAAAGTACTCTTCACAAACTACTTCGGCAAATGCTTGGGAAGTATTTTTTATTTCGGCCACATTCCATTTGTTGGTCATCGGATAATTCTGTTTTTTTGTAATCTATTTGAAATGGTACACAAAGCCTATTGCAAATGTTTTGCCATTTTGAATATAAACGTAAAATTAATAAAAATATGTTCATAGAACCCAAAAGAGGCAAAGCGAAAGATGCCAAAAGCGGCTGGATAGAGGTGATCACAGGGTCTATGTTTTCTGGCAAAACAGAGGAGCTAATCAGAAGACTTAAAAGAGCTCAGATTGCAAAACTTAATGTAGAAATATTCAAACCCAAGATAGACGTAAGGTATGATGAAAATGACATAGTTTCACACAATCAAAATACTATAAGATCAACACCAGTAAACACAGCAGAGGAGATTTTGCTTTTGAGTGGAAACTGTGACGTGGTAGGCATTGATGAGGCTCAGTTTCTAGACCAATCTATAATAGAAGTATGTAATAAACTTTCTTTTCAAGGCAAAAGAGTCATAGTAGCGGGCTTAGACATGGACTCTAGAGGTCTGCCATTCGGTTCAATGCCACAGTTGCTTGCGGTTGCAGAATATGTAACAAAAGTTCATGCTATTTGTGTAAAGTGTGGTGATATTGCACATTTTTCTTATAGAAAAACAGACGCTGAGAATCTAATTCTTCTTGGAGAGCACGACATCTATGAAGCTAGATGCCGTACCTGTTTCCAAGAACACTGACCCCTCAATTTTTATAATTTCTGTTTCTTAGCGATTGCTGACGAGGCAAAACCAGTTGATATGCCTCCGCGGAGTCGAGTTTCATTGGTTGTTTGTAATTCCTCGCCATCTTTATACTTACTTTCTTAAAACTCAAACTTGATTTTTTTGACTTTCCCTTGCCTGTTTTATAATTCCTATCCTCTTCCAAAGGACTCATACTCTGCCCTAAGGCACTGATTGAAATAAAAATGGCAAACAAAAGTTCTACACCTATTTTGATTAATACTCCAGAGTTCATATTAATATTCGTAATTTTTTTGTTGATACAATTCGTTATCCTCGTTAAACTTATAGCCAAACAACGCCCTATAGGTCGGCAACATATACAAGTATTCTTCCAGTTTTTTTTGAGCCGGGGTATAAACATTGTAATTCTCAGTCGCCAAATTTCTAAACATTGAAATCAGGTACTTCAAGGCGTCAGAATTGGAGGCGAAATCAACAAACTTGTAATGAAGAAATTTATTCTCTTCGGCTTCCGGATTAAACATAACTAAGTCCAAGTCCATACCCTGCTGATTTACCACAGCGAAAGTCTTCTGAACGGGCTTAGGCAAAAGGTTATAATCAACCAAATAATCGATTATTTCAACGGTGTCGTTGTTTACGTACAAATTTGCTCCTATGTGTCTCATTGTCTTATTTTGTTTGTTGTACAGTCAAATTGACTTGGACAAAACAAGAAAAGTTTTTTTACTCTACCAAATGCTCAAAATTGGGCCAATCGGTGAAAAATGAGCTAAAAAATAGATTATTTTTTCATTTTTACTGAAAAGCTCATCTCGTTTTTTGTGGAAATCAATAGAAAAATGAATTTATTTCATTTCTTACCCAAAGTGTAAATTGAATTTTCAAAAAAAAATATTTTCATTTTTTTAATATTTTCATGAAATATTTAGAGAATTAACACTTCAGTAACAATTAAGGCCCGAAAAACAGAAATTTTACTAAAAAAAATAGACCCAAAATTCAGGTATATTTTGCTTTGGAGAAGGCGTTGGACATAATAAAAGGAAGGCAAAAGAGAGATTAAATAAAAAAGGAAAGGTCGCAGATTTCAAAGTCTTAGAAGACTGAAGAAAAATAATAATCCTCGAATACTAACCCTATAAAACAGAAAAAACCTCCGAAATAACGGAGGCCTTTCTCAACTTTATAGCCATGAAAACTAATTCTTAATTAAGCTAGTGCTAATTTCAATTCATTAAGTTTTTTCTTTACTGAGGTGTCGATTTGGGTATCGCCAACTCTCAAAACATAACCGCCAATCAAAGTCTCATCCACACTTTCTTCTAACTTCACTTGCTTATTTATAGCACCCGAAACCATCTTGGCAAAGTCTGCTTTCTGTGTTTCTGTCAATGCTACTGACGACGAAATTTCCACTATTTGAACACCAGTCTGAAGGTTATACAATTTTTGAAATTCTTTCGCAATTGAATAAATCAGCTTCTCTCTGTTCTTTTTAGTTAAGACGCTAAAAATTGAGAAGGTCACATTGTTTACATTATTTTCGAATATTTTTTTTAAAATACTCAATTTCTTGTCGTGCCTAACAATTGGATTAGCCATAACGGCTACAAAATTAGCGTTCTCATTGCATATCGTTTCAAAAAACGACATATCCTTATTTACTTCATCCACTACGCCCTGCTGATTTGCCAAGTCTATTAAGGCTTTGGCATAACGATAGGCAACTATTGATTCTGACATACTTTTATTAAAAAATTTTCAATCAAATAAATGACCGAGGTATTAATTCAATTTTGCGTCTGCTACAAGCTCACTGATAAATGACTGCTGAGTGGCTTTATCAGCAAGTTCTTTACGGATTACTTTTTCAGCAATCTCTATCGAAAGTGTAGCCACATCTTTCTTGATTTGGCTCATCATTTTCACTCTTTCTTGCGTCATCACTTCTCGAGCATCTTCCATTATTTTATTGCCTTGCTCTACGGCTCTGTCTTTGGCTTCGGCTAACATTTTATCAGAGGCTTCTTTGGCTTCTTTGATAATTAAATCTCTTTCCTTCTTAGCTTCGGCTACAAGTTTGTCATTGTCTGACTTCAACTTGGCCATTTCTGCACGAGTTTCTTCAGCCATACGTAAGGCACCCTCTATTTCGCCTTCTCTCTCTTTCAAAGCCGAAATGATACCTTTCCAAGCAAACTTCCATAGAATAAAAACCAATGAACCAAAAACTACCAGTTGCCAAAAAATAAGACCTGGACTTGGGTTCAACAATGCGTTATCTAATAAAATCATTTTTGTACAATTATAAATAATAAATTTAAATTCAAAATATTCCCAACATTAACACCTAATGTGAATAATGTTGGGAATGTAGATTTCTTAAATGGTTTAAGCCATTTTGAAAGAAATCAAAAGACAAATTACAGCAGCAAAAAGAGCTACGGCCTCGATCAAGGCAGCAATGATAATCATCATTGACTGGATTTTTCCAGCTGCCTCTGGTTGACGAGCAACACCTTCCATTGCACTTCCACCGATTCTACCGATACCAAGACCTGCACCAATAGCTGCAAGACCTGCACCAATACCCGCTCCCATTACAGCAAGACCTTTACCGTCTGATGCCGCTTGTAAAATAATGTTCAATAAAGACATAATTTTATTTTTTTATTTTCTCCCCCCCTCCGAAGATGATTTGTAATTGGCCTCTTTATAGGGGAATAAAGAGGAATGTTTTTATAATATCAATGATGCTCCTCGGCGTGGTGATCTTCTATGGCACTACCAATGTACATCGACGTAAGTAATGTAAAAATAAATGCTTGCAAAAATGCCACTAATAACTCAATAGCACTCATAAACAAAGCAAATATGCTAATGGCCGGTGCTACTGCCCAACTTTTGAATATGAATATCAAACCAAACAAACTCAACATAATGATATGACCCGCAGTTATATTTGCAAAAAGTCGTATCATTAACGAAAGTGGTTTCATCAAAACTCCTACTACCTCTACAGGAATCATAATTACCCACATCCATTTCGGCGTGTTAGGCAATAAAATGTGTTTCCAGTAATATTTGTTCGCACTTAAATTTGTAATCAAAAAGGTAATCAAGGCCAAAACCAATGTGATGGCGATATTACCAGTCAAGTTAGCTCCACCTGGCAACAACCCCAAAAGGTTATTTATAAAGATGAAGAAAAACAGTGTTAGAAGGTAAGGAAAGTATTTTCCGTAGTTTTTACCAATTGAAGGCTTAACAACTTCGTCTCTCATGTAAACAATCAATGGCTCAAGGAACGACTGAATACCTTTTGGAGCCTTGCCTTTGTTTTTCACATATCCTCTTGAAACCGAAGTAAATATCAATATCAATATTAAAGCACCCAACATAAGGGTTGCTACGTTCTTAGTTATAGAGAAATCCATCGGATGCACGGCTTCGTTCACCGTTCCGTCTGCGTTTACCCTAACTATATGCTCATGCTCGTTTTTGTAGTCGTTATAAACTTGACCGTGATCTAATTTGCTAGATGAGAAAACCTCAAGGCCTCTATCTGCTGTGTAAAGTATGATTGGAAGCGGAAGTTTAACTCCGTGAGTGAATTCCCAACCGTGTTCGTCAGCAATGTGGTGCATAATCATACCACCGATGTCAAACTTCTCTTCTTCATGAGCAGCAGTGGCAGCAGCAGGCTCTTCAGTATGCTGTGAAAAAGAAGGCGAAATACCTAAAACAATACAAAAAACTAAGGAATAAACGTATTTAAACATAAGTAGTACTTTTATAAACTCTTTGTGAAAAGATGCTATTTTCAAAAACGACGCAATTTACTAAGTAAAGTTGAAATTTCAAAAATTGTAAAAAATAAATATAATACAAAAACATTAAGCACGAACAGATTCTGGTTTTCCTTGTACATGTATAGGCCAAAACCTATAAAAACCAAAAGCAATATAAACCTTAAAACTACTGATGCGAGGTAAAATTGAACAAAATTTTCTCTTTTGTTGGCCATTCCTTGCTCTACCAACATTTTTATCAGAAAATCCAATGCCACAAAAAAAGCAAAAATGACCCATATTTTGGAATGCAAAAAATGTTGCCAGGGAGAAAGTTTAACTAAAAATAATACAATAAATAAAATGAGACTCAAAGCATATTTTTTTAAACTCATTGATGATAATTTTAAAAATTCGTAATTAGAAATTCAGCCAAATTTTATATTGTTTTTGAAAACAATTACAAAACTAATCATGCTTTTTCGATGAAAAATTAATTTTTAAATTTAATTTTTTAAAGAAGTCATTCCGATTTATACGTAGGACTCTACAATTGATTTGTATTAAATCAAGATAGCTCCACTTTAATAAAAAAAAATCCACTTGTCGTGCTTTTTTTTTCTACATTTGTAGCCCCAAAAATAAGACTGAAAAAAAAATTAAAAACAGAGAAATTGGAAACCAAAGTTCAAAATGATGTAACACAAGTTTGGCGTGATTGCCTCGCGGTTATCCGTGAGAATGTAACCGAACAAAGCTTTAAAACATGGTTTGAACCGATCATTCCTTACAAATTAATTAATAAGCGTCTTATTATTCAGGTGCCGAGTCAGTTTTTCTACGAATGGCTCGAAGATAATTACGTAAAAATCCTCAGAAAAGCTCTCGACTACGCCATCGGTAAAGATGGGCAGTTAGAATATACTATTATTATAGATAGAGGTACCCAAAAACCTGCCGCCAATCCGCCTATAGGGACTCAGCATAAAGCCCAGTCTGCTGCACCAGCAGCTCCTCCGACGCAAAAAAACCCGTTCGACCTTAAAGCTTTTAACGAAAAACAAATAGAGTCTTTCTTAAATAAAAGCTACGGTTTTGAGAACTTTGTGGAAGGTGACTGCAATCGTTTGGCCAGAGCCGCTAGTTTTGCTGTAGCACAAAAGCCCAGTACTACATCTTTTAATCCATTGATGATTTATGGTGGTGTAGGCTTGGGCAAAACTCACTTGGTGCAAGCTATAGGCAACTACATAGAGAAACAGTCAGAAAATAGTAAAATCGTCCTTTATGTATCTTCAGAGAAATTCACGAGCCAATTTATAAACGCTATCAGAGAAAACAGCCTGCAGGATTTTATGGCGTTTTATATGCGAGTGGATGTTTTGATATTAGACGACGTCCAGTTTTTGTCTGGAAAAGAAAAAACACAGGAGACCTTCTTCCATATATTTAATCACTTGCACCAAACTGGTAAGCAAATAGTGATGACTTCCGACCGCCCTCCGAGGGAATTGTCTGGCATGGAGGATAGATTACTTTCGAGATTTAAGTGGGGATTAACTGCTGATATTCAGGCTCCCGATTTGGAAACTAGAATAGCCATCATCCAAAATAAAGTGGAGGAAGAAAAGGCCGTAATGGACGAGGAAGTGATAGAATATTTGGCTCATTGCATAGATTCTAACGTAAGAGAATTAGAAGGCGTGGTGATTTCACTTATTGCAGACTCTGCCTTAACACGAAGAAAGATAAATTTGGATATGGCCAAGTTTAGGGTAAAAAGTATAGTAGAGGAAAATCAAAAGGTGATTTCGATTGACAAAATCATCGAGGTGGTTACGGATTATTTCAGAATAAAAGTTAGCGATATAAAAGGTAAGACCAGATTACGCGAGGTGGTTCTACCGAGGCAAATAGCCATGTATTTGGCCAAGGAATTCACTACACTTTCACTGAAAGCAATAGGGTATCATTTTGGTGGAAGAGACCACAGCACGGTTATACATGCCATTCAGACTGTCAATGATTTAATAGACTTCGACAGGGACGTAGCGGGCCATGTGAAGGAATTAAAAGATGGGTTCAAGAAATAAGTTTCTTGTAAATTTCCAAAACTTGAGGAATTAACAAACTTTTTTCATCATTATTTATCACAAAGTCAGCCATTTCCAGAAATTCTTCGGGAGATTTTTGATTCTCCAGAATCTTTTCGATTTCTGCAAGATTTCGGTGAATATCTCTTTTTAAAAGTCTTTTTATCCTTAAATCTTTGGGACTATCCACCACAATTATCTTATCTAGACCAGCATTTCTGTTCATGATGGCCGCTTCCTTAATAACAAATGGAGCGTTTTGAACAGTTAACCACCCTTCAAAATCCTGCCTAACTCTTGGATGAACTATATGATTGAGGCTTTTTAATAATTCTTCATTTTGAAATACAGCCTGAGAAACAAATACCTTATCGTATTTCCCTTCCAGAGTATAAGCTTGCTCTCCAAGTAATTCCTTTATTTCAGAAATAATAGTTTCTTGATGCTCAATAAGCAATTTAGCTCTTTGGTCTGACTCGTATATAGGCACTCCGAGCAGTGAAAACAGCTTGGCCACCAAACTTTTCCCTGAACCAATACCACCTGTTAAACCTACTTTGAGCATATTTCAGTATATGTTTTTTGTTTTTTTGCAAAATATCTCCAAACTACCGAAAAATCACTGAGTTTTTTATAAGCTCCATAAGAGCCGTTTCGTTTTTTTGTCAGATATGGAATCATGGCATAAAAACCAAAATGAGCTTTTGCCACAGCAATAAAATCTTTCACATTACCGTCTTTCAAGAATTTCAAAGACGAAATTCCATCTAAAATCAACCTTATGAAGATTATTGGAAAAATCATTTTACTTGGCAAATTTTTATACAACATGGCCAAATTATTCCTGAAATTCAAATAAGTTTTGAAAGGATTGGTTTTGTTCAAAGTGCCTCCACCAACGTGATAGACCGTAGAATTGGGTTCATATTGAATGGTGAAGCCTGCATTATGAATTCGCCAACACAAGTCAATTTCTTCCATGTGGGCGAAAAAACGCTCATCAAATCCACCTAAATCTTTAAAAACCTTGGCTTTTATTAAAAAACAAGCACCCGTAGCCCAGAAAATATCCGTAGGAGTTTGATATTGCCCCAAGTCCTTTTCCAAAGTATCAAAAACTCTTCCTCTACAAAAGGCATAACCGAACTTATCTAAGAAACCGCCAGCAGCTCCGGCATATTCAAAATGGTCTCTTTGGTTAAAATCCAATATTTTAGGTTGAATAGCTGCGAGATTTGGACTTTCATTTGCCCTTTTTAAGATTGGAATTAACCAATTGGGTGTAACTTCCACATCGGAGTTGAGTAGAACTAAATTCTCATTAGAAATATGAGCTAAACCATGGTTGTATCCACCCGCAAATCCATAATTTTCTTCATTACAAATGACTTGTGTTTGCGGAAAATTGTCCTGCAAAAAGGCGATTGAATTATCTGTAGAGCAGTTATCTATTACTATGACATCTGCCTCGGGGCTGTTTTCTATGACATTGGGCAAGAATCGCTTTAGAAATCCAACCCCATTATAATTCAGAATAACAACTGCGGTATCTTTCAAAACTACTTATTGAAAATATTTCCTAAATCGAACCCTGGAATCTTTGGCATCATGCCTTCGGTCACTTTGCTCATTTCGGTTTTTACTTTTTCGTCAATATCTGCCAAAGCTTTATTGGCTGCGGCCACTATCAAATCCTGCACCATTTTGGCGTCAGCGGGATTGAGCAATTCAGGCTCGATTTCGATATTCAAAAGCTCTTTTTTACCATTAACAGTGACTTTTACCATTCCTCCACCCGACTCGGCTTCGGTTACTATCTCACCTAATTTTTCTTGGGCTTCAAGCATTTTGGCTTGCATATCCTTTACTTTGCCCATCATCCCCATCATATCTAACATCGACATAGCTTTTTCTTTTTTGCAAAAATAAGATATATACCAAATAAATTCTTGGATTTCATTAAATTTAACCTTTTAAACAAAAAATATGTTTTACAGAATACAAGCTTCATCTTTTATGAAATATTTAGCACTTCTCCTTCTGGTTTCTTTTCAACTAACTGCTCAGACTAAAAACCTCAAAAAACATATTGGCTATTTGGCGTCAGACAAACTTGAAGGAAGAGGAACAGGCACTCCAGCCGAAACCAAAGCCGGAGATTATATCATCGGTCAATTCGAAAAAATAGGTTTGAAACCGTTAGGTGAAAACGGAAATTACAGACAGCTTTTTGCCGCAAAAAAGGGCATTCCGCCGAATATTACCCAAGTAAATGCTAACAATATTTTAGGTTGGATAGATAACGGCAAAACCGAATCTATCATCATCGGGGCTCATTATGACCACCTCGGAATGGGCGATCAGGGCAGTTCTTTGATGGCAAATTCTAATGGACAAGTGCACAATGGAGCTGATGATAATGCATCTGGTGTAGCCGGAATGATAGAATTGGCTAGATTTTATGCCAAAAATAAGGTTATAGAAAATTACAATTTCATCTTTTTAGCTTTTTCGGGAGAAGAACTCGGCTTGATGGGTTCAAAATATCTTTTGGACAATGCAACTTTTGACTTGAAAAACATCAATTGTATGGTCAACTTGGACATGATTGGGAGATACAGAGATGACAAAGGCGTAAGTATTGGAGGGATTGGCACGAGTAAATTTTGGGAGGCAAACGCATCAAAACTGGCCTCAGAAATGAATATAAAACATACGCTAGACTCTGCTGGAATAGGACCGTCGGATCATACTTCCTTTTATTTGAAAGATATTCCTGTACTTTTTTTATTTACAGGAGCTCATCAAGAATACCACAAACCTAGCGATGATGCCAATTTGATAAATTATGAGGGAGAGGCTTTGCTTTTGGATTATATTAAAAAGATGATTGAAAAGCTTAATAATAGTCCCAAAATTGATTTTAAGAAAACTTCAAATCCGCATTCGGCAGCCACAAAAAGTACTTTTAAAGTTACAATGGGGGTAATTCCTGATTATTCATTTGATGGCGTAGGTCTAAGATTAGACGGAGCATCTGAAGGCAGACCAGGACAAAAAGCTGGATTGAAAGCTGGGGATATTATCACAAAAATAGGCGAACATGACATAAAAGATGTTTATGGCTATATGGCGGCTTTGGGCAAATTTGAAAAAGGCCAAACTGTTCCCGTGATTGTAAACAGAAAAGGAGAAATTTTAACTTTAAGCTTAACTTTTTAAAAAAATGCACAACAAGAAAACCTTGGTTCTTGGAGCCAGCACAAAACCTGGACGATATGCTTTAATGGCTGCCCAAAGATTACTTGAAAAAGGCCATACGATTGAACTTTTTGGCCAAAACGAAGGTCAGGTTGGTGGTGTAAATATCAAAACCAAAATTGATGAAATAGATAAAGACATCGATACGGTTACGGTCTATTTGAGCGAGAAAAATCAGCAACAGTACGAAGAATTTCTTTTAAAAATGAAACCCAAAAGGGTGATTTTTAATCCAGGAGCTGAAAATTTTGAGCTAGAAACAAAACTCGAAGCACAAGGTACAGAAGTACTTGAAGCTTGCACACTTGTAATGCTAGGAACTGGGCAGTATTAAGTTTACTTCCTATTTTATTTTCACGTCGCCGAAATTAGAGATAATCAATATCTTGGTATCGGTGTTGGTAGTTGTACCTATTTTACCTTGATAGGAGTTTGAAATTTTAGGTTTGTAACCAGATTTTTTTCCGTCTGTTTCAGAGTTCTTAAAAAAATGAACCATCAGTGCAGGGTCAACATAGAATGTGCCATGTGAGGTTTTAACATCAAAAACGCCATTGAATTTTTCACTTATTGGCAGGTCAATATTTGAATAATTTGAGAAAATCTCAAGTTTTTTTACTTTCTCGTCGATGTTTTCGATTGTGAAATTTTTAGAGAAATTGACATTCAATTTAACTGCTTCTTTGATATTTCCGAAAACACCTCCAGAGTAGTTCATCACACCTTCGATATCTTCTAAGTACTTGGCTTTCAAGCTTCCATGATTATTTTTCATGTTTACATTTCGCATTTCTCCCATATTGACCGCAGTGAAATTTGAATTAATGTCTCCACCAAGCAAAGCTTTTATGTTTGCCACTCCATAATTCAAGTTTATTTTAGAGTCTGGATTTGAAATTTTTGCTGCCTGAAGCGTGCAATAATTTAGGTTTAAAGTCAAAGGAGCAGAAAAATCTGGCAGGTTAACCTCTCCAAAACTATTTGAAATTACCAATTCCAAGTTTTTAGGGATGTATACACTGTAATCAATCTTAAAACTAGAGTTTTTGTCTTTATTCCAAGAGTTCATGTTATAGTTTTCTTTTCTGATAGAAGTATAAACCTTTACAATCTCACCATTTTTTTGACCATTTACATTTATAGATTCTATAAATTCATCCAACTGGCCATTCGTAGGTGCGTTGGCAGTTACTTGGACAGTTACCGTAATAGTTTTCTGGTTATTAAAGTAGACTTTTACGTCGCCAAACTGGTTGGCAATTTCAAGCTTTTCAACTCCTCCAGCACTATAATTAAAATTAAATTCTTTCCTCTTTTCGATTAAAGGACTCTCGTGAGCTTGTGCCAGAGAAACACTCAAAACACAGATTATCAAATAATTAATATACGTTTTCATCTTAAAGTATTTCATGTTTGTTTACATCTACTGCTATGGCTGTCTGTTGGTTGAGTAGCTCTATTTGCCATTTTAGATTCTGCACCATCGCCTCAAACAATTGATCATGATTTGGATTATGCGGCAACTGTGACTTGAGATATTCAAAGTTTTTCTGCAAGTCTGATAAATCGTTCAAAAAAGCCTTTTGGAGTTCCGGATTTTTCTCAATCAAATCCTCCAAGTTTTTCTTTTTCTCGCTAACAGCCTCGGTATATGTCACCAAAGTAGGCTCTGAATTGATCATTTTATCTTGTTTCGAAGCAAAAACTTCTTCTTTAGAATATTTGCCAAACCAAAAACCTACACCCAAACAAATGATTATACCAGCAGCTATTCTCAGAATTTTACTGTTAAGCCAAATTGTTGGTTTCGGTTTTTTGGGCAATTGTTTTTCTAATTTTGCCCATAAATCTGCAGCTACTTCCTCCTCAAACTTTTCTTTGTTTCTATTTATAAACTCTTCTAATTTCATTGTGTAACTTTTAAAAGTTCTAACAATTTTGACTTTCCCCTTACATATTGACTCCTTGAAGTCACTTCACTAATTCCTAAAATACTCCCGATTTCTTGGTGGTCGTAACCCTCAAACAGATAGAGACTTAAGACCAATCTAAATCCATTTGGCAAACAACTAATGGCTCTTTTTACTTTTTCAATGGTCTCCATTTTCTCCTCGAAATCATCCTCGTCCTCATCTCTGAAGGTTGATTCTATCTTATCGTCTATTTCTTCTAGAACTACTTTTCGGCTTCTTAGTTTTGCAATAGACTTATTTACTACTATGGATTTTAACCAAGCTCCAAAAGTAGATTCCCCCCTAAACATTCCTATTTTTAGAAAGCCATCCAAAAACGACTCTTGAATCACATCTTCAGCCTCTTCCCTATCTCCTACTATCCGCAAAGCCGTATTAAACATGGCTTTTATATATAAATTATAAATCTCCCGCTGAGCCACAGGATTGCCCACCTTGCAAAGCTCTACGAGCTCAGTTGTCTTATCTTTTATATATTCGTGACTCAAACTAGGATTGTTTCGTTTAAAGATGACAGCAAAATTGAAAAGTTGCAAGTTTCATCAAAAAAAAGAGAGACAAGGTTAAACTTATCTCTCTTTTTGGAAATCAAAAACACTAAATTTTAGTTTCTACCGCTACTTCCAACACCCGCAGCATCATTCTTTTTAGCTTCTTGCATAGGATTCAGACCTTGTGGCCCAACCGAACGTTGCTTCATTAACTGAAACTTCGTTGGAGCTTCTGGCTCTTTCGGAAAACTGTTGTTAGCGGCATCGATATCTGCTATTTCCATGTAAGGATCCAACTTAAACTTCTCCACCTTTTTCTTTGTAGGTATTGTTTTCGTGATTTCCACGTCATTTAATCTCCATATTTCGGCTGGATATCTGAAATCTTCCGTGGTTCCGTCTTCATAAACTGCTTGCACAATTACTGGCATCACCAAACCTCCTTTGTTCTTGATTTTTAGAACATAATAGTTCATGCCAGATTCCAGAAGTTTTTGATCGTCAGGAGATAGGGACGACTTATAAGTCTCATACTTTTTCTTATCTGCCTCCGTAACAGCATACCTATCGTAAGAATTATAAAAATCTTTCATAGATGGATCGGCTTCGACTACTGATTTTTCAATATCCGTCTTATCACGAATTTTACTCATGGTTTTGGCTTTGGCTTCATCTATTTTCTTGATGTCGGCTTTACTTAGTTCAGGATTCTGAGTATCCAAAGAATACCATTGCACTTCGGTCAAATCCTGATCCACCGGCTCCACAGTATAAAACCAACCTTTCCAAAACCAGTCTAAATCTACTCCTGATGCATCTTCCATAGTACGAAAAAAATCAGCAGGCATCGGACTTTTAAAAGCCCATCGACGTGCATATTCTTTAAATGCTGCATCAAAAAGCTCCCTTCCCATAATGGTCTCACGAAGCATATTCAATCCAGTAGCTGGCTTGGCGTATGCATTCGGGCCTAAAAACATGACATTATCAGAAGAACTCATGATAGGCACTTGCTGTGACTTTTCTGTTTTCATGTAAGGCACAATATCCTGTGGCTCACCTCTACGAGCCGGATATTCTTTGTCCCACTCTTTTTCCGCCAAATATTGACAGAAAGTATTCAAGCCTTCGTCCATCCAAGTCCATTGTCTTTCATCAGAATTTACAATCATCGGGAAGAAATTGTGTCCTACTTCGTGTATAATTACGCCAATCATACCGTATTTGGTACCTTCAGAGTAAGTACCGTCTGCTTCTGGTCTGCCACCATTAAAGCTAATCATTGGATATTCCATACCACCACCACGAGTGGCATGACATGAAATAGCCACTGGATAAGGGTACTCAATGGTATGCTGGCCATAAGAACGCAAAGTATGTTCCACTACACGAGTTGAGTATTTTTCCCAAAGTGGATTTCCTTCTTTAGAATAAAAGGACATGCTCCAAATCTTCTTTCCGTTGCCATAAACATCGGTTTGCATGGCATCCCAAATGAATCTTCTTGAAGAAGCAAAAGCAAAATCTCTAACTTTTTTAGCTGTGAAAATCCAAGTTTGTTTGCCTGTGCTTTTGAATTTCATTCTTTCCTCTGCTTCTGCTTGTGTTGCCAAAATCACAGGAGTTTTGGATGAAGAAGCATCTTTCATTCTTTGTTGTTGCACTTTCGACAACACTTTGGTGTAGTTTTGACACTCACCGGTAGCACCTAAAACATGATCATCAGGAACGGTAATTTCTACTTTGTAGTCGCCAAAAGGAAGCGTAAACTCACCTTGGCCTAAAAACTGCTTATTTTGCCAGCCGCTTACATCGTCATAAACGCACATGCGTGGAAACCAGTGAGCTATGAAATAATTGTAGTTTCCATCTTTTTCAAAAAACTCATAGCCTGAACGACCATAATATTCTGTAATGTTATATTCCCACTCAATTTTGATAGAAGTAGCAATAGTAGGCTTCAATGAAAGAGGAATATCCACACGCATCATGGTACCATTAATAGTGTAAGGAATATTAGCCCCTTTCAAATCCTTCACAGATTTTATTTTATAGCCATACTCTTTTTCAGATGTAATGGTTGTATTCACCGAACTTGGCGAATTCATGCCATTGAGCTGGGTGCTGCTCATTTGTGGGTTCACTCCACCCGTTTTTCCAAGAGCATTTATAGAGTTTTTCTGAAATAAATTTTGGTCTAATTGTAACCATAGATATCTTAAATCATCTGTAGAGAAGTTGGTATAGGTAATTATCTCTGAGCCAATTATACGTTGGTTAACGTCATCCAATTCTGCTTTGATGTCGTAATCGGCTTTGTTTTGAAAATAATCCTTTCCTGGAGCTCCAGAAGCTGTGCGGAAGGTGTTGGGCGTTGGCAAAGTTCCGCCTAATTGTTCAAACCTTGTATTGGCATTGTAGGTAGTGCCTGAAGGGGCTTGAGCTACAACGATGCCGGTTGAAAACAAGAACGAGAAAGCCAAAAAGAGTTTTTTCATAATTGGTTTATTGATTAAGTGAATACACAATGCGAAAATATCATTTTTAAATTTATTTAACAATGACTGCCTGAATTAAAAAAGCTTTTTATAGACAAAAAATACTTTTTTTGAGAATATTATTAAAGTACTGAATCAAAAACAAAAAAGAAGCAATGACATTTCAAAATGCACTTTTTGCTTTAAATTTGAGTTTTGAAATAAACGTCATTTTATGCCCGGAATATTAGATTTGATTGGAAATACACCACTTGCCGAACTGAGCAGACTGAGTCCAAACCCAAACGTTAGGATTTTTGCAAAACTTGAGGGAAACAATCCTGGCGGAAGCGTAAAAGACCGACCAGCTCTCAACATGATTAAGAGTGCCTTGGAACGTGGAGAAATAAAACCAGGCATGAAACTTATTGAAGCCACAAGTGGAAATACAGGCATTGCCTTGGCAATGATTGCATGTTTATATAATATTGAAATAGAACTCATTATGCCTTCAAACTCCACCAAAGAACGTGTGGATACAATGGAAGCTTATGGTGCAAAAGTGATTTTGCTCGAAAATATTGAAGCTTGTAGAGACTATGCCGAAGAGAAATCAATGACCGATGAGTATTTACAGTTGAACCAGTTTGCCAATCCAGACAATTATTTGGCACATTATAAAACCACTGGACCTGAAATTTGGAGAGATACCGAACAGAAAATCACGCATTTTGTAGCTTCTATGGGTACCACAGGCACAATAATGGGTACATCCATGTACTTAAAAGAGCAAAATCCTGATATACAAATAGTTGGATGTCAGCCCACCGAAGGCTCGTCTATACCCGGCATAAGACGCTGGCCAGCAGAGTATTTACCAAAAATATTTGACCCAAGCCGTGTGGATAGAATTTTTGATATTTCTCAAGAAGAATCCACTCTTATGGCCAGAGAATTAGCTAAAAAAGAAGCTATTTTCGGAGGAATGAGTTCTGGCGGTCAAGCCGCTGCTGCGATAAAATTAGCCAAAGAATTAGATTCTGGACTTATTGTATTTATCTGTTGCGACAGAGGTGATAGGTATCTAAGCAGCGATTTGTTTGGGTGAGTTGATTTTGAAACTTGAAATTGGCACACTGATGACATTCCGATAGCAATCGGAACTAACAAAGCAGATTTATATAGATTTTTAAAATTATCAAAGATTAGTTTACATAAAAAAGCAGGTTTTTCAACCTGCTTTTTACTTATAATTACATTCTATCTCTTCACCACTTCGCAGGATTTCTTCTCCATTTTTTAAGAGATTCTACATCCGAGGGTTTTACGTAATCCTGCTTTAGAGCTTCGTCTATGAGGTAATTGTAGTTACTGAGGGTTACTAATTTAAGATTTTTTTCAGCGAAATTTTCGTCGGCGATTTTAAATCCGTAGGTGAATATGGCTATCATACCTACTACTTCAATGCCTTGTTCTATCAATGCCTCGGCAGCTTTTATCGAGCTACCACCTGTTGAAATAAGGTCTTCTAGTACCACTACTTTTTGGCCTTTTTCTATTTTGCCTTCTATTTGGTTGCCCATACCGTGTTCTTTCAGCTTTGGTCTTACGTAGGCAAAGGGCAAGTTCATATAATCAGCCACCAAAGCTCCTTGGGCTATGCCTGCCGTGGCTACGCCTGCAATGAGTGTTGCCTCTGGAAATTCTTTTTTGATAGCTTTTGCTAAGGCTTTTTTGATAAATGTACGAGCTTCCACATCCGAAAGTGTGATGCGGTTGTCGCAATAAATGGGCGAATTCCAACCTGAACTCCATTTGAAGGGTTTCTCAGGGCTTAGTTTTACGGCTTTAGTTTTTAGTAAAAAAGTAGCAATTTTTCTAGCAGTATTCATCTTAATCTTCTTTGTCCTCGGTTTTCTTAGTAACCAACATCTTATCGATTCTGTTTTTGTCCATATCAACTATTTCAAACTCAAAATCACCCCATTCGAAGGTATCTGCTGTCGAAGGAATTTCTTGCAAAATATGTAACGCAAAACCTCCCATGGTGTCAAAACCGGTGTATTCCTTGCGGGTAGGTAGGTCTATTTCAAATTCGTTCAAAAAGTCGTCAAAAGGCAAGGAAGCATCTATTAGAAAACTTCCGTCTTCCCGCTCGGTTATTTCAAACTCAAACTCATTGGTTTCCGAAATATCCCCTACCAAAGCATCTAAAATGTCGTTCATCGTCACAATTCCGCCCACGTTTCCGTATTCGTCCACAATGATTCCAAAGTGCTTTCGCTCCTCTTGAAACTTCTCCAAAACCTGATAGGCATGGTTATTTTCAGGGATATAAATGGCTGTACGGAGGTTTTCTTCTAATCTCTGTAACTCAAAGTTAAGGTCTTTACCTAGCAAGTCTTTGATATACAAAAGCCCTCGCATATCATTGATACCATCCTGACAAACAGGATATACCGAGTGTTTTTTGTCGATTATTTTTTCCTTATTTACTTCAAAGTCGTCGTCTAAATCTAGAAAAGTAACCTCGTTGATATTGGTCATGAGCGAAGTTATACGCCTATCGCCCAGATGAAACACATTTTGCACAATTTCATGCTCTATCTCTTCAATTGTCCCTCCGGTAGCACCTTCTTGCATCAAAGTCTTTATTTCTTCTTCTGTCACTGAGCTATCGTTTTCTTTCAGTCCAATGATTTTGAAAATAAGATCCGAAGTTTTGCTCAACAACCAAATAAACGGAGAGGTAATATAAGAGACCACACTCATTGGCTTCACGGCATTCATGGCTATTTCCTCAGCTTTGGCCATACCGATACGCTTTGGCACCAATTCTCCAAGAATCAAAGTCACAAAAGTAAGAACTACAGTAATCAAAAACACAGCAATCGTTTCTGCATACGGAGCCAAATTTGCAAATTTCTGAAAAAACGGAATGAGATAACCTTTAAAAGTGTCTCCTGAATAAATACCAGTAAGAATACTGATAAGAGTAATACCTATTTGAACAGTTGACAAGAATTTGCCGGGAGAGTTGGCGAGTGCAAGAGCTGCTGTGGCACGTTTATCACCATTTTTTGATGCAATTTCTAATTTTGTTTTTCGGGATGAAACCAAGGCAATTTCTGCCATAGAAAACAAACCATTTAGAACAATTAGAAAAAGAATTATAAAAATTTCCATTAAAATTTAAGATGATTATTCCAATCATCTAGACTGATTTATCCGCAAAGTAACGAAATTTTTAAAATAGATAAAGTGCTTAGTATTAAAAAATATGTATCTGAGTCCTTTTAATAGATAAAACCATTAATTTTGTGTTTTTGAAAAATCATTATGCTCATTTTTGTCAATAATAAGGCCATCACTATTTCGGAAAACACGCATTTCGTGAAGGACCACCCAAAAAACTTCGACCACGTGTTTGACATCAAAACAGAAGCAGTGGAATTCAGGGAATTGAGCGGAAATGTTTTAGTTAAAAACGCCAATTTTACCAATATTCTCAACTTCATAAAGTTCGCCCAGTCCTCCAAGCCCGAAAAACTCGGTCATTTGACTTTTGAGGTAAAAAACGAGGAGCTTTTTAAGCTAAAAGTTAAGGACAAACTGCAAGTAATAAAAGCAGCCGGTGGCGTGGTAGAAAACCACGACGGCAAAATACTGATGATGAAACGTTTGGGTTTTTGGGATTTACCCAAAGGTAAGGCAGAAGCAAACGAGAAGTCTAAAAAAACTGCCGAGCGTGAAGTGGAAGAAGAATGTGGAGTAACCGTAATTGTGAATGATAAGATTTGCACCACTTGGCACACCTACATGATGAAGGGCAAATTGGTTCTGAAACAGACCAAATGGTACGCCATGAAACTCATATCAGACAAAAACATGAAGCCACAAATAGAGGAAGACATAGAAGAACTCAGATGGATGAACGAAGAAGAAGTGGAGCATGCCCTCAAAAACTCGTATAACTCCATAGCCCATGTTTTAAAAAAATCAGAGCATTCTTTGCTTCTATAATGTTAATAATTTGTAAATTTCCCCAAAAATTAAATAAACAAAGCTAAACCTCGTTTAGAGTACAATTTTAAACTTAAACCAATATATTTTTCATGAAAAAGATTCTCAGTATTCTTATTGCTATCTGTATTACATTTCAGATGGTAGGTGCCCAAACCACTAAAAAAGCTACAGAAAAAAAAGCGGCCAAAACCACAAAAGAAGCCAAGACTTCTAAAGAGAAGTCTGCCGACAAAAAGGAAAAAACTACCAAAGAAACTAAGTCTAAAGTAGATAAAGGAACAAAAACTAAAGGCGAAAAAGGTAGCAAAACCACAAAAGATGCAGACTCTAAGTCTAAAACTACCAAAGAGACAAAAACCAAAGTAGATAAAGACAGCAAAACGGTAAAAGATGCCAAAACTAAGGTAGATAAGGAATCGAAAACCAAAACAGAGAAGGATTCAAAAACTAAGGTTGACAAAGACAGTAAAACCAAAGTAGATAAAACTACAAAGACAAATGACAAAGGCGATAGCAAGTCTAAAGTAGAAAAAACTACGGTTGATAAAGGCACAAAAACTAAAACTACTGAAACTAAAACCTCTCAGGCAGACAAAGGAACACAAAAGAAAGTAGCAGGTGCGGACAAGTCAGTAGGTAAAGATGCTAAGGGCCGCACGATATATGAGGGCCCAAGAGGCGGTAGATATTATATCAATTCTAACGGCAATAAAACCTACGTTCAAGACTAATTAAAATATTTTAAAAAATATTGATAGCCTAACGGAAACGTTGGGCTATTTTTTTTACTTTTGAATCTGAAAAACTTTAAATAAAATGAAAATACGTGTCTTGGTAGTTGGTTGTGGAAATATGGGCACTTCTCATGCTTTGGCTTATCATCATCTTGCAGAATTCGATATTTGCGGCATAGTGTCACCTGGCAAAAGCAAAGAAAAACTGAACGAAAAACTCGGTGGTGGCTATCCCCTATTTGATGATTATTACACGGCATTGGCAGAAACTAAGCCCGACGCCGTAAGTATAAACACCTACCCTGATACCCATGAGGCTTATGCCATAGCAGCCTTAGAAACAGACTGCCATGTATTTATAGAAAAACCATTGGCCGACACCGTCGCTGGTGCCGAAAGAGTGGCGGCAGCAGCTAAGAAACATAATAAAAAACTCGTGATTGGCTACATTCTGAGGGTGCATCCTTCTTGGGAAAAATTTGTAGAAGTAGCTCAAACGATGGGTAAACCACTTGTAATGAGGATGAACCTCAACCAACAAAGCCATGGAATCATGTGGGACGTACACCGCAACCTTATGAAAAGCCTAAGTCCTATTGTTGATTGCGGAGTGCACTATATAGATGTTATGTGCCAAATGACTAGATCAAAACCCGTTTGGGTGAGTGCCATCGGTGCCCGCATGACTGAAGATATTCCGGAAGGAAACTATAATTATGGTCAGCTACAAATACGTTTTGAGGACGGCTCGGTGGGTTGGTACGAAGCTGGCTGGGGCCCAATGATGTCAGAAACAGCCTTTTTTGTAAAAGATGTAATCGGACCAAAGGGCTGTGTCTCTATTGTAGCCAAAGATGCCTCAAAAGCCGGACAATCTGACAATGTAGATGCTCACTCAAAAGCGGAATCGCTAAAAGTGCACTATGCGGATATTGATGCCGCCAATAATTTTACCAGAAAAGACGAATGGATAGATTTCGCTGACGAACCAGACCATAACGAACTATGCAAAAGAGAACAATTATTTTTCTTAAATGCCATTCAGAATAATGTTGACTTGACTGACCACGTAGATGATGCAGTAAATAGTCTCAGAATAGCCTTTGCTTGTGACGAGTCAGTAAAAACTGGAGAGGTGGTGAGGCTTTAAAATGTTGAGTCTCTCCTTAAATTAATTTGAAATTGTGTATACAATATTAGCAGTGTAGGTTTTTGCCGGAATTAAAACTGTCCTACCAGTTACTCGATATCTGACAGGAACATTACTCCGTCCAGAACTTAGTCCAACGCTTCCATTATAAAATACTTGAGGCGAAGTAGTAAGGGTAATATTACTTGTTGAACCATTAATGCTTCCACCTGACCCCCCAGTTCCATTTCCTCTTCTTCGGACTTGTAAAACCAAAGCCGGATTCCAGTCTATATCGGCCCTATGAACTCGAACAGTGTAGCTAGAAAACGAAGTAAAACCCGTAAAACTGACATATGCTTGAGGGTCAGAACTTGTTACATTACCAGTGTAGTTAGTTCCGGCCTCAGTAAGCGTATTAGCTGCTACTGAAGTTGTCCAACCCTGGGTCACACTTATTGATTGACCAAAACTTCTAAATTGAAAAACCACAAAAAACGATATTAAAATTAAATGTTTCATTAATTGTCTGCTAATGTGTAAACCACCGTGGTGTTTGCTGTTTGATTTCTAATTTGCGAAAAATCTCCTATTCCTAACGAAAACGTTAGTTGGTATCCCTGAGAACTACCATCTCCAGTATATGCACCGCCAATACCATTCACTATGGCTTGTGGAGTGCTACTTAAAACTACTGGACTCACTGGATTACCTCTAACTCCAGCCCCTGAACCAGCCACATTTGCGACATTTACAACGATATTGACACCATAAGGTATCGTTCCAGCCAAATGAGCGGTTATTTTTCGAGTAACTAAAGGCGGTACTGCAGATGTAAAATTCAACCACTTGGTATTATTTGTTGATGTACTGGTAATCACATTTCCAGCTTCTGTGGGAGCTACAAAAGTTAGTGTAAAACTATTTCTATCAGGTGCCAAATCCAGCAAAGAAACACTCGGAAGCGCAAAGCTGACTGTTGAATTGGCAGTATTTTGAGCAAAAACCTTACTAGAAAATAAAAGAAATATCAAAAATAATATCCTCATTGTTTTGCACTTATTTTAAACTCTTTATTAGAAAAAAATATCTTTCTTTCGCTTTGTTTTACTACAAAGTCAGTCTTTGATATCATTTCAGGCTCAATATTAACGATTTTTTCTTTTTCTAACACCTCGTAGCCTTCAGAATTACTTGTGAGCAAAACTGTAATCTTCCATTCACCTGGTTTTATTTCTTTAAACGAAAATTCCTGAAACTCGTTTAATTTAGTCAAATAAGACTCTCCATTGTTCTGAATTTTTAATAAAATTTGAGGTTTGGGTTTCCCAGCATTCATTGCTTGATTACGCTCATCAATTTCCAGCTTAACTTTGCCTACCACACCGCCAGTTTTGATTAGTGGTATATTCAGCATGTGTGTAGAGTCAGCTTTGGCCTCGATTTCGAGAGAAGAGCTACTTTCTGGAGTCCATCCTATCATTCGCTCATCTGCAGGAAATGAAATATGATATCTCTCGGGTAATATATTTTCAAAACTAAAATTACCTGCCTGATCTGTTAATGATTGATATTGTCCCATCTGCATCATTATGCCACCCAAAGGCTGCGTATTGTTTAAACCGTAAACCCTGCCCTTTACATTTGAAATCTTCTTATTTTTTTTCAATGGTACATTCAACTTCAAAGAATAATTAAGCGAGAAAAACATTGTATTCTGGTTTTGAGCGGTAAAACCCGGTAAATATGTCCTTCCGGCTACTGCCCTAAAATTATGCTTTTTTAGATCTAATTCGATAGAAGCGTCGAGGAAGGTTCTTTTTATGAAAAATTCGTCTGGAGCATAATTATTTCTATACATACAATTAAAGAAATATTTGTTCCTGTGATTTACTCTTAGATTTCCCCCGAAATAAAACAAGTTTTCCAAATCATTATTTTCATTAAATTTTGACGTGTATTGATGTTCAAAATAACCTCCCACCCATAGCCATTTCTGAATTCTAAGCATTGGCTGAATAAGCTCGCTCATAGATTTAGAAGAAGCGTTATTGTCTCCTGCTAACAGGTTTACTGCGTTTCCGTATCTAGCTTGTGTAAAAACAGTAGCCCATTCTGTCATAAAAGAGTATGATATGTTTGCGTACTCTTCCTTGAAATGAAAGTTTGAGGGGACTTGTCTGTCTTCACGCTCCTGTTTGGTATAATTCAAGAAAATCATTTGTTTTTTAGTCGGAAATACACTCACAAACAATGTATTAGTTTTGTTTAATGGTGATGTATTAAACGTCAACAAATCTAAAGCCGGATTGATTCTTGTGTAATTACTATTAATCCCGACAGAAACCTTAGCGTTAAAATTATAACTCAAACTATTGACTATCAATCTACTATTTGTATAAAATCCATCAAAGTCTTTACCAGTGACAATAATTTGACTTGAAAAATTAAACTTGGAAAGTTGAAAAATGAATTGGTTATAAAAACCGAAATCATATTTACCTAATTTGTTAGAAACGGCTACTTCTGTTTCAATATTTCCATTTTTATTTGAAAAAATAGAGCTTAGACCAACTATAGATGTGCGATAAAAGCCATTGTTTTTGTACAAACCCTTGTTGGTAAAGTTCGCTCCTATTTTAAAGTTTTCTTTTAATTTATACTCAGCTCCTGCTCCCCAAGAATTTTTTTGTTGCTGAAAGAATCTTGCATTTTGATAGAATGCCTTTACATTAAATTTATCAATATTTTTTTGAAGTTGAATACCTCTTCCGAATCTACTAAATTCAGCAAGGTTACTCACTCTATTAACGAAATCGCCTAGTTTTACATTAAAGTCTTGCTTGTAGTCATATTCAAGAGAATATTGATCATAGCTACCAATTTGGGGGAAATCTTGTTGATTTGGCCCTCTTATTACAAAATCCACATTATGCTTTTCTTTCACATCAAGAAAACCAGAGCCTTGAGAAAAATATTGCATAGCTCCTTGGTTTTGCCCATCAAGACCATAATTAAAATAACCAATACCTATTTCAACAGGCAAACGGTGATATAGGTCTACTTTTTTTGGTGAGCTAGAAAACACTGGAATACTTACCGACTGAAGATATTTTTTTCCTCCAGAAAATTCTTCTAATTCTAAGCTACTGGTAGTCTGCCAATAACTTTCTTTTGTTTTCAGGATATACTGAGAAACCTTTATGATTTTTTGTGTATTGGGCAGAATAGTAAGGGTGTCTGTAGTGCTCAACCAGCCTCTATTTGGATTAAGTTTAAATTTCTCAACTGTATTTCCAAGGTTTTGGATCATATACTCTACATGTAGCGTATCGCCTTCTTTTACAAATTGAGGATGAGATAATTCAGAAAGTTCAATATTTTTAATGTTGTCGATTTGAGCTTCAGTAATTTTGGAGGCTATAATTATACCTTTCCTAAAAAAGTCTAATTGCAGCTCGTACTTTCCACCAGAGGCAAACTTGGGAGAAGAGAAAGTATATATATATTTTATATTGCCTTTGTTGTCTAGAGCCTCTTTGCTCAATACCAACTGCCAGCTTTCAGGAAGACGGAGAACAGCTTCGATACTGTCTGTTTTTTCGAAATCTGTATAAACGAAAAGCGTGGTAAACTGACCAGGCATGGCACTTGGCTGAATGTCTGATAAAGAGATATTAGGCTGTTTCTGTGCAAAAACAACACTATTTATAAGAAAAAAAGATATGTAAAATAGATTTTTCAATGGAAAATGGATTTATGGATAATTTCAAAAAAATCTAATCCAACTCTAAAGAAATATTGGCACCAAAAAGGTCAATTCCGTTGTCGGTAATGATGATACCCTCATATTTACCTTTTGGAAAACCTAGAAGTTCAACCTCAAAGTCGTTACACTGACTTGGATAAACCCGCTTGCCTAAGCCATCTATTGTTTTGATTTTCTGGCCTTTTTCGTCGTAGATCTCCACAAGTACTTTAGTTTTTGTTGAAAAACCTCCTTCATTCTTTAATCTAAATCCAAGAACTTTTACTGAGTCTTCCCTTGTGTTAAGTTTTATATCTTCGTAGCTTAGTTTTGGGCTTTGAAATTTACCCGCATCGGCAATTATTTGTACTGCATATCTTACCACTGAGTTGATTTGAACACCGTTTGCCTCTTCTTCTTTCACGGGATCAGCACCTTCAATCATCAAAACTGTCCAATAACTTCCGTTATTCAAAGAGTCTGAACCAGCACTGATGGTATAATATAAGACATACTGCTCGTTTGCCGCAAGAACCTTTTCGTCTACATTGGTAGTCAGGTATTTATGCAAAGAATAGGGTTGATTCCCTGAGGTACTGTAAGTGATATTTTGTCCACAATAACTTTCTAAGTCTTGCTTATATATCAGGATTTTGGTAGGCTTAACAGATTCATTCTTGATTTCAATCTTGCCTATCACTTTTTGGCCGGTACCAAAACTATGGGTGTGGGTTAAGCCATTGGTAATTACAATGGCTGCAAATGAAGAATAACTCGAGAGAGTTAAAAGAATTAGTGTTTTAAGAATATTTTTCATTGGAAAGCAAAAAAAAATGAAAATTCGGATTGGCATTTTTAAGCCAATCCGAATATAAACAAAATCTTAGTTTACATCTACTAAAGTGTAGGTTACAGTTACTGGTGTTGATGCCGCTCTAAGGTTAGCATAGTTAGCATCTGCAGCAGCAAAAGAGTAAGTAAGCTGGTGACCATTGCTCGGACCCGTAGCTGTGAAAGCACTACCGATACCCGTTACAATTGGCTGAGCAGAAGTAGTTAAAGTAACCGCCGTAGTTGGAGTTCCTCTTGTTCCTGCTCCTGTGGTAGCACTTCCAGCCAAAACTGAAATAGTAACACCAGGAACCAGTGCATTTGCACTTACGTCTACTCTTCTAGATGTTAAAGTAGAAGGAATGATAGACGAATAATTCAACCATACGGCAGAATTGTCTAAAGGACCACTTACTTTTTGACCAGCTTCAAGAGGAGTTGGTTGTTCAAAAGTAGCATTAAAATTTTTACCAGTTGAACTTTCAAGATCCAAAAGGGCTACATTAGGCACAACTACAGTGATGATGTGGTTGTCTGTTTGAGTATCTTGTGCCGAAGCATTGAATGCCAAGAACGCAATAACTGCAAGACTAAAAATTCTTTTCATTTTCTTTTTTTTATATTGTTAATTTTTACTTTGTATTGAGTGAAGTTCCGAAGAAAACACATCAAATTCACTCAACGTTTTGTTATTAAACGGCTACGAAAATCGTGCCAAATACCTCATTACAAAGTATTAAATCTAAAATACACTTTAAGAAATTGTACTTATTAGGTCGAAAGAAGTTGAGTAGAAAATAACAGAGAACCTATAAAAAACTCTATAAATGACTAATAAACAATACTTTAAATACAGCTCACCTCCTTTTAATTAGTCAAAAAAAAGGTTTTTAGCTGCTCTTTCGTTTTTTTCTTAAAATCCTATGAAATCATATCTAAACTTCTAAGCAAGACTTTCCAATTGCTGGTAAAACTTCCATTTTAAACAAATCTTATTATTAAAGAAAGGAAAATACAAATTTGGAAGATGGCGTGCCAACTTTTAAAAAACTAGATTTTTACAGCAAATTCTTGACAAATGTCAAGTGTTTTTTTTCAAATTCTAAAATAAAACATCTAGATGTAATGTTTCATAACCTATGATTTCAAAAAAAACATTGGTGTCATTTTCGTTTTCCTCCTCACCAAGTCGAAGTTAACATTAAAACAAGTCCGAAGAAGCGATGTTCTGAATGAACAAAAAAAAGTCAATTCTTTGAATTTTTTTTGAGGAAAAGAATAATTACCTGCCTTAGAAAATCTCAACATTTTCTTGCCTTTCTGCCCTGAAAGAAAAATATATCAAAATCTTATTGAAAGGATACATTATTGAAATTTATGCATATTTTATTTGAAAGAAAAACGAACAAAGATTAATTCATAATTTGCTTATTATAAATAACTTAAGATGATTTTTTTCGCACTAAAATTTTCAACTAGTTCAAAATATCAAAAAATTATTAAGCGGTACACCCCCCTGATGACTCAGCGTTTTCAGTTGGTTGTTGGTACAAATATTGAGTCGTTTTAATGAAATCGGGAAAATGAAAGTCTATGAAAACTGGGCAATAGTAAAGAGGTTGCAAGATTCCAAAATGTGGAAAAAAAACCAAAAATGGAAAAGCCTTTTATTGGAAAGTATCAATGGTTGCGGTTGCTAATTCTTTAAAAATGCCAAAGATTACCTTAGAAGATTGTAGGCAATCAATTATAGAAAATGAAAATTATAAATGAAGAGAACACATGAATAAGATTTTTACAAAAATGAACTTGAGTTTTTTAATAAAATCTGCAATTGCCATAGGACTAACATTGGCGACAGCAGATTTACTCACTCATATATTGTACGGCAACAAAACATCTTTTGTGATAAATTCAATTAAGCTGATTGTGTTAGACTTCGGACTTGGTAGTTTGGTTATTTTGATATTAACTCCGCTTTTCCTTCTTATTTCGCTTATCCATTCATCAGTTGCAAAAGGTATTGTTTATACTGTTGGCTTTATAGTTTTAATAGCTGGTCTTCTCTTGAATAAGTACTTTGCAACTACACGTTTGTCTTTGGGAAGTGACTTATATGGATATTCCATTAAAGACATTAAAATGATAGTAAGCACATCATCTGATATTAGTCTGCTGTCATTCTGGCCTCTCGCAGTTTTTATGTTAATTTTTATCGGCTCTCTGAAATTTCTCAAGGTCAATGAAAAGCAAAGCATGTGGGTGGGAGCAATCTTGGTACTCTCTATTGTGTTCTGTGCCGCAGATTCGTTTTCTAAAAAACCAGTACATTCTAACCTTTCTTTTTTTGTAAAAGACAGTTTTGACTATCTTCAAAATAACAAAAGTGCAAAGTCATTAACTTGGGATAAGAGCAACCCCTACCCTTTGCTTAGAGACAACAACCAAACCAAAGATCTCCTTGGCAGCTATTTAGACCTCAAGACCGACAAACCCAATATAGTGATGATTGTAGTGGAAGGCCTTGGTAGAGATTTTTCTGGTGACAATGCCGAATATCCAGGATTTACTCCTTTTTTGGATTCTTTAGCCTCTAAAAGTCTTAGTTGGTCAAACTTTGTAAGCAACGCTGGAAGATCCTATGGTGCTCTACCTTCTATTTTGGGTTCCTTACCATTTGGCAAAAATGGTTTTCTCGATTTAGAAACTTTGCCGGATCACATTTCACTAATCAATCAATTAAAAAAATCAAATTATAAAACGGCTTATTTTGAAGGTGGAAATGCTGATTTTGACCGCAAACTAAAATACCTAAATCATGAGGGTATGGAAAACATTATAGATGCCAACAACTATGGGGCAGACTATAAAAAAGCATCATCAAAAGATGGATTCAGTTGGGGATATCCCGACTCTGAAATTTTCAGAAAAGCTTTAAATGACATGACGCCTTTAGCACAGCCAAGGTTTGACTTGATACTCACAATCAGCAACCACGAACCGTTTGTCTTTCCTGACAAAGAAAAATACCTCGAAATGGCAGATAAGACGCTAGATGAGAGCGATTATAGTTCCACCAAAAAAAGTATTATTAACAAACACAAAGACATTCTGGCGGCACTTTTATATACAGACGCAAGTATAAAAGGGTTCATAGAGAAATATAAGTCAAGTCCAAATTATGAAAATACCATATTCATAATTACTGGAGATCACAGACTCATACCTATTCCTCAGAAAAACGAAATTTGTAGATATCATGTGCCATTGATAATTCACAGTCCGATGCTCAGAAAAGCTGAAAAATTTAAAGGTATAAGCTCTCACATGGATATTATGCCCAGCATTCTGGCATTGATTAATAATAAATATGGAGAAAAAGCATTGGATAAGGTTCCTTGGATTGGAACTGGATTAAGCGAGTCTTTAGAATTCAAAAGCCAAAAAGACATTCCATTGTCAAGATACAAAGGGGCTATAAAAGACTTTATATCTGGAAATAAGTTTCTAAGTGATAATACCTTATTCGAAATAGGAGAAACATTTGAAATATCTGAGATTAATGATGGTAATGAGAATGAAAAAGTAAGGGATAAGCTGGGGCACTTTCAACAAATAAATAATTATGTGACGCAAAACAATAAGATTATCCCTTCAAATCTTGCTCAGAAAAAGGCAAATGTCGCTTCTTTTACAAAGGAACAAATGGTCATCATTGATAAGCACCTCAAAAACAAAGCAGAGGAAGATCCATTTATGATTGCTCGCGAAGTTGCCTTTAAAAAACAGTACAACGAAGCTTTGCTGTTGTGCAATTATATCATCAAAGACAGTCCAAATCATTTTGATTGCCGTACGCTTAAAGGCAGAATCTATGCCTGGAATGGCGATTTTGAAAATGCTGAAACTGAACTGAAAGCAATAATTGACCGAAGCCCAAGATACAAAGATGCCTACAGTGCCATACTAGACCTATACTGGTGGAACGACATGCCACAAAAAGCAAAAGATTTGGCAAAAAAAGCAAAAGACAACATCAGTGATGATGCTGATTTTCAGAAAAGTATAAAAATAGCCATGGACCGTTTCAATAAGTCAATTTAAAAAAATAAAGAAAACGAATCGTCTAAAAAAATGTTGAGAATTTTCAAAATATCGATTATCTGCCTAGGCTTTTCCTTCCCAGGATTAGCCCAGATACACAATATAGATCCTGACTCAGCATTTGTTGAAGCTAGAAAACTGGCTTTTAATGGCAAAAGAAAAGAGTCCATTGGTCTCTTAAAAACAGTATTATTTAGCTATCCAAACTATGACGAAATTAGACTTTTTTTAGCCTCAGTATATAGTTGGGATGAAAGATATAAGTCAGCCAAAAGTGAGTATCAGATTTTGATAGCAAAAGACCAAACGAATATAGACTATTGGGTTCCATATATTAAAAATGAGATTTATGACGACGAACCTTTGTCTGCCATAGAATTGGCAAAAAAAGCCATGCAAATTTTACCAGACAGTGTTCAATTGGTGATATTGAAAGCCACTGCCGAAAAAAACAATAATGAGTTACAAAAAGCAATGATAACTATAAAAACTTATTTAGACAGCCATCCCGATAATAAAGAAGCTAAAGACTTCAAAGGGAGTATCAAAGAAAATCTGGTGGCTAACAACATTTCGGTATCTTATTCCATGGATATCTATAGCGAAATATACGATCCCATGCATTACTATACCATACAATATGGCAAGTTGACCAGCCGAGGAAGCATCATAGCAAGATATAACCTCAACAATAAATTTAAAACCTACGGCTCACAGTTCGAGATTGATGCCTATCCTAGCATTGCTAAGGGTATATATGGCTATTTAAATGTAGGTTATTCCAAGTCTTCCATTTTTCCGTCGTGGAGATTCGGGGCACAGCTTTATAAGGCACTCCCCAACAGTTTCGAAGTGTCGGCAGGCATACGTTCCTTAAAATTTGGAGAAGATTACACCCATATATACACTGGCTCAATAGGAAAGTATTTTGGGAGTTCATTTGTGTTTGCGGTTCCGTATTTTATAAACAGTGCTGAAGGGTGGAGCAAGTCTTCCACTTTTACCTATCGAAAATATAGAGCCAATGCGGATCAGTTTTTTGCGATTTCAGGAGGATTTGGTTTCTCTCCAGAAGTAAACAGGTTTGGCTTTGACAATGCTTACGAACCGATAGTGAGCTTGAAATCTCAAAAAATCGACATCAGTAATAATTTTAAACTAATAAATAATAAAAACGTGATAGGTGCGGGAGTGTCGTTGGTGCGGCAAGAGAGTGTGTTTGATCCTGGAAAATATTTTTGGATATTTTCATTCAAGGTCAATTCACTAGTTGGCTTTTAAGCATTCAATGAACTCATTACCTTTTTTTTGACTAAAAATATTTTACCTAATTGATAATTTAAATACTATAAAAATGCAGTTCCTAAATTTATTTTCACAAAAAAGAAAACAGTTAAAATGTAGTAAGCTTTATGGAGACGGTTTGCTGAAATGAGAAAACCAAAGCTTTAACAGATGATTTCCTAACCGCGAAATTCTAAAACATTCGAAGAGAATTTAGCAGAAAAAGAACATTTGATAGAGATTTTCCTAATTCTATTTACAAAACAATTTGAAAAAAAAAGAAATATAGTTTTTCAAATTCAAGAAGTTAAGGTCATGACAATGAATAATTTTAATAAATCAAAAACTGAAGTGGAGAGACTAAAAGCGTTGTTGCAATACAACATTTTAGATACTGGCCCTGAAGAGGAGTTTGATAACATTACCAAGCTGGTAGCTTTCATTTGTGAGTCGCCCATAGCGTTGATATCTCTTGTGGACGAAAACAGACAGTGGATAAAGTCTTCGTTTGGTTTTGAACCAAAAGATATTCCAAGAAAAATATCCTTCTGCCAACACACTATATTGGGTGACGAGGTGTATGAAATAGAAGATACCTTAGAAAACACCATTTTTAAGGATCATCCGTTCGTACTCAATGGACCACGGATAAGGTTCTATGCGGGGCATCCACTCACTACACCAGATGGATACAACATTGGAGCTCTTTGTGTAGTGGATAAAATTCCAAAAAAACTCAGCAGCGATCAAAAATTAGCTTTGACTACGCTTTCTAAGCATGTAATGTCCATATTGGAGCTGAGAAACAACAACAAAAATCTCCAAAGCAAGATCGAGGATCTATCAAAAGAGGCTTTAGAGAAAATCACTCTCGAACTGGAAAGCTACAAGCTAGCATTAGACGAAACTTCGGCTGTAATAATAACAGACAAAGAAGGAAATATCATTTTCGTCAACGATGAAACATGCCGTACCTCCAAATACAGCAGGGAGGAATTAATAGGACAACAAAGCACTATTTTTGACTCAGGTTTTCATCCAGACAGTTTCTTTGATGACCTTTGGAAAACTATATTGGCAGGAACTATATGGAAAAACGAAATAAAGAATTTAGCTAAAGACGGCACTTTTTATTGGACAGACACCACCATCGTTCCATTTTTAGATGAGTCAAAAGTGCCAAAGAAATTTGTTTCTATCAAAAGAGACATTACCAAACAAAAGCAGGAGGAAAATAGAATAGACCAATTCTTCAGTCTTTCATTAGATTATTTCTGCGTGGCAAACACCAAAGGCTATTTCGAAAAAATTAGCCCTGTTTTTTCTAGCGAGTTGGGTTATACTAGTGAAGAACTGACATCAAAACCTTTCTTTGAATTTATTCATCCTGATGATGTAGAAAAAACTCAAAGGGAAATCGAAAAACTCGGACAAGGTGTAACTACTATCAACTTCAAGATAAGGTTCATGTGCAAAAACGGAGACTACAAATTGTTGAGTTGGAATGCAACACCAGACAAAGAGAGCGGGGTGCTGTATGCTACTGCCAGGGATATTACAGATAGTCATAAAATACATGACGAAAACCGAAAGTTGTCTTTGGTAGCTAAAGGCACAAACAACATAGTAGTAATAACCGATAAAGAAAGAAACATAGAATGGGTAAATAGAGCTTTTGAAGACCTCACAGGTTATTCACAAGACGAAGTGATAGGAAAAAACCCTGGAAATTTCTTACAATTCAAGAACACTGAAAAAGATACAATTAAAGCTATAAGGAAAGCTATGAATAATCAAGAGACTTTTGTGGGCGAAATTCAAAACATCAGTAAAAGCGGTAGAAAGTATTGGATAGAGTTAAATATCAGTCCAGTGTTTAATGAAAATGGAGAACTATTAAACTTCATTGCCATAGAGTCTGACGTGACAGAAAAAAAGAGAAAAGACGCCAGTATTTCAAATTTGATAGAAACTCAAAACTCTATTTTTAATGGTGTGGGCCATGCGGTAATGTTCTGCAACCCGAACGGTATTATTCAGAGAATAAATCAAGCAGGACTAGACCTTATAGAATACGACGAAGATGAAATAGTGGAAAAAATGAGCCAAATAGATTTCCATGATTTTGGCGAGATTGTCACACGTTCAATGGAGCTTTCTCAAGAACTAGATAAACCCGTGGTACCTGGCTTTGAAACCATTATTGCCAAAACAGATGCCCTTCAGACAATGGATGCCAACGAATGGACCTATATTTCTAAATCAGGCAGAAAAATACCTGTATGGGTAAGTGTTACTTGTATTAAAAACACAGAAGGAATTATACTCGGATATTTTTCTGCGGCAGAAGACTACACCGTAAAAAAACAAGTAGAGCAGAGTTTGATAGAAGCAAAAAACTTGGCTGAGCAAGCAGCACATGCCAAGGACAGTTTCTTGGCAAACATGAGCCATGAGATACGTACACCTTTAAATGCCATCATAGGATTTACAGAGTTATTATCTCAAAACACACTAGATCCTACGCTAAAAGATTATGTAAACAACATAAACACGGCGGGGGCAAACTTGCTATTGATAATCAATGACATACTAGATATATCAAAGATAGAATCTGGCCAATTGGTGATAGAGTCCCATCCACTAAATTTAAAAAGTACGCTCAAACACGTCTACGATCTATTAAAAGTAAAAGCTTTCGAAAAAAACATTGAGTTTAATCTTTTTCTAGACGCCGACATGCCCGAATTCGTGATGGGAGATAAAGGTCGTATCAACCAAATTTTAATGAATTTGGCAGGAAACTCCTTGAAATTTACAGAAAAAGGAGACGTTACTATTTCTGTTAAAAAATTGGCCGAAACAGACAATACCATAAAACTCCGTTTCTCAATAAAAGATACAGGTATCGGTATTCCGGAAAACAAAATCGATTCGATTTTCGAACGATTTACCCAAGCCGAAGCCAGTACTACACGTAGATTTGGAGGAACTGGGCTTGGGCTCAACATTGTAAAACAATTGGTAGAACTACAAAATGGAGAAATCAATGTGATCAGTAAGGTTGGACAAGGCTCAGACTTTTACTTTATCCTAGAGTTTTTGAAAGTAGAAACTCCTCAAAACGAAACCGTAAAAGAAACTATCCATCAAAAAGATGAGTCATTAGGCCAATTATCCATTCTTTTATGCGAAGACAACGAACTGAACCAACATTTGGCTAAGAGAGTAATTGAAAAATTCGGATTTGAGTTAGATATTGCCAACAATGGGAAGGAGGGAATTGATAGGGTGCTTATGAAAAACTACGATCTGATACTCATGGACTTGCAGATGTCTGTCATGGACGGCTACCAGACCACTATTTATATCAGAGAAGTGCTCAAAAAAGACGTCCCGATTATAGCCATGACAGCTCACTCATTGGTAGGTGAGCGACAAAAATGCAAGGATATTGGTATGGATGCCTATGTATCGAAACCATTTAAACAAACCGAACTCTTGGAACAGATAAGAGCGGTTGTTGGCAAACGAAATGAAACAGATGAGACGAAACAAATTTTGAAGGAAGAAGAGGTCTCAAAAGAAGTGGAAACCAAAAAAAACGATACTGAGGCCATAAAAGAAATCGCTGAAGTTCAAAAGGGCACAGAATCAGAAAATTCAACTAAAATAGCTAATAATATGGAAAGTAAAGTCGCAGAATCGTTAATTGATCGTGAGATAGATTTCAGTTATATAGAGGAGCTCTCTGGAGGTGATGAAGATTTTAAGCATGAAATGATAAAACTCTTTATCCAGTCCTTACCAGAGGATTTAGACAAATTAGAAGCGGCACTTATAAACAAAGATGCACCAATGGTTGCAAAGCTGGCCCATCACATGAAGTCTTCCTTGTCGATGTTTAAGTTAGACAAAGAAGTTGAATTTTTGGCCAATGCTGAACAAAATGCAAAAGCCTCCATAGTCAATGATGAAACTTTAGTACAGTTTGGAGATTTTCAAATATCCCTTGTTTATGTGATAGGTATATTAATTGCAATGAATGTCCCCTAGACGAGCCCATTGACAAATCGAACCATCTATATAAACTACTTAAGAACAATGTATTATCGATACTCAAATTATTAAAAAAATGGAAGATATAAGAATTTTATTGGCAGAAGATAATGACATGTTACGAAAATCATTAAACTTCTTTTTAGTACAAAAAGGCTTTAATGTAGATCAGTTTGCTGACGGACAAGAAGCTTTAAACTCTGTTAAGGAAAACAATTATGATCTAATTCTTGTGGATATTAACATCCCAGGCATCAGTGGTATGGAAATTACTCAGCATGTTAGAACACAAATGAATTCGGATATACCTATTATCATCTTTACGTCGTCTAATGTCGAACAGACAGAAATAGATTGTTTTGACATAGGTGCAGATGAGTTTATAGCCAAGCCTATTAGTCCTTTGGTGCTTATAACAAGAATAAATAATCTTTTGAAAAAAAGAAGCCTAAAAAAACAGTTTAACTATAGTTAAATTGATAATAGTAGAACAGGACACATAAGACTGTAGCTCTTCAAGGGAGACGGCCTCTATATACTATGTCCACACAGTATCTATGCAAGATAGTTAAAGTTATCAATCGACAGGCGATTGAAAAAAAGTGTTTTCATAATAAAAATAGAAAAAAAATGGAAGAATTATGGCAATATTATTATAACAAAGATTGGGTAAAACCATTCTTATTGTATTCCATCTATTTCTTTGTATTTGTTTCCATTGCTCTATTCTCGTCCATTATTGTTATAAGGAGATTAAAAATCCGAAATCAAAGACTAGAGGACAGATTTACACCGATAATTGAACACATACTGAGTCAAAACCTGTTTGAAAGTGCTTTTTTTTCAGAGTTTTCAGTCTATGAAAAACTCTTTAGAAATACTGTTTTCAGAAAATTGATGATGGAGTCTATCATTAATCTCCATCAAAACTATGATGGTACTTATGCGGAAAACCTAGAAAATTTTTACATAGATTCGGGTCTTATAAATGACTCCTATAAAAAACTCAATAGCGAAGAGTGGCAAATAAAATGCAAAGGCATTAAAGAATTAGCAGAAATGAACGTTGTGGAAGCTTTTGAGGCATTGGTAAAAATGTCTAAGTCGAGCAACAAGACTCTTACTATAGTGGCCATTAATGCATGCATTAAACTCAATGGCTCTAATGGTATTAGGCACCTATCTCGCCACAAGCACAGCTTCGATTTATGGACCCAGCTCAATATCTTAGACGCTCTAAAACAAGGAAATCTGGCTCAGATTCAAGGATTGGAGTATTTGTTAACATCTCAAAATAACTCTGTGGTGAGCCTTGGCCTAAAGGCTATTTCATCATTAAATCTGTCTGAAAAAACTCAATATGTACAAAAACTCATAGACGAAACCACCAGCGATGATATACTTATAGAAGCTAAAGACGTACTCAACAGACTACTAACTCAGAATAACCAACATTACAAATATGAACTTCAATGAGTTTATTACCATATTCGTAGATATCTACCTGATATTGATATTGCTATATGCAATATTTATCATGAGTTCCTACCTGATATTGTCTTGTTTATCTATAATAGAGCTACGAGGTTACCTGAAAAAAAATAGCTTCGTGAACTACCAAATATTGCTTTCAAGCGAATATGCACCCGCTTTGTCTTTGATAGCACCAGCTTACAATGAAGGCATGACCATTGAAGAAAATGTAAAGTCATTACTTTCATTGAGTTATAACAACTACCAAGTAATAGTAGTAAATGACGGCAGCAAAGACAATTCTATGGAGCTGCTCATTAGCACCTACGACCTCGTTCAGGCCGATATAGACTACGAACCCAAAATAGCAACCAAAAACGTAAAAGCCATCTATCAATCTCGAAATGCCGCATTCAAAAAATTGTTGGTAGTAGACAAGGAAAACGGTGGAAAAGCTGATGCCCTCAATGTGGGTATCAACATAGCCCAAAACCCCTACGTGGTATGTATTGACGTAGATTGTATTCTCGACCGTGACTCTCTTTTAAAACTTGCTAAGCCTTTTATGGAGTCTAACAACAAAAGAGTAATAGCTACAGGAGGTGTGGTAAGAATAGCCAACCAATGTGTAATAAAAGACGGACGACTGATAGAAGTAAATGTCCCCGACAAGCTCCTTCCTAGAATTCAGGTTTTAGAATATCTTAGAGCTTTTCTCTTAGGTAGAATGGCATGGGAAAGACTGGATGGACTTTTGCTCATCAGCGGAGCATTTGGGGCTTTCGATAAAGAAATTGCCATTTTAGCTGGAGGATACAACACCAAAACTGTGGGAGAAGACATGGAGCTGGTAGTGCGGATGCGGAAATATATGCACGAACATGATTTACCTTATACCGTTAGTTTTATACCCGATCCACTTTGCTGGACAGAAGCCCCAGAGAGTTTCTCTATCTTTAAAAAGCAACGCAGCCGCTGGATGCGAGGCACTATAGAAACTCTTTGGACACACCGAAAGATGTTTTTCAATCCCAAATTCAAACTGCTCGGTTTGGTAAGTGTCCCTTACTGGACATTCTTCGAATTCATGGCTCCTTTCATAGAGTTTGTTGGCTTGGTTATAACGATTTATTTCATAACTATGGGAATGGTAAACTGGGATTCATTCGCAATTCTGTTACTTTTTGTTTACTTCTATTCCATCATGTTTTCTGTTTTGGCCTTACTGACAGAGGAATTAACGTACCACAAATATGTTAAAATAAAAGACTATGTTAAGCTGCTTGAAGGAGCTTTTGTAGAGCCGTTTCATTTCCATCTGATGTCAGTATATGCAGCGATGGTAGGCTATTATGAAAAAATTAAAGGTACCCACGGCTGGGGCGAAATGACCCGCAAAGGCTTTAGCAAAAAGTAGTTATTGAAAATTTGCAAATTACTTGACAATGTGGACAGAAAAAACCAGCTTAACATGACAAATTATTTGTGAAACAAAAAAGCAACTAGTCAAAACCAGAAAAGATACATCATGTAATCACAAAATGCACTAGGTCGTAGGCTGTGAAAGCACTACACAGAGAATAGTTTGAATTTCCTATACCGATTCTTTTTAAAAATCCTTTTGGTCCTGAAAATCTGTAAATAGCCTTTTTCTCCATTTTTTTGTTTCCTTTTTTTCATTTCAACCAAAACATTCATTCGATTCGTCATTGTTATCTTTGCTTTTGGCTTCTTTATATTGACTAAATCGTCTGAATATCATCAATATCTTTACCACAAAAATTAGCATTTTTTGCAGATATGACTCGCAATTATGAGTTTTGCAATATGTGGACAAAATACCGCCTCAGAAGAGCCAAGCCAGGCTGGGTGTCTGAAATACAAGAAAAATATGAAGACAATCTGCTTAAAGAATCAAACCAAAAAAACATCAGTGATGAACACGCTAAGATGATGCTGAACTATGGAGATTGGCAGAAAGTAGAAGTAATAGAACCCAATGGCTCAGTAGTAATAGAAATGGTAAAAACTATAGAACCGCTCATGCAACATGGCTGCATACCTATAAGCCTTAGCACTAAAGAACGAACACTACGGAAATTTAAAAAACTCTGATTCTTAAAAGTTCTAATCACAAAGAAACGTTTGAATGGAATTTTTAAATCATATAAAAGAAAGAATACTACCGATACCTAGACAAAATATTTAAAAGTGGCCACATAAAAGTTATGCAGCCACTCTACTTATATGCTCAAATGCTACTGGCTAGTGCAGTTACATTTCCTTTGGCTTTTACCAAACTCGCCTCAGTAAGTGCTGGGGCTATATCCAGTGGCTGAGCATTTATAAAACTGATGTCATAGATGCCTATCATCCCAAATATAGCCCGCAAGTAAGGCTCTTGAAAATCAAACTGATTCATATAAGTACCTTGGCTATAGTCACTTCCACGAGAGGTTACACAAATCATTTTTTTGTTGATTGCCAACCCCGCTACACCCGTCTCAGTAAAGTTGAACAACACACCTGCTTGCATAATAACATCAATATAATGTTTTAATACATAGGGAATAGTGAAGTTCCACATTGGACAGGTAATCAAAAAATAATCATAGGTTAAGAAATTCATTGAAAAACCTAAAATTTCATCCCAATTACTCTTGGAACTTTCATCGACATTGCCCCCACTCATCAGAGCATATTTTGTGGTAGAAGCAGAAAGAGAAACGTCAGGAAGTTTGACTTTAAAGAGGTCAATTTCATCAATCGTTAAATCTTTGTGTTTTTCTTTCAAAGTCAACAAAAACTCTTTAGATATAGACAATGTTCGGGAGGTCTCACCTCGCGGAGAGGCAATAATGTGTAATAGTTTCATTTGCAAAAATTTAAGGGTTACAATTCAAATACAAAAATTCTTTAGCAAATGTGAATCCACGAGCGTAAGTAATTGATTTACATATAAATATAATACATTATATTTAAAAAAACATGTTTAAAAAAAACATTAACAAGTGTCTTAATTCTGACTTGAGATTCCATCAAGTGTATTTTTGACCAGAGGCTATTTCGAAGAATAGATATAAAAAAAATAAATTGTAATTTCCATTAATGAGAAAACCCATTTTGCTCAATTCCACTATTTTTTTATATTAATCTAATACAATTCTAAATTTTCAATGATGGCGACATCAAATATTTTCTAAGTACTTATCTTTATAAATAAATACTTTAAATAGGGCTAAAACCCAAACCATGAATAGCCAACAAGAATATAATCAGTTATTTAACACCAAGCCGTTCATTCCTTACCTGAAGGTAGTTGACTATGAGCAGCGTAAAGAAATTTTCAGTCTTATCGTCAACGAAGACATTGAATACAGATATCTCAATGGCTCTTGTGAAGACCGTACCCATCTTATTTGTTTGATTCTAAAAAAAATCGGAATAGAAGCAGGCAAAATTTGGAATTTCGCCCCAGCCCGTTACACTTTACTTTCCCACGAACTCTTTCAAATCCAAGACCCTTTAGGTATTTCCAACCCACTTTATTGGGGATATCATGTAGCTCCATATATCTTGTCTTATAACCAAAACGGAGACCTTGAGACCTTAATCATAGATTTATCCTTTAATCTGGATGGTTTCTTAAGTATAGCCAGCTGGCAAGGTATGATGAACTGTCCAAGAGCTATTTATCTTTTAACAGATCTCGAAAACTATCAGTTTTATTCTATCGAGAGCTACTCTTTGAGAAGTGCCAAAATTGCCAATAATCCAGTTTATAATATTCCGGCGGTACAACCATCTATAATCACTGGTGATTTTTGGAAACTTACACCTGACGACAAACTCGTACAAAATGGACTGGCTATAAACGACTTAGCTATGTTTATCTTCAATTCAAAAGACCAAATGAGCGACGCCGAAAGAATCTATTTGTCCGAAACCCTAACTAGCATCGACTGGCTCGACGGTTTTGTATTTTGTCCCAGACCTGCTGAAGTTTCAGAAGATCTTCATACCAAGCTTATCCAATTTTACCAAACCAGATTCGATTTTTGGGACAAAAAAATAAAGGAATTGGAGTAATTTTAAAAAGTAAAAAAAACGAATATTAAAACTAAAAAGACAGCAATAATCCATGCTACTTCAATATTCGTTAAATTCAAATTTCGACCATAAAAAAGTTTATGCCATTCGCTTTCTATAATTCAAAATAGCCAAACCATTGAAACCGACGGCAAAAGCTATCAGAATATAAAAATCGTTTTTGAGATCAGAAAATACACTTCCCTTTATATAAATGGCCCTTACGATTTTTATTAAATATGCTGGGGGATTAAAATAAGTCAGAATCTGTGACCAGCGTGGCATACCTTCAATGGGCGTGTAAAGTCCACCCAAAAGTATGAAAACCATCATGGCAAAAAAGGCAAAAAGTGTGGCTTGTTGTTGGGTATCCGAGAAAGTACTGATTAACAAACCAATACCGAGTACACCAAACAAATAAACTGCCGAAAATGCATAAATGGTTAAGAAAGACCCTACAGGTAAAATACGGAAAATCACAAAGGCTACTGTCATTCCCATGGTAATTGAAACCATGCCCAGCACCCAAAAAGGAATCAATTTCCCCAGAATGAATTCGTGTTTTTTAAGTGGTGTAACATTGAGTTGTTCTATTGTTCCGACTTCTTTTTCTGCTACAATGTTGAGGGCAGTCATAAAAGCCCCCACCATGGTAACCAAAACCACCAAAATACCTGGCACCATGAAGAGTGGATATTTATAATATGGATTGTACCAATTGGCCGAAGTTACTTCAATCTGCGGAATTTCGGAATTTCGAGGCATTACTAGCCATTCTTCCCGAATTTCTCTGTTAAAATCACCCACCACTTGAGCCAAATAAGTACTCCCCAAACCTCCACGGATTCCATTTACTGCATCAGCTGCCAGATGAAGTTTGCCAGTATTCTCTTTTATTAAAGTCTTTTCAAAACCTCTAGGAATGGTCAGTATCAAATCCGTTTTGCCGTCTCCAACGGTCTCAAGAGATTTTTTGTAAGATGGAGAATATTCAACCAAATTAAAGTAGGAAGAAGCATCGACTTTCTGAATCAAACGCCTGGAATAAGGCGAATGGTCAAGATCAACAACGCTTACCGTTATGTTTTTTACCTCATAATCAGCCGCCAAGGGCAAAAGAATCAGCTGCAAAATAGGCATAATGATGATCATTCGCAGAATCGTAGGATTCCGGAATATTTGCTTAAACTCTTTTTGAAGTAGAAAAAGTAATTTATTCATAATTTGATATTCATTTAACTTGCCTTCAATCCAAAGAAAATCTATACTTTACTATTATTCTTGCAATTCTTTCCAGCGAAATTTTATATACTTTGTGTCGCCTGCCGGCTGGGCCTTCATTTTTTTTCAAAAAAAAACGAAGCAAAAAAAACTGCACCCAGCAAACTCACACACTCAAAATTCTTTTCACATTTGTGTAAAAAATAGAACCTTTCGTCAGAGAATTTTGATTGTGTTCAAACAGTGCTGGCTGATATAATGAACCATAATTGTTTATTTTTACTCTTAACCGCTTGAACCACCCTTAACAGGCTTTAAACTTCCAAATTAATCTTAAATTTCTTGATGGCCACAGTCAAGAAAAACACCGTCATTGCGACCAAAATCAGCGTTTGCTTTACCACATATTCAAAAGCCAATCCCTTTACCATGATGGCTTTTACTATACTATAATACCACTTGGTGGGTATCAGATTGCTCATGACCTGCAGTGGCAGCGGCATATTTTCTATCGGAAACATAAAACCACTAAAAATCAAGGAAGGCATCAACAGTGCCACCAACGAAATAAACATGGCCACTTGTTGCGAATTCACGTTGACAGATATCAACAAACCCAATGAAAGCGTAGTGATAATAAACAATAAACTCTCCGCCAAAAGCAATACCAAACTGCCCTGAATAGGCATATCGAGAATATAAACGGCCATCAACAAAATGAGGATAATATCCAAAAAACACAAAACCATGTAAGGAACTGCCTTGCTGATTAAAACCATAATCGGCTTCATGGGCGATACCAGTAGAATTTCCATTGTCCCCATTTCTTTTTCTTTTACGATAGAAACAGAGGTCATCATCGCTCCCAAGAGCATCATAATGAGCGTCATCACGCCAGGTACAAAATTATAGGAACTCTTCAACTGCGGATTATAGAGCATTCTGGTCTCCATTTCTATAGCATAAGGCAGCTTTTTATTCTCATTCACCTCATTCTGATAGTCCCTGATGATAGCCGAAGCATAATTTATGGTGATGTTGGCCGTATTGGGGTCAGAGGCATCTGCCACCAACCTTACCTGTTTTTTTTTGTCTTTAGACAGGTCATTTTCGAAGTTTTGAGGAAAAATGAGTACCAATCTAACCTCTCCTTTTCTAAAAACTCCTTCAATCTCATTTTCTGAATGCAGGTATTTGTTTACCGTAAAATATTGGCTTTGGTCTATCCTATCCACCAGCGTTTTGGTAGCAGCGTCTTTTGAGAAATCCAATATCGCAATGTTGGAATTCTTGACCTCACTCGTTAAGGCGAAGCCAAACAAAAGCATCATCACAATCGGAAGGCCAATTAAGATAATCAGACTCCGTTTGTCGCGTATCACATGCCAAAACTCCTTTTTTACAAAGGCAAAAAATACTTTCATTTTTTTCTATTTTACCGCCAGGTCGCTAAGACGCTAGCCTTTCCGCTTTATATTAGAATCCTCTTTGTGGATTTTGTGCCTTCTTTGTGTCTTTTGTGGAATAACTTTTAGTTGATTGCCAATCGAAAGCTTCATTTCCCTCACTCTGACCGTTTTGCTCCACGGGCCAATTGTAAAAACACACCATCCATATTATCTACCTCAAACTGCTTTTTTAGCTCCGAGGGTTTTCCCATGGCAGCTATTGCCCCATCGACCATGATAGACACCCGATCGCAATATTCTGCTTCGTCCATATAGTGGGTTGTGACAAACACCGTAATCCCCTTGGCCGAGGCCTCATAAATCATATCCCAAAATTGGCGACGGGTGATAGGATCTACTCCACCAGTGGGTTCATCAAGAAAAACCACCTTAGGATTGTGCAAAATGGCCACCGAAAAGGATATTTTCTGTTTCCAACCCAATGGCAAAGAACCTACGAGTTTATCTGCTTCTGAACCAAGACTCAGTCTTTGAATCAATTCTTCCGACTTGATTTTCAAACTCTTGCGATCTATTCCATATATTCCTCCGAAAAACGTAATATTCTCTCTAACAGTCAGATTCTCGTAAAGTGAGAATTTCTGACTCATATAGCCGATGTTCTCCTTTATCTGCTCATTTTCTTTGTAAACATCAAATCCCGCAACACTCGCCACACCTGAAGTTGGACTTAATAGCCCACAAAGGATTTTCATGGCAGTCGTTTTTCCTGCACCATTGGCACCCAAAAAACCAAAAATCTCCCCTGCTTTTACATCGAAAGAAATATTTTTAACCGCCACGAAATCGCCAAATCTTCGGGTTAAGTTTTCGGTATGTATAACTATTTCTGACATCATTGGGCGTTTTCGGATTCTAACATGAGTTTTATAAAAGTATCTTCAATGTTGGGTTCAATTGGTTTTATTTCTACCCCTTTGTGCTTTTTGTCAGCTAAATATTTGCTCAAAAAATCCACTTTTTCTGTGCCTGATTTCAACACCACGTGGTTTTCTTCTCCAAAAGCAAAACAAGTGAGCGTATCTTCGTAAGCCCGGATGTCGTTCAAAAGTCGGAAACGCTCCTCCCCTTTTACAGCCAAAAGCAACTGTGTATTTTTTGAGATGATATTCTCCAAAGTATCAATATCCAAGATTTTCCCTTTTTGTATCAAGGCAATTCTGTCGCAACGGCTGGCTTCATCCATGTAGGGTGTCGAGACCAAAATCGTTATTCCCCTTTCTTTTAGCCTATCCAACATATCCCAAAATTCTTTTCTCGAAACGGGATCTACACCTGTGGTGGGTTCGTCCAAAAAAAGCACTTTGGGCTGATGAATCAAAGCACAACACAAGGCCAATTTTTGTTTCATTCCACCTGACAGCTTTCCTGCAAGTCGCTTTTTAAAAGGCTCTATTTGCACATAAATGTCCTCTATCAAATGGAAATTCTCCTCGACGGTAGTATTAAAAACCGTGGCAAAGAAATTCAGATTTTCTTCTATGCTAAGGTCCTGATAAAGAGAAAATTTACCGGGCATATAGCCCACTATTTTTCTGATATCCCAAAGATTTTTGACCACATCTAAGCCTGCCACTGTCGCTTGCCCTTTGTCGGCCACCAACAAAGTGGTCAGAATCCTGAAAAGCGTGGTTTTACCCGCACCGTCAGGTCCAATTAGCCCGAAAAGCTCTCCTGATTTTACCTCCAGACTGATGTTGTCCAGTGCCAAAACCTTCCCCTTTTCATAGGTTTTTGTGATATTATTTATTGAAATACTAGACATATCAAGGCAATTTCACTTCGCCGTACATTCCTATTTTCAAAAATCCATCGTTTTTCACCTTAATTTTGGTGGCATACACCAAGTTGGCTCTTTCGTCTTTGGTTTGGATGGTTTTGGGCGTAAACTCTGCCTTGGACGCTATCCATTCCACCACGCCACTGAGTTCTTTGTACTCGTCTTTGCCTTTATCCACAAATACCTTCACGGTCTGATTGGTCTTGATTTTTGCCAACTGATCGCCTGTGATGTAGGCACGCAAAACCATGTTTTCCATGTCTGCTATTTTATACAAAGGCTTGCCCAAGGCCGTCACTTCGTTGGCCTCTGCAAATTTCACCAAGACCGTTCCCGGGGTAGAATTTACGATGCTGCATCTTTTAATTTGGTCTTCAATCTGAGCCACACGCTCCAGTAAGGGCTTTTTCTCGCTCAATATGCCGCGGTTTTGAATACCCACTTGAGCTTCCTGAGATTTGATTTGTTGTCTCAAAACGCCCACATTGGTTTCCATGGCCGATATTTGCTTTTTCAAAACTTCATATTGCCCTGTCAAATCATCTAGTTGTTTGGTGGGAATGGCATCTGCTTTAACCAAGTTCTGCAAACGACCTTTTTCTTTTTCTAGATTTTTCAATTGTTCTTTTTGAGCAGCTATTTGGGCCACTTGGGCATTGATTTGCTCTTTCAAAATCTGCGTTTGGGGAGAAGCGTCGTTTCGTTTTTCAGAGAGGGCATTCATACTGGCTTCAACTTGAGCTTTTTGCAAACCCAAATTCTGACAATCGATGGTACCGATTAATTGATTAGCCGTAAGCACCGAGCCTTCTTCAACGTTGAAGGTCAGTATTTTACCATTGCTTTCTGATGAGACAATGGTTTCGGTGGCCTCAAATACACCCGTAGCATCAAAAGCCTGATCGCCTGACTTGCAGGCAGATACAAGCGATATGACTAAAATGGAGAAGAATAATTTTTTCATTTTTTATTTATTTTTAAAATATTTTTATTCGATTCGGCCACTTCGGCACTTCGAGACCTAAGGTCGCAATTTCATTTAGATTATCATCTAAATTCATTGTGCTCAGTGACCGAAGGTCAGTGGCCGAAGTTTGGGGAACGAGGCTCAGTAAAAGAAGTTTATTGAGCCATGCTCAGTAAACGAAGCTTAGTATGTCATATTCAGCGACCAAAACTGATTACCTTTTCCTCATTAACCCATTACCAAATTGACTAATTGACACATTGCCTTTTGCCTTTATGCCTCATTGCCTCCCCCAAAAAAACCTCACTTCAAATTCCCCGAAATAATTTTCAAGTTAAACTTCGCCTGAATCAGTTGCACCTCATGTAAAATGCTGTTTTGTTTGGCGATGTCTTCATTGGTCAGTTCGGTCAGAAAGTCGGAGGCGGTTATGATGCCATTGTCTAGCTGAGCTTCAGCGGTTTGTTTGATTTGTTTTCTTATTTCCAAAATCTTGGCATCCGTCGAAACCAAACTTTCGAGCCTTTCAATTTCTTGATTTTGATTGCTCAGCTTGATTTTCGTTGCCAAAATAAAAGACTCCTTTTGGGTATCTATTTTCTGTTGAGAAATCTTTATCTGTTGAATTTCATTGCTCTGCGAACCGCTGTACAAGAAACTCAAGGGCACTTTCAAATTCACTCCGCCAATGAAATATGTCCCAAACGAATTGGCCAAGAAATTCAAGCCGGGCTTTCCATAGCCACCTGTGGCAAAGGCCGATATTTTTGGTAAATTCTTGGCTTTTACCATTTCCTGATTGATATCTAAAACACTTTTCTGGCTTTCTAAAAGCAGCAATTCTGGCCTAGAAATATCCTGAGATGCTGTAGAAACAAAACTTGGAAGCTCAAAAACGGTCGTTTCACCTAATGACTTACCAGTTAAAAGCTCCAAAGCTTCCACTGAGCTCTTCCTTCTTTTTTGGGCATCGGTGAGTAATTGGTTTACTTCCAAACGCTTGGCATCTATGGCCAACAGATTCGACTTTATGGCGGTGCCATTGCTGATGGCCGCCCGCATTTTCTCTGACTTCGACTCCAAATCTTTTTGTAGAATTTGGGCATTTTCTATTTGTTTTTCAGCAAACAAAATCCCGAAATAAAGGCCGCTCACTTGCTCTTTTATTTGGTACAAATCCGTCACCAATTTCTGCTCTTCAGCTTTGGCATTGGCCACTGTCACCTCTTTTTGTTTGGCCAAAACTCCGCCGTCCCAGATATTCTGCACCACATCCAATGTGGCCTTGTACTGGTCTTTGGGAGGCGGCGAAATAGACACATTGGGCAAAGAAATGGGCAAACTTGTCACCTCCGACTGCCAAGTTGCTTGACCTCCAAGGCTAGTTTGAGGCAGATAATTGGAATTGAGCAACCTCACCTGCAGATCGGCCGTTTGTTGAATCAAAGGCAGATTAGCCGCGTTTGGGTGATGGTTTTCTGATAAATCTAGGCATTGTTCAAGTGTAATTTTAGACTGAGCAAATCCAAAATTTACTGCACAATAAAACAATACCATGAGCGAAAATTTATGCATGATTGGTAGGTGTTAAAATAAGTCTGACATAATTCTTGAGTTCGTCTATTCTTTGTTGCATAAGGATCTGAAACTGCTCGTCGTTTATTCCGATCAGTTCTTTCATGGCCGGCCGAGTGAGAAAAGGAAAAATACTCATGCCCATCACGCTTACAGCAAACTGAAACGGATTCACCTCTCTAATTTTACCCGACTGCAGGTCACTAAAAAAGCTTTCGAAGAAAATCTCCTTGATAAAACCAAAGGGCAGTTTTTTGATGAAATGTTTGTCGTCTTTTCTGTTGATGGTAGAAATGACAAAAAACGGCATAAATGGGTATTTGATGAGGATTTGGTAGTATTGTTCAATAAAAAAACAAACCTTATCCGTAAAGCCCTCGTAGGACTTCATTTGCTCGCCAATGGTCGGGAATAACACTTTTACTTTTTCTTCGAAAATCTTCTCAAAGAGCATTTCCTTCGATCTAAAATAATAGTGCAACATGGCTTTGTTGATTTCGGCCCTGTCGGCAATCTCTTGCATACGAGCCCCATCATATCCTTGCTCAATAAAAACCTCCTCGGCAGCCTTAATAATTTTCTCTTCCGTATTCACTACCCAAATAGTTTAACTAAATGATTTAACCAAATGGTTAAATTTTGATCAAATATAAATGATGATTTTAATTTTCAAAAATAAAATTGAGTTAATTTTCAAAAATCAAGTATTTCCAAGAATAACTTTAGCTTGATCTGTCATATAACTACAGGCAAAATACAAGTCCTTTTTACATACTTTGTGTCGGCTGCCGCCTGGGCTTTCATTTTTTTTCGAAAAAAAACGAAACAAAAAAAACCGCACGGCTGCGGCCGACCGTCCACAAACTCACACACGCAAAATTCTTTTCCTCAACTTATAAGAATAAAGATTTCTGTCAAAGAATTTTGATTGTGTTCAAACAGTGCTGGCTGTTATAAGGATCCATTAATTCCATTTAATTCATTTTTCCTATGTTAAATCAAAAAATAATTTCCCTATACTAATTGTTCCTTACATTTTCTGTGCAGTCCGTTGTAAAATTTCGCACCCAAATTTTTCAAACAACGAAAAAAGCCTAAGCGAAATTTTTCAGAGGATCATTTCGGACCGCCGAAGCGGCACAGAAAGTGTTTTTTTTGATTCTTTTTTTTCAAAAAAAAGAATGCCCGCCTGGCAAGGCACGCAAGTGATTCCTAAACGACTATGATAATCAGAACTCTAAAATTCTTCACTAAACCAAAATCTGCATGCACATTCTACTCATTTCCTCAAGTATTTACACCTGATTTACAAGTACTTAATTGCTTTTCCAAGAAAACCATTTTATCTTCAAAACAAAAAGCCATGAATATAAAAGACTTCACCGAAGACCCTGAGGTACTGCAATTGATAGCCAAAATTCAAGCTAAAAACCCGAAAGTATCAGATACAGAAGACAACCAAGGCAACCAATATGTAGACATCGTGATGGAAGGCGGTGGTGTGTTGGGCATTGCATTGGTGGGCTATACTTATGCTCTGGAGCAAGCCAAAATTAAGTTTTGCAGCTTAGCCGGCACCTCTGCTGGGGCCATAAACGCCATGATGTTGGCCAGCGTGAAACCCACAAAATACACTACCATCTCGGAAGAATTGATCGATATCATCAGCAACAAAAACTTCTTTGACTTTGTAGATGGTGAGCCATATGTAAAGAAAATCATCAAGGACGTACTGAGCGACCAACCGATGATATGGGTGGGGATAAAAAACCTTTTCAATTTGGGTAAACTTCTCCGACTGATTAGAGAAGAACTGGGCCTAAACGAAGGCAAAAACTTTGAAGATTGGATAAAAAACATTCTCGACACCCACCAGATACACAGCACCAGCGACTTACAAAACCATAGAAATACGGTGGCCAGTCAATTGAAACTCAAAGAAGGTGTTACGGGCAATACCGTATTCAGTTCCAAAATAGCCATTATCGCCTCTGATGTGACTACTCAGACCAAAGTGGAATTTCCGCTGCACAAAGAGCTGTATTTTAAGAATTCCGACGAGGTTTCTCCCTCCAAATATGTGCGGGCCACGATGTCCATTCCGCTGTTTTTCAAGCCATTCACGGTGCAGAATTTACCTGAAAATCAGAGTGAACTTTGGAAAGAATGTGTTGGTTATGAAGGCGAAATACCCAAGAAAATCAATTTTGTGGATGGCGGCACGCTGTCCAACTTCCCCATCAATGTATTTCACCTGAGTGCGGGTGTGCCACGCAAACCTACCTTTGGCGTAAGGCTGGGCAAAGACCGCCAAAAATTCAACAGCATAAAAACCTTCCTGAAGTATTTCTTTGCCATATTTAACACCATGCGGTACCTCCACGACTACGATTTTCTACTGAAAAACCGCGACTACAAACACCTGATAGGCATGATAGACAACGACGGACACAATTGGCTCAACTTCGACATCACCGACGAAGAAAAACTCGACCTTTTCAAAAGAGGCGTTCGTGCCGCCGCGGATTTCTTAGATAAATTTGATTGGGAGGCGTATAAGAAGTTGAGAGGGACTTTGGGGTGAATAAGATTGCCCATTTGAACAAATTATGTCAAGCTTTTAATTCATTTGGGTTCTTAAATTCAAAAAAAAATTATTATTTTCCTTAAATTTGAACTCATTTTTTTTAACAATGATTTTTTTTACAATTCATACTTTTCACCAAAGTTTTCAAACAATAAAAAACTAAATTTACAGTAAACTTGAGCTACAAATGCAAATAAATATGAAAATAAAATTCAGAGGCTTATTTATAATTCAATTTCTCTTAATATTTTTTAGCTGTAACTCTTCTGAAAAATATGTAGAAATTTCTGAAATTCCTGCAATTTATCGTGGGGAATATGTGCTAATCGCTAATGGTTTAGATAAACTAATCATTTCAAGTCAGAATATTCAACTAATAGATAGAAATGAAAAGAACTATAATTACAATTGTAAAAATGGAATTCAAAAAAAAGTTTCATCATATAATTCAGACTACCATGTCCCAATTGAAGTAGTCCCGAATAATCCAGATAACGATAAACAATATTTTCATTTTTCCTTAAAGAAGGAGAACAAACATCTTCTGCTAATTGAATATTTACCAACCGGTTTTAACGATGAAACTGGTTCATTTGATTATGAATATTTAAAAATAAACTAAAATCAATATTTGCTAAACAAATTTAATTCTTAATTGAATCAATTGCCTACGAAAAAAAGAATTCAGGTTCTAAAGTATTCGCTAATTTTGGAGAATCAAGTTAGTTTAAAATTTCGTCTGATAAGTGTCTCCGCTTAGGGGACTCTGAACTTTACTTAAATGCCAAACTCATTCCAAAAAGCACAAATCAATAAAGTTTCATAAAATCAAATCAAAATCTTAATTTCGTAATAATAAGAGACCAGACGGTATGCTAAACTAAAAAACAGTAACCGACTACAAATAGCCATGGACAGATATATCACTAAAAATCAATTATTTGAGACAAAATAAGCATTCCCAAAAAATGGTTATTTGCCACATTTAGCAAACACAAATATAGGGCACAATTACAAACAGAATAAAATGATAGATAAACTTAATGAATTAAAATCAAGAGCAGAAAACCTTCGATATAATGACGAAAAGGAACTTGATGATATAGTTAGAAAAACAATAATGTATGTTGACCAAATTTTTCCAATGAAACCAACATATCAATCTGATGTTAAATTGATTAAGTTTAAGCCTTCATTTTATGTAAGTGGAATGGGAGAACAACCTTACAGAGACTCTTGGAATTCAGGCCAGCAAAAACTAATTAATTTTTTAGATACTAGAATAGAGGAAAAAGAGTTGGAATTGAAAACTACAACTAAAATCGAACAGAAATACCTAGAACCAAGAATTGTTGAAAAAATCGTAACGGTTCAAGACAACGCAAGGATAGAAGACTTAATTCAGGAAAACACCGAATTAAGAAAAAGCAAAAGTCTTTGGAATAGGATTAATTGGGCCATATTTATTCCGAGTATTCTAACTGCTCTTGGTGGTGCTTTTGTTCTTGGTATTTATATTGGTAAGGCACAATTTGACACAGAAAAGCTTGAATTGTTTCAGAAAAATCAAATTCTAGAAAATCGAAATGATAGTTTAAATAAAGAAGCTGATATCTCCAATATCAAAATCCAGAATCTCACCAAACTAATTCCAGAAGACTTTGTGCCGAAACAATTATTCCCGTTAAAAATTCAAATTTCATTTTCCTCGCCTACTTCCATTTTTGACGGAGAAATTTTAGTAAGTGCTAAGAAAGAGTTTGACGACATAGTGTTATTGGAATTTAAAGGAATAAATGGTTTATCGGCAGATTTATCAAAACCTTATGACTCTTTGAATATTCAAGTTAAAGAAGGCGATAGATTTTATCTGAAATCAGAAAGTAAAATGATCTATGTAATTAATGTTTTATCAACGACTATAAGCTGTGATATTGAAATAATGGAAAAAAAATAACAGTCTCAAAAAGCCGATTTTCGTCCGTTTCGTCCGTTCAGAGTCTCCCTTTAGGGGACTCTGAACTTCACTCAAATGCCAAATACTTTTCTAAAAGCAGCACGCAGAGTCCCTGACGGAGACTCTGCTGAAACATAAGTTTAACATTGAAAATAGATATAGCCGCAATCACCAAGGTAAGTTGCCTAAAAACTAATACTACAATAAATAAAGAAAAATGAATAAAAAAATAAAAATTATAGGTTCGGCCTTACTCTGTATGCTAGGTTGGTTAATGGGTGGCATAGGCTTTGCCGAACCATTACCATATGGTTTAAATACACTTTTTTTTATTTTAGGCATTTTGTTAATGCCTTTGGGTTTCGTTTTATTCATTGTTTATTTAAAAAAATAAACTTTACTTTCGTCCGTTCAGAGTCTCCCTTTAGGAGACTCTGAACTTCACTCAAATGCCAAACCTATTCCCAAAAGCACCTCGCAGAGTCCCTTACGGAGACTCTGCTAAAACCAATCGATTCTAAAAACTAAACATACATAAAAATGATCGAAAAATTCTTAAAGGCAAAACATTGGCAATTATTCTTAATGACATTCGGAATTCCAATGATATTTCAATTCGTTATGATGGGATCCATCTTTACAAATTGGGAAAGTGGTTATAATCCTGATCCTTCATTCATGTTGAACTACATGAAGGTTTTTCCGATAATGATGGTTATATTCATGGGCGTTTTCTTCGGTTGGTTTTGGTCAGTCGCCATTGGACTCCAGTCCAAAATACCGGAAGGTGTTAAAATGAAAGTGAAAAAATTCAAAATATTCTTTTTTTCACCCTTAATCTATTTTCTTCTCATTTTAGGGTTCATTATAATAACGATGAATGGAAGTGAACCGAACTTGGCTATTTTCGCAGTAATAGTCCCACTTCATTTATTCTCCAGCTGTGCTTAGTCTTCAGACTAAGCACGAGTGTTAAACGGTCTTCAGACCGATAGATAAAATTTCACTGCTGTGTCTTATCCAATAGTTATTATAAACTCATTCTTAACTTTTAATCCACTTAAAACCCAAGATTCTACTTAATATTCTTCTCCACAAACAAACTAACTTCCACTACTTGGTTTTGCGAAAGGCTGATGGTTTTGGTAAGAATGTTTTTCTCCGAAGCTTCTAAAATCGCTGAACCATCTTTTTTCAGCACTTGCACCTTATATTCTCCGCTTGGAATTTCAAACGAAAAAGCACCAGTTTTATCCAACATCTTCTCTTGCGTGGTGGCTTTTTCGGTGTTTTTTGTGGGGCTTACCACCACTTTATATTCACTATATAGGACATTAAGCTCGACATCTGACAAACCACAGGGATTGTCTCTATTGGGTTCTGTACCAGCAGGAATCGTCCCGCAAAGTGGCCCCACGGTCAGCTTCCCTTTTACAATGCCAAAGGCATTGATATCGAGTTGTTCACAATTCAAAAAAAAGAAACTAAGTACTACGAACAAAAGCTTTGTTTTCATTTTGGTATATATTTGTTTCTTATCATCATGACGCTCAATTACGCTAAATGGTTGGGAATATAGTTTTAATTGTCGCAACCTGTGATGTAAGCATAAAAAACAGCTCCTGCATCTACCTTAAATCCTGCAGAACCATCTGTAGGATTCGTGGGTAATAGGGTTATGGAGTTGGCCGCTTTCATGGTGACATTTGCTGAACCCGATATTTGGTTGGTTGCCGAAATCGTCTGCGTTTTATCAAAAATGGTCGTTCCCGAGGTTTTATTGTCGTAAGGAGCCACCAATGTCATCACAGTTTGACACGGATTGGCTTGATTCAGCTGTGTAGTAAAGACCCCTCTTCCATGGGTAGCAACCACCACGGTGTGGTCGGCGGAGCGGTACCGGAGTTGATCGCAACTTACATGTGCTAGTTTTGCATTTGTAGGAGCCCATTGAGGATTCCCTAAGGTAATATTGCTAGTAGTCCAAACTCCCAAACTGGTGGCCAGCAATACTTGTTGACGATTTAATGGATTGAATAAGGCATAGCGGATAGGAATATTGGGCAAACCGTAGGTTGCTTCATCCTTACTTATCCAAGTAATCCCGCCATTGTTGGTATAAAAAACCGATTTCACATTGAAGTTTGAACAGGTTACGAGCAGTTCATTGTCGTTAGCCCCTATTTCAATACAAGAAATAAATCCAGCAGCAGTGCCAAGTGTACTCATATCCATTACCAAAACAGGAGCAGGAGCACTTGTGGGCAAACCCGCAGTAGGTATGTTAGAGAGTTTATAAACCTTCCCGCTACGGGTGCCGAAAAATACCGTGTTGGCACCATACGCCACTTTTATGAAAGATACTGAGAATTGGCCCGGAAAATTAAAGTAATTGTAAACTCCCCCAAGAGGTGAAGCGGTTATCACCGACCGAGAAAGGTAGGTTGAATCAAAGTCATCATAACCCTCATAAGTATACAAAATATTATTTTGCGAGTCATAGTCTGCCGGATTCACAAAAGAACCATAGTTATTATCTACAACGGTAACATTGGTATTGAGTGACTCATTGTGTAGCTGAAACCAATTGTACTGTGTGGCATGTATCTGTATGGTGGGTTCGTTTTGATCGATAAAGGAACTCATACCGTCGCAACAATCTTCTACATAAGCAGCCGAGCCGATCACGCCGGAGGCAGTTGTAATTTTGTGGGTACCGTTGTCTTGTGCAGAAGTTAATACATAGCCATCATCGGCAATATTTTTTATGGCTGCTGAGTAGTATTGGGTTACATTATAATCTTTATTTCTTACAGAGAAACTTACGGAATTATTATTTGTAATGGTCGAATTTCCCCAATTGGAAGAATAATAGACTCCGCCGTCATTGCCTGCTATGGCCTCATTCGGGAAACCCGGCCTAAAAACAAAAGCATGGTGGTCGGGATGCATGGGTGATCCGTAACTAAAAGCACTCCAAGCTACCGTAGGTTCCGTAGCGTTCAATGTTCGAGCATGAGTAGCACCACCCATAAAAACTAGGTCGGGATTGGTTGGATGCACAGCCAATATAAGATCATACCAAGCCTGACCGTTGGTGATATCCCCTGTTGTTCCACCACCTGTTGGTTTGGTGATATCTGTCCAGGTAGTACCGCCGTCAATAGACCTTTTCATAAAGTTTATGCGGTCGTCAATGTTACTTTGATTTGCTGCATACATTATTTGTGCGGCCCCTGAAGTGCTGGGAGCCAAAGCAAGCTCTGTTCTACCTCCATCAAAGGCAAACAAATTGACCGTCCATGACGTACCATCATTGCTAATATTGTTGGTTTTAAATATTGCGGAGTCAGTAATATCAAAGAGACCATACGCTGCATAAACTACATTATCAGAACCAATTTCTAAATCTGAAACGAAAGCCGAATAATTTCCACTTGATGAAATAGGTGCAGCAGCTGTCCAGGTGGTGCCCCCATTAGAAGAATACCAAACTCCAGCCTTGGTAGCAGCAAATACCCTGCCTGAGGAATTTACAACGATTTTTTGAACAGCCTGAAAAGCAAAAGTTTGCCCTGAGGTCACAGAAAAATTAGGCAAAGTACTGCTTAGCCTTTTCCAAGTAATTCCGCCATCTGTTGTTTTCCAAATACCTCCACCTTGCACAGCATCACCATTAAAATACCCTTCCCCTGTGCCGACATAAAAAACCTGGGTATTAGATGGGTCATAAGCGATGCAAGAAATAGCCAAATTATCCCAGAAATCAGATACCTTTTGCCACGAAGTACCAGAAAGTGTAATGTCATTATTAAACCATAGACCTCCTGCCACACCTCCAGCCCAAACTTTCTTTTTGGTAGCGTCATTGGGATCAAAAAGTAGAGCTCTTGTTCTACCGCCAATATTACTTGGCCCTCTCTCCTTCCATTCTATTCCAGGAATCTGAGCCATTACCGAGAAATAATTATCCATTAAACCTCTTGCTTTTTCAAGCTCATTGTAAGGAATTTTTCCTGTTAGCGGGTCCATAGTTTTCATCATTTCAAAGCTAAACCTCTCACCAGGATTATCTATATCTGAATTTCGAACCTCAGACCGATTTTGCGAGAAACTCAAATAAGAAATTAACACGTAAAGAATTGAATGTAAAATAATTTTCATGATTTAAGAGGATTAAATAGTTGGTACAATCAAGCAGTACCCATTTATAAGCAGTAAAATTGAAAGAACCTTTAAGTAACAAGAAATTAAACGATCGAATTTTATTTAACGGCTAAATTTGAATAATCACCTTATCCTTAGTCTGAAGACTAGGCAGCAATGGTGTTCAATAGACTTCAGCGAGCTAGGCTATAGTTTCAACAATCAAATGACTTTCTTGCAACAGTATAATGCTCTAAAATATATTTCACTATCAAAAACTCGCCAAAGGTATTTATTATTCGGATAAAAATATAAGTGAGGTCATATAGCCTAACCTCTGGAGGCAATATATAGTACAAATCTGAAACAAAAACACAGAGAATACCTAATGAAAAGATAAATCCAGACTGGTTTATTTTCACAAAAATGCTATACAGGAAAAAAGACATTAAAGCCAACCAATACAAATTGAAAGACCACAGCTGTGCTTAGTCTGAAGACTAAGTACAGCATCTTTCAACTCACTCATCCACTGCCGCAAAAACCATTTGTCTGAAAAGCGTGGATGTTCGGTCCTCCCCTATTCTTTGGGTTTGTTTCATCAGAACGCCTATGATTTTTGAGTTTGGGTCGGCAAAGTAGGCAGTGTTGAAATATCCACCCCAATCGAAGGTGCCTTCTGAGCCGCTTCCACCCTTGCCTTCACCTTTGGCTTTTACCAATCCGAAGGCCAAACCGTGGCCTGTGGCACTTTTGTCACCACCCCAAATATCGCCCAACTGATCAGACATGATGGCTTTTATAGTGGTCTTGCTCAAAAATCGCTTACCGTTGTACTCGCCTCCATTAACATACATTTGCAAAAACGTAGCGTAATCTTTCGCTGTAGAAGAAAGTCCTGCACCTCCACTGTAGAAGGTTTTGGCACCTTTGGCAGGGTAATCTACATCATAAAAAGTATCCGTAAAATGCACCCATTTGTTGTCTTTTTTGGTGTGTACTTTCACCAATCTGTCGGCTTTAGCAGATGGCAAATAGAAATACGTATCGCTCATGCCCATAGGCTCAAACAAATTCTTTTGCAAGAACTCATCGAAAGTCTGGCCAGAAACCACTTCAATCAAATATCCCAAAACATCTAATCCCTCACTGTAAATAAACTTTTCACCTGGATTAGCATGAAGCGGAAGTTTGGCTAATTTCTTAATATTATCACCAATTTTCACTGGATTGGTGGTGAAAAGGTCCACAATGCCAGCCTTTTTGTAAATGGCCTTCATTTTTTCATCGCCGTCAATTACACCATAGCCAAGGCCTGATGTGTGTGTTAACAAATGACGGATAGTTATCTCTTTATCAGCAGGTTTGGTGGTGTAGGTAGAGTCTGCCATTTTGAATCTATCCAAAACTACAGGATTTTTAAATTCAGGAATATATCTCGAAATCGGATCGTCTAAGGTAAACTTCCCTTGCTCCCAAAGCATCATGATAGCCGTGGAAGTAATGGCTTTCGACATCGAAGCTATTCTAAAAATATGGTCATTTTTCATGACCACTTTATTCGGCACATCGGCATATCCAAAAGCTTTTTGATAAACAATTTTGCCATCTTTGACAATTAAAGCCGTGGCTCCTGGTATATTTTCATTTCTTATAGCTTCGGCCAACATATCCTCAATCCGCTTAATTCTTTCAGAAGACATTCCAGCACTTTCAGGAGCGGAATCTTTAAGCGGAGTACTGATTTTGAGTGATTTGGTTTGAGAAAAGGAATTAAATGCAACAAACAAAAGCAGAAGTAGTTTTTTCATTTTTTTTGGTTGAATTGAGTTAAATATAAGGTTAACAAACAAATACGAAATACCATTTTTATTATTAAAATAAGGTAAAACTATTGACAATATTCATAAAATAAACAATAATGTTCCTAATATTTCCTGTACAGTCCGTTGTGAAATTTTGGAAACAAAAAAGCTTGTTTACATTTTCTAGCTCCATTCCAAAATTTCGCAGAGGATTTTACGGTCCGCCGCCGCGGTACAGGAAGTGTTTTTTTTGACGGTTGGCCGCTGCCATTCTTTTTTTTCAAAAAAAAAGAATGCCCGCCTGGCAAGGCACGCGAAGTATATGTCAGTTAGCACTTGTAACTTCCAAACTTTACCAAAGATAATTTTAAAAAGAATAATTCTAGGCCTATTTTTGCAAAAAATATAACAGATGAAGAAAGTCCTTTTTATAGACCGCGACGGCACCATAATCGTAGAACCCCCAATAGATTTTCAAATAGATTCTCTCGAAAAACTTGAGTTTTTGCCAAAATCAATTTCCAATCTTAGAAAAATATCCGAAGAAACAGATTACGAACTCGCCATGGTCACCAACCAAGACGGCCTCGGAACGGACTCTTTTCCAGAGGAAACGTTCTGGCCGGCACATCAAAAAATGATGAATCTTTTGGAAGGTGAAAACATCCTGTTCGACGAGGTTTTTATAGATAGAACTTTTCAACACGAAAACGCCCCAACCAGAAAACCAAGAACGGGTCTTTTGACCAAATACTTTGAAGGCGAGTACGATTTGGCCAATTCTTATGTTTTGGGAGACAGACTTACCGACATGCAATTGGCCGTAAATTTGGGTGGAAAAGGAATCTTTATTGGCGAAACTTTGCCCGAAACTGCTACCGAAGAACAAAAAAATGCTACAGCTTTGGTCACCAAAGATTGGGACAAAATATATGAATTCTTAAAACTTCCCGAAAGAATAGCCGAAGTAAAAAGAACCACCAAAGAGACCGATATTTATGTAAAATTGAATCTGGACGGCAAAGGAAAATCACACATCGAAACTGGATTGGGCTTTTTTGACCACATGCTGGACCAACTGGCCAAACATTCAGGTGCAGACCTTACCATCACTGTAAAAGGAGATTTACACATTGACGAGCACCATACCATAGAAGACACCGCTCTAGCTCTTGGAGAAGCTTATTTGGTGGCTTTGGGAGACAAAAGAGGCATCAACCGCTACGGATTCCTTTTGCCAATGGACGAGTGTCTTTCGCAAGTAGCCATAGATTTTTCAGGCAGGCCGTGGTTGGTGTGGGATGCGAGTTTCAAAAGAGAAAAAATAGGCGAAATGCCCACCGAAATGTTCATGCATTTCTTCAAAAGCTTCTCTGATACCTCAAAATGCAACCTGAACATCAAATGTGAAGGAGATAATGAGCATCACAAAATCGAATCGATTTTTAAAGCTTGGGCAAAAGCCATAAAGATGGCGGTGCAAAGAAATATCAAAGATTTGGATGCTATGCCTAGTACAAAAGGCACTTTGTGAGCAAGCCGATTAGTAAAATATTTTAAGAAAATTTGATAGTTTGGTCCAGTTTTTCTGATTTTGGCCAAAAAAACCTTATTTTGCAAAATATTTAAGTCGCTTTTCAGTTAATAACGCAAAAAATAAATTAGACCCATCAAAATATGCTTTTAGACCTCATTCTTCAAGTACCTGCCGCCACAGACTCAACCGCCGCTGCCGCAGGAGTTCAAAGTATCAATTATCTCTCGTTGTTGTTCAAAGGTGGTATCGTTATTTACCCCATCATGGCCTTACTTTTGGTCACTTTGTTTTTGGCAGCCGAAAGATATTTGTTTATCAAAGATGCTTCAAAAATAGACATGGGATTTCTTAGATCCCTGAAAGACAATATTTTAAGAGGAGATATCCGTACTGCATCGACACTTTGCAAAGGTACAAACAAACCCATCTCAAGAATTCTAGAAAAAGGAATTGCCAGAGTTGGAAAACCAGTAAAAGATATCGAAAGTGCGATGGAAATACAGTCTAATTTAGAGATTTCTAAAATGGAGAAAAACATGGGTTATCTAGGTTTGATAGCTGGTGTGGCTCCAACATTGGGCTTTGTGGGTACTATTTCGGGTATCATTCGTATATTTTATGAGATATCTGTAACCGGAAATTTCTCTATAGAAACGATTTCAAATGGTCTTTATGAGAAAATGATTTCGAGTTTCTCTGGTCTAGTTGTGGGTTTACTGGCTTACTCGTTTTACCACGGTATCAACATGATGATTGACAAATTCAGCATCAATCTGCAAGCGACTGTTATGGACTTTTTTGATACATTAAACGAGCCAATTCGCTAATGAAATTTAAAAGACAAAGACGTTTCGAGGCCGAAGTTCAGACTTCGTCACTGAACGATATCATGTTTTTCTTGCTTTTGTTTTTCTTGATTGTGTCTACGCTTGGCAGTCCGAACGTCATAAAATTGATGTTACCAAAGTCTGACAAATCGACACACGATGTTAGTAAACAGCCGATTACATTATCAATTACGGAAGACAAGCAATATTTTATTGATAAAAAGCCGATTCCATTTCCTCAACTGGAAGCCTCGCTTGTAGAAGCCACCACGGGAATGGAAGAGCCAACTGTTATACTTAGAGCCGAGCAAAATCTTACGATTCAAGACTTGGTGGATGTAATGGCCATTGGTGCAAGAATCAAAATAAGAATGGTTCTGGCGACAGAATTATCAAAATAGCCTCCCTTTTATGAAACTTTGTGTCCCCTTTGTGTAACTTTGTGTAACAGCTTTTTCACAAGAGACAAAAATGATAAAAAAAATGAAAAAAGTGGCCTTCTTTCCGGGTTCGTTTGACCCTTTCACGAAAGGTCACGCCGATATTGTTGAAAGAGGACTACGTCTTTTTGATGAAATTATTATTGGAATCGGAACCAATACCAACAAAAAAAGATACTTCGAGATTGATGTTATAGAGAGAGAAATCCGTGGAGCTTTCAAAGACGACCCTAGAATTTCTATTGTAAACTATGACGACCTAACTGCCTCAGTAGCAAAAAAATACGGAGCTCAGTTTATTCTTAGAGGATTAAGAAACACGACTGATTTTGAATACGAAAACACGATTTCGCAGGTCAACCGCCAGCTAGCCAAAGACTTAGAAACAGTATTTTTAATCACTGCACCAGAATTGGCACCCATTAGCTCGACCATAGTGAGAGAACTTCACAAATTTGGTGCAGACATTACGCCTTACATTCCATATAAAATAGAATAATTTAGTTCTTGATAAACTGAATAGATTCATTCTGAGCAATTCGCAAAATATACTTCCCGAAAGGTAATTTCTGTATGTTTATTTTTGCATTTGTTTGACTTTCGATAATTTCTTCATGCATCAATACGCCTCTCATGTCAAATATTTCAACCACAATAGTTTTATCGTGGTATTTTTCGGGAACAATTACGTTCAAAACGTCTGGAGAAGGATTGGGGTAAATAAACATTTGTTGTGAATTATCCTGAGGCTCTGTGGCCGTAATCACAAATCCATCATATTTTAAAACTCCCCAGCCAATTTGATTCAATATACCCAATATAACCTGACCTGGGTAATGATTGATTTCGGCAGCACCAATTTGCGGCGACATCAAAGAATTTTCAGTGCCTTTCGGATATTTGGACTCATCTAAATGCGAAAGTGTACCTCCACTTCGATAAGTGGTAGGAGCGTACATTTTTGGATAATCTTTTGACAAAGGTCCAGAAGAAATCTTGAAAAAGACATCTGCACTTGTTATTGCTGCTTTTAATTGAGTGGATGGATTACCAATAATTGCAGTATTGGTTAGTACTTGACCACTAGACCTTTGCGAAAATATATCATATATCAATGGCAACCCTTCTATACCCCATTGAGCTTGGGTTTCGTTTGTGCCCGCCAGTTTCATAGAAGTTGTAAAACCTAATCCATGGGCTATTTCATGCAAAATCACAGTCATTAAATCATACTTAAAGGCTTGCCGGGTTCCATCTGTATCAAAAGACCAACTAATATTTTTATTAACAGTGATAGCTATATCTGCTTCAGTGCCATTTAAATTTACCCCAGCTATTGACTCAGCTAAAGCCGAAGGATACCAAACATCTCTAATAGGTGAGTTTGCAAAATTTTTATATACTTTTTTTGCCCCAGAGGTAGCTAATGTATTACTACTGATGGCATCCCAGGTAGCTGTAATTTTAATCGGAACCTTAGAAATCAGTAAACTTTGCCAAACATCTACAGCGGCTTGAAATGCATCCTTAGCGTCACTTGGGAAATTAGAATAGGTGACATTTATAGTTGCAGTATTGGCCTGAGGTCTTGAGTTTTTTAAAATTGGACCTAAAAAAGCGACATCTTCGTTGCTTTCAGAAGCTTCACATTCAATCAAATATCCATCTCTAGACTCCTGAGCATGACAAAACAGGTTACTCAAAATCAAAAACGCAAAAATTATTTCTCTCAATGGCATAAATATCTTGAAAATAATAGCCCACAAAAGTCGAACCAATACCTATAATACGGAAAAAACTTTCGTTGTGTATGTGATTAACCCCAAATATTTGTCCCTTCTGTACAGTTTTTACACATTTCTATGTTTTTTCTAGAACCTATAAGTTGTTTCCTGAAGTTTAAATATTTTTCCGACATCCAAACCTCCTTAAAAGTTTGTTTAGAAACATTACCCATACGATATTCTGCATCTTTGTCAAAACAGCAGGGCACCACTAAACCATCCCAGGTTATTACTGCCGAATGCCACATTTTCCAACAGTGGTTGAGAAGTTTATTCTTAATCTCATATTTACCTTTGACATTTTTTCTATAACGGGTGTACTTATCCGATTTAGGGATAAGATCGGAACCGTTTTCATAGTCATAAATTTGGGCCGTTTTAAATCTAATTTCATCCACGCCAAGAGATTTGCTAAGTTCTCTAGCTTCCCCGATTTGATGTTCATTAGGCTTTACTACCAAAAATTGAAATATGATGTGCGGAGTGGAAGAATTGAGATTATGTTTAGCCTCAATTAGGTTTTTAGTACCTTCTATTACTTTATCTAACGAGCCACCTATTCTATACTGTTGATAGGTATCTTGTGTGGTTCCATCTAATGAAATTATAATTCTGTCTAAGCCCGACTTTATGGTGGCAATTGCATTTTCATAATTTAGATAATGAGCATTTGTTGAGGTAGATGTGTAGATACCTTTCTCAGAAGCAAACTTGACCATTTCTAAAAAATCTTTGTGCAAAAAAGGCTCTCCTTGAAAATAAAAAGTCAAATACAACAAAGTATCCTTGAGTTCAGAAATAACATTCTCGAAAAGAGTTGTTTCCAACATACCTGTTGGCCGCGTAAAAGACCTCAGTCCACTCGGACATTCCGGGCATCGCAAGTTACAAGATGTGGTGGGCTCAATAGCCAATGCAACAGGCAAAAAACCATTAACTGGCGTTTTGGTTAATTTGGATAAAATATACCCAAATACCAGTCCAAGTGCATTATAAGCTCTCTTAAAAGTAAGTTTAGATAAAAAATTGAGATAATCGCTCCACATCTATTTTTTGAATTGCTCGTAATAATTAATCAACCTTTCGTCTTTTTCCTTCAATATTACTTGCTTCAGAGCTTTTTCGGCTTCTTTGTTTTCATCGCTGAGCATGTCTAGAATCTGAGCCGCACTTATTCTAACAAACCACTCAGGCTCGTTAGAGGCTAAATCGGTAAGATAAGGAATAGATTCCACAATTAAATCTTTATCCGACCGAGCCAAATATGAGCCAAATATTGCTAAGTATTGATAAACTTCAACGCCTTCCATTCTGCTTAATCGCGACATAAACCAATCATAGTGTTGTGACTGAGGATTCTCCGAAAAATAGTTTGCCACAGAGGCGAATATAGAATTATCATAACTGCCCGAGAATTTTTCTGCCAATTCTGAAGCATCTGCAACTTTATTTGTAAACAATGCTTCCAGAGCTGCTGATTTTACAAGATTGGAAGAATCGTTCAATGCAGCCCTAAATAATAAATCATTTTGAGGATTTAGGAAGTTTTTCATAGCCAATATGGCATCTGCCTTCACATTTGATTTTATTTCATTTTTAATCAAATTCTGCAAAGCTTTTTCTACTTTAAGAAAGTCTTCTCCATCATAATCAAATAGCTTTTGTACAGCCGTTTGTCTAATTTTCCAAAAAGTATCCTTAAGTGCATCCACTGTCAAGTCCCTAATAGCTTTATTCTGTAGAGGGTTCTCCCCTACTCCATCTTCAGGCTTGAAAGTGAGTGCCTCTAATGCGAATAATCTGCCATAAACTGAAGACGAATTTTGAAACTGAAACACCAATTCTTCAGTAGTTTTAACATGATCTACAGCTCCTAAAAAATATCCATCAGGATTTAACAAAACGTTTTTTAAGTCCCCTTCCAAATCAAAAATAAAATCTTGCTCTTGTTTCTCTATCTCGATTATCTTTTCCGAAATAGTCTTGCTTGTAAATATCTTTAAAGGCAATCTTAGCTTATAAATCATCTGATTTACAGAATCAACAACCTGACTTACTGACAAATGCAGTTTTTTGTTTTCTACTTTTTGAAGTACTTTGAGCCTCGGATGACCAGGAAGTTTAAACCATTGGTCAAAAAACCATTTTAGATCTCTGCCCGTTGTTTTTTCAAAAGAAATACGAAGGTCTTCTATTTCAGCTGTTTGAAAAGCATGACTTTTTAAATAATGATTTAAAGCTGCAAAGAAAGCCTCATCACCGACTTCCATTCTCAATTGATGCAAAACCCTCCCTCCTTTTTGATAAGAATGGGCATCAAACATATCCTCTCTGCTTGCATAATCAAACCTAATCAAGGGTACTTGTTTCTGAGTGGCTTCGTAAAGATAATCCTGAAGGGCGTTGATATAAACCAAGTCGCCTTCATCTTTACCATATTTTTGACTTGCCCAAAGAAACTCCGAATAATTTGCAAATGACTCATTTAGAGGCAAATGTGACCATGATTCACAAGTTACATAATCTCCAAACCAATGGTGAAAAAGTTCATGAGCTATAACTCCATCATCATTTCCATCTACCAGTTGATTTCCAGTTTTTAGTACAGTTTTAGAATGTACAGTGGCAGTAGTATTTTCCATAGCACCAGATACATACTTTCGTACAGGTATTTGAGCATATTTTGACCATTGATAGTCCACACCGAGTATTTTCTCAAAAAATGAAATCATTTCAGGCGTTCTTCCAAAGATATCCAATGCATTTTTTTCAAACTCTGGCTCAACATAGTAACTCACTTCAAAACGCTTAAAAGTACTATCTACCACCTTCTTAAAATTACCTGCAGCTATCATTGTGAGGTAAACAGCATGTGGTGTTTTCATCTGCCAATGGTCAGTTTTTGTGCCATCATCATGCGGTTGAGTACCAACCAAAAGGCCATTTGATAAAGTTGTAAAGCTTTCCTCTACAGTGAGATAAATATCTTGTGAGTGATTTTGATTTGGGGTGTCTATAGTTGGAAACCAACCACTATTGGCTTGTGTCTCTCCTTGTGTCCAAAGCTGCCTTGGCAAGCCATTTAAAGTATTCAGTGGATTTATAAAATAAAGACCTTTATCACTTACTATGGCATCACTGCCTTGAGAAATTATCTTTTCTGGCTGAGCCACATATTTTATAATCACCACCAAAGTGTCTTTCCTTGTATATTTTTGAGGAAGAGAGATAACTATTTGTTCGCTATCATAATTAAATTTTACATTTTTTTGACCTATCTGAACACTATTTATTAAAAATCCTCTGCCATTGAGCACCAAGGTTTCTTGTTCATAAAAATAAGGCTTGAGTGTCAATACAGCAGTTCCTTCAAGTGTCTGATTGATCCAAATTGGTTTTATCTTTAGCTCTGTGTGTATTAAGTCAAATTTTAAATCTTGTGTTTGCTGAATTTGAGCCAAAACCAAATTGCTGACCAATAACAGTATAATCAAAACACTCATTTTCATAAAAAATATTAATTAAGGTTGCGATAGAAAACCTTTTTTTTCAAAACCAATTCAAAACCCACTTCACTATTTTCAACTTCTATTGACCGAAAATCATATTCATTTTTTAAAACAAAATCATCAATACTTGCATATCCGCCTTTTAACGTTAACAAAATAGATTGACTAGCAGAATTAAATCTCCAAGTGCAGGCGTCAACGTCTAAGTCTAAAAAATCTACGCCCAAGCAAGCTTCCACATCTTCACTAGATTGGTAGTCATATTCTATCCGCCCATTTGTTCTAAAAACCCAAATCATGGTATTGAGTGTAACTTTATCTTTGGCATATGGTATAAATCTTATAGATTCTGACTTCTCTGCCTTTTCAGTAACTAAAATCCATTTCTTGTTTATCACATTAGTTTTAAAATCTTGTGCTTGAGACACAAAAGATATCAAAAACACCATGACAGTAAATATAGAACGGCAATTCATCAAGTATTAGCTTTTTTGGTTTAACATAAATTTCTGTGCTTTTGTTGCAGGAAGCAACGACGCTAGAAATGTTATCAGAAATATTCCAAGCACAGAAAAAACAATGTCAGAAAGTATAATTTTTACTGGATAGGCATCTACTGTAGCATATTGCATTCCTAATGAAATAACTCCAAAATGCATTTGAATGAAGCATATTCCTAGTCCCAGCACTAAACCTAGGCAAACACCTATGAAAGAAATCAGAAAACCTTCTGCTAAAAAGATGGTCTTCACTAAGCTTTGACCAGCCCCAATGGATGACAGTGTCTGAATATCATCTTTTTTGTCAATTACGAGCATACTCAATGCATAAAAAATATTAAAAGAGGCTATTCCGATTATAAAAAACAAAGCCACAAATATGAATAATTTCTCTATTTTGATAGCTTTTAGCAAGGAATCATTTTGCTCATCACGATCTTTTATTTGTAGATTTGCTCCTAAAATCTTCGCAATTTTATTTTTTATTGATGCTACCTCATAACCTGGCATTATAGTAATTTCCAAACTCGTCCGTTTTCCGGGAGCATCTATCAATTGCTCTACAGTTGCAAGAGGCAAATAAACATAATTATCATATTGCTGCTCCAAAGCAAATACGCCAGACACTTCAACATTTACTTGGTTAATATTTTCTTCGGGATTCAACACATTAAGTTTTTGATTTCTAGGATATAGAATACCCAAAGGACTGAGATAATCTTCGACGCTCAAGTCCAGAACGGAGTAAACACCACCACCAATATAGGCCACAGGTCTTTCTCCGTTATAAATAGACATTTTACCTTCAATCAGAGACTTCTTCATTTCTACATTTTTTGTAAACGTGCTATCTACACCCTTCAGCACTACTATCATTTGGGCATCTTTACTCCTGGCCAAAGCCTTGTCTTGATACACCTCCATAGTATATGCCACACCGTCCACATTATTGATTTTTTTAATAAGCCCCTTCGTAGGGTAAAAACCTTTCTTGAGTGTTGATGTGACCTTTAGATCCGGATCAAATGCCTTAAAAATTTGCCTATTGAGATCTTCAAGGCCATTAAAAACCGAAAGAATGATAATGAGCGAGGTAAGGCCAAGTGCAATACCCAGCATGGAAATGATAGAAATAAAGTTTATAAAACTTCTCTTTTTTTTTGAAAGAAAATACTTCTTGGCAACAAAAAAAGGCAGATTCATTCTTATTCTGAGGTTTCGTCTTCTTCAGCAGGTGGAATGTGGATATTGGCAAACAATTCTTCTATTTTCTGAGCATACTCAGCTGTATCATCTATAAAAAAACTAAAATTTGGAATTATCCTAAGTTGATTTTTAGCTTTTTGACCAAACAGACCTCTTATTTTTTTTGTGCTTTCTTTTATGTTTTGCAGTATTTCTTCGCGATTATCAGTTTTCAAAAAACTCAAATAAACACGGCCAACACTGAGATCAGGAGAAAGTTTAACATCTGTGATCGTAACGAAATTTCCTGCAAAAAGCGACTTAAAGTCTCTTTGGAAAATCTCGCCTAAATCTTTTTGAATCAACCTACCTACCTGCTTTTGTCTTTTACTTTCCATTTCTCAATTTAAAAATCTGGATGTTAGATGCCAAAAACGATTCAGCATTTATTCTAAACCTATTCTCCACCAGAATTATTTTACAAATATCAGGCTTATTTTTGGTTTATCCGTAAACGAAATGATATTTTTGCACCTTATTATTTAAAAATACAAGGCTTTGCTAACGTTTTTCAGAATTAACTCCATCTTTCAGGTTATTACCCTTCTAGCATTGCTTTTGGGTATAAAAATGATTTATATAGGCAGCAAATTGCCCTTACTTACCTATGAGTTGGAGTGGATGCTTGTTGGAGAAAAGCTTAATGAAGGACTTAAACTCTACAGCGAAGTTTTAACACAAGTTGGACCGCTTTCTAGCTTCATTTACCAAATGGTAGACCTTTGGGCAGGAAAAAACCAATTCGTTTACGAAACCATTGCAACGATTGTAATCTTCTTTCAAACTTTATATTTTGTTTTCATAGCAAATAGAAGAAACCTATTCAATGAGAAAAATTATATCCCAGGGCTGATATTTCTTACATTAATGAACGCCTCTTTTGATTTCATGAAACTTTCTCCTGCCTTAATGGCAAACACATTTGTTCTGATGTCTTTAAATTCCACTTTAAGGCAAATTGAAAAAAGAGAAGGCGTAGGTGATGATGTTTTTGAGAGTGGGTTATTTTTAGGTATAGCAACACTTTTTCACTTGCCCAGTTTTATCCTTATCGTTTGGGCAGTTTTAGTATTATTTCTCTATACAGGTATTAACTTGAGACAAACGTTTATGGTCATTTTGGCATATCTCATGCCTATATTTTTTATGTATTTGTATTTTTATTTTAATGACCAAGCGGATTACTTTACCAATATTTGGCTATTTAATCTCAACTCCACTTTCGATATATCACTTTTAAGTTTCAGAGATATTCTTATAGCATTGGTTTTACCTATGACTGTAGGGCTTTTCGGAATAATCAGGGTTTTGAGAGGTCACAGATACAACAGTTTCCAAAATAGGTCTCATCAGTTGATTATCATTAGTTCGTTTTTCTCATTGGCGGCTTTTCTTATCTCAGGTCAATATGTACCCTCGAATCTAATTTATATGATTGTTCCATTGTCATTTTTTTGTGCAGGCTTTTTTATTCATGCCAAAAAAATGCTAATTCCTGAAGTTCTTTTTATGCTGTTTTTTGTAACGATTTTGTTTGTATCCGTAACAGGAGCAAAGTCTGTAATGGGATACCAACTCAATGCCCTCTCGAATTTTAAAGTAGAAGAACCCGACCTAGCTCCCCAATATCAAGGGAAGCGAATCTTCGTAACAGGACAGCATATAGATGCCTACATGACCAATAGCATGGCCACTGGATATCTAAGCTGGAGCCTTGCCCAAGCCGATTTTAAAAATCCAAATAATTATATGAGCCTTTCTAATATTTACAATAATTTTAGAAAAGACATGCCAGATGTTATAATTGACGGTGAAAATGTGATCCCCGCAATTTTCGAAAACATACCTGAACTAGGAGCCAAATACAAAAGCACAGAAAAGGGGGTTTATGTAAGGAATTAATCTTGCATAGTCCAGATTTCTTTGATGAGATCTCCCTTTGAGCTTTTGCCAGAATGTGTCCATTCTTTACCGTTTACAGCAGCCTCAAAACTTAACTCCGCCCCTACTCTGTTGTTATCCCTTGAAAAGAACTCAATTTTTTCGGTATATTTTTCATTTACTAGCGTATATCTCCCCCCACCCGTTCCTGAGAATTCACGCGTTTGTGTATTTATGGCAAACCACTGAAAGTAGCCACCAGACATAATCTTCAAGGTTTTTCTTGGGCCAGGTTTCATTTCTGTCATTTCACCTTTTTCATTGGCTCTTGCAGCTATTCTCCAAAGTCCAGAAAGGGCATTTTCCTTTGCAAAATCAAGTTTTTGAAATTTCTTGTCATTAAATTCCAGAGTTTTTTTCTTGAGACTTATATTATACGATTGTGAAGAATTCACAACAGCAGGATTCTGAGAATGAAACTCAATCTCCATAAAAGCCTCATTGGTAGCCCCTATGGTATATTCTCCACCCCATGATTCTATGAACTTTTTACCACCTAAATCGTACACATTGACGGTCAGATAAGTATCTGTGGCTATGATAGTGGTAGTAGTTTCCTTGTCGGTATTTTGCCATGCCCCTTTGAGCGATTGGGCCTTCAGAGAAGTATTGACTAACAAAAACAATACAAATAGGTATCTCATTGAAATATTAGATTTATGTAATTTTAAAGGATCTAACGTGAATCTTGCACGCATTAATATGACAAAAATGCAAAATATTAATTAAAATAAAGGCCAATTTGAAACATAAGTAATATTTTTGAGCGACAAAATAATACACCTATGACAAAAAATAAAATAATGCTTCCAATTGATGGCAAAACCCGAGCAGTTATTGAAAACATTAAACCCGAATTAAACGCCGGCAAATACCCAACCAAGACTGTGATCGGGCATAAAGTGAACGTTTCAGCAGATATATTGATAGATGGACATGATTATCTTGGACAGAGACTTTGGACCAAACATCAAACCGACAAAAACTGGAATGAGAGCCAAATGTTTGGCCAGGGAAATGATAGATTTGGAGGTGAGTTTTTGGTAGAAAAAATAGGATTTTACAGTTTCAAAATAGAAGCTTGGGTAGATCATTTTGCTACTTGGCAGCACGAAGTTGACGAAAAAATAAAAGCTGGACTTATCCTCGAAGTGGAATTATTGGTTGGTCTCGAGTTTTTGAATACTATATTAAAAGTAGCCAAAGGCACTGATAAAGAAGCGATTAAAAAAGCAATTTCGGCTTTTAAATCGTCCTCTCAATATGAAGAAGCCATTTGGATTTGTAGAAGCGAGCAAATTCACCAATGGATAGAAAAATACCCCATCAAAGAAAACGTGTGCTGGTCAGAGGAAAGAAAAGTCTTTGCTGACCGAAAAGAAGCGGAGTTTTCAGCATGGTACTCTATATTTCCACGCTCGGCTGCAAGAGCAGAGGGCGAACATGGGACATTTAAAGACGTAGAAAAACTTTTGCCACGTATTCAAGAATTGGGTTTTGACGTGCTGTATTTACCACCTGTGCATCCAATTGGTACTACTTTCAGAAAAGGCAAAAATAATTCGACCGAATGCTTGCCCGGAGAACCTGGCGTACCTTATGGAATCGGTTCCTCAGAAGGAGGACATACTGCAATACACTCAGAATTAGGCACTTTAGAGGAGTTCAAACATCTGGTAGAAGAATGCAAAAAATATGATATGGAACTGGCCATGGACTTGGCCATTCAATGTTCGCCCGACCATCCGTGGGTGGCTGAGCACCCCGACTGGTTCAAAATTCTACCAGACGGAACAATAAAATATGCTGAAAATCCACCTAAGAAATACCAAGATATTTACCCTATAAATTTTGAAAGTGATGACTGGCAAAACCTTTGGATATCGTTAAAAAGTGTAATATTTACTTGGGCAGAATGGGGGGTAAAAATTATAAGAGTGGACAATCCACACACGAAATCTTTCGGTTTTTGGGAGTGGGTAATTGCCGAAACTCGTGAGGTTTACCCCGAAATGATTTTCTTGTCAGAGGCATTTACGAAACCAAAAGTAATGCAACAGCTAGCAAAAGTTGGTTTTACGCAGTCATACACGTACTATACGTGGCGAAATTCGAAAGCCGAACTGATAGAATATATGACTGAGTTGACCAAATCTGACATGAAAGACTATTTCCGACCAAATTTCTGGCCAAATACACACGATATCAATCCATATATTTTACAAACTGGGCATGAGCCATTGTTTTTGATAAAATACTTTATGGCTGCGACATTATCAAGTAATTATGGCGTTTTCGGGCCAGGTTATGAGTATTTGTATCATGACGCCAACACCCCAAAAGAAGAATATAAAAACTCAGAAAAGTATGAGATAAAATATTGGGATTGGGAAAAGCGAAACAAAATAACCCACATTTATACGGAGGTAAACCGTATAAGAAAACAAAATTCGGCCCTACAACACACCAATAACATAGAATTTTGTGAGATTTCTAACGATAATATGTTGGCCTATATAAAAACCCATGAAAACGGAAACAGGCTGCTTTTGGTCGTAAATCTCGAAGGTTACCATACGCAATCGGGTATTTTAAACCTTCCATTGCACAAACTAGACAAACACGAAACAGAGTATTATTTGGTTCATGACCTCATTACAGGTGCGAAATACACTTGGCAAGGTGCCAACAATTTTGTTTCCCTAGATCCTAACATTTTGCCTTTTCACCTATTCAGAATTGAAGACATTCACCATTAATAAATGCCAAAGATAATCCTTTTAATACCCTTACTGTTACTATCTTGTAATCAAGAAAAAGAACTTTTAAACAAGAAATACTTTGATTTAAAAGAATTCTCTGAGTCTCTAATTCTCAGCCTAGAAAACCAAAAACCAGAGGTACTTAAGACTTGGCAAATCGGTAAGCAAAAAGAAACCAAAACTACTAAAGATATTGAATGGACAAAGGAATTGAGCCTTTTTGTTGAAGCTGATTTAAATAAAAGTGCTTTTGTGAATAGCTATGAAATATTTGAAAATAAGGGAATTATCAGTTATAAACTCAAAAAATCGGAATCTTTACCTGTCAAAAAGATGACCATTGAAAAATTGAAAGAAAAAGATTCTAAAGAAATTTCGGTAGAAATTAGCACTTCCAACTATCTTTTTAAGAATGCCTCTGAAATTAAAATGAAAATAAAAAACGGAAAACTACAAGCGTATTCCGTTTTTAGCATTCAAAAGCTTTTTCTCTCAAAACCCGACACCAGTTTTGTAGAAGGTCAATTAGTAGGCTTATAAATAAGGTTTTATCATTTTCATAGAAATTTCCCAAAGTTGCTCTTGGGCCACAAGGTCTTGGCTTTCAAGCGATGAATACGAAATCTGGCATCGTTTATAATATCCGCCATTTGACAGTTTTTCGCTTGATTGAGTGGCCAAATAAACACTTGTTTCTGCCCCCTGTTCGGGTGTTATCAAAAAAGGCATTTTATTGAAATATTTCAAAAAGCCACCATTATTTGCTCCAAAACCTGACTTCACCACACCTGGATGAATGGCAAAAGACAGTAAACCTTTATCCCCATATTTGTTAGCCAAAGCCTTCGTAAACAGGATGTTCATCAATTTTGTAGCTCCGTATTGTTTCCAAGTACTAAATTTTTTCTCGGCGTTAAGATTTCCAACACTAAACTTCCCAATTCTGTGGGCTTCAGACGATAAGTTGATAACACGGGCAGCATCAGATTTTAGCAAATTGTCAAGCAAAATTTGCGTCAATAGAAAATGAGCCAAATGATTCACTTGAAAACCAACCTCGAAACCGTCCATAGTTTTTTCAAACTTAGAAAAAACACCTCCTGCATTGTTAATGAGGATATCTATTTGGGGATATCTCATTTTAATTTCCTCAGCAGCGGATTTTACAGAATTCAGATCTTCTAAATCTCCAGCAAAGACATCCACCTTCCCATTCGGAAAAGTTATCAAAATCTCTTTTTTAACTGATTCAGCTTTTTGAGTATCTCTAGCCAAAAGAATCACTGTAGTTCCGAAAGTAACAAGTTTTTCAACTGTCGCTTTTCCGATACCAGAAGTACCACCCGTAATTACTGCAATTTTGTTGTTCAAATGATAAAGTGTTATTTCTCCTACAACCTAAAAACAATCAAAATAATTTATTCAAAATCAATAATTCTCAGTTAAACCGAAAATCCTTTTGTTCGTTTTCCATTTGCCTCGGGTAAAATCCGGGATTTCAACGGGCGAACTTCCACGAGCTATGGAAAGTTCTGACAATGGACTAATGGCACTCCAAGCCGCTGCGTCATAAACGTCAATTGGTGGAGCAACCTTGTTTTTTACCGACTCAATAAAAGCCCGCAGCACAAAAAAATCTATTCCACCATGGCCTGCCTTTTCGGCTGTTTGAGCGTGGGTTTTCCAAACTGGGTGATCATGTTCCTCCTGATAGGGCTTAAACGGCTCCCAAGCATGGGCCTTCGGACTTTTGCCCTGAAGGTAGATAGATTTGTTATCGTCCATCCAGATGCCCTCCGTACCTTGAGCCCTAAAACCCAACGAGTAAGGTCTTGGTGAGTTACAGTCGTGTATGATGACTATGTTCTCTCCGTTTTCACACTGAATTGTGGTAGTCACCACATCGCCCAACTTAAATTTGACCTTGGAGTTGGGATGATCAGCACCGCCTTTGTCCACAATATGTTTGTGCAAACCCCTGGCCTTGGTAGCAGTGGAAGTCAGATAATTGAATTTATTACCTCTATTAATATCCAGCCAGTGAGCTACCGGACCAAGACCATGTGTTGGATAAATGTCCCCATTTCTATCGATAGAATGTTGCGTACGCCATTTAGCTTCTGATATTGCTTTTTCTCCAAACTCCACACCTCCACCATAAAAGTTTTTCCCATCGTTAAATTTGACTTCCCTGAGGTCGTGTTGGTATCCGCAATGTGCATAAAGCATTTCACCGAACATTCCTTTGCGTATCATGTTCAACACCGACATTACATCTCTGCGGTAGCACACGTTTTCCAGAATCATACAATGCGACCCCGTTTTTTCATAAGTATCCACCAAATCCCAAGATTCTTGCAAGGTAACAGTGGCCGAGACTTCCACAGCTGTATATTTTCCGGCCTTCATCGACTCCACACTCATAGGTACGTGCCATTCCCATGGGGTGGCTATAACCACTCCGTCAATGTCATCGCGTTTGAGCATATTTATAAAATCATTGTCATTCTTTCCGTACACCGCTGGGTCTTTCCTATTGGCTTTCTGTGTAATGGCCAAGGTACGTTTGATGGCATCTGGATCAATATCACAAATAGCGGTTATTTCTACATCGTCTCTATAAATGGCTTGTTCAACATGGTTTCTTCCTCTTAGACCCACTCCGATAAAAGCTAGTTTTACTTTTTTATCCTTCTGAGCCGCATTGACATTTAGAAAAGGAATGGCAGATGTGGCTAGGCTAGTTGTCAGAAAATTTCTACGATCCATATAATTATTAATTTTTTTTACTAATGTAATATTTTTTTTTATTTGAACAATATTAAACTTTCATTCGTTAGACAAATATCAAAACCAGCCAGTCCGTTTTTGATTGTGTAGTACACAGACTTTGTACAAGACTAAAAAAACCTTATTTTGAACAAAATATCAGTAATTAGGAAAGAACATTTCAACGCCGCTCATAGGTTATTTAACCCCGAGTGGAGCGATGAAAAAAACCAAGAGATTTTCGGCAAATGTAATAATCCCAACTACCATGGGCACAATTATGATTTGTTGGTAAAGCTCACAGGATATCCAGACCCAAAAACTGGATATGTATTTGATTTGAAAATACTTAGTGACATTATCAAGGAAAATATACTTGATAAATTTGACCACAAAAATCTAAATTTAGACGTAGAATATTTTAAAAACTTAAACCCTACAGCCGAAAATATAGTTGTAGTGATTTATGATGTTCTTCGTCAGAAGATTGATACAAAATTTGATTTAAAAATAACTTTATTTGAAACTGAAAGAAACTATGTTGAATACCCAGCTTAAGGCTATCCATGACCAAGAAATAGGCGATGATCATATCATGACCAACATTGCCACGCCATTGAGAAAAGATGCCTTTGATATGTCTGATGACCAAAAAATAGAAGTCATCGCTGGCCATTTTAAAGAAATCATGCAAACATTAGGCTTAGATTTGACCGATGACAGCCTAATGGGAACTCCTAAAAGAGTAGCTAAAATGTATGTAAAAGAGCTTTTTTCTGGTCTAAATCCTGAAAATATGCCTTCTATTACGCTATTTGATAACAATTATAAGTACGATGAGATACTTGTAGAACGTGATATTAGTTTTTACTCCAACTGCGAACACCATTTTGTGCCGATAGTGGGTAAAGTTCATATTGGTTATATTTCGTCAGGAAACGTAATTGGTCTTTCGAAACTGCACAGATTGGTTAATCATTATGCCAGAAGGCCGCAAGTACAAGAAAGAATGACCATTCAAATCGGAAATGCTCTAAAAGAGGCTCTTAAAACGGATGATATTGCAGTTGTAGTCGATGCAGATCATTTCTGTGTATCTTCAAGAGGAATCGCTGACCAAAGCAGTTCTACAGTGACTTCATTTTTTGAAGGTGCCTTTAATAATGCTTTGAAAAAAGAAGAATTTTTGTCTTTGATAAAATTGAAAAACTAAATAATATTTCTAAATTCTTTTGAAAACACAAAGTCAAATGGCTTTGTGTTTTTTTTATTTTGAATTTCTGAAATTAAAAAAAGCACCCTAAAAACTAAGGTGCTTTTTCGACTAAACCCATACATCTTAAAATAAATCCTAAATCCTTATGAAAAAAAATCCTCAGGCAGATTTATACAGCATATACGTGAAGCACGAAAAAAAGGTTGTAAAAAAAAGTCTGAACTAATTAAAGTCCAGACTTTTCTGTATTTTTCAGAAACTTGATTCTCTTACTTTACTTCCTCAAAATTTACATCCGTAACGTTTTCTTCAGAAGTTTGAGCAGAACCTCCCTCAGCACCAGCGGCTGGGCCTTGTGCACCACCGTCGGCTTGTTGAGCATTATAAATTTCTTGGCTAGCTGCCTGCCAAGCCGTGTTTATTTTCTCCATAGAGGCATCAATTGCAGCCAAGTCGCGAGTTCCATGAGCAGCTCTAAGCTCCGTCAAAGCTCCTTCGATAGCAGTTTTGTTGCCTTCTGAAAGCTTGTCGCCAAACTCTTTCAGCTGCTTTTCCGTTTGGAAAATCATTGAGTCAGCAGCATTCACTTTCTCGATAGTTTCTTTTTCTTTTTTATCAGCTTCTTCGTTGGCTTTAGCCTCGTCTCTCATTCTTTGGATTTCAGCATCTGAAAGTCCGCTCGATGCTTCAATTCTGATTTTTTGCTCTTTACCAGTACCTTTATCTTTGGCAGTAACGTTCAAGATACCGTTAGCATCCACGTCAAACGCCACTTCGATTTGAGGAACTCCTCTCATTGCTGGTGGCAAACCATCCAGGTGGAATCTTCCCAAAGTACGGTTTTGGTTGGCCAACGGTCTTTCACCTTGCAACACGTGCAATTCTACCGAAGGCTGGTTGTCAGCTGCCGTAGAGAAAACCTCCACTTTGTTGGTAGGAATTGTGGTGTTGGCCTCAATCATTTTAGTGAATACGCCACCCATAGTTTCGATACCCAATGAAAGTGGAATAACGTCTAACAACAATATATCTTTAACTTCACCTGTCAATACACCACCTTGGATAGCCGCACCTATAGCCACAGCTTCGTCAGGATTTACGCCTTTTGAAGGTTTTTTGCCAAAGAAAGCCTCTACTTCTTCTTGAACTTTAGGAATACGTGTAGAACCACCCACCAAAATAACTTCTGATATTTGGCTGTTCGATATTCCAGAGTTTTTCATAGCTCTCTTACAAGGCTCCATCATTCTTTTGAAAAGACTGTCGGCCAATTGCTCAAACTTAGCTCTTGTAAGCGACCTCACCAAGTGCTTAGGCACACCGTCCACAGGGAAGATGTACGGCAAGTTAATTTCTGCTTGAGTTGAACTTGAAAGCTCTACTTTTGCTCTTTCGGCAGCTTCTTTTAGTCTTTGAAGAGCCATAGCATCGTGCATCAAATCCACACCTTCATCTGCTTTGAATTCTGCTGCAAGCCATTCAATAATCACTTGGTCAAAGTCATCACCACCTAGGTGAGTGTCTCCGTCAGTTGATTTTACTTCAAAAACGCCATCGCCAAGGTCAAGAATAGAAACGTCAAAAGTACCACCACCCAAGTCAAACACTACCACTGTCATGTCTTTGCCTTGTTTGTCGAGACCATAAGCCAATGCAGCCGCTGTAGGCTCGTTGATGATTCTTTTCACATCCAAACCAGCAATCAAACCAGCTTCTTTGGTAGCTTGACGTTCTGCATCGTTGAAATAGGCAGGAACAGTAATAACTGCTTCAGTGACAGTTTGTCCTAAATAATCTTCAGCTGTCGCCTTCATTTTTTGAAGAATAAAAGCCGAAATTTCTTGTGGAGTATATTGACGATCCCCAATTTTTACTCTTGGAGTGTCATTAGCACCTTTTTCTATATCGTAAGCTATTGTCCTCAACTCCGAACCTACCTCTGTATATTTTTTACCCATAAAACGCTTCACCGAAGCGATAGTGTTTTTAGGATTGGTAATTGCTTGTCTTTTTGCTGGGGCACCTACCTTCTTCTCGCCGTTATCTAAAAACGCCACAATAGAAGGAGTGGTTCTAGCTCCCTCACTATTGGCTATTACTACCGGTTCATTTCCCTCCATTACGGCCACACAAGAGTTGGTAGTACCTAAATCTATCCCAATAATTTTTCCCATGATTTTCTGTCAGTGTATTTAATTAAAAATAATTACGATACTTATTTCACAATGAATATGCCAATGGTTTTTTTGTCAAATATTAATGACAAATTGTCACAAACGTATCTGTCAATTAGGACAATTCTGGATTTTAGCGGAAAAAATCACGCCAGAATCGACAGTAAAGCCCGGACTTAGAATTATAGCATTGGCAGCATTGTATTGCACATTGTTGGTAGGAGAAATGATGTTTGTGGCTTGGATGGTATTACTGCTGTTAAAATTCAAAGGATTTATTCTTGAACTTAGGTTATCGGCGGTTGGAGCCAAAACCAAATTGCTCGTACAATTGGGTAATACATTTATGGTAATATTGTTAGAATACACTTGGCATAAATCCTTCTTACACGAAGCAAAATAAACACCTGAGGAAGTTGGACTATATTGTACACTTGTAGTGTTTAAGCCTGAAAAGCTCCATGTCAGAACACTTGATCCATCACATGCATTTGAGGTAAAATTCACTGCTGTTCCTGAGTTTACCAAAGACTTGTCGGCTGAAATCACTGGCGTTATAGTAGGTGGACTTGTGGTACCAAGAACAAAACCAAAAGTTTCTTCACAGGCAGGATTTCCAACTCCAATTTGATAATTCAAATTAAATACATCGGAAATATTTGAAAAAAACTCGCCTGTTGAAGCATTAATAGTAGCTGGAGGGCCAGAAGCAAATGAAAAAACGCCACCAGCTGGCACTAACAGTGTGGGTAAATAAGATCTGGAAACACAAAAATACCCATCTCCCTCATATTGGATAACTGGATTTACTGAATTTAAAGATACCGAAACAGTAGAGGCTTCATTTCCAACTATATCAAAGGCTTTTACTCCAAACTGAATGGCATTTCCTGAACTCAAACCCGTGATAGTGTAAGTATTTTGTGTGTCAGAAATAGTATCTATTTTAATACCGTTTTTATATATATAATACCCACCAAGATCCTGATCATCAGTGGCGTGCGTCCATTGAAACGAAATACACTTGGTTAAAGTATTTATTGCGGCAAGATTGGTTACAGGTGAAGGATCTACATTATCGCCCAATGAACACATCAATCGTGCATCGGCCCAAACGGCACGATTACAAGTCGTATTTGACCCTACTGGTTCTACTTTTAATTTGATAGAGCTGTAAGAAAAAACATTAACGTTCACCTCTTGCAAGGGAGTGTTTCTGTAAATCGTAGGACTCGTATAAAGCAAGGTTTCATTACCATAAACTTTAAAAACTACACCACCTGTGTTGTCACAAGCATTTGAAACATCATCACTTATACCAATGTAGGACTTAAATTTATAGTATTGACCACTTGGAATTATATACTTAATCTCTGAATTATCCGCTACGCCTAGTCCTTTAGCATAAACTTGACCTTTCAATACTATCGCACTTCCATCTCCATCTCCTGACGAACCGTTCGTTTTGTTTATTTCTATCGGTCCCAAAGCATTAGAAGCCGAAATAAACTTCAAATCTGACAAATAAGCATTGGCTGAACAGCTTAATCCATTATTGGCCAAATTTAAGGCTTGGCCCACATTTACTTCACTGCTAATCTGTTGATTACCGTTGGCAGTGGTAACCCAACAACGGTAAGTACCCGAACTAATCGTTAAGGTATTGGATGTTCCAAAAGTAGAATTTCCATACGCGAAATCTCCACTTACCCATTTGTAAGAAGCATAACCAGAGGGCACGCTTAAGATTACTTGAGAAGAATTTACATAACTCACCGAAATAGTCGGAGGCGTATTGGCTGCGACGGGATTGGAATTACTAAAAAATGAAGCGTTTAAATAACTTGACCAAGCATCAGCTAATAACGGCATTCCTACTATTTTTGAAAAATGCAAATTGATATTGTCCCTTGAACCTGCAACGGTATTATTGTTTATATTATCCGTTTCAGGTCCAGCAAATATTTGATTTGAATTATTTATTAAACCAGTTTGGGCTCCGGTGATGACTCCAGATGCAGCTCCATCAATAAAAGAAACTCTAGAAATAACCCACGGCAAATTATTAGAAAAATCATTCCTAGATTTTGCAATTACATAATTCACGTTTGACTGATACGTTGGAGCACTCACATTCTGAACCTTATCCGATTCACCCTGATGCCAGAGAACTGCTCTTGCTCCAAACAATGAGTTGTAATAATTTAAACCACGTTTAAAATTTGAATAAGGCATGCCAATTGAATATGGTCTTCCATTGTTTTCACTTAAAGTACTACAAAACTGTTGGCCACTGAAGATATTATTTGTAGTACCGCCATCGGAACTTACTTTCCAATTATCAGAAGTAGAACCTGATGCACCAGAATTAAAAAAAGCTACAGGAAAACCTGTATTATTGACAATATTCTCACCAAGTCTTCCGTAGCACCAGGATGCAAAACCCGCTGTACTTGGCTTTGTCAATTCTAAAATTTGACTCATCACTGGCATGGGCAAATTTTCGTTTGAACAGTACACACCATAATCATGTGTAACAACCTTCTCGTTATTAGAAGCCAACCCTATTGGATTATTAGAGTTGTCAAAATATCCTTGCCCATTTGACTGCCCAGCAATCATAAAAACATCGCCGATTCCCACTCGATTTATTGTTGTGGCTTCTAAAACGGTTCCACTTCTTACCGATCTAATTTCTAAGGTATACCAACCGGCGGGCACATTACTAAATTGTCCATGAAAATATCCCATAATAGGGTTTTCTTGAATCACCGACCAATCATATCCAAAGATAGGATTCCCATTTGTAGGATTTAAGAGCCTTGCTTGAATGGAGGTAGCGATAGGCTGCGAGTAACTTCCACTAATAATCAAATTGGCTTGACTAGCACTATTTCGTTGATAAACCGCATTATTTATGGGGTGAGAAACAGTAATCTGTGCAGAAAGCTTACTAAAAAGTAAAAATAAAATTATAATTTTTTGGGTTAATTTCATGACATTGTATGAGAAGAAAGCACTTTACATCAAAAAAGCGTAGAAATCTAATTCTACGCTTTTTTTACAAATTCCTAACTTATTTTTTTCCGAATAGTCCGCCTAAAAGGCTACCGAATAAACCGCCTCCACCAGAACTCTGACCTTGATTAGATGCTCCAGAAGCCAAATTTACCAAATCATTCATATCTAATTTTCCGTCTGCAAATGCCCCAGCACCTTGGCTCAACAAACTTCCGAAGTCTATTCCAGAAGTCTTACCCCCAGACAGAACGTTCATAATACTTCCTGTATCTACAGAGCTATCAGCAGGATCGTTAGACTTACTTATAAGACCGCCCAAAACTGATGGCAACATGTTGGCCACAACACCTGAAGCGGCACCGTTTGAAAGACCAAACTTTGACATAATGCTTCCGATAATATTTTGTGCTATTCCAGCTACCAAAGGGTTGCTCATCAAGTTACCGGCTTGGTTAGAATTTCCACCACCTGTTAACATTCCTAAAATACTACCTAATCCACCTTGTGAATTTGCTTGGTTAGTCAAACCTCCCAAAAGACCCTGCATAACCTCTCCCATTACACCTTCGTTATGCTCATTAGGCACTTCTGTATTTTCTACAACTGCTGTTTGTCCAGCTTGTTGAATCAATCCTTGCAATACTTCTAACATTTTGATACTGTTGGTTTTAATAAATTTTGTTTAAAATTATGAACTATCTCGTACAATTCCACAATATGACTTAAAAAATGTAGATTAGTAACAAAAAAAGACGCCAATTGGCGTCTTTTTTACTAACAAAAACTAGGTTCTTATTATTTTACTTTTTCTACGATAGCTTTGAAAGCATCTGGATGATTCAAAGCCAAATCTGCCAAAACCTTACGGTTAAGCTCAATGCCTGATTTTTGTAGTTTGTTGATAAATACTGAGTATGACATACCGAATGGCCTCACACCAGCATTGATCCTTACGATCCACAAGCTACGGAAATTTCTTTTCTTTTGCTTACGACCTATGTAGGCGTAAACTAAACCTTTTTCAACGGCGTTTTTGGCAACCGTCCAAACGTTTTTTCTTCTGCCGTAATAGCCTTTGGCTAATTTCAGCACTTTTTTGCGTCTAGCTTTAGACGCGACATGATTGACACTACGTGGCATAATTTTTTAGTTTTTTGAATCAGGCGTTCCGATTAGGGAAACTTCAAGGCCTTTATTCGGGTGAAACAATTGAACCAATTGCTGAATTAATTATTCAACAAAGCTTTGATGCGGCTTTCGTCCGCAGAGCTAACTAGAGCTGACGATGCAAGAACTCTCTTACGTTTCGTCGATTTTTTAGTCAAAATATGACTGTGGAAAGCATGCTTACGCTTGATTTTTCCAGTTCCAGTCAATTTGAACCTCTTTTTTGCTCCTGAATTTGTTTTTTGCTTAGGCATTGTACAAAACAGATTAAGTGTATTAAAAGTAAATTGGGTCGCAAAATTAGGGAAAATTATCTAGAAATCAAATTTTGATTGGAATATTTGGTGTGATTTGAGTTGAAATTGTCATAGTTGATAAATTCAAAATTTGTCAACTATAAAAGTTTGATTTATGAAGAATCATCTATGCTGGCAGCAAAAGACTATAGGCCGTCCATCTTTTAGAAGGTACTTGCTAAAAAACTCAGCCGAAAAATTGAAGAAAATTATATAAGTTTACAAGAAAAAAAAATCTAGCAACCAAAAAATCAAACTAAATTCAAACATGAATGATGTAAAATTATTTGAAAGTAAAAAAGTAAGGAGTCATTGGGATGTAGAACAAGAAGTTTGGTATTTCTCTGTTATCGACGTCATTGAGATATTGACAGATAGTAAAAATCCGAGAGACTATTGGTTCAAAATGAAGTTAAGGGTAAAAACCGAAGATGGGCTTGAACTGTCGACAATTTGTCGACAGTTGAAACTAAAGGCAACTGATGGAAAAATGCGAGAAACAGATGTTGCAGATACTCAAACATTATTACGTATCATACAATCCATACCATCTCCAAAGGCCGAACCTTTTAAGCAATGGCTTGCAAAAGTAGGCTATGAACGTATGCAGGAGATAGCCGACCCCAGCCAAAGTATTGATAGAGTCAGAGAAAATTGGCAAAAATTGGGTCACAGTGAAAAGTGGATTCAACAACGCATGACTGGCCAAGAAACTAGAAATAAGTTGACTGACTATTGGAAAGAAAGTGGAGTTGAAAAATCTGACGAGTTTGCGTTACTTACCAATATCATCCATCGAGAATGGACTGGCTTGACCGTAAAAAACCACAAAGATTTAAAGGGCTTAAAATCTCAAAACCTGAGAGATCACATGAGTGAGGCCGAGCTGATTTTTACTGCATTGGCCGAACTTTCGACTCGACAAATAGCTGAAACCGACGAAGCAAAAGGTTTAACAGAAAATGCCGTTGCAAGTAAAAAAGGCGGAAAAATAGCCAAAGATGCTCGCTTGAGACTCGAAGAACAAACTGGTAAAAAGGTAGTCAGTGGGGAGAATTTCTTGCCTCCTAAAAAGGTCAAATCTGAATTAACTAACAGTACTAAAGATTAAGAATACTTTGTAGTTGCATACTCTACAGTTGACAACTTTTTGAAAGTTGTCAACTGTGTTATACTACTCTCCACCTTCCGGCCAGGGATAGTAGTGGAAAGCCCACAGCTGGCGTAGCCGCGAGGACTTGTAACGGATAGCCCGGTGCTTTAGCAGGCCGCCAGATAAGAATTCAAAGTATAGAGAAGTGCTGATTTTTAAGACTTTGAATTTCACAAAGAAATTAATGAGAATCAGGATTTAGAAAGAATTGGGTTATTGGCTATATTTGCATAATACTACTTATTACAAAAAAGACAGGATGCAATTCTCCCATTTACACAATCACACCCAATATTCGCTGTTGGATGGAGCTTCTAATGTAAAGAAACTCTTTGCAAAGGCACAAGCTGACAATATGCCAGCCATGGCGATTACCGACCATGGTAACATGTTCGGTGTGTTTGATTTTGTGGCGGCGGCGGACAAGTTCAATGTAAAGCCCATAGTGGGTTGTGAGTTGTATGTAGTGGAAGATCATACCCGTAAGCAATTTACGAAAGAGCAAAAAGACATTCGGTATCACCAGCTTTTGTTAGCCAAAAACCCCATTGGATACAAAAACCTGACGAAATTGTGTTCGCTGGGATACATGGAAGGGCTATACAGCAAATACCCGAGGGTGACCAAGGCGATGATTGAAAAATACAGGGAGGGGCTTATTGCTACCACTTGTTGTATTGGAGCCTCGGTACCAAAGACGATATTGAAGAAAGGCGAGGAAGAGGGCGAAAAGGAGTTTCAATGGTGGCTGGAGAGGTTTGGAGAGGATTATTATGTGGAAATACAACGCCATGAAATACCTGAACAAAACATAGTGAACGAGGTTTTGCTTAAATGGGCAAAAAAGTATAATGTAAAAGTTATTGCCTCGAACGACAGCCACTACGTGGATCAGTCCGACTGGGTGGCTCATGATATTTTGCTGTGTGTAAATACCAACGAAAAACTGGCAACACCGTCGGCAAAAGATTTTGCGGACGACGAAACGATGAGCTCAAGAGATACCCGTTTTGCTTTTTTTAACGACCAATTTTATTTCAAGTCGACGGAAGAAATGAGCCACCTTTTTCGGGACATTCCGGCGGCGATAGACAACACCAATGAGATTGTTGGGAAGATTGAAAAACTGAATCTCAAGCAAGATATATTGTTGCCCAACTTCCCGATACCTGAGGAATTTAAGATACACGCCGACGACAAGCTGAATCAATGGGAGTATTTGCGTCATTTGACCTATGAAGGTGCCAGAAGACGTTATGGAGAAATTATAACTTCTACCCAAGAACGCCTTGACTTTGAGTTATTTACGATCAAAACCATGGGTTTTGCGGGATATTTCTTGATTGTGATGGATTTTATAAAAGCAGGGCGTGATTTGGGTGTAATGATTGGCCCTGGTCGTGGTTCGGCGGCGGGTTCGGTGGTGGCTTATTGTATAAGTATTACCAATATTGACCCCATAAAGTACAATTTGCTTTTTGAGCGATTCTTAAATCCCGACCGAAAGTCAATGCCCGATATCGATACCGATTTTGACGACGAAGGCCGCCAGAAAGTGATTGATTATGTGGTAGATAAGTATGGAAAAAATCAAGTGGCCCAGATTATCACCTATGGTACCATGGCCACTAAGTCGTCAATAAAAGACGTGGCTCGGGTGATGGACTTACCCCTTGCAGATGCCAACTACATAGCGAAGTTGATTCCTGACAAACCGTCTTATGGCATGGATTTCAAGAAATTGATACACATGCCCATGGCTGGCCCAAAATCATTGAACGAACTTGGCCTTGGCCCTGACGAACAGGAGAATGTGCGGAAAGTGCGAGAAATGTACAATGCCAACGATCTGACTTCCAAAGTTTTAAAACAGGCCGAAAAATTGGAAGGTACTGTAAGGAACACGGGTATTCATGCTGCTGGTATCATCATAGCTCCATGGGATTTGTCTGACATTGTACCTGTTTGTACTTCAAAAGACTCCGACTTATTGATAACGCAATACGAAGGAAAAGTTATAGAAGATGCCGGTGTAATCAAGATGGACTTTTTGGGATTGAGAAACCTCTCGATAATAAAAGAGGCCTTGAGGATGATCAAAGAAAACTATGGACATGAGATAGAGATTGACGAGATTCCGCTGGATGATGCCAAAACTTTTGAGCTTTTTCAAAGAGGAGAAACTACTGCGATATTCCAGTTTGAGTCTGATGGTATGAAAAAGTACATGAAGGAGCTCAAACCCGATAGATTTGACGACTTGATAGCAATGAACGCCCTCTATCGCCCGGGTCCAATAGCTTACATACCTAACTTTATTGCCCGAAAACATGGAACTGAGGAAATAAAGTATGATTTGCCCGAAGTGGAGGAATATTTGGGAGAAACGTATGGAATCACGGTTTACCAAGAGCAAGTGATGCTTTTGTCGCAAAAGCTAGGCAATTTTACCAAAGGGGATGCCGATGTTTTGCGTAAAGCCATGGGTAAAAAGCAGATAGAGGTCTTGAACAAAATGAAGGTGAAGTTCATGGAAGGCGGTGCTGCCAATGGCCATGATACCAAAGTTTTAGAGAAAATATGGACCGACTGGGAGGCTTTTGCACAGTACGCCTTTAACAAATCGCATTCTACTTGTTACGCATTTGTGGCCTATCAAACTGCCTATCTTAAAGCACATTATACCGAGGAATACATGGCCGGGGTATTGACATCACAGTTGGGAAATATTGAAAAGATTACGTTTTTCATGGAAGAATGTAAGTTATTGGGATTGAACGTAAAAGGCCCCGATGTAAACGAGTCTTACAAAAGATTTAGCGTAAATAAGAAAAAGGAGATTCGTTTTGGCTTAGGAGGAATAAAAGGAAGTGGAGATGCCGCCATAGATGCCATTATAGAGGAAAGAGACAAAAATGGGCCATTTGCCGATATTTTTGATTTTGTGACTAGGGTAAATCTACGAACAGTAAACAAAAAAACGCTCGAATCGCTGACTTATGCAGGTGCTTTTGATTGTTTTGACGATATTCATCGGGCAGTTTATTTCCATGAAGTTGATGGCAGCACTTTTATAGAAAAACTGATTAGGTATGCCAACAAAGTAGCTGAAGATAAGGCTTCTGCACAAAATTCACTGTTTGGTGGATTTGAAACCAATGGTGGATTTGACATTCAGAAACCCAAGTCGGAAAACATAGAACAATGGGGAGACATAGAAAAACTCAAATACGAAAAAGACGTGGTGGGTTTTTATATTTCAGGACATCCACTTGACCAGTTTTCCATAGAAATGTCGCTATGCAAACCTTTGGAGCAGCTATTTGAGCCTGATAATGTAAATCGAGAATTTATTGTTGGTGGAGTGATATCTTCCGTACAACAGAAACAGTCCAAAAATGGAAATCCGTTTGGGATATTCAAGATTGAGGATTACACCTCTTCACTCGAAATTATGCTTTTCGGGAAAGATTATGTAGAGTTTTCAAATTATTTAGGCCTGGGCTTTTTTGTAAGCATTAGAGGAAAAATCCAAACCAAATGGAACCGCGAAGGTGAGCTAGAATTTAAACCGTTGCAGATTGACTTGCTCAACGACATGAAAGCCAAGCGATTCAAAGAAGTAAATGTAAAATTAAACTTGGCCGAAATCAACGACATCACTATCAATGGATTACTGGATATTATTACTTCAAATCCTGGCAAATTCAACTTCAAGATGAATGTGTATGACATGGACGAAAAATATGACGTTGCCATGTTTTCTAGAACGATGAAGATTGACCTCAACAAAGACGTTCAAAAGAGTCTTTTGGAGATAGTTGGAGAAGAAAACGTGAGTTTTGGTTAAGATTTTCTTGAAAAATTAAAACCATATTCTACACCAGCCGGCATTTTGTGTTTCCAGCGTTTATGTGTCCAAAGCCAATATTTTGGAGCTGCCAGAATATCCTTTTCAAGAAGCTCGGCGTGTTTTGTCATAATAAAACCTTCTGGCTCTGATTTGGATTGGTCAGAAATCAACTCAAAAGCCATGGTGTAATGACCTTTTTGAGGAACTGTAACGTGTGCAAAAACCACGGGATAATCGAATTGTTGAGCGATTTTCTCGGTACCCGTAAAGAAAGTAGTATCCTGATTTAAGAATTTGGTCCAGAAAGATTTAGTCGGGGGAGCAGATTGGTCATTGGCAAGCGTAACTGCAAAAGCCTTTCCATAGTCTTTTTTGATACTTGTAAAGGTGTCGAATGTAGGAAAAAAAACAGTCCCAAAAGCCGTTCTGGACTTGAAAAACAAGTTATTGAAGTAATTATTACTCATTTTGTGATACGGAACTAACACTTTATGCTTCAAGTAGAAAGGCATGGCTTTGGCTATCAATTCATAATTTCCGATGTGGCCTAGTGTTATAACGACATTTTTGTTTGCTTCAAAAAACGGAATTAGTATTTCGGTGTTCTCTAACTTAATTTTTTCCAATAATGATTCCTCCGAAATAGTGAAACTCTTGATGGTTTCCACAAACATATCGGCCAGGTATTTATAAAAATCTGAGGCAATGTGTTCTCTTTCTTCTTTACTTTTTTCAGGAAATGAGTTCTTAAGATTCTGCTCTACCACTTTTTTTCTATAACCCACTAATTTATAAAGCACTGGATAGATAAATCCTCTAGAAATTATATATAAAAACTTAAGGGGTAGAATTGAAAAAAAATACAAAAAAGGTAATGTTATATAAAAAGCAATGGCTTGCATGGATTAGTTTTTTGATTGTAAAAAGTTATAGTAATCCTCTTTGGTGTCTAAATCAACCGCTCCTAAATCAAAATCTACGGCAACGATTTCCTCAGGATATTTATTGAAAATTTGTTTGGCACCGTGTTCGGGTTTCATATCCAAAATATCCTCAAAACGTTCTTTCTTGTACAATACCGGCACACCCAACGTACCGCTATATTTCGAGGCTATTATCGTTTTATCTGGAAATTCACGAGCAGTTTCTATTAGTTTTTTAATAACGGCGGCATTTACAAACGGCATATCTGAGGTCATAAATATCAAACCATCAAAACCTTTGGTGATCAAGTACGAACCCACCAATCCCATTTTTATTGAACTCCCCATCCCCTTTTGCCAATCGGGATTGTCAATTATACCAATTGGAATATTTTCCAACAGCGGCACAATCTTGGTTTTGTTAGCTCCAACCACAACAGTCACTGGATGAGCCTCAGTATCAAGGACTTCATCTACTAGATATTTAAGCATTGGAACACCAAAAATCGGAAGAATTTGCTTGGCCACACCCATTCGTTTCGACTCCCCCGCTGCTAAAATTACCACTCCAATGTTCATTTATCCGATTTTTTGTGCAAAATTGCAATAATTTTACGTGCAAATGAAAGTTTTGGCATGATGTTTTCGTTTCCAAAGCTGAATATAAATTTTATCCCAATGAAAATAAGAAATGCTTTCTTAATCCTTAAGACTGTTCTACTGAGTATTGTGTTGATTAGCTGCGGTGGTGGCGATGTAAATCCCAACGGTACCACCTTTGACATTTACATTGATTTTTGGAACACTTCGGGTAAAAGCCCCGAAATCAGATTTGATGAGTTAAAAACCTCCAGAGAAATAAAAATTGACTTTACTAAAAACTTTGAAGGCCAAGTAGATGGCCCCGCTGGCACCAAAGTAATCATTGACAATTTTAGAATTATTGATGAATACTCAAACAACTACAATATAGAAGCTATCAATGCTTACGAGTTCAAAAAAGAAACCAATGATTGGAAAAAAGATGTAGAATTTACGATGTCTTTTAGCCAATCAGAAGACATCAGTGTAGTTTTGGTTTTGGACAGAAGCGAATCATTAGGCACTGATTTTGAAACAGTTAAAACCTATGCTATAGATTTTATCGAGAAAATATTTACAGAAAGGAAAGTGGTAAAGATGGGTATTGTTGATTTCTCTGATACTGTAAATGAGTTTCCTTTGTCTACCGACAAAGAAGCCCTGAAAAACTATGTGAAAGGCCTCAAGCAAGGTAAATTTACAGCTCTTTATAATGCCATGGATGCTGGTATAGACATGCTACAAGCTTCCAAGTCGCAGTCTAGGGTATTGTTTACTTTTACGGATGGCTCTGACAACATGGCACCTCCGGCAGTCAACGCCGACTATCTTTTGGGCAAAATTAAGTCTGATAAAAATTCTTATAAAATTACCAGTTTTTGTATTGGACTAAATGGAAAAGGTGGTGTAGATAAAACAGTTTTAACAAAACTGGCAAGTGGTGGTTCTGCAAATTTCCCAGAAACAGTGAAAGAACTAAAAGATGTTTTCACCAAATTCGGAAGAGTTATTTCTAATGTTTACAATTTAGAATATGTTAGAAACCAGCAAATTATAAACCGATCGGATCCAAGGAAATTAAAATTTGAGATAATAACTTCGAATTAAAAAACAGTATCAATAACATAAAAAAAGCCTTGAGATTCAAGGCTTTTTTTGCATTTTAATATTTCTAATAATACTATTTCTTCTTTTTGATATTGCTAGATTTCATCATTTTTGGCCTTTTTTGAGTTTCTATATTTATACCCAACAAATCTCTTATAACTATCGAAGCAGCAACACCTCCAAAGGCCGCTGGCAAATAGGAAATAGTGCCATAAGCTGACTGCTTGAAGTTGGAGCCATCGGTCATTATTAAAGAGTCTTTGTCCATTTCTTCCAAAGAATAAACTGCCCTGACACCTTTGGCAACCTCCATTTTCTTGAGTCTTTTCCTTACGTAAAATGCCAATTTGCATGTATGGGTTTCGAACAAATCTGCCACTCTAATCTGTGTAGGATCTGTTTTACCACCAGCTCCCATCGAACTCACTACTTTTTTGCCACTTTTGTAGGCCGATGCAATTAAGGTTAGTTTGGGAGTAATGCTGTCAATGCAGTCCATCACGTAGTCATATTGATTTTTCATGAGTTCCTCACAGCGTTCAGGACTCAAAAACTCATTAATGACATTTAGCTTCAAGTCTGGATTGATAGCCAAAAGTCTGTCCTTCATCCAACCGGCTTTACTGACGCCATGCGTTGTAAAAAGTGCTGGAAGCTGACGATTTCTGTTTGTTGGATCAACCACGTCACCATCTACAATGGTCATCTCGCCCACTCCCGCTCTACATATAAATTCCGCGGCAAAAGAACCTACGCCGCCTAAACCTACCACCAAAACATGCGAATTCTGAAGTTTTTGTATATTTTCTTTTCCAATCAAGAGCTCACTTCTCGAGAGCCAACCTAAATCACTCATAAGTACAATTCTAAATAATTTTGATATATTTTATCTTTTAGTTCTTCTATATTTATTTTCAAAATATCCGCTGCCATTTCATACACTTCACTCACCACTAATGCTTTATCGTCATCAGTCTCAAAGAAAACTTGATCTAAAGAAATATTCCTGAGTGCTTCTTTCACCAAATCCGATTCCATCAAAGCCCTTCCAAATGAAAGAAAAAAACCTTTTTGCGTTAATTCTTTTGCCAAATCAACTTTACGATTGAAACCATGGATAACCATTGGCACCTTAGGCCTGACCACCTTCTTTATCGCGATGAGTTCGTTAAAACTTTTTACACAATGCACTATTATTGGCTTTTTTACCACCTCCGCAACTCGGATTTGCTTCAAAAACACTTCTTCTTGAAGTTTCAAATCTGGCCCATTGAGTTTATCAAGACCAATTTCTCCAATTGCTTTTACTCTTGAATCCCCTGCCAAGTATTCTAAAACCTCCAATTGCTCAAAAAAAGAATCCTCCGATACGCTCCAAGGGTGAATTCCGACCGAAACCGATTCATTTTCTCCAAAAAAATGCTCTAAATCTTCTCCCAAAGTACTTACTGTGATGTCCAAATTAAAAACTTTTTTTATATTGGCATCGAAAGTCTGAGAATGGTTATGAATATCTAGAAACATAAATATTTTTTCACAAAAATAACAATAATGGGTAATCTTCGGATAGAATGTAAGGCTTTTGCTGAATTAAGTGTGGATGAACTCTATGAAATATTGGCTCTCAGGTCAGAAGTTTTTGTGGTGGAACAGAACTGTGTTTTCCTGGACTTGGATTACAAAGACCAAAAAGCTATACACTTTATGGGTTATGGCCACAATAATCAACTGATGGCTTACACCCGACTTTTTGACGCTGGCCTTTATTATGAGGGTTTTTTAAGTATTGGCAGAGTTGTGGCGTCACCAAATGGCCGTGGTGAGGGATATGGAAGACAAATATTTGGGAAATCCGTTGAGAAAGTACAAGAACTCTTTGGCGAAAAATCAATAAAAATAGGAGCCCAAGCGTATTTGGAAAGCTTTTATGCTTCGTTTGGCTTCGAAAGTATCAATGAAGACTACATAGAAGATGGAATTCCTCATAAGATTATGGTGAGGGCGTAGGTATTTGGAGGGATAAACAATTTAATGGAACACGGATTACACGGATATTGAAAATATCACGGATTTACACAAATTTCAGGCTGAATAGATTTTTACATTTTTTTTAATAATTAAGCAAAATGTACTTTTTGAAACTCACTTCACTCGCACCACCTTCTTGAAATCCATCACGCCACTTTCAGTTTTAATTTTCAAAAACAAGAAATCGTTTACGTTCTGAATTTGGTCGAAATCCACAAAATTTTCTCCTGAAGAAAGTTCGATATCTTTTTTGAGAATTATCCTGCCAGTAATATCCGAGAAAGATACTTCGGCTTTTTGACTATTTTGGCTTAATATTTTTATCTGTAGTTTGTCTACAAAAGGATTAGGAAATGCTGTAACTTGAAGACTTTCAGAAGGCAACTCGTTTGCAGTCAAAACAAATTCTTCAGGAAAATTTCTATCCATCCAAGTCAGCCTATTAAATATCCAGTTTTTGAGTTCTACAATTTCTAAATCCCAAGTAGATGGTACCGGCCTCGGGCTTGGCCACACGTAAGTTCCTATTATTGGCCATTTCTGAAAATTTCTTGCTGCTGCCTCAGCCACATTGTTTTTTAATTCATCTATTTCCTTCACGATTCTGTCATGATCCAGCACGCCACCAGCTTTTCTTTGTTCAAAATAGATATTACGCAATTCACCAATAAATTTAGGGTCAGAAACCATTTTCTTCCAAAAAACAGGTACCTGAAAACCGTCCCTTGGACAGATTTCATTGAACTTGTAGGCCCACAAATCATATCTACCTCCCTCGCAATAATCGGCATTCCCGTAAGAAATGTCATAATCCCAAGGAGGGCTGGCGGTCAACTTTCCACCTTTGGAGTCTTTATCTTTTGAAAAATACGAGCTTATCCTGTAACCATCTATATTTCTCGATACTTCATTCACTATAAACATCTTAGCAAATGAACTTAGGTCAACGTACTGGTGGTAGCCCTTAAGTTCGTCTTTAAAATCTTTACCATAAATAGTGTCTTCAAACTTACGAATATAGGCTCTAATATAATTTCGTTGGGTATCATTTATAGTTTTAGGTAAATGATAATAATACTGATTCGCAAAACCATTCGTATTGGTATAGTTTGACCTGAATGAACCGTAGTTTGTGCCTGTACTTTTGTCAATTTTCACAACATATCCACCTGTCAGTTCGTCTCCAGATATATCCTCGGGCTTTAAAGTGGCTATGTCTACCCGATTTTTATCCACTTTTATTTTTTCCATCAGCACATAAACACCTTGATAATTATTATCAATGACCACCTCCACATATTTTGTACGACTGGCATTCATACCCATTTGACGAGCTAGACTCATACTTAACACATTATGCATCAGGCTTTTTTCGTTATAGGATGCATAAAGAATCCAGTCAGAATCTTCTGGCAACCCACAAAGTGCCAAAGGATTATTTTCTCCTTTTTCGGTTCGAAGTTCTATTCCAAGGCCTTTTTTAGGAAATCCCTGAGAACTCGACCCACGATATTCAACACCCACAAAACTATTGTAATGAAACTGTGTGTCTGACAGTTTATTTTCTTTCCCTTCTCCATTGTAAATCACCTTCAACTCTCCTAATATCTTAGGATCGTCTTTAATAGTTTGGCCTTTGGTATTTATTACAAAAATGGGTAATTTGCTCATACTTAGCTGAGCATAAGCTAGTTGGAAAGAAACCAAGAAAACCATCAATAATTTCGTCATTCTCATTTGCCCTCTCTTCTTTTTTTATATTGTTTAGCAAAAATAAATAGCACCATTCCGAAGGCAATCACGCCTCCGAAGAGTTTCAGAAAATCCAAGAAATCCCTAACGACAGCCAGTAAAACAATGGCTACCAAAAACAAGGTTGGTAGCTCGTTCAGAAGCCTGTAATTAAACGAGCCCGCTTTGTCTTCACCTTTTTCTTGTTTGATAATGATAGATTTGCAGTAAAAATGATAAATAACCAACAAAACAAGCAAAACCAATTTGATTTTGATCCAAGTTTGATCCAAAACGGCTGGGTTGGTTGCCAACATCAACAGTCCAAAAATCCAGGTTACGACCATGGCTGGAGTGGAAATAATCTTATACACTCGCCACTGCATCAGCGTAAATTGTGCCCTCCAGTCGGCTTGAAGTTCTTTGGGTTTTTGCTCTACTTCAGCATGATAAACAAACATCCTGACCAGATAAAATAAACCTGCAAACCAAGTAACGAAACCAACAATATGAAAAGCCTTAAAAAAGGAATAATAATTTAACATAGATTCTGTTCAAAATTCAAAAATAATAACAAAAAGCCAACGTTTTTTAAAAACTACGGTATATTATCATTTGGACTAATTTTTGCACTTTATCGGTATTCATATATCTCAACAATGACCATTAAAAGTATCTTCATTTTATTTTTTCTATCGATTTCGGTTTTCGCTCAAGACAAAAAAACACTTATGTTATTTGAGAAAGGCAAGAAGGATTTCATGGAAAGGAGGTATGAGTCAGCACTAGAAAACTTTGAAAAATATCTAGAAAAAGACTCTATCAAAACAGAGGCTTATTTCAGAATTGCCCAAATACATGAGTCGTTCAGAAACCAGAAAAAAGCGTCTGAATTTTACCAAAAAGTGATACAAAAAGACACCTCTGGCGTTGGATTTGTGCAGGCATACACCTACTTAGGTTCCAGAGCTTTAGAAAATCATCGTTTTGAGGATGCAAAAAAATACTTGACCGTTTCGCTCAACAACACCAACAAAAACTCCATTATTTATCAGCAAATACAGAAACAAATAAAGACAGCAGAATTTGGGATTCAAGCCATAGCTAAACCTCTGAACATCAAGCCTGAACCATTAATCGATGTTTTGAACTTTAAAAACAAACAGTATTTTCCGGTACTCACGGCTGACAATAGCACCATTATTTTTACGGCCAGAAACGACCTAGAAGACGAAAACATCTATATTTCTGAAAGCAAAAACAATATTTGGAGCAAACCTACGAGTATTTCGAAGGAAATAAATACACCATACAATGAAGGCACATGCAGTATTTCTGCGGATGGCAAAATCATGGTATTTACCTCCTGCGAAGGCAGAGATTCTTTTGGCAGCTGCGACTTATTTATAAGCAAAAAAGAAGGTAATACTTGGTCGGTACCCAAAAATTTAGGCCCGAATATCAACTCGAACTTTTGGGATTCGCAACCCAGTTTGTCTTCAGATGGCTCGAAGCTATTTTTCTCCTCCGAAAGACCCCTTGGACAAGGCAAAAAAGACATTTGGATGAGTGAGTTGGACGAAAAAGGAAACTGGAAAAAGGCCGTGAATTTGGGCAAAAATATCAATACAAGTTATGATGAGGTCTCGCCATTTATACACGCAAACGGCTATTCTTTGTTTTTCTCTTCTAACGGAAAAGAGGGAATGGGAAAGTTTGACATCTATTTGACAAGCATAAAAAGGGGATTCGGAGGTGAAATATTGAATATGGGCTATCCAATAAATACCGGCGACGATGAACTTTCTCTTTTCATATCAGCAGATGGCAAAAAAGCATTTTATTCTGTTGACAAAAACGACAAGGTATCTCTTTATCAGTTTTCTATCCCTATAGAACTATCAGATAAAATAGACAGAACGCATTACTTAAAAGGTTTTGTTTTAGATCAAAAAACCAATAAACCCCTTTATACAACCATAGAATTGGTAGACATCAAAACAGGAGAAAAAATATCCAAATTCCTGTCTGACCCCATCACAGGCGACTATATGGCCATTTTGCCAGGCGATGGAGAATATGTTTTGTATGTAGAAACCCCGAACTATTTTTTCAAAAGCCTCAAGTTTGATTTTACAAAAGACGACGAAGGAAAGAGATTGGATATTTTGTTGACTAAAATAGAAAAAGAGACTAAAGAAGTGTTGGAAAATATATTTTTCGACAGCGGTTCGGCTGTTTTACGAAAAGAGTCAGATATAGAACTAAAGAAACTCAAAGAATTACTTCAAAAAAATGCCTCACTGAAAGTAGAAATATCGGGCCATACCGACGACATCGGAAACGATGTTGCCAACAAAGAGCTTTCTAAAAAACGAGCAATGGCTGTAGTGGAATTTCTAAAAACAGAAGGCATTGTGGCAGACAGAATTGTGCCAATTGGCTATGGTGAAACTCAACCGAAAGTAAAAAATGACTCAGATGCCAATCGCCAACTAAATCGAAGGATTGAGATTAAGTTTTTGTAAATAGTATAAATTTTAGTAAATTTCGAAAAATCATTCTCAATGACAGCGACAGAAAAAAATATCCTTCTAGCATTTTCAAGTTTGCTCAATACATATAGTTCTGAGACTAAAAAAAACATTATAAAACATTTATCTGAATCCATAAAAATTAATAATAATACCGAAGACGAATTTTATAAAACATTTGGCGGGTTTGCTGAAGAAAAAACTGATGAGGAATTGATAAGAGAAATTAAATCATCAAGAAAATTTAGATTCAAAGAAATAGCCCTTTAGATGAAATATTTGATTGATATCAATATTTGTGTTTACTTTCTGAGGGGGAAATTTAACTTAGATTCGATATTTAAGAAAACCGGTTTATCAAATTTATATATCTCCGAAATTACGGCATTTGAGCTTTCCTATGGAGCCGAACTTAGCCATAATAAAGAAAAGTCGCAAAATCAAGTAAAAAAATTCCTTTCGAGTATTTCTATTCTCCCAATATACAGCACATTAGATTTATATGCCTTTGAAAAAGTAAGACTCAGAAAAGCAGGAAAACCTGTACATGATGAATTTGATTTCTTAATTGCATTGACCGCAATTCAAAACAACCTTATTATGGTTACAGAGAATATCAAAGACTTCACTAATATAGAAAATATTAAATTAGAAAACTGGATTGACAGGTAAGTCACAAAAATATCAAATCACTCACGATAGAGATCCATATCTTCTAATAAAAAGATAAGCTATGTGACATTTGTCATGGAAATAAGACTCCAATTCTCGAACTTTGCAGCTGCAAAATGCATTATTAAATAAAGATTATAATTGATGACACAAGAAAAAGTTCAGGTTTTGATATTGGGTTCGGGGCCAGCGGGTTATACAGCGGCTATATATGCAGGAAGAGCGGGTTTGAAACCAGTTATGTACCAAGGCATGCAGCCAGGAGGACAGTTAACCATCACCAACGACGTTGAAAACTTCCCAGGATATCCACAAGGCATCGAAGGTCCACAAATGATGGAAGATTTGAGGATACAAGCAGAAAGATTCGGCCTAGATAACCGATACGGCATGGCCACGAGTGTAGATTTTTCAACACCATTGGCTCATAAAGTAATTATCGACGAAAGCATAGAAATAACGTCAGAAACTGTAATCATAGCCACAGGTGCATCAGCAAAATGGTTGGGCTTAGAGTCTGAGCAAAGGCTTAATGGTATGGGCGTATCAGCCTGTGCGGTGTGTGACGGCTTCTTTTACAGAGGAAAAGACGTGGCCATTGTAGGTGCAGGAGATACTGCTTGCGAGGAGGCTCATTACCTGTCGAAACTTTGCAAAAAAGTGACTATGTTAGTCCGCAGAGACGAATTCAGAGCCTCACAAATCATGCAAACGCGAGTAAAAAACACGCCAAACATAGAAATATTGTTCAATACCGACACAGAGGAAGTTTTGGGAACAGACGGTGTAACTGGTGTTAGAGTTAAAAATAATAAAACTGGCGAAACAAGCGAAATAGCTTTAGATGGATTCTTTGTGGCCATCGGTCACCAACCCAATACAGGTATTTTTAAGGATTTCTTACAATTAGATGAAGCTGGATATATTATCATAGAAAAAGGCTCAACTAAAACCAACATAGAAGGAGTTTTTGCTTGTGGTGATGCCCAAGACAAAATCTACCGTCAGGCTGTTACAGCAGCTGGAACAGGCTGTATGGCGGCTTTGGATGCGGAAAGATATCTGGGAGAACACGAATAAGAAAGACGATTGAAAGACTTTGGAAGGCCTTCATTTAACGATGGAGGCTTTTTCTATTTTTATGGTTTTGCTCATATAATCTGATTGCCCATTTTTGTTAAATGCTTTTAGATTTATGGGATATTCACCGACAGTTTTAAAAACTTGAGCGACTTTTTTTCCTATCTGTTTTTTACCTAAAATCTCCCATTCTAAATCAAAGCCTTCTTCTATAATTGCCTCAAACTCTACCTTAAAAGGAGGTTTGATGCTAAGATTTTTAAAAGCAAAAGAAACAAAAGGTGGAAAGCCCTTCTCTCCCCTATATTGCACGAGGTTTAGGCTATCATTCATCAATATCAACATTTCACCATTTTCTTTTTGAGCAGCTCCTTGCAGAGAATCATCTTTTTCGAAAAGCACAAATGGCTCTATATCAATCACTTCTTGGTCATTATTTAATGAAGCCACTTCAATTTCACCAACTTTCGAAAGGCTAAATTGCTTTCCTTGATAATACTTGGGCATACCAACATTGGTAGAATCCTTTTTACTCAGAAAAACATTTTTAATTGGAAAAGATGACTCCAAACTAAAATCGTCCAATTCGGCTTTTTGAGGATTAAACATTTTCACTCTTTTAACTACCGCTTTGTCTTCCCCGAAGTAGAAGTAAAAATAGCCATTGCTTTCAAACTCTGGGTCAGCAGTAATATCAACAGCGTCTTTGAGTGAGTCGAATAAGCCCAAAGAGATAAGTTCTTTCGAGAGGGTGATATAGTTAAACAACTCACCTTTTCTCGTAAGGATAAGGCAATATTTTGACGAAAAATACTCTAAAACACTAGACTGATGAAAGCCCTTGGCAATATTTAAAACCCTAAAATCTGTGGCTTCAGGCAAAATATTTTGCAAAATTGTGATTTCATTTTTAGTAGAAACAACAGACTTAACACCACCAAATAAAGATTTTAAAAAGTCCTGATTATGAATACTTTGTGTGTCTATTTTCAAAGAAGTATAATATACTTTATTAGCAAATTCTGAGACTCCATACCAAGAAATAGCTTTGCCCTCTAAATTCATCAGAATAGGCTTGAGATATTTCGGGACTGTTGGATACACAAACTCAACCAAAGGCATTTTCCATAGTGGAGAAAGACCCATTTCTCCCAAGTCCTGAACCGGAATGAGATCCAACTCCATCTTTTCTGGCATTTTGTTTTCAACTTTTCCAAACATTTGTTCAAACCAAATCCTTTTGGAGGTGCTTCCTTGGATATCATATGTGCCAATTACCCCACCTCCATTTTTGAAAAAAGACACCAAAATTGAATTCTCTTTTACGGAAAGTTTGGTTTCATCAAAATCTAGAAAAAAAATAGCTCCAAATTCACTTAAATTTTCAAGTCGGTCAACTTCTATCAAATTGATATTAAATACTTTAGACTTCTCTATCAATAGTTTCTTGACTTCTTGACTTCCTGACTTATTAGAAAACAAGCATACTTTTTTTTGTCCAAAAACCAAATTGGACAATAAAAATAAGCCTATGATAAAACGTAAAACCATACGTGTTCCCTTAAATTTTATTCAAAATATATTGTAACTTTTCTTCCTTACTTAAACTGTCGGGAATCCAGTTTATTTTAAATCCCTTGCTTTCCATACTTCTAAAAAAAGTCATCTGGCGTTTTGCGAAACGATGAATTTCTGTCTCCAGTTTTGAAAACATTTGATCAAAAGTCATATCGTTTTTTAGAAAATAACTGATGTATTTGTATTCTAAGCCATAATATTCCAAGGTTTCAGCACTTACACCATCGTTTAATAAATTCTGTACCTCGGCCACCATTCCTTGCCCCTCGAATCTATCCTTTAACCTTTTAGAAATGCGTTCACGACGTAATTCTAAGGCCGGATTTAGACCAAAGATGGTGTAATCTATAGCTTTATGTTCTCCTTTAGAAAATTCGGGGTTTTTCTCCAAATATTCACAAATCTCTACCATTCTGACAAGTCTTTTCCTGCTAGAAAAATGATAATTCTCTAAAAAGTGTGCATATTTCTCTAAAATAACTTCTGTTTCGAGCGATTCTGATTCCTCTCTAAAATCTTCATTAACAGGAATCTGCGTTTTCCATAAATCAGAAATAGCAGCTTGAATGTAAAGACCTGTTCCTCCACAAAGAATCGAAAACCCGTTTCTAGATTTTACTTGCTCAAAAACAGCATGAAAGTCATTTTGAAACCTTGCTACATTGTACTTTTCTCCGGCTTCGCAAATGTCTATTAAGTGGTAAGGAATATTTTTATCGTTTTTTATATATTCCGCTAGATCTTTACCAGTACCAACATCCATTTTTTTATAAACCTGCCTGCTGTCAGCACTAATTATTTCACCGTTAAGCTGATAGGCAAGATTAACCGCCAATTCCGTTTTTCCAGAAGCTGTTGGCCCCAAAATAACTATTAACTCAGTCTTTACCTCCTCAGAATTCACTCAAAATGTATTTATAACTTCCAGAATTAATTATCTCAGCCTCCACCCTATCTCTTACCTTTATACGATTCTTATTTTCGTCCAAAACAAAATACAGTGGAGAAGTTTTCTCTACCAATTCGAAGCCTAATTTAGAAAAATTTTCACCATCTGACCAATCTGCGTCTATGTAAGTCATAATATTTCCAGGTGTTTTTTCTTTTACAAAATATCCTAACATTTTTGAAAATCCGCCGACAACATTAAATCCGTTGAGATTTGCGAACCTTATGAGCTCGAAAGACAGCACGATTTTTTCCTCTAAATAATATTTTTTTGCACCCGAAAAAGTCATTACCGCCAATAACAATTCATCAGAATCAGGCTTAAATTCCTCTGGCAAAAGTCTGAAATATGCTTTTGGTAAATACAAGCCGTATTTAAGCTTTGCCCCAATAGACTGCTGCAAATGATTTTGGTTTAAGAAATCTTCAGCGATGTGTTGATTAACCCTACGAACATTACAGACTCTAGCAGGCAGTTTTTGGTTTAATCCCAGCACTGAGCTCAATCTTGAAAGTACAATTTCGGGATATTTAAACCATTGGTCTTTCCAGACATTTATCGGTTTTTCAATAAATTTATAATCTTCAGGTATCGTTTCTAAATACTTCACTTCAATTTTTCCACTCTCAAAAACACAAGAATCTCGCAATTGAAATTCAATTTTGTTATGAGTAAGAAACGCTGAAAAATACGATACAAAATCTCCACTAATCATTCTCTCTGTCTGAATCCCTTTACATTTTTTCATAAAAATATAATTTAATTTTCAGTTTTGGCGTTATAAGTTCATTATTGGCAGCAAAATTGATTTTATAAACTATTGAGAGAAAATTTTACGAATTAGAATCACGAAAATCAAAAAACTCAGAATGAAATCATTCCTGTCGATAATCATTATATACATAGCCTCCTTGGGCGTAACCTCCGCCCAATCCAAGCAATACCTGAAAGAAGAAGCCGACGATTATTTCAAGGTTGGACGCTACTGGGATGCCTTCTTCCTGTATAAAGACCTAGCCAAAGTACCTGAATTTCAGGGAGATTTGAGCGTAGAGAACCAAATAAAAAATAGCTCAAAAGCTATGTATCTTTGGAAAAAAACCGAAGATTATCGTGCTTTTAGGAAATATGACATTGCCAAGCAACACCTTGGAGATTTGTTGGTTATCAATCCTTATGACCCCAACAGAGGACTTTATCCGCGTCTGACACTTGAACAAGCTACGGAAATGCAAAGACTGGCCATGTCGCAGCGAAATCCACAGGCCGTCGCTGATATTTTATCTAAAGCCGTGAAGCTATATAACCTTGCTTTGGATGAGGGTTTGAAAGACGAGATGGTGTTTTCGTTGATAAAGCAATGCGAAAACGTATTAGAGAAAAACCAATACTCTAATATTAAACAACCCACTACTTATGGCATAAATTTCGAAAAAGAAAAAGAAGCCGAAAGAACCAGAACTGTAGAGATAATTAAGAATTTGTAAGTATTTCATCACTACTTTTTGAGGTTTGTAGCCCCAAAAGCTTTTCCAAATAATGAAAATCAATCCCAAATCTTGCTTTTAGGGCCTTTACTTCTGTAAGCTTTTCTGTTTTCTTTTTTTCGTCCAATCCTTTAAAGACCGCTGAAATCATCAGATTTTTTGGCGTATGTTCTGAATTTATAAACTCAAAAACCTTAGTTTGATATCCATAGGCCTCTAAAATCAAAGCTCTTATAAGATCCGTTAAACTTTCAGAAAGTCGCTCTTCCAATATACCGAACTTTGTAAGTAACTTCAATTCGCCGGCAGGATTAATTTGTTTTCTTATCTGTTTATGACAGCACGGAGCTACCATTATTATCTTTGCGTTGGCCTTTATTCCTTTAAAAATGGCCTCGTCTGTGGCGGTATCACATGCGTGCAAGGCTATCAAAACATTATTTCCACTCGTATCAGCGTTTTCTATGGTACCCTGAACAAAACTTAAGCCGTCAAAATCAGCCTTTTGAGCAAGATTGTTACACAAATCCACCATATCTTGGCGGTACTCTATACCTTTCACAGTAGCATTTTTCGCTAAAATTCGAGTTAAGTAATCATACATAGCGAAAGTCAAGTAACCTTTGCCAGAACCCATATCTATTACCGAAAAGTCATTAGTAAGATCTGAGGAAGCTATACTTTGAGAAAAAAACTCAAGATATTTATTAATCTGAACGAACTTATCTTGCTTGTCGGTCTTCAATTTTCCTTCGTTCGAAAAAACTCCGAGAAGTCTTAAAAATGGAGCATCTTCAACAATTCTGTTCTTGATTTTATTGTGAGTTTCTGCAATAGGTCTTTCTGAATCCAGCTCCTTTTTGACCAATTTGAACTTCCCTTTTTTATCAAAAATCAGATGATATGAGGCGTTTTTTAAAAATAAGTCGGCTTGTAAAAACTGATTACCCATTAATTTGGTAATCAAGATATTGGCTTCAGAAAACTCGAAATTTTTCGTTACATCTTTCGTTGGATATCTGAAAACGAAAGACAATTTTCGTTCATTTTTAGAAACAAAAGGCTTTATATAAATCGCTTTAATTTCATTATCAATAATATTTTCAGAAATAACTTTATTTTTAAAACTTATTGTTATTTTTGAAATTATATTATTTTCAAAACTTTCTGAAAATATAGATAAAAATTGAATTAAATTCTTTTCCAAAAGAGAATTGTTTTATTTTTTGCAAAAATACGGGAAATATGTAGGTTAAAAAAGGTTCTAAGAATCATTCGAGCACGTATACTCTACTATGCTCAGACAACTTCACGGAACTTCTCAGAGTTGAAACCGCTCACTGAGCGAAGCCGAAGTGACATTACCCTTTCTTGTCTTCGACTTCGATCAGACAACAGTGTCATTTTAAATAACTCTAAAACCCTATTGAACGAAACTGAAACCCTATTCCACATAAAAATTCCTATCTGCTTTCATGCTTTTGCCTTTAAGTTTTTTCCAGTCCGTGGTAGGGTAAACAAATTGTTCTGTTCCATCAACCGAAACTTTTATGGGCATATCAAAGCCTAGCACCACATTTTCCCATCTGTAAGAAATCGACCCTTTTGAAGGTTTTTGGACTAATTTTGGTATTTTAGTATCTCTCAAATATTGATCAAATACTTTCGAGAAATTTAATCCAGATTTCGAAGAAATATAGTTCTCTATTTGCTCAGTAGTAACAGTTTGATGGTAAAAATCTTTATTTAAACCTCTCAGAATCTGGCGAAATTTCTCATCGTCGTTGATGACATGGCGAACGGTGTGCAGCATATTGCCGCCTTTATAGTACATATCACCTGATCCACGCTGATTAATATTGTATTTACCTATTATTGGGCTATCATTGGTTATGTTTGCTCTAGTGCCTATCACATAATCTTGCCCGGCCGTTTTTCCATAATGATATTCGGTAAATAGCGTTTCTGAATAGTTTGTAAAACTCTCATGAATCCACATGTCCGCTATATCTTTGTAAGTTATATTATTCGCAAACCACTCATGACCGCTTTCGTGAACAATGATAAAATCCCACTTACTGCCCCAGCCAGTGCCTGACAAATCACGACCCAGATACCCATTTTTATATTTATTCCCATAAGTTATGCTACTTTGGTGTTCCATACCCAAGTATGGAACCTCCACGAGTTTGTAACCATCTTCATAAAAGGGATACGGCCCAAACCAATGCTCAAAGGCTTGAAGCATCCTGATGGCATCCTTAAATTGCATTTTTGCTTTCTCAAGATGGTAAGGCAAAACATAATAATCACAAGTCAAATCGCCTTTCTCGCCTTTATAAGTTTCACCAAAATGCACATAATTTCCGATGTTGAGATTTACCCCATAGTTGTTTATTGGATTTTTAACTTCCCAAGTAGTAGTTCTGTTTCCTCTGGCATCAATACACATTTTTGACATACGCCCATTAGAGACATCCTGCAAGCTGTCCGGAACGGTCACAGTCATTCTCAAACTATCTGGCTCATCATACATGTGGTCTTTGCATGGCCAAAATACACTCGCACCTAAACCTTGACACGAAGTGGCCACGAAATGATTGCCTTGTTCGTCTTTATCCCAAGAAAAACCACCATCCCAAGGAGCACGTTTCGCAGCCAAAGGCTTGCCCTCGAATGAAATACTCAAAGAGTTTATATCGCCGACTTTCTGTTTATCAATAAGTTTTACAAAATAAGCATTGTCGCCTTTCTTGGTGTAGCTAAGTCTATTTCCATCTTGTTCGATATAAGTAATCTTCATCGGAAACTGAAGGTCAATCTGTAGACTCTGATTTTCTGCAAGAACCTGGTAACGAATTATATTGAGCCCTTTGATTGATCTCTCATCCGGATTTACGTCAAAAGTCAAATCATAATGTTTCAAATCCCACCACTTTCGCTCTGCGGTTATACTTCCTCTTAGTGAATCCTCGAAGGTAATCCCTTTTTGTGCAAAACCCTGAAAACCAACAAACAACAAAACAAACCAATACTTTTTCGACATAAATCTTTTATTAAAAATCAATTGCTTTTTATAAAAATAGATAAAAAACATGGATTTGCTGTTGCAAAGTTTACCAATTTTTCTTTTTGTGACCCATCATAGCATAATACAATAGATATAAATAAAGCGGTATCAATAACCAATAGGCCAATTGTGTACTGTACAAATCTGACAATTTACCATAAACCAATGGCAACAGAGCTCCACCAGCAATCATCATTATTAGCAACGCCGAGCCCAATTTGGTGTATTTACCCAAACCATCCAATGCCAAAGGCCAAATCGCTGGCCACATAATGGCATTGGCCAGTCCCAGCAAGGCAATACAAAATACAGATGTAAAACCACCTGTGAATAAAGCTACTGCAGTAATTATCAAACCGAAAATTGAAGAATATTTTAACCAATTTTGCTGTGAAACATATTTTGGTATCAAAAATATACCAGCCACATAGCCTAACATCATAAACCACAGTGTGTAAGTACCGAAGTCTTTAGCCTCGGATTCAGGAAAACCTAAAGATATACCATAAGAAATGATGGTATCGCCAGAAATAACTTCTAAACCAACATAAGCAAACAGGGCCAAAAGTCCTAAAACCAAATTTGGAAATGCAAAAATGCTCGATTTGCTCGAAGCTCCTTCACTTACACCTTCTTGCTCCTCAGATACTTCTGGAAGACCTTTTGAAAACAAAATAACGACAGCCAAAACCACCAACACCCCTGTGAGAATCATATAAGGAACTACAACTTTGTCTAATTGTTCGGCCGTAGAAACAGTACTAGCCGCCACTGAACTGCCTGCAAGTAGCAAACCTCCAAAAACCTTCTGACTAATGATACCAGCTGTTTTGTTGGCAATTCCCATTAAACTGATACGCTGGGCAGCACTTTCACGAGGACCTAAAATGGTAAGATAAGGATTTGAGGCTGTTTGAAGCAAAGTCAGACCGATACCAATTGTAAACAAACCACCTAAAAATAGAGGGTAAGATTCCATTTTGGCCGCTGGAACGAACAATATGGTGCCAATAGCCATGATAAAAAGACCAAGCGACATTCCTTTTTTAAAACCAACGATTTTTAAAACCGAAGAAGACGGAATGGCCATAACCGTATAGCTGATGAAGAAAGCGAATGTAACAAGATATGAGCTGGAATTATCAAGTCCAAATGCGTTTTTGAAAAAAGCGATGAGGGTACCATTGACCCAAGTCACAAATCCAAACACAAAAAACAAGAGACCAATGATGATCAATGGACCGATATAAGATTTATTCTCTTTCATACAATTAGGGTTTTTAAAATTTTTTAAAAATAGTATATCTATTTTAGAAAAGAAAAAAATATGGCCAAAACTTGTTTTTCTATGTAACTGAAAAGCTCTTCAAAATTCGAGTTTAAAATAGTACATGCTTTTTTTGCTTGAGTTCAAAAACAAAAAAAAGTGCCTTGGGTGGGCACTTTTCAGAAAAACCAAAAAACTTTATAATTATACCAAAGCGGCCGTCAAGGTAATTTCAGCATTAAGTAATCTCGAAATTGGGCATTTGGCTTTTGCTGCCAAAGCTATTTCCTGAAACTTTTCGTCGCTTATATTTGGTATCGTGGCGGTCAAGTTCAGATCAATACTTACGATGGTACCGTCTAAAAAATTCACACTTGCTGCCGTATCAATATTGTCAGCCGTGAAACCTGCTTCGTTTAATAAAAAACTCAATTGCATAGAAAAACAACCCGCATGTGCTGCCCCGATTAATTCCTCTGGATTGGTACCCACGCCATCGGCAAAACGTGTTTTAAATGACAACTGGGCGTTGTCTAAAGCAGTGCTCTGGGTAGAAACCGTCCCTATGCCTTCCATTCCCGTTCCTTTCCAATTTGCTGAAGCCTTCCTTGTAAATTTCATTTGTTTTATTTTTTATTTGATGCAAAATTCGACCTAAAATATTTCTTAAACTTTAACCTAGGTTAAAATCGACTTATTTACCTGCTATTTTTTTTCTGATTCTACTCAACGATGGCCCTTGAATACCCAAATACGATGAAATATGGTAAAGTGGAATCTCATTTATCAAATGTGGGTGCTGGGATTGGAAGTTGAGATAACGCTGCTCAGCTGACTGAAAAAGTAAACTTTCGGTTCGGTCAAATGCGATATTGGAGGCTTGTTCTGCCAATATCCTACCAAAATGCTCCCATTCATGCGAAGTTTTGTAAAGGTGACTTAAGTGTTCATAGTTAATGTAAATCACCTTTGAATCAACCATGGCTTGTGTATAATAGTGACAGGGCATTTGATTTATAAAACTAGCAAATGACACTACTATTTGATTGGCAGAATAAAAGAATAGGTTTTTTTCTTCTACATCCTCGTCATCGAGATGATAAGTTCGGAATACACCATTCAACACAAAGCCAAGCTGTTTACATACTTGATTGATATTATTGTAAGACTCTCCTTTTTTATAAATTCTACTTTGCCAAAAAAATTCAGACAGCTTAAAGGCCTCTGAACTCATCGAAGAAAAAATTTTAAAAGCACCTTCAATAGTAGCCCGATCTGACATAAATATGATAGATTTTGATAGGTGAAATTACAAAATAATTTTGTGAGATGTTGTGCGTTTTTATGCACAGCCTTACTATTTAAAAATCTGGATTATTCAATTCACAAAAAAAACCTGCACTTTTTTATAAAATGCAGGCCTCAATAATTCTGAAAATAGGTTATGACTTAAATAATCTAAATTCTAAAGCTACCCTGCTGAGGTCTTCTTCTTCATTTATGGCTAGCCCATGTATCAAGTGAGAAGAGAATAATAGTACCTGCCCATCTTTTACTGCGGCCCTTTCTAATGTATGGCTTCCACTCCACTCTCTGATCATTCTTACTCTGTAAGTATTACCTTCTACTACCCCGCCGTCAAAAGTACGGAGAATTTCTGCTTCGCTTATTTGATGACTTCCTGGCACTATAGGTAAAGAAGAGTTTTCGGTAACTCCAGCTATAGGAATCCAAAAATTGACAAAAGGAGGAATATAATCATTTTTATCCACCTCTTCATAAATGTCTTTATGAGGCGGATTGTAATCGTTTGATTTCGGGCGGTTTATTCGCACTATGATGTGTAATTTTTCCTTTAACATTGGATCAATATCTGTCAATGAGAATCCTAAAATCTTTTCGAATTTTGGAATCATTTCCTCAATAGGAAAATTAAAATCGGCAGAAAAAAGGTCACGTGTCCGAGATACTACCTTGTAATGTTCTTCATTGGTTCTTACAAAATGGTGATATTTTTCAAGGGTAAAGCCATGTGTATCAAAACCTAGCTCTTCAGTAATTATTTTTTTTACGCTTGCTGTAAGTCCAGATTTCAAAAAAGCAAACTCATCAACACTTAAAAAATCTGCTGCGGTGTAGCCTTCAGCATACCAAGGTTGGCTATACACTATATCGGTATTGACACCTGCTAAAACTGCATTTTTACCATATCTAAATTCAGGGCAGCCATCAATAGAAACTGCATAAGTTTTACCGTTTATCTCAAAATTCGTAGTGGGCATAGAAATTACTTTTTTTTCGCAAAAATAAGAATATTTTATTTTTAAAATTTATGATAAATGTCTTAAAATTGAAATTTGTTACTTTTTCTTTCATCGACAAAATTTTAAAGAGTTAAATAATGTCAAAAGAGAAGCAAGTAATAAGCATAGCTTTGTATAAAAAGGTAGTTTGAAAATTTCATAAAAAATGAGGTGATTATTCAGGCATCTTTTCTATGTGTGGTTTTGTAATTTGTACTTAATGTGCATCAAAAACTCCTGGATTGTTGCCATAGATTATATTTTTTCAAACAAATTTATATTATAAAATAGCAAGAAATAAGGTGCTTTTAAACTTTTAAAATAAATTAGGCGTTTCAAATAAGAATCAAAACAATCAACCATGAACCGTATATTATTTTATCCCTTTGTTTGTTTGAATATTGTAGCATTTAACTGCACAGGAGCAACCAAATCAGATGTAAGTGTTTTGGCAAAGCCTGATACTACCATCGCTCCAGTAGAAACCAGAGAGCCTAACTCTAATTATAAATCGGCATTTTTTGGCCAAACCCGAGTAGCTGGTACAAAAACCACCTCCAAATACCAATTTAAAGTACTCACAGAAAAACTAAGCTCACCTTGGGGCTTGACTTCGCTTCCTGACGGGCGATTGCTTATCACCGAAAAAAACGGCAATTTGAGAATTGTGAAAACTACGGGTGAAATGAGTGAAAAAATCACTGGACTACCCGCTGTTGATTCAGATGGACAAGGCGGCTTATTGGGTATTACCCTTGATCCAGCCTTTGCACAAAATCGAATGGTCTACTGGGCGTTTTCTGAATCAGTAGCAGGAGGCAATCATACTTCAGTGGCTAAAGGACGACTAAGCAATGATGATCGTCAAATAGAAAATGCAGTGGTTATATACAGAGCTACACCAGCACACAAAGGAAACTTACACTATGGTGGCAGGGTACTTTTTGACAAAAATGGATATCTGTTTGTAAGTACTGGCGAACGCTCAGACAGAAGCACCCGTCCACAAGCTCAACAAACGAATTCTAGCCTTGGCAAAATAATCAGAATTACTACAGACGGCAAACCAGCTCCAGGAAATGCATTGGCCAATGTATCTGGAGCAAGACCAGAGCTATATTCCTACGGACACCGCAACGTCCAAGGCCTGACTATCAATCCAGTAGACGGTAACTTGTGGTCTAATGAGTTTGGCCCAAGGGGTGGCGATGAAATAAACCGTGTGGTAGCTGGGAAGAATTATGGATGGCCAATCATTACTTATGGAATAGAATATGGCGGAAGTAAAATTGGTGATGCCATTCAGCAAAAAGATGGAATGGAACAACCCGTTTATTATTGGGATCCATCTGTTTCACCATCTGGCATGACTTTTTACACTGGATCACAGATGCCTGAATGGCAAAACAACCTTTTTGTGGGCTGTCTAAGTGGAATGCACATTAACAGGTTGGTCATTAAAGACAACAAAGTAATTGGCGAAGAGAGACTTTTAACCGAAGAATATCAACGTTTTAGAGATGTACACCAAGGGACTGATGGAGCAATATATGCCGTTACAGACCAAGGCCGACTTTATAGAATTGGGAAATAAGATTATAAAACTAGTTTAAAATCAAAAGCCACTTGAAGACACTTCAAGTGGCTTTTTTCGTTTAGTATCACATTTTCCCCATAGCTTCACACAGCCCCCATTCATCGAACAAAACCACCAATACGTCAAAAAAAACTACGATTATTGATATTATTCTGTAATTTGCACTCCAAAATATAGTAAACCTTAACCGGAGTTAATCATTAATTATCTATCATGAAAAACAGTTTTTTATCTAAGGTTTTGATAGTCATTTTGTTGCTATCTGCCAATTCGAGTTTATTTGCTCAAAAAAAATGGGGCGGCATGACCCTTTACACCGTAAGAAATGAAATGGGCAAAGATCCTAAAGCTACACTAAAAGCGGTGGCAGATTTGGGCTACAAATACATTGAGGCCGTAGATTACAAAGACGGCAAATTTTACGGAATGACGCCTGCGGAATTCAAGTCTTATGCCAAGAGCTTAGGCCTAAAACCTATCAGCATCCATATGGGAGCTATGACTACAAGCAATGCAGACAAGCTTATTTCTGATGTAAAAGCCGCTGGTTTTAAGTATTTTATAGCTCCAGTACCTCCAATGGGTATGTTTAAATTTGACCCAAAAACTAGGTCTCTTTCAATGACAGATGACGTAGAAAGACTTACGAGTGTGCTAGACACTATAGCTCGCAAAGCAGACGCAGCGGGTTTGAAATTTCTGTACCATAATCACGCTTTTGAGTTTGAGAAAAATAGCAAAGGCATAGTGCCAATGGAATACATGTTAGATCATCTAGACCCGAAATATGCCAATTTCCAAATGGACTTATACTGGGTAACTAAAGCTGGAGTTGACCCTGTGGAATTGTTTAAGAAATACCCAGGCCGTTTTAAAATCTGGCATGTAAAAGACATGGACAAAGAAGGAAGATTTGCTCCAGTTGGAAAAGGCACAATAGATTTCGGAAGAATATTAAAAAATGCCAAACTATCTGGCATGAAATACTACATTGTTGAGCAAGACCAAGTTTTTGATGGCATGGAGCCTATGGAGGCCATTAGACTAAGTCGTGAAGGATTGATAAAATTTGGGTTCAAATAAAAACTCAATTTATATAAATCAAAAAAGCAGACCCTTTCAAAGGACTCTGCTTTTTTTTAATTGCTGAACTACGCATAAAACTCGTCAATTATTTTTTTTTACATTCCACTTACTTTTTTTATTCTACATACATTTATTTTTGAGCAGTATTAATCAAAAAAAAGATGAAAAACTATTTCACAAAACATGTCCATACCTAATCTTCGATTTTAAATCTTTTCTACGTTTTGGCTGTCTTTACCTTGTTAGTTACAGTCACAATTAGTTGCAAAAAACGCAAAACTAAAAACCCGAAATCTGGCTTATAATTCATGATTTTGCAAAAACACAATGGACCAAAAGCCAAGACTGGTTAAGAAATCTAATTGCTTGAAACCACTTCTTATTGCCTCACTTTTAAACTCCTCAAAGTCAAACTCATTAAAATTCTCCAAAAAACGTTTAAGTAACATTAATCGTTTAAATTTTACTAATACAGTTTAATTTACGGCCCCCATTACACTTTATTTTTATAAGATTATATCTTAAATGACAGCTTCAAAATAGATATATACTTTTAATGTCTGTACTTATTTTGACAAATAGTAAAAATTGTATTTCTTTTTACATAATTTTATAAACCCTAAACAAACCATTATAGATTCTTAGCCATTGAAAAAAGAACTAGTGATTGCGTACTTCCTATTGGTAGTAGCAGAGTTATTATTTTATTCTTTTGACTTAAATCCTCACTTTCTTATTGCTAAGAACTGTATCCCTGTGCTATTGGTATTTTCTTTTGTTTATAGTAAAAACTATACCCTGAATAGGAATGACAAGATTTTACTAGCTTCGTTGATATTGCTCTCAATTGGCTTAAACTTTAGTTATTTTTTTCATACCAAAGCCTTCTATTTACCTATTATTACCATTACCTACTTTTTCGAAATTCAGATACAATTATATTTAATTTTAGAAAGATTAAAGAGAATCAACACTAAAGAAAGCAAAGCATTTACTAAGACTTTTTTGATTTTTTCGCTTAGTTTATTTATAATCATCCTATTTTTTCCACTCTTTTCATTCCCTCTACAACTACTATTTTTTGTCAGGGTTTTCCAATATGCCTGTTTTATTTCCTTGGTGTTTGGCAACAAGAAATTAAACGTTCAAATCTCTTTGAGTCTTTGGTTAATCATTTTATCTAATGTCTCTTTACTAGTAGACTTAGTTTTGTTTGACTACAATTTTGATTACGCTATAATTATGATCATGTTTTATTCATCCAAATTCTTTTTTTTAAATGGATACTTAAAAATGGGTAAAGAAGAAAATATTTTCTTACCATTCTTAACCCCAAAAGAAAAATAGAAAGCCATAGCACTTTCTTAGTAATATTTACAATTTACGAGCATAGTTAAATTTTGCAAAAAAACCCTCAAGTATTAGCTCGAAGGTTTTTCTATTTTAGTAAAATCGTAATCTAAAATTAATGTGCCAATATTTGTCCGCGAATTTCGCCACCAGGAGCTCTTGTAGTGTGAATATTTACATACATATTTCCAGCCTTTAAGTCCGTTTCTTGTTCGGCAGACAACGCTGCAGAAGTATACGTAAAACCTGAGTTGAAAGCTGTCCCTATATCAAATACCACCGGTCCGTTATCATTTACCCCTCCTTTGTGAATATGCCAGGCAGTTGGAGTTATATCTGAATAATTTATTTTTACGGTCAATATTTTAGTATTGGGATTAAATGACCCTTCAATAGTTCCTGCTCCTTTAGAAGCAGCAACAGGAATCTGTCCACGTATCTCACCAGCAGGTACTTTGGCACTGTGTATATTCACATAGTATAGACCTGCCAAAAGATCTGCCTCTTGTGCGTCTGTAAGTGCAGCCGGCGACTTATAGACAAAAGGGGTTTTAAACTCTGTAGTAGGAAAACCAAAAATAACACCACCAGATGCTCCAACAGCTGCCTTGTGAATATGCCAGTTTGAAGGCGTAACGTCTTTATATGTAACTGTAAGGTCAATAATTTTTGTGGTCTTGTTATATGTACCTGCAGCAGTACCACTAGCTGTAGAGGTATTTGAGGGCACTTCATTTGCACCACTAAGCGTAGTAGAAGTAAACAGTAGATTGGGATTTGCTGCCAAAGAACCCATAACCATAAGGTCAGCCGGAAGCTCTTCTTTTTCACATGAAATGATGGCAAACAAAACAAAAGCCAAAAGAACACAGTATTTTTTCATCATTAAAATTTAAAAGTTTAGGTAATAGCAGAGATACGAATCTATCGAGGAAAAGGTTGTATTTTTTTCAATAATGTGGATAGTCTATAATCTGGAGATTTTCAAAAAAAGAATCGAAAAATGTATGTTACAGAAGAATTTGCTTAGCAACTATAATAATATTGAAGTTTAGAGAGACTTTTCAAGGAAAATAGAGATGATAAATTTCTGAAGATAAAGTTTTGAGCGGGAATTATTAATAAAACTTGGCAAAAAAACACCCCCAGCCCAATGAGCCAAGGGTGTCCAACCATAATCCACTAAACCCTATAAAAAAATGCTAAAATCTAAACTAAATCACTCACCACTCAATACTCACCACTCTGAACTAGAACGATTAAGCAATACTAATCTCTGGTAAATTCTCGAATTTGTAATGATTTTCATCATCGACATCGAGCACAATGATGGCTTCTTTATTGATAGTACCTCCAAGAATCATTTTTGAAAGTTCATTCATGATGTTTCTTTGTATCACTCTTTTGAGAGGTCTGGCACCGAAAACTGGGTCGTAACCTTCCTCTCCAAGCTTATCTAGAGCTGCTTCTGTGGCTTCTATCAAGATACCTTGCTCCTGCAAACGAGCTTTGATGGTATCAAACTGTATGGCCACAATCTTCCTGATTTCGTTTCTTCCTAATGGGTCAAAAAGTACAATCTCATCAATACGATTCAAAAACTCTGGCCTTACGCTAGCTTTTAGCAATTCCATCACCTGGTCTTTGGCTTCGTCTTTGAAGTATTTCTCCCAAGCACCTGGTGCACCTTTGAGTGCTTCCATGTATTTTTCTTGGATAAAATGTGAGCCAATATTAGAAGTCATGATGATGATGGTGTTCTTGAAGTTGGCAACACGACCTTTGTTATCAGTCAATCTTCCGTCGTCCAATACCTGCAAAAGCACGTTCCAAACATCAGGATGAGCCTTTTCTATCTCATCGAGCAAAATCACGCTGTAAGGCTTGCGTCTTACGGCTTCGGTCAGTTGGCCGCCTTCGTCATATCCCACATATCCCGGAGGAGCTCCAACCAAACGGCTTACCGTGTGTTTTTCCTGATACTCACTCATATCTATCCGTACCATGGCGTTGTCGTCATTGAATAGGTAATTGGCCAGTGTTTTCGCCAACTCGGTTTTACCCACACCGGTACTTCCCAAAAACAAGAAGCTTCCGATTGGCTTTTTAGGGTCTTGCATACCTGCACGAGAACGCCTAACCGCATCTGAAACCAACTCGATAGCTTCTTTTTGCCCAGCCACACGTTTTTCTAGCTCGTCTTCGAGGTGCAGTAGCTTTTCACGGTCGCTTTGCAGCATTTTCGAAACCGGAATTCCGGTCCATTTAGCTACTACCATGGCTATGTCTTCTGCCGTAACTTCCTCGTTTATGAGGTTGTCTTTGTCAATATTTTTTGCAGAAAGTTCAACCAAACGACTTTCGGCTTCGGGCAATTGTCCATAACGAATCTGAGCCACTTTGCCATAATCGCCTGAGCGTTCCGCCTGGTCAGCGTCAAATTTCAGTTGTTCTATTTTCTCTTTGAGCGTTCTTACTTCGTTTACTTTGCCTTTTTCAGCATCCCATTTAGCTTTTAGACTGTTAAATGTTTCATTGAGTTCAGCAATTTCCTTACTTAAATTATTTTCTTTTTCTTTGTCATTTTCACGCCTAATGGCCTCACGCTCAATCTCCAACTGCATAATACGTCTGCGAAGTTCGTCCATATTTTCAGGCATCGAGTCCATTTCCAAACGCAACTTAGCCGCAGATTCGTCCATCAAGTCTATGGCTTTATCTGGCAAAAATCTATCTGAAATATACCTACTCGAAAGCTCCACGGCAGCGATAACTGCATCGTCTTGAATTCTTACTCCATGGTGAACCTCATATTTTTCTTTGATACCTCTCAAAATAGAAATGGCATCTGCAATATCTGGCTCATCTACCACCACGGCTTGAAAACGCCTTTCTAATGCCTTGTCTTTCTCTATATATTTTTGGTATTCTTTCAAAGTAGTGGCTCCAATGGCGTGCAATTCTCCACGGGCCAATGCAGGCTTGAGCAAGTTGGCGGCATCCATGGCACCTTCTCCCCCACTACCTGCACCTATCAGCGTGTGAATCTCATCTATAAAAAGTATAATCTCTCCTTCAGAATCAGTCACTTCTTTGATGACAGCTTTGAGACGTTCTTCAAACTCGCCTTTATATTTGGCACCCGCAACGAGCAAACCCATATCGAGTGAAATTACGATTTTTGACTTCAAATTTTCGGGCACATCACCTTGAACAATACGTTGAGCGAGACCTTCCACGATAGCAGTTTTACCCACTCCAGGCTCACCAATCAACATCGGGTTGTTTTTGGTACGCCTCGACAAAATCTGTAAAACCCTCCTTATCTCCTCATCTCGCCCTATCACTGGGTCAATTTTGCCTTGCTCTGCTAAATCGTTCAGATTTTTGCTGTACCGAGAAAGGGCTTGGTACTTGTTTTCTGCGTTTTGATCTTTCACTGGATTATTTTTTCCTCTAAGTTCTACAATAGCTTTCTTAATATCTGTTTCTTTTATTCCCTCTGCTTTGAGCAAGTTGGCCACGGCATCGCTTCCACCCAAAATACCCAAAAACAAAAGTTCTACACTCACAAACTCATCTCCAAACTCTTTCAAATAAGACAGAGCTTTGGTCATGGCTTTATTGAGGTCGTTTCCAAGAAATGGTTGATTTCCACCTGAAACCTTTGGATATGCCTCCACCAAAGGGTCTAGTTTTTTTAGGAAATCCTCAGGACTTCTTCCATATTTCTTCAACAAAAATGATGACGTATTCGGTTCTTCTTCCAAAATGGCTTTTAGCAAATGTCCCGTTTCCACAGCTTGCTGAGAAAAACCCTGAGCTATCTGAGCAGCCTGCTGGATAAGCTCTTGCGACTTGATAGTGTATTGATTGAAATTCATTTTTTTTTAGTTTTTAGCTAATAGCGTCTGACAATTAGCTTTTTCATAAAATGTTACATCTGTCTTTCGTCAAATTTAGTGCGAGATTGATTTTTCGGAAATAATGGCTTGAAAAGTAAATTTTGAAAGAGCCTGAATGCCAGAATGACTGATTTCCAAGAAATAAGGGTAATAAGAAGTGCTATTTTGTCTGAAAATTGGATTTTACTTTTCCAACACAGAGATAGCTAAGATTTCTTTTAATCACTTTGCGTTTTTGAGTTTCACAGAGTTTTTCGCTTCGCTCACTTCTTGGTGGATTTGCGGTTTTCTATATTCAAAAACTATGATTTCTATATGACTGTGTGTTTAAAACTTGCCAAAATAGAACCCCAAGAAATTGCTCAAAACAAGAATCCGGCAGGCTTAGCCTTTGTTCTGTTATAACTTTCTTGGCAAGGAAAACACTGTTCAGTTTTAATCCATCCAAGGCTATATGGTTCTACAATTATTGGCTTGGGAGTTAATCTATTTCTATCAATATTTACCTGTTGCTCATACACATCAGACACATAAAATATCCCTAAAACTTCTTCTGAAGCATCGTTGATATTCTTCATATTGCCTCTAATGGACTTCGGAGTGGCATCAAAAAGCCCTCCACTATTTTTTGATTGCTCTTTTACTGCGTTCCAATATTTATATGCACCTTCGGTCATTGAGTATTGATTAATAATCATGTAATAAGGCGTAGTATTATCAAACGGCACCGTGGCTACGTGTTGACGAATGATACTGTTGCCATTAATGAGTCTATCATTAGCCAATTGAAAGGCATCATCAAATTTCACTTTTTCATAGCATGGCTCGCAACATTTATCTACAAAAGACTGAGTAATAGCCCCACCTTGTCCATAGATGTACCATTCCCGACAATAATTGATTTGTTTTACATGATAGGTATCCCATTTGTAAAATTCCTTTGAAGCTGGCGAATCTTTTGTGTCTATAGAAACCAAAAACTGCCCTACCACCTTTGAAGGACGTCCCAATTCTCTAAATTCAATATTTACCTTGTCAATTTTTGTAACGGGTACAGGAGCCTCAAGGCTGGATTCATACTTTCTGCCGTCTAAAACCTCCACGGTCAGTTTATATTTCCTTCCTAACTCCGCTTTAATTTTATTTACCGACCTATAGTTATACCCTTCTCTGGTTTTGATCTGATTGTTGGGTTCTATTTCATCATAAAACTCAAAAACTTTGCCTTGATCGTCTGTGATTTTCACTTTCGCTCTGTTCACCAAATTCTTAAAATTATTTCCTTCAGAATTGTAAGGAGCATCATAAGTAAGGTAAACATATTGATAATCAAGTTTTGTAGTTAATTGCGACTCAACTACCAACCTGAGTTTATCACTGGTGAGTTTGGGATCGTAAAGGTCAACACAGGCAATCATCCATGTAGCCAAAAACAAGAAACCGATATTTTTATTGAATATTTTCATTAAAATTTGAAGTTATAAGTCACTGATGGAATCATAGTACCCAAAACCGAAAGCTTGTAAATATCTACTTTTGAATAAAACTGATTATAAGGATTTTTAGACCTGAAAAATACCGAATATGCATTTTTACGGGCCATCACATTATAAATAGATACATTCCACGAACCACGATAACCCGATGTACGATAAGGATGAGATTCAATATTCATTGCTAAATCAAGCCTCAAATAGTTTGGTATTTGCGATTGGTTGCGACTGTTGTAATACGGCAAAACTGCTCCACTAGTGTAAAATTTTGAAGCTGGATAGGTAATAGCTCTGCCAGAACTAAAGTTTAAATTGCTCGAAAACGAAACCTTTCTACTCACCTGATACGAGCCGATGGCATTAAAACTGTGAGGCCGGTTAAATATAGGCGGAAAATACTTTCCATTGTTAATGGTCTCTTCTTCTGTTGGCCCAGCCACTTTTATTCTTGTTTGCGAATAGGTATAGCTTAGCCAACCTGTAAATGTTCCCAAATTCTTTTTTACAAAAAACTCAGCACCATAAGCATAGCCGTCACCTTGCAAAATAGCAGTTTCGGGGAATTTATTCAACAGAAGCGTTTCCCCGTCTTTATATTCAACAACATCGTATAGTTTTTTATAAAAAACCTCCACCGAAGCTTCTGAAGACTTCTCTTTGAAATTTTTGAAATACCCCATCGAAAACTGATCGGCCATTTGCGGTTTTATGTAGGTATCACTCAATTTCCATCTGTCAGTTGGCAAAGCGGCAGTTGTTCCAGACAATAATTGTATAAACTGTTTCATGCGGTTGGCACTAAACTTTAGACTCGAAGAAGCAGAAATGTTGAAATTTAAAGAAAGCCTAGGTTCAAAACTTCCATAGCTTTTCACCACCTTTCCCTTGTCATACGCCACCGAATCTACCAAATTAAGCAACGAAATCGGTTTTCCTGCCTCGTAATTATATACTGTAGATGCACCCAATGCTTGGTAAGAAACATATCTAATACCAACACCAATATTTACTTTTTTAGAAATCTCTATTTTGTCATTAACAAAAATGGCTGTTTCTATACCACTTTCTTGATTCAGTTTGATCAAATTTTTGTTTGAAGAAGGCAAAGTGGGCTCCATAAGGCCCGGCTGAATGTCATATCGGTTAAACTGAAAACCAAAGTCTATTTCGTTTTTTGGGTTAAGATTGTAAGTGGCAATGCCCTTTACACTTTTATAAACAATGTTGTAGTTAAGGTTAAAGGCCGTTAAAGAGTCAGAATTGATTATGTCAGCGTCATAATTAGAATAAACTCCCACCAAACGGGTAGAAAACTTGGGGCCATAATAATGTGACCATGAGGCAGTTGCATTGGTGGTTTGCCAGTCGTAAAGTGCATCGCCGTTGTCATCAATGGCCGATATGGAATCTTTAGCTAGTTTAAACTGATCCTTTCCTTGAAACGCCGAAAGCGAAATTCTGTCTTTGGTAGTAGGTCGGTATTCTAGTTTCGCTGTAAGGTCATAGAAATTAGCCTTAGAGCCAGCCAACCTTTTAATCTTAATAACCTGCATGAGCTGATCGATATAAGAAATCCTACCCGCCACATACATACTCATCTTGTCTTTGATAATGGGCGTTTCTACCAGTAATCTACTGCTTATTGTTCCCACGCCTCCATTTATAGAAAACTTAGTAGCGTTGGCATCTTTGAGGTTTACATTCAAAACAGAAGAAATTCTTCCGCCAAACTGTGCTGGAATACCTCCTCGATAAAAGTTGAAATCTCTAAATGCATCTGGATTAAAAACTGAAAAGAAACCCATCAAGTGACTCGAATTGAAAATCGGGGCTTCGTCTAAAAGTATCAAATTTTGATCAATATTTCCTCCTCTTACGTTGAATCCAGAAGCCCCCTCACCTACGCTAGTAACACCTGGGAGTGTGTAAAGGCTTTTGATGATATCTATTTCACCCAGAAGTGATGGTAATTTTTTCAATGTTCTACTACTCAAAGTCGTCATCCCGGTTCCCAGTCTTTTTACATTTTGCTCTGAGCTGTTGGCACTTATTCTCACTTCTTCGAGTTCATTTACTTTTTCGTCTAATACAAAGTCCATTACCACATCTCTTCTGATGTCTATTTTTTGGTATTTCTTAAAATAAGACTGATGTGATATCTCTAGAAGGTAGCTTCCAGCTGGAATGGTCATTTCATAATATCCACTGGAGTCTGTTGATGTTCCTATACCATTTTCTGTAACTATAAGATTTACTCCAAAAAGTGGTTGCTTGGTTTCGTTCTGTTTAATATTTCCTTTTATTTTTACTTTTTTCTGAGAAAAACTCAAAATTGGAAGTAGAACAAAAAAAATCAAACACAAGGTTTTAAGAGTTGAATTCATAAATTCTCAATCAATAAATTTATTTTTTGTTGATATACTATCCTTTAATATCTTCATAAACTGACGTTTTGGAATTTCTATAGCCCCAAAACGCTTTACATTATCGTTTATAAATTGTGTGTCTAAAAGTTTAAAGTTTCTTTGCTTTAAGTTTTCCATTAAATAATGAAAAGCAACTTTGGAGGCATTGGGTACTTTGTGGAACATGGATTCGCCAAAAAAAGCTGAACCGACAGATACTCCATAAAGACCACCCACCAATATCTCTTGTTTATAAACCTCTACAGAGTGAGCAAAACCCAATTTATGCAAATTATGGTAAGAATCAATGATATCTTGAGAAATCCAAGTTTCGTCGTCTTCAAATCTTGGTAAAGCACAATTTTTCATAACTTCTTTGAAATTCGTATTAAAAGCAATCTCAAAAACGTTTTGGTTTAGTGTGGGTTTCAAAGACTTGGAGGGCTTGTAGGTATCAATAGGAATTATGGCTCTTGGGTCTGGCGAATACCAGTAAATTTCGCCTTCGCTGCTATCTGCCATCGGAAAAATGCCATTGCAATACCCGTAAAGGAGGTCGTCTGTGGAAATTTTCGTCATACTAGCTATTTAGTCAATAAGCCAAATGCTATCCTCTGCGTGTCCTTGCTCTTTCCACTCCACCAGCACTCGCTGAGAATCGAGGGTATTTACTTTCTTACCTGCAAAATTGGCCTGAATTGGAAGATCTCTGTTGTATTTTCTATCAATAAGACACAGCAACTCCACTTTTTCTGGCCTACCAAAAGCTTGCATGGCATCTATAGCAGCTCTTACCATACGTCCAGTGGCTAGTACGTCATCTATCAAAATAACATTCTTGTCTTCAATGATAAAATTGATTTGCGTAGAGTTGGGTTTCAAAATATTCCCATTGCGTTTAAAATCGTCTCTGTAAAAAGTGGCATCCAAATAGCCGAGCGGAATTTCTACACCAAAGTCTTCTTTTAGAAAATGAGCGATTCTTTCTGCCAAGAATATACCCCGAGGTTGAAGACCCATCAGCACTGTATTATGGAGAAGCTCATGATTCTCTATAATTTCCTGACAAAGACGCTTTAAAGTAATATCTAACAAAGGCTGATTAAGTATGAGCCGCTTTTTTTGCATTCCAAAAATTAATTATCAACAAAAATATTAGTTATTTTGTAAAAAACACATTTTTCAAAAATAATATAATGAAGTATTTGATAGTGGGATTGGGCAACATAGGGCCGGAGTATGCATTTACAAGACACAACGCCGGCTTCATGGTTTTGGATAGATTGGCTGCCAAAGAAAATCTCAGTTTCAAAGTAGATAGATTGGCCAGCGTGGCGGAATTTAAATACAAAAGCAGATCCATCACACTTATTAAACCTACCACTTATATGAACCTCAGCGGCAAAGCTCTGCAACATTGGATGTCTGTTTTAAAAATACCGATTGACAACGTAATGATATTGGTTGATGACCTCGCTCTCCCACTCGGCAAACTCAGAATAAAACCCAAAGGCTCTAGTGCCGGCCACAATGGACTGAAAAACATTGAGTTAGTTTTAGGAAATGATATTTATCCCCGTTTAAAAATCGGAATTGGCTCTGATTTTTCCAGAGGAAGACAGATAGATTACGTTTTAGGGAAGTTTTCTGACAACGATATGATAGATTTAATGCCTAAATTGGACAAAGCGATAGACATGATTTTGAGCTTTTGTACCGTCGGAATAGCCCCTACCATGAACTTTCTAAACGAATGATTGTACTTTTTCAAGAATTTTTAACTTTACTTGAAATACAAACTTTTCCTATGTTAATTTAATTTAAACAAAATATTATTTCTTCAAAATTCATACAAATACCCATTTTAGATTAAAAAAACTACTATATCTGTTATTTTCAGTATATTATTTTGTTTCGAATACCATACAAAATTTGGCGGTTAAATTAAAACCCTTCAATTTTGCAGAGTAATTCACGAAAGAAAAATAGACAAAAACATGAAGAAGCAATTTAAAGCAGTTATTTTAGCACTAGTATTTGGAACGGTTTCAGGTAATGCACAAGTTGGTTATGCCAACAACATTTCAGGAGACAAATTATCAGTAAACAGTGCGACAGAGTTCTCAACATTTGTAAATGCAAAGGCGAGAAAAGTATCTAGAAAGAACGATGAGGATTTGAAAAAATATTTGGAAGTAGTTAATCTATACCACAATTCGTCCGTAGCGTTCTACAACTTAAATGAAGCCCAAAAGGCTGATTTTATGGAAGCTTCAGCTACCATAAGTCAAAAACTTAATGGATTAAGCCGAAAAGAAGCGAAAGCTTGGGCTCAGAAAGTAGAATTGAACAAATCAGTGTTCGAGTTCATCTGGTCAAGCAAAAAATCAATCTCTACAGAAACTGAAATGGTAGAATTACCTTCTCAAATGGTAGCGATTACAAGTTTATAATATTAGATTTTTTTCATAGTTTAATAGGTTAGGGTTGAATAGATACTTAGCCCGGTTTCTTTGAGACCGGGCTTAAGTTTTTTTTAGGAGAGTCCGATTTACGATTGATTCGATTTGGGATTTGTTCGATTGTCAATTTACGATTTTGTCGATTGTCGTTTGGCTCGATTTACAATTGATTTGATTTTGGTTATTATTCTACCAAAGAAACTTGATTCAGCTTGGTTTTAACCAGAAAGCCAATCTACCAATAACCAATCTACCATTTACCAATCCACAATCCCTCAAATACTCCCTCCGACTTTTAATCCACTTGGCACTTTCTTGGGAATGGTTTTGTCATAAGATTCGTCATTCAGTGTTCCCAAAAACTCCACAATAGCTGATATGTCTTTGAAGTTGACTTTGAGTTTCGAAATTTTTGGATCAATCTGTGAAGCTTTTACTTTAGGATTAGTGATTACATCTCCTGCCAAATCTTCATAAAACTCAAGGACATGTTTCAAAGTTTTAAGTTTGCCAGAATGCATGTATGGAGCCGTTAGTCGCAAATTCCTTAAACTTGGAGTTCTGAAACCATATTTATTGTCTTTTCCCATGTCCGAAAAACCCAATTTTTCGTTATCTATCACACCCAAAACATGCAACTCGAAATCAGAAAACATGGGGCCGTTGTGACAAGCAATACAGCCCGACTTGCCAAAGGCTTTCATTCCTTCTATTTCGTTAAATGACAATGCAGATTCGTCACCTCTTAGATATTTATCAAATCTAGAATTGTTTGCAACTATCGTTCTTTGATAGGTAGCTAGAGCTTTCCCCAGATTCTCTATACTCACGCTATTTTTAGAGCCAAAAGCTCTTTCGAATAGCCCGAAGTAAACCTTATTCTCTCTTAATCGTTCCATTATTCTATCCAAAATAATTTCTTCAGAAATGTCCTTTCCACGCATTTCTTCCATGGTCTTAATGGGTTCCAAAGCCTGTTTCTCTAAGCTTTCGACTCTTAAATCCCAAAACATAGGAGCTTTTGAGGGATCTAGGTTCCCATCTTGTTTTATCCCATTAAAAACTACGTTGACAATTGACTGAGAGTTTCTTTTAACAAATGGAATAGTATTTGGAGATTTGAAAGCTCTTTTACTACCAAAACCATGGCCATTTACACCAATGCTCAGTTCAAGATTCTCAGCAAAACCAAACTCTGGATGATGACACGTAGCACATGCGACATCTTTATTGCCAGAAAGTATGGGATCAAAAAACAGCAATTTTCCAAGTTCAGCTTTCTCTTTTGTGATGGGATTATCTAATGGAAAAGGAATTTCCAAAGGCAGAGCGGCTATAATGTCTTCATTTTCTTCTACAAGTTTTTCCTCCTTATCAGATTTTTTGCATCCAATAGAAAATAGAAAAACCAGACAGATTAGAAGTAAACTTTTTACCATTCGAAAAAAAAGAGTAGTAAAAATAGAAAAAGTTTGAGTTTAGTTTTATGCTGGGAATCAGGTTTTGTTCCCCTTTAACAAAAAAAGCCGACCGAAGTCAGCTTTTTTTACGAAAACAATGCTTAAACTATTTCAAGAAAATCTCTAGCAGTTATAATCTGGATTCCTTGAAAAGGATTTAAAGAAAGTAAATCATCATCTCCTGAAACTATTAAAATAGCATTTCCATCTTTAGCCAACTCCAAAACCATGTTATCTTTTTTATCTCGACAAACATCCATTTTGCTGTAAACTTGAATAAAGGTACATTCCTCAAGAAAGTTTTCCAATTCCCTATTTCTCTCAGCATTTGATTTGTACTTATCAAATTTTGGTCGAGAAAAAACCTCTATCAGTTCATTCTTTAGGTCATTAGAAATCAGCACCTGAGATGTCAAAGCTTTTAATAAGGCTTTATGAGGAATAGAATCGGACCAAACTATAGCACTAATCAATACATTTGTATCCAAAACGTATCGATTATTTCTCACTTGCTACCCACCCTTTGTTTTTCAAATACTCCTCTCCAAAAGTTAGAAGCATTTCTCTATCTGTCATATTCATAACGTCCTGATAGTCATTCAAATCAAATGAAGTTTCATTCTTTATTTCCTCTTCAAGAATTGAACTAATACGACTTCGAATAATGGATTGCTTTTGTCTTGAAAGTCTTTTCAAGGTATTACTTGCAGTATCTGAAATTGGAATTCTTACCGTACTCATAGTTATAACGTCTTGATACAAATAACAAAAAAACTGAAATCAATCTCAAATAAATCAATTCAATTGATTTATTTTTATATCGCCTCCAAAATTCTTTCCATAGCTACTTGGTAGCCAATTTTTTCTTTTAGGTCTGAAATGGCAATTCTTTCTTGTTCCATGCTGTCACGGTGACGGATGGTTACCGTATTATCTTCCATAGTTTGGTAGTCTACCGCAATACAATAAGGGGTTCCTATTAAATCCTGACGGGTGTAACGCTTACCTATAGCACCACCGTCGTCATAAATAGTTCTGAAACTTGACTTAAGTGAGTTAGCTATTTCTTGTGCTTTTTCGGCCAAACCGTCTTTTTTGACCAATGGCAATACCGCAGCTTTGATTGGGGCCAAGGCTGGGTGTAGCTTCAGGTATGTCCTCTCTTTTTCACCAGTTTCTTGGGTGAAAGCATTACAGAAAGTTGCCAAAAATAATCTATCAGCACCTACTGAAGTTTCTACTACGTAAGGGATGTAATTTCCGATAGCTTTTCCGTCTTCGCCCAATTCTGGGTCGAAATATTGCTGTTTTTTCTTAGAAAGTTCTTGGTGATTCTTCAAGTCAAAATCTGTCCTTGAGTGAATTCCTTCTATTTCTCTAAATCCAAACGGAAACTGATACTCAATATCTACAGCGGCGTTGGCATAATGAGCCAACTTGTCATGGTCATGATATTTCAATTTATCAGCAGGCAAACCTATGGCTTTATGGAATTTCAGACGTGTTTCTTTCCAGGTATTGTACCATTCCATTTCTGTACCTGGTTTTATAAAAAATTGCATTTCCATTTGTTCAAATTCACGCATACGGAATATAAACTGACGAGCAACTATCTCATTTCTAAAGGCTTTACCAATTTGAGCAATACCAAAAGGCACTTTCATGCGGCCTGACTTCTGCACATTCAAGAAGTTCACAAAAATACCTTGGGCCGTTTCTGGCCTTAAATAAATATTGCTTGAATCTTCGGCCACCGAACCCACTTGTGTAGAAAACATCAAGTTAAACTGGCGAACTTCAGTCCAATTTAAAGTTTTGGAAATCGGACAAGCTATTTTTTCTTCTATGATAAGCTCTCTTACTTCGTCTAATTTCTCAGCACCGAGCAAAGCTCCCATTTTGGCCAAAAGTGCTGCGGCTTTTTCAGGTTCTCCAGCAGCTTCGTATTCTTCTGCTTTACCTTCTAATAATTGATCGGCTCTATATCTTTTTTTAGAGTCTTTGTTGTCAATCATTGGGTCGTTAAAACCATCCACATGACCTGATGCTTTCCAAGTTAAAGGGTGCATAAAAATGGCCGCATCGATACCCACAATATTGTCATGAAGCTGCGTCATGGCTTTCCACCAAACTTGCTTTAGGTTATTTTTTAATTCAACGCCATTCTGACCGTAGTCGTAAACTGCCTGAAGTCCATCATATATTTCGGAAGACGGAAACACAAATCCGTACTCTTTGGCGTGACTGATAATATCTTGTAAAGTAGTAGCTGGGGCAGACGCTTGGCTCATAAAAACTTTTAATAATTATAAATAAAGTGCAAATCTAAAAAATAATGCTCTAATGCTTGCATAAAAACTGCAATCAAAATGGCTAGATTAAGAAAAATCAGTAATATGAAAGAAAAATTATTGAGAGGTAAGTAACATGGAATTGAAAAATTTAGGGAAGCGAAACATACCAATTCACCAATACCGAATCTAGAATTAACATAGTTCGAGACCTTTCGGTCGCAATTTCATTCAGACTATCATCTGAATTTCATTGTGCTCAGTGTCCGTTTTACATATAACCAGCAACCAATTAACCAATTAACACACTTCGAGACCTATCGCTCGCAATGAAATTCAGACTATCATCTGAATTTCATTGTGCTCAGTGTCCGTTTTACATATAACCAGCAACCAATTAACCAGTAACCAATAACCGACGCCCACTAATTCTCCGTCTGACCAGTAGCACCATCATAAACTGACTTGATACTAGCCATTTCTTTAATCAAAAAAGACTGCAATTCTTCATTGAATATAGCCTTATCAGCCTCTTCCAAATCATTGTAATAATCTTTCAGCTCCTTGTTTATTGCTAACTTTTCAGCCTCCGAACTGGCGTTCATGGCCCTCACATGATATTTTTTAAAATCAAACTTCCCCATCATTCAAATCGATTTTATAATACTTCCCGACGATTTAACGTCTAAATAAAGGTCCTCTCCCATTCTTATTGCCAAATTCTTGCTTTCATGGCCAAATCCAAAACCAAAAGCAACTGGATAGTAGGAATCTGAGGTGTGTTCCAGAATAATTTCCTCTATTTTCTTACCAAAAGGCTCATCGTTCTCCTTACAATCTGAGAAATCCCCCACCACTAAACCGGCCAAATATTGAAGTTTACCAGCTCTTTTTAACTGAACAAGCATCCTATCTAGGTTATAATAATATTCCGAAATATCCTCCAAAAAAAGGATCTTGCCTTCATAATTTATATCTGACTTTGAGCCAATGGAATGTACCAAAAGTGCTAAATTCCCTCCAATCGCTTCTCCTTGGCCTTCTCCAAGTATGTTTGAAGACGATGGCTCAAAGGCATACAAATATTTTTCTCCAAATAAAGCAGCTCTTAGCGACTCATTGGACACTTGGTGATAAGTCATGGTTTTGGCCATTACACCATGCAAAGCCTGAAAACCCAAACCATTGACATGCAACAACATAGCCGTCAAATCAGAAAAGCCACAGATCCATTTGGGTGAGGCCTTAAACTTATCAAAATCCAAATAATCTATGATTTTGGAGCAACCATAACCTCCACGAGCAGATAAAATAAGTTTAATGGATGAATCGTCAAGAAAGGTTTGAAATTCCGAAGTTCGGTTTTCTAATGTGTCCGAAAAATCATGAAAGTTTCGTCCAACTGTTTTACCAACAGTGACTTCGAGTCCCCAACTTTGGAGAATTTCAATACCTACTTCTATTGATTTTCCGTCTAGTTTACTTGCTGGAGCAGTAATCGCTATTTTATCACCTTTTTTGAGATATGGAGGTGCGGCAAGCATGATCAGATAAACACTACGTCGTTGATGACTTGCTCGCCTATTTCGGTATTGAGCAACTGAATAAGCTTTGTTTTAGCCAAAAGAAGCTCTTGGCTTAATGGAGCGGAGTTTAGTCTTATAAACAAAACTCCGCTTTTGATGTACATTTTTTCGGTACGATTCGCTATGCTCGCACCCATTATTTTCTCCCAATACGCCACCAAATACGTCTCGTTAAACTTCGATTTGAGGTTATATACTTTCAAGAAAGACTCAAAAGCGTCTTTCATAGGTATAGATTTCGTATTTCGGGCAGAATATGACATTATTTCTTCTTGGCTATCGCAGATTTCTCAAAAGTCAATTTGGCACCACCGCCAGCCGAAATCGTTACCGTAGTTTCGTCTGTAGACATTACTTTTCCGTGCAAACCTCCGGCTGTCACTACATCGTCACCAGCTTTAAGAGCATCCACCATTTTTTGTTGGTCCTTTTGTTTTTTTTGCTGTGGTCTGATCATAAAAAAATACATTACCACAAACATACCCACCATCATGAGTAAAAATCCCATATTTCCTCCTGCTTGTAAAATCGTCATTATTGTTCGTTTTTATTTACTATTACATCAAAACTAACTACTTCTGAGGCATTTACAGCGTTTGAAGTAACCGTTACATATTTTTTATTGATTCCTGCTTTGCCAGCACTGTTGAATTCTACTTTGATTTCGCCAGTTTTACCTGCACCTATAGGCTTTTCGGGTTTTTCGGCCACAGTACAACCGCAGGTAACATCCACACTAACAATATTTAGCGGCATGGAACCCACGTTTTTAAACTTAAAAACTGTACTCACCACCTCGCCTTCTTTTATTTCGCCAAAGTCGTGGTTCGGATTTTCAAATTCAATCTTTGCAGAATCACTTTGAGATTCTCCATCAGCTGTATCAGAATTAGAAGTTGAATTACATTGCCAAAAACTCAATGCCATTAATAAAACGAGAACAGATAAGAATCCTTTTTTCATTATGCCTTAGATTTTATTTGGTTCATTAAATTTTCCACATCTTCCAATAGCCTTTCGGCTTTCTGACGAGCCTCGTTTACCACTTTTTGTCCTTCGGCCTTCGCTTCACTGCTTCCGCCTGACATTTCTGTGGCTACTTCGTCGCCTCTTTCTATCAAATCGGCAATGAAAACTTCTAACTGACCACGGTATTGTGAAAGCTTTGATGCCAGTTTGTCACGGGTAACCTCGCCTTTGTCTGGTGCATACAAAATACCTATGGCTGTGCCGGCGGCCAATCCCGCCAAAAACGCTATGAATGATTTAGATGAACTGCTCATGATTGAAAATTTTCTTAAAATTATTCTAAAATTAAAAACTAGACAAACACTTTCAATTTTATTTATTGTCAAGCATTCCTCGGCCAGTTTTCTTGATTAATCCACGTGAAGATAGGTCTTTATTTACCGAATCCAAAATACCATTTATGAACTGCCCACTTTTGGCAGAACTATAGTTTTTCGATATTTCTATAATTTCGTTGATCGTTACTTTTACTGGTATACTTGGGTAGTTCATAAGCTCACAAACAGCCATTTTGAGCAAAACACGGTCAGTTTCTATAATCCTTTCTATTTCCCAGTTTTTGAGAAAAGGCACCAAAATAGCCAATATCTCTTTTTCCTCGCTAACGGTCTGTTTGAAAAACGACTTCAAAAACTCCTTGCTCTCTTCCCAAACTTCATCTAGTTTTTCAACCACTACACTTTCTGTTTCTACAAAATCGTTGATGGAATGAAACAACATTGTGCGGAGAATTTCCTTATCTTCTACCCAAAAAATATTCATTTTCTCAAAAAACTCACCGCAAACCTCATGCTTCAAGAAAATATTTTTGATGATGTATTTAACTATTGCAAGGTCGTCTTCGGTGGTCCGGTTAACTATGGTTTGGTATTCTTCAAGATGGGCGTTTCCCTTCAGAGCCTCATTATAGACTCTGTTTATAAAAATACGCTCATTTTCCCAATTTATAGACCTTTTTAGAGACAAGTGTTCTAAATCTTTTGAATTCCTGATAGCCAAAATAACCTTATTGGTAGAAAGTTTCCCGATACCGTCAAATTTTTGACCGATTTCAGAAAGAAGATTTAACAAATAAAGATAAATATCATAGACTTTCTCGGCGTCAAGAACACTCTGAAGGGCATAAAAATCGTAATCTTTTTTGTTTTTGAGTTTGAGATATTCGCGGGCTTTTCCCAATACACTCTTAACCTCGGCTGGCAGGGTTTCGTCAGAAGGATAAATTCCATTATTTACTTCGTCAGAGAATAATGACTGTGTGAGTTTGAGCAGGCCAGTCAGTCTGTTTCTGTCTTGTTTTTCCATGGAGTTCAAGTCAGGAGCAAAGGACTCGGCAATAACATCTTGAGCCAGCTGGAAGTTTGCACCTTTTGATTTTTCAAAAGCATACAAAGTTTGCATTACCCTGATTCGAATTAGTCGACGATTAAGCATATTGTTTCAAAGAACTTTTCATTTCGGGTACAAAGATAAAAAAAAGATAGCTATTTTTAAGTCTTAATGAGTTTTGAAGCTTAAAATCTCAAAAATATTATTCAAGACTATTTCATAAACTACTATATACAAGAGAATTACAACTCTATGACCCCAAAAAAAAATAAAAATTCTAAATTGGCACTTCCAAAATTAATGGTCTTTTGTGTACTATTAATATTTTCTTCTCAATTAGCTTTTGGTCAAAAAACTATAACTAGAGAAGAATTCAAAAAGGACCTGGCCTCAGCAAAAAAGAATATTGAAAAATACCATTTGGGTCTATATTATTATGAATCCAAAGAAGAATTTGAGAACAGATACAAGGCAATTGTTGAAAATCTACCAGAAAAACTAAGTATTTTAGAAGCTTACAGACTCACCAACGAGTTTACAGGTGGCATGAAAGATTTACACACCTCTACCCTATTGCCCAAAAACTTCAATGAAAAAAAAGACAGAAAATCGCTTCCGCTTACCATTCGAAAAGTTGGAGAAAAGTTTTACATACATTTTAATATGTCTTCAGACAGCTCACTGATTAGAGGTTCTGAGATGATATCGATAGACGGCGTGGCGATAAACAAAGACTTTGAAAGTTTTCAAAATCTCTGGGGAACAGACAATGGAAACGAGACCAGTAAAAAGTATTACAGCGAGCGGCTTTTTGCAAGAAACTACAACTATACATATGGCATTAAAGACAGTGTAAATGTAGCCTTCAAAAAACCGCAGAACGATTCTGTTTTTGTTAAAAAAGTAGCTTTTGAAACGCCGAAAGAGGCTACAAAAATACTTAACAAAAGGTATAAAAACGTAAGTAGGAAGAATCTCAGCTTCAAAATTCTAGATAGCCTAAATCACATTGCTTATTTGGATGTATTGAGTTTTAAAGAAAAAGGCAATAAATTCGATTTCCCTCAGCACAGATTCAAGAAATTATTAAAAAAACATTTCAAAGCCATCCAAAAAAACGAAATCGAACATTTAATTGTAGACTTCAGATTTAATGGTGGTGGCTTAATAAATAACGTTTCCAGGATTACGAAATATATTGCTCCAGAGCCTTTTGAGATTATCGATACTACCTACATCAAAAAGGCTTCATTCCTGAAAATCTTCCCGCCTTACTTCTTATTACCTTATATTGTTGGAAGATTTGTTTTCAAAAAGTTCGATGAAGATACCTTTATACGGGTTGGATCAAAAAGCAAAAAGACCAAACTTGCTAAAAAATACCATTACAATAAGAAAATTTATGTTTTGATGGATGGAGGCTCATATTCTGCTACCACCTTTACCATTGGTTTATGGAAAGACATGAACAGGGCAACCTTCATAGGCATGCAGCCAGGCGGAGCAAACTGGGGTAGTTTTGCGGGACAGTGGAAAGACATAAAACTTCCAAACTCTAAACTGAAAGTACACATACCCTTAATGAAGATAATTCATGCCCAGCCAAACAAAACTACTAAGACTTTTTTTGTGGAACCCGATTATTATGTGGAGCAATCTTTTGATGATTTTATCAAGCGAAAAGACGCTCAATTGAACTTTGCTTTAGATTTGATTAAAAATAAATGAGCAATCTCATGTACTTCAACCTATCATTTCATTAATTTTGTCATGCTTTAGGTTTCGATGAAAACAATGAAGAGAAACCCTGCTCAATGCAAGCATAATTCAAAACTATAAAATGCAGGAAATCAAAAACCTCATCATGAAAGACATCATACTCGAATGGCGGCAGAAGTACGCTTTCAATGGTATGGTTTTGTATGTGGTTTCAACAGTTTTTATGTGTTATATTAGTTTTAAACTAAAAACCAATAGCATTGAGCCTATCACTTGGAATACGCTTTTTTGGATAATTATTCTGTTTTCAGCAGTAAATTCCATCACCAAAAGTTTTATTCAAGAAAAAACAGGGCGACAATTATATTATTACCAGATAGCCAAACCTAGCTCTATCATTTTAGCCAAAATCATTTATAATTTTCTATTAATGGTATTCTTGGGCTTCCTAGGTTTTTTGATTTACTCCATTTTTATGGGAAATAAAGCCGAAAATCTCGGCTTGTACCTTTTGTCATTGACTTTGGGGGCCTTGGGCTTTAGTGCTAGTTTGACCCTCATTGCAGGTATTGCCTCAAAATCAGACAATACAGCAGGACTAATGGCTGTGCTAAGTTTCCCGATTTTACTCCCTATACTGAGCATGCTTATAAAACTCTCCAAAAATGCCATGGATGGGTTGGCTTTTAGAGCAAGTTATGATGAAATATTGGTCATTTCAGGAATTGATTTAATAGTTATTGCGTTAAGTTATATGTTGTTTCCATTTCTTTGGAAAAGTTAAAAATATGAGAAAAATCTGGTGGAAATTTTTGGCTGCGGGCCTCTTACTTTATACAGTTATCTTTGGACTAATTGGCGAAGTGCCAAGGCAACCCATCTTGAATGAAACTATAAGAAATGTCTATTTTCATGTACCGATGTGGTTTGGTATGATGGCCTTGATGATTTCCTCTTTGGTTTATTCCATCAAATATCTGAGAAACGGACAAGTCCAAGACGATGTATATGCTGTAGAATTTGCCAACGTAGCCATCATTTTTGGAGTTTTAGGTTTTATAACTGGCTCTATTTGGGGAAATTACACATGGGGAGACCCACTTCCTAAAGACCCTAAAATCATAGCCGTAGAAGTTGGCTTACTTATTTACTCGGCTTACTTCGTACTCCGAGGCTCATTTGAAGACGAACAAAAGAAAGCTAGACTTTCGGCCGTTTACAACATATTTGCCTTTGCATCATTTATGCCATTGGTGTGGATATTACCTCGCCTTACGGACTCTTTGCACCCTGGCAATGGCGGCAATCCCGCCTTTGGCAAATACGATATGGACAGTAATATGCGTATGGTATTTTACCCAGCTATTCTCGCTTGGATTTTGGTAGGTGTTTGGATATCGTCGCTTAGAATTAGAATAAAATTATTGAATAACCATTTACAAGATAATCTATGAGTTTATTGAATTTGCAAGATGTAGAAATGGCGGATGCTTTCAGAGCAGACGGTAAAATATACGTGGTAGTGGCTGTTGTATCGATAGTAGTTATAGGTTTAATAGCCTACCTATTCAGTATCGACAGGAAAGTAAGTAAGCTGGAAAAAGAAATAAAGAAATAGTTTTGAAGAGTTTAAACTTCATGAACTAAAAAAAACAAAAATGAAAAAAACACATATCATTGCATTGGTGGTTATAGCTATTGCAATCACGATGATTATCTCAACCATAGGTGATGCCAGCACTTATGCCTCTTTCAAAGAAGCCAAAGAGATGGCCGAAAATGGCGAAAAAGGTTCTATTCACGTGGTGGGAGAACTGATAAAAGGAGCTGACGGAAAACCATTGGGAATGAAATATGAGCCATCGGTAGACCCCAATCATTTCGAATTTATGATGCGTGACTCTCTAAACAATGAAGAGTTGGTGGTGTTTAAACAACCAAAACCGCAAGACATGGATAAGTCTGAAAAAGTAGTGGTGGTAGGTCACATGGACTTGAATACCAAACAATTTGAGGCAGAACAAATTCTATTGAAGTGTCCTTCGAAATACAATAACGGCGAATTAAAAGTCGAAAGTGAATGATTGCCACGAAATCGAGCATAAATATTGATCTTTTTTTGGAGAACTGCATAGAGCAAAAGTTCCCTTTTGCTCTATACAAAATGCCCAATACTACCCAAATTAAGTTAATAGTCAGTTTTGATAAATCTGAAACCAGAAAAAAGATTGACTTTGACGAATGCGGCTCAGGGTTTGTGATGGCTCCATACGACAAAGAAAACGAACTCCCCTACTTTTACAAAAACGACTTCGAACTTGATGTTCAAGACTTTGCAGACATTGAAGTACCAGAATATTTGAAGGATAAATTTGAGTTATCAAATAATATTCTTTCAGAAAACTTTTCATTAAAAGCCAAAAATGATCCTTGCGATAGCCTATCACACAAAAAGAAAGTTGAATCTGTAATTACCTGCATACAGAACGGAGAAGCCAAAAAAGTAGTCCTTTCCAGAAAAAAACACCTGGGAGAAATTGCAGAAAATAACCTAATAAAAGGTTTTCAAAACCTTTCAAAATCCAATCCAAGCGGTTTTGTATCTTTGGTAAATGTACCATGGAAAAACCAAGTGTGGCTAGGAGCCTCACCCGAAATATTGGTCTCGCAAGACGAAAACGGTTTTTTTAAAACAGTCTCCTTGGCAGGAACCCAGTCCGCCTTTGACAAAGATGGACAAGAAATAAGGCCTATAGACGCCCTCTGGTCGCATAAAGAAATTGAAGAGCAGGCGTTTGTAGGTAGGTATATCATTAACTGCCTTAAGAAAATCAGAGTGAGAGAATTTCTCGAAGAAGGCCCAAAGACCATAAAAGCCGGTAATCTCCTACACCTCAACACCAGCTATACCATTGACACCAATGAGATAAACTTTAGCAATCTCAGCTCAGTAATGCTCGACCTGCTCCACCCCACTCCTGCCGTGTGCGGAATGCCTAAAGAATTAGCTGAGGGCATCATTGAGCGTGTAGAAGACTACGACAGAGAGTTTTACAGTGGCTATTTAGGTCCTGTAAATATTCAAAATCGTAGCCAATTGTTTGTAAATATCCGTACAATGAAAATAGAAAATGGGCAAGTTTATGCTTTTGCAGGAGGTGGGATAACCGAAGACTCTGACCCTGAAAAAGAGTGGAACGAAACCGAAATAAAACTACAAACTATCCTCAAGTCTTTCTCTTGAAAAGTATCATTAATTCGCAATCTAGTTTTTTTTATTACTTTCCATAAAATAAAATGTCTAAATATTGACAAAAAAATAATTTTCATAAAATACTAACAATCAGCACATTGAATTAACGCAAAGAATAATTTCTGAGAATAAATTTGATTTATAGAAATAAACACAATAGCTTTAGGAAAGAGAAAAGTTTTTTTTGGCACGATTAATGTAATACCCTAAAAAATATTCCTAATAAATCATTGAGAAAACTCTAATAAAATGCAAAAACTAGCTCTAAGTCAATCACTCCAACAGAGGCTTTCCCCTCAACAAATACAATTCATCAAATTGCTTCAGATTCCTACAGCTGAACTCAGCCAGAGAATCGAAGAGGAACTTGAGATAAATCCTGCTTTAGAAGAAGGCATGGAGATACAAGAACGAAACCAAGATGACGATATTTATGGTGACAATTCTGGTTCTTCAGATGATGAGTACAACAACGACTATAACGAATACGATAGTCTTGACACGTACAACCTAAACGAACTCAACGTAAAAGAGTATATTAACCAAGATGAGTACTCTGGTTATAAAATGGCTAGTGATGGCTGGGGTGAAGAAGAAAAGGACACCATGCCAGTAGTGGCTATGGATTCACTATCTGAATCACTTTTGCAACAGTTAGGATTTTTAAGACTAAATGAACGAGAGACACAGATTGGGCAACAACTTATTGGGTCTATTGAAGACGACGGGTATTTGAGAAGACCCATTAGATCGATATGCAATGATTTAGCTTTTGGTCAGAATATTTATTGTTCGGAAGATGAAGTAATCACAATTCTGAAAAAAATACAAAAATTCGAACCAGCTGGAATCGGAGCCAGAGATTTGCAAGAATGTTTGATTCTTCAATTAGAAAAAAACAGAAACTCCCTCGAAAACAATATAGCTCTTACTATTCTTGAAGATCATTTTGAAGAATTTACAAAAAAGCATTTTGACAAAATTCAGAGAAAATTAAGCATTGAAGACGAAACTTTAAAGAAATCGCTAGGTCTTATTACACGTTTGAACCCGAAACCAGGCAATATGGGATCTTCGGAAAACAACGTGGCTTATCTGATGGCCGATTTTATAGTTTCTTCAGTAAATGGAAAACTAGAAATTGTTTTGAATTCAAAAAATGCTCCTCAGTTGAGAGTGAGCAGGTCGTTTTCAGAAATGCTCGATACCTACGACAAAAGCAACAAACAAAATCGCCACATCAAAGAAACAGTGAGCTTCGTAAAACAAAAACTTGACGCCGCAAAATGGTTTATAGATGCCATCAAACAAAGACAACAAACGCTTTTGAAAACCATGGAAGCCATTGTGGTGTACCAACAAGAGTTTTTCAACGAAGGTGACGAAAACAAACTTAAACCAATGATTCTGAAGGACATAGCTGAAAGAATCGATATGGATATTTCAACAGTATCTAGAGTTGCAAACAGCAAATCCGTTCAAACTGACTTTGGTATTTACCCACTAAAATATTTCTTCTCAGAAGGTATTGCCACTGACAACGGAGAGGAAGCATCTAGCAGAGAAGTGAAAAACATCTTGAAAGAATTGATAGAAAGCGAACCAAAACATTCGCCACTTTCGGACGACAAACTGGAAAAACTTCTTAAAAAACGTGGTTATAATATTGCTCGTAGAACTGTGGCCAAATACAGAGAGCAATTGGCTATCCCAGTGGCTAGATTAAGAAAAGAAATGTAAGACATTCATTAATATTTTAAATACTATCAAAGAATCCTATTCAAAACGAGTAGGATTTTTTTGTCATTAGCCAACAACTTTTTGCGGTAGCAAAGCATTTAAAGCCTTATATTTGTGATGCGTTTCTATATATAAAACCAATCGCTGAAAACAAAGTGCAGTTAAAAGTCTCAAAATTTCTTTCCTACGTATTGCACCCAGTATTTATGCCTACTTATTTGGTTTTGATACTCAAAGCATTTGCACCTCTGTCTCTTTTTTATAGCTTTTTTACCTTAAAAAGCTTCGCCGTATTTATTTCAATCATTTTTCTTTATACAGCCATTTTTCCCATTTTATTGGTTTTTTGGTTAAATAAGACCAAATCTGTGTCTGACTTAGAAATGTCGAACACCAAAGAAAGACCAAAAGCTTATCTCATAACATCGGGCTTTTTCATTTCGCTGGCCTACTTCTTTTATTCAAAAGGAGGACTGCTAGAACCCACATCATTCCTGATTGCCATTATGGTGGTCAACATTTTGGGTTTGGCTCTTTTTTCGATAAAAGAAAAAGTCAGTGCCCATGCCTCAGCCTTGGCGTGCATCTTGGCAGTAACAATTACCGTATATATCAAATTCGTCGAACAAAACCTTTATTTACCTATCATAGGATTAATTTTGATATTGGGAATTCTTTCCTCATCTCGATTAGTTTTGGGAGCTCATACGCTTAAACAAATAGCTTTAGGTATAGTCTGGGGCCTTTTCACAGGCGTTTTAGGGACGATTTATCTTTTATAAATTTATGAAAATCAAAATAGGAACAAGAGGAAGTCTTTTGGCACTTTGGCAGGCCGATTACATACAATCAAAGTTAGAATCAGCTGGAATATCAACAGAAATTGTAATTATAGAAACCAAAGGCGACAAAATACTAGACAGAGCTTTATCAAAAATAGGTAGTAAGGGCGTGTTCACAGAAGAATTGGAGGAGCAACTTCATAGCGGTACCATCGACATAGCTGTTCACAGTGCCAAAGATTTGCAGTCTGAGTTGGATGAATCTCTTTCGATCATTGCTTTTACAGAAAGAGAAAAAATAAATGACGTTTTGCTAAGCCACAAAGAGATTGACATTAGCAAAGAGTTGGTCGTTGGCACCTCTTCTACTCGTCGAGTAGCCATGCTTAGGGCCTATTTTCCACATTTTAGAATCGTGGATATGCGAGGAAATCTCCAAACTCGTATCAAAAAAATGGAAGACGGAGCTTGTGATGCTATTTTATTGGCTTTTGCGGGGGTAAATCGCATGAAATACAATGACAGGATTCGCCATGAGTTTGATAATGAGCAATTTGTACCACCAGTTGGCCAAGGAACAGTAGCGATAGAAATCTCAAACAAACTGGATGAGAAAAAAGCTTCGAGGATAAGAGAAATTTGTAATGACCCAGAAACTGAACAATGTCTTTTGGCCGAGAGGGCGTATTTAAGAGAACTCAAAGGCGGCTGCTCCATTCCAGTATTTGGAAACGGCATTTTAGTCGAAAATAAAGTACATTTTACGGCAGGAATTATCTCTTTGGATGGCCAAAATATAATAAAAGTTAAAGAAATACAAAAAAACGAGACTCCAGAAGAGCTTGGCACAAAATTGGCAATTAGAATACTATCCGAAGGTGGAAAAGAAATTTTAGAATCAATTAAAGCCCAATTGTAAGTATAATGAAGAAATGTTTTTTAATTCTCGTTGTTTTTATGGCTTTCCTACAAGCCAATGCCCAAAGAAAGGACTATCTTTTGACCCTAACAACCTCAAAAGGAGTAGCCCACATGGTACTTTATGATGAAACGCCATTACACAAAGCCAATTTTTTAAAACTGGTAAAAGAGCATTATTATGATAGTCTTCTTTTCCATAGAGTTATAGAAAAGTTCATGATTCAAGGTGGCGACCCCAACTCAAAAAATGCCAAAACTGGTGCGAGACTGGGTTCCGGCGGTGGTAATTTAGAGAAAATTCCCTTTGAATTTACTCCACTAAGAGTTCATAAGAAAGGAGCTTTGGCTGCAGCAAGTAACGGAAATCCAGAAAAAATGTCAAATCCAGTTCAATTTTATATTGTTCAAGGAAGAAAATTATCTGATGAAGAAGTATCTAAAGTAGAAAAAACGAACGACATAAAATATACCAATAAGCAACGTGCTGATTATCTAAGTGTAGGAGGCTACCCTTCTTTAGATAATAAATACACGGTTTTTGGTGAAGTTGTTGATAACTTCAAGCTCATAGACGAAATAGCAGCGGTTCAAAAAGATGAATTTAACCGACCTGTAGAAGACGTGAAGATGGTAATCACAGCTAAAAAAACACGTAAGAAGAAAATCACCAGAGTTTACGGCTACAAATACGAAAAAAAGAAGTGATTTTTTAGGTAAAAAATAAAATTTAAAGCCCTATTTTGCATCAAAAAATGGGGCTTTCTTTTTGTCAAGCTAATAAAAAAAATGAAAAAAATTCTGGTTACTGGCTCGAATGGACTTTTAGGTCAAAAATTAATTGAAAAATTATCAAAAACTGAAAATATTGAGGTAATAGCCACCGCAAGAGGTGAAAACCGATTGCCATTTGCCGAAAACTATAAGTTCGTAAGTCTGGATATTACAAAAAAAGAAGAAGTTGAAATCGTTTTTGACACTGAAAAACCAGATGTTGTCATTCACACAGCCGCCATGACCAATGTGGATCAGTGCGAAACAGAAAAAGATGCTTGCTGGGATTTGAACGTAAAAGCCGTTGAATATCTATTAGAGGCCTCCAAAAAGCACAACTCGTTCTTCGTACACCTTTCTACCGACTTTATTTTTGATGGTAAAGAAGGTCCATATGATGAAAAAGCAGAAGCAAACCCACTGAGTTTCTATGGCTGGAGCAAATACGCAGCAGAAAAATTAGTCATAAACTCCGACGTAAAATGGGCAATTGCACGTACGGTGTTGGTTTACGGAATCGCTCACGATATGAGTCGCACTAATATCATCCTTTGGGTAAAAAACTCACTTGAACAAGGCAAAAATATCAACTTAGTAAATGACCAATGGAGAACACCTACACTGGCTGAAGACCTAGCAGACGGTTGTATTCTGATTGCTCAAAAAGAAGCAGAAGGTATATTTAACATATCTGGAAAAAACCTCTTAAACCCTTTCCAAATGGCGATAATGACCGCTGATTACTTTAATTTGGACAAATCGCTGATAACAGAGGTTGACGGAACTAAATTTACCCAACCAGCAAAACGCCCAGCGAAAACAGGTTTTATTTTGGATAAGCCTATTGCAGTTTTAGGGTATAACCCAAAGACTTTTCAAGAAGGAATTGCTTTTGTAGCTGAGCAGATTACAAAGTAATTATTTCCCCTCTTTAATCAATTTCACCCCAAACAATTCCTTGGATTGGGTGTAAATGTATGTTACAATAACCAAAGTCATAGCTCCGCCAAAAATAACAGATGGAACAGTTCCCAAAAGTTTTGCGGCTAATCCTGACTCAAAAGCTCCAAGTTCGTTGGATGTACTTACAAACACGCCGTTGACGGCACTCACACGCCCACGCATGTGGTCCGGCGGAAGAATTTGCAAAATTGTTGAGCGTATCACGACGCTTATACTATCGAAAGCCCCAGTAAAAAACAAGGCTAAACAAGACAAATAAAAATTGGTAGAAACGGCAAAAACCAAGGTCGCAACACCAAAACCTGCCACAGCCAAAAGCATATTTCTCCAAGCTTTGTTGGTTGGTGGAAAGTAAGCTGTTCCCAACATTACCAAGACAGCACCGACAGCAGGAGCTGCTCTTAAAAAGCCTAACCCTTCCGCTCCAACATGTAAAATATCTTTAGCAAAAACAGGTAACATGGCTATTACGCCACCAAAAAGCACCGAAAACATATCTAAAATTATACTGTACCACATAATTTTATTTTCCCTTACAAAACCATAACCCTCCTTCAAGCTATCCATCAAATTGGCTTTGGTCTGGTTCTTTATTTCTTTTTTGGAAATCTGGGCAGCCAATAAAACCGTTAAGACCAAAAATGCCAATACAACCCAAAGAGAACTTATAAAACCTACAAAAGCATACAAAAAACCTCCCAAAACAGGGCCAGCAATACGGCCAATTTGCCAAAACTGTGCACTCCAAGAAGCGGAGTTTGAATAATGCTCTTCTTTCACCAAAAAAGGCTTGAGTGAAGACCAAGATGGACTATAAAACCCTCTAGCGACGCCAAAAATGAAGACTGAAACATAAATAACCCAAGGCTGATGTTCCTTATCAAGACTCAACAAAGAGTTTCCTGAAAGTCCAAAAATCAAAAGGACGGTGACCAAACAAACCACAAAAAAACTCCATAAATAGATTTTTTTTCTATCGAATTTGTCTGCCACGTATCCACCAAACAAAGCCAATGAAATAAACGGAACAGCCTCTGCCAAACCAACCAATCCCAAAGAAAATGGATCGTGGGTAAGTTCATATAAATAGTAAGAAAGGACTATTTCTTGCATCAAAATAGCTAGAGTAAAGAACAACTGAGCAGAAACAAAATATCTAAAATCGGAATATTTGAGGGCAGCGTAAGGGTCAGTTTTTGACATAAATATCAATATAGTTTCGAGTAAATTTAAATAGTATTATGGAAATTGATTATTTTCCAAAAAAACTCATAATCAACATTATGAGTTAATCAAAGTAAATACTTATTGTTCCTAATTTTTCTGAACAGTCCGTTGGAAAATTTTGGAAAGATAAACTTAATCCAAAACCCAAATGCTAAATCCAAAATTTTACAGAGGATCATTGTTCAGAAAGTGTTTTTTTTGATACTTTTTTTTCGAAAAAAAAGTATGCCCGCCTGGCAAGGCACGTAAAATATTTAATTCTGGGCTGTTTTCCCAGAAATTATATTTAATCTTTCAAGCAACTTCATGTCCATAAAAATCATCTTTAACATGTTGTTAATAAATAAACTTGATAACAGACAAAATAATTCTCTCAGCAACAAAGTTTAATAGACTTAAAATCAAATAAAAATGAAATATCTACTCTTTTCCCTTACCCTTTTGGTATTTACAAGTTGTGATAAAATTCTCTACGAAAACGGCGTGCCTCCTCGTGGCTATGACACCAAAGATTTTGCTTTGAGTTCTTTCGACAGAGTGGAGCTCAACAATGCTTTTTTTGTAACGATCATAAAATCAAGCGAATCGAAAGTTTCTGCTAAAGGTTCAGGAGATGACATTGACGACTTGGAGGTTACAGTTACCAACGGCAAATTGGATATCAGATATGATAAAAGAATCAGAATAAAACAACTCAAAAGATACAAAATGGAGTTAGTGGTTTACACGCCCAACATTACGGAAATAGATGCAAAATCGGCTTCAGATACTGAAATATCGGGCTTTGGGACAATCTCTGCATTTACTGCGAATGTATCAGGTGCTTCAGTATTGAGATTAAAAAATGCCGTAAAATCTTTAACAGCCGACGTTAGTGGTGCTTCTAGAATTATCCTTCCAATGTCTGTAGAAAATTTGGACGCCGAACTTTCAGGGACATCCAATCTTGATGGATTCGAAGCCAATAGCTCAGAAGTTTTCCTAGAATTATCGGGAGCCAGCAAAGCCGAAGTAAGTGCCTCCAAAACCCTCAATGTAAAAGCCAGTGGTGCTAGCAAAGTTTTCTACAAAGGCGAACCAAAAATCACCGAGGATTTATCTGGTGGTAGTAAGGTGAGTAAGGAGTAGTTAGTGATAATACTTGTTAACAAAAAAGGAGGACTTCGCCTCCTTTTTTGTTAACAATCTATCTTCTTTTATAAAATCTCTGCCACTTTCTCGTCTTCCTGTGCAAATGGCTGTTTGTATAAACGCTTGCCCGTCGCTTTAAAGATGGCATTCGCCAATGCTCCTCCTGTAGGTGGCAAGGCTGGCTCGCCAAGACCTGTTGGGTCTATGCCGTTATCTACGAAATATGCATCAATTTCTGGCACTTCGTTGAATCTTATCAGTCTGTACTGGTCAAAATTCGTTTGTTTTGGAGCACCATTTTCGAAGTTTAGATTTCCGTACATGGCATGTCCAAGTCCATCTACAATTGCACCATAGATCTGGTTTCTAGCTCCGCTTTGGTTGATTACGATTCCGCAGTCAGTTACCGCAAAAACTTTCTTGAGTGTAGGTTTTCCTTTTTTCATTTCTACCTCTGCTATCTGGGCCACATAAGAATTATGAGAAAAATATACACTAAAACCTTGGTGCAAACCTTTCTTGGCACTCCCCCACTTCGCTCTTTCGGCTACTGTAGTTATTACTTTTTCAAACCTTGCTGGCTCATAAGTTATTTTGCCGACTGGCTTTTCTATAGCTTTTTTGAGCAATTCTAAACGCAATTTCACAGGGTCTTTTCCAGCCGCAAAAGCAATCTCATCAATAAACGCCTGCTCGGCATATGCCAAGAAATTAGTTATTGGTGCTCTCCATGGACCCGTAGTGATATCTGACTTATAATCAGCCGATTCCACCAAAACATTGTCTATCGCACCGACTGGGAAATTATCTTGTCTGGTAGAATTTCCAGCATTCAGCCCGACACCTTTCAAGGCAAATCCCGTCACATTTCCAGCTTTGTCTATGGAAGCTTTGAATTTATATCTAACTGCTGGACGGTAAATTCCACCGCTCATATCGTCCTCACGCGTCCACATGAGTTTTACTGGAGCTTTGATCAATGATGAAACCTCCGCTGCTTCAAGAGCGTAGTCGTTGTTCAATCTTCTACCAAATCCGCCACCCATTTTGGTGAGCTCTACTGTGATATTTTCAACAGGGATATTTAGCAATTTAGACACCTGATTCTGAGCAGATTGTGGCGTTTGTGTTGGCCCAACCAATTTTACTGAATCCTTTTTCACATCTGCAAAAAAGTTCATAGGCTCCATCGGGCTGTGCGATAAAAACGGACATTGGTACTCTGCTTCAATGATTTTATGAGCCTCGGCAAAAGCCTTTTCAACGTCACCATCTTTCCTCCTAAGCTCAAAAGGACCGTTTTTCATCAAATCAGTAAAAATCTGATTGTGCTTTTGATCACTCTCTAACTCTTTAGTATTTGTCCAATTGATGGTCAGCACTTTACGGGCTTTCATAATAGGCCAATTCGATTTTCCTATGATGGCTACTTTGTCTTTAAACGAGATAACATCTATAACTCCATCGATTTTCTTAGCCTCTGTGGCATCAAAATCCTTCAGCGTTTGACCAAAACCTTGTGGCCTCACGATTTGAGCATAAAGCATACCGGCTTGTTTGTAGTCCATGCCATACTTTGCCTTTCCAGTAAGTACGGTTTTGTTGTCTACACTTTTTATGGTTTGTCCAATAAGCTTAAATTCCTTGTTTGACTTCAATGGAATCTCTTTTGGTATTTCTACCGAAACGGCATCATTTACCAACTCACCATAGCTTAGTTTTTCGCCTTTATCGTTGATAACAAAACCTTTATCTGTTTTCAGTGTAGTTGCCGACACATTCCATTTTTTTGCAGCCGCTGCTACCAGTGCATATCTACCTGTTGCTCCTGCTTTTCTTAGCCTTTCCCAAGAATGCTTTATGGCACCACTTCCACCGGTGAGCTGTCTTTCAAAACGCTTGATATCTAAGTCGGCTTGTTTTACCACGACTTTTTCCCAATCCACATCCAATTCTTCTGCCACTATCACTGCAAAAGCTGTTTTTATTCCCTGACCAATTTCTGGATTTGGAGAAAAAATTGTGATAATGTTGTTACTGTCAATAGTTAAGAAAGCATTGCTTAACAATTCGTCTTTGATATTCTCCATGCTGATAATCTCTGCATCGGAATTGGCCAAACTATTAAATCCAATCACCAAACCTCCTGAAGTCAGAAGCATATTTTTCAAAAAGTCTCTTCTATTATTTTTCATCTTTTTTGAAGTTTAGCTGCAAGTTTAACGGCCTCATTGATACGGTGATAGGTGCCACATCTGCAAATATGTGCAGACATTGCCATTGAGATTTCTTCCTCATCAGGATTAGGATTCTCTTTCAAAAGAGCGGCAGCGGTCATCATCTGACCCGATTGGCAAAAGCCACATTGAGGCACATCTAAAGTATCCCAAGCTTGTTGAACAGGATGATCTCCATTTTCAGACAAGCCTTCGATGGTTGTTATTTCTTTGCCTATGGCCAAAGTGACTGGAGTAACGCAAGAGCGAGTAGGCATACCATCAATATGAATGGTGCAGGCTCCGCATTGGGCCATTCCACAACCATATTTGGTACCCGTAAGATCGAGTGTATCTCGAAGAACCCAAAGCAGAGGTGTATCCTCAGATACGTCTACCTTTAGTTTTTTTCCGTTAATGCTAAGTGAATATTCTGACATTTAATGGTTGATTTTGTACATCTAAATTACAAAATATTAACCAAAAAAGTCAATTAAGGTTTTAATTTAAGAAACATTGGCTTTTTTAGTAGACAAAAAGCTCATTATAAAGGCTATGAGTCCGAAAAGTAGAATAAAAAGTATGCCTGTCATGGTATGCAAAAACGTAGCGAGGCTAATGCCATCCTGATTTGAAAGTCCGTAAAGAGCCACTATTTTTCCGACCAAAAGATGGTAACTCCCAATGCCGCCAATGGTAGGAACAGCCATGCCGATAGATCCCATTACTAAAATAGTCAATACAGAAAGAAAACTTAAAGAATCGCCCAATGAAACTGCCTTACATAGCAAATAAGTGGATACATAATACATGGCCCAAATAAAAAAAGTATGTAGGAAAAATTGTGCTGATTTTTCAATTTTCAACACACTCAAAAATCCACTTCTTAGCCCTTCTGTGAAGTCAAATATCTTTTTTATAAGTCCAATTCTTAGAAACTTCTCTTTGTTTTTTTGAAAAACAACTAAACCTAGAACACCTAAAAGCAATAAGCCTCCAAGAACGAAAAGGAGTTCAGCAGGATTTTGATTACCAAACAAATCGATAAATAGCGACTTGATTCTTCCAAATTCTAGTAGAAGATTCACTAAAACTAACAATCCCAAAATCAAAACGTCAATAATCCTTTCTGCTATTACTGCTCCAAAAGATTTGTCAAATGGCACATTTTCGCTTTTTTGCAAACTAGCCGACCGAGCCAATTCTCCGGCTCTTGGAAATACCAAATTGGTTAGGTAACCTATCAAAACCGCAATGGAAGTGTTCCTCAAAGAGGGTTTATAACCCAAGGGCTCTAGCATGATATTCCACCGAGCGGCACGGCTTATGTGAGCCAATAAAGCCAAAATGGCCGCAAAAAACACCAAAACGTAATTGGCATCTCTAAAACTTTGTAGCGTTTTGAGTAAGTCAATATCTTTAAATACCCAATTTAGCAATGCAAGGCCAAGAGCTATTGGTAGAATGTATTTTAGTGCTTTTTTCAAACTACTGATTATTAAGAAACTACGCGATTGTTTTCGTCAGGAAAAACCACGGTAGGTTTGTGAGCCGCAGCTTCTTCTTGGGTCATCCAAGCATAAGAAATGATGATGATGATATCTCCAGGTTGTGCTTTTCTGGCGGCGGCTCCGTTCAAACAAATAATACCCGTATTTCTCTTACCTTTTATGGCGTAAGTTTCTATCCTCTCGCCGTTATTGTTATTTACAATTTGTACTTTCTCGTTTTCCATAATGCCAGCCGCTTCTAAAAGTGCTTCGTCTATGGTTATGCTTCCTACGTAATTAAGCTCTGCTTGAGTAACTTTTACTCTGTGTATTTTTGACTTGAATATGTTAACTAACATCCAACCTATTTTTTTATGCAAAAATACAACCATAATAATGAAATAACAATAAGTCTAAAAACCAGATTTCTCATTAAATTTGCGGCTCAATAAAAATACGTATGTCTAGAGCTCAAGTTTATTTTACGGCTGGTCCAGCAGAACTATACCCCAAGTTTGAAGAATATTTGCAAGAATTTGTGGATTTGCAGATCGGGTCAATTTCGCACAGAAGTGGTCAATTCAAAAAAATCTATCAACATACCGACGAGCAACTGCGAATATTGATGAATATTCCAGCCGAAAATACTATTATGTTTACGGGTTCGGCTTCTGAAATATGGGAAAAATTAATATTGAGCACGGTAGAACACGAGTCTTTTCATTTGGTAAATGGTTCATTCTCAGCTAAATTCTACCAATATGCACAAATGTTACAAAAACACGCCACGAGTTTTGAAAAACCGCTAGGTCAGGGATTTTCTTACGGAGAGATAGCTGTTCCAGAGTTTGCGGAATTGATTTGTACAACCCAAAACGAGACTTCAACTGGTGTACAAATGCGTGAAGCTGATATTCATAAACTCAAACGCAGCAACAATGATAAATTAATTGCGGTTGATATGGTTTCGTCTGCCCCAATTCCGAATCTAGATTTCACAGTAGTAGATACGGCCTTTTTTTCTGTTCAGAAAAGCTTTGGTATGCCGGCTGGCTTAGGCGTTTGGATAGCCAACGAAAGATGTCTTGAAAAAGCCAAACAACTCAAAGCCAAAGGAATAAACATTGGAGCTCACCATGATTTGCCAACACTTTGGAAAGGAGCCAAAGAATACCAGAACCCAGCAACACCAAATGTAATGGGGATTTTTATTCTCGGAAAAATAGCCGAGGATATGAATCGAGTAGGCATAGAGAAAATCAGAAAAGAGACTGACGACAAAGCCAAAAAGCTGTATAAATATTTTGAAAACAAAGCAGGATACAGCTTATCAGTAAGCGAAAGTGAGCTAAGATCGAGAACGGTAGCAGTTATAAATACCGAGAAACCATCTTCGGAAATCATTAATTATTTAAAAACCAAAAACATGATTGTTGGCTCAGGCTATGGCCCAGGTAAAGATTCTCAAATTAGAATCTCAAATTTCATTGCCAATAGTGCCGAACAAATAGATAATTTATTAAAAGAAGTTGAAAAGTTTTAGAAAATATTGGTTTTCAAAATAAAAACTCCTAATTTTGCAGCCCAATCGAGGAATAATTAGATTTAATCAATAGAGAAATGAAAAAAGATATTCATCCAAATTATAGAGAAGTAGTATTCTGGGACTTGACTTCAGACGAAAAATTCTTGAGCCGTTCATGTGTAGACACTAAGGAAACAATAGTTTTCGAAGATGGCAAAGAGTATCCAGTTTGTAAAGTCGAGGTTAGCTCAAAGTCGCACCCTTTCTATACAGGCAAAAACGTATTATTAGATACTACAGGACGTGTTGATAAATTCAACAGACGCTACGGTAAGAAATAATTCGTACAAAATCATTCTGAAAAGCCTTTTCGAATCTTCGGAAGGGCTTTTTTATTGAGAAAAGCTTGAAACCTTGGCAAAAAGAAGCAAAAAGGCCAAATATACCCTAAAGCCACAAATAAAGCGATGGCTTAAATTGTCGCTCATTCTGATGAGCCCAATCCTACTATATGTTTGTTATTACGCCTACAAAGAATTCAAAGCCGGTCTAATAAAATACAAAGCATTTGGGATTTACATTCCGAATCAATACAAAGTACACGGCATAGATGTATCACACTATCAGCAGATTATCAATTGGAAGTCGGTAAAAGCCATGAACATAGAAGGTGTCAACATCGACTTTGCTTTTCTGAAAGCCACTCAAGGTACACAAACCATTGATTTACAATATTTTCAAAACAGACTACGGGCAAGAAAAGCAGATGTGGCTGTTGGTGCCTATCACTTTTTTGTAGCCAGCAAAGACCCCGTTCAGCAAGCTAATCTTTTCTGCAAAATAGTCCAAATCAGAAAAGGAGATTTACCACCAGTGGTGGATATAGAGAAAGAATACCATCAGTCGAGTGACAAAATCAGAAAAAACCTTAAAACTTGGCTCAGATTGGTGGAAAGAAGATACGATGCGAAACCCATTATTTACACAAACGTCGATTTTTACAAAAATCACTTAGAGGGTTATTTTGATAGCTATCCAGTCTGGATTGCACATTACACCAAACTCCGAGAGCCAAATATTGAAAAAGAATGGATGTTTTGGCAACTAAGTGAAGAAGCTACAGTGAATGGCATAAAAGGAAAGGTGGACTTCAATGTGTTTAATGGCTCAAAAGAAGAGTTTGAAAAGCTCAAAATCAAATAGTTGCCACTGATTTTCTATTCAAAAAAAGCGGTTGAAGAAAAACAGATAACAAAACCAAAGCACCACCCAAATAAAACTGCTTTGACATTCGTTCGCTATCTCCAAAAATAAAATAAGCCAACACTACGCCATAAACAGGTTCAAGATTTAGACTTAGATTTACTGTAAAAACAGAAATCTTCTTCATGATTTTTATCATTTGTGCATGCGGAATAACCGTACAAACCAAAGCCAAGACCAACAACCAAACCCAATCTTGTTGGCTCATTATCAAATCTTGCTTTTCATAAAAGGCCAAATAAACCACCAAACAAACTAAAAATGCCGCACTAAGCTCATAAAAACTTATTAGTTGACTGTCAAATCTGTGGGTAAGTTTTGAATTAAAAATCGTAAAAGCTGCACACAAAAATGCCCCTAAAAGTCCTAGTAGAATTCCTGAAAGATATTGAACCTCAAAACTAAACATTACAGCTACACCCGCCACAGCTAATAAACCTAGCATTATTTCTCTGAAATCAATCTTCTTTTTGCCCAAAATCGGCTCCAATAAACTTGTAAAAAATGAGGTAGTAGAAAACGTAACTAAACTTATGGCTACTGTAGAAAGCTTAGCCGAACCAAAAAAGCACAACCAATGCAAGCCCAAAATAAATCCAACAAAAAGCAACTTTCCCAAATCTGAAAGACTAATCTTTAGATTAACTTTTCTGATATATAAAATCAGAAATAAAGCTACTGCTGCCACCAAAGTTCTATAAAAGACCACAGCTAATGTAGTGGCTTCTATAAGTTTACCCAGAATCCCTGTAAAACTCAATAGCAAAACCAAAACATGTAATTTTAAATAATCCCTCATATTGCTTAAAAAAGAAAAACCCACCAGTTGGCGGGTTTTATTCTATTCTACCTTTGATATTTTTTACTGTTCTATTAGTTCCTGCTGACTCACTCGACTGGGATGAGCTTTTTTTTTACTTTTTTCCTCTCTTCTAAGCAAAATTCTCTGTTTCAAACTCATCCATTTTTCATAAAGGCTTGATTCTGTTATAAAATCCCAAAACTCAGGTTTTTTACCTTCGGTTATGACTGTTCTTACTTCATCGGCATCATATTTCATTCCCGTACACAAGCAATGTGCTCTGTTGGTACGGTTCAAAATATCAAAATTCACGCAGCTTGAGCAGCCCTTCCAGAATTCATCGTCTTTTGGCAACTCAGAAAAAGGAACAGGCAAGTAACCCAGCTCCGAGTTAATCTTCATTACAGCCAAACTGGTGGTAAGTCCAATGATTTTAGCCTCAGGATATTTTGTTCTCGAAAGATTAAATGCTTTTGCTTTTATCGAAGTCGCGATTCCGCTCTTTCTGTGGTTGGGGTGTACTATAAGACCCGAGTTGGCCACAAATTTGCCATGCTCCCACGTCTCGATATAACAAAAACCCACCCATTCGCCATCAAGTGTTGTAGCTATTACTGCCTTGTCTTCCATCATTTTCTGACGTAGATACTCCGGCGAACGCTTGGCTATACCCGTACCACGGGCTTTGGCACTGAGTTCCATTTCAGAACATATCTGTTCTGCGTAATTCAAGTGATTTTCGTCGGCTACCTGAACTATATAATTGCCAATAATACTTTTTTCTATTGTACTCATCGTCATTTGACAGGGGCAAACCCTTAATAGGAGACGGTGTATCCGCGATTGTTAAAGATGAAAAAAAGAGATAAAGAACAAAGGCGATTCGCAAATGAGCAAAATGCCTCATGCTTGGGTCCTTGCGGACCGCATTCGTCGGAAGGGTGATATCGGAAGGTTAATCTTTACCATTCTTTGTATTAGTCGGTACAAATATAGAATGAATTCTAATCTTACAATAATTATTAATCTTATTTTTTTGTCAATAAATTGTTAAGATTCTCTATCAATTCACCGTGTGAGCAATATTAACGCCTGTTATCGTCGTTTTCAAACATGCTCAAATAGCTCATATATCGGCTTTCAGAGATTTCTCCAGCCTCTACAGCATCTTTTACGGCACACTTGGGTTCGTTGATATGCAGGCAGTTATGAAATTTGCATTGACCCAATAAATCTCTGAATTCAGGAAAATAATGAGCCAATTCTTCGTTATCTATGTCCACCAAACCGAGCTCTTTAATACCTGGTGAGTCAATAATAAATGTTTTATTGGGCAACTCAAACATTTCTGCAAAAGTAGTGGTATGCACACCTTTGCTTGAAAAATCAGAAATTTCGGAAGTAGCTAAATCCAAGTCCGGATCTAGAATATTGATGAGGGTAGATTTTCCCACACCAGAATGCCCAGATATCAAAGAAATTTTGTTGGCCAACTTTGCCAGAAATTCATCTATTCCCTTTTTAGTCAGCGTTGAAGTAGAAACACAGTCATAACCCAAGTGGGTATATAAGTTCATCAAAGCATCCTGAAAAATGACGCCCTTTTTATTCAAAAGGTCAAATTTATTAAAAACAATCAAAACTGGAATTCTAAATGTCTCCGCAGTTACCAAAAATCTATCTATAAAACCCAGTGAAGTTTTCGGGCTTGCCAAAGTCACAATCAGCACAAGTTGATCAATATTTGAGGCCAACAGATGACCATGAGCGGTTTTGTGAACAGACTTCCGGATGATGTAGTTTTTGCGTGGAAGTATCTCTTTTATGATGCCAATGCTTTCGTCTTCGAGGTCAAAAACCACCTTATCGCCAACCGAAAGCGGGTTGGTAACTTTCAAATCTTTTATTTTAAATTTGCCCTTTAACCTGCATGAAAACAGCCTGTCGTTCTCATCTCTAACTTCATACCAACTCCCCGTAGACCTGAAAACAGTACCAATTTTATTTTCCAAATGACCGTATTTAAATGCAAACAAAGCTAAATGATTTTTATCTTAAATAAAAACAAAGCCTTTTAATAAAAAAAATAGAGCAAAATGAAAGTTTGGTTTAATTTTTGAAATAACAAACTAATACAGAGGCTTTTGGAAAATTATTTACCTTAAAATAAGATTTAAGGAAATTTTAAGTACTTGTTAAAACAATTTTTGAATCATTTACGTTATTTGGTTTATTAAACAAACAATATCATGAAAAAGGGCGTGTTATTCGGATTGGCGGCTTTGGCAGTTGGAGTGGTGGTTTTGTCTTTAGGTAAAAAAGAAAAGCCATCAGACTATCCAAGACCTTTCATATACAAATGATTGAAGATAAGAAAATTCAACCATGTTGTAAAGTTTTTTGCTAAATTAAGATTTAGCAGGTAGAACCCTATTACCTTATAATTCCAAAAACCGACACAATTTTATACAATTTCATCAATACCCTGCCTTAATTTTTGATTTCAGAATAAAATACCGAAATTTGGTTTTCATCATTAAATAAAAAATCAAATGTTTGAGACGCTCCTCTATGAAGTAAAAGATGGTAAATGCTATATTACCCTCAATCGCCCTGAAGTTTACAACGCCCTCAATAACAAGTTATTAACAGAACTACACGAAGCCATCAGCATTTGTAAAAACGATGATGCTGTTCGAGTGTTGGTAATTTCGGGTGGAGATGGAAAAGCTTTTTGCTCTGGTGCCGACCTAAAGTCTGGCATTACAGATTCTAACTTAGGAAATGTACTAAAAGCTACCTATAACCCGCTAATTATGGGCATGAAAACTTTAGAGAAACCTATAATTTGTAAACTCAATGGCATGGCAGCTGGAGCTGGGATGTCTCTTGTTTTGGCTTGCGACATGATTATTGCTGACAAAAACACTTACATGAGCGAGCTCTTTGTTGGCATTGGACTTCTCCCTGACGCTGGATCTATGTATTTCCTTCCAAGGATGATTGGCACTCTGAAGGCATTTGAACTCTGTAGTACTGGCCGAAAAGTGTTTATGGAAGAAGCTTTACAAATGGGTTTAGTAAACAAAATAATTGAAACGGAGCTATTGTCCTACGAAGTTGAAAAAATGGCTGATTTTTATGCAAAATCAGCAACTAAAAGTATAGGACTGATGAAGAATATTCTCAATAAATCATTTGAAAATGATCTTGAAACTGTCCTAAATCTTGAAGCCGAAGGCCAAACGCAATGCGGTTATAGTCATGATTTTGCAGAAGGAGTAATGGCCTTTTTACAAAAAAAAGAACCGAACTTTCAAGGCAAATAATACGGTTGTATAATTTAAGAAATTAATATTTTGAACAAAAACAAAGACTTTAATTATAAAATCAAAACATTTTTTAGGATTAAATCAAGTTCAATCCATAAAACCTTACAGGCAAAATAAAATTTAAGGTGGGCTTTTTATAAATTAGCTTTTTGGTACAACAAACACTGAGTATGTCAGAAACAATTAAAGAACGAAGTTTGAATTTCGTAGAGGAAATCGTAGAAGCAGATTTGAAGTCGGGAAAACACAGTGGCAGATTGCTAACTCGTTTTCCACCTGAGCCCAATGGTTATTTACACATTGGCCATGCAAAGTCTATTTGTCTAAATTTTGGTCTTGCTCTGAAATATGGCGGTGGTACTAATCTCCGCTTTGATGACACCAATCCAGTAACAGAAGACACAGAATATGTAGAATCTATCAAAAACGATTTGCGTTGGTTGGGCTTTAACTGGACCAATGAAATGTATGCATCTGACTACTTTGACCAACTCTTTAAATATGCAAAAAAACTCATAACCAAAGGCTTAGCCTATATAGATGACAGCTCTGCTGAGGAAATGGCCACTCAAAAAGGAACACCGAACGCACCTGGTGAGGAAAGTCCATACAGAAATAGAACTGTAGAAGAAAATTTGAGCCTGTTTGATGGTATGGCCAACGGCGATTTTGTAGAAGGAAGCAGAGTACTGCGTGCCAAAATAGACATGACATCGAGCAATATGCTCATGCGTGATCCTATTATTTACAGAATTAAGTTTGCTGAACACCACCGTACGGGCAACAAATGGTGTATATATCCAATGTATGACTTTGCTCATGGACAATCTGATTCTATCGAAGGAATCACGCACTCTATATGTACCCTTGAATTTGTATCGCACAGAGAATTGTATGACTGGTTTTTGGAGCAATTAGAAATCTTCCCTTCAAAACAATATGAATTTGCTCGTTTGAATCTTACATATACTGTGATGAGTAAGCGTAAGTTGCTTCAATTAGTAAACGAGGGGCATGTGACTGCTTGGGACGACCCTAGAATGCCAACGATATCGGGTATGCGTCGGAGAGGTTATACTGCTAAATCTATCGTGGACTTTTGTGATAGGATAGGTATTCAAAAACGAGACAACCTTATAGATGTCAGTCTTTTAGAGTTTTTTGTAAGGGAAGACTTGAACAAAACCTCTACACGTGTCATGGCGGTTTTTGATCCTTTAAAAGTGGTCATAACAAACTTACCAGATGGAATTGTAGAACCTTGTAGTCTTGAAAACAATCCTGAAGATCCAGAATCGGGACATAGGAAGGTAAATTTTACTAAGGAAATTTATATAGAACAGGGAGATTTTATGCTAGAACCTCCTGCTAAATATTTCAGACTTTCGCCAGGTAAAATGGTAAGACTCAAAGGAGCATTTATCATTCAATGCGACGAAGTCTTTGAAAATGAAGACGGGAGCATAAAAGAGCTTCATTGTAGTTACATACCTTCCTCAAAAAGTGGTGCTGACGAGAGCGGTATAAAGGTGAAAGGTGTGATACAGTGGGTGAGTGCAACAGAAGGTGTAGAATCTGAAATCAGAATTTATGACAGGCTTTTTAAAGTGGAAGACCCCAGCTCAGAAGAAGGCGATTTTAAGGAATACATTAATGAAAACTCTCTGGAGGTTTTGACAGCTTACGTGGAGCCCTCCTTGAAAGATGCAAAACCTGGTGACAGGTACCAATTTATGCGAAATGGATATTTTGTACCCGATACTGACTTTTCTTCAGAAAAATTGGTGTTTAATAAAACAGTTGGTCTCAAAGAAGGCTTTAAGGTTGGCTAAGTATTTACAACAAAATTTACGATAAAATGAGAGCCGGTCCTCACACAGAAATAGAATTTTTAGATGGTCCGAAATCAAGATGGACAGAACTTAAGTTTACTTTTAAAGTCTTCAGAGAATTTATCAACGGCTTCCGAACACTTCATTTTGTTGGGCCATGTGTCACTGTTTTTGGCTCGGCCAGATTTACTGAAGACAACAAATACTACCAAGATGCCCGTAAAATCGGGGCTGGCTTAGCGAGTCTTGGCTTTACAATTCTGACAGGGGGTGGTCCGGGAATAATGGAAGCCGCCAACCGTGGAGCCAAAGATGTCGGAGGAAAATCAGTGGGCTGCAACATTGTTTTACCATTTGAGCAACAACCCAATCCGTATCTCGACAAATGGATGGATTTCGATTATTTCTTTGTCAGAAAAACACTTCTCATAAAATACTCTTATGCCTTTGTAATTTGCCCGGGTGGTTTTGGCACATTAGACGAATTTTTCGAGGCTTTAACATTGATTCAAACAGGTAAAATAGAAAAATTTCCTGTGGTAATTTTTGATGATGGTTTTCATTCAAAAATCATTGAGCACATAAAAACTATGATAGAGAAGAAAACGATTTCGGCTGACGACCAACGTCTTTTCTTGATTACAAACAATGTAGATGAGGCTATTTCTTATATAAAAAGTAAGACAGAAACGGGTTTTGGATTAAAATACAAACCAATAAAATGGCTTGGTGAAAGTAAAGGCTAATGCAGCTTTTTCTTGAGAGAAAATTCACTACTAATCAATCTAAAATAGTATTTTTGAAAAATGCTTCAATCATTAATTGTGGTGAAATCAAAATTTATGAAAATACTATTTCTTGTCCTTTATTTTCAAGTCATCTCATTCGCCCAAAAGGGTACTGAAATATACTTGCTTGAAATCAAAAAAATGCCTGATGGTTTTTCTATAAAAGAGCCAATAAATATCTCAAATAGAGATGGTTACGACAACCAACCCAGTTTTCACCCCACCAAATCCCTGATTTATTTTAGCTCACAAAAAGATGGTCAAACTGACATTTGGTCATACAATTATGATTCAAAAAAACTAAGCCAAATCACTAATACGGAGGACTCTGAATACTCTCCTACCGTAACTCCTGACAAAAAAAACCTTACTTGCATAGTTCAAAGAAAATCTAATGGAGACCAAGACTTGGTGAAATTTTCGATAAAAAACCCTAAAAAGTCAGAGATTATATTAGAATCGCAAAAAGCAGGTAAGATTGGATATCACGCCTGGAGCCCCGATAATGAGTTGATTACATTTGTTTTGGGCGAACCTAATACCTTACAATTATTTGAAAATCAGTCAAAATCTGGAAAGATATTTGGAAAAGATATAGGAAGGTCTTTGCATTATGTGTCTGTCAAAAAGGCATTTAGTTTTGTTGAAAAAGATAGAGAAACTTGGAAAATAAAACTATTGAATCCAGAAAATCAGACGATTTCAGATTATGCTGATGCTTTGGTAGAATCTGAACAATACAATGCTTGGGATAAAAATGGCGTTTTATTTGGCACAAAAAATGAGGAACTTTTCTTTTTTGAAGAAAAAACTAAATCTTGGAAAATGCTAACTTTGCCTCCAAATTTACCAAAAAATAAAATTAGCCGTTTAGCTATAAAAGATCAATATTTGGTTTTGGTCATAAATGAATGATTATCAGTAAAAAAAATAATAAAAGATGAAAAAACTACTTATAACCTTACTGTTTGCTCTGACAACTTTGTTTTCTTGTCAAACAGAAGAAGGAAACGAAAAACTTGCTGACGCAGGACAAACTGTAGGCAAGTCTGCCGCAACTATTGCAAAAAGTGTAAAATCGGGTATAGAGCAGGCCACAAAAATCAAAATTGACTTATCCGAAAACCTTAAAACCAGAGGTTTATCGACAGGAAAAATAACTTTGGGAAGCAAAGGAGGCAGACACAATGTGTTGAATGTTTACTTGATTTTTGATAAAAAAATCAATAAAAACGTGACCATGAAAGTAATGGATGCCGACGGCCTAGAACTTGGCAGAACAAAAGTGCTTGTAAAAGGCGAAGCTGGCGATGCTAAATTCGTGGACTTCGTTTTTGATACCAGAACTAATATTGACCGTGACAATAAAATAGTGGTAGAGTAAGGCCAAAGACCGAAGAACATTGCCGTCAAACCAATTGTCTTTTTCCTTCCTGAAATTAACCAAAAACGGATGCAAATAAACTTTTTTGAGTGGATTGGCTACGCAGCTTCCTTGATTGTGGCTATTTCCTTAGTGATGTCCTCAATTGTCAAATTCAGGTGGACAAACCTCATGGGCTCAGCACTTTTTGCTGCTTATGGGTTCTTGATACAAGCTTGGCCTGTATGTTTTTTCAACAGTGCCATCGTTTTTATAAACCTCTACTTTTTGTATAAAATATATTCTAAAAAAGACGAATTCAAGATTATCAAAACCTCTGAAAAGGAATCGCTTCTGAATGAATTTGTAAACTTTTACAAAAAAGAAATAGAGAAAATAAGTCCAGACTTTGACTTTAACCTGAGTAACAAAGAATACAATTACTTCATTACCAGAAACATGGCATTGGTGGGTTTGTTTTTGGCACATAAAGAATCTGATGGTGTTTTAAGCATCGACTTGGATTTTGTGACTCCTCAATACCGAGATTTTAAAAATGGCAGTTTTCTGTATGAATTCCTTACAGACACCTTTCAAAAATCTGGCATAAAAACTTTAACTGCAACAGGGATGACACCCGCCCATCAACAATATCTCAAAGAAATGGGCTTTAAAAATAACGGAACTGATGTTTTTGTGAAGCAGATTTAAAATCTTTCCTCTAATTTTACCAGGCCGTTGATTGAACACCAAAGAGAATGATTGAAACCGAAAGACTCATATTAAGACCCCTAAACCACAGACAACTCGAAAAATACATAAAACTTGACAATTCCTTAGAAGAAGAACTCAAAGTGAAGCCTGCCAAACGAGAAATTTCGCCCGATTTGATGGAAGCCCTAGAGTATTTTATCATGCCCAACGTGGCCAATCCACTCAAGAATCACCTTTTCTTTACGCTCTGGACGATGGTTTGGAAAGACAAAAACTGTTTGGTGGGCGATTTGTGTTTCATAGGCGAGCCCAACGAGCTAGGTGAAGTAGAAATTGGCTATGGCACTTATGAGAACTTTAGAAACATGGGCTTTATGTCAGAGGCCGTTTCAGGCATTATCAATTGGTTTAAACCGTATTTAAACGCCGTTTTGGCCTCCACCGAAAAAGACAACCCTGCCTCCGCCAATGTACTTCTTAAAAACAATTTCGTGACCTACTCCAGCGATGAAACTCTGGTGTATTGGAGGATGGATATTGCGAGGTGAGGAATGTTTTGAGAATTGGATTGGAAATCCTAATTTATCCAGTTTCCACATGACCTATCGGAACATATTGAAGAGCATTTAAAATTTCAAAATTCAAAATGTTCATCTCTTAAGCTTTCATCACCATCAAAGGCATAAGACGAACTTGGATATTCATCATAGATTTCTGGTTTTTCAATCTCAAATTGCGAAAGTTTGATAAACTGACTAGTCTTTTCTTGTCCTGGCTGACACCTTGGCCATAAAAATTCATAATCTTTAGGGAATATAAATCTATCTTTGCTACAGCCAGAAACATCAATCTTATCACCCCAATATTTGTTCTTATTATTTTTCAAGTACTCCTCTTTAAATGTCATGACTAATCTCTTCTTTACATCATATAAAGGAAAATCTGTCGGACAAACATCCCCAAACACATCATAAACAGACATTTTTTGTAAATAAGAAAAGAATAAACTATTTAACAGCCAATCTGAACCTCTGAACCCTACTTCTTTAAACCTGCTTTTTATTTTATTAAAATCATTTAAATCCTCTGGTACTATTTCTGCACTATAGTATTCATGATTCGAAACTTCATAAAGAAGGCCAAACTTACAATTACTTACCTCGAAAAAGAAAGCATGATCAGAGCGATAAAGTTGAAATGACTCCTTTTTTACTTTCATTAGATTGTTAGTTTGATTTGAATAACTCAATTTTTAATTATAAATGACCTGACCTAATTTCTGATAAAAATCTTGGTAAATCTTTTTTAAATTCCCTTCCAAAAAACTCGTCATGGTAACCATATTCCACAGAGGAATATTTCCCTAAGTAAAGTATTACCTTATTATAAAGTTGCTCATTATCCTCAATAAACAACCTTGCGATTTCTATTAATTGATAACCTACTTTATAAGGTATTCCTTCAATATCAGAAAGAGCATTAAATGCATTTGCTATAATATCTAGAACATCTAAATCTTCTTTCTTAATATGGTTCGTTTTAGTGTTAACATCATTTAAACTTGTCATTTTTAATTAATTTTGGTTGGACGCAAAGATGTGAAAAATTATCAAACTTCAAAGTTTTTTTTAATTTTATTTAGACCTTCTACATCTTCCCGATGTCAAAGCTAGAAAGTGAGGTTTTCCAATCTGATATTATAGTTTAACCAATTCAATCTCACCTTTTCCAATACCCTAATAATCGCCATCACTAATGTGAATATATTTCTTCTTTTCAAATCCAGATAATTATTATATAACTAAATCGAAACTAAAGGAGAAACCTTCCCGCCCAACAATATTCCAAACCCTGCTTGCATTGCTCACAGATTGTGCTTTAATTTACTTTTTGGATTACATCAAAACTTCAGCAAACGTAAAAATATTCTTTCAGCGATGACCAAAACCTTAGCAGCTTCCGAACTCATACTCAATCCCGACGGCAGTTTGTACCATTGCAATCTTCTGCCTGAGAACTTGGGAGACACTGTTTTTTTGGTGGGCGACCCCGACAGAGTGCCTACAGTTTCTGCTTTTTTTGATACCGTAGATTTTAAGACTCAAAAAAGAGAAATCGTTACGCATACCGGCACCAAAAATGGCAAAAAAGTTACGGTCATCTCGACGGGCATGGGTACTGACAATATAGACATTGTTCTGACAGAATTGGACGCTGTAGTGAATATAGATTTGCAAAAAAGACAAATAAAAGATACCCATAAGCAACTTACTTTCATACGTTTAGGCACATCAGGTTCTTTACAAAAAGACATACCAGTAGATAGCTTTTTGGCAAGTACGCATGGTTTAGGCATGGACGGTTTGCTCCATTTCTATAAAAACTCAGAGGCTTTTACTTATAATCCATTCGTAGAAAAGTTTATCGAAGAAGCAGAATGGAGTACAAAATTATCGAGGCCATATTTGGTAGAAGGCGATGCTGATTTAATCCAAAAAGCCAAAGATTTAGGTTTTTACACGGGAGTTACAGCCACAGCCTGTGGATTTTATGGACCCCAAGGTAGAGTTTTGAGATTGAATGTGCAAGATAGTTTGCTCAACGAAAAACTCTCAAAATTTGAATACAATGGCTTAAAAATCACCAATTTCGAGATGGAAACTTCGGCGATTTTTGGTCTTTCAAAACTTTTGGGACACAAAGCCATTTCGATAAATTGTATTATAGCCAATAGATTTTCGGGTCAATATTCTCAAGATTATAAAAAGTCTGTACAAATAATGATAGAAAAAGTCCTTAACAATTTTATTTAAACCAATTAAATTATCTAAGAAAACAAAGAGACAAATAATTGCGACTTTGCGACCTAGCGGTAAAAAAAACTCACATGGTAAAAAAAACAATAAATATAGATTACAGTGCTTTTGCAAATACGAAGGAAATGCCTGAAACAGACAGAATTCTTATAAACAGAGCGATAGAAATTGCAAAACTGAGTTATTCACCTTATTCAAAATTCCCAGTTGGGGCGGCTGTTCAGCTTGAAAACGGAGAGATTTTCGCAGGAAATAACCAAGAAAACATAGCTTTTCCGTCTGGAACTTGTGCCGAAAGAACCGTCTTAAACTACGTTCATGCCAATTTCCCTGACAAAAAAATAAAAACAATAGCCATTACCGCCACCAATACCACCACCGCAGAACCGGTTACGCCATGCGGTTTTTGCAGGCAAGTAATCGTAGAAATGGAAATGAAGCAAAAGTCTCCATTACGCATCATTTTACACAAAATAGGTGGAGAAACCTACGTTTTCGAAACTTCCAAAGCAATTTTACCTTTGGCATTTGATGACAACGTGTTGAAAAACTAAGCCCTTCTGAACGCACATTACCATTTTTGGCACTGTCAAATTTGTCCTTATTTTTTCTTCAAAATTTACTTTTGGCAGACAAACCTGAAAAAATGTCAGTAAAAATATACCTACTTGGCCTTTGGCTTAGTAATTGTTCTTAGGCATTGCAGATAAAATTAAATAATCTTTAAACTTTAAATAGTATTATGTCAGTAAACGTGAAACCTTTAGCAGACAGAGTTTTGATAGAGGCAGCTCCAGCGGAGGAGAAAACAGCCTTCGGAATTATTATTCCTGATACAGCAAAAGAAAAACCTCAAAAAGGAACAGTAGTAGCTGTAGGACCAGGCAAAAAAGACGAGCCAATGTCGGTAAAAGTAGGTGATGCAGTATTGTATGGCAAATATTCTGGAACTGAACTTACAGTAGACGGTAAAGAGTATTTGATCATGAGAGAATCAGACATCTACGCAATCGTTTAATTTCATTTTTAATAGACAGATTACAACCAAAAAAATACGAAAATGGCAAAACAAATTCTTTTCGATACAGACGCAAGAGATAAACTAAAAAGAGGTGTTGACACATTGGCCAACGCCGTTAAAGTTACTTTAGGACCAAAAGGTCGTAATGTAATCATTGACAAAAAATTCGGTTCACCAGCTATTACTAAAGATGGTGTTACTGTAGCCAAAGAAATAGAATTGGCTGATTCTATAGAAAACATGGGAGCTCAGTTGGTTAAAGAAGTTGCTTCTAAAACTGCTGACCAAGCGGGTGACGGTACTACTACTGCCACAGTGTTGGCTCAAGCCATATACACTATTGGTGCTAAAAACGTAGCTGCTGGTGCAAACCCAATGGAATTGAAAAGAGGTATTGAGAAAGCTGTAACTGCAATCGTTAAAGAATTGCACGCTCAGTCAAAATCAATCACTACTTCTAAAGAAATCACTCAAGTAGCTACCATCTCTGCTAACAACGACCACGAAATTGGTCAAATGATAGCTGACGCTATGGACAAAGTAGGTAAAGAAGGTGTTATCACTGTAGAAGAAGCTCGTGGTACTGAAACTGAAGTAAAAACAGTAGAAGGTATGCAGTTTGACAGAGGATATCTTTCTCCTTACTTCGTAACAAACACTGAGAAAATGGAAGCCGAAATGGATCGTCCGTTTATCTTGATTTCTGAGAAGAAAGTTTCTTCAATGAAAGAATTACTTCCAGTATTGGAGGCAGTTGCACAAACTGGTCGTCCTTTGATGATCATCGCTGAAGATGTTGACGGAGAAGCTTTGGCTACTTTAGTTGTTAACAAAATCAGAGGTGCATTGAAAGTATGTGCTGTGAAAGCTCCAGGATTCGGTGACCGTCGTAAGGCTATGTTGGAAGACATCGCTATCTTGACAGGTGGTACAGTAATCTCTGAAGAAAGAGGATTCAAATTGGAGAACGTAGAAATCACGATGTTGGGTCAGTGTGAGAAAGCTTTGGTTGACAAAGACAACACAACGATCATCAACGGTGGTGGCGAAGAAGCTGAAATCAAAGGAAGAGTTGGACAAATCAAGGCTCAAATAGAAAGCACTACTTCTGACTACGACAAAGAGAAATTGCAAGAGCGTTTGGCTAAATTGTCAGGTGGAGTTGCGATTATCTACATCGGTGCAGCTACAGAAGTAGAAATGAAAGAGAAAAAAGACAGAGTGGACGATGCGTTACACGCAACACGTGCGGCTGTTGAGGAAGGTATCGTAGCTGGTGGTGGTGTAGCATTTATCAGAGCTCAAGCAGCTTTGGATGCTATCGAAATCGTTAGCCCAGACGAAAAAACTGGTATCAACATCATCAGAAATGCTATCGAAGCTCCATTGAGAACTATCGTTGCTAACGCTGGTGGCGAAGGTTCAGTAGTAGTACAAGAAGTAAAAACTGGCAAAGGAGCTTATGGCTACAATGCTCGTGACGACAGATACGAAGACATGATTGCAGCGGGTATCATTGACCCTACTAAAGTAACGCGTTTGGCACTAGAAAACGCTGCGTCTATCGCAGGTCTATTGTTGACTACTGAGGCTGTAGTTTGTGACATTCAAGAAGACAAACCAGAAGCTGGTCACATGCACGGTGGCGGCGGAATGGGCGGAATGATGTAATTCGTTCTGAAATTTTTTATAAAAAAACCTGCAAAAACTCTTTGCAGGTTTTTTTTAGCACAATTTTTGCATAGTATCTTGGTAATAACTATACCATAATGCCAAAAAAATATTTTCACTTAACAATTTTACTTTTTTCACTTTTCGCTTGTGAAAAAGACGGAACCAAAGACCTAGGAATCGAAAAACCAATAGAGATTAACAAAAACTGTAAAATCCTTTCCAACTCTAGGTCTGATGGTCAACAATATCAATATATATTTAAGGACGATAAATTACAGAATATCTTAGGATTTAACGACTTCGACACATTTATATACACTTCTGGAAAACTTTCAAAAGCCATACATTCAAAAAATAAAGGTGCATACGCCCTTTTTGACATAGATGCAAAAGGACTCCTTAACAAAATTACATTTGAAGGAACGGATAGCCAAGGAAAAATATTTAGTTATCCAACCACTATTAGTTACAACAGCATGGGAAAAATTGACCAACTGGTTTTGAATTGGCCTACATTTCCTGACAAAGTAGACACAAGATTTACGTATGATGCCAACGGAAATGTAAAATATATAAGTGCATTTTTAGGTGGGGAATGGGAAACAATATTAGAAAACACTGAGTTTGATGACAAGCCCTCGCCCTATAAAAATCAGCAATTAGGCAATCTTTTAAGTTATTACATGGTATATTCTTTACTAAGCGGTGGTCTGAACTTTACGCATTATATCAACACAAACAATGTGAAAAGTGCTATTGTAACTAAAGGCCTAGAAAAAATAAATTATAGTTACGAGTACCAATACAACAACCTAGGATTTCCGAATAAAGTAGATTACACACGAACAATAAATAATAGACCTTCACCACAATCAGAAAATTTTTCATATGATTGTGAATTATAATGTTGTAGTTTCTAAGCCATTAAGTTTTTTGTTTATTTTTATTCTTAAAAGTATGCTCGGCATAGCCAAATATTCCTAACTTTGTATCCCGTAATCAATCATTTAATACGATGCCATTGAGCGGGAAACAAAAGAAAACTAAGTATATTTTTGTAACAGGTGGCGTAGCCTCCTCATTAGGAAAGGGCATTATCGCTTCGTCATTAGCCAAACTTCTACAAGCCAGAGGATTATCGGTAACAATCCAGAAACTTGACCCTTACTTAAACGTAGATCCAGGAACCCTCAATCCTTACGAGCATGGTGAATGCTATGTTACTGATGATGGTGCAGAAACTGACTTAGACTTAGGTCATTATGAGCGTTTTTTAAACGTTCAAACTTCTCAAGCCAACAATGTAACTACTGGTAGAATATACTACAATGTACTGAGTAAAGAGCGTAAAGGAGATTTTCTTGGTAAAACGGTTCAGGTAATTCCTCATATTACGGACGAAATCAAAAGGAACATCAGACTTCTTGGAGACAACGGTAAATATGATATCATAATTACTGAAATCGGTGGTTGTGTAGGAGACATAGAATCATTGCCTTTTATTGAAGCCGTAAGACAATTGAAATGGGAATTGGGTGAAAAAAACATGCTTACTATTCACCTTACTTTAGTACCGTACCTAAAATCAGCCGAAGAACTCAAAACCAAACCAACACAGCACTCGGTAAAACAACTTCAAGAATCTGGTATTCAGCCAGATATAATTGTTTGCAGAACAGAACACCATCTTCCTGCTGAGATAAGAAAAAAAATAGCACTATTCTGCAACGTAGAAATAAATTCGGTAATTGAGGCCATGGATGCTAAAACCATCTATGAAGTGCCGATGTTGATGAAGAAAGAAAAACTTGACCAGCGGGTACTTTACATGCTTGACGTGTACAACGACCACGACGCCGACATGAAAAAGTGGGAAGAGTTTTTGCAAAGACTTAAAAAACCAGAACATGAAGTAACTATAGGCCTAATCGGTAAATATGTTGAGCTGAAAGATGCCTACAAATCTATCATTGAATCATTTATACATGCAGGTGCTGTAAATAACTGTAAAGTAAAAATATCATGGATACACTCTGAATCTTTGGTTGTGGGAAGCACTGAAGAAAAACTTAAAAACCTTGATGCAGTTTTAGTGGCTCCTGGTTTTGGAGAAAGGGGAATTGAAGGAAAAATAGAAGCAGTAAAATACGTAAGAGAGAACGATATACCGTTTTTGGGTATTTGCTTAGGTATGCAAATGGCCGTTATAGAATATGCCAGAAACGTTTTAGGTTGGTCGGGAGCCCATTCTACAGAAATGGAAAAAAATACCGAATACCCTGTTATTGATCTAATGGAAGATCAGCAGAATGTGGAGAACAAAGGAGGCACCATGAGACTGGGCTCTTACAATTGTAAATTGACAGATAAATCTCTTGCCAAAAAAATATATGGCAAATCTAAAATTTCAGAGAGGCACCGCCACCGTTGGGAGTTTAACAACAAATACCGTAAGGATTTTGAAGCCAATGGTTTATTTATAGGTGGTACTAACCCTGAAAATGATTTGGTGGAAATAATTGAAATTCCAACAAAGAAATTCTTCATTGGCGTGCAATATCACCCAGAGTTGAAAAGTACCGTTTTGCAGCCGCATCCATTGTTTATAAGCTTTGTAAAAGCTGCATTAGACTACTCCAAATGGAAAGTTTCAAAAAAATAATAGTTAAAGAACTTGAAGATGGCTCGTTTTCTCAAACCATTGAGAAAGCGGGCCTTGATTCTTTAATTCCAAATGACCTTTTGGTTAAGGTAAAATATACTTCCATAAATTTCAAGGACGCACTTTCTGCAACGGGCAACAAAGGCGTCACAAAAAAATACCCACATACACCCGGTATAGATGCCGCAGGAATAGTAGCTAAAAGCAATTCGGAAAAATTTAAGGTTGGTGATGAGGTAATTGTTACGGGATTTGACCTTGGCATGAACACCTCGGGCGGGTTTTCTGAATACATATCCATTCCAGCCAAATGGGCAATAAACAAACCAGCTGGACTTTCATTAAAAGAAAGCATGATGTATGGCACAGCCGGCCTCACTGCGGCCATGTGCATCGATAAACTCCTGAAAAATGGATTACTTAGCGGTCCTGTGATTGTCAGCGGTGCTACAGGTGGTGTTGGGTCATTGGCTATTATGATTCTGGCCAAACTTAGTATAGAGACGGTCGCTTTTTCAAGAAAAGAATCTGCTAAGGAGTTTTTGTATCAAATTGGAGCTAAAGACATCATTCATAGTTTCGAAGACACCGACAGGCCATTACTTAAGCCAATTTTTTCAGGTGGAATAGATGCTGTTGGTGGTACGGTTTTAGAAAACATATTAAAACTTGTAAAATCAAACGGAGGAGTTTCAATTTGCGGAATGGCCTTATCGCCCAATCTTCATACAACCGTATTTCCGTTTATTTTAAGGGGTTTGGCACTTTTTGGTATTGATTCTGCTGAAGCAGAAATTACTTGGAGAGAGTACCTTTGGGAAAAACTATCGAATGAATGGAAACCAGAAAATCTTGAAAGTATTTGCCATGTAATTAGACTCGAAGATGTAGGAGTTGAGATTGAAAAAATGTTAAAAGGAAATCAAATCGGAAGAGTTGTTGTCGAAATCTAAAATATAGTCAAATTGCAAAGTAAATTTCCTCCCCTTTGCTATTTTGGTGATTCAAAGTCCATTGGCTTGTAAATGTGGTTTCTACAATTGAGGTACCCATTTTTCTAAAAATAGCTACTTTCAAGCCTAGTTTCGACAAAAAAAGTTGTTCAACTTCACTCACTTTCAGTTCTCCATGAACCAAAAAGTCTTGCGGGGCTTTAATACTTGCTATCTCAAAAAGCCTAAAATCTCTGTGATCTAGCGTAATTACCTCTCCTTTTTTATAAATTTCTATTCTTAAAAAAGGAAAAGCTGCATTAAATCCATTCAAAATCTGCGAGATTCTGGTTTCGGAATTAATAAATATTTCCTCCTTGCTCTTCATTTCTTACCATTTCAAAATACTAATTCAAAATTGGTGAAAAGTTTCATAACTAATTATGACTCTAATCAGCCACAAAAAAAATAGAAAAAGAATTATTCTTAGTTCGTAAAACTAATTATGACAAATGTCATAATTTTGATCAAACAATAAAGATAGTTTGCGAATGGAACCAAAAAATGATCAGTTTTACAATCAGTACTTTGTGGAAATCGATATATTAAATCAATTTGAAGCTATTTTTAAATACGCCAATGAGGGTATTGTAATCTCTGACAGTCAAAGTCGAATATTAAAAATTAATCCATCAGGGCTAAAGACTTTTGGCTATGATATTGAAAGTGAAATAATTGGTCAAAAAATAGAGATTTTGATACCACAAAGATTTCAGCATAATCATATTGGGCATCGAGAGAAATACATGGAAAATCCACATGCAAGAAGCATGGGGCTTCAGTTTGACTTGTTTGCTGTAAAAAAAGACGGTATAGAGTTTCCAGTAGAGGTGAGTCTTAGCCCTTTCAAAAACTCTTTGGGAAGTTTTGTAATTTGCTTTATAATCGACATTACAAATAGAAAAAAATCAGAAGAAAATGAAAAAAATTACAGGAAAGAACTTGAGAAAGAAGTAGAAGAAAGAACGCTCATTTTAAAAGAAGCTATACAGAAACTTGAAAAAACTAAGAATGAACTTGATAGCTCACTGAAAAGAGAACAGGAACTCAACTCCATGAAAACAAAGTTTATTTCTATTGCTTCACATGAATTCAGAACTCCTTTATCGACCATTTTATCATCGCTCTCTTTAATGGAAAAATACAATGAATTAAACGAGGTAGAAAAGCGAAATAAACACAATGATCGGATAAAGAAGTCCATAAAAAATCTTACAGAAATCTTGAATGACATTCTATCTGTAAACAAAATAGAAGAAGGTAAGGTCATTATTAACCCTGAAAATTTCAATCTGAATAATTTTGTAAATGATTTAATTTTGGATTTACATGGGCTATTAAAACCTGGGCAAAAACTCAATCTCATAGCCTCAGATATTGATGAAATAACCGTTTATCAAGACCCCAAACTACTTAGACACATACTGATTAATCTTTTAACCAATGCCATAAAGTTTTCAGATGAAGACAAGCCGATAGACATCTCGATAAATACGAATGATACGGAAGTGCATTTCTCTGTAAAGGATTATGGATTGGGTATTCCAAAAATTGATCATAAAAAGCTATTTACCAGATTTTTCAGGTCAAGCAATGTAGAAAATATTCAAGGTACTGGTCTCGGTTTGAGTATCGTCCTGCAGTATGTAAACTATCTAAAAGGAACCATTAAATTTTCAAGTGAAGTAGGCAAAGGAAGCATTTTTAATGTAAATTTACCTAGGAATCTAAAAACCTCTAAAAATTAATCATCTCCTCTCTCTCCCATGAAAAGAATATTGCTCATAGAAGACAACAATGAAATCAGAGAAAATACAGCCGAAATCTTAGAATTGGATGGATATGAGGTAATAACTGCTGAAAATGGAAAAATTGGTGTCGAATTAGCTTCAAATTCCAAGCCTGATTTAATCATTTGCGATATAATGATGCCTGTCTTAGATGGGTATAGCGTACTTCATTTGCTTTCAAAAAATCCTGAAACAGAAAACATTCCATTCATATTTTTGACTGCCAAAGCAGACCGTCAAGACTTCAGAAAAGGTATGGAAATGGGTGCTGATGACTATATTACCAAACCTTTTGATGACGTAGATTTGTTAAATGCCATAGAAAGTAGATTCAAAAAAATTGAACTTCTAGAAAAAAAATATTCGAGAAATATTGATGGACTAAACAACCTTGTCCGTGACGTGGGTGGAGAACAAGAACTTCGTAACCTGACCAACAACAGAGAAAAAAGAAAATATAAGAAAAAATCTGAAATATTTAGAGAAGGGGATTTTCCTCTATATTTGTTCTACATAGAAAAGGGGAAAATCAAAACCTACAAAACCAACGAGGAAGGTAAAGAACTAATAATCAACCTCCACAACGAAGGAGACTTCTTTGGATATGTGAATCTGATGCGTGAAAACAGCTATATGGAATCTGCGGCTGCTTTGGAAGACTGCGAGATTACCTTGATTCCAAAGTCGGAATTTTTCAAACTTATTCACCAAAACAGGCAGGTTTCTCAGAAATTCATAAAAATGCTCTCTGACAATATTAAAGAAAACGAAGATCAGCTATTGAAACTGGCCTATAACTCTGTAAGGAAAAGGGTTTCTGAGTGTCTTATCAAATTTTTTGATCAAAATGAAGACAAAAAACCTAATAATGGCCTAAAAATAAGTAGGGAAGATTTGTCAAATATGGCAGGCACTTCAATTGAAACGGCCATTCGGACGCTTTCTGATTTCAAAGACGAAAAATTAATAGAAATATCTTCTGGAAAAATCAAAATCTTAGATTTAGAAAAACTACGCCGTCTCAAAAATTAACTTAGTAAGCTCTACAAACTGCAAATAATCAAGGTTTTCCGCTCTTTTATTAGCATAAGGAAGCTCTTTAGTAGTAATTGGCTTTAGAGCATTTGAAAGCATCTTTCTTCTTTGATTAAAAGCAGTTTTAACCACAAGTTTGAATTTTTTAAAGTCACAATCTAGGACTTTATCATAATTTCTAACCAACCTAATCACGCCAGAGTCTACCTTCGGAGGAGGATTAAACGCACCCGGAAGTACAGTAAAACAGTATTCTATATCGTAAAACGCCTGAAGGAGAACACTTAAAATGCCGTAATCTTTGTTTCCGGGTTTAGATGCTATTCGTTGTCCTACTTCTTTTTGCACCATCCCAACTATTTCTTCAATCTGATCTTTATGATCTAAAACAGTGAAAAATATTTGAGAAGAAATGTTGTATGGGAAATTTCCAATTATTCCAAACTTTTGATTATCAACCAGTTGTAACTTTTCCTGAAAATTCATTTTCAAAAAATCACCTTCTACAATTTTATTCTCGGCTATGGCAAAATTCTTTTTTAAATAAGCTACGGACTCAGTGTCTATTTCCACCAAAACCAAATCCAACTCCTCTCTTTTTAATAAATATTGGGTAAGAACACCCATACCTGGGCCGATTTCTAGCACCAAATTATTACTATTTTTGTCTTGGTATAAATCTACAATTCTTTTAGCGGCTCCGAGGTCTTTCAAAAAATGTTGCCCTAAGTGTTTTTTTGCCCTAACGTTTTCCAAATGAAATTCTTTTTTATTGAAATAATACCCAAAATTAAGCATTAATTATTTAGATTTAGGCAGAAAAACCCTAAAGCTAAATGGTAGAAATAATTTCAAACAAAACAGAAACCCAAACCAAAGATAATTTTGATTTGCTTCAAGATTTTGTAGATAATACATCCGACATCATTTTGATGCTGTCGCTTGTGGGTGAATTTATGTTTGTAAATAATGCTTTTCTTGAGCTTCTGGGCTATTCAAGATCTGAAATTAAGGAAATGTCTGTAGATGACATTCTACATCCTGAATTCAAAGAAACCATCCAATCGAATTTTGAAAAAATAAAAAATGGTGAGCCTATTACAGATTTTTTATTGGTGATTCGCAACAAACAAAAGAAAAGAATTTACCTTTCTGGAGATATAAACTGTAGGTATATCAAAGGTGAGCCAGTATCTTTTAGGTGCATACTAAAGGACATTACACAGCGAAGAAGAGCAGAAGCAGCTCAAAATCTTTATTATGCAATAGCTCAGAGTAACTTAAACACCAAAAGCTTAGAGGGTTTTCTTTCACAAGTACACCAAAATCTTCAGAAAAATATTTACGCTAACAATTTCTTCGTTGCGGTTTATGAACCCGAAAACAACAGTATATATTTCCCATATCATGTAGATGAATACTACGAAACTGGTCAGAATTATCTAAAACGTAAACTTGGAAATGGACTGATCGAATATTCCATTTTGCAGAATAAACCACTCATATTCAACAAAGAGGAGCTAAGTTTGATAATAGAAAAAGAAAAACTCTTTATCTATGAATCAAACCTTCCGGCTGTTCAAATCTTGGTCCCTCTCAAAATCAATGAAAAAACCATTGGCGTAATTGGCATTAAATCCTATTCTGATGAAAACAAGTTTTCAAGTCGAGACCTGGAGCTTCTTGAATTTGTATCGGGGCAAATAGCCATTGCCATGGAACGAAAAAAATCGGAAGAAGAATTGATGATTCAAACTTCCCGTTTAAACGCCATTTTTGATAGCAGCACACATTATATATGGACTGTAAATCAAAAGCGGCAGTTGAGTTCTTTTAATAAAAATTACCACAACTTGATTTTTGAACAACTCGGAATTTCACCAACCATCAATAGCAGCATTGAAAAACTAGGCTGGAAACTTATTTCTTCTGATGACAAACCCACCTTGAGAGAAAAATACAGCCTAGCATTTCAAGGGCTGCCTCAGTATTTTGAAATGCATTGGGGTGAAAAAGATGGGGGAAACAATTGGTTTGAATTTTATTTGAATCCCATTTTGTCAGAAGATGATGGACTAATAGATGAAGTATCAGGTATAGCCAGAAATATCACTGAGAAAAAGAACGCCCTCATAAATCTGCAGAAAAGTGAAAATAAGTTTAGAAACACCATAGAGTCTTTTATTGATATCTACTACAGAACAGATTTGGCTGGAAACGTAATCATGATATCCCCTTCTGTATTAGCTCATACTGGATATACTGTAGATGAAGTAATTCATCAAAAAGTAGATAAATTTTTCGAGAATGCTAAGAATTCCTCCCAGGACATCAAGGCCCTTTTAAAAACTGGTAGCATTACAAATTTTGAGGTAATTGTGAAACGTAAAGACCAGACTTTGAGACAGTTTATGCTCAATATCAGAATGATAAAAGACTCTAAAGGTATTCCGATAGAGGTGGAAGGTGTAGCGAGAGACATTACAGAACTCATGAAAAGTGCCGAAGATCTTAAAAAAGCTAAAAACGAAGCAGAACACTCGCTGAAAATAAAAGAACAGTTTTTAGCCAATATGAGCCATGAAATCAGAACCCCAATGAATGGCATCATAGGTATGATTGATGTTTTGAACGAAACTCCACTAGAGAAAAATCAAAAAGATTATGTGCAAACCATTAAAAAATCTTCTGAAACTTTACTAACTATCTTAAATGACATTTTGGATTTGTCGAAAATCGAAGCTGGAAAAATGGAGCTCGTTTACAGACCTTTCGAGATAAGAGAAACACTTAGTAACCTTGTCGCACTTTTTAACCAGAAAGCCAAAGAGAAAAACAACCAACTGATATTTGATATTGACTCAAAATCCCCACCTTGTATAGAAGGAGATCAAATTCGTTTATTGCAAATCCTCTCAAATCTCACCTCAAATGCCTTAAAATTTACTCAAAATGGAATTGTCCAAGTAAAAGTGAGTAGTATGCTAACAGAATCAAATGAGTATTTAGTTAAATTTGAAATCATAGATTCTGGAATAGGAATATCTGAGGAAAATCAGAAAAAATTATTTAACTCTTTCCAACAGCTAGATATTTCCACAAAAAAATCATTTGGTGGAACTGGGCTTGGATTAGTAATATCTAAGGAACTTTGTAAACAGATGGGCGGAGAAATTGGCCTTATATCAAATCCAAATGAAGGAAGCAATTTTTGGTTTACAATAAAAGCTAAACAAGCCGTACAGGCTGATGTAAAGGCTAATGCGATTTCAGAAACAGAAATATCTTTCAATAATTATTTCAAAGGATACTCGCCAAAAATACTATTGGTTGATGATAATGCCGTAAACCGAAAAGTAGCTTCAGAGATACTTAAGAAAGCAAATTGCACTGTTGAAAGTGCAGACTCAGGACAAAAAGCAATAGATATTTTCAGTAGCAATCAGGACTTCGATGTAATATTAATGGATATTCAAATGCCCGAAATGGACGGCATAGAAACCACTCAAAAATTAAAGGAAAAGTTTGGAGACCGGCTTCCAAAAGTGGTAGCAATGACTGCCTATTCAATGCAACACGACCGCGAGAATTTTATTTCAAGAGGTATGGATGATTATATTTCAAAGCCAATTCGGGCCAATTTACTAATCAAAAAAGTAGAGGAATATATTTCGGGTCACAAAAAAACGGAGCCCTACACAGAAAAGACAAAAATCGAAGAAAAAAAACCCTCGAACGTTTATCAAATCTCAAGCGAAATCCCAGAATTTGATCCCGAAGTAATATCAAGCCTTCGCGAGATGGTTGGTCAAGAAATGCTCTTATCGGTTTTTGAGGATTTTGAGAAAGAGGCAGAAGAACAAATAGCCAATTCTATAGCGGCTTTTAAAAATAATGATGTAGTAACAATACAGAAAGAGCTACACACTTTAAAAGGTAACTCAGGTACCATAGGTTTGATGCGAATTCATGAAATAACCAAAGATATTGAAGTACCTGCAAAGGTAGCAAATCTAGAAGGTTTTGAAGAAAGAGCAGCAATATTAAAGCATGAGTTTGAGCAATTTAAGCTTAAATACGCTAAAGTTTAATCAAAAAAAACTACATTTGCCTTTCAAAATTTGTTAGGAAAAAGAGGCATGATTCTCCGGAGAATAATTTTATTTTTTGGTACTATATTCATTTGGCTTCCAGTCAACTGCCAGGAATGGTGTGATGTTACATATGCATCAGAAAATGACAGAAAAAACCAAATTGAATTATTCAAAAAAAAAGAATTCGCTAAAAAAGCAAGAAAAGGGACTACATACGATATATATGTAAAACCAAAAATAATACATAGTAGCCAAAACCTCACCACTATATCTTCAGATCAAGTCATAGAAATAATTAATAAACTAGATCTTGTGTTTTCTGAGACAAACATTAAGTTTATTGTAGAAAACAATCATATTGAGCATATTACAGACAATGAATTTTATGATTTAAAAACAGAAAATGACGCAAACTTTAGGTCAAAATACGACAGCGACGACGCAATTAATTTATATTTCACCCATACCATCACTCGCCCTGACTTGAGTTTGCTTAATGGCTACACCAGTTTGCCAAATTTCAGCAAAAGGTCTAATGCAATAATATTAGCATACCTTGAGAATGACACCAGTAGTTTTTCTATTCTAAAAGACAAAATCACCCCTCATGAATTCGGACATTATTTTGGTTTATTGCATACCTATCAAGACAGCAACAACGAAGACATAACCAAAAGAGAACTTGTTACTCGAGGAATAGGAGCAAACTGTAACCTTACTGGAGACGAACTATGTGATACTCCCGCCGACCCATTTGAGAGAATCCCTTCACTTATTTCATTAGATTGTTCCGAAAATACTCCAGCCGACCTAGTAGATTTTAATGGCGAAAATTATACACCACCGCGAGACAATTATATGTCATACCATCATAAATGCGGATTGAGATTCACGCCTATGCAGTTTCAGAGAATGGAATCAGGACTCAACATTCGGCTGTCTTCGTTTGCTGAATATAGAATTACTAAAAACGTGTCAAACTTTTTGAGCATTACGAATTTAAATAAGAAGATTTATTGTAAAGGAGAAAATATTTTGGTGAATTTTCAGAAAACCGGATTATTTGAAACCAAAAATGAGTTTAGAGTCGAAATTTCAGATAAAAATGGCAATAATTTTAGAGAAATTACTGAGTTTAAAATTGTGGATGACAAACAACTAAAAATAACACTTGATCAATCTTGGGAAAACGGCAATAATTATAGGCTAATAATTACTTCTACGCTCCCATACTCCGAAAGTCCTGTTAGTGAAGACTTTGAAATAAAATCTTTACCTTCCGCGGAGATTACAAGCTCACAAAAAAGCATTCAAAAAGGAGAAGAACTCCAGCTTAATCTAAAGTTTGGGGGGTCTGGGCCGTGGAGTTTTAAAGATTGGGATGGCTTTGTTTATGATAAAATTAATTCAGAGACCATCAATTTTAGTTTTTTGACAGATTCTAGTAAACTATTCTATATCTCTGAAATAACAAACGAATGTGGTACTATTATTCAATCACCTAGTGTATATGTTGAAGTACTCCAACCCAATTTAAAAATTCAAGGTACGGATAGTTTTTGCAGCGAAGTTTTGACATATCTACCCATTTCAGGTCATAAAGCCAATGCAGAATCTGATTATTATCAAATACAGGTAAAAAATAGCAGCCAAATTTTCAATATTTTGCCAAAAACAAATTCTAACTCTCTCGAATTTTCCCTTCCTAAAGATATTCAAAAGAACAAAATTTTTAATATGAAAGTTGTTGGAAAAAATGCAACAGACTTTAGTAATGTCTTTTCATTTATTGTGAAAGATCTTCCTTTACCACCTCAAGTGAACACTCCCATAAATATATGTCTTGGTGCCCAAGATTTTTTTTTAAAAGCGGAAGGAGAAAATTTAAAATGGTATGAAGAAGAGAATTCTAATGAGTTCACTTTTAGTAAATTACCGAACACCAAGTCTCCAAACAAAAAAGCTTATTATGTTTCTCAAAGTGATTCCAACCAGTGCGAAAGCAAAAAAAGTAAGATAGAAGTGATTGTTGAGGAGCCAGCTTCTGCTGAAATTAGCGGAAATTCAAGTATATATCTTAAAGATTCGGCATTTATAAATATTTCACTGAAAGGATCAGCTCCCTGGCTTTTAACTTTGGATCCAATCGGCGAATTTAAGGTAGACTCATCAGAAGCTAAGTTAACTGTGAGACCTCCAATCTCCACAGAATATAAGCTAACCAAAGTATCCAACTCTTGTGGACCCGGCACTCCAAAAGGAGAAGTAAAAATAATTGTTCTCTCAATCTTAGGCACCTCCGAAACAGACGCTTATGCTTTGAAAGTATTCCCTAACCCAATCATTAACCAGACATTAAATTATGAAGTTAAAGATGATGAAATTTCAGAACTGATTATTTATTCTTCCGATGGGAAATTATTAAAAACTTACGAGCTAAATAATAATATATCAAAAGGTGAAATTATTCTACCAACACTCAGTTTCGGAAAGTACAATCTGAAGTTTACCAGTTCCAAAAAGACTTATAGTTTTACAATAGTAAGATGATAAAAAAAGAGCCTCGAAAGGCTCTTTTTTTATCATAATTCTGGAATTCTTAAAACTTGCCCCGGATAAATTAAATCTGGATCTTTTAACATCGGCTTATTAGCCTCAAAAATAGCAGGATACTTCATCGCATCTCCATACATTACCTTTGCTATTTTCGAAAGAGAATCTCCCTTTTCAACAGTATGGTATCTAGCTTCTGGAGCCGGCGTAGAGACTTCCATTTGGTTGTCTACAGCTGAAACACCTTCTACATTACCAACAGCCAGTGCAATCTTCTCTGAATCTTCTTGTGTATCAACTTCTCCTGAAATTGTAACAGTATCTCCATTGATTTTTACAGTAAGTGCATTAAATGCTAAACCCAAACCTTGTACATGTGCCAAAAGAGCAGATGCCTTCAGTTCTGGAGTCTTCTCAGCTACTTCAGCCTCAGACTTCCCAAAAAGCTTCTCGCCTACTCCTTTAAAAAACGACATTAATCCCATTGTTGTTGAAATTTTAATTTTAAAAACTTATTTAAGACAAATTTAAATTTTTTGTCTGGCATTTAGACAGAAAAGAAAAAAAAATGTCACAAAAAATATTGATTAAAAAAATACGTTTAAATTGCAGAAAAATAATATTAAATATGCGAAACATACTTTTATCCCTAACATTGATTTTATCGCTTTACTCAGCAAGTGCTCAGTCAGACGAAGAATTGATAAATCAAACCCTTAATGACTATCTAGAAGGCGGCACAAACGGAGAAGTTGATAGGTTTAAGAAGGCTTTTTTAAGTGATGCCATTCAAAAATCAGTTGGAAAAACTGGCGTAACGGGCATGACAGTGGAGTCTTTGGCTTCTAAAATTAAACCTAATCAAAAAATGGAAAGAACAACCAAGGTTGTGTCTTGGTCTTATGCAGGTACAGCGGCCACCGCAATTACTGAAACCGAGTATCCTACCTCAAAAATCATAGATTTACTGAATCTACTAAAGGTAAATAACGAGTGGAAGATAGTGAGTAGAGTTTACTCTAGAATAGAGAAAGGTGAAAGCGTGGTATCTTCAGCACCACTCACAGCGGCCAAAGCAGATCCTAAGGCAAAAGGAAAAACAACAGCCGCCACCACTCCAGTTAAAAAGAAACCTGTTGCAGATGACGGCTGGTGATATTAAAAATTTATTTCAAAATATTCAATAGATACTGACCATAGCCCGACTTAACCAAAGGTTGGGCTATTTTTATGAGTTGGTCTTTCGTAATAAAGCCCATTCTGTAGGCCACCTCTTCAATACAACCCACTTTTAGTCCTTGTCTTTCTTCAATAACCTGTACAAATTGGCCAGCTTGCATCAAGGAATTAAAAGTACCCGTATCTAACCAGGCAGTTCCTCGGTTCATTACACCTACCTTCAACCTACCCCTTTCCAAATAAACTCTATTTACGTCAGTTATTTCATACTCACCTCTTGGAGAAGGCTCAATATTTTTGGCAATTTCTACCACTTCATTATCATAAAAATACAAACCCGGCACTGCATAGTTGCTCTTTGGTTTTTCTGGCTTTTCTTCAATGCTTAAAGCATTAAAATCAGCATCAAATTCCACAACTCCGTATCTTTCAGGATCATGCACTGGATATGCGAACACCATTCCACCATCCGGATCAGCACACGACTGAAGTAATTTACTCAATCCGCTTCCATAAAAAATATTATCTCCTAGCACCAAGGCCACTTTATCATCGCCAATAAATTCCTCCCCGATCACAAAAGCTTGAGCCAATCCATTCGGCAATGCTTGTTCAGCATATTCAAATTTACAGCCGACTTGAGAGCCATCCCCCAACAATTTTTTAAAATGAGGTAAATCGTGGGGTGTAGAAATAATCAAAACCTCGTTTATTCCAGCCAACATCAATATGGACAAAGGATAATAAATCATAGGTTTGTCATAAACGGGCATCAACTGTTTGCTTACCGCCAGTGTGAGAGGGTGCAAACGGGTTCCGCTGCCACCTGCTAAAATGATTCCTTTCATATTTTATTAATTAGCACTTGTTTCGTACATCGAGGTATAATATTTCTGGTAATCACCAGAAGTTATGTTTTCTATCCAATCCCAGTTGTTTAAATACCAATCAACTGTTTTTGATAATCCTTCTTCGAAAGTTACTGAAGGCTCCCAACCCAACTCCGACATTAGTTTACTGGCATCAATGGCATACCTCAAATCGTGCCCAGCTCTGTCTGTTACATAAGTGATTAATTCCCTACTTTTTCCGACTGGATTTCCTTGCTTTTCATCCATCAAATCGCACAATAGGTGAACCAAGTCTAAATTTTTCCACTCATTGTTTCCACCTATGTTGTAAGTATCTCCATTTTTACCATTGTGAAAAATATTATCTATGGCTCTTGCGTGATCTATTACAAATAACCAGTCTCTTACATTCTCTCCTTTTCCATAAACTGGAAGAGGTTTCCAATTTTTGATATTATTTATCATCAATGGAATGAGTTTTTCAGGAAAATGGTTTGGCCCATAATTGTTAGAACAGTTAGATACTACTATCGGAAGTCCATAAGTATTGTGATATGCCCTCACAAAGTGATCAGAACTCGCTTTGGACGCTGAATATGGCGATCGAGGGTCATAACTGGTAGTTTCTACAAAAAACTCACTTGGGTCGTGTAGCTCTCCATATACTTCATCTGTAGATACATGGTAGAATCTTTTGCCTTCCATTTGGCCTTTCCAGAGGTTTTTAGCAGAATTTAGCAAATTACAAGTTCCTATTACATTGGTTTTTACAAATGCCATAGGGTCAGTTATTGACCTGTCCACATGAGACTCTGCTGCTAAATGAATTACACCATCAAACTGATATTTTGCAAAAAGGCTATCTATATAATTTTCGTCAACGATGTCGCCATGTTCAAATGTATAATTTGGGAGTTTATCTATGTCTTTTAGATTCTCCAAATTGCCTGCATAAGTCAACTTATCCAGGTTAACTATTTGATATTGTGGATATTTAGTAACAAATAGTCTTACCACATGTGAGCCAATAAACCCTGCTCCACCTGTTATTAGAATGCACTTTTCAAACTTCATTAGTTATTGTTGTTTTTTAGTTTTAATTCCCATGTCCACGCATCTTTGAGGCTTTCTTCTAAGGACTTTTCAGTTTTCCAGTTTAGAATCTTAGAGGCTTTTTCAACGTCTCCATAGATTTTTTCAACATCGCCAGACCTACGTGGACCTACCTCGTAATTAAGCTTTAGATTATTTACCTCTTCAAAGGTTTTTATTACTTCTAAAACTGAATTGCCTGTGCCAGTACCTAAATTGAAAACATCATAAAATGCTGTCTCCTTATCTTTTAGCAAATTCAATGCCGAAACATGGGCTTTGGCCAAATCAACCACGTGGATAAAATCTCTAACATTAGAGCCATCGACGGTATTATAGTCACTTCCAAAAACTACCAATTTGCTTCTTTTACCTATCGCAGTTTGGGTAACAAAAGGAATCAAATTGCTTGGTACGCCATTGGGCAATTCACCAATTTCAGCACTCGGATGAGCACCAATTGGATTGAAATACCTCAACGATATGATACTCATTTGTTCGCCAGATTTTATTACATCCTCTAAGATATCTTCCGCAATGGCTTTGGTGTTTCCATACGGCGACTCTGCTTTTTTCTTTGGGGTATCCTCAGTTACGGGAATATGATCAGGCTGTCCATAAACCGTGCAAGACGAACTAAATACAAGGTTTTTTACTTTAGTAGCCTGCATCACTTCCAAAATATTTAGCAGTGACCCAATATTATTTTTATAATATTTGAGTGGTTTCTCCACCGACTCTCCCACTGCTTTGTAAGCTGCAAAATGGATAATGCCCTCTATTTTGTGTTTGATTACAATATCTCTAACTACCTCAAAATCATTACAATCAGCATTATAAAAAGGCACATCGAAACCTATTATTTTCTTTAGACCGGCCAAAACTGATTCTGACGAATTAATTAAGTTGTCTATAATTACTGGAGAAAAACCAGCACTTACCAATTCTACAACTGTGTGGGAGCCAATAAAACCAGCACCGCCTGTAACGAGTACGTTCATAATTAGATATTTTAACAAAAATAGTGAGATAAAAAATGTTTTAAAAATAATGTTTGGTTTTAAATTTAATACTTAAGATATTGACCAAAAAAATAGCTAAAATCATGAATAGGGAGGATTTAAAGGCGATGATTTCACTTCTTGATGATTCTGATGTTGAGGTGGTTAATATTGTTGAGAATAATATCAAAAATTTAGGTCATGAGGTTATTCCAATTTTAGAAAAAGAATGGGAGAGAAATGGACTTAACCCTGTTCTACAAAAAAAAATAGAAGATCTTGTTCATGATTTACATCTCTCTAATCTTTCTGCAGATTTGGAGTCTTGGAAAAACAATAACCATACAGACTTGATGACGGGCCTGTGGTTAATTGCAAAATACCAATATCCTGACCTTAAAGTAGAAACTTTAAATCAGGAAATAAAAAATATACAAATGAAAGTTTGGGTAAATACGCATGAAAAAATGCACCCAAACGACATGGTAAAAATCCTCAATGAGGTGATTTTTGAGCAATTGAAGTTTGAGCCAAATATCAAGAACTTTCATTCTCCTTCAAACTCAATGTTCAATTTGGTACTCAGCCAAAAAAAAGGAAATCCAGTAGCTCTGAGCTGTTTATTTATATTGTTGGCTCAACGCTTAGACTTACCCATCTATGGCGTTAATCTACCCAATCTTTTTGTTTTAATTTTCGATTATCCAGGCTACAGATTCTATTTAAACCCATTTAATCGAGGGCAAGTTTTTTTAGAAAAAGACATTGACGATTACCTTAAACAAATGAACATAGAGCCAAATGAAAAATATTATAAGTCTTGCTCAAATATTGAGATCATCAAACGCATTCTCACTAATCTATCTTTTGCTTACCAAAAAATAGGCGAAGAAGATAAACAAAATGAAGTCAACCAGTTTTTAAAGATTTTCGACTAAAAATCAATTGGGTTTCCAAACGTTGTTTTTGGTGTTGGAATCTACCAAAATACCCTTCGGGTTAAGTTTTATTGACTCTATTTCTGAAGTAGATGGATAATTGAATGTCCATTCTTTGGTTTTTGCCCAAATATCTACTGGAAGGTTAATGTATTTGGTTTCTTTACCTTTTTCTTTAATCTCCATTTCCACGGGCATAGGCATTTGCTCTAGATTCTCCAGCGTTATACTTATCCCATTGGAAGCATTGTTGTTTATATACTTTGCGTTTTTTATGGATTGGTCAATTTTGTAATTTTCAAAATACCACGATTTCCAAAACCAACCCAAGTCTTCGCCAACTACATCCTCCACCGTATGGAAAAAGTCAAAAGGGGTTGGATGCTTAAAAGCCCACCTGCGAATGTATTCCCTGAGTGCAAGATTCATTCTTTCTTCACCTACCACTGCTTCAGCCAACATTTTGAGCCCCATTGCTGGTTTATAATAAGCCAAAGAGCCAATTTCTGCTTCAGGCATGGCATCGGGTTGTGTTAAAATAGCCTTACTTCCTCTGGCAAAAAAGGCCATATCTTGCGTTTTTTGTTCTTTATAATACTCACCCTTGTTAAAAGCTTTCAATGACAACATATTGATGTACGTATTAAAGCCTTCGTCCATCCATGCAAATTTCCGCTCATTTGTACCCACAATCATAGGAAACCAAGTGTGACCAAACTCATGGTCAGTAACTCCAAATAGCCCTGCTCTCTTGCTTCTAGCACTACAAAATACAATGCCGGGATATTCCATTCCACTTACAATTCCGGCAACATTCGTAGCTACTGGATATGGATATTCATACAACAATTCAGAATAATATTCCATACTGTGTTTCGTGTATTCGGTGGACCTGCCCCACTCAGCTTTGGCATCAACTTCTGCTGGGTAAACCGACTGCACTAAAATGTTTTTTCCAGATGGCAAAACCGCACGTGCTGCATCCCAAACAAAAACTGAAGAACTGGCCCAGGCTACGTCTCTGGTATTTTTACATGAAAATTTCCAGGTTTGAGTTCCAGAATTCTTTGGTCGAGAGCCACTTTTACCAATCTCTGATTTATCAAAAATCACCACAGTTTCGTCAGAATTTTGAGCCTTTTTGAGTCTATCCACTTGTTTTCCTGTTAAGACTTCTCTGGTATTCATTAACTCTCCAGATGCCACCACTGTGTGATTGTAGGGAACCGTAATTTCAAAATCATAATCCCCATATTCCAGATAAAACTCTCCTGCACCCAAATAAGGCGTGGTGTTCCAGCCCTCAATGTCATCATAAACACAAACTCTCGGAAACCACTGAGCAATGGTATAAATTATCCCATCTTTGGCTTCATACATTCCCATTCTATCTGACCCATTGCTGGGTATCAAAAAATCAAAATCCAAAGAAATCTCAATTTTTTGTTTGGTTCTTAATGGCTCAGGCAAGAAAATTTGCATCCTCGTGTCATCAATCAAAGATTTAACAGACTGATTTCTAGAACTCATTTTTAGCGATTCCAATTTAAGGTTAGATATTTTATAACCTCCCTCAAAGTCTTTTAAACCATACCTACCCAAATTCGGCGGTGTGGTTTTACTCCCTCTTGAATCTGAATTAAATTTATTCTGATCCAATTGTAACCAAATGAAGGTAATTTCGTCAGGAGAATTGTTGATATATTCTATTTTGACAGAGCCAGAGATGCTATTTTTTTGATCGTCTAATGTTGCAGTTATTTTGTAATTGGCCTGATTTTGCCAATAGGCTGGCCCAGGATTTCCAGACGCACTTCTGAACACAGTAGAAGGTTGATAGTTAATCAGGGGATTAAAAACCGCCACTGGGTCATACTTAGACTTCTCTGTGGATTCCTGTCCAAAACTCTGAATAGCAATAGATAATACGAGAACAAAAAATTTGATTTTCATAATTTAAGCTTTTGGATGTGCCTTTTTGTACACTTCCTTTAATTGACTGATAGAATTGTGCGTATAAATTTGCGTAGCCGCTAAGTTAGAATGACCCAATAATTCCTTTATGGCATTCAAATCGGCTCCTCTGTTTAATAAATGGGTAGCAAATGAATGCCTTAAAACGTGGGGTGACTTTTTGGAAATGGTAGTCACCAACTCTAAATAATGTTTGACTTTTCTTTGAACGAATACCCTGTAAAGCTGCTCATATTTATCTGTAAGAATCAAATAATCATACTCAGAATCAAAGTATTCTCTCTTGACTTTTAGGTATGTCTGAATCAAATCTAACAATGTTTGATGTAAGGGAATTACTCTGTATTTGTTTCTTTTGCCCAAAACCGTTATTTTTCTTCCGAAAACATCCACATCCGAAACTTTTATATTTATCAGTTCTGACAGCCTTATACCTGTACCATAGAGCATTTCTAACAATAACTTATCTCGCAATCCTTCAAAATCTTCCGCAAATTCTATATCTGCAAAAAGATTCTCCATTGGTTTTTCTTCCACATAAACAGGTAATCTTTTGGCTATTTTGAGAGACTTTACCAAAGCTACTGGATTAACTTCGACCTTCTTTTTGATTTGCAAAAATTTAAAAAAAGCTCTTAAGCTCGCTATTTTCCGATTAATACTTCTGTTATCAATCTCATTTTCAGATAATTGAACAATCCATCTTCGAATGTCTTGGTATTCCGCTTTAATTATGTCAAATTCTGTATTTGGAGCATTAAGAAAGGCCTGAAATTGAAGCAAATCTATTTTGTAGGCCAACACAGTGTGCGGGCTTAGTCGTTTCTCGTTTTGGAGGTAGGATAAAAAAAAATCGACCAATTCTGTAAGATTATTATTCATTACAAAATTAGTCGAAATATATGGTTCTACAAAAACGATTAATCGTCGATGTGTCCGTATGTTTTTTGCTTGTATGACGCTCTGATCACTTCGAATCTTCGCGATACTGAGGTTTTCTCAAACGCTTGACGGCGTCTTAGTTCTTTCAAAACTTTAGTTTTTTCAAACTTCTTCTTGAAACGTTTCAGAGCCTTATCGATTGACTCGTTATCCTTAATTTGAATATGTAGCATAATTTACACCCCCTTCTTTTTTAAATCGGACTGCAAAGGTAGAAAAAAAGATATTAAAAGCAATGTCTTTTATTTGAAATAAAATGAAAAACTAAATCTTTGAAGGCAAATCATCCTGACTTTCGAATAATTATATTTATTTTTAAGAATCAAACCTTAAAAAAATAATGAAACTTCAATCAAAAAACGAAGAAAAGCTCACTTACGATGCCATTGTGATAGGCTCAGGAATATCTGGTGGCTGGGCAGCTAAAGAACTCTGTGAGAAAGGATTGAAAGTACTCATGCTAGACAGAGGACGAAATATTGAACATATAAAAGACTACAAAACAGCCCTTAAAAACCCTTGGGATTTCGAACATAGAAACGTGAAAGTTCCTTTAGAAGAAATGAAAAACTACCCCATACATGAGCGAACTGGATTTACTATCACTGAAGCCTCCAAAGACATGTTTGTAAAAGATGTTGACTATCCATATCTCGAAGAAAAACGTTTTGACTGGATAAGAAGCTGGCAAGTGGGTGGCAAAAGCCTAACTTGGGGAAGAGTAGCATTGCGATTCAGTGATTTAGATTTTGAAGCAAATATTAAAGAAGGAGTTGGTGCAGACTGGCCCATCAGATACAAGGACATTGCTCCCTGGTATGATTATGTAGAAAGGTTTGCCGGAATTTCAGGGAGTTTGGAGAATATCCCGCATTTGCCTGATGGTGTTTTTCAAAAACCATTTGACCTAACTTGTGTTGAAAATCATTTGAAAGCCGTGGTAAATCAGAAATTTGATGGCCGCCATGTGATTCCTCCAAGACAAGCCCACATAACCGAACCCACCGAAGAGCAACTCTCTTTGGGAAGGGCAAAATGCCAAGCCAGAGATATGTGCTGGCGTGGTTGTCCGTTTGGAGCATATTTTAGTACGCAATCCGCCACCTTACCTGCGGCCAACCGTACAGGAAATCTGACCGTAAGACCTCATAGCATAGTAAGTGAAATACTTTATGATGAGAAAAAAGCAAAAGCATCAGGTGTAAGAGTTATCGACCAAAACACGAAAGAAGTTTTAGAATTTAATGCCAAAATTATCTTCGTAAATGCCTCTGCCATGGCCTCTACTTATATTTTACTCAACTCCAAATCGGCAAGATTTCCGAACGGAATGGGTAATGACAGTGGTGTTTTGGGGCATTACTTGATGGATCACCATTTCTCAGCTGGAGCTTATGCCAATGTCGAAGGCTTCGAAGGCCAATATTATTATGGCAGAAGGCCAAATGGATTCTACGTGCCTCGCTACAGAAACATTGGCAATGACAAAAGAGATTATTTGAGAGGATTTGGCTATGAAGGTGGCAGCGGTCGAGGCTGGAATATGCCGAAAGAGGATTTTGGGGTAGATTTTAAAAATAGTGCATCAAAACCTGGCCCATGGAATATAAGTTTGAGTGCTTTTGCAGAAACGCTGCCCTATTTTGAAAACAAAATGTGGATAGATGAATCTCAGAAAGACCAATGGGGAATGCCTTTGGCCAATTTTTCGGCAGAAATTGGTGACAACGAAAAACGCATGCGAAAAGACATGGTAAACGATGCTGCCGAAATGTTGGAAGCAGCTGGCTGTAAAGACATTGGCACTTATGATGACTTCGAAGGCTTTGGTCGTTGTATACACGAAATGGGCACTGCACGCATGGGACACACACCTAAAGAATCGGTTCTCAACAAACACAACCAAGTTTGGGGAGCCGAAAATGTTTTCGTAACAGATGGAGCTGCAATGGTTTCAAACAGCTGTGCAAATCCATCTCTTACCTATATGGCTCTGACTGCTCGTGCAGCTGATTTTGCACTGAGTGAGTTGAAGAAAGGGAATTTGTAGGTAGTATAATTTTCCAAAATTGAATGCAACAAAAAAAGAGCGATTTTTACAAATCGCTCTTTTTGTTAATAATCTCCGCTGGCACCGCCGCCGCCGCCACTTCCGCCGCCAAAACCACCAAAGCCTCCACCGCCTGATGACCAGCCACCTCCACCGCCGCCACTTGACCAGCCGCTGCCCCAGCTACCTGTTTGTCTGCCCCAGCCAGTGAAAGTAGTGTAAGGAGAACTGCTGTCGCTTAGTAATCCGCCTCCACCTTTGTTATTTTTGCCAATTTTGTAAAGTATCCAAATAATGAATATGATTACCAACAAAATAATTATAAATCCCAAAAAGGCATCGCCTTCTTCCTCTGGCTCGGCTTTATATTCTCCTGCTGCGTATTTGAATATTTCGGTTGTGCCCTCATCAAGCCCTTCGTAGTATTTTAATTCCTTAAATTTTGGCCCAATAACATTACTGATGATTCTTTTGGCGTACATGTCAGGCAAAACACCCTCCATCCCGTAACCTGTCTGGATGGCTATTTTTCTATCGCCAGGAGCCCAAAGCAATACTATACCATTATTTTTGTCTTTTTGACCAACACCCCATTCCCTTAAGATTTTTAAAGCCACATCTCCAGACTCGTAAGGTTGAACTGTCTTCACAATCACGATAGTGAGCTGCGAAGAAGTAGAGTCATTGTATGCCACAAGCTTCTGCTCCAAGGCCTGAATTTGAGCCGCACTCAATAAACCACCTACAAAGTCATTGACCAATTTAGGTGGGTTTGGTTTCTCTGGAATGTCTTGTCCAAAGCCAATATGTAAGGAGAAAAGTAAAAATATTACTGCGAGATATCGTACTATTGTTTTTTTATTATCCACGGCTTATTTCATCTGAAATTTCATTCTTATCGTCTGTATTGTATGGAAAATAGTGCTTCAGCTGTTCCCCAGCCTCCTTTATGCCCAAACACAGGCCAGTTTCAAAATCACTTTTTTTGAAATTCTCTTTGAGAATTTCTTTAGTAGAATCCCAAAAAGTCTGACCGACTTTTTCGTTGATTCCTTTGTCGCCAAAAACAGCAAACTTGTGGTCTTCGTAAGCCAAATAAAACAAAACTCCGTTTCGTTGGGCTGTTTTTTGTAAAGACAAATATTTGAAAACCTCTTTGGCTCTGGCCATAGCGTCGCCTCCGATGCAGTTTTCTTCAATGTGCACTTTTATTTCACCAGAAGTATTGGTTTCTGCCAATTTAATGGCTTCCGTAATGTTTTTTTGCTGAACTTCAGAAAGGATAAACATAAAAAAAGCCCGCCTCACGACGGGCTATTTAATTATTTCTTAAAATCGAAATTTACGTCAGGAGCATCTTGTGCTTTTGAAGAAGCTTCAAAGAATCCTTTAGGAGCAAATCCAAAAATACCAGCCAAGATATTCATCGGGAATGACCTAACTGAAAGATTGTACTCACCTACTCCTCCATTAAAGTCTCTACGAGCAACTGCTATACGGTTTTCAGTACCAGCAAGTTCCGCTTGTAGATCTAAGAAGTTTTGGTTGGCTTTCAGGTTCGGATATTGTTCTACCGACACCATCAATCTACTCAATGAACCACTCAATTGGTCCTGGGCAGCTTGGAATTTTGCCATGTTTTCTGGAGTAAGGTCCTTCGCCTCAAACTTAACTTGTGTGGCAGAGGCTCTTGCTTGAATCACTTCTGTAAGCGTACTTTTTTCGAAATCAGCGGCACCTTGAACAGTTTTTACCAATGTACTGATCAAATCTGCTCTTCTTTGGTATTGTGTTTGTACGTCGGCCCAAAGCTTTTGAACGTTGTTGTCTTTACCAACTAATCCATTGTATGAGCTACATCCGTACATTCCAAACAACAAAAGAATTGCCACAATTGCGAGAGTTCCTTTTTTCATTTTCAGTTTATTTTGTATTAAAATTTATCAAATTTAAATAAAGAATCCAATATCAAAAAAAATATTATTTATGAATTCTTCAAAAGGTGTGTTAAACGGTCGCTTTTACCATTTTTTATTTTTCGGTATTATTTGACTGGTATAGTTTATAGAATCATTCAAAACCGTTTTAAGCTCATTTATCTCCAGAATAACCTCACTATCAATGTTTTGCAACTCAGGAATCCAATATTTTATAAATTCGGCTTTTGCATCATACTTTTTCGCTTGGCTCACTGGGCTGAAATACCTGTCTTCTCGTGGGTCTGTACCTATTCCTGCCAGATAATTCCAATTTCCCCAATTACTACAAACCTCATAATCAATCAATTGACTCTCAAAATACATAGCACCCCACCACCATTCCAATCCAAGGTCTTTTGTAAAAAAACTGGCCACGTTTTGTCTACCTCTGTTAGACAAATAACCTGTCAGTTTTAGCTCTCTCATGTTGGCATCTATAAATGGTACACCCGTCTCGCCATCCATCCACTTTTTAAAATGCTCCCGATTTCTCTTCCATCTTTTTGCAAAATCATGTTTGATGCCTGCTCTTTTGAAAAGCCTGATACCAAATTTGAGAGCAATAAAATAATAGTAATCTCTCCAAAGCAGCTCGAAAATCAACCAATAAGTAGAATCATTGGCACCTCTGATGGCTTCTGCTTTTTTTATTTCCTCATAAATCATTCTGGGAGAAAGACATCCCAAACTCAAATAAACCGAAAACTTGGAGGAATAATCCTTTCCTAAAAGACCATTTCTTGTCTGTTTGTAAGTATGAATGAGTTCTTTGTCCCAAATATATTCTTGCAGACGCTTTAGTGCAGCAGTTTCTCCACCTTCCAAACCCATAATGTCTTTGGGGTGTTTTTCAAAATTTTCATAGCCCAAATCCATGAGCGATGGAATAATACTTTCCTCCAAATCATCTGGAGAATCAAGTTGTGTTACGGTTTCGAAAGTTGGTCTAACTTTCCAAAAGTTTTCTACCTTTTTCCTGAAATCAGTAAAAATATCTGGAACAAAATGTATCTGAAAAGGGAGATCTCTGACATGTACGAGTGTATTGCCCCAATACATCTCAATATCGATGTTTTTTGTTTTGAGCTTTTGAGAAAACGCAGCCTCAACACTGGTTTCTTCTTGGGTAACTTCTTTGGAAGTCACTACGAACTCAACATTATATTTTACAGCCAATTCAAAAAGCTCATTTTCGGGAATCCCTACCTTTATAATGAGGTCTGAACCCAAGGCTTGAAGTTGGCTTTTTAAATCTGCTAAAGATTCTAGCAAGAATTTCAAACGAAACTTACCCGTTCGCTTAAAACCTAAAAATGTATTTTTGAATAATCGCGTATCGATAACGTAGACAGGAACTACTGCACCCATTTGAGAAGCTTTAAAAAAAGCCTCATTGTCGTGTAGCCTCAAATCATTTCTGAACCAAAAAAGAACGTTACTCATCTATCTATTTAAAAAGAAGCAAATTTCTTCAATAGGTTTGGTAAAAGAAACAAAATAGAGATTTATTTAAAAGGACCCATTCAGAGACCAGTCATAAGTAGCATAAGAAACCTTGGCTTTAGAATCCAATTTCGTCTTTGAATACTTGTTTAAGGTTTCTATGATGGGCGTAGGTTTAAAATCCATACCATACCAATCAAATATTTTAGAAATACTTGCACTGGATTTTGAGATTTTATTTTTTGATGTGTCGTTAATGAATTTTTCAGCTTGATTATTCAATTGTTCGTTTAACCTTTCAGACGTAAACGCTTCGTTTCTTAGTGGAGGACATGACTTGGCAGCACAAACCAAGGCAAAGTGAATGCGAGGTTCTTTGAACTGTTTCCTTATGATGCCATGCTCTATGTTATTCAAATCCATTTTTTTACCACCAATGTTTATAAACTTCACATCCCAAGGTGTGTTTACGAAAGGAATTTTAATTTTATCTCCAATATCTTTTATGCTTTTGAGATCGTTGTCGGAGTTATCAAGAATCAGTTGAATCGTGAAAGCATTGTAGGCATTTATCCAATAAGCCAACTTTTCATTTTCTGACCATGCACTTCCGGGAGCATTCGCAGATAACAAATCTAAATACTTCTTAAACTCCTTTTGTTCTTTCTTGAAACCACCATAATTGACCACACCTTTGTCTGAAACATATTTCTTTAGCAAAGCACTAAATATATCGTGTGAAATAGGAGCAGCATTGGATGTAGGTGTTTCTACAGCAAAACAACTTTGTACAAATAGTAGAGCAAAGAATAAATTTAGAACGATTTTCATTTTCTAGAGTTATAAGTTTGATTGAATTACGAAAAAAAAAGAGATTTAGTTTAAAAACCAATTAATATGTTTGTAACGCTTACAGTGGCTCAGTATAAAGGTAGCAAAATGATTTTTGGTTTTTTGTCAATGGCCGTATTTAGAATTTTATTATTCTTAAATAAGCACGGTATGTCTTTTTATAAGTTGATGGGAACAGGAAAAAATGGCACCTTCGATATAAGACCTGATCTGAATCAGTGGGCTTATTTGTGGGTTTGGAAATCTGAGAGTGATTATCAGAAATTCTTAGAAATTTCATGGATATCAAAATATCTCAACAAGTTTGCTGATGATGTTTTCACCATTTACTTGTCTCCGAAACAATCGCATGGATTTTGGGATGGAAAACAACCTTTTGAAAGTAATTTAAATACGGCTTTTGAAGAGAATGAACCTATAGTTGTACTTACAAGAGCCACGATAAAACTAAATAAAGCCAATAGTTTTTGGAAAAACGTACCTGAAATAGCTCAAAATTTCTCGAAAAATGAAGGATTCATTTACTCCATTGGCACCGGAGAAGTTCCATTCTTAAAACAAGCCACATTATCTATTTGGAAAAACGAAAACAGCATGAAAGCGTTTGCTTATCACAAAAAGCAACATGCAGAGGTCATAAAAAAAACCAGACAAAACAAATGGTATTCCGAGGAGTTGTTCGCCAGGTTTAGCTTATTGGGATATTCTGGTAAACTCCCAGATTCAATTTCAAAATATCACTAATTAGGATTCAAAAACCACCAGATTTTGTATTATTCAAACAAGATGTAAACAAATCAACCCTTAACAATTTGATAATTTACCAATACCAATATTTTTATGTAATATTCTAAGTTTAAAGTTCTTATGAAATAGGTCATTTTTTTTCATTTGAAAAAACTATTACTTTTGTAGCGATGAATTTATTTGTACTTTTGAATCAAGAACTTTTTTAACAAATTAACCTCAAATTTTATTTTATGAATCAAAAAACTACTTTTTTAAAATTAGTTATTTCTGCATTCGTTTTGATGTTTTTTACACTTCAATCTAATGCCCAAGTAACTACTGCTGCCATTTCTGGCGTTGTAATTGACAAATCAGGAGAAGGTCTTCCAGGAGCCACCGTTGTAGCCTTGCATGTGCCGTCTGGTTCTAAATATGCTGCCGTAACAAACAACTCTGGTCGTTACACTTTACCTGCTGTTAGGGTTGGTGGGCCTTTTACGGTTACTGTTACTTTTGTGGGTTACAAAGATGAGTCGAAGTCAGGAGTTATTACCAACTTGGGTACATCGTCAAACGTTGACTTCAAAATGGCAGAAGAAGGTAAAATGCTTGAAGAAATCAGTGTAGTTTCATCAAGATCAGACATTTTCTCTTCAGGCAGAACAGGTGCTGCTACGACTTTCGGTCGTGAGGCGGTGAATAATTTACCTACATTGAGCCGTACTATGAACAGCATCACAAAGTACAACGCTTACAGTAATGGTAACTCTTTTGCTGGACAGGATAGCCGTTTCAATAATATCACTATTGATGGTTCGGTTTTCAACAACGGATTTGGATTGGGTTCTGACGCAGCTGCTGGTGGTCGTACAGGTACTTCTGCCATATCTTTGGACGCCATTGAGCAAATCCAAATCAACATTGCTCCTTTTGACATTCGTCAGTCGGGATTTGCTGGTGCGGGTATAAACGCCGTTACAAGATCAGGCACTAATGACTACTCTGGTTCGGTTTACACATTTTTACAAAGCGACGGTTTGGTTGGCAAAAAAGCAAACGGAATTGCAATTCCTGCTGCTGACTTTAAAGAAAACTCATTTGGTTTTAGAGTGGGTGGTCCAATTTTAAAAAACAAATTGTTTTTCTTTGTAAACGGAGAATTCTTGAATCGTGCTAAACCAGCATTGGACTGGATTGCTGGCCGTCCTGGTGCTACAGGTAGTGTGTCTCGTACCACTGCAGCTGATATTGAAGACTTAGGTAAATTTATGCAAGAGAAATTTGATTACAACATCGGTGCTGTTGATCAGTTCAACAACGAAGTTAAATCAAATAAATTTTTGGGCCGTTTGGACTTCAACTTGAATGAGAAAAACAAGTTTACTTTGCGTTACTCTCACCACGATTCAAAATCAGATGCCTTGATATCAAACTCAAACAGTGGTAACACTGCAGGATTTGGTAACAGAAGTAACTCAGCCTTGGCTCTTTCTCCTCAAAACACAGGATATATCATACAAGACAACACTCGTTCGATTGTAGGTGAGTGGAACTCTACATTTAGTGGAAAATTAGCTAACAATTTGATTGGAACATTCAATAAGCAAATTGAAGACAGAGAATATCGTACACAGCAGTTCCCAACTGTTGAAATCAGAAAAGACAACACCACTTATACTACAATTGGTTTTGACCCTTTTACGCCTGATAACAAATTGGATTACTCAACTTTCAATTTGACAGATAACTTGACTTACTTTGCTGGAAAGCATACTTTGACTTTTGGTGGTGCATTTGAATATTTCAAATCAAACAACTTGTTTTTCTATGCAAGCAATGGTGTTTGGGCATTTAACTCAATAGAAGATTTCAAAACTGCAGCTAATGCTTACTTGGATAACAAAAACCTTACTACATCGCCAGTACCAGTAGCGAAGTTTGACTACAGATATTCATTAGTAGAAGGCGGAGAGGCTCCTTGGCAGAGATTAAAAGTTTACACGACAAGTTTCTATGCTCAAGATGATTTCCAAGTAACTGAGAAATTTAAATTGGCATATGGTCTACGTGGAGACTATATCAATGTAGCTCCAACAGCCGGAAACTACTATAACCCTGTTGTAGATGGCTTGACCTTTAAATTACCTGACAACTCAGATTATAAGGTAAATATGGCGAACTTGCCAAAAGGTCGTTTATATTGGTCTCCAAGAATCGGATTCAACTGGGATGTAAAAGGAGATAAGACAACTCAAATTAGAGGTGGATCAGGATTGTTCCTATCTAGGATTCCTTACGTTTTGATTTCGAACCAATTAGGTAACAACGGTGTAAACATCTCTGGCTTAAGTAAAACTCCAGCAACGGGGTCGATAAACTATCCTTTCACTTTAGACCCTTCGGTTTACAGACCTACCACTACTGACATTACTAAGATTACAGGTTACAATATCAATGCTTCAGATCCTGATTTGAAATTCCCTCAAATTTGGAAAACAAACTTGGCCGTTGACCAAAAGCTTCCTTTTGGAATAATAGGAACAATTGAAGGTATTTTCAACAAATACATCAATTCTTTGAAATATATCGATGCTAACTTGAAGCCAGCTGCGGCTATTTTCTCAGGACTTGACAATAGAGACAGATACCCTGCATCTGCGGTTGCTGGAACTAACAGATATATCAATTCGCAAATAAACGGAGCTTTGATGCTTACAAACTCTGACGAAGGTTACTCTTATAGTGTGACAACTAAATTGGAAAAACCAATGGGTGCTAACGGAATTGGTGGAATGGTTGGATATACCAATGCAAAAGCAATGGACATAGCGAACGTTTCATCTACTGTTGACTTGAACACGCCTTCGGTACAAGGTCTTAACTATCTTGACCTAGCTTATTCTAACAATGACTTGCGTCACAGATTTGTTGGATATGTAAACAAGAGATTTGTTTATGGGGGCGAGTTTGGTGGAGCAACTATGCTGACACTAGGTATGACTTCACAAAGTGGATTCAAAGTATCTTATGTATCTGGCAATGACATCAATGGAGACGGTGTAACATTAAACGACCTTCTATTTGTACCTAACAACGGTAATCAAACTGCTTTTGCTCAGTTTACAAGCACTTACACTGATGCCGCTGGAGCAAGACAAACACTTACTTGGACACCAGCTCAACAACAAGAGGCTTGGGAGAAATTCATAGAGAACAACCCTTACTTGAAAACAAGAAGAGGCAAATATGCAGAAAGAAACGGAGGATACTCTCCATGGTTGACAAGATTCGACTTCACTGCTGAGCAAGATGTTTATATCAACGTAGGTGGCAAGAAAAATACGCTACGTTTCCGTGCTGATATATTGAACGTGGGTAACATGTTGAACAACAAATGGGGTGTGGGTAACCTAACCACCGGTAACGTTATGACATTGGGAAGCACTGTAAACGGCGTGCCAACTTACAGATTGGCAACACAAACCATAGCTGGAGTTCCAACATTGATTCAAGATTCGTTCGTGAAAGCAATCAATATTGATAACGTATTCCAATTACAGTTAGGATTGAGATATATCTTCAACTAATTAGGAAAATCTACAAAAGAATCCCGCTCCTTAGGTGCGGGATTTTTTTTGTTTAAATTTGTCCTCAATACATATGCTGACTATGGAACAAAGCAGAAATAAAGACTTAATATTGAGAGAAAACCTTGCTCTTCAAAGAACCGTTTTGGCCAACCAGTCAACACTTTTGTCCTTTCTAAGAACTTCACTATATTTTACAATTGCGGCATTAAGTCTTCACAATTTATTAAAAATCAAAAACTCTCCATATTTAGAAATTATGCTAATTCTGTTTCAATTTTGCTTTTTATTTCAGAAACAGCAAACTTTTTTATTCATCGAAAAAGAATAGTGAAAAGCGTATCGGAAATTATAAAGACAAATATTTAAAATAATAAAATATGAATTTAAATCTTAAAAACAGAAATGCCTTTATTGGTGGCAGTTCCAAAGGAATAGGTTTTGCGGCCGCAGTAGAACTTGCTAACAGTGAAGCTAATGTTACGTTGGTAGGTAGAAATGAAGAATTACTTAAACAAAAACTTTCTGAACTACCAGTGTTATCCGAAACCCAAATTCACGATTATGTCGTATTAGATTATACGGATATTGAGAATTTAAAAACAGTTGTCAATCAATTGGTATCAAAGAGAGACTATCAAATATTGGTCAATAACACTGGTGGACCAGCAGGTGGAGATATCATAAATGAAAGTCAGGAAAAATTCGAATCGATTTTTCAACAACATTTAATAGCTAATCAAATACTTACTCAAGCATTTGTACCTGCCATGAAAAAGGCAGGGTTTGGTAGAATTGTAAATGTGATTTCTGTTTCGGTAAAACAACCCTTGGTTGGTTTGGGCGTTTCTAATACCATCAGGTGGGCTGTGGCTGCTTGGGCAAAAACGCTTTCAAAAGAAATCGCTCAATTTGGAATAACAGTAAACAACGTATTACCGGGATATACCTTAACAGGGCGATTGGACGAAGTACTTACGCAGAAGTCAGCCGCATCAAATATTGCAAGATCTGAAATAGAAAATCAAATTTTGACAAATATTCCTACTGGCAAGTTTGCAACAGCAGAAGAAGTAGGAGCGGCAGTGGCATTTTTGTGCTCACCTATAGCCGCTTCCATAAATGGTGTAAACCTTCCTGTAGATGGCGGCCTTTCGATGAGTCTCTGAAAAAACAGTGTTTTTGACACCTCAGAAAACTAATTAGTATGAATTTGCGTTGAAGTTAAATAAACAAACCTTTAATATTTTTATGAGAAAACTTATTGTACTTGCTCTTTCGGTAATATCATTAGGTGCTTTTGCACAGGCAATCAAAACTCCAGCTCCTAGTCCAGGACAAACCATCAAACAAGATTTTGCACTTTCAAGTGTTGAGGTAACCTACTCAAGACCAGCTGCAAAAGGCAGAAAAATATTTGGCGACTTAGTTCCTTTCGGCAAAATGTGGAGAACAGGAGCAAATTCGCAAACTTTGATCACTTTTGGTGAAGATGTAACTGTTGGCGGAAAAGCAGTGAAAGCAGGTAAATACTCTATTTTGTCTGTTCCAGGTAAAACTGAGTGGGAAATTATACTTGCTAAACCAGAAACAAGTGTATTTAACTTCAAAGCTGAAAACGAAGTAACACGTTTTACAGCAAAACCGACAACTTTACCGATGAATGTTGAAAACTTCATGATTTTGTTTGGTGCCCAGACTTCTAACAGTGTAAATATGAGCATAATTTGGGAAAACACTGAGGTTGAGTTTCCAATCGTGGCAGATATTGATTCAAAAATCATGGCTGATATAGACAAAGCTATGAATGTAGACAGCAAGCCTTATTTTGCGGCGGCTTCTTATTATTTTGACAATGGCAAAGACTTGACAAAAGCATTAGCTTGGGCAAACAGAGCTGTGGATGCTCAACCAGATGCGTACTGGATTGCTCATTTGAAGGCTAAAATACAAGCTAAGGCAGGAGACAAAGCTGGTGCTATTGCAACTGCTAAAAAATCTTTGGAATTAGCCACAAAAGGCAATAACCCTGACTACGTAACCTTAAACGAGAAATTGATTAAGTCCCTGAATTAATTATTTAGGAATTTTCAGAATAACAAAAGAGGAAAGCAAAAGCTTCCTCTTTTTTATTTTATAGGAATAATAATGATGGCCTTGGTACCTAACGGTTGCTGGTTATTGTCAAGCATATCTTCAAAATCCATCACAATTTCTTTATTAATGTTTTTGGCAAAATTCTCTAATCGTTCTTTGGTAAGCTTGAGGCCAATTGACTTTTGCTTCGAAACCTTATTCTCTTTGATTTCTTGAGCTTTTTGACGGCCAATACCATTGTCCACAATTTCGAACGAAATCTGCCCCTTCACTTTATTGGTAATGAATATCTTCAGTATTTTATCGCCTACTTTATTAGACAAACCATGCCAAATGGCGTTTTCAATAAACGGCTGAAGTATCATCGAAGGAATTTTTATAAGATCCGTATTGATTTTTTCATCGATAATTACTTCGTAATGAATTTTTTCTGTAAAACGAATGCTTTCAATATTGACATAGAGTTCCATTGTTTCAAGCTCTTCCTTTAAGCTGATTTCTTTCTCCCTTGAGTTTGAAAGTATGGTCCGTATGAGTTTCGAAAACTTATTAAGATAGTAAACGGCATTTTCTTTTTCATTATTTATGATATATAACTTAATAGAATTGAGCGAGTTAAACAAAAAATGTGGATTCATCTGTGAACGCATCATTTGTTGCTCTAACATTAAAACCTGTTTTTCGTTCTTGAGCTGATACTGTCTGTACCAAATAAACAACAAGCCCGCCAATAAAGTGAGCAGAATTCCGGCGAAGATCATAATCCGTTGATTCTCAAAAAGGCGGTATTTTACCAGTTCATTTTCTTTTTCAAGAAGGGCTATTTGACTCTCTTTTTTCTCATTGTCATATTTCACAATCAACTCCGCTGTGTACCTGAGATTCTCTTCATTGAGTATTTTTTCACTAAACAATTGTTTCTTTTTGAGGTTTTCGAGGGCTTTGGGATACTCCCCTTTTGACTCATACAAATAAGCCAAATGCGTGTAGGCCTCAGATGTGGATGAATTAAAGTTATTGGCAATCGCCAAATCTAAGCCCCCTAGCAAATATTTCTCCGCACTTGGGTAGTCCTTGAGTATGCTCAATGCCCAACCAGAGTTAATTTTAGCCATGGTGATATAGTATTTATCGCCCAATTTTTCGGCCAAAGCAATAGTCGGAAGTATTCTCCTAAGCCCTTCCCCTGGTTTATTTTGTTTTATAAGTATTTGACCTATAGAATTTTCACAAATTATTTTCCCTAATTCTGAATTTATTTGAATGTTATAATCAAGCGAGGCTTTATAATTTACCAATGCTTCATCGAGCTTATTTTGGGCTTCTTTGATAATACCAATGTTTTGATAATTGATAGCCAACCCCAATTTATTCTCCAGTTTTTTCTCAATTTCCATGGATTTAGTAAACTGCTGCTCTGCCAGTTCATATTGCTTCAGAACCAGATAAATATTACCTATACTGTTTAAAGAAACAGCTGTGCTTCGCAAAATACTCTCAGATTTCAGGCTTATCTTATCCGCTATGCTCAATGCCTGCTTATGAAAATCAAGAGCCAAACGTACTTCGTCAAGCCTCCGATACGAAACTCCAAGCATATTAAGACTATTGATAATGGATTCTTGATTTTTTATCTCTTCAGAAAGCTTAAGTGCCTGTAAGTGAAGTCGAATTGACTCTTTGTATTTCGAAGTGTTTCTTGCTATAACTCCCAAAGCATTCAATCCAAAAACTCTTACAATAGGAAAATCTGTTATTTCTGAAAGGGTTTTCATAGAAACAGAATCTCTCTTGAAATCATTCAGTGCCTCATCTATCTGAATGAGATCTAAGTTAGGTTGAGACTTAAGTTTAGCTATCACCTCCAAGACTTTTGGACCTGCAAAAGAAGTAAGTGAATTCAACAAAAAAGATATAAGAAAAAGTATTACGAGTTTCTTCATTTATTTTTCGAGAAAAAGTCCTTTTTTGGTCCTAGAGACTGGAATATGTTTTCCATTTGTTAAAACTAAGTAGCCCTCGTTTTTTTGATACTCCCTTACTTTATTGAGGTTGACCACGAAAGAATTATGCACTCTATAGAAAATATTCTTGGGCAACTTTTCTTCGATATTTTTGAGAATCTGTGTCAAAAAAAGTTTTTGACCATTTTCTAAAAAAACATTACAATAATTACCATCACTTTCACAAAAAAGAATTTCATTGGGCTCTAAGAAATATATCTTCCCATCACAGCTAATATTTATTTTTCTCGAATTAATGGTCTGTAATGTATTTATATTAAGTAACATATCCTCAAGGATATCCTTAATATTTGTTGAGTTTTTGTAGGCTCTAATTTTCTCAATCGACTTAATCAAATCATCAGAATCAATCGGTTTCAAAAGATAATCTAAGGCTTGCATTTTCAAAGCTTGAATTCCATATTGGTCATACGCTGTAGTTATTATTACAGAAAACTCTCGCTGAGGAAAAAATTCGAGAAAGCGAAATCCATCCATTTGAGGCATGTCTATGTCCAAAAAAATACAATCAATAGAATTGTTTAAGAGAAAATCTTTAGCATCAAATGGGTTTGTAAAAGTTGCCAAAACACAAACATTGGGACAGAAACTCTTGAGTTCCCATTCCAAACTTTGAATCGCCTTTGATTCGTCGTCTAATATTATTACGTTTAACATAATGGTTAAAATGTCAACCTAAATATAATAAAAACAAATCACTAAGAAATGATTTATGTATAAACAGCGTTTATTCACAAACAATCTGCTATACTATTTGTGTATTTAGAAATTTTGAAACTTATTTTTGATAAATAATATCTTATAATGAAAAATACTGCGTGGATAGCTTTACTTTTTTCTTTGGTATTTGTTTTTACCCTTGGATGTAATAAAAATACTGTAGATTTAGAAAATGCCAGTACTTTTGAAAATATACAAACCGAAATACTCAATACTTCATGTGCAGTTTCGGGTTGTCATTTAAATGAATCCGATGGCACATTTGCTCAGCACGGACTGATATTATCGCAAGGAAAAGCCTATGAAAATCTGGTAAATGCCATCTCTAAAAATCAAACCGCAAAAGAAGAAAACTTAAAGAGGGTTTTGCCTTTTGATGCCGAAAACAGCCTTCTTTACCAAAAAATGCTTTTTGAAACCACTCACAAGAGCAACAAAAACTTTGGAAGCATTATGCCTTTGGGCAAAGACATGCTTTTTACGGGTCAGATTGAATACATCAGAAGATGGATTGAAGCAGGAGCACCTAAAGAAGGCAATATTGTAGATATCAGTTTATTAGCCGATAAAACTTCAGTTTTAAAGAAATTTGAGCCGCTAGCAGCACCTACTGCTGAGCAAGGTTTTCAGATGAAACTCGAGCCTTTTGAGATTTATCCATATTTTGAAAGGGAGGTATTTATAAGAAAGCCATTGAATAATTCCCAAAATGTGTTTGTGAATAAGTTTCAACTAAAAATGCACCCGGGAAGCCACCATTTTATTTTATATGGTTTTAGAAATAATCTGAATCTACCACAGCTGAACGAAATAAGAGATTTACGAAACAAAGACCAATCGTTTAATCTTACTACACTTCAGCAAATTGGCAACCATGTGTTTTATTTTGGCGGAAGCGAAAGCAATTTTACTTTTAATTTCCCCGAAGGAACTGCAGTAGAGCTACCTGCCAACATGACCTTTGATGTAAACTCGCATTATTTCAACAAAGGTGCAAAGTCTTACAATGGTGAGGTCTATATAAATTTATACACCGTGCCAAAAGAAAAAGTAAAAAAGACACTGAAAGTGCTAGACTTAGGCAATACAACTTTTGTTTTGCCGCCTAATAAAACAACAACCGTTAGCAAAGATTTCAAATTCGACAAAAACGTTAAAGTGGTGACTTTGTTTTCACATACACATAAATTGGGCGAGAAGTTCGAGGTACTCATAAAAGGAGGAGCCAGAAACGGCGAAGTGATATATACTTCTACAAACTGGGAGCATCCAGCCAAAATAGATTTTGCAAATCCTATTGCACTTAAAGCAGGAGAAAGCTTAACTTCAAGAATAACCTACAACAATTACACCGACCAAACAATCAGATTTGGATTTACTTCCGAAGATGAAATGGGAATTATTTTTGGATATTATTATGAGGACTAGTGTTGGTTGAATGGTGGATTGGTTATTGGTTGACTGGTTACTGGTTAATCGAAAATCTACTTCCTGTTTTAAATTCATTCTTTTCCAAAAGGGCATAAAAAAAGGAGCTGTTAGCTCCTTTTTCTGTTATCCTTATTTCTTCTTTCTGTGTACTTTAATCATATCGGCATCAGCCAATATTCTTCCGCAATGCTCACAGATGATGATTTTTTGCTTATCCATAATATCAGCCTGACGTTGTGGTGGTACCACGTTAAAACAACCTCCACAAGCACCTCTGTCGACTGCTACAACGGCCAATCCGTTCTTTGCACCGCCTCTTATTCTTACGTAAGCTTTAAGTAGCCTATCTTCAACCTTTTTAGATTGTTTCTCCGACTGCTTTATCAATTTCTCCTCTTCGTCTTGGCTATCAGACACCAATTTGTCAAGTTCCTGACGCTTCTGCTCCAATACCTCAGATCTTTTGTCTTTGGCAGCATTGGTATCTTCTATTTCTTTGTCTTTAACACTAATTTTGTATTCAGCCTCTCTGACTCTTTTCTCAGACAATTGAATCTCCAATTCCTGTAATTCAAGTTCCTTTGTAATGGCGTCAAACTCACGATTGTTACGCACATTCATCTGCTGATCCTTATATTTGATTATAAGTTTTTCAGCATCCTTTTTATTATGAACATGACGCTCGATTTCTTCTTTGAGTGCGTTTATCTCTACTTGGAATTTACCAATTCTGGTTTCGATTCCAATCACCTCGTCTTCAAGGTCTTTCACTTCTTCTGGCAAATCGCCACGAAGCTTTCTCAATTGATCTAATCTTGAATCAATTTCCTGTAATTCCAAAAGTGTAACCAGCTTGTCTGCTATTGTAATCTCCATATACTTAAGAATGTAAAAAGAACACCTCTTTTAATGATAATATTTAATTGGATTCGTATCTATTTCCGATAAATAGGACGCAAAATTAGTGAATTTTTTTGAAATTATTTCTACAATTAAATCTTTTGTGTATACTTCGCTCTCAAAATGTCCAATATCTGCAATCATTATCTGATTTTCGGCATCAAAAAACTCATGATACTTGTAATCTGCCGTTACAAAAGCATCAGCACCTTGTTTTTTAGCATCCGCCAAAAGGAAACTTCCAACTCCACCACATACCGCCACTTTCTTGATTTTTTCAGCTTTTGTTTCGGTAAAACGAATAACATTCAAGTTCATACTATTTTTTAGGTATGCCAAAAACTCAGATTTGGACATGGCCTCCGGTAAATATCCTATGGCACCTGAACCTACCCCTTGGTTATCGTTTTCTATTTTGTGTAAATAATACGCCACCTCTTCATAACTATGGTTTTTACGCATGGCCTCTAATATTTTACCTTCTAAATAGGCAGGAAAAACGACCTCAATTCTGTTTTCTTCTACTTCTTCGTATTTATTATTCTGGCCAATCACTGGTGCTGCCACCGAATTTGGCTTAAAACTCCCTATTCCTGTAGATTTAAAGCTACAGTTGGAATAGTTTCCAATCTCACCCGCCCCCGCTGCATAAAAAGCATCTTGGAGTCTAGGAGTATTTTCTTTTGGACAAAAAACCGTAAGTTTCATCAAAGTATCTGACTTCGGTTTCAGAATACTTACATTTTGAAGATTCAGTTTCTCGGCTATTTTGAAATTAACGCCATTCGTTATATTATCCAAATTGGTATGAATGGCATAAATAGCAATATCATTTTTAATAGCCTTAATTACAGACTTTTCAATATAGTTTTTGCCATTCAGTTTTTTCAAACCTTTAAAAATCAATGGGTGATGGGCAATAATCAGGTTGCATTTTTTAGCAATGGCCTCCTCTATAACTTCCAAAGTCACATCCAAGCTCACCAATACATTAGTAATTTCAGCATTAGAATCACCCACAATGAGCCCGCAATTGTCATAATCTTCCTGGTAACTCAGTGGAGCTATCTTTTCTAAATAATCGGTAAGTTCTTTTATAGTCATTTTAAGATGTTTCTATTTATTTTATTTTTACATCTATGCTATCCAAAGGCTTTGTAAAAGGGTATTTCGTTTAAGCGGGTATTGGCATGAGCATATTTAAGCTTATTAATCTACTGTTTAAACTCTATTTCTCTTTCTGCGGGTGAAACCCACCTTACACACCTACGAAGGCAATAGCCTTCGCAGAGCGAATATATTGAAATTTCAGACTGCATTTAGAACACTTTCGAGTTCTTTCCTTTTATGATCAAAAATCTTAGTCCAATGTTGTTCCCCTATTTGCTTTTTACAAGACATAATCTCTGTTAAAATTTCATCCATTAATTGAAGCATTGTAAAGAAATATTGTTCCGCTCTTAACGTAGATTCTTTGTTACCTTGCAAGTACGAAATCAAAACTTCTTTTCTTGTATCAATTTGTTTTTGATACACCGAATGTAACTTCCCAGAATCAAAATCAGATAAAATACGATCGAGACTTGAATACAAATTCAAATCGATAGAGTAGAAATCGAAATAAAAAAAATCTTCTACTACTAATCCATAAATTTCAAAAACCAAGCATTTAGATGTCAAATATATTTTTTGATTATCAACAACTTTTAGCGTTAAATTATTTTTATTGACTAAATGTTTCAATTCCACAGTTTCAGATAAATAGCACACCTCTCTTAATGTCATAGAAATCAGGTTTTTATAGTATTCCACTCTGCATTACTCAAATTTATTGGCTTATAATCTTATTGTACTAAAAATTTCAATTCTTCTGCATACATAGCATACATACCTTTAAGCTGCCCTACAGCTGTCAAAAAATCAGACTTTATCGTTGGTCTTGTAGCTAAAATAATACCACCCTCGCAGTGCGAAAGCTATTGCCTTCGTACTGGTGTATTTCGGTCTTTGACCGAAGTGAAACATTATGCATTTTACCACTCATTAATTTCAATAATACTATTTTGTTTTGTAAAATCAATTATTGGAACAGAAGCAATGCAAACATCAATAATTCCTTCCTTTCTAACATAATTTGATGCACTTGAATAAACGTAATCAGAAGCTTTAGTTACAATTCCAGACCTAACCGGGTTCATATGAATATAATTAAGCTTTGTCCAGAAGAACTTCTCAGAAAATATTTCTTCAGGATGGTTACCATATTCCCAAAATTGATACTTGCTATTTCTGCTTTGACTTTTTGCAGCAAATTCAAATCGTTTCAACATCCAATCTGACCTACTCTCCGGACCAATTGAAATTGTCTCAAGTATTTTTTTTGCTGTAAATACCTTAAAATCCCTAACTAAATCTGACAAATTCCCAGTTTCTGCTTGAAAAATTACATGAATATGGTTACTCATAATTACATATCCGTGCAGAATTAATCCTTTTTGTTTTTGACAATATTTCAAACTTTCAGTTACTATATCACGATAAATCTTCCTCGTAAAAATATCTACCCAATCTACAACAGTAAATGTCATAAAATGTGGTTTACTTTGATTACGTATTTGATATCCTCCTTTCTCCATATTCTCTTATTCAGATATTTTTTTCTGCGGCTACAAGCCGCGATTCACACGTACGAAGGAAATATCCTTCGCACAGCTTTGCAATGCACAGCTTTAGAACCATCATTTCAAAAGCCTATAAATCAACAAAGTACTTCTTTTAATTAATTTCGGATATTCTTTGATGTTCATCGTTTCGGTGGGTGTGTGTGCACCTGAGCCTGAAGCACCGAGGCCATCGAGACAATCCACATAATCTGCCACATAACTAATATCTCCTGCACCTCTTGAGCCTGGGTCGCCTTCTTTTACGGCTCCCATGCCGAGGTCGATACTTACTTGGCTGAGCACTTTCATGATATTTCTGTTGCCTTCGGTTGGAGGCATAGAGGGTATGCCGTCTTTAAATCTGATTTGAGCAGAAGTTTGATTCAGGTTTCTTTTTACGATCTCCTGCATTTTTTGTCTAGCGACAATCTTCTGATTTTCAGTTAGAAATCTTAAATCTCCTGTCACTATAGTGCGTTTGGCTATGATATTGGTTTTGCCCAAAGAAATGCCTTTAGCTTCGGTTTCGTCATAGTTCACAAACGAACCTCCCACTATCTGACCAGGATTGAAGGTCAAATATTTTTCCTTACTCAAAGTTTCCCTGAATTCATTCAAAATACGCGAAGCTTCATAAATAGAGCCATAACCTGCACCTTCACTGAAAATCCCTGAGGAATGGGCTTGTTTGCCAGTTACGATGAGCGTCCAGCCGCTTGCTCCTCTCCTAGCCGTGGTGGCTATACCAAAGCCAGCGGTGGTTTCATAACCCAAGGCTACATCGCAAGCTTTGGCTCTTTCTATAAAGTCAGCCCTGGATATCGAAGTCGGTTTTCCGGACTCTTCTTCATCTCCAGTAAAA
>NZ_RJUE01000060.1 GCF_024343735.1 Lacihabitans sp. CCS-44
TTCTTCTAAGAAAATTGAGTTCGTAGCCAGAGCCAAAGAAAATCGCAAATACGAAGAGCTTTCGTCATTAATAAACTCGAATACCGATTGTGACTTAGGGTCATTAACCTTATTAAAAGATAGTAAGGTCTACCTTTATATAGGAAAACCTATACAAAATAAGAAAGGAAATCTTCATTATAGAGAGGAAATTGTACAGACTCCTTTACGGTTAATTATGACCGAAAGTAAAAACAATCGAGAGTATAAAATGGCATTTATCACCAATAACTTCGACTTGACGGCAAAGGAAATTACCGATATTTATAAAAAACGTTGGGACATAGAAGTGTTTTTTCGCTTTATAAAACAAGAGCTTAATGTAAGTCATCTGGTTTCACTAAATGAAAATGGAATAAAAGTAATGCTTTACATGACTTTAATAGCAGCAATGCTGATACTTGTATATAAGCATGCCAACAACCTTAGTTATAAAACCGCAAAAAGAAGGTTTAAAATGGAGGTCAGAAACTTGCTGATAAGAGAAATCGTAATCTTATCTGGTGGAAATCCTAATATACACTTTAAAACATAAAAATGGCCGGAATTTCTTCCGACCATGACTAACCGAAAGCCGCCATTTTTATTATCAAAAATTATTTCCTCTTCTACCAGAATCATTGGTTTTACCTCTATCTGGCAGGCTTCTTCTTCCGCTATCATTGCCTCTGCTCGACCCATTGTCAGAACTTTTAGTAGAGGGTCTTGGAGTTTGAATCTCTTCTCTCCTATTGTTTTCACGCCCTCTCGATGTGGTGTTTGGAGCTTCTGTTCTGCTATTTCCGTTTCTCTGAGATGTTGTGCTCGGAGCATCGCTTCTAGAGCTCCCACTTCCCCAGTTACCTGAGTTGCTTCTATTTTCATTTGACCGCGAATCTCTGCTACTGCCACTGTTTCTACTATCTGAAGATCTTGAATCTCTGCTATAGTTATTATTTCTGTTGTTGTTTCTATCCACGGTTCTGTTGCGATTGTTGTTGCTATTGTTCCAACCTCCGCTGTTGTTACTTCCTTTATTCCAGCTTCTATCTCTGTCCCAGTTATCGTTTCTGTTCCAATTGTTGTTTCTGTGGTTCCAATTGCTGGTATAGCTTCGATGCCTGTAGTAAACGTGGCTTCTTGGATAAAAAGCCCTTGGACGATACCCAAAACTGATGCTTCCGTAACCTCTTCTATCGAAACGGTAAAAGTCGTAGCTGTTGCCAAAATACCAAGGAGAGTATCCTCTGTAGCTTAATCCACGAGCACTATAGCCATAATAAGTTCTGTCCCAGTCACGGAGTTCTATACCAATCAATCGGTTAAGGTCAACCACGTCCTCCCAGATTTCGTCTTGCTCAAAAGCACTCAAAAAACCATCCGATTGGTACGCATACTCTTTTCTTTCTATACGCTCCAATTTGTTGTAAAGCCTATCGGCTTCTCTACGAGTAAGGCTTCCATTGTCTGCACCGTCCGAAATTCTCACTCTGATATCCCAACGCCAGTCAAAATTTTCGTCATAGAAATATCTATCTGGGCCATCAGAAGACGTGTCATATTCGTCGTTATAATCATACTGAGCATTCACATTAGCTCCAAAAAGTATCATTGCGAAAAAAACCACCAAAGCTCTCATAATTGTAGAAGTTTAAATTTGAACATTAGATGCATAAAAGTAGCCTATGGTTTACTGATGAATTGTTAATGAAAATATAATAATAAAAAAGCCTCCACTTCTATCAAAATGGAGGCCTAAATATCATTGATATAAATAATTACACTACACTCAATCTCACTGTGTTGGTTCTGTTGTTTTCGGTAAGTGGAAAACTCATGGTATTGATATACTTGTCTCCCGTTTGCAACAATCCTTTGCTTACCAAATACTTATTTGCTTCCTCAAGCATATCACCAGAATTGGCATATTTAATTTTTTCTAAAGCGATAACCTCCACTCCCCAGTACAAGCTCAACTGCGTCATTAGCTTAGAGTTTGATGTGAAAATATAAATGTTGGCCTTCGGTCTGTGGTGCGAAAGTCTCACAGCTGTGTAACCCGAAGAAGTGATACCAATCAAGGCTTTAACATTCAAATCTCTGGCCATCCTACAACCCATCATGATAACGGTATCATTGTCTTTGTCATTTGAAGTGTAGTCTGCCTCAGTAACCCTCGTGTGATGACGGAAATACAGTCTTGAAACATCTCCGAATTTCTCCACGTGTGCGATGGTCTTAGACATAGTCTCTACCGAAAGCAATGGATATTTGCCCGAAGCACTTTCAGCACTTAGCATTACGGCATCAGCACCATCCAATACAGCATTGGCCACGTCTCCTACCTCGGCTCTGGTTGGGCTTGGGCTGTCTATCATACTCTCCAACATTTGGGTGGCCACAATCACTGGCTTTGCCGCCAAATGACATTTGTGAATTAAAACCTTCTGTATAATCGGCACTTCTTCGGCTGGCATTTCAACACCAAGGTCACCTCTTGCCACCATTACTGCATCTGTGGCAGCTATGATTTCGTCCATATTGGTGATAGCCTCTGGCTTTTCAACCTTTGCTATAACTTTAGCAGACGAACCTTTTGATTTTATGTATTCTTTGATGTCCAAAATCTCTTTGGCAGTTCTTACAAACGAAAGAGCTATCCAATCTACATCATTTGCCAAGCCGAAGTCTAAGTCCGCCCAGTCTTTGTCCGTTACCGAAGGCTGAGAAATACTTGTGTTTGGTAAGTTAACTCCCTTTTTTTGTTTCAAAAGACCCCCATAGACTATCTCAGTGATAACTTCCTGCTTGTCTTTGTCTACACCAACTACTTTTACCTCCAGTTTGCCATCGTCCATCAGGATTCTGTCACCAAGGCTAACGTCTTGAAACATACCCTTGTAAGGTGTGCTCGCTCTTTCGGCGTTTCCGACGATATCTTCGTTTGTAAAAACAAACTTATTACCAGCTATTAATTCAACACCAGCGTTGCCGCCTACCATTTCTCCAACCCGAATCTTTGGCCCTTGCAAATCCTGCAAAATGGCACAATTGAATCCGTGTTCTGTATTTATTTTTCTAATTTTTTCTATTCTTAGTTTGTGATCCTCATGCGTGCCATGCGAAAAATTCAATCGAAATACATTTACACCCGCCTGAGCCAAAGCCACCAACATTTCTTCAGATTCAGAAGCGGGGCCTACCGTTGCTACAATTTTTGTTCTTTTATTCATATAATAGATTAATATTTTGGAGAATTGAATGCTTTTTTAGAGAAAAGATTCAATATTCGCCACATTTCGATGTTTCAAGCACAAAATTAAAAATATTAGTTTACACTTACAGAATAAAATTTCAGTTTGTTAGGATTTGGATAGCATATTATTCCTATTTTGGTCTGAAGAGCCCTACAATATATATATGCATGTCTATTTTAATTAATTTTGTATTCCATTATGAACGAGTACCAAACATTTTAAGATAAAACTATGAGCGAGAAAATCTATGTTTTCGATACCACACTGCGAGATGGTGAGCAAGTACCGGGTTGTCAGCTAAACCTTGAGGAGAAGCTAATGATAGCCCAAGAACTCGACAAACTGGGAGTGGATATTATCGAAGCTGGGTTTCCAATCTCAAGCCCTGGTGATTTTAAGTCTGTGGAAGGCATAGCCAGAGTAGTACAAAATGCAACAGTCTGCGGATTGACTCGGTCGGTAAAAAAGGACATAGAAGTAGCTGCAGAGGCACTTAAACCTGCTCGCAAGCCTAGAATTCATACAGGAATTGGTGCGTCTGATATTCATATATTACACAAGTTTAACAGCAATAGGGACGAAATTCTACAAAGAGGCGTAGATGCAGTAAAATATGCCAAGAGCTTTGTAGAGGACGTAGAATTTTATGCTGAAGATGCCGGAAGGGCAGATTTGGAGTTTTTGGCCAGATTGACCGAAGCCGTTATAAAGGCCGGAGCAACAGTTGTAAACCTTCCAGACACTACCGGTTATTTGTTGCCTCACCAAATGTACGACAGGGTTGATTATTTGATGAACAACGTGCCGAATGTGGACAAAGCCATTCTTTCTATGCACTGCCACAACGACTTAGGTATGGCCACGGCCAACACAATAGCCGGTATCAGAGCTGGAGCAAGACAAGTAGAAGTAACTATTAACGGTATTGGCGAAAGGGCTGGAAATACTTCTTTGGAAGAAGTAGTAATGACACTTAAAGTGCATAAAGACTTGGGCCTACATACCAACATTAATACCGAAATGCTTTCACCTCTGAGCCATTTGGTATCAAGAACCATGAGAATGCCTGTGCAAGCCAACAAAGCAATTGTCGGTCGCAATGCATTTGCACATTCTTCGGGCATACATCAAGATGGTTTCTTGAAGCACTCACAAAACTACGAAATCATGACCCCGCAAGAAGTGGGTATCAACAAGTCTGATATTGTTTTGACTGCCAGAAGTGGCCGTCATGCACTAAAACACCGTCTTTCATTGTTAGGATTTAATGTTGGCAAAAACAAAATCGATGAAACCTACGATCAGTTTCTTGAGCTTGCCGATAAAATAAAAGAGGTAAACGACAAAGACTTGGTGGTATTGATGAAACAACTCACCGAGGCTGAGGTATAGAATAAACTCCCTTCACATTTTTCCAAAAAAACAATGGAATCTGAAATACAGAACGTTCCAGTGGCTTACTATGCCATAGATGCAGCCACAAAAGAGATGGGCTTTACCATGCCCTCAGATATTCTCACTTGTTCATTATTAAAGACATTGGCAGCCATAAAGCCAAATGGCAAGTTTTTAGAACTTGGCACTGGAACAGGCCTATCTACTGCTTGGATTTTGGATGGAATGGACGAGAATTCAAGCCTGATATCCATTGACAATGATTCTTCACTTCTTGAAATAGCTCAGAAACATCTTGGAAACAATAAACGCCTAAGCCTAGAATGTATAGATGGGGAAGCTTGGGTAAACGATAACTTAAATCAAAAATTCGATTATATTTTTGCAGATACCTGGCACGGGAAATATTTGATGCTTGATGAAGTTTTGGAAATGCTAAACATCGGTGGCTTATATATTATAGACGACATGCTACCACAAGAGAATTGGCCAGAAGGTCATGCTGAAAAAGCCATAGCTTTAGAAAAATATTTGGAGAAAAGAGCCGACCTAAAATTAACCAAATTGCATTGGGCAACCGGAATTGTTATTGTTGCGAAGGTATAAATTGAAAACAAAAGAATTTTTCTTGCAAAATTTATCATAATCTCCACTAAATCAGCAACAAGTTTTGGTTCGTAAATATTTTTTCATAACTTTGCAGCCCCAAATACCGCCTTATGGGTGCTGCCCGCTCTCGTAAGGCCGAGCAAATTATATGAAAAGTAGGAGTTCCGACCTGCTTTATGTGCTTAAAATTAGCATCTTATAATTAGAAAAGATTTGAATTGAAACAGAGTAAACGGATTGGGTAAAGTCCTCTTTTTGAATTCATAAATTGATTAATTAACGTTAAAAATTAGTACTCGTGGATCAATTAAGTTATAGAACTGTATCGGCTAATCGCCAAACAGTAGAAAAAAAATGGGTTGTGATAGACGCCAGCAATCAAATATTGGGTCGTCTTTCTAGTCAGATTGTAAATATTTTAAGAGGCAAAAACAAGCCTTCGTTTACACCTCATGTTGACTGTGGAGACAATGTGATAGTGATTAATGCAGAGAAAATTCGTTTGACTGGTAAAAAAATGACTGACAAAGTCTATACCCGTCATACTGGCCACCCAGGTGGACAACGTTTCGCTACGCCAAGAGAGCTTATGGCTAAAGATGGTAGAAAAGTAGTAGAAATGGCCATCAAAGGTATGTTGCCTAAGAATCGTTTGGGAAGCAAATTGTATACAAACCTTTATGTATACGAAGGAGCTGAGCATCCGCATCAGGCACAAACGCCTACAACTATCGAAATTAATAATTAAGAACGAAAAAAACTTAAAATAAAATGCAGGTAATCAATACCGTTGGTAGAAGAAAAACAGCAGTTGCCCGTATCTATATGAAACCTGGAACAGGTGGAGTGACCATTAATGGTCGTGAGATGGCAAATTATTTCCCAACAGAGGTTCTTCAAATTATTTTGAACCAACCTTTTGGTGTAGTTAACGCTACAGGAAAATATGACCTTAAAGTTAACGTAAGAGGTGGTGGTATCGCCGGACAAGCAGAAGCTATCAGAATGGCTATTGCTCGTGCATTGTGCGAAGCCGACACTGAGAACAGACCTCCGCTTAAGAAAGAAGGATTCCTTACTAGAGACTCACGTATGGTTGAGCGTAAGAAATACGGACGTCGTAAAGCTCGTAAGAGATTCCAGTTCTCGAAACGTTAATATTATTAATGTGCTAATGTGGCAATTTGATAATGTGCTAATTCCGTTCAAGCTGAAGCACACTAATCTAATTAAATTTTACTCTTTAGGTTCTTAAATTAATTAGCAAATTATCACATTAGCACATTAACACATTATTCACGTCCAGACAGTGCTTATCGTGCCCGATGTACTGTGCTGCAAATTCAATTTTTTTCAAAACATTTTTAAACAAAAGAAATGGCACAAATTCAATACAAAGACCTGTTAGATGCAGGCGTACATTTTGGTCACCTTACTCGTAAGTGGGATCCAAGAATGGCTCCATATATTTTTATGGAAAAAAACGGGATTCACATCATCGATTTGAATCACTCCCTTGAAAACCTTGCAGCTGCTCAAGCTTTTGTAAAAAGCGTAGTTCGTTCAGGTCGCAAAATCATGTTTGTTGCTACAAAAAAACAAGCTCAAGAAATCGTTTCTGAAGAAGCAAAACGCCTTAAAATGCCTTTCGTAACTGAAAGATGGTTAGGTGGTATGTTGACTAACTTCTCGACAATCAAAAAGTCGTTGAAGAAAATGACCAACATCGACAAAATGCTTTCTGACGAAACTACTGCTAGCAACATTGCTAAAAGAGAGAAATTGATGTTGGGCCGTGAGCAAGCTAAATTGGAGAAATTGTTGGGTGGCGTTGCTGACCTTTCAAGACTTCCAGCAGCTTTGTTTGTAGTGGACATCAAAAGAGAACACCTTGCAATAGCTGAAGCCAAGAGATTGGGTATTCCAGTTGTAGCTATGTGCGATACTAACTCAAACCCTGAAATTGTAGATTTCGCTATCCCTTCAAATGACGATGCTTACAAATCTATTTCATTGATTACCCTTGCTATTGGTAAAGCCATAGAAGAAGGTATCCTTGAGAGAAAGACTGACAAAGAATCTGCTGCTTTGCAAGAAGAAGAAGATGCTAAAAGAGCAGTTGATACTGCAAGAGAAGTAGTTTCAAGAGGAGACGATGAGTCAGCTGATGGCAAAAGAAAAAGAGTAAAAACAGCTGAGGTTGCTGAAGAGGCAGCTCCAGTAGTTGAAGAAGCGGCTCCAGTAGCTGAGGTTTCGGCACCAGTAGAGGCTACTCCTGAAGTAGAAGCTGCTGCACCAAGCGAAGAAGAACCTGCGGCATAATATACCGAACGCTTCGATAAGATAATAGAATAGCCCGAAGCATCGCTTTGGGCTGTTCGTTTTAAAAAAAGACTAAAAAATTTATTTACATAAAAATAATATAAAATGAATATTACTGCAGCTGACGTAAACAAACTACGTCAATTAACAGGAGCCGGAATGATGGATTGCAAAAAAGCCCTTACAGAAGCTGAGGGAGATTTTGACAAAGCCGTTGAAGTATTGCGTAAAGCAGGACAAAAAGTAGCAGCAAAACGTGCTGACAACGAAACTTCAGAAGGTGTTGTATTGGTAGATGTTAGCGATAGCGGAAAAAGTGCAAAAGTATTGGCTTTGGCTTGTGAAACTGAGCCAGTTTCTAACGTAGAAGACTTCAAAAACCTTGCAAATGCGATTCTTCAAGCAGGTGTAAAACACCATGCTAAAGACGCAGAAACATTGTTGGGTCTTTCTCTAGAAAACGGACAATCAGTGCAAGAAAATATCACTGAGTTGATCGGTAAAATTGGTGAGAAAATAGTTGTAGCGGCATATAGCCACGTAGAAGGCGAGCAAGTAGTAGCTTACATCCATAGCAACAGAAAAGCTGCTGGTGTGGTTTCTTTCGAAAACACTGGCGGAACTGATGTAACTGACCTTGGTAGAGACGTAGCGATGCAAATCGTGGCTATGAAGCCAGTAGGTTTGGACAAAGACAGTGTAGACCCTACTATCGTTGAGAAAGAAATAGAAATAGGTAAAGAGCAAGCACGTGCTGAAGGTAAGCCTGAAGCTATGTTGGAGAAAATTGCTTTGGGTAAATTGAACAAATTCTACAAAGAGCAAACTTTGCTTAACCAAGAATTCGTAAAAGATGGTTCAGTAACTATCGCTCAGTTGCTAGAAAAAACTGTGAAAGGATTGACGATCTCTTCTTTCAAAAGAATTCAGATTGGATAATATTTTAGCTTTTGGCTTTTAGTCGATAGCTTTTAGCTTACAGTGGGCCCCGCAAAATGTTTGTGGGGTCTTTTTTCTTTATACAGCTTGGTGGAAAACAGAAGTTTGAAAATGCTTTATAAAAAAAGGACTTTTGGCCAAAGCCAAAAGTCCCTTAAAATAAATTTTAAATGACCTATTTGCACCCAAAATGCACGTAAACTATTCTTTCGAACTTATTCCAGTCGGAGTCTTTTTTTAGTGCTGTCATGGCTGCGGCACATCCTTTGAAAAGCTCTTTTGATTGTTCGTCATAATCTCCTTTGGTAATTTTGTAAGCTGGTTTGTCTCCTACTTTAACAAAATACGACTTGTCCAATCCACCCACTTTCATGGGGCCAACACCTACAGACATGGTTTCACTAGCAAATGGATTAAAATAAACTCTTACTTTGTTATGAAACCCAGGGTTGACCAACTGCATCAATAAGGGCTGCACTTTGCCTTTGATATCTACTTGGGTATATTCAAAAAACGCATACCCATCGCTTATTCTGTCATTGTTGAGGTCTTTTGAAAGATTAGTACCCACTTCCATTTGCTTACTAAACTTATCTAAACCTGAAGCTGGCAAATACATTTCCTTAATTTGTTCTGGTTTAAAAGTCTTTTTCTTGCCGTCCACTTTGATGGTAATTTCGGAAATATTTCCCTTTTTACGGTCTAAATCGTCAATATCACCCTCTACTTTGGTACCATCTGATAGGGTTAAATACGATATTTTTTTGGAAGAAAACCTATCAAATCCTTCCATGAAGTTTTGAGAATAAGAACTAAGTGTGGCAAATACTAAAAATGCCAAAGTGCAAATTTTTGATTTCATATTTTATAGTGTTTAAGCCATAAATTTACCAAAAAATTTGAACAAACAACTATCTCAAACGCCTGATAATTCTGGTATTGCGGAAATCGCCAAGACACTTGAGGATTTTAAAAGTAAGCTCATAGTCTGTGGCGTTCAGTATAAAATCTTGTGTGGGTTTACAGAAAACCATAAAATCATCTAAATCCTCGTCATGCAAATGCGTCACTTGTGCAACCACCCGTTTATTATATTTAAGGTCGGCATAAAAACTTTTGGCATCCTGAAACTGCATATCGGCCAATTTGCGGTTCACTTTGCCCTCTTTGCTAAACATATCATACAGAGCGTCTATAGAAATTCCAATGCCAGGCTGGCTGGTGTTGGTGTTGAGCATGCTTTTCAGTATTTCGTTTCGGATGGCCTTGGAATCGTTGGGATTGGCCAAAAAATCTTGAATTTCTTTGTGCAACTCACTCAGTTTTTTGTCTTTCACCACCAACTCTTGCAACATAAAGGGCTGCAGTTTGACCTCAAAAACAGGATTTCGCTCTTTGCCATCCCAAAGTATTCCCTTGCGATTGTATCCAAAACTTGTGATGATGATAGAATCTCCGGCCATCGCACGAATATAAAAATCACCTGCGTCATTGGTGGCTACTACTTGGTTGGAGCGTTTATTTAAGACATTTAGCGTAGAAATTCCTTTTTTAGTACTGCTGTCTATCACTTTTCCATACACCGATTTTTCTTGAGAAAACCCAGAAAACGCAAGAACAAACAAGTAAATGAAAATAAATATCTTTTTGATAATCAATATTTTAAAAAATTACTCAACAACTTTTCCATTAAATATAGCCGTTTGATGATGTCCTTGGTCAATAACAAAATAAGCCTCCTCGCCTTCTTCAATCTGAAAATTTTTGTAAACTCCCAGTTTATTTGCAATTTCAGGGAAATCAGAAAATGGCCTTAAAAATCCGCCTTTGGCATCCAACGTTTTTATTCCCCAAAAAACCGACAAATCGCCCATATCTTCAATAACGCTTTTATGTGTGAATTCGCTTGCTCCAAGAATATTTTTTTCTTCGAAATTAACGCCTAAATCGACATCGAAATCAGTATTTCCAAGTTTTATTTTGGCATTAATGATTTTCAAATCAAACAAATACTTCTCATTCTGAGGTATTTGTTGGTAATCTTCAAGAGTGTATTTTTGATAGTCATCATTTAAAATAGCTTCAAATGCACTCAATATGGAAACAAAGTTGAGCTTTCGAATAAACTGTTTCTCTGTATCATCTTTATATCCTCCAGACTCTATCAAGATAAGGCTACTTCCCCATTTCTGGATGTTATCGCCAAAAGCTCTGGGTTCAAATTCGTCAGAAAATCTACCAATATTGTTTGGAATAAAATTCTTAAGTACTTCATTCATAGCACTTATCACCTGTCGCGACTTAGTCCTTACTTCATTCCACTCTGTCTCTTGGTTATAAGCCGTGGCCAAAAACGATATCGTAGCTTGCTCCGATGAAATTCCCGCCGAGTAACGGATGTTTTGGTCGTGAAGATTAAACGAAAACTCTGGTTGTAAATCAAAAACTAAGCTTTTTAGAATTTTGCTCTCAGGGCATTGCAATGCGACGGCATCGCGGTTCATGTCTATTCCTTGGGCGGTACGACGAATAAATCTCTCAGCACCGTCGGGGTTGAGCATAGGCACAAAATTCAGCTGAAGTTTATTCAAAATTTCATTTCTAAAATCTTGAAAATCATCATCTTGTGGCTTTAGAAAATTAAGAATATCGAAGATAGCCATTGTAGCTGTGGCTTCATTGCCATGCATTTGCGACCACAACAATATTTTCCTTTTACCTTGCCCAACTTTAATTTTATAAATTTCTCGCTCCTCAAAAGATAGCCCAACAATCTCTTTTTCAAATGGCGATGCATTTATTAAACCAACAATATCTTGGTGTTTGAACCTTCTTTTTTGTAGCGAAGGTTCTATGAAATTTATATATTTATCAAATAATTTTTGGTAAATCATCTATTTCCAATTTACTGCAGCACTAGAGCCACTATGTTTTTGCCAACCATCGAATAGGCCTTTACTCTACCAATGCCCGAATATTTAACTTTAAAACCTTTGTTTTCGAGCAACGGAAGGGCATCTTTGAGGGACAATCCCTTGACAGCCTCAATATTTTTGTCAAGATTTTTTGTTTCCCAAACCACAGAATCCTGCCTAACGGTTCTTGGGTTTGTAAATCCCTCTCCTTCGGGTTGATTATTCAGGCCAAGCTTCTGAGCAATATATCTATGGTCAGCAATTTTTCCTGGATTTTGCTTGGCTACAAGCTTTTGTACATCACTTTTCAAAACTAAGCGAGGATGTATAGAAATATCATAAGCAAATATTTTATCAGCGATGGTTTTGAATACTGGAGCACAAACATCGGCGGCATAAATATTCGTTCCAACCGGTTCGTCAATGACAACAACACAACTATACTTGGGTTTTTTGGCAGGAAAATACCCGATAAATGAAGTGTGGTAAAGTCCTTTTTTGTAATTACCCCCTACTCTTTTTTGCGAAGTACCGGTTTTACCAGCAATCTGACATGTACCGCCATTTACGTTTTTAGCGGTTCCGTTTAGTACCACTCCCTCCATCATTTGCTTTATTTTTTTAAGCGTATTGGCCGAGCACAGAGGTTCCGAAATTCTGTTTGCCGTAATTACCTCCTCCACTTTGGTACCACGTCTGATTTCCTTTACAATAATGGGTTGAATCCACTGAGCATCATTAGCTATGGCATTATAAAAAGTGAGCATCTGTATCGGTGTAATCCTAGACTCATAACCTATTGACATCCAAGGCACTGTAGTACCACTAAAGGTAGAACTTCTCGAGTTTTTCAATATGGGATATGGCTCTCCTTTTAGCTGAAAACCCGAGGGTTTATCTAATTTAAACTGACGCAAATATGCAAAATAATCTTCCGCAGTAGCAAAGCCAAAGTGCTTTTTCATCAAACTATAAATGCCAATATTGCAGGATTGCTCAAAAATCTCTTGGACAGTGAGTTCTCCGTGTTTGTGTGAGCAAGTAAAAGAAAGGCCATTGTGGCGAATTTCACCAGGACAGTTAACTCCTATGTCGGTTGGTTGTAAATTTGCCTTTTCGAGCAAAGCCACCATGGTAGCCAATTTAAAGGTAGACCCAGGATCCGTACCTTCTTTTACTGCATAATTTTGATCTTCAATATAACTCACCACTCCATCAGAATCGGCGATACGAGTAAGATTGGCTATAGCTTTTACTTCTCCTGTAGCTATCTCCATCACTACGGCAGTGCCATATTTCGCTTGGGTTTGGAAGACTTGATTGCGAAGTGCACTCTCCACAATATCCTGAAAGTTTACGTCTAAGGTAGTAACTACATCCCAGCCCGGCTCCGAATTTATATCTGATTCGAGGTTGACAGGTTTTTGATAACCACCGGCCAATCTCTCATAAAAGCCCTTTCCATCTTTGCCTTTCAAATAATTCTCGAAACTCGCTTCAATACCAAAGTCTCCTACTTTTTTGGTTTTGGGGTCGAGCTTTCCTATAGTTCGCATAGCCAGATTATCAAAAGGCAAAAACCTAAATTCTTCGATCTCAAAACGCCCTCCCCCTTTGTTAGGGCCTTCTCTAAAAAGTGGGAATTTCTCTATCTTCTCTTTTTCTACATGGTCTAACTTTCGGCTTCCACCAAAAAGCATGTATCTCGTTTTAGCTTTTCGAGCCTTAGAAATCTTCTCTTTGTATTCAAGATAACTATAATCCTGAAAATATGCAGATAGTAAAATAGACAATGAGTCTAGGCTATTGTCGAATAATTCTTTTTTAGACTGATATGGATCAAACACTACCTGATATTTGGGTATGGAGGTAGCCAAAAGACTATGTCCATCCGAGGCATAAATATTACCCCGTGTAGCATCTATTATACGCTCTTTCATTTGAAAGTCAACGACTTTTGAAAGTAACTCAGCTTTTCGGCTAGTTTGCAGGTAAATTATTTTAAAAAAAATAGCGGCTCCCACCATACTCAATGCCAAGATGGTCCATCTTGACCGCCCCTTAATTTGTTCCTTTATTGAACTTTTGCCAGACATTTTTTAGGAATTTTAAGGTTTTTCGAAAGCTATTTTTATGGGCGGTTGAGCATTTTTTTCAAATCCTCTCTCTTCAAGTTTTCTTTCCACTTCAGATTGCTTACTTGCAAAAAGATATTTGGATTTGTGAGAAATAAAAGAGGCTCTTTGCTCATTGAGGAGCTTTTCTGCCCTATCGAGTTTCCTAATTAAGCCGTCGAAATTGTGTTGAAAATAGATATAAATCGTCACCAACAAACCCACCCAAAGTACCTTACGCAAGGTGGTTGGAGACAAACGTTCGTCTATTTCTAATTTACGATTGACCCACTTGGCCATGGGGTCTATTAAGTTGAAGCTAAAGGACTTAGAGCTATCCTGCTCTACCCTTCTTCTTGGGCGATTCTGTGACATTAATCTGATTTTTATGGGAAGCACTATCCAAAATTAAAGAATTTTTTCTTTAAAATTTATCCAAGCGATTTAAAAAGTTTAAAATGATTCCCAAAACGGAACGAATTACGCTAACTTTTCGGCAATTCTCAACTTGGCACTTCTCGCCCTTGGATTTCGAATCAACTCTTCCTCATTGGCCTCTAGGGGTTTTCTAGTAACGCTATGAAGTGGTTTGAGCTCATTGCCAAACAAGTCCTTTTCTACCTCTCCAAAAAACTTACCACTACGTATAAAATTCTTTACGGGGCGGTCTTCCAAAGAATGATAGGACATCACCACCAACCTTCCATTGATGGCTAAAAGCTCGGGCACTTGCTCCAGAAATTCTTCCAAAACTTTCAATTCCTCATTTACTTCAATTCTCAATGCCTGAAAAACCTGGGCAAAAAATTTATTTTCCTTGCCACGTGGGGCATATCTTTGCAAAGCAGCCTTAAGCTCACTTATCGTTTCTATAGGCCCAGTTCCTCTTGCCGAAACAATGGCCTGAGCCACCGTGCGGGCATTTTTTAGCTCTCCATAAATACCAAAAATCTTGTGTAGAGCCTCAAAACTATATTCGTTGACAACAGATTTTGCCGACTGTTCTTGCTGAACATCCATCCGCATGTCGAGGTCGGCATCGAATCGGGTAGAAAACCCACGCTCTGCGGTATCTATTTGGTGGGAAGAAATTCCCAAATCGGCCAAAATACCATCTACCTGTTTTACGCCATAAACACGGAGATATTTTTTTATAAACCTGAAGTTTGCGGAAATAAACGTGAAGTTTTCAGACTCAATTTTTGCAGCTTCTAGTTTGGCGTCGTCGTCTTGGTCAAAACTATACAAATGACCAGTTGTGAGCTTAGCCAAAATCTCTCTACTATGGCCACCGCCGCCGAAAGTAACATCCACATAAATGCCATCGGGCTTGATATGGAGACCTTCAAGGCATTCTTTCAACATTACAGGTTTGTGATAATCGTAGTTTGGTTCCAATGAAATGGGCGTTTTTTGAAACGCAAAAGTACGGTTTTTATGGCGAATTTGGGTCAAAATGGATTTGGAATGTTTGTGAAGATGCAAAGTTGCGTAGGTTGGAAAAATAAAAACACAAACCAATCGAATGAATGGTTTGTGTTTCAAAAAAATATTCTACCTGAATTATTTCTGCCAAGCACAAATAATTCCACCCATCAGCATCAGGCTTACTGTCCAATAGCCCACGTTGATAAAGATATATTTCCAGCTTTTTCTCTCGAAAAGTCCATTGGTGCCTATAACTGGTAAAACAAAGAATAAACCGTACATTAAGCCATGAAAAGCCCCATGTTTGAATGTCCTGAACTCATTGCCATATTTGTCCATAAAACCAGCAATATCAGCATTTGCCATAGCTTTAGCGGCCTCGTCAGTGCCTTGTAACTGGTTCATGCAAATAGAAAACAAGTGCATTTGGTGAATCACGAGCGAGTTAACAGTAGAGGCAAGCATAAATGCAAAAAGTAAAGAAACACCAAAAATAACAGCCATGTTAGCACCTTTTATACTTTCTTCTGTCACACCCGCTTCTTTCATCCAAACATTTCCAAAAGTCTTAGGGTTATACCATAAAAATCCAACAATAAAATTTACAAATGCCGCAACAAGCACAGCCCACCAGTTCACAATTTCCATAGGTTTTAATATTTAGGGGTTAATAATGTTTATCGATTTACAAAATTCTGATTATTTATCAAAAAAATCTGCCTTATAATTCAAGTTTCAGCTGCTTCCCGTTTCCGGATTCTTCCTCCAAAAAATTAGAAACACCTAGTCCTAAAAGTCTAATTCCTTTCGGAAACGGCAATAGGTTTTCTATCAAATAATCAATGGTTTTGTTTATTTCTTCTTTTAGAAAATACCCATTTTCAAGTGTCTTACTTCTTGTAATAGACTCAAAATCAGCATATTTTATTTTTATAGTGAGTGTTTTACCCACCAAATTGTGTTTTTGGGTTCTGACTAAAAGCGAGTCAGTGAGTTGGTATAAATATCCATAAATTTCAGAAACCAGTTCCAAATCTGTTGTGAATGTATTTTCCACACTTACAGACTTGGTTTCTCGTTCGGCCACCACTTCTCTATGATCCTGCCCTCGGGCAATTTCGAAATAATAGTTACCCACTTTTCCGAAGTTTTTCACTAAAAACTCTTGAGATTGTTCTTTCAGGTCTTTGCCAGAATTTATACCCATAGCTTTCATTTTTTCGGCGGTCACTCGTCCTATTCCATAAAATCGATGAATGGGCAAAGTCTCCACAAAAGCCTCCGCTTGACTGGGTTTTATCACACATTGTCCATTGGGTTTGTTGATATCCGAAGCCGTTTTTGCGAGAAATTTATTAAAAGAAATACCCGCTGAAGCCGTCAGTTGTGTTTTCTCAAAAATCTTCTGCCGAATTTCTGTAGCTATTTGGGTGGCGGTTTCTATGCCTTTTTTGTTTTCAGTGACATCCAAATATGCTTCGTCTAAAGAAAGTGGTTCTATTAAGTCTGTATATTCAGCAAAAATTTCCCTGATTTGCATGGAAACTTGTTTATAAGCATCAAATCTAGGTTTTACAAAAATCAAGGACGGACAAAGACGCTTGGCCGTTTTGGAAGGCAAAGCCGATTTTACGCCGAATTTTCTGGCTTCATAACTTGCCGCCGCCACTACTCCTCGCTCTGCACTACCACCTACGGCCACAGGCTTTCCTCGCAATTCGGGATTATCACGCTGTTCAACAGAAGCAAAAAATGCGTCCATGTCGATGTGTATTATTTTGCGAAGGTTTGGCAAATCTGATTGTTTGATTTCGACAAAAGTAGAAATTTTTAAGAATCTTTTGGTGTTGACTTCTCTGAAACTGGCTTGTGGTTTAAGGAAAATCTAATTCAATTCCTTATTTTATTGGTATCTTTGCACCCAAATTGTACATTATGGAAAACACCTTCAAGAAATTTGACCTCAACAAACAGCTCCTTATGGCTGTGGACGATTTGGGTTATACAGAGCCCAGCGAGATTCAAGACAAGGCTATTCCATTGATTTTGGCGGGTCATGATGTGTTGGGAATTGCACAGACAGGAACTGGGAAAACTGCAGCTTATTTGTTGCCGATTTTGATGAAAATCAAATATGCACAAGGCAAAGATGCTCGTTGCATGGTATTCGCCCCTACCCGTGAGTTGGTGATGCAAATTGATGCTGCCATCGTTGAACTCGCCAAATATACCGATATTCGTCATGTGGCATTATTTGGAGGATTAGGCCCAAAAGCTCAAATAGAAACCCTCAAAAAAGGAATAGATATCATTGTAGCCACACCTGGAAGATTCATGGATTTGTATCTTTTGGGGGAAATCAACACCAGAAGTCTTCAATATTTGGTACTAGACGAAGCCGACAAAATGATGGATATGGGATTTATGCCGCAAATCCGTCGAATATTGGAGGTTATACCACGCAAAAGGAAGAACCTTTTATTCTCGGCCACATTTCAGCCAAGGGTAGAAAAACTTTCAGAAGAGTTTCTTGAAGATCCGCTAAAAATAGAAATTACACCATCGGCAACAGCAGCTAGCACAATTACGCAGACCGTTTACCATGTTCCAAATTTCAAGACAAAAATAAATCTTTTGGGGTATCTACTCGACTCCGACGTGATAACAAGAGCGATGGTTTTTTGCAGAACCAAAACCGTGGCTGACAATGTTTTTAAGTTTTTAGAAAGAAAGGTTTTGGGTGCAAATAGTGTAAGAGTCATACACGCCAACAAAGGCCAAAATACCCGAATAAATGCCGTGGAAGACTTCCGTGGGGGTAAAATAAAAGTTTTGGTATCGACTGACGTGGCTGCAAGAGGTATTGATATCAATGCCGTGAGCCATGTGATAAACTTTGATGTGCCGCTTATTTATGAAGATTATGTACACAGAATTGGCCGCACGGGTCGAGCAAAATTAGAGGGCGAAGCCATCACGTTTTTGTTACCTTCGGAAGAATATCATTTGAACAAAATTCAGAAGATTATTCGCACAACCGTGCCAATTTTGGAACTTCCAACACAAGTACGAATAGAAGAAACGGAGTTTGAGGAAAGCCAAGCCATGCTCCGTGAAATAGACGAGCAACGCAAAAAAGAAGATCCCGATTTTAGAGGAGCTTTTCATGAAAAATCAGAAAAGAATCAGAAGTTTATAAAACTTAGAGAAGCTCAGGCCAAAGAAAAGGAGAAATCTAAAGAAAAAGCCTCAAAAGCAAAGCCAAAAAGCAACTCTAAAAAACCACAAAGCAAAAGTGGTTTTAAGAAGAAATACTAAATTTGGGGAATATAATCCCCAAATTTATATCAATTCAGGGATTATGTTCGCTAGATTAAATAAATTCATGAAAATTGTCTCTTGAAATAACCATTGTTTTTTCGGGCGAATAGGTTTCTACAAATGAACTCGGAAACTTCGATTTGGCTTTTGGATTCCATTTAAATTCGAAAGCATTTATTTTTCCATCGCTTTCTTCTATATAGTCTATTTCTTGTTGTGCATGATTTCTCCAAAAGTAAGTTTTAGAAAAAATTCTTTCATTCTGATTTTTTTTCATTCTCTCACTAATCAAAAAATTCTCCCACAAAGCTCCAACGTCCGTTCTTAGACCAATCGGATTGAAATTTTCGATGATGGCATTTCGGATGCCATTATCATAAAAATAAATTTTTCGAGAGGTGTTTATTTCATTTCTCAGATTTCGGCTAAAGGCTTGTAAACGAAAAATCACAAAAGCTTTTTCTAACAAACTTATATAGTTTTCAACCGTAGCTTTATCTATTTCCAAAGTCCTACTAAGTTCATTATAAGACACTTCACTTCCAACTTGAAACGCCAAAGCCATCAACAATTTCTCTATGATTTGTGGTTTTCTTATGCCTTGGTAAGACAACAAGTCTTTGTATAAATAGCTACCAGAGAGCTCATTGAGTATTTCACGTTCTTGCCCTTTGTTATTCAAAACTGCAGGGTACATTCCATACAGAAGTCTACTTTCAAGCTGATCCAAAGCCTCAAAAAAATTGCTGCTATTCACCAATTCTTTCCAGCTGATGGCAAACATTTGAAATTCCCATTTACGACCCGTCAGTGGTTCATTTATTTCATTGGCCAACTCCAAAGCCGATGAGCCCGTGGCTATTAACTGTAAATTTGGAAAGTTTTCATGAATAACTTTTAGTGTCAGACCGATATTCTTTATCCTTTGGGCTTCATCAATAATAACAATCTTATAATCTCCCAAAAATGTCCTTAAGTCTTCTACCCCCACGTTAGTAAGTCTTTCCCTAACCACTGGAAGATCTGCATTTAAGAAAAGTGTTGGCAGGTTGTTTTTTTCTTGCAGCTTTTTGAGCAATGTAGTTTTGCCCACTTGTCTTGCACCCATTAGAAGGATGGTTTTGCCCGAAAACATCCTTTCGTCTACTAAATGAGCAATTGTTCTGTTTATCAATTTACAGCAATTTTATACACAAATGTATAAGATAAAATTCCCTAATCCCCAAATTTATATAAATATTTCGATTATAATCCCCAAATTCATATAAATTTAGGGATTATAGTCACCAGATTAATTATTTTCTTGAAAAATAAAACTCAATAACTTCCCAATTTTCCCTTTTCTCCTGAACCTTCAAACTCTGCAAGGGTTGTTTTGGCAATGGCTTTTAAGGCTGAAGAATCGTTGATCATCGTCACGAATTTATAGCCCAAGTCGGCAAAAAGACGAGCATTTTGAGGTGTAGCGGCATGTATACCTGCTACAAGATTATGCTCAGTGGCAACAGCCAATATTTCCTTGAGAATATCCAAAAAACTCGGATCTTGAAAGTCTGCTAGTTTTTTGTAACCTAGTGACATGCTCAAATCCCATGGCCCAACATAAAACCCATCCAGATTAGGCACTTTGGCCATTTCTCTGATGTTTTTGAGGGCATCTGGGGTTTCTATCATAGCCAATGTGATTGTAAAATCATTGGCTTTGCTTGCATAATCTTCTCCATAAACCACATTTGAGCGGGTTGGCCCAAGACTTCTGTTGCCTTTGGGGTAATACTTAGCCGCTCTTACAAACGCTGCTGTTTCTTCAGCAGTGTCGAGCATAGGGCATATCAACCCAACTACACCAGCGTCAAGCATCCGCATAATGTAAGCGGCATTGCCATCTGGCAACCGCACAAAAGGCACTGTTCCGCTGCCTTCGATAGCTTGTAGCATGGGCAACATAGTGGTCAAATCTGGAGCCAAGCCATGCTGAGCATCTATGGTCATTACATCAAACCCTACACTGGCCATTATTTCGGCTGACCACGAACTGGGTGTACTTATCCAAGCGTTGGTAACGGCCTCGCCATTCGCCCATTTTTGTTTTATCTTATTTTGCATCTTAGTCTTCCCAGTTTAATGACCTCTCTATAGCCTTTTTCCAACCTTTAAAATTCTTGTCTCTCAATGTATCGTCCATCTTCGGAGTCCAGGTTTTATCCACACCCCAGTTGGCTATCAAGTCGTCGAAGTTTTCCCAATATCCTACCGCCAAACCAGCAGCATAAGCCGCACCGAGTGCAGTAGTTTCTATCATCATTGGCCTGATTACAGGCACTTTAAGCATGTCCGACTGAAACTGCATCAAAAGCTCATTGACTGTCATGCCGCCATCTACCCTGAGAGAAGTTATCTCTATGCCAGCGTCCTTTTCCATGGCTTCTAACACATCCAATGTTTGGTAAGCCGTAGCTTCCAGAACTGCTCTGGCAATATGATTTTTGTTTACATACCTGGTTAAACCTGCCACTACGCCTCGAGCCGAATTTTCCCAATATGGAGCGTACAATCCTGAAAAAGCAGGCACAAAATAAGCTCCTCCATTGTCATCCACTGCCTCTGCCAGTTTCTGTATTTCGCTACTTTCTTTTATCAAACCTAGGTTATCTCTCACCCATTGCACCAAAGCACCCGCTATCGCTACCGAGCCCTCCAAAGCAAAATGAACTGGCTGATTTTCAAATTGATAAGCTACGGTTGTCAAAAGTCCGTATTTGGAAGGAATGGCCTTTTCGCCCGTATTGAGCAACATAAAACAACCCGTGCCGTAAGTATTTTTGGCTTCGCCAGGCTTGAAACACGTTTGTCCCACCAAGGCCGCTTGTTGGTCTCCCAAAATACCTGCAATCGGTACACCCGCCATAGGCTCGGCAGTGATGTCACCATATTTCATGCTGCTGGGTTTTATTTCAGGCAACATAGCTTTCGGAATGTTCAGCTTTTCAAGAATCTCATCGTCCCAAGTTTGGGTTTCAAGATTCATCAACTGGGTTCTAGAAGCGTTGGTAACATCGGTGATATGTATTCCGCCTTTTATCCCGCCAGTCAGATTCCAGACCATAAAAGTATCCATGTTTCCGAAAATGGCCTCTCCTTTTTCGGCGTCTTCACGAAGTCCTTCCACGTTTTCTAGCAACCATTGTATCTTTAATCCGCTGAAATAGGTCGCTAATGGTAATCCAGTTTTGGCTCGAATCCAGTCGCTTCCGATTTCCTTTTCTAATTTTTCAACCGTTTTGCCTACACGGGTATCTTGCCAAACCAAAGCATTATAATAAGCTTTCCCAGTCCGTTGGTTCCAAACCACCGCAGTTTCTCTTTGATTGGTAATACCGCAGGCTACGATATTTTCTATTTTAATGCCTTTTTTTATGCGGGCTTGGGCTATAACTTCTTGGGTGTTTTTCCAGATTTCTTCGGGATTATGTTCCACCCAGCCGGGCTGAGGATAAATCTGTTCGTGTTCTTTTTGGGCTACCGATACGATTTCTCCCTTTTTGTCAAAAAAAATACATCGCGTGCTGGTAGTGCCTTGGTCGATGGAGGCAATTAATTTCATAAATTTAATTTTACCGCTAAGTCACAATGACGCAAAGAAGGATTTATTTCTCTTTGATTCTATTAACTTAGGAATGGAAGTTTCTTTAAGGTTGATTTTAAAATAATCCCTAAATTAGTGCAAAAATTGGTTTTAATAAACCTAAACTCAAAAATGTTGAAATTCTTGAAATTTCTGATAATTGTATTTTTTCTTTTGGTCATAATAGTATTATTTTTTCAGGATATTGTCGTTTTGCGTCCTATCAAATTGCCCAAAGAGTATGTTTACAAATTTGATGAGCCTTTTGAGGAAATCAATTTTTCGCCAGATAGCAATACAAAAATCAATGGCATATTATTCAGAGCCAAAAACTCAAAAGGCTTAGTTTTTTATAACCATGGCAATGCCGACAATTTGCAAAGATGGGGAAGGCATGCGGCGGATTTTACTAAACTTGGTTACGATGTGTTTTTCTATGATTACAGAGGATTTGGCAAAAGTTCAGGTAAGTTTTCTGAAAAAGAAATCTTGAACGATGCAGTCTTTCTTTTTGATGTAATTGTAAAAGAATATCCTGGCAAAAAAGTTATTATTTATGGTAGATCGCTGGGAACGGGAATAGCAACTTTTGTGGCCAAAAACCGAAAAGCCGATGCCTTGATTTTAGAGACACCCTACTACAATATGGCCGATGTGGGCAAATCTTGGTTGCCTTTTGTGCCTTTTGAAAAGTTCATGAAGTACAAATTCCCGACCAATAAATGGATAAAAGATGTAATGATTCCAATTGCCATTTTCCATGGTACTAGCGATTTCGTGGTACCATATAAATCAGGCTTAAAACTGTCCAAAACTGCTCATTGCAAACTGATAACCATAGACGGAGGAAGCCATAAAAACCTTGCGAGATTTCCGAAATATCACGCAGAATTGAAGATAATCTTAGAATAGAAATCTCGAAACTTACCGTAAAGTCAATAATTCTCGAATTAAGTTGGCTTAAATATTTGAAAAATAAAATTTGGTATAATTTTGAAGCCAGAAATTTTTTGAACCTCAATTGAAATACCAAACCTTTAAAGCAAAATCGCCATTGAAATATAAGGCTGACAAACTCTTTTTAGTTTTTAAAAAACTTCCATTTCTCTTATTCATTTTTTTTATCACAGGAAAAACCATTGCTCAACCCACTTCGTCTTTTGACAAAAACACTTGGGTTTTTATGGTGGGAGTATTGGAGTGGTCTGATAAAAATGAATTTGCATCTTTTGACAAAAGAGGTAGAGTAGATGCCAAAATCTTGAAGTTTTTTCAAGACAGCGGCATAGCGGCAGACCATATAATTTATTTAAAAGACAAAGAAGCGACCACTGCCGAAGTCAAAAAAGCTTTTGCAAATTTCTTGAAAAAAGCAAAAAAAGACGACCAGTTGTTTTTTTACTACTGTGGTCATGGATATCACAATGACAAAAACAAAGTTTGTTTTGCCAATTATTCAGGCGGGGATTGGACGGCAAATGAAATTGTGAAAGCAGTGGATGAGAATTTTGCCGGAAAAACAGCTTTTTTTGTGGCAGACTGCTGCAACTCAGGTGGCTTGGCAGACGAAGCACAAAAGTATAAAACCAAAAACTTTGTGGCCCTAAATTCTGTAGTTCCCAAAGACCTTTCTACTGGTAACTGGACTTTTTCGAATGCCCTTTTATATGGCTTACAAGGCAAAAACTTTGTTGATACTGATAACAACGGAAGTCTATCATTAATAGAACTTGCCCAATATATCGACCAAGAAATGGCAATAGTGGAAGGTCAAAAAGCTGCCTATTATGTTCCTCAAAATCTTAAAAATCTGGTGATTACGAGTGGAATTCCTAAACGAAAAGACAAAAAAATAGGCGAACACGTATGGATAGATTATGATGGAGAGGACTATCTGGGATTCATAACAGCCACCGATGCTGTAAAAGGCCTGAGTGTAAGGTTTTATAGCTATACCAACAACGAACTGGAATGGGTGGCCGCAAGTAGAGCAAAGCCTTTTGTGTGTAAATCTGACTTTACAATTGGTGCCACAGTAAGAGTGTACTCAAGCTATGACGAAAAATGGATGAAAGCCCGTGTTCTCAAAAAATTCTCTTGTCTGCATTATATCAGATACGAGGGCTATGGAAGCGAATGGGACGAATGGGTTTCGCCTGACAAAATAAAAAAGTAATTGTCTAAAAGACCCAAATTGAAATTCGTTTGTATAGCTTTGCAAACCGCAATCAAGCCACTCAACCTTATTGAACTCTAACCAAAAAATGGTGGTAAACCACTCAAAACAAAACCATGGAATTAAGTTTCAAAAATCAGGGCGGCGACGACCGTGAGATTTCGGGGTATTCTTACATGACCCCAAGTTCGGGTGCTCAAAAATACAAAGCATCATCAAGTATAAAAGGTCAAAAACTACCTCCAAAGGTAGATTTACGCCCCCACATGACCCAAGTAGAAGACCAAAAAAGACTAAGTAGCTGTACTGCCAATGCGGTAGCTGGGGCTTATGAATATTTGGCGAAAAAATACTTAGCGAAAAAGGCTTTTGATGTAAGTCGACTCTTCATTTATTACAATGCCCGCCTGAGAACAGGCAAAGAAATCAAGGACTCTGGAAGCCATATTCAGTATGCAGTAGATAGCTTGATGAAAATTGGTGCTTGTAGAGAAGAAACTTGGCCTTATGACCAAACAAAAGTTAATACAAAACCGCACGAAAAGTCTTTTGAAGCAGCCGCAAATTTCAAGATAGAAAAGACCAAGTTTGTGCCAGTAAGGCTAGACGATTGGAAGAGATGCTTGGCAGAAGGTTATCCAATCGTATTCGGAATAGCTCTTTTCCCGTCTTTTGATACTTGTAATAAAAACAAAGGTGTGGTGCCAATGCCTTCGCCAACAGAGGCATCAAGAAGTGCTCATGGATTGCACGCCATGCTTTGTGTGGGATACTCAGATGTAGACAAATTGTTTATTGTGAGAAACTCTTGGGGTGATAAATGGGGTGACGATGGCTATTGCTACATGCCCTATGAATACCTAATTAACCCAAAATTTAACATGGGTGACTGTTGGATTTTTGGGCGTTCAACTCCGATACCTGAGTCGGAAGACACGTGGGTAGAAGACAAAAAATCTGTGGTAGATAATGGCCGAGGTTATAATAGAGACAACTTTGTGTACTATAAACCAGACGATTATGGAAAATTTGACCCTTTGGATGGTATAGAAGTAGAAGAATATGATGAAGAAATTCCGGAGGAATTTGAAGAACTTGAATACGAAAGTGAGGGCGAATATGACGAAATATTAGAAGAATATGAAAGTCAGTTCGAAGGATTAGAAGAAGAGGAAGAATACGACGAAGAAGAGTCTGAAGAAGAGGAATCTGAGGAAGAGGAAGAGTACGAAGAAGAAGAAGAAGAATCTGAAGAAGAGGAGGAAGAATACGAAGAGGAGGAAGAAGAAGACTCTGAGGAAGAGGAAGAAGAATTTGAAGAAGAGGAGGAATCTGAAGAAGAAGAAGAATACGAAGAAGAATCAGAGGAAGAAGAGGAGTCTGAGGAAGAAGAATCTGAAGAAGAGGAAGAGGAATCTGAAGACGAAGAGGAAGAAGAAACCGAAGAAGAGGAATCAGAAGAGGAGGAAGAAGAAGGTGAGGAAGAATACGAAGAAGAGGAGGAAGAAGTCGAAGAAGAAGAAGCTGAGGAAGAGGAAGAAGAATACGAAGAAGAGGAAGCTGAAGAAGAGGCCGAGGAAGAAGCTGAGTCTGAAGAGGAGAGCTCAGAAGAAACAGAGGAAGAGGAATAAAACTAGAAAGACACGATCAGAATCCTGGTCGTGTCTTCTTTTTTACCAAAAATTAATTAGTTAGATTGGCTATAGGTAAATCCCAAAATCGCATTTATCTGTGTGTTTTTCACTCCTTCGGTATTGATATTTTCAAAGCTATTTTCTAAGGCAGCTGTAAACGAAATATGTTTGGCAACTTTTAGCTGAATTTGCGAGAACGCATTCCACCTGAGATAGTTGCTGGTGATAGAAGGCTGAAAAAACGTGACGTTATTAAAATACAATTTGTCTTTTATCAATTCCGCCTTCAATTTTACTCTAGTCGAATTTCGCCAAATATTTCTGTCTTCTCTGGTGTAAAAATCAGTCTTTTCTTTCAAAAACGCATTACTTATTCCGAGTTTCACGCGACTATTTGGGTGGTTTTTACTACCAATTATTTTATACCCCACACCCAATCCAAGCATAAATCTAGAATTTATTTTCCGCAGATTACTTTCTTCATAGGACCCAAAAACCAGTCCATAAACATCTGATTGTGAATAAAAAAGTGTATTATTTAAGTCTGCATAAAACTCTCTTTCTTGGAGTATTTTGTTGTTTCGCCCATATTGATATTTCGGAGAGGTATTGAAGCCCCAAATTGATTTTGGTTTTTCGAAGTTCACAGAGGCTCTCAAGGTTAGCAACTGCCTATTTACGTTGCCAGAGTTGTAAACCCCATCCGCTCCAAACGAATAATACCACTCAGGCAACGCCTCTCGCTCTTCGGTAGAAGGCATTTCGTCTCCTTCTTCCTCTTCGTCCTCAGAGGTTTGTTGGGTGGTTTGGGTAGAATCTATTTGGGCATAGATATTATAGAAAGTAAAATTGAGCAGTACCAACAGTACAAGTTTTTTCATAGGTTTTCAGGGCTTATTTTTATTGAATGCAAAACTAATTTTATTTTTTAGTTTCACAATCAAAAAGTCAGCATGAAAGACTTATTTAGAAGCAATTCATTTTTGTGGGTGGTTTTAGTCACCCATATTTTTATACAAATCTGGCCTCGAAATCTGCATAATTTTTTCTGGAAATTTGGGGGAGTCGAACCCAAACTGGCGATAAAGCCCATGAGCGTCGTTGGTGGCTAACAGCCAGGTTCTTAGACTTTTGAACTCCGGAATACCCATAATACACTCCATCAGAAACTTCGACAAACCCAGCCCACGATGTTCTTCCAACACAAAAACATCGGCCAAATATGCAAACGAAGATTGGTCTGTAACAACTCTACAATAGCCTATCTGGACGTTTTTAGCGGTATAAATGCCAAAAGTTACAGAATGCTTGGCCGCATTTTTGACAATTTCAAGCGGAATGTTTTCAGACCAATAAGAGCGTTTGAGGTATCCATGAATTACTTCAAAATCCAGCAGAGTTTTATCTGTGCTGATATAATAATCGTCTTTTTCGAATCGGTAGTTTTCGAGGAACATTTATTCTTTTAATTTAGAATACAAAAGTATGAAAATTACCTTCTGTGTCTTTTGCTTTAACTGTAACGTTCGACCCCCTTCAGCGTCGTGGCTGATTCCTAATATTCACAATTCCCCGAATTTTATTCGGGGCTATTCATATTTGACCACTTCGTGGTCTTGTTGAGCTAAATATAAGGCACTAATAATAAGCAACTTTAGAGCTAAAATAACAGAATTTTCAGTAAATCCTCAATACTTACAAGTCCCATTATCTTCTTTTACATAATAGCTTTTGAAGTTTTTGGCTTTCGGATCCATGCAGCCTTTGAGATTGAGTATTTCTACTTTTCTGAATTCTATCGGATGGCTTTCGCTTTGTAGTGATATGCTTCCTTCCGTCAGCGGCTTGCCATCTAGCTTAAACATTGGGTCAAAACTTCCCACATTGCCCCCGCCAATTGTTGGCTTTTCATAGCTCATCACCAACTCACCGTTGATATAGTGCCTTATTAAAGAATCGCCCAGCACTTCTACCTCTGCCCTCACCCACTGGTCGCCATCATAAGTTTTTGATTTTGAGCTGATACAGTGACGGGTGTCAAATTTTCCTTCATACACTACATTAGTACCTGGGGTACAAAGGTTACATGTTGTCCTTGGTTTGCCGTCGCTTTTGCCTCCGAGTAGCTGTACTTCTATCGAAATTGGGAAGTCTTGGTTTTTTGTCATGCTACTGGCCGGCTGACCGTGTACCATGATGCCGGAGTTTCTAAACGCCCAACCTTCACCTTCGTTGGCCTGATTTCCTACAAAACGGTATTCGGTGGCTATTTTATAATAAGAGAAATTCTCTTTATAAAACAAATGTCCATAACGTTGGTTAAACTTGTCGTAGCCGTCGTAATTGACTACTATCTTTTTGTCTTTTACACTGAATGTGTTGGCAAAGTTATCGTTCAGCTCATAGTTCCTGATTTTTATGTCCCAGCCTTTGAGGTTTTTGCCATTGAAAAGCTGTCGCCATTCTTTCTTAGGAGCGGTGATTTGGGCAAATCCAATATTTGATAATAAAATAAGTGCAAAAAGTATTTTTTTCATGAGATTGGCTGAAAATGAATGGGAAATTTAAACCCAAATTTAGCCGAAAATATAATTATTCAATCATTTAATAAGCATTTTGAAGAAATATTGATAATTTTAAAATTATTTAGGAATTCAACCAAATTATAGGAAATCTATGAAACGAAGAGAGGTTTTTTCAAATCTCGGATTAGGAGCGTTTGGCGTAATCGCTCTGCCTGCTTGGGCAAATGGTTGGTCTGGAGCCAACATCAAAAAAGACAATTTAGGTTTGAGTTTAGACCAAAATAGCCTGCTCGAAGATTTAGCCGAAACTATCATTCCAGAAACCAATACTCCTGGAGCTAAAACTTTAGAAATTGCCAAGTTTATCAAAACCATAATGGCCGACATCTACTCTCCTGAAGACAGAGAAAGGTTTAAAGTTGCGATAAGCAAAGTGGAAGATATTTCAAAACTTCTGTATGGTAAAACATACAACGAATGCTCAAAACCGCAAAAAATACACTTGCTACAAGGCCTTGACCTCAGCTCCGACAAAGACCAAAAGTGGTTTTTCAACACCACCAAAAGGCTGTCGGTGCAGGCTTATACTTCTTCAGAATATTTCCTAACCAACATCGCCAAGTTTGAGTTTGCCCCAGGCAGATACCTCGGCTGTGTACCCGTAACCCAGTAAAAAATGTTTGTACCAGATAAAAAGAAAAGAACTTTTGACGCCATAGTAGTTGGCTCAGGAATAAGTGGCGGCTGGTCTGCCAAAGAATTGTGCGAAAAGGGCCTAAAAACCTTGGTGCTAGAGCGTGGCCGCGATGTCAAACACATTGTGGATTATCCGACCACCATGACCCAGCCGTGGGAGTTTGAGCACCGTGGCCAGCTGAACCACGACTTCAAGAAAGAGAACCCGATCATCAGCAAATGTTATGCTTTTTATGAAGGCACCACGCAGTTTTTTGTGAAAGACAAGGAGCATCCTTATGTGCAAGAAAAGCCCTTCGACTGGATACGAGGCTACCAAGTAGGCGGAAAGTCGCTGCTATGGGCCCGCCAAACGCAACGCTGGAGCAAGTACGATTTTGAGGGCCCAGGCAGAGATGGCTATGCAGTAGAGTGGCCGATAAGCTATGACGATATGGCTCCGTGGTATAGCTACGTAGAGAAATTCGCGGGTATATCGGGCAACAAAGACGGCCTTGAAATCCTGCCCGACGGGGAGTTTTTGCCTCCACATGAAATGAACTGTGTAGAGGATTATTTCAGCCAAAAAGTAGCTCAAAAATACGGAAAAGACCGCCATGTAATTATGGGTCGTGCGGCCCACCTGACCAAGCCAAATCAGATACACTTTGACCAAGGCCGTGCACAATGTCAAAACCGAACCATCTGCGAGCGTGGCTGTCCTTACGGCGGATATTTCAGTAGTAATGCTTCCACTATTCCGTGGGCCATGAAGACGGGTAAAATGACCTTGAAGCCCGACAGTGTGGTGCATTCGATCATTTATGACGACAAGCTCAGCAAAGCTACTGGTGTAAGAGTGATAGACGCCAACACCAAAGAAATGACTGAGTATTATGCCAAGATAATATTTGTAAATGCGGCGGCTATCAATACCAACCTGATATTGCTGAACTCCACCTCGGCACGTTTCCCAAACGGCCTGGGCAACGACTCGGGCGTGTTGGGCAAATACGTGGCGTTTCATAATTACAGAGCCAGAGTATCCGGCGAATATGAAGGATTTTTGGACAAAACCACCGAAGGGAAACGCCCGAATAGCCCGTATATACCGAGGTTTAGAAACGTACTGAAACAAGAAACTGACTTTTTGAGAGGCTATGCAGCGGGTTTTGGAGCCAACCGTATGTCGTGGAACAAAAGCGAAGGCTTGGGCGAAACGCTGAAGGACAATTTGGCCAAGAGAGAATATGGCAACTGGAGCGTAGGCTCGCACATGATGGGCGAAACCATACCGAAAGAAAGCAATTTTGTGGCTTTGGACAAAAACCTCAAAGACCCATTCGGAATGCCACAATTGAGAATATCGGTAGACTACGACGAAAACGACGAAAAAATGGTGAAAGACTACATAGACCAGATGACGGAGATGTTTACAATGGCGGGCTTTACGAACATCAAAGCCAACGACAGCAAACAGCCTGCTGGCCTTGACATACATGAAATGGGCGGTGTAAGAATGGGCAAAGACCCTAAAACCTCGATGCTGAATGGCTTCAACCAGCTACACGCCTGCAAAAACGTTTTTGTGACCGACGGAGCCTGCATGACCTCCACCTCTACCCAAAACCCATCACTGACCTACATGGCGTTCTCTGCCAGAGCGGTTGATTATGCGGTGAAAGAGATGCGGAAGGGGAATTTGTAGGTTTTAAAAATTATCAGCAGAGTTTCCTTTGGAACTCTGCTGATATATATTCTCCAAATACTTGACCACCCAATTATCCATTCAATATGAAAATCTTTACCTCCGCTATTCTCCTATCATTTGTTCTCAATTATGTTAACGCTCAACAAGTCTTTCAAATAAAATTAAAGAATTGCGGAGCCTATGATCTTCAAAAAACAGAATTCACCTTCAATCATTTCGATGAAAAATTAAGGACTTTGCCGAAGAATATGACAGGCAGTAAATTATTAGAGTTTCAATTTAAAGACTCATTTATCGATTTAGAAATTGAAAAAACACTAACAGATTCCACTTCGTTATACAAAAGATTTATTGTAGAGAGAAAAAAAGACCCAAATTTAGAGTTAAGTTGTATTAATGGGGATTTTGTGCCGTCCAACAATTTTATTGACTTTGAAGATTTCGCAAAAAAGATATCGGAGTTCAGTTTAGCAGAATGGAAAAATTTAGATAAGGAATATTTGTCTTTTAGAAACCATTCTAATTTGAGTTATGATTCCATAGTTGCATTCCAAAACAAAATTAAGTTTGCAAAAAATATATGGTATATCAAGCAATTGGTTTTTATACGACAACACCCTGACAAACTAGAGTCCCTAGTGTTTTTGAATAGGATGGTAGAAAGATTGATTTATGTTGAAAGCACTGACTTCTTACTAACTTTTGAAACATTGAATAAAGACTTAAAAAATACTTTGCTAGGTCAAAAACTATTCTCTGAAATTGAGATAAAATCCCTAAAATTCAAAAACTTACCTGAAATTGGGAAGAAAAATAATATTAAATTGATTACTAATGATTTAGCAGGAAAAAGGTTTGATTTAAACGACTTTATTGGAAAAAAAACCTTACTTGTTTTTTGGGCTACTTGGTGTGGGCCGTGCGTTTATGAAATACCATTTTTAAAGAAAATACATGAAAAATATCCTGAAATAAACTTAGTGAGTTTGTCAGAAGATAAAGATTTGGATAAACTTAACGCTTTTATTAAAACGAATAAAATGGATTGGACACAATTAAGAATAGATCGAAATGTCAAACACGATTTTAATGTTGATGCTATCCCGGTTTCGATCCTAATAGATGAGCACGGTGTTTTTAAAAATATCCATATTGGTGGAATGAATTACCAAGATTATGAGAAATTCATCATTCTAAAATAGAATCTAGTAGTTATGTAATACTGTAGTAACGATATTTCCTGATTACAGATGTATTACGGATTTTACCCAAAGAATTCATTTAAGTCTTTTAACTTCAAATAGAAACCCATTAGAGACTCCAAAAAACAAAAAATATATCTTCTGAAAGTTGTGGCTAAAGCCCAATTTGACTTCTTAAATTCTCAACCCCAGCTAAAGCAAGAGGCAATTCATTATCAAGCTTTGAGACAATGTTTTCATTTGCCACAGGCTTTAGCCTGTGGATGCTGATAGAGACATTCCTTTTTGACTTTAGTCGAAATATTAAGGCTGGTAAGTTTTGGCTAAATCCCAATTTATATTCTTAAATTCTCAACCTCCAGCTAAAGCAGGAGGCAATTCATTATCAAGCTTTGAGACAATGTTTTCAATTGCCACTGGCTTTAGCCTATGGATGATAAAAGAGATTCCTTTATGACTTTATTCGAAATTTTGAAGCAGGTAAGTTTTGGCTAAAGCCCAATTTGTCTTCTTAAATACTCAACCTCCAGCTAAAGCAGGAGGCAATTCATTATCAAGCTTTGATACAATGTTTTCAATTGCCACTGGCTTTAGCCTGTGGACAATGAAGGAGAAATTCCTTTTTGACTTTAGTCGAAACTTTTGTTATAATTATGCTTTGATATCTCTTCAAACCAAATACTTATGCGATTCAATCACCTGATGATGGAGGTCTATTCATAATCTGAAGTCAAATAAGAGCAATTTGTTTGAGTAGTGCCAATTTTAGAATTTAAAACATTTCTTTCAAAAAAAATTCCAAATTGAATATTGGAGAAACCTATTGGCATACTTTTTGAAAAATGATTTAAAATTTATTGTAATTGGAGAATCCTAATGGAGACTCTCACGAATTACTCTCGTCAAATATTGTACACATAATTTAAATTTTTCAGAATGAAAACCACTCAACTATTAAAGTATATCGGATGTGCTTTAAGTCTTATTCTTGTCATTTCTTGCCAAAGTATCGAAAACAAACTTTCTAAATCTTGGACTCCAATTGAATTACCTGACGATATATTTTATTCAGGAAGAATGGATATTATTAATCTAACTGGAGATCAGCTGAATAAGATGATGACTCCAATCAGTTTTTTAGATTTCCATTCCAACGGGAACTATTCCTCCTATTTCTATAAATACAACCACGGAACTTGGGAAAAAAAGGACGACTATCTATTACTAAAGCAAAATACTGGCAAGATTGATACAATTCTATTTAAAAGTTTAAGTAACGATACATTGACACTAGGTTTTAAAGAGGAGGACTCCTATAAATATTTTAAGTTTGTTGGTTTTGAAAATTCAAAAGATCCAAAAGAGAACCCCTTTTTAATAGAAAATAATAAATGGAGAATTCAGGCAACAAAAAACGAGAATAATGATCAAATCAAAAGTCGAATTTTAAATCATTTAACTTATTATAAGCTATATTTTCAATTAGCTGTAGATAAGAAAATCTTTAAGATTGATGCCAAAACATTACCCAGCCCCATAGAAATAACACAATATGGTGTTCGTCCAAATCCTGAATCTTCTTTTAACAATTGGAGATTTTATTTTCACTCAGAAGTAAACTTCAATGCTTCTAAAGTATTGATAGAAAAGCATTTAAATTCCACTACCTATCCTATTGGAAATGGATCTGGTGATAAACAATTGTTTGACTTGTTTTCAAGACTTGAAGAAGGATTTAGAAATGATTCATCAAAACTATAATTTGGGAGTTTAGCTCTGAAGGGTATTTTTCAGAAACTTGATGTGGTAGGAATTTTCTTTAGCATGCGTGTACTAAGGGTTTCGCACAAAGACGTTTTGTAAGCTTTAAAAACTTAAGTATAGACCCTAAAAAAACTTAAAAAACACAAATGTATCTGCCGAAATGTTTTAGCTAAAGCCTAATTTGTCTTCTTAATCAATTGTCATTTTTCAAGTTAAAGGTCTCAATTCCTATTGGCTTTAGCCTGTGGATGATAAAAGTAATTCCTTTTTGACTTTAGTCGAAATGTTGAAGCTTTTGTGTTTTGGCTAAAGCCCAGTTGGTTTTTTTAATTATTAGGCCTTGTGCTAAAATCTTACTGTGCTTAATCGTCAGACTAAATACTTAGCGATTGTTCATCTTACCGATTCGAGGATTTACGGCACACATAAGTTCTCGCTGTAAGGAAATGAGGGCCGATGGAAATGACCACACTTTAAAATTTTAGTATTTCGCTTCAAATAAATAGGCCCATAATAAAAGATGGTTCTGATAATCGCAGTTCAAATGTTCCTGCTTTTTTCATTGGAATATACTTTTTAAATTGCATGAAATTCAGCTATTCCCTTATGCCACTTATATTCAAAAATGACATCAAATACATACTCCGCTCCATTACTTGGGTTTTAGTACTATTAGTAATAACAATTCTCAAAGCCAAGTCAAATACAGACCTTACATTTTTAGTTTTTTATGTAATCATTATCTTAGTTGCCTGTTTTAACGTGTTCAATATTATTTATTTTCCATTTGCAAAAATTGATGGTGAGGCCTTAATTCTATACAAATACTTTTTTTGGACAAAAACTATAAAGTTAAAAGACATTAATTATGTTGAAATTGAAGGAAACGAAATTTTCGTTAAAACAGAATACACGAAGTTTGTTATTGAGACCAACACATTAAATCCAGAAGAACGGCGAAGGTTTAGGGAGTACTTTAAAAGTGAAACAGGTTTTGAAACGAAAGTGTTTTTTGAAAATTAGAAACTATCCTAAAGATTTGACTCAATGTTAAAAATTTTAAAAGTTATAGCCATTTGTTTTTTGTTTTCTCAAAATACCGTTGCCCAAAATCACTACATTTTTACCTATTTCATCGGAAATGGCGAAGATGGTTTGCATTTGGCACATAGTACGAACGGGCTAAAATGGGAAGCTGTGGGCAACGGCAAATCTTTTCTTAAACCTGAAACCGGCAAAGACAAACTCATGCGTGACCCATGCGTAATCAAGGGTCCAGACGGCAAATTCCACATGGTTTGGACGAGCGGCTGGAATGACCAAATAATTGCGTATGCCAATACGGAAGATTTTGTAAATTGGTCGCCACAGATAGCGATTCCTGTGATGATACACGAACCAACAGCCAAAAACTCATGGGCTCCTGAGGTTTTTTATGACAAAAAACGAAAACAATATTTGATATTTTGGGCCACCACCATTCCCGGGAGGCATTCTGACATTGCAGATTCTGAAAAAGAAAAAGGGCTCAATCACCGTATGTATTATACCAAAACCAAAGATTTTAAGACATTTAGTGCGACCAAAATGTTCTTTAATCCCGATTTCAGCGTGATAGACGCCACATTGATTAAGCACAAAAGGAAATTTTGGATGGTGCTGAAAAACGAAAACCCAAATCCGCCAGAGAAGAACCTGAGGCTCAGCACCTGCAAAAATGCCGAAGGGCCTTATGAGACCAAAGTCTCAGAAAAAATCACGGGTGATTATTGGGCAGAGGGGCCTACAACTTTGAAAATTGGGGAATATATTTATGTATATTTTGATAAATATCGTGACCATAAATACGGCTGCGTTCGCTCCAAAGACATGAAGACTTGGGAGGACGTTTCAGACCAAGTGGTTTTTCCGAAGGGGATACGACATGGAACGGCCTTGGAAGTAAACGAAAAAATCATAAACGCTTTAAAATAGAAATCAATGGGAATCTCGAACGAACTGTTGGCTTTTTTAAAAGACCTGAAAGCCAATAACAACAAAGAATGGTTTACGGCCAACAAAGGCAGATACGAAATTGCCAAAGCTGAATTTGAAACTTTCATAACAGAACTTTTTGCTCAAATAGCCATCTTCGACCCAAGTATTGGTCACCTAAAAGCCAAAGAATGCATTTTTAGAATTTACAGAGATGTAAGATTCTCTAAAGACAAATCTCCGTACAAGTCGCATTTTGGAGCACATATTTCTATTGCCCCGAAAAAATCAGAAATTCACACTCGCTCTGGCTATTACATACACATTGAGCCAGGCGACAGCATGTTGGCGGGCGGTGCGTATTTGCCACAAGGAGACTGGCTCAAAGGCATCAGACAAGAAATCGATTACAACGGTGCCGATTTGGTGAAAATTCTTGAAAATCCAGACTTCAAAAAAACATTTGGGGAAATAGAAGGTGATAAATTGGCCCGAATGCCGAAAGGATATCCAGAAGATCACCAGTTCATTGAGCTTCTGAAAATGAAGAGTTTTCTGGCAACCCACAAAGTTTCAGACACAGAACTCGCTAAACCAAATTTTGTAGAAACCGCTGCTAAAGTCTTCGAAACATTAAAGCCTCTAGGTGATTTTTTGAATAGAAGCTAAAATATGTAACTACATATAATGTAATTGAAAATATTCTACTTTCTTTGAACTTTAATAATCTTAAAGGCATTTTATAGATGAAAGTGTATCGAGCAATATTCTGTATATCAACAGATTCAGCTCTTAGGTTTTACACTTTTCTGAATATTTTTTAAAGTCTAAACGAAATTTAAAAGATTCTGAAAAATAAATCTTAGTGTCTTTCCGACCTAACGGTATAATTAATATTCAAAATGAAAAGAAGAAATTTCATAAAAGCCTCAGCAGGCATTACAGCAATGGCAACACTTAGTTCATTAAAAAACATAGCAGATAGTTTACCCGAAACTGGCCAAAAAATGCCAGTGCTTTTTGTGGGCCATGGCAGCCCCATGAACGCCATCGAAAACAACGAATTTACCCAAAAATGGCAAAAAATAGCCAAAAACATACCTACACCTGTAGCGGTTTTGTGTATTTCGGCACACTGGCTAACTCGTGGAACGTTCGTTACAGCTGCCCCTCAACTCGAAACCATTCATGATTTCGGTGGATTTCCTCAGGCACTTTTCGATGTAAAATATCCGGCACCGGGTTTTCCGACATTGGCCAGCGAAACCAAAAATTTGATAAAAAACACCGAGGTTGGCCTCGACCACGACTGGGGATTTGACCACGGCAGCTGGAGTATAGTAAAACAAATGTATCCATTGGCCAACATCCCGATGATACAATTGAGCGTAGATTTCTACAAATCAGGGGAATATCACTATGAACTGGGCAAGCAATTGGCCACTCTTCGCAACAAAGGCGTGTTGATATTGGGCAGCGGCAATATGGTGCACAATCTCAGAATGATAAGCATTCCTCGTGGGGCTGACCCCGCCAAGGGTTTCAACGTAGAGTATGGCTTTGATTGGGCGATAGAAATGAATGAATTGTTTAAGAAACTGATTTCAGACAAAAACCATAAACCACTTTGGGATTATAAAACTTTGCACAAAGATGCTCATTTGGCCATTCCTACGCCAGACCATTATTACCCATTGCTTTACACACTTGGGCTGCAAGATGAGAAAGACAAAATCGAGTTTTTCAACGACAAAGCCATTGCGGGTTCGCTGACCATGACTTCGGTGAAAATCGGGTAAAATACTTTTAAAATTTGAGACCAAAATCGTGAAAGTTTTGGTCTTTTTTTATGTCAAAAAACGCTTTCGGGTACTAAAAATGCAAAAAGAGAAGATTTTTCGGGTACTAAAAATGAAAAATAATTTATTTTCTGGGTACTATAAATGAAAAATATGTATTATTTTTGGGTACTAAAAATGAAAACATGTACTTCAATAGGCTTATAGATAGCTATTTAGATGAATGGAGAAGCTCAGCAGAAAGGAAGCCACTTTTGCTTCGAGGTGCTCGTCAAGTTGGCAAGTCATCTGCTGTGAAGAATTTGGCTCAGCATTTTGACAATTATGTTGAGATAAACTTTGAAGAAAATCCAGGCCTAATTGAATTGTTTGAGGGAGATTTAAACCCTCAATTTTTGATTCAGAACCTCTCTGTTTTTTTGAATCAAGAAATTATTCCCCAGAAAACGCTTTTGTTTTTTGATGAAATTCAAGCATGTCCACGGGCGTTGGCTTCACTGAGGTTTTTTTATGAAAAAATGCCTGAATTACATTTGGTTGCGGCAGGGTCGTTGCTTGAATTCGCTTTAACAGAACTCCCGACTTTTGGGGTGGGCAGAATAAAATCACTTTTCATGTACCCGTTTTCGTTTGATGAGTTTTTAGATGCTTTGGGCGAAGACAAATTAGCAAAAGCGAAAAACTCGGCAAATATCGACAACCCTTTACAAGCCGCTATTCATCAAAAGTTAAATGATTTTCTTAAAGTTTATCTTTTGGTTGGTGGTATGCCAGAGGCCGTTAGTGCATATACCAAAAATCAATCATTACTTTCAGCACAACAAGTTTTAGATGATTTAATAGTGTCTATCAAAGCAGATTTTGTGAAGTACAAAAAACGTGTGCCTGCGGCTAGAATTTCTGAAATTTTTGATTCGGTAATCAGCCAAAGTGGAGGTAAGTTTGTATATTCAAAAGTAGGCCAAAACATCAATCATGGACAGGCGAAAGAAACCTTGGAACTGCTTATAGAAGCTGGGTTGGTGTATCCAGTGACGCACACCTCAGCCAACGGCATTCCGTTAGGAGCGGAAATAAATCCCAAAAAACGCAAAATGATTTTATACGATACAGGTATTTTTCAGCGGATTTTAGGTCTCAATATTTCAGACTTTTTGTTCGACACAGATACTTCTCTGATAAACAAGGGAGCGATTGCTGAGCAATTTTGGGCATTAGAGTATTTAAAAAACAACTCTCCTTTTCAAACCCAAAACCTATACTATTGGCACCGTGAAAACCCCAATGCCAATGCCGAACTCGATTATGTGATTCAGAAAGGCTCAGAAATTTTGCCGATAGAAGTTAAATCGTCAGGAAAAGGCAGTATGCAGAGTCTTAGGCAGTTTTTGACTGAGAAAAATACGCCTTTCGGTTACCGTTTTTCGTTAGAAAACTACTCAGAGTATCAACAAATAAAGAGTTATCCTTTGTATGGAGTAAAGGCGTTTTTGAAGGAATAATTCAAGCCAATAATTCAGCTTCACGATTCATAATTTCCTTAAACCAAACTGTAAAATCATCAGGATTTTGAAGAATCAATTCTTTGGTTTCTTCAATTGAAATCCACTTATAATCGGCTACTTCTTCAGGATTTACAGTAAAAGTATCATTGAAAGTACCTATATAAACATGGTCAATTTCATTCTCAGTAAGGCCATTGTCAAACTCGGCTTTGTAGCGAAAGGTAAATTTGTGAGAAAGGTCGCAATCAAATCCCATTTCTTCTTGTAGTCTGCGGTGAACGGCAGCTTCCATGGTTTCTCCTTCGTTGGGATGCCCACAGCAGGTATTGGTCCAAAGTCCCGGCGAGTGATATTTCTCAAAAGCTCGCTGATGAATCAAAATCTCGTTTTTTTCATTAAAAACCAATATCGAAAACGCCCGATGTAATAATCCTTTCAGGTGAACTTCCAGTTTTTCGGCATGACCTATAATATTGTCGTTGTCGTCTACAAGTGGAATATTGATAATTTGCGGCATTCTAATGATTTGCATTTATTTGTAAACACAATGTTGCGTTTAAGTGTTTCGAATAATCAAAAAATTAGTAAATTGCCCAAAAATTCAACCAGTGAAAATATACAAAACTACCCAAGGCATAATTGCCGAAAAAGATTCAAAGTTTTTCAAAATTAATGATTTAGGTTGGGATGAGCTCATCAATCAACCTGAATTGTTTGCGTTTTTGAACAACAAAATAAATACCTCAGAAAGTGCGGCTTCCTTAGACGAAAGCACCATTCTAGCACCCATCGTTTCTCAGGAAATTTGGGCTTCGGGTGTTACTTATCTCAGAAGCAAAACTGCCAGAATGGAAGAGTCCAAAGATGCCGGTGGCGGTGATTTCTACGACAGAGTTTATGATGCAGAGCGACCAGAGATATTTTTTAAAGCCACTGCTGCTCGTACAGTTGGGCATTTGCAAGACATCAGAATCCGTAAAGACTCCAAATGGAACGTTCCAGAGCCAGAGCTGACCCTTTTTGTGAATAACCAAAACCAAATAGCAGGCTACACCATAGGCAACGACGTGAGTTCTAGGGATATAGAAGGTGAAAATCCTTTGTATCTACCACAAGCCAAAAGCTACGACAAAAGTGCTGCTATTGGGCCGTGTATTTTAGTTTTGGAAAATCCAATTAGTAAAGACACGGACATTTCGGTGGCCATACATCGTGGAGAAAAGGTCGTCTTTGATGGTAAAACGCAGCTTTCACAAATGAAACGTGAACTGCCCGAATTGGTTGAATATCTTACGAGAGAGTGTAGCTTTCCCCAAGGCGTTTTCTTGATGACAGGGACAGGAACAGTACCGCCAGACGACTTCACTATGATCAGTGGCGATGTGGTAAAAATAAGCATAGACAACATAGGAACGCTCATAAATACAGTAGAATAAATGCAAGTATTAGGAAAAAATTTAATCGGATTCACAGAATCTTCAGAAGGAACAGTCGGAATTCAGGCCATCAATCCGGCCTCGGGCGAGCCGATAGGGCCATTGTTTTTTAAAGCCACGCCTAGCGAATTGGACTTGGCAATCCACAAAGCCAACACAGCTTTTGCTGTTTATAGAAAAAAATCAGGAGTCGAAAAAGCCACTTTTCTTGAAGCCATAGCCTTAGAAATAGAAGCGTTGGGCGATACTTTAACAGAAAGATACATAGCCGAAAGCGGCCTGCCACTCGGCAGAGCACAAGGTGAAAGAGGCAGAACTTGTGGACAACTAAGGTTGTTTGCAGGATTGTTAAAAGAAGGCTCATGGGTAAATGCCATCATTGACACCGCTCAACCTGACCGTCAACCATTACCAAAAGTTGACCTTAGGGCAATGGAGCTTCCATTGGGGCCAGTCGGAATATTTGGAGCAAGTAATTTCCCTTTGGCATTTTCAGTAGCAGGTGGCGATACCGTCTCGGCAATGGCCGCAGGTTGTCCAGTTGTTTTTAAAGGTCATCCTTCGCATTTAGGCACGTCAGAGTTAGTAGGTAGAGCGATTTTGGCCGCTGCTCAAAAAACAGGCATGCCAGATGGTGTTTTCTCTTTGGTTTTTGATGATACCATAGAAATTGGCCAAGCCTTGGTAAAACATCCATTGATAAAAGCCATCGGTTTTACGGGTTCATTAAGAGGAGGAAAATCGCTTTTCGATGCCGCTGCTTCAAGGCCAGAGCCTATCCCAGTTTATGCCGAAATGGGGAGTACCAATCCGGTATTTATTTTACCAAAAACACTGAAAGAAAAAGGGGACACTTTAGCTCAGGCTTATATGAATTCGGTAACGATGGGCGTTGGGCAGTTTTGTACCAATCCTGGTCTTTTGGTTATAGAAAAGGATGATGCCTTTGTAGAAAAACTAGAGAGCGTTTCGGCGGAATCGAATGGTGGCGTAATGCTCAACAAAGGCATACAGTCGGTGTATCACAAGGGTATTGAAGAATTTGAGAAATACGCCAAAGTAATTAGTTTTGGCAAAAAACCAGAAGGTTTTACCTCAGCCCTACCAGTAATATTTAAGGCTGATTATCAAACATTTAAAGATAGTGAAATCTTAAAAGAAGAAGTTTTTGGCCCATCGAGCTTGGTAGTAGAAGCTAGCAGCAGAGAAGAAATAATGGAGGTAGCTCGTAATCTTTCGGGACACCTAACTGCAACAGTTTTTGGCTCACCAGAAGAGTTAGCCGACTATACAGATTTATTGGAACTCTTGGAACAAAAAGTTGGTAGATTGATCATCAACGGATTCCCGACGGGTGTGGAGGTTACGCACGCCATGGTACACGGTGGGCCGTATCCAGCTACTACAGACAGCCGCAGCACGTCGGTTGGTACCATGTCAATTACCAGATTTACAAGGCCAGTTTGTTATCAAGATATGCCAGACACTTTACTCCCAGTTGAACTTCAGAACGAAAATTCTTTAGGTATTTGGAGGAAGGTGAATGGAGAGATGGGGAAGTAATAGATTAAAGTATTATTGTTAAATGGAGATTCCCAATTTTTAGAGATTGGGAATCTTTTTTTAGTATTTTATCTCAAATCACTGACTGAAACTATCTTCGATTGGATTAAAGTTTTATCGATTGCTTCTCTTCAAAACACAACAAAACTCTCGATGCTAAATTTCACGGCAACACACTGCCAATATTTTCACCAGATTTGTACTCAACAAATGTGCGACCTCGAAAATGTATCTCAATTGCCATTCTTACTATTCCATGCGTTATGGCACTATTCCGCCTGAAGACTTGGTAGAACATGCTGAGAAACTTGGTATGACACGATTGGCACTGACCGACATCAATCTCATTTCAGGCGTATTTGAGTTTGTGAGGCATTGTAAAAACCACCAGATCACACCAGTAGTAGGCGTAGAATTTCGCAATGGCGATGACCTCTGTTATATCTGTTTGGCACAAAACCATGCAGGATACATTGAAATCAATCAGCACCTCACTGCACATTTGTTGGCCGAAACCGCCTTTCCTATTCTAGCACCAAAATTTAACCATGTTTATGTCATCTATCCTCTCGAAACCCTCGACAGCACCCAAAAACTTCAACCCAACGAATACATCGGTGTCCGCCACTGGGAGTTCAACAAACTCTTTCGTTACCGATCAAAAGTGGACCAAAACAAGTTCGTTCTTTGGCAGCCGGTTACTTTTCTGGACCGCTCAAATTACAACGTACACCGCCTGCTGCGAGCCATCGACCACAACGTCTTACTAAGCAGGCTTTCGCCTACAAGCCACGCCACTGCTCACGAAACTTTTGTGTCTCCTGAGCAACTTCAATGTCTGTTTGATCATTATCCTGACCTCATAAAAAACGCCGAAGAACTTCTTGGAAAATGTGGGTTTGAGTTTGAATTTAAAACTCCAAAAAACAAAAAAGTATTTGCTTGCTCTGAAGCAGACGACCTCGAATTGCTTCGAAAACTCGCCTACGATGGCATTCCGTATCGGTATGGGAGAGACGATAAAGAAGCCATTAAGCGTGTAGACGAAGAACTCGGGGTTATACATAAGATGAAATTTGCATCTTATTATCTAATCACTTGGGATATCATTCAATATGCTCGTTCACGCAAATATTATCATGTTGGACGTGGCTCTGGAGCCAACAGTATAGTGGCTTATTGCATGGGAATTACGGATGTGGATCCCATAGAATTAGACTTGTATTTCGAGCGGTTCATCAATCTTCATCGTACTTCTCCACCCGACTTCGACATAGATTTTTCGTGGGACGAACGCAACGAAATCATAGACTATGTTTTTAAACGCTACGGAAAAGAACACGTAGCTCTGATGGCTACTTGCAACAAATTTAAGGGTCGCTCTATCTATCGAGAGCTTGGAAAAGTATTTGGTCTTCCAAAGCCTGAAATAGATGAATTGGTGGATAATCCAGCGGCCATTCACCGCAACGAACACACCCAATACATTCTTAAATATGCACCCATGATGGTCGGTTTTCCCGAGCATTTGTCCATCCACGCTGGCGGAATTTTAATCAGTGAAGAACCGATGTCACACTATACCGCACTGCAACCTATGCCCAAGGGATATCCTATTTCTCAGTTTGACATGTACACCGCTGAGGACATCTCTTTCAATAAATTTGATGTGCTTTCGCAGCGTGGCCTTGGACACATCAAAACCTGTGTAGATATTGTAAAAGAAAATTACAACGTCAACATCGACATTCACGCCATACAGGATTTTAAGGACGACCCCGAAATCAAACGGCAGCTCGTAAGCCATGAAACTATGGGGGCGTTTTATGTAGAATCGCCCGCCATGCGGCAACTGATATGGAAGCTCAAATGCGACAATTATCTGACGCTCGTGGCGGCCAGTTCTATCATAAGGCCTGGGGTGTCTTCTAGCGGAATGATGACCGAATACATCAAGCGGCATCACAATCCCGATTCTACTCAGTATGTACATCCTATAATGAAAGACCTTCTTGAAGACACTTACGGCGTGATGGTTTATCAAGAAGACGTCATCAAGGTAGCTCACCATTTTGCAGGACTTACGCTAGGCGAAGCCGACGTACTCAGAAGAGGCATGTCAGGCAAATCCAGATCAAAAAAAGAATTTGAAGATATTGTACAAAAATGGTATGCCAACTGTAAAGAGAGAAACTACTCTGATGAGCTCGCAAAAGAAGTGTGGCGACAGATAGAGAGCTTTTCAGGATTTTCTTTCTGCAAGGCTCACTCGGCGAGTTTTGCCGTAGAAAGTTATCAGAGTTTATATCTCAAAGTAAATTATCCAAGAGAATTTATGGTGGCGGTAATCAACAACTTCGGGGGCTTCTACAACACCGAAATGTACGTACACGAAGCCCGCCGCTGTGGAGCTGAAATAGAAGCCCCAGACATTAACAAAAGCATTCATCTCACACACATAAAAGGGATAACCATCTGGTTGGGCTGGATACACATACAAGGTCTGCAAGACAAGATGATAGAAGAAATGCTAGAAAATCGCCGTGTGAATGGAGACTTTATGAGTTTTCAAAATTTTCTACATCGGGTACACATCGGTTTAGAACAGCTCATTATCCTCATCCGAATAGGTGCTTTTCGGTCGTTTGGGAGTTCGAAGAAAGAACTTCTTTGGGAGGCTCATTTTTTTTATAATAAATCGGCTCGTGTACCAGCCACCACACCTGCCCTTTTTGAGTTTGAAGAGCAATCTTTTGTGCTTCCACAGCTCGTAAGTCATCGGCTAGAAGACCAGTATGACGAATTAGAGTTGCTTGGCTTTCCACTAGAATCTCCCTTCAAGATGATTTCGGAGAGGCCATTAAGCCGACTCACGGCCGCACATCTTGGTTCTTTGGTGGGCAAGTATGTAAAAATATACGGTTACTTGGTCAACTATAAATCTATACATACCAAGAACCACAAAAACATGGCCTTCGGCTATTTTTTAGACCATGAAGGCGAGTTTTTCGACACCACGCATTTCCCACAAAATATTGAGCGGTATCCATTCAGAGGCAAAGGCGTATATTTTATAGAAGGCAAAGTAGTAGAAGAATTCAGTTTTCCATCTATAGAAGTACTCAGCATGCGGAAATGCGGCTTGAAGATGGATCCGCGGGCGGAGGATTGGTAGGTTGTTATTAAACTGAGTGGAAAAAGCCTCCAAATCTCCTGTATCAATAATGAAACCGGCATTGAGAAATTACAACAGCGTCATTTTCAATTTTATATACCAAACGGTGTTCTAAATTGATTCGCCTCGACCACCAACCTGCCAAATTATGTTTAAGCGGCTCAGGTTTACCACTTCCCTCAAAAGGTGTACGTTCAATTTCTTTTATCAGACTATTTATTTTCTTTAATACGGCTTTGTCGGTAGATTGCCAGTGCAAGTAGTCTTCCCAAGCATCGTCTGAAAAAAGCTTTTTCATTCTTCGATAAGCTCACGTTCCGAAAACTTTCCTTGTTCGAGTTGAGCAATGCTCCGTAAAAGACGTTCTGCATTTTTTGGACTTTTTAAAAGATAAAAAGTCTCTTCCATACTATCAAAGTCTGCCTTAGACATAACCACAACGTCTTCGCCTTTCGCACGAGTTACAATCAGTGGAGAATGACTTAAATTTACTTTGTCTAAAAAAGCCTTTAAATCTTGCCTGAAACTAGAATAATTGATGGTCAACATTTATTAAAAATTTAAGAAGCAAAAATATGAAACAATTTCAATTGTACAAATTGTTGTACAATTATTTTCTCACAAACATTCTCCACTTTCCACATCACAACTCTCGCCAGCTATTACTGCAGTTTCTGTCGTCATTTCTTGTTGTATCTGACGCAATGTGTCGGCCAACACTTGTGGCGACTGAGCTCCGCTGATACCATATTTTTCGTTGAAAATAAAGAACGGAACCGCACTCACTCCTCTCGACTGAAAATATGAAATTTTGGCTTTTACCTCTTCTAGCATTTCGGTGTTTGTCAATATCTCATTTACTTTTTCAGCACTCCAGCCAAACTCTGCCATGATTTTTATTACATTTTCGGTCTTGCTTAAATCCGTAGCTTCTTCAAAATAAGCTTTGAAAAAACGCTCTTTTAGTTTGGCCTTGAATCCTTCTTTTTCGGCTTCGAGCATCAGCACATGCAGTGGCAGGGTATTCATAGTTCGCTCCATTTTACTGAAGTCAAACGCTATTCCTTCTGCATCGCCCACGCTTTCCATGTGCTCAAAAATCTGCTGTACTTTTTCTGCACTTCCAAACTTCGCCTCATAATAAGGCTTCAAATCTCTGCCCTCTTTTGGCACAGTTGGGTCAAGCTGAAAAGGCTGCCAAGTGATGTCTGCGTTGATTTCTGGCACCATGGCCAATGCTTTTTCTAAGCGACTTTTACCCACATAACACCACGGACAAGCCACATCCGAAACAATATCTATTTTAATATTCATATTTTTTACTAAATTTCGCAATCATCTTAATCAACAATACAAAAAAACGATGCGAAAAATTCTATTTCTAATCCTAATTAGCCATTTTTCTTTTGCTCAAAAAGAGAAAATTCAAGTAACAGACCTCACCAAAATCAAAAACGTGGTGGCGATTGTCAGCAACAATGAGAAGGCCATTTATGCCCTAAAAACCATCGAAGCCACACCAGACAAGCCTCTGGAGTACGATTATGTGACGAACCTGTATCTGATAAATCTTCAAAATCCGCAAAAACACATCGCCCTGACAAGAGGGAATGAGGGAGCCTCTCAGCCCGCTCTTTCTCCAGATGGCAAAACGGTGGCATTTACCCGGACAGTAAAAGATAAATCACAAATTTTCATTTTGCCGCTAGAAGGTGGAGAACCTTGGCAGCTGACCAGTACAAAATATGGAGCAGCCTCGCCGCAGTTTAGTCCTGACGGCACAAAGATTCTGTTTGCCTCAAGCCTGAGTTTGAATGAAATCCTGACCGACTCTATTTTTAATGCAAAAAAAGAACTACCAGTTTGGTCTTTCGAAAAACCTGGCTTTAGCTCCAATAGTTTTTTGGTCGAAAAGAAAGGCGTAAAAGCCAATCCTGATGGGAATATTGAAGAAATAAGGGCTTATCTCAACAAAGACGTGGTAGACAAAAAAGCCAAAGTCCTCAATCGTCTGAATTTCCAAGGCGAGTCCACGGTGGAGCCTGAAATGCGTTTCAATCATTTATTTGAAATCGAAATTGCCGAAAACGCTAAAGCCCGAGCCGTTACATCGGGTTATTGGTCGTTTCAAAACGCCAACTATGCACCTGATAGCAAAAAAATATTCGCTACCACTGCAAAAGACGCCAATCAACATCCTGATCGCGAGCAAGAGAACAAAATCATCTCTATTGATTTGGCGACATTAAAACAAACCACAGTTTTAGAAAAAGACGGAAGAAGTTTCGGAGGACTCAGTTTATCTCCAAACGGAGGTAAAATAGCTGCTGTAATGAACACCGCTAATGTGATGTCGCATGGGCAACTTTGCTTATTAAACACAGACGGAACGGGTTTCAAAGAGATAACTTTTGATAGAAATCCCAATGACATAGAATGGAATCAGGACGAGAAAAGTTTATTTTTTGCTGCAAGTTCTAATGGCGGTGTGCCAGTTTTCAAACTTGATTTGGCGTCTGAAAAAGTTGAAAGACTGACGGATTTTGAGTCGGGAATCGGTGCATTAGAAATTTTAAGTTCGAGCAAAACGATTTTTGCAAAAAACGATGTTTCTAATCCTCATGAAATTTATATTTCTGATTTGAGTTTTAAAAATCAGACCAAAGTAAGCGATATAAACACGCCTTGGGTAAAAAACAAAAAACTGAGCTTTCCCGAAAAACGAACTTTCAAAAACTCGGCTGGTCAAGAAATAGAATTCTGGATAATGAAGCCTATCGACTTTGAAGTAGGTAAAAAATATCCGCTTCTGCTACAAATGCATGGTGGGCCAACTGCCATGTGGGGACCCGGAGAAGCCTCTATGTGGCATGAGTTGCAGTATTTTGCCGCACAAGGCTATGGTGTGGTTTTCCCCAACCAAAGAGGATCTGGAGGATACGGAAAGGATTTTCAGTTTTCAAACTATCGAGACTGGGGCACTGGTCCACAGGAAGATGCACTGGGAGCTTGTAATATTGCAGCGAAAGAATCTTGGGTTGATACCTCAAAACAAGTAATAACTGGAGGATCTTATGCTGGATACTTGACCGCTTGGATAGTAGCTCATGACCACCGATTCAAAGCCGCATTTGCTCAAAGAGGAGTGTATGACTTGACCACATTTATGGGGGAAGGCAACGCTTGGCGACTTACACCAAACTACTTCGGTTTGCCATGGGACGACGAAGCAAAAACCAAAATTGACGCTAATTCTCCTTACACATTTGTAGACAAAATAAAAACTCCACTTCTCATAAAACATGGAGAAAACGACCTCAGAACGGGTGTGATTCAGTCAGAAATGATGTTTAAAAGCCTCAAATACCTTGGCAAAGATGTAGAATATGTAAGAATGCCAGGCGGTACTCATGAACTTTCAAGAACAGGCAACGTTCGCCAAAGAATAGACAGAATTTTGAGAATTTATGAGTTTTTTGAAAGGTATATTTCCGCAAAATAAAATTTGTTAATAGTTAAATTTTTTTATTAAACAATATTTTTTATATTTGCAACTTAAGTGCGATTTAAAGCATCACCCTTAATACTAAGGTGATTTATCATAGGTTAAAGTATTTTCGTCTTGGAAAGGCATTTGGGACTCCCGAATGTCTTTTTTATTGTACATATACACTCATTTCAAGACTAAATTGTTAATTTTGTATCTAGATAATTGATAATTATGAAGAAACACCTGCTTTTCTTGAGTTTTCTTTGGTTCTTAGGCTCATGCGTGAGTAAACTTAGCCCTTCCAAAGAAAACAAAAACAGCGAGAAAATTACAGAATATTCTGAGGATTTATCAGTTTTTAGACCAAAATACGAAACACCACAATCAGCAAATGTCGAAAAAACGGAGTTGCCAAAAACCCAGACAACTTCAGACAAAGCCACCTCACCGCTAAAAAACGAGAATGATGCAGTAGAGGCAATGTTAGTTCACATTAAAGAAACAAACAAAAAACTAGCTGATGGCAAAGGATACAGAATTCAAGTTTTTTCGGGAAACAACAAAGCCGATTTTGAGTTAGCTAAAAGTTATCTATATAGAAATTTTTCGGAGCTAGAACTTTATGAATCTTACAGCCAGCCTACCTATAAAATCAAAGTTGGTGACTTTGTAAGTATGGACGAAGCCGCAAGATACCAAGTTAACTTAAAAACAAAATTTAGTACAGTAAGAATAATAAGCGATAAAATAAACATAAAAAAAGCACTCGAAATTAAATGAAAAAAGCACTCATAACTGGTGTAACAGGTCAAGACGGAGCCTATTTGGCAGAATTTCTTCTACAAAAAGGCTACGAAGTTCATGGAATAAAAAGAAGAGCGTCTTTATTCAACACCGATCGAATAGATCATCTCTATAAGGATTTACATGAGTCAAACGTAAAATTCATACTTCACTACGGCGACTTAAGTGATTCTACCAACATCATCCGAATCATTCAGGAAGTAAAGCCTGACGAAATCTATAATCTTGGTGCGATGTCGCACGTAAAAGTGAGTTTTGACGAGCCAGAATACACTGCCAATGTGGACGGAATCGGTACTTTACGAATCTTGGAAGCCGTAAGACTTTTGGGCTTAATTGAAACGTGTAGAATATATCAAGCATCTACATCAGAACTTTACGGTTTAGTACAAGAAGTGCCACAGTCAGAAACTACCCCTTTTTACCCAAGATCTCCTTACGCTGTAGCCAAACTTTATGGCTATTGGATTACGGTGAACTACCGCGAAGCTTACAACATGTATGCTTGTAATGGTATTCTTTTCAACCATGAGTCACCTCTAAGAGGTGAAACTTTCGTAACTAGAAAAATCACTAGAGCGGTATCACAAATAGCCTTGGGGCAAGAAGAGTGTCTGTTTTTGGGCAATCTTGACGCTAAAAGAGACTGGGGTCATGCTAAAGATTATATTGAGGCAATGTGGCTAATTCTACAACAAGATGCGGCTGAAGATTACGTAATTGCTACGGGAATCACTACTACTGTAAGAGATTTTGTAAAAATGGCTTTCGGAGAAGTAGGAATTTCACTAGAATTCAAAGGCTCTGAAGATAAAGAAGAAGCTTTTGTGGTAAGTTGCTCAAATCCAGACTTCCAATTGGAAATTGGCAAGAGAGTGCTTGCGGTAGACCCAAAATATTATAGACCAACAGAAGTGGAGTTACTCATAGGCGACCCTACAAAGTCACAAACAAAACTGGGATGGATACCGAAATATGACTTGCCAGCTTTGGTTAAAGAAATGGTTGCTGCAGATTTAGACTATTTTCAAAACCAACCCGTTTTCAATAAGGCAGGAATAAAAATTAGATAATCGAGGAGATTTTCAACAAAATATACGATTTAAAAAAATGATTTATCCTATAGTAGCATACGGTGCCCCTGTATTAAGGAAAGTTTGTGTCGATATTCAGAAAGGAGAATTTGACGTCAAAAAAGTGTCTGACGACATGTTTGAAACCATGTATTCTGCGTCTGGGGTTGGTTTGGCCGGCCCACAAGTAGGTTTGGCTTACAGAATATTTGTGGTTGATGGTGAAATCATGAATAAAGGAGCAGAAACAGAAGAAGAAATAGATCAATCTTTGATAGGCTTCAAAAAGACTTTCATCAATGCCCAAATTTTGGAGGAAAAAGGAGAAAAGTGGGCTTATGAAGAAGGCTGCTTGAGTATTCCAGGCATCAGAGCCGATGTTTACAGACCAGACACCCTCGTTATCAGATACTTAGATACTGATTTTGTAGAATACACCGAAGAGTATTCTGGATTAGCCGCACGAATAATTCAGCACGAATATGACCATATTGAAGGTGTTCTGTTCACAGACCATTTGGCTCCGCTGAAAAAGCAAATGCTTAAGAAAAGACTCGGAAATATTCAGAAAGGGATAGTAGACGCCGACTATAGAATGAAATTTGCCTAACCTACTATGAATCAGAATCTCAATATTTGCCTGATTCAAACAGATTTAGTTTGGGAAAATCCCCAAGCCAATTTTAGGAATTTCGAAGAAAAAATAAATACACTTACAGTTAGCCCCGACTTGATAATCTTACCTGAGATGTTCAACTCGGGGTTTTCTATGCACTTTGCCGAAAAGAATCCATCGGAAAGTCTGCAATGGATGAATAATCTTGCTAATAAAATGCAAACCGCTTTCTATGGCTCTATAGCCATTTCAGAGAACGAAATGAGTTTTAACCGAGGTTGTTTTGTAAAACCAGATGGCGAGCAAACTTTCTACGATAAAAAGCATCTGTTTAAATATGGAAAAGAACACGAAACTTACACTGCAGGGTCTGAGGCAATTATTGTAGATTATAAAAATTGGAAAATCAAGCCGCTCATTTGTTACGACTTAAGATTCCCAGTTTGGAGCAGAAATGTGGCCCCACATTATGATTTACTCATTTACGTTGCGTCATGGCCTATGGCTCGTATAGAGGCGTGGAAAACCCTACTAAAGGCCCGGGCAATAGAAAATCAGTGTTACGTAGTTGGTGTTAACCGTATCGGGCAAGACGGAAACGGGCTCTTTTATAATGGACAGTCCCTTATTGTAGATTATACTGGAGAAGTTATAACCGATGCAAATGACAACAACGGTATCTATTTAAGTAATTTATCATTAGAAAACCTTCAGAAATTTCGGGCTAAATTTCCTTTTTTAGATGATGCCGATTCGTTCGAATTAAAATAAAAGCGATGTTTTTTACTAATTGAAAAAGGTATCCCAATAGTTTTTAAACATTTTTTACTATTATTGCCATTTATAAAAGAACCTTTTGAAATTTATACTATAAACCGATAACAAGTCTATAGCCCTTGAAGATATTTTTACTGCTTATTACATTTATAACCACTTTTACTTACGCCAAAGCTCAAGATATTTCAGTAGATATTTTGCAGCAGGGTAATTCTTTTGCTGATTCTTCCTATTACGATATCATAAAAGTAGAAAACAAATATTGGATTGGGGGCAAATATGGCATTCTGAAATCATTAGACGCCGAAGGCAAAATAGAAAACGTTTCTTATCCGAGCGAAGGATTGGACATTTACAAACTTGAAAATCTAGATAATGAAACCGTACTTGCTAGCGGAGATAAAGGCACTTTGTTTATCCATAACTTGAAAACCAAATCTTGGAAAACCATAAGAGTAAAAAATTATGAAAATGCATGCTTCTATAACCTCACCGTAGATGCTCAAAAAAACATCTACTTAAGTGGAGGAAACTCAAAAATTGCCCACTCAGGAAAAAGTATCCCAAATGGTTTTGTTTTAGTATCATCTGATATGGGAAATACCTGGAAACGAATTTACCACAATACATTCAACATGGTTTGGTGTGTAAAAAACAATCCTTACGATAATAAAATATATGGGTTGATGTACTCTCCCAACCGCACCAACTTAATGGTATATGAGAATAACCGTTGGGTGAAAAAACAAAAATTGGGCAACAGCATTTACCATGAAGTACAATTTGAAGGAGGAAATCAATTTGTAGCTACGGGTGGGTGGATAGGAAAAAAGGGAAGAATTAATAGCACAAACCACAAAAAAATCTTCAATGATTCAGGCTTACTCTGGAGCAGAGTCAAAAATGAAAAACATACTCTTTTTACAGGATGTGATGGTAATATAGTTTTAGAAACCTTGGGCCAAAAACCGAAGGTTTACCACACTAAACTCAACCTCCCATTTAGTCTATATGAAGCAATATTTATAAATCAAAACACGGCTTTTGCCATTGGTTCAGGTCGTACATTATTGAAAATTTCAATCTCAGAAAACCAAAATTTTGAGGTAAATAATCAATGATATTTTGACTATAAATATAAGCTTCTATTTCATGCCATTTAATTGTAAAAAATAGTCTTTTTCGTATTTTCGTTATCATTAAGCAGCTTTTTTTTCAATTTACACAGATATCTTTTTTTAATCCGAGGATAATTGATAAATTTTCCATAGCTTTGCATGGCAAATAATAAAACTGAATTATTTGCCATATGTTAGACTCATCAAAGCTTCTTTTTGAAGCACTTACCTACGACGACGTACTCCTTGTTCCTGCCTATTCTGAGGTGCTTCCCAAAGACACCAATACCAGAACAAAGCTTACTAGAAATATCGAAATTAATATTCCATTGATATCTGCAGCGATGGACACTGTTACTGAGCACGAAATGGCCATAGCTATAGCCCAAGAGGGTGGCATTGGCATCATTCACAAAAACATGAGCATTGAGCAGCAAGCCGATCAAGTAAGACGTGTAAAACGCTCTGAAAGCGGAATGATAAGTGACCCCATTACCCTTAATATCAATGCAGTAGTAGGGGATGCCCTGAAAATCATGCGAGAATTTAAAGTTGGCGGAATTCCAGTAATCGATGAAAACGGAACTTTAAAAGGAATAGTAACCAACCGTGACTTGAGATTTCAAACAGATATGGGTCTGCCAATAATCGAAATCATGACCATCAACAATCTCGTTACTGCCAACGAGGGCATCAGTCTTGACGATGCAGAAAATATATTGATGCACAAAAAAATCGAGAAACTTCCGATAATTGATGCAAACCATAAATTGGTAGGCCTTATTACTTATAAGGACATTCTGAAAAAGAAAAACAAACCAAATGCAGCCAAAGATAAGCGAGGCAGATTGTTAGCTGGTGCAGCAGTTGGAGTAACTTCAGACCTTGAAGAAAGAGTAACAGCTCTGGTGAAAGCAGGTGTGGACGTAGTAAGTATTGACACTGCACACGGGCACTCAAAAGGTGTTATAGACGCACTTAAAAGCATTAAAGCTAAGTTTCCTAACCTCGACGTAATGTGTGGCAATGTAGCCACCGGAGAGGCTGCCAAAGCACTTGCCGATGCTGGTGCTGACGGTGTAAAAGTAGGTGTAGGGCCAGGAAGTATCTGTACTACCCGTATTATAGCAGGTATAGGAATGCCACAGCTGTCAGCAGTTTATCTTTGTGCCAAGGCCTTAGAAGGCACCGGAGTACCTGTTATAGCCGATGGAGGAATCAGATTTTCAGGAGACATAGTAAAAGCCATCGCAGCAGGAGCAGGTACTATTATGATGGGTTCAATGTTTGCGGGCACAGAAGAATCACCTGGCGAAATAGTGATATTTGAGGGAAGGAAGTTTAAGTCGTACCGTGGAATGGGCTCTGTAGAGGCTATGGAAGACGGTTCCAAGGACAGGTATTTCCAAGACGCAACGGACGATGTAAAAAAATTAGTCCCTGAAGGTATTGTTGGTAGAGTTCCATTTAAAGGCCTGGTTAGAGAAATAATTTACCAAATGACTGGAGGATTAAAGGCAGGAATGGGCTATTGTGGAGCTGCAAATATTGCTGCATTGCAGGAGGCCAAATTTGTAAAAATCACATCATCTGGCATGAAGGAATCTCATCCTCATGATATTCAGATTACGAAAGAAGCTCCGAATTATTCAACTCGATAATAAAACAAAACCCCAATTCTTTTACGAAATTGGGGTTTTTACTTTTCTGATATACTTACATCAAACCTAGAATTTTTGCATACTTCATCATGGCGGCTGGGTTTGAAATTTTTATTTTGCCCATCATCATAGCCATCATTGGGTTGGTGTCCCCTTTTATTATTGAAAGTAAATCTTCTTCTTTGGCTGTTATGCTCACCTCTGCCTCTTCAGCAAGACCTTCGTGGACCGAAATAGCACCGTCCTTTACTATTAGGTTCATTTCTTTTCCCTTTAGGTCAAAGTTAATTTTAGTAAAAATACCATCTAAGTCAGCAGGATTTATTTTAGTAGTTAGTTTCTCAAAATAGTCATTTATAGTCATCTTTCAAATATTTTATTTTTTACAATATTATGCAAGCATACCTTATTTTTGAAATATTACACATAAAAAATTAAAAAAATATTCTCTTAATCCACATATAACAAAACTTATTATATCAATTACCAAACATAATTTTTTCAAGTGTCACAATATCAAATAGTTATCCTACATTGACCAACAATTGACCATGGCATTGAAAACTTTTAAAAATAAACACTTAAATTTGTAAGCTTTCAACAAGCAGAACCCCAAGCCATGAGTTAACATTTAAACCCAAAAGTTACTTTTTAAAAAAAATTGGTCAAAATTGAAGAACTCAAAATTAAAGCATCTTAAAGACGAAGAATTAGTTGCCCTTTATGTCGATACCCAGCGGAATCTGTATTTTGAGGAGATTTACGAAAGGTACGCCAATAAAGTATATCGAAAATGTTATTCGTTTGTTTATAATCAGGCCAAAGCAGAAGATTTTACACATGATATTTTCTTAAAATTGATTGTGAAAATTGGTACTTTCAAAGAGTCGTCAAAGTTTTCAACATGGTTGTATTCAATAACTTACAACTTCTGTATGGATCAAATCAGAGTTAACAAAAAAAACGTCGAGGTAGCCTTAGATGGAAACTATGACATTATGGATGAAAACGACGACGATGACCTTTCAAGCATGCATGGTAATCAATTGAGTAAAACTCTAGAAAAAATACCTAGTGACGAAAAGGCTTTGATTTTGATGAAATATCAGGACGATTTTAGCATCAAGGAGATAGCCGATACCCTAAAAATTACTGAAAGTGCAGTAAAAATGAGGTTATTACGGAGTAAAGAAAAACTCAGAAAACTGTATTTAGAAAACATGGTGATATTTGCACTAATCGTTTTAAAATTGATATTTTTCTGGAAAAAATGAATCTATTGGAAGACTTTGATGATGAAGACTTGAAAGCTCCAGAGGCTCTCAAAGAGATGCTTGTATCTGAAATAGAGCTTATCAGAGAAGCCATGACGATAGTCAATATGTTTGTAGGTGAGCCTATGAAAGCCAGTTTAATGTATTTGCAAGAATTTGAACCAAAAAAAACAACTACAAATGAATAAACTACCCAATTTAAAAGATATCCTGATAGATACTTTTTCAAAACTAATCGAACAATTCAGCACCTTCACTTCCAATTTGATAAGTGCCATCGTCATACTTTTGGTGGGTTGGATAGTAGCAAAAACTACATCAATAATAATTAAAAATGTGCTTTCAAGAGTTGGAATAGATAAAATAGGAGATAAAATAAAAGAAATTGAGGCTATAAAGAAATTCAATCTGGACTTTAAGTTGAGTCACATCATCGCCATGATTGTTTATGTATTTATAATGCTTTTCTTGTCTGTTTCTGCAGCAGATAAGTTAGGCGTTCCGGCAATTTCAAACATGTTTTTGATGCTCGTAAATTTCATACCAAAGGTAATGGTAGCTGGAGTGATGACCTTACTGGGTTTATTTCTTTCAGACTTGGCTCGAAACTTTGTGGTGGCACTTTGTAAATCTTTTAACATTGCATCAGGAAAACTCATCGGGATGGGCGTTTTCTTCTTTTTACTGTTCATTACCGTCATTTTGGCCCTTGGTCAGGCAGGCATAAATACCGCATTGTTGGAGTCTAGTTTCAATATCATTATTGGAGGCATGGTGTTGGCATTTTCGATTGGCTACGGCTTTGCTTCTAAAGAAATTCTATTAAATATCATAAGCTCGTTTTACTCAAAAAACAAATTTGTGGAAGGGCAGATTATAGAAATACTTGACGTAAAAGGAAAAATATTGAAAATAGACAATACAAGTATCGTTTTAGAAACCGAAGGTGGACAGACTATTTTCCCCTTAAAAGTATTACAATCAGAAAAAGTGACTTTATACAACTAAACCCGTCAAAAAAATCAAGTTTTCACTTAATGCAAACATAAATAATGAAAAAACTTGTAATTCTAGTTCTTATCAGCGTCTCATTTGTATCTGGTTTATTTGCACAAAAACCAGAGAAACCAGTCCTTAAAAACATGGAGGATTCTCTGAAATACGGGTGGTGGACAAAAGGCACACAGTTAGGTGCTAACATTAGCGGGTCAGCCTTCAGTCAGTCGTGGCAAGGTGGTGGTGTAAATAACCTTGGCTTAGGTGCAGTTTTTAACAACAAAGTTCAGCATTTTAAAGGAAAAGGAGTTTTTACCAATGACCTCCAACTACAGTTAGGTTTTTTAAATAACCTACCAAAAGTAAATGGAAAAATAGAAAGAGAGTTTAGAAAAAACATAGACAGATTGTTTCTAGATTCTAAGTATGCAAAAAAAATAAATCCAAAACTAAATTGGTACGCAGGAATAAATCTTCTTTCACAGTTTATAAAGGGCTACGACTATGCCAACACTGCAAAACCAGTTATCTCTAATCTTTTTGCACCTGCGTTTCTTTCAGAAGGGCTTGGTCTCGAATACAAAGCTACACCACATTTAATGCTCTCTTTTGGAGGTGCTACCCTTCGTCAAACTTTTGTGTTTGACGATGAAGTTTTTGAAAACACTAAAAAAGCAGGCAAGAACAAAGCAGGTAAAGATACATTTTTCTCTTATGGTGTGGAGCAAGGAAAAAAAATGTTGTTTGAGGCTGGTTTTCAGGGAGTTGCTGCTTATGACAAAAACATTACTAAAAATCTTAACATCAAAGGAAGATGGCAGTCATTTTATGCTTATGCTCCAGTTTCAAAAGCGATTGACCATAACGTGAACGTAATAGCCACTGCCAAACTAAACAAATACATCAATCTTAATGTAGGTTTAATAGGAATTTTTGATAGAGATCAGGTATCAAAAGCAGAGGTTGATGCAAAAAAATATAATAGTACTTGGCAATTTAATGGAGGGGCTAATTTGGGCTTTGGAATCCAATTATAAAGTATTTTTTCACCTTAAAAATAAATAAACATGTTTAAAGAATTCAAAAATTTCATTTTAACCGGCAATGTTATTGATTTAGCAGTTGCAGTAATCTTGGGAGCAGCCATCGGTGGAGTGGTAAATGGTTTCGTATCAGATATCGCCATGCCTTTCATTGGCCATTTTATTGGTGGTGCAGACTTCTCTAACCTAAAATATGTGCTTGATGAAGCCGTAATTGGCTCAGATGGTGCAGTACTAACTGCTGAAAATGCCATTAAATATGGATCATGGCTAAATGCGATCATAAAACTAGTAGCGGTAGGTTTTGTACTATTTTTAATTGTAAAAGCTTATAACAAAACAAAGAAACCTGTAGAAGCACCTCCAACTGGTCCTACAGAAATAGACCTGCTAACGGAAATCAGGGACGCTCTAAAAAAATAAAAATATTCTATGATTTTTAAAAAAGGGGAATTCAAGCGAGATTTCCCCTTTTTTGTTTTCCGATCAATTTATTTTAGATTAATTGCTAATTTTTTCAGAATTAATAATTTATTTTTGTTTTGAAAACATTTAGTTTTCTACGTGCTAAAAATATAAAATTCTATTTCGATGATTCCCTTCAAGCTGAAGAACCATCTGCAAGGCGACAAGCAGATATGGTGGATATTGTTGCTTTTGTCACTCATAAGCATTGTAGTAGTCTACAGCTCGGTAAGTGCCCTAGCCTACCGCAAAACAGATGGAAACACAGAGTTTTTTCTTATAAAGCACACTTTTTTTCTGCTTATTGGTCTGTCCATCACATTCGTCATTCACAAGTTTGACTTTACTCAATATGCTGGTCTTGCCCATGTTTTTTTGTGGTTTACCCCCTTTCTGATACTCTATACTTTGATGTTTGGTATCAGTGTGGGAGGGGCTAGACGTTGGGTTTCTATTCTGGGTTTTTCTTTTCAAACTTCCGATTTTGTAAGACTCGTACTCATTACCAATCTATCTGCCATGCTGGCAAGGAGACAGCATATAGAATATAAAGCCAATGACCTTTGGATTATGATATTTTGGACAGGTTTGATAGTTGGCCTTTTATCCATTTCAAGTTTTTCCACTTCAGTTATTTTGGGCATCACCTGCTTTCTTATTATGTGGATTGGTCGTGTTCCAAACCGCTTTTTGGTGAGAATGGTATTGGTGCTAGTATTAGGCTTAGCCAGTATACTCACCCTTGGGCTTATAGTAAAACGAGCCACGGGGACAGAACTTGGACGTGTGCAGACTGTAATTGACCGAACAGAGAGTTTTGTCAACAAAGATCTCGATGGCGATGGCACTGTTGGTGGCGAACAAGGGAGCGTAAGTGAACAAAAAAACTATGCACTTATTGCCATAGCAAGAGGCGGAATATTTGGTATTGGCCCTGGAAACAGTAGTCAGAAAAATATTCTTCCAGATGCATTTTCGGATTTCATATATTCTATTTTGATAGAAGAATGGGGCTTAATTGGAGGAATGGTAGTGATGGGGTTATATCTATGGCTTTTGTACCGAGGAGTATGGAATATTGAAAATACTAAAAGGGCATTTGGCGGCTTGTTAAGTGTCGGCCTAACATTAAGTATTGTACTCCAAGCATTTGCACATATGTTTATCAACGTGGGATTAGGCCCAGTAACGGGTCAAACACTTCCACTAATTAGTATGGGAGGTACCTCAGCATTGTTTACTTCTGTAGCCATTGGAATTGTTTTAAGTGTAACCAAAAATGTGGATAAAGCATGAAAAACGAATTAAAGGTTGTCATATCGGGCGGCGGTACTGGCGGACACATTTTCCCTGCTGTGGCCATAGCCAACGAGATAAAGGCACAAAAACCTGATGCAAAAATTCTTTTTGTAGGGGCTTTGGGAAAAATGGAAATGGAAAAAGTACCAAAAGCCGGGTACGAAATTGTAGGATTACCGATAGCCGGATTTAACAGATCTAATATGTTGGCTAATGTCACTTTCCCATTTAAATTGGTAAAAAGTCTTTTCATGGCTCTAAAAGTCTTACGAGACTTTAAGCCAGACATAGCTATTGGAGTTGGTGGTTTTGCTAGTGGTCCAACTTTACGAATTGCCAATCTTCTGAGCATTAAAACTCTTATTCAAGAGCAAAATTCTTATGCTGGCGTAACGAACAAAATACTGTCAAAGAAAGCCGAGAAAGTTTGTGTGGCTTATCCAAACATGGAAAAATTCTTTGAGAAAGATAAGATTGTTTTCACGGGCAATCCTGTAAGGGGCGATTTGACTAAAATTAACTTAAGTCCTTCTGAAGCAAAAAAATCTTTTGGGCTAGAGCCTGATAGAAAAACCTTGCTTATTATTGGCGGAAGCTTAGGAGCATTGAGTATCAACAAAGGAATAGCAAGTGGATTGAAACATTTACTGAATGCAGATTTACAGATAATATGGCAAACAGGAAAAACATTTGTAGAGCAAGCTAAAGAAACGGTCGCGAATATTCAGAGTCAGAGGGTATATGTCTCCGATTTTATTTATGAAATGGATAAAGCATATGCGGCTGCCGATTTGGTGGTTTCTAGAGCAGGGGCATTGTCTGTGTCGGAGCTTTCTTTGGTCGGAAAAGCCGCCATACTGGTTCCCTACCCTTTTGCAGCTGAAGATCACCAAACACAAAATGCCCTAAGCCTTACTTCCCAAGAAGCAGCTATTTTGGTAAAAGACAATGAAATAGCCGACCACCTAGTAGAAACTATAGTCGAATTGGCGGAAAATGCAGCAAAGCTCAGAGTATTGTCAGAAAATATACTGAAATTTGCAAAACCTTTCGCTGCTAAAGAAATAGTAGAAGAAATATTTAAAATTACCCAAAAATGAAAGTCTTTTTTTCAGAGAATAATGTCGACTACGGCACTTATACTTTCAACTACGCCATATATGCTCAAAAAGAGACGCAGGCAGAGTTGACTGAAATATACGAAAAAGGCTTCTTACCTTACACTGGTAATACTAAAATTGAAAGCGAGTTATTCTACCTCGCGAGAAGTTTAAGAGTCAATCTCGAAAACTTTGATGACACTTCAGAAAATAGACGAGTAAGCAGACTAGTTGAACCTCTTGATATAAAATTAGAGATTTTAGACAAAAACAATTTTGATACAAAAGACCCCGAATTTGTGGCTTTCTGTTCGAATTATATAAACGAACGTATCGGCGAAGACAACATGAGCCTTGAAAGGTGGGATTATATTTTAAAACAAGAGACTGGTACAAACTTCTTCAAATTCAGCAACTCAGAAAAAACATTGGGCTATGTTTTAGCATGTATCAACGAAGAGTTGGTTCACTATTGGTTTGCGTTTTTTGACACAGAATATATGCGTACCCACTCACTTGGCAAATGGATGATGTGGCGTGTAATACGCTGGAGTAAAGACAATAACAAAAAATATGCATACTTAGGAACGGCCTATAAGCCAGCCGCTCTTTACAAAATAAGAGACCACAAAGGCTTAGAATTTTGGGATGGACAGAAATGGAATACAGACTCAAAAATCCTGAAAGATTGGTGCCAGACAGACTTGGATACCAAAGCAGCAGATAGGTTTAAATTATTAGAAGAACCCAATAAATTTTTGAGCGAGCTATGAAAATACCAAAACTTAAAAAGACCATAAATTATGTAATTGGCGGCTCATTGGCGGCTTTTGCATTATTTCTGATATTGGCAGCAACTAAAAACAACGGCCAAAGAAGATGCCAAGGACTAGAAACCAAAATAAAAGATAATTCTCAACAGTTTTTGGTTACTAAAGAAGACATTGAAAAATGGGTGACACAGTATGGAAACGATCCATTTGAAGGGAAAATCATACAAAATATTAACCTAAAAAAAGTCGAAAAGCGGGTTATTGAAAGTGGCACTATAAAATCTTGTAAAGCTTACTTTGATCTTCAAGGGTTCTTGGTTTTAGACATAGAAGCTTACAAACCCGTGGGAAGGATACTGAATCCTTATCAAACCGGAGATCGATTTATTGATAATGAGGGCAATATTTTTCCTTTTTCAAAGCATTTTAGCCCGACTGTGCTGCTTATAAGTGGAGATTATGTAAATACGCTTAAAAGCCTCAAGTCTGAGAAAAATAGTGATTTGCTCGAACTTATAAACCGAATCAGCGAAGACGAGTTTTGGTCGGCTCAGATCACTCAGATTGACGTAAACAAGTACAAGGAGGTAAAAATGCTTCCGCTAATGGGAAAAAATATCATAGAATTTGGGAAGCCAGAAAACATAACTTCAAAATTTGAAAAACTGTTGGTTTTCTATAAACAGATTTTACCTCAAAAAATCTGGGGCGACTTTTCAACAGTAAGTGTAAAATATGAAGGTCAAATAGTTTGTAATTAAGTGATTTTAAATAAGTTTGTATAAATATTAGTTTGCAGTTCAATAATATAAATCTGACATGGAAGAAGATAATCTGGTAGTAGGGCTTGATATTGGTACCTCAAAAATAAGTGCCGTGGCAGGTTCATTGCAAAAAGATGGAAGCATAAAAATCAATGGTTTTGTGGAGAGATCTGTAGTTCCTAAAGATGAAATGCTTAGAAATGGGGAAATCGAAAATGCTCACCGTACTATCGAAATAATAGATGAGGTTCTTGAAGAACTTTCTGACAATTTGACCATCAACCTTGAATCTGTAAATGTTAATATTTCTAATCCTGAAATCAGCGGACATTTTCATAAAGGAAAGGTAACAAAATCTGGTGAAAACAAACAGATTCAGCAAGCCGATGTAGACAAACTTGCCGACGACGTAAGGGTAACTTTTAAAGCCTATCCAGGGCGAACAGTACTACACGCCATGCCGCAAGATTTTTATGTAAATGACGTAAAAGCCGGCGAAAAAGTAGTTGGGAAATTTGGTGTACAAATAGGAGGAGATTTCTTTTTTCTAACATCAAAATCTGAAAGTTTAGAAAATCTATATTACACTTTGAAAAGTGTAAAAGCAAAAACCGATGATCCAAAACAACCCTTTATTCAAATCGACAGTGTTTTGCTAAGTTCAGTGGCAGACTCATTTGCTCTGCTTGACAGTAGCATTGACGACAAGCGTAATGGCGTAGCGATAGTTAATATTGGAGCTGAAATGATGGAGATGTGTATATATCTCAAAAACGGCATTCGATTCTTTAAAGCTCTGCCAATCGGAGGAAATTCTATAACCAAAGACCTCGCCGACACTTTTCATATCAGTTTTGAAGAGGCAGAAATTCTTAAAAAAATATGTGGAAATATTCCAGCGTCGAGCATCAGTGATACTGAAGTAGCTGTCATCGAACGTAAAAAAGACCTTGCTCCAGTAGAAATAATTCTAAAAAATGCTTCTACAGTGGTGGAGTGGCGTTTAAAAGAAATGGCAGCAATCGTAAAAAGTGAATTAACAAGGTCAGGCTATGATGGCATGCTTACCAACGGAATTATTCTGACTGGCGGCACGGCTTCGATGGGAATCATCAAAGAGATTTTTGTGGAAGTTTGCAAACTGAAAAGCATCAGAAAAGCTAAGATTAGTAATAAAATCAACTTCAACGGCCATGAATTTCTGAACAAGCCAAAATATTCTACAATGATAGGACTTTTAATGGCCCCCAACTATCATTTTGACACGAGGATTGACAACAGAATACTTAAACACGCCGCTGTAAAAGCCGTTGAGGTTGAAATTCCAGATAAAAAGGCAATTAGCAAATCAGAAACAAAAACACCCAAAAAACCAATTTTTGAGATGTTGAAGGATTTGATCATCGATAAAAAAATGAACGATGAATATATAAACTAAGGCCATTTAAGAATTGGCGAATTATGGTATTAGAACCTAAATACAAAATTGAATTTAAGTCCAGTATGGAAAAAATAATAAAAGTAATTGGTGTAGGTGGAGGTGGCGGAAACGCTATGCTGAACATGTACAACCAAGGAATGCATGACGTTGACTTTGTGGCTTGTAACACTGACGCTCAAGCACTTAAACAATTCCCCGACGACGTTATTCAACTTCAATTGGGAGCGGAGCTTACCAAAGGACTTGGTGCTGGTACAGACTGGAAAGTAGGCAAACAAGCGGCCATTGAAAGCGAAAAAAGCATTAATGATATACTTGCAGACCCAACCGAAATGGTGTTTATAACAGCTGGAATGGGTGGAGGAACTGGCACGGGTGCGGCTCCCGAAATAGCTAGATATGCAAAGTCTAAAAACAGATTAACTATTGGGGTTGTTACAGACCCATTTAGACATGAGGGCTTAGATAAGTTTGAACAAGCATCCAATGGAATTGCCAAGCTCAAAGATTATTGCGATACTGTTTTGGTAATCAAGAATGATCGTTTGGTAGAAATGTACGGCGACCTTGATATAGAATCTGCCTATAAAAAAGCCGATGAGGTATTGGCAAATGCGGTCAGAAGTATTGCCGAGCTTATCACGCGTCCTGGTATTGTAAACCTAGACTTTGCTGACGTGAAAACTGTACTTGGTGATGCTGGACATGCCGTAATGGGTTCTGCAGAAGCCACTGGCCCAGATAGAGCTTCATTGGCCATAGAAGCTGCCCTGAATTCTCCGCTTTTGGAAAACAATAACATCAAAGGTGCGAAACGAATTTTGGTTTCGATTGCTTATTCTGATGAATTGCCTGAATACAAAATAAAAATGTCTGACCAAGCTAAAGTCACTGATTTTGTTGAAAGCCAGATTAAGTCCAGAGCGAAGATTTTTAAACACGGTTTTGCAATAGATAGAAGTTTGAAAGACAAAGTCAGAGTTACCATTGTAGCTGCAAGGTTTGACGACAATGTCGAAGAAGAAGAACCAGAAGTTATAATAGCTCCTAAGCAAGAAGAACAAAAAATAGAACTTGGTGGAGGCCTAGACGCTCTCATAAGGGAAAAGTCTGGAAAGCAAGTAAATAAACAAAGCCCATTAAATCAGATCGGACTCTTTGAACAGGAGGATAAATTCATAAAAGGAATCACTGAATTTACAAAAAATGGTGTAAATATTAACGATCTCCTAGATTCTCCTGCCTATAGTAGATATGGTGTGGAGTTGATAGATATCTCTGCTGTTGGTGAAGAAAACATAGATAAAGTAAATCTTTTGGATTTGTACACTGAGCTTAGTAATCAAAAACTGATTGATTGACTTTATTATCCAAAAAGAAAAAGCTCTGAAACCTTCCATTTCAGAGCTTTTTTTGTAAAAAAAATTTCAAACTATCTTCAAAAACATTTCAAAAACAAATGTCTGATTCAGAGCATAGGTATTTTATTCTCAATAAACCCTATAACATGCTATCACAGTTTATTGGTGATGACTTTGGCAATAATATGTTGGGCAAAATAGACTATGACTTCCCAGAAGGAACACACGCCATTGGTAGATTGGATAATTTATCAGAAGGCTTGTTGATCTTGACAACCAACAAAAAAGTCACTAAGCTGCTCTTTAACAGCAAAATACTTCATAAACGAACCTATATAGTTCAGGTAGATGCCACCATTACTGACCAAAATATTTCAGATTTGAGAATAGGTGTACCCATTTTGTTAAGAGGCAACATCATGTGGACAACAAGCCCATGCGAAGTAGAACGTATAGAAAAGCCGGACGAATGCTATAATATTGTTAACACTTTGCACCCCAGACATCCACATGCTTGGCTGAAAATAACACTCACAGAAGGCAAATACAGACAAATAAGAAAGATGATAATTGCTGTAAATAATAAATGTAAAAGATTAATCAGAACGTCGATAGAAGAGCTAGAACTGAGTGACTTACCAGTTGGGCAAATACGGGAATATTCAGAGGGTGATTTTTTTCAAAGGTTAAAAATCGAATACGCAAAATAGTTTCTTATGGGCTATTTCAAAAAAGTAGCTTCGTGTTTAGCTAATTTTATAATTACTCTTCTATATTTTTGCAAATAGCTAAACTTCGAATATAATTCAACCCTTATAATATGCTCATTGTAGATGCTCACCTCGACCTTTCTATGAATGCTCTTGAATGGAATCGAGACCTTACTCAGGAAATATCAGAAATAAATGCCCGAGAAAAAGGAATGAACGACAAACCTGATCGAGGCAAAGCCACCATTTCGCTCAACGAACTTCGAAAAGGAAATATAGGTCTTGTGGTGGCCACTCAAATAGCGAGATTTGTGAAGCCTGAAAGCACCTTACCTGGCTGGAACTCTCCGGAACAAGCTTGGGCACAAACCCAAGGACAATTGGCGTGGTACGAAGCCATGGTGGCAAAGGGAGAAATGAGAATGATAAAAACTTCAATGGATTTACAAAGCCATTTAGCCATTTGGGAAAATGATAAAAAAGCAATAGGATTTGTTTTGAGCCTAGAGGGTGCCGACTCGATTATCGATATCAGCTATTTAGAAAAAGCCTATAGTTATGGACTAAGAGCCATTGGGCCAGCTCATTATAAAGAAGGACGATATGCCAACGGAACCGACTCTACTGGCAAAATGGGGAAAGCAGGTTTAGATTTGTTGAAAGAAATTGAAAGGTTGGGGATGATTCTAGACATGACTCACCTTTGCGATGACGCATTTTGGCAAGCTTTAGAAAACTACCATGGAGCTTTATGGGCGAGCCATAACAATTGTCGAAAATTTGTAAATCATAACCGCCAATACGCAGACGAACAAATAAAAGCCATTATTGAAAGAAATGGAGTAATTGGGGTGGCTTTAGATGCATGGATGATGGTACCGAATTGGACCCGAGGCGTTTCAGACCCTAAGATTACGGGTTGCAATCTAGAAATAGTGGTAAACAACATTGACCATATCTGTCAACTTGCGGGCAACACAAACCACGTTGGCATAGGATCAGACCTTGATGGAGCCTTTGGAAAGGAACAATGTCCGTATGATTTAGAAACGATTGCGGATTTGCGAAAGATAGGAACAATCCTAAAATCCAGAGGTTACACCGAAAACGATGTTTCGAAAATTATGCACCAGAATTTTATTGATTTTCTAATGAAGAATCTCCCGTAGAGCGATTTTTCAAATCACTCAGAAAATATAAGACCAATAAGCTTCAGACAACGATTTGAAAAATCGTTTTACACAAGCTGTTCTTTCAACACTTCAAAAGCTTTGAGCAAGCTCTGGTTTTTGTATAAAACACCATATACAAACTCTAAAATTGGCATCCTAACCTCAAGATTCTTGTTAATTTCATGAATACTTTTGGTAGCATAATAACCTTCTGCTATCATTTTAAGCTCCATTTGTGCTGTTTTTACAGAATACCCACGCCCTATCATGTTGCCAAAAGTTCGGTTTCTACTAAATTGCGAGTAAGCCGTAACCAACAAATCACCGAGGTAGGCCGAAGAATTTATTTGTCTTCCGTTTGGAGAAATTTTGTTTACAAAACGCTCAATTTCTAACATGGCGTTGGAAACCATTACTGCTTGAAAATTATCTCCAGCACCTAGCCCATGTGTTATGCCACAGGCCAAAGCCACAATGTTTTTCATTACGGCTGCATATTCTACCCCATCAATATCCGTTATGTAGGCTGTTTTTACAAATCTACAAGATAACAAATCGGCAAAACCTTGAGCTGTTTCTATTCCGTCAGAAGCTATTGTAAGGTAAGATTGTTTTTCAAGGGCAACTTCTTCAGCATGGCATGGTCCTGCAATGGCCGCGATCTGATTTTTATCGATATTAAATTTTTCAGAAAACCAATCTGTTACCAGCTTGTTGCAAGATGGCACCATTCCTTTCACTCCAGAAACAATTTTCTTTCCTACAAATATATCAGCACTAACGTCTGTCAATGCACCTTCAATAAATGCTGCGGGAATAGCCAGTATGACCCATTCGGTATTCTTTAAAGCTTCCTTTAGATTGTTGTAAGGTTTAATCTTTGAAGGATGGAGCTCAACACTACTCAAATATTGTGGATTGTGGTGATGCTTTTTGATATGGGCTATTGCTTCGATATCACGCAACCACCACTTTATTTTTATGTTTTTTTCAGAAAGTATCTTTATTAAAGCCGTAGCCCAACTACCTCCTCCAATAACGGTCACGCTCATTTGTCTTGAAATGTTTACTTAGCAAAATTAGCTTTTTTTGAGCAAATTAATCACAAAAAAAGAGTGACAACATTTTGCCACTCTTTCTTGTCCATATTATCTCACGTCTTATTTCTTAACTTCAGCCTTCTTTTTTATCACTTTGTCGCCATCCTTGAGTTTTTTAGAAACTTCCAAAAATGGTCCAGAAATTATCTCTTCGTTTGCCTTAAGTCCTGAAGTAACTTCTATAAGACCTGCACTTGTATCGGTGATACCCGTCTTCACTTCACGTTTTTTGGCTATCCCTTTGTCATTGATAAACACAATCTCCTTTGGCTTCTCTTTTTTCACTTCCGCTTCTTCAGTTACAGCACCCAAGCCCATTCCATCCTCATCTTCTGGTTTTTTATCTTTTTCTTTTCCTTCAACTCTGGTTGTCACCGCTGAAATAGGCACAGACAATACAGAAGGTTTTGTGGCCGTAACGATGTCAACAGTGGCCGTCATTCCTGGTTTGAAAGGATATTTCTTTCCTTTTCTTAAGTCAATCAATTCACGATATGAGGAAGGAAGAATTTTGATTCTTACCTCAAACTCAGTAACGGATTCTGTTGAGTTACTTGTAGCACCAGTTAGCGAACCACCTGCACCATTGGCAGTATTTGCCACTTGGGTCACAAGGCCTTTAAATTTCTTACCAGAACCCGAATATGCATCCACATCCACAATTACCGTATCGCCCAACCCTACTCTGATGATGTCGTTTTCGTTTACATTTACCCTTACCTCCATGTTGTTGAGGTCGGCTATTCTTAACAATTCGGTACCCGCCATTTGTGAAGTTCCTACCACCCTTTCACCTAGTTCTACGGCAAGTTTTGACACAATACCGTTCATCGGAGCGTAAATATTGGTTTTTCTAAGATTTTCCGAAGCGTCTTTCAAGGCTGCTTCTGCACTGCTAATACCAAATTTCGAAGCCTCATAATTAGACTTTGATGCTTCTACATCCTGCTTTGCTATTTTAAGATTTGTTTCGGCAGTTTCAAAATCTGACTGCGAAATTACTCTGTCTTCTAATAATCTTTTCTGACGATTATATTCCATCTGAGCTCTCAAAAGTTGAGATTCAGCTCTTGAAATACTGGCTTTTGTTTGTTCAGCAGTTGCTCTTGATTGATTCACTCCAGCTCTAAATCTGTCTACCACAGAAACATAATTTTCTGGCTGAATTTTTAGCAACAATTGGCCTTTTTTAACAGAATCTCCTTCTTTTACATAAAGTGCGATAATTTCACCAGATACGTCTGGAGATATTTTAACCTCCACTTCTGGCTGAATCTTTCCAGATGCAGAAACGGTCTCTACCAAAGTTACCGAACTCACCTTCGAGAGCTCAACCTCTGTGGGTTTTTCGGCCATTATCCAGCCTTGTTTTTTAGCTACTAAAAATGCAATCAACAGCACTACCACCACACCCAACAATATCCACCATATTTTATTCGATTTCTTTTTCATTTGTCTTAAAATTCTAAGGGTTTATTCTGATAAAAGTCTAATATTTTTATTCTAAAAACGTAATCGTATTTTGCTACAATGAGGTTTGATTTTGCTCTGTCAAGATTTGTTTTTGCCAAATTATAATCAACAAAATTGCTAGCTCCTGCATTATATCTCGATTCAGCAGCTTTGAAAGATCTTTCTAAAGCGTTGGTTTGAGCCAAGGTTGCTGAGTACCTCTTTTGAGCATTCAGCATCGTTATGTATGCTTGATCTATGTTTTGCTTAATCTGCAATTTGGTGCTTTGGTTTTGCAAATCCACCTGCATTTTCTGAATTTTTGCTGCTTGGCTCTGGTATTTCTGATTGTATCCGTTAAAAATCGGGATTCTTGCTGAAATACCTAGGTTCAAATTCTGATTCGTACCCAATTGCTTAAAATAAGGTATGCCATCTGAAGCATAAGTCGTTTGAGGAAAATTAATGACAAAAGGTATGGTCTGTCCCTCAAACGTAGCAGAAACAGGAATTTGATTGGAGGTTGTTCCAGTTTCGGTGAGGGTTTTTGCTACGCTAGAAAATGCAGTTCCCCAACTTGTGCTTGCAGAAATACTGGGTAAACCTAAGCTTTTGGCGATGGCAATATTTCTATCGGCCGCTTTTAGTCTAATCTCCCCTGCTTTTATTTCTGGCATATACCCAACTGCGGTTTGATAAATGGTATTGGCATTTTCTCCATAATTAACAATATTTGGGTCTGGAATTTCTATTCTTGCCACTTGAAGGTTCATTTCTGCAGGAGCATTCATGGCTTGTTTGAGCGTCAAAATCGCCGACTCAAGGCTGTTTTGGGCATTTATAAGACTCAGCTCATCGTTTGCAGTTTGGGCATCCAAATCAAAGAGGTTGGTTTCTGGCAAAGAGCCTGCATTAACCAATTTCTGGGTACGCTCATATTGTAGTCTTGTTACATCCAATTGTTTTTGAGCCACGTCTATCAGATCTTCGGCTGACAACACGTTGAGATAAGCAACAGATACTTGTAACGAAACGTTGTTCTTTTGGGTAGCCACATCCATTTGAGCCGCTTCAAGGTTAAGTTGGCTACGCTCCAAAGTGTTCTTGTTTCTGCCTCCATCAAAAATTGGCATACTTACACCCAAGCCCATGTTGTTAGTACCAATGGTATTCGTTACTATTCCGTTGGTAAAAGGGTCAACGTTTCTACCTGCATTGCCATTCAAATTAAACTGTCCGTTGACAGTTGGCAATTTGGCCACTTTAGATTGGCTGAGCTGAACAATGCCGCTTTCGACTGCCATCTGAGACTGCTTTAGGCTCACATTGTTGCTTATGGCATAGTCAATACAAGCCCTCAATGAGTATTTTTGAACTACTTCTGAACCCGTAACCTTTGTTTGTGCAAAGCTATTGGCTCCGTAAATAAGAAAAATAGAAAATAGTAATTTTTTGAATTTCATACACTGATTCAATAATTGAATACAATTTTAATAAGGATACGGCACTCGTCGCTATATAATTTATTTGAACGGTAAAATATGGGCGAGTGAGTGGTTTAAAACTATGTGGCTACTTTGTGTGGAGTGTGTCCATATTTCTCTTTGAAGCTTTTTATAAAATGTGAAACGCTCTCGTATCCAATGGTTTCTGCTACTTCCTCCACATTGCCCATTTTGTTTTTTATCAAAAAAGCTGCATGCTCCAGTTTTTTATCTTTTATCCATTGGCCAGGAGACTGAGCAAATAATTCTTGAAATTCCCGTTTGAAAGCTGAAAGGCTTCTACCCGATAATTTGGCTAATTCGTCGAGGTTCAAGGGCTTTAAATAAAATGTATTCAGAATAAATTCTAAATCGGCTTTTTGGCCAGTATATATGGAAAAAAGCAGATTTTTGAGTTGATTGTTGGGGTCAAATTCCAATAAATGCAAAAGTAATTCCTGCACTTTCAGTTTCAGAAATTGATTGAGATATTTGGTTTTGCTTTTGAAATAAGGCAAAATAGACTCTATATATTTACCAAAGGCCTCGTTGGATTTCAAAGTAAGTAGCCATGAACTGTTGGGATCTATGGAGGTCGTATTCTCAAAAAGCTCGAGATTTTGACTTACAAATTCCTTCAATATTTTTTCATCAAAGAAAAAAACCAAGCTTTTGTAAGCCTCATTGATAGACTCTGACATCAGATAATATCCTCGCTTCACAAAAAGTACATCGCCCTTCTGCACCCTTACTTCGGAGTTTGAGCTGCTGAATATTTTGTCTCCTTCCAATACGTAAATCACAGCGTTTTCTTCAAAAAAAACATCGTTTTTGGAGGGATATACATCACTCCGATAAGCCACAAAGGTATTTTCTTGAATCTTGAGAGACTCAAACTGATGGGCTTGTATTTCGGATGGAATTCGGAGCATAGAATTTTGTCTACATCTTATTAAGAAAGCTTTTTCATAAAAATCAAGAACATAAATTTTCTAAACAAGATAACTTCGGTAATTAAATCGAAGCTTTCTTTATAAAGAATCTGTGTCAAATCCGTGTTTATCTGTGTGCCTTCTTTTGTTCATTTATTTCTAATTCAATTACCTAATTTCCCTTCACCCGGCTTTTTAATTCCTGGCTGAAGAATCTCGAAATTTTCTTCTTCTTTTGCTTTTTTAACGATGACTTTTACGTCTTCCAGCAATTTTTTGGAGTCATAAACAATACCATCTTTTACGGTATACTTCACCCCACCAACTCTTATCACTTCGTTTTTATCGTTTACTTTTATAGCTCCGGTGCCATAGAGTGTCTTTAAGTTGGCCAAAGGATTTTCTTCCATAATCGCAAAATCCGCCAATTTACCTACTTCCACAGAGCCTATTTCTTTGTCCATCCCCAAGGCCTCAGCACCTTTTATAGTAGCGGCTCTTATAACTTCCAAAGGATGAAAGCCTGCCTCACGAAGCAATTCTAACTCACGGATATATGCAAAACCGTACAACTGATAAATAAATCCAGAATCAGAGCCTGTCGTTACCCTTCCACCTTTGTTTTTATACTCATTCACAAATCGCATCCAGGTTTTATAATTTTCTTTCCATTGCACCTCTTGCTCTGTTCCCCAATTGAGCCAATAGCTACCATGAGATATGCGGCTTGGGCCATAAAAACGCCAAAGCGATGGCAATGTATACTCATCGTGCCACTCTGCTCTGCGAGCTAGCATGAACTCTCTGTTGGCTTCGTAAATATTAAAAGTAGGATCCAGCGTAAAGTCTAATTTGAGTAATTCATCCATCACTTTATACCATTTTTCTGACCCTGGCTCCGCAGCTTGTTTCCAGAGTTTGCCAGCTTCCTCAAACCTGTGCTGCTCGTTGTTGTAGTTATAATCGGCTGGGTAGTTTTGTAAAGTTCTTTCATCAAAAAGTGCCTCTGGCAATCCATACCAATGCTCCATCGATGTCAATCCGGCCTTTGCGGTAGCCAAAACGTTCATTCTTGCCACTTCTAGCTGTGCATGGTGACACGCTGACCGCAAGCCAAGCAATTTGTTTTCGCCCAAAGCAGCCCTAAAAACATCAGGTTCAGCACCAAAGAATTTTATACCGTCAGCACCTTTTTTGGCATTGTTTCTTACCCATTCTTTGGCTTGTTCTGGCGTAGTTATAGGTGTATCCGAACCCATTCCAAAGGCCGTATAGGCCAATATTCTTGGGGCAACTATCTCATTTTTAAGGCTTTTTTGTTTGTGGTTCAGCGTCCAATCCAGTCCATTTCCAGCCGAAGGGTCACGAATAGTGGTGATGCCGTGTCCCATCCAAAGTTTAAAGACATATTCAGACGGTGTGCCTTGCGAACTGCCGCCTATGTGGCCATGCATATCCACAAAACCCGGCGTAAGATACATCCCCGTACAATCCAATTCTTTATCCCCTGCTTCAGCTTTTGGCCTACGTTTTGGGTCTATGGGTACGCCAGGATATCCTACTTGCTTTATCTCTTTTATGCGGTTTTTTTCAACTACAATATCCACAGGCCCCACAGGTGGTGCACCAGTGCTATTTACCAAAGTCACTCCTCTGATGATGAGTTTATTATACGGCCCGTCTCCTTCGATTCTGTTGGGAGCGTCTTTTATTTGGGCAAAGGCTAATAATGGGGCAAAAAAGCAAAATGCGATAAGTTTTTTCATTGTAGATGAGGCAAGGTAATTTGATGACCTCAATTTATAAAAAAACTTTTAGAAAGGTGGGTTTTGAGCAAAAAAAGACCTTTGGCTTGCTCAGAAGTATATTGTTTTTCGTTTAGAGGTAAGTGGAATAAACGATTTTACAATGTTTTAGAAGAAAAATATAACCTGATAATAGATTTATACGATTTTGATAAATACAAATCAAAGGGAAATTCCAACTATTATCATTCAAAGAATAGATTTTCTTTAGAAAAAGCAGAAGAGTTCAAATCTGATGGTTATATATAAAAAAAACAGTCTTACATTACCCGTGCCAATACTGGCAACCTATCCTAGTGGACATTATGATTAATATAAAACTGTAGACAAAGGTACAACTTTTATTGTCAGTTGTGATTCTCTTGCAATTTTTTTGCATAAATAAAACACTGATATAAAAAGCTCCGTTCTACCTACATCAATGTTTCAAGACAAGCTTAAACGTTCGGTTAGCTACAGAGTTCAATGCAAAATTAAAGATTTAAATATGCAATCAAAGTATTTTAAAAAGAATTTAAAATCCCAATCAGATTTCTCGATGGGGAATTCTTATATCGTTTCGATAACTTTAATAAGCACACTTCTTATTAAAGTTATTTGCCTTTTTCTTTAATAAGAGTTATATTTGTTAAAGTTATATTTAACAATGAAAGACTTTAAAGCAGGTAAATATCAAAACCAAGGCTATTATAAGAGCTTTGAACCTAACCTAATCAATAGAGTCTGGCATATTGATGATTTAGAGGTTGTTAATTTGTTAAGCAAAGCAGATAGGGCTATAGGTAAATTGGATATGTTTGCTCAATATGTACCTAATCTGGAGCTATTCATTCAGATGCACGTACTAAAGGAAGCCACAAAGTCAAGTAAGATAGAAGGAACTCAAACGAATATCGAGGATGCACTACTTACGAAAGAACAAATACCCCTCGACAAAAGAGATGATTGGGAGGAAGTTCAAAACTATGTATCTGCTCTTAAATACGCCACGCAAAGATTAAGAGATTTACCCATATCCGCAAGGCTCATTAAGGAAATCCATAAAGAACTTATGAGAGGGGTAAGAGGCGAACACAAACAACCTGGAGAGTTTAGGGTTAGTCAAAACTGGATAGGCGGGGCAAGTATTAATGACGCTATTTTTGTACCACCAGTACACCTATCAATAGCAGAGTTGATTGGAGACATTGAGAAATTTATTCACAATGAGGGTTTGTTAATACCCGACCTAATAAAAATTGCAATTATACATTATCAATTTGAAACTATCCACCCTTTTTTGGATGGGAATGGGAGAATTGGGAGATTGCTTATACCCTTGTATTTGATTGAAAAAGGCTTAATAAAAGAGCCCGTGCTATATCTGTCAGATTTCCTAGAAAGAAATAGAGGCCTGTATTATGATAATTTGATGAGAGCAAGACAAAAAAATGACATCTCACAATGGCTCAAATTTATGCTCACAGGTATTATTCAAACAGCCGAAAATGGTGCAAAAACCTTTGATAAAATACTAAAACTGAAAAAAGAAACAGAAGACAAAATAAGTGGTTTGGGTAGAAAATCTGCGAATGCCTTAAAATTGGTAAATAATCTATATCAGAATCCATTCACAAACTATCAAAAAGTAATGGAAATTACTGGACTTTCACATGTAAGTGCATATAGTTTAATAGCCCAATTTGAAGCATTACATATACTAGAAGAAACAACAGGTGACCTAAGAGGAAAGGAATATGTATTTGATGACTATTTAAAAATATTTATATCTGAATAAAAGCTAAAAAAAGTACTTAAAAAAGCCTTCCAAAAAAATCCCCCTCAGACAACTCCGAGGGGGATTTTCTATTTCGTTTCGAGATTATATCAATCTACATATTCTCTCTTACCTGTCACCCAAAATCGCATCTAACAATTCCACCGTCTGGCACTCATTATCAAACTCTGGAAAAGCACTTTTCCAGAGTTTAGGGTTCATAGAAAGTTCTTCGTATGACCATTTGGGCTCAAACGCAAGCAATAAATCCAAAGACCAGCTCGTAGCTTTATTTTTAGAAATAAACTCAAAATCCAGTTTTTCCTCAAAATATCGGAGCATTTCTACATCCCATTCAATATACTCACGCCCACTTACGCCAAGGCTGGCGGTTCTGACAAATTCACCGGGGCTGTTTTCGAAATCTACTATCCAAGGTATGCGGTCTTCGTATTTCTTTAATAGGTCAAAATCCCATTTCACAGCATCGTTCCATATCAAATATTCCCAGTTCCATTTGCTTTCATACTTTTCTATAAGAGCCGCCGACCAGGGTAATAGATCATTCGAACTAAGCCTATCCCAATCTATATCAACAAAGGTTTCTATCTCGGCCGGGTCTATAATATGATGCTCTTTTTTATTGGCAAACGACAGAAAATCGCAATCTTCCATCATTTCGGCTATCTGTTGGCCAAAACTCTTTGCATTGTATTCTTTCCTCCATCTCTCGTCTTTCAAGTTTATATGTGGCCGCAGCTTTGAAGAAAAATATCGCCGCATTTTTTTATCTTGCGTGACTACCTCATTCTCTGCTAACTCCTCCCATCGCCAAAGGTCTTGGTATCTCTCTATAAATGGTATCGACCATGGCAAAGCCTCATTGGTATGTAGTTTATTTCTATAGTATTTTTTATCAAAAAACACTTCCTGCTTAAACTCATCTATAATTGCCTCCAACCAAAGTATGTTGGTATTGTCCACCACTCCTTCCCAGTCTAATATTGACCGATATTTTCTTAAATCCTCCTGGCTAAAAGGATGATAAATAGACGCCTTTTTGATAATCAGCTCTGGATGAGCCAATATAAAGCTCTTTTTTTGCTCAAAAGTGTATGGTGATTTCAATTCAAAAGGTTAAATAAAAATTAATATTATGTTTTGAACCAGAAATATTTGCGAAAACTTTTTTTATTGAAATGTCATATTATTTACTCTAAATATAAACTAACTGAACTATTAAAATTGCTTTCTTTAACTATTATATGAATCTTCCTTTTTGGGGAACTTATTAAGAAACCCATGTCCTAAAAATTCCAGGGTTTTCGGACCAAACAACGGTTTTCCATCCTTCGTTGTCTATATCTCCATTTTGTAAATGTGTTTTTCTTAAATAGGAAGATTGGTAATTCCCGTTCTCCAAAATTTCATCATTGAATAGCTTCATTACATAATAATCCTGAAGGAAAATGAATATTTCGCAATTTTCAACATATAAATTGCGAATAAAATTATTCTTAAAAATGTGTTTTATTTTTGTTGAGAAATTCATTAATACTCCTTGATGGCTCACATAATTATTCTCAAATTCATTGTAAACCATAAGGAAATCAATAGGATTGATACCAGTCTTATATGTTAGGGGAAAAGTATTTCCTTTTGAATTGAAACAAAAGCTGAATGAATATATTAATTCAACATTAAAATTATCTCTTTGAGAATTAACTAAATACACTTTTGACCCGACTTCATTTGATATAATCAAATCACGATGATAATAAATTTGAAAAGAAAAGACCGATAACTTAAAAAAAACATCACCATTTTTCGAAATAAGAACTATTCTTTTAAACGACCTATTGAATTCAAATTCATTCGTTGAATCAACAAAAGCCAAAGTATAATTTTTATTTGGTTCAAAATTTTTAATCCACTGGAGTTTATAAGGTGAATTAATTAATTTTATCTCTCCATCCTTGAAAAGAAAACCATACTTACAATTCTTTCTGTCCTCGAAAACGCTAATTCCATTAAAAAAATTTCCAAAGTTGCCACTCTCTACATTTAAACTATTTTTTTTGCGAATTTCCTTGAATTCAATTCTTAATTCAAGGTTTGAATCTAAAAATCCTTCTGAACATTTCAATAATCCATCTGAAAACTTTGGATTATCTTCATTAAATGTTATTTGTTTATTTTTGATTTTAAGGTCAAGAATTTCTCCTTTTTCATTTAATAATTTTTGATCCATGAATCCAATTATCCAATCTCCACCACTTTTTCGCATATATGTATCTGTATAAACTAATGCAAATCCATCGGAAAATTCACTTGCTTTATAAAAATGTTTTTTACTGATTAAGTTTCCATTTTGGTCACAATAATTAAATGTTTCATAATCATGATTACTATTGTTAACATCTACATGACTTAATGAAATTCTAGCCCATTTAGATTTGAAAGAAATTGGATAATCACTTGTATCTACCTTTGTCAACATTTTCAAGTTAGAATCAAGAACTGTTATTTCGAAAGTTTGTTTATAATCTCTACGCCCTTTTCTCTTACACAGAATTATTTTATTTGGATAATCAACTATATAATCATAAATACAATCAATCACTACATTCTCTTTTTTGTCTATAATACCCAAAAGATTGTCTTTTGAAAAAGTATAAAATCCAAATCCTATTGATTTGACTTTATCAAATTTAAAGGTCAATTGATAATCAAAAAAATCTAAATTTCTAATTTGAAATTTAAAAAACTCTGAAATTTGTTCTAGTTTATTTTCTTTAGAACTTTTTTGAACTAATTCCGGATATTTAAAATTAAAAAGCCCTTCTATCTCATTATTATTTCTTCCAAAATATTCTAGTAACTGTTCAAAATCATTTCTATCCAAAAAATAATCATCCTTTGAAAAATGTATTTTTAATTCATCCAATATCTTGATTAAGGATTGGTATTGCACATTAAAATAATATGCAACATTTATTACTTTTATTAGTTTTTTATAACCCATATAATAAGTTTACTGAAAATTTAAATACACTGATTTTTATGTTTTCAAAAAATACTTCCTCTTTAGGAAGTTCATAATCAATCCATTACCGATATAAATTGAACCTGAGTCAGGGGATATTTTAACTTTAATTAATTTTGAATAATTCGAATAGGTTATATGCTAATAACTTGACCTTAAAAAATTCTTTCTTATTTCTTCCACAATTTTTGCTAGTTGCTCACATTGAGTATACATTTCAGCATTATTGAAGCCTGTTCTTGGAAAATGTTTAATTTCAAGCTCTTTTCTTATTTTCTCTTTATATTCTATTGGAATAATAATTTTATTAAAACGATGTAAAATGTGAGAACCTTTGTTGATTGGCGTGGCTAATCGCATATAATTTTGAAGTAAAAAAAGCCCTTTTTGTATCCAACGATTTTTCTCTCCACTATATTCAATAATGTCCCATTTATAATTAATATTAACTAAATAGCTCCGATCTGTTGAGTATGGGTCAATTAGATTGCAATTGGAAGAACAAATAGGCTCTATACCATTTTCTAAACTGTATATGTAAACCGCTGCGTCTTTCTCAATCTCAGTCCTTCCCAAAGCAAATCTTAGAGCAAATGTTTCATCAAATGTAAAATCAATTAAAGATGTCGGGATTCCAATATGCTGAGCCTGAGAGAGAGTGTGCCAACTGCTCTCATAATGACTTGTCACCACATTATTAAAACTCTTTAATACTAAGTTATTTTCAACCACTTTTTTGTCAAACATTCGAAGTAATTCTTTCTGTACCTCAATAGGATTTGTTTCAATCCTATTGTCAATAATAAATCGAGACAAAGAGGATTGCACATCCCAGGTACTGTCTGTTTGGCCTCTGTAATATTTTGAGGCAAAAGATATTGTTTTAATATTTTTGCACTTAGTCATGAATTCGTCTAAACTTTTAACAATCATCATCACTTTTTATAAGTATGTCAGAAAATCTATCATTAGAAACATGGAACCCAAGGTAACCTTTCGGTGTCAAACATAATGGAATTTTAATCTTAGAAATTTGATTGCATTTACCAAAATTTTGATTTTCATAGCCATGACTGTCCCTAACCAATAAATATTGATTGGAAATAATTTCTCCAATATAGTTTCCATTCAAGGCAACATAAATTCCAAACTCAGGCACATATCTTGCAAAATGAATTCCACGTAAATTGAACAAGTTGGATTCAGATTCAAATCCAATTATATTACCTATTGAGTTAAAAAATGGGTTCATTTGTGTCTAGTTTTTTATATACTATAATCAATTATTGTATTATATTGAGCATGTGTTCATTTTAACTCATTTGTATGTCATAACATTCAAAATACTCTTATACAAAGTTCAATCAAAATACCTAAGCCTCCAAAAAATTTATTTTGGTGTAAAGGTTTGGGCGGATTGCCAGAAATTATTTTTACAAAATAGTCCCCAAAATCTTTCTAATTTTGGATCGGTTAATAGTTCATTAAAAAATATACCCCTTTAGTGATATTACAAATAGGCTAAATTGGAAATTCTTGTTGCATTCTAATTTATTCTTTTTGAATATTTGAAGAAAAAAAAATGTTAGTAGAGAATTATAGCAATTTGGATGAAAAAGAAACCAAGTTTACCTCCCACAAAATTGATAACAAGGAAGATTTAGATCACTTTATTAAAAAATTCAGAAGTGAATCAGCTAATAAATGCTTTTTCAGAGGTTCCAACGAAGCCAAATATAAACTCTTCACGAGTGGTCAAAGAGCATGGCTGACTTACGAAATAAGTAGCATAAAGCCTGCTTTGAGTTATCTTGATTTCATTAAAGCACAAGTTAAATATGCACTTAAAGTTAAAAATAGAGTCCTCGAAAAACTCTATGATTCTATTGGTATAAAATCCTACTCAATATCTATCTTAAGCTTCTTACAACATTACGGAGGCAATACTCCACTTTTGGACTTCACCACAGATTTAAAAATTGCGTTATATTTTGCAACTGAAAATATCTCAATAAAATCAAATCATGATATAGATAACTATTTCTCAATATACATAATTGAGGAAGATGAATTAGATAATTTTGAAAAAATACTAGAAGAGGATTTGAGTCAACCCAAATTTAAAAACATCACTACCAAAAACAAACTCATTGAAAACATTATTGAAAGGAGCAAACCCTTCTTTGTAAAATGGGGTCTTCATTCTCTCTCTGCTAACAGAAGGGGAATGCCTTTCATCGTTGAAATTAAAAGGCAAAACCTAAATATTATCAATCAAAAAGGGCTATTTGTTTTTAATCCAGATGATTCAAAACCACTAGAGGAGACGCTTATACCTAAAAAAATAAGATGTTACAATATACACAAAAGTTTATCGGAGTTTGTCAAATCAAAAATCAATTTAACAAAAGATTTTGTTTATCCACAAGAAGAAGAAATAGCAAAAATGGCCATATCAAGTTTTTTAACAAAGAGTATTTGAAGTATTCATCTTAATTTATTTAGGTTAAAACCCTTTTCGTCTGTTTTGCGACCAAATACGTATTCAAAATTTTAAAATCTCCCTTTTCTTTAAAATACAAGGATTTAAAAGAGTAAGTAACGCCTATAGAATCTTCCATAATACCTTGGAAAAAACTAATTAAAAAACAAATGCATTCCTTTAAAAAAACTTCAAACGATTCAATGGTAAAGTCTGTTTCAAATGACCCGAAGTCTAAATGAGAAAATACCTTATCTCTTCCTAATTTAATCGAATTTAGCTCGTTAGAATATTTTTCAATAAAATTTTGATACTTTTTTGAATATTCCTCAAATATACTTTTATCTCTATATTTCCCACTTTCAAAATTATTCAAAATTTTCTTTATACCTTTTTTATCTTGAGAATTAAAGAAACTATGAATAGAAGTAACTAAAGATTTTTGAAACACCTTAAGGCAAATTTCAATTTCAGAATTATCTTCCTCAATAGAGTTTTTAACTATATTTAATTCATTAAAGTACAACATCTCGTCATAAATCTCATGTAAAACGCCAAAAGTATCATTTAATACCTTTCCTAGCTTATCATTTGTTTTCAAACTCATAATCGTTTTTTCTACAAATGAACCACAATATCTATGTGTGGCCAAAAAATTTATTTTTTACAAAGGTTTTGAGTAGCATACTAGATTGTTAATTTTTCAGGTCCGACCTAGCGGTCTGACCATTGTGGCGGGAAATCGGTTTTTTGAATACTTATATTGAAATTATCGAATTCCGGGTTTAGTCATAACTTTTGACTATCTTAGAAACCAAAAAAAATCCCCCTCAGATTGCTCCGAGGGGGATTTTCTATATCGTTTCGAAAAAATATCAATCTACATATTCTCTCTTACGTGGCTCAGCCATACGGCGGGCGTTGGCTGCTTCTATCTCTTCTACAGTGTTTACCTGTATGTTTTGATAGGTTCTACGACCTGTACCTGCTGGTATTAAGTGACCTACGATTACGTTTTCTTTCAAGCCCGCCAATTCGTCACGCTTACCTTTTACAGCAGCTTCTGACAATACCTTGGTGGTCTCTTGGAACGACGCCGCAGATATAAACGACTCAGTACCCAACGACGCCGTGGTGATACCCTGCAATATCACTTGTGATACAGCTGGTTGAGCATCTCTTACTGTTATTTGTTTTTTGTCTTCGCGTTTTAATCTACCGTTTTCGTCTCTAAACTCACGGTTGGTGATGATCTGACCAGGTTTGAAGTTTTCTGATGCACCAGCATCCATTACAACTTTCTTGTCTATGATTCTATCATTTTCCTCTCTGAAAGTCCATTTGTCAACAGCTTGCATTTCAAGGAACATCGTGTCACCAGCATCAAGAACGTCCACTTTCTGCATCATCTGACGTACAATCACCTCAATGTGCTTATCAGAGATTTTCACACCTTGCTGACGATATACGGCCTGAGTTTCATCTACCAAATACTCCTGAACGGCGGTTGGCCCTTTGATTCTCAAAATGTCTGATGGCGTAATGGCTCCGTCTGAAAGCGGCTCTCCAGCACGGATAAAGTCACCTTCTTGTACCAATATCATTTTTGACAACGACACCATGTACTTGATTTTCGTGCCGTCTTTTGCCTCAACGTAAATCTCTCTGTTACCACGTTTGATAGTACCATAAGATACCACACCGTCGATTTCAGAAACCACAGCTGGGTTTGAAGGGTTACGTGCTTCGAAAAGCTCAGTTACCCTTGGCAAACCACCCGTGATGTCACGGTTCATGTTGATAGCTCTTGGTATTTTGGCCAAAATCTGACCCGCTTTTATTTGCTGTCCATCTTCTACCATCAAACGAGCGTTAACTGGAAGGTTATATTCCTTGTCTTCGTCTGCCGTTTTAATAATAATCGATGGGTTTTTAGCTCTGTCTTTAGAGTCTGTGATTACTTTATCGCGGAAACCAGTTTGCTCATCGGCTTCTTCGCGGAAAGTAATGCCTTCTACTATAGAGTCGTATTCTGCAGTACCGTCAAACTCTGACAGTATAACTGCGTTGAACTGATCCCAGTGACAGATTGCATCTCCTTTGGCTACTTTCTGACCATCTTTTACTTGCAGTGTTGAACCGTAAGGGACAATGTTTGAAATCAAGATTTGCTTAGAAGCTTCGTCTATGATCCTTACCTCACCTCTACGACCGATAACGATTGTAGCAGGATTACCCTCTTTGTCAATTGATTCTACTGTTCTGATATCATCAAAATCAAGTTTACCGTTGAATTTGGCTTTGATGTTGGCTTCCACAGACACGTTCATGGCAGTACCACCGGTGTGGAATGTACGAAGTGTAAGCTGAGTACCTGGCTCACCAATAGATTGTGATGCAATAACACCTACAGCTTCCCCCACATCGGCCATACGACCAGACGCCAAGTTTCTACCATAACATTTACCACAAACACCCGTTTTGGTTTCGCAAGTAAGGGCCGAACGAATTTCGATAGTTTCTATCGCTGTTTCGTCAATTCTTTCTGCTATTTCTTCAGTGATTTCTTCTCCTGCTGCCAAGATTAACTCTTTGGTGATAGGATCAATGATATCGTGAACTGAAGCTCTACCTAGAATCCTTTCAGATAATGGCTCGATGATGTCGTCGTTTTCTTTCAAAGCCGACACGTTGATACCTCTTAGTGTACCGCAGTCCACTTCGTTGATAACTACGTCTTGAGCTACGTCATGCAAACGACGAGTCAAGTAACCAGCATCGGCAGTTTTTAGGGCTGTATCGGCCAAACCTTTACGAGCACCGTGTGTTGAGATAAAGTACTCAAGAACGTCCAAACCTTCTTTAAAGTTAGAAAGGATTGGGTTTTCGATGATTTCACCTACAGAACCCGCTATGTTTTTCTGTGGTTTTGCCATCAAACCTCTCATACCACCCAACTGACGAATTTGCTCCTGCGAACCACGGGCTCCAGAGTGCATCATCATATATACAGGGTTAAATCCTTGACGGTCATCTTCTAGTTGACGCAACAAAGTCTCTCTCAATCTTGTATTTACACGTGTCCAGATATCGATGATTTGGTTATAACGCTCACGCTCAGTAATAATACCAAACATGTAGTTGTTTTGAACCTCTTCAACCTCTACCCTAGCATTCTCAATCAAAGCCTGTTTTTCTTCTGGAATCATGATGTCTCCCAAACCGATAGACAAACCACCTTTGAAAGCCGACTGGAATCCTAATTCTTTGATTTCATCCAAGAATTGAGCCGTACGAGCAAAACTTACTTCTTTGAATACTCTACCGATAATTCCTTGAAGTTTTTTCTTCGTTAAAAGCTCATTGATATAACCCACTTTCTCAGGAACACACTGGTTGAACAATACTCTACCAGCTACAGTTTCGATAATTTTCTCAACTATCTGACCTGTTGTTTCGTCTTTGATTTTGGTTTTTACATTGATAATCGCATGTTTCGAAAGTTGTCCTTCGTTCATCGCTATTATTACTTCTTCTGACGAATAGAAAGTTTTTCCTTCACCAAGAATTATTTCTTCTGGCGTTGATCTCTTGCCTTTTGTAACATAATACAGACCCAAAACCATGTCCTGTGAAGGTACCGTGATAGGTGCTCCGTTGGCCGGGTTAAGGATGTTGTGCGATGAAAGCATCAATACCGAAGCTTCCATTACTGCCTCTTGACCTAGTGGTACGTGTACCGCCATCTGGTCACCGTCAAAGTCAGCGTTGAAGGCTGTACATACTAATGGGTGGAGCTGGATAGCTTTACCTTCCACCAATTTTGGTTGGAAAGCTTGAATACCCAAACGGTGAAGCGTAGGAGCACGGTTTAGCATAACTGGGTGCCCTTTCAATACGTTTTCAAGGATATCCCAAATCACTGCGTCTTTACGATCTACTATTTTCTTAGCAGATTTTACCGTCTTAACTATACCTCTTTCTATCAATTTTCTGATAACAAACGGCTTAAATAACTCAGCAGCCATGTCTTTTGGAAGACCACATTCGTGCAATTTAAGCTCAGGTCCTACCACAATAACCGACCGGCCGGAGTAGTCAACCCTTTTACCCAATAAGTTTTGACGGAAACGACCTTGCTTACCTTTCAACATATCTGAAAGTGATTTCAAGGCACGGTTACCGTCTGATCTTACGGCGTTTACTTTACGTGAGTTGTCAAAAAGTGAATCTACGGCTTCTTGCAACATACGTTTTTCGTTACGTAGGATTACTTCAGGAGCTTTGATTTCCAACAGTCTTTTTAGACGGTTGTTTCTGATAATTACTCTTCTATAAAGATCATTTAAGTCAGATGTAGCAAAACGACCACCATCTAGAGGCACCAAAGGACGCAATTCTGGTGGAATAACTGGCACCATACGGATCACCATCCACTCAGGTCTGTTGTCTATTCTGGTACGAGAATCTCTGAATGACTCAACAACTTTAAGTCTTTTCAAAGCCTCTGCCTTACGTTGCTGAGATGTGTCAGTAGCTGCTTGGTGACGCAATTCGTACGAAAGTTCGTCCAATTTGATTCTTGAAAGCAACATATACAATGACTCAGCACCCATCTTGGCGATGAATTTGTTTGGATCTTCGTCAGGAAGCATTTGGTTTTCTCTTGGCAACTTGTCCAAAATATCCAAATATTCTTCTTCTGTCAAGAAGTCCATTTTAGTTATACCATCTTCTTCTTTGATACCGGCTTGTACTACTACGTATCTCTCGTAATAGATAACTTGATCCAGTTTTTTAGAAGAAAGACCTAAGATATATCCTATTTTGTTGGGTAAGCTTCTGAAATACCAAATGTGAGCAACTGGAACGACCAATTCAATGTGGCCCATTCTTTCTCTACGCACTTTCTTCTCAGTAACTTCTACCCCGCAACGGTCGCAGATAATACCTTTATAACGAATTCTTTTATATTTGCCACAGTGACATTCCCAGTCTTTTACTGGTCCGAAAATACGCTCACAAAACAAACCGCCCATCTCTGGCTTGTAAGTTCTGTAATTGATAGTCTCGGGTTGCGTAACCTCACCATAAGACCCTTCCAAAATAGATTCTGGAGAGGCCAAACTGATGGTTATGCTATTAAAATCGCTGTTTAGCTTTTTATTTTTCTTTAATGACATTTTCTAATGCTTTTAATGAAAATGATATATTTTAATTAAACAAGAGTGATTTCTAATGCAAGACCTCTTAGCTCATGCACCAATACGTTGAACGACTCAGGAATACTTGCTTTCGGAAGGTTTTCACCTTTTACGATAGCTTCGTAAGCCTTAGCTCTACCCAACACGTCATCTGACTTAAGCGTTAAGATTTCACGAAGTACATGAGAAGCACCGAATGCCTCAAGAGCCCAAACCTCCATCTCTCCAAAACGCTGACCACCAAACTGAGCTTTACCACCCAATGGTTGTTGTGTAATCAACGAGTATGGTCCGATAGAACGAGCGTGCATTTTATCATCTACCAAGTGACCCAGTTTAAGCATGTACATGATACCCACCGTTACTTTTTGGTCAAAAGGCTCACCTGTAAGACCATTGTAAAGCTGTGTACGTCCGTATTCACCCAAACCTGCCTCTTTCACTTCTTCGTTAACTTCTTCAGCAGAAGCACCGTCAAAGATTGGAGTAGCATATTTACGGCCTAGTTTTCTACCAGCCCATCCCAATACTACTTCATATAGCTGACCGATGTTCATCCTTGAAGGTACACCCAGAGGGTTAAGAACGATGTCCATTGTATTTCCGTCTTCCAAGAAAGGCATGTCTTCGTCACGAACAATTCTCGCAACCACACCTTTGTTACCGTGACGGCCCGCCATCTTGTCACCCACTTTCAACTTACGTTTCTTAGCGATGTACACTTTGGCCAATTTCACGATACCTGCTGGAAGCTCATCGCCTACTTCAAGTACAAATTTCTCTCTTTTGTAGATACCAATTAGCTCGCTTCTTTTGGTCAAATAATTTTTAACCAATGAAACCAACAAAGCATTCGTCTCGTCGTTGCTTACCCATCCTTCCAAAATAATATCACCTAATAGATTGGCTTCTTCTGGAACGTTGTATGAGCTTTCGTCAACAAATGGGTTTTTGTCAGGGAATAAATTGTTTGAGATGTTAGATTTATTAAACTTAACACCTTTAGAAATTAACTCCTCTCCAAATTTATGTTTAACACCATTACAAGTTTCGTTGTCTAAAAGAGCAACCATTTTGTCTATCATGATGCCTTTCAGCTCCATCAATGACTTGCTGTGGCTCTTAGCCAATACTTTCAACTCTTCTTTGTGTTTTACTCTTTCCTCTTTAGTAGGACGAGAGAACAATTTGGTGTCGATAATTACTCCTCTTAAAGAAGGAGAGGCTTTCTTAGAAGCGTCTTTCACATCACCGGCTTTGTCACCAAAGATGGCTCTTAGAAGTTTTTCTTCTGGTGTTGGATCTGACTCTCCTTTTGGAGTGATTTTTCCAATCAAGATATCACCTTCTTTGATGTGTGTACCTGTTCTAACGATACCGTTTTCGTCAAGATTCTTAACTGCTTCCTCAGATACGTTAGGTATCTCAGCCGTAAGTTCTTCTTCTCCACGTTTTGTATCTCTTACTTCAAGGTCAAACTCTTCGATGTGAATCGAAGTAAAGATATCGTCACGAACAACTTTTTCAGAAATTACGATAGCATCCTCAAAGTTGTATCCTTGCCAAGGCATGAAGGCAACCTGTAGGTTACGTCCAAGTGCAAGTTCGCCACCTTGTGTTGCATATCCCTCTACCAATATCTGACCTACTTTAACTTTTTGTCCTTTCAATACAATCGGACGTAAGTTGATACAAGTGTCTTGGTTGGTTCTTCTGAATTTAATAAGGTTGTAAGTCTTCATATTCGTATCGAAGTTTACAAGCCTTTGGTTGTCAGACCATTCGTAGTTAACTACGATTTTCTGAGCATCCACATATTCTATAACACCTTCACCGTCAGCAACAATCAAAGTACGAGAATCACGAGCCAATTTACCCTCAAGGCCAGTGCCCACGATAGGAGCTTCTGGACGCAACAAAGGCACGGCTTGACGTTGCATGTTCGAACCCATCAAGGCACGGTTGGCATCATCATGCTCAAGGAAAGGAATCATCGAAGCAGCTATAGATACGATCTGGTTTGGAGCAATATCCATGTATTCAATTTCTTCAGGACGCTTCAATGGGAAGTCACCTTCAAATCTACATTTCAATAAGTCCACACTGAAGTTTCCGTCGTTTTTGGTATCGGCAGTTGCCATCGCAATGTGCTTACCATCTTCTTCTTCAGCTGTTAAGTATTCTATGGTTCCAGTCATTTTACCACCGTCTATTTTCATATACGGAGTTTCGATGAAGCCCATTGAATTGATTTTCGCATAAGTACAAAGCGAAGAAATCAAACCGATGTTTGGACCCTCTGGGGTTTCGATAGTACAAAGACGACCGTAGTGCGTGTAGTGAACGTCACGAACCTCAAAACCTGCTCTTTCACGAGAAAGACCTCCCGGCCCTAAAGCCGAAAGACGACGCTTGTGGGTAATCTCTGCCAATGGATTGGTTTGATCCATAAACTGAGAAAGCTGGTTTGTACCAAAGAATGAGTTGATAACCGATGACAAAGTACGAGCGTTAATTAAATCAACTGGCTTGAAGTCTTCGTTATCACGAACGTTCATTCTTTCTTTGATGGTACGGGCCATCCGAGCAAGACCTACGCCAAACTGGCCAGAAAGTTGCTCACCTACAGTACGTACACGTCTGTTTGAAAGGTGGTCAATATCATCGACAACTGCCTTTGAATTGATAAGACCAATCAAATATTTAACGATAGAGATGATATCTTCTTTGGTCAAAACCGAAGTTTCCAAAGGAGTATCAAGGCTCAATTTAGTATTTACTCTGTATCTACCAACTTCACCTAAGTCATAACGTTTGTCAGAAAAGAACAAACCTTGGATAATCTCACGAGCGGTAGCTTCGTCAGGTGCCTCAGTGTTTCTCAACTGACGGTAGATTTGCTCAACAGCCTCTTTTTCAGAGTTTGAGCTATCTTTTTGTAATGTATTGTAAATGATGTTAAACTCCGATACGTTAGCATCTTCTTTGTGAATAATCACCGATTTTGCTTGCGTGTCAAGAATAAGCTCAACGTCAGTTTCAGAAATAACTGAATCTCTTTCAAGAATCACTTCGTTTCTGTCGATAGAAACCACCTCACCGGTGTCTTCATCTACGAAGTCTTCCGTCCAAGTTTTCAAAACCCTAGCAGCTAGTCTACGACCAACTACTGCTTTAAGGTTTTCTTTGGTAGAAGTAATCTCTTCTGACAATCCGAATAAATCTAAGATGTCTTTGTCAGTACCGTAGCCAATCGAACGAAGTAGCGTAGTTACTGGGAATTTCTTTTTACGGTCGATGTAAGCATACATGACGTTGTTTACGTCAGTAGAGAATTCGATCCATGAACCCTTCATAGGTATTACCCTAGCAGAATAAAGTTTGGTACCGTTGGTGTGCTTACTCATAGAGAAAAACACGCCTGGCGAACGGTGCAATTGCGATACAATTACCCTTTCGGCACCATTGATGACGAATGAACCACGGCCTGTCATGTAAGGGATATTTCCCAAGAACACTTCTTGCTCTATAGTTTCAAACTCTTCATTATCAGAGTCATTACAAAGCAATCTTAGTTTTGCTTTCAATGGCACTGAGTAGGTTAAACCTCTGTCGATACACTCATCTACAGAGTATTTTGGTTGGTCGATTGTGTAATCAACGAACTCAAGAACATAGTTCTCACGCGAGTCTGCAATCGGGAAATTATCCATAAATGTTTGATACAAACCCTCAGCTCTACGGCTTTCGGCTGGTGTATCAATCTGGAAAAATTCAGTAAACGATTGCAATTGGATATCCAAGAAGTCAGGATACTCAAGTACGGCTTGAACGCTTGCAAAGGACTTCCTTCCGGTTTCTGTCAATTTCAAGGTTTTAAATTGTTTTAATGAAAAATATTTTAAAAAACTTGATGATACTCAAACGCTGGGTTTGACCTATCATGAAAAAATCGCAGTGAAGAAAAACGATTTTACCCCTTTGCATCTGCCCTACGAAAAACAGAAGTGTATCGGGTAAAAAGTCTTGCTGGAGTGTGAGCTCCAAATGTTTTTAAATGTTGTGTTTTTTTGTAGCTTTTAGCTATGACATTCGTTCTAAATTTTCATAAAAAATCATCTAAAACTATGTCCCTTTTTTAAACGACAAAAAGACTCGGCCAGAACTATAACGCTCTGACCTGAGTCTGATTGTAAATGCTTTACGAGAAATTATTTAATTTCTACTTCAGCACCAGCTTCTTCTAACTGAGCTTTAAGAGCTGTAGCTTCGTCTTTAGCGATACCTTCTTTCAAAGCTTTAGGAGCTGAATCAACTAATTCCTTAGCTTCTTTCAAACCTAAACCTGTAAGGTCTTTAACCAACTTCACAACTTGAAGTTTGTTAGCACCACCTGATTTAAGGATCACGTCAAAAGCTGTTTGCTCAGCAGCAGCTTCAACTTCACCACCAGCAGCTGGACCAGCTACCATTACAGCACCAGCAGCAGCTGGCTCAATACCATATTCGTCTTTGAGGATAGCTGCAAGCTCATTAACCTCTTTTACTGTCAAATTAACTAATTGTTCAGCGAATGCTTTCAAATCTGCCATTTCTATAGAATTTTTATTTTATAAACAATATTTAAAAAAATGAATGCTGCACCTTGCGGCATCCGGTTAAAAAAATTAGGCTGCTTCTTTCTCTGAAAGAGTTTTAAGAATTCCAGCCAGTTTGTTGCCACCACTCTGCAATGCACCAATGACATTTTTAGCAGGTGATTGTAGCAATCCGATTACTTCGCCAATCATTTCAGCTTTAGATTTCAAGTTCGTTAGAGCGTCTAATTGGTCATGACCAACATACAATCCACCGTCTATTGAAGCTCCTTTAAGCTTGATTGAGTCTTTGTTTTCTTTCAAGAAATCCTTGATCAATTTGGCAGCAGCTTTACCCGATTCAGGGTGAAACATAATACCTGAGAATCCTTTAAGAACCGACTCGTTGAAAGCCGTGTAATCTGTGTCGAGCGTCTCAAGTGCCTTCTCGATAAGTGTGTTTTTCACTACTACATACTCAATACCTCTGTCGAAACAAAGACGTCTAAGTTTGTTGGTTTTAGCAACAGACATACCGCTTGCGTCAGTGATATAGAAATAAGGAATGTTGGCAAACTTTTCGGTAAGACTCTCGATAATGAGTGCTTTTTCTTCTCTTCTCATGATTACAGTCCTATTATAGTTGATTTGTCAATCTGAATACCTGGACTCATTGTGCTAGACAAAGCTATGCCTTTCACATAAGTACCTTTTGCTGAAGAAGGCTTAAGCTTAACCAATGTTTGGATAATCTCGTTAGCGTTATCAGCAATCTTGCTTGCATCGAAAGATACCTTTGCAATACCTGCGTGGATGATACCAGTTTTGTCAACTTTAAAGTCGATTTTACCAGCTTTCACTTCTGTTACCGCTTTACCTACTTCTAGCGTTACTGTGCCTGATTTAGGGTTTGGCATTAAGCCTCTTGGACCTAATATTTTACCTAAACGACCAAGTTTCGCCATTACAGTTGGCATGGTGATAATCACGTCGATATCTGTCCAGCCTTTTTCGATTTTTGAAATGTACTCGTCTAGACCTACGTAGTCAGCACCTGCTGCTTTAGCCTCTTCTTCCTTATCAGGAGAACAAAGAACCAATACGCGAACAGTTTTACCAGTACCGTGAGGAAGTGCTACAACTCCACGAACCATTTGGTCTGCTTTACGAGGGTCAACACCTAATCTAACGTCAATATCAATTGATGAGTCAAACTTAGTGTAAGAGATTTGTTTCAAAATTTCAGCCGCTTCTACCAAGCTGTACGATTTTGTCGCATCAAACTTCGATAGAGCTTCTTTTCTTTTTTTGCTTATTCTAGCCATAATTTTGGTAATTAACGTCACGCTCGAGGCAGTGACTCCCATTTTGTTTAATTAATTAAAAAGGACTTGCACCATTGATGGTGATTCCCATGTTTGCTGCAGTACCTGCTATCATTTTCATAGCTGATTCTATTGTGAAGCAGTTAAGGTCTGGCATTTTAGTTTCGGCAATTGCCTTCACTTGATCCCATGATACCGACCCAACTTTGTTACGGTTTGGTTGGTCTGAACCTTTCTTCACTTTAGAAGCCTCTATAAGCAATACAGCTGTAGGAGGGGTTTTGATAACGAACTCAAATGATTTGTCTGTATAGTATGTAATCAATACAGGAACCACTTGGCCCATTTTATCTTGTGTTCTAGCATTGAACTGCTTACAGAACTCCATGATGTTGATACCCTTCGAACCCAAAGCTGGACCAATAGGAGGTGCTGGGTTGGCTTGACCACCCTTAGCTTGTAATTTTAAGTATCCTGCGATGTCTTTCGCCATTGTCTTTTTACATTTAAAAATTTGAGAAATACGAACTAACGAACTCAATCTACCGTCATAGCTTTGTAGTCACAATCCAAAGCCTGAAAAACAGATGGTCATCCGATTCTCCAAAGTTTTTTCTCATACTCCTCAGGGGAAGCCTAACATATTGATAATATGACAAGAGACAGAGAAAAACTTCGCCAAAATGGACAAGCTGCCCAAAATGGACTGCAAAGGTAGAAAATTATTTTTTTATTGCAAAAGATTTTTGGGAAATATGTTTGGGGATTTTAAAAAGGCTATGAATACAAAAACCTTGGCTCTCAATTAACTACCTCACTCTTCATAAACAAAAACGCCCAGCCCATATACATCAGAATACCAGTAGGCATTTGGCCTAATATACCGTTGCCATAGCTGGCCATGTATATGCCTATCGTCCCAGAAAAAATAGCTATCAGTTTTTGTCTAAGGGCACTGTTGGGCATTTTCCATAAAACTATACCTGCCTTAAAAGCTATAAAAAACAGAATGGCCAAATGAAGGGTAAGGCCTATCATGCCTTCTTCTGCCCATATTTTTACAAACCAACTGTCCGTGGGAGTTTGAGCTAAAAAGGAGTTTGGACTAAATCTTAATCCCCAGCTGCCAGCTGAGCCAATGCCTCCACCAAATGGCCTTGCAGCCAAATATGCCGAAAGCTTCTTTTGGTTTTCTAATCTGACCAACAAAGAGGCGTCGTTGGGATCAAGGGCTGTCCGCATTCTATTTACTGCATAAACTCCTTGTGCAATTTTAGTAAATTTCAGAAAAACAAAAACAGCGGCTCCAGTAAAAATACCAGCTCCGAATACTTTGAAGTTTTTGCTGAGCAGAAAATAAGTCATAAAACCCAAGGCTGGCACAGCCATAGCCCCACGTGTGCCAGACACCATCATGCCGTATAATGACAAAAAGAATGCTCCTAGATAAAATATTTTTCTTCTTAACGACAGGTTATTGCCTAAAAATAAAATCATAGAAACCACCATTGCATGACCTTGAGCGGCTCCGAATTGACCTGCATCTGAGTAAAATGAGAATACACGAAGTTTACCAAACAAGATGTGCTGTTTAGCAGCACCTGCATCAAGCCATGCTTGTTCATAACTATCTACCCCAATTATCAATTGTTTCATGCCCACCAAAGTGCCAAGAATAGACATAACTAGCCAAATGTGAAGAAATTTATCTAAGTCCTTTTGTGAATCAAACAAGACAAAGACCAAAGGAATGGCTAATAACATATAAAGAGAAACTCCACGCATAGCATAAAACCAAGCTTCAAAACTTCTAGCCTCAGGATTGAAAATCTGAAAAAAACTGTAAGCCATCCAAATAATGGCTGCATAGGTTAGCCCATTTTTAACTTTTGACCAATCATATTTTTCCTTCTTAAGATAAATAGCCAAATATGTGAGAACCAAAAGGGCATCAATAGCTAAGCCAAGGGGGGCATTAATATATCGTGTCAGTCCATTTGCAGCAAAACCCATAAACACAGTACTGTACAGGCCAAATTTAGGATAAGTAAAAAGTAGATATAAAAAATATCCAACAAATGGTAAAATAAGCAGAGTAAGACCAATGAGTATGCCAAGCTTAGATAAGGCATAAGACACAGTAATGGCAAATGCTATTATGCAAAACAAAATTGGAATTTTCCTGAGGGTACTGTTATTTTGAGCTTGCTGGAATGAAAAATTTTCCATTTTGGACACTAAGTTTTTTGTTAATAAAAAACAATCCAACAAAAATGCCAAATAAGGTATTAGCGACGGTCACCATAGCCACCGCTTCTAAATTCAAATGATGAGAAAGTATGTACCAATCGCCAAAAATATTTAGTGATGCCATCAAAACTACCTTCATGGTATTAATATGAGGCAAATTGACACTATCTAAGGCAATACCGAGATATCTATCAAGCGGCATTATTAATAAGTAAATAGTAAAAACTTTAAGAATAGGAGATGCCGCAACAAAGGCTTCTCCAGCATATAAGAAGACGATTTGTTCCGAAAAATGGAAAGCTATTCCAAGAAATGGCAATAGCAAAAGTGTAAAATATTTGACTTCTTTGGTAAAATTGGACTTAAACTGAGAGAGATTTCCTTCGGCTGCAAGCTTGGACAGCCTTGGGAAGGCGGACATTGCCCAACTTCGAAGGGGTATCTCAACGACTTCTAACAACTTAAGCGGAATGTTGTAAATGGCAACCATTGTAGGCCCTAAAAAAGCATTAATCAACAACACATCGGCACTTTTAAGGATATTCGTACTTATAGTAGTAAGAACAGTAAATTTACTGAAGCCTAACAATTCTTTTATGGTTTTTATGTCTGGCTGTATGGTAATTCTATATTTTGAGTCAAAAAGACACAGAAGACCCACCGAACCTCTAACTGCGGCAAAAACCCATAAGATTTCGATAAGCTTTGAATTTTTAAATATAAAAATTATCAGCAAAAAAGGGAAACTACTTAAGAAATTCACTAGCCACATTTTGAAATATTTCTGGTTGGCATGAGCTACCCAAGTAGCCATGTTGATGGGTAGCATCAACATCAATACAATAGGGTAATATTGAAAAAAGAGCTCGAAGTGATTGGCTTTGATTCCTGCAGAAAATAAAAACTGCGAAATAAAAATGATAAATGCCAAAACAACAGACAATAAGGTGCTTATTTGCCAAGCAGCATTGGTTATCCTTTGGCTATCTTGCTCATTTTCAGCACTAGAAACAAACTTCACGAGAGCTTGATAAACAAAGCCCGAGCGAATCATTTCTACAAAGCCCATGTTGGTTACAAATATAACCCAAGAACCAAAGTCGTCTGTACTTAGCGAGCGAGCCAAAATACCAATGCTTAAAAATCCAAATCCTGCATTGAAAATGTTGCCTACCATTAGCCAAACCCTCGAGTTTTTCAATATTTTTTTCATATCAGCCAAAAACTACTATTTCCTTAGTAATTAAGAATTTGAATATTCCAAAATTGATGTTTTTATTGCTTAACCAAGCATATCTGTTTAGCCTTGAATGGCTCTTTCGATACTTCATATTTAAACCAATTTTGTCGACTATTCTACTCAACCGTCCATGATTGAGGTGATTAAGTTCATAATATTCTTCCATAATAGTTTTCTTACCGACCAATTCTCTGTCTTTATTCTTCATGATTTTCTTCAACAAAAAGTCAGGCAAAAATTGACACCAAGGTAAACGCAAAACATGGTTAAGATGCGAAGCATATGGGCCTTCCCATGGCGGATAACTTAAGAAAATACCTCCGCCCGGTGCTAATGAAGCCTTGAGTTGAACTAATATTTTGTCAAGAATATCCATAGGAATGTGCTCGGCCACATCGTTTAATATGATATAATCGTATTTTTCAGTGAGGGGCTTTTCTAATACATTTCTAAGCTCAAAATTCACATTTTTGACTTTGTGTTTGGTCCTAAGAATTTCAGCAATTTCTATATGATTGGGGTCTACATCAACACCATGAACTCTGCAATTCCATTGAGTGGCATACCAAAGGGTCATTCCTCCCATTCCACATCCAAAATCAAGAATTTTCTTGTTCGTAAAATCAAAGTTTTCTTTGATGAGTTTTTTGTCCAGCGTGAGGTGGCTATTCTCTCCTAAAAATGCATTTTCGGCATAGTTGCAGCCTTCGTTTAATAATTCTAATGTCATGATTGTAGTATTTTTGAAAGTTCTAATGCTTTGTTTTTCCAAGAATTGCTCAATGAAAATGAGATTCTCTCGTTAAATTTATAATCGTTTTCTTCTGAGACAGCCCTGCAAAGATGTTCCACAAAATGATTAGAGGATCCTTGATAAATAAGATCTCCGAAGTCTTCTAAATTGGCAAAATCGGTGGACACTACAGGCATTCCAAATGCGAGGTATTGATTGATTTTCATGGGAAAAATATTTTTTGTAAACTTATTCTTCACAAAAGGAATAATACCTACCTGCATATTTTCCAGATAAAAACCTAACTCTTCAGGCTTTTTTGCACCCACAAATTTTACGTTTTTGTAATTTTCAAGAGCCTTAAAGACATTGTTGTCCGTGATTCTACCAACAAATATGAAGTCTAAATAAGGAAACCTTTCAATAGACTGTTTTAAAATTGGCACATCCATTCTATTGTCTATCGTCCCTATGTATCCTACCACATTATTTTTCACGGGCTTCATTCTTTTGCTGTCAAACAATTCCATTTCTACACCATTCTGAATCATTTTTGTATTTATTTGATATTTACTTTTTGTATTCTTTAAGCCTTCTGAAGTTACAATAGCACCCTTGACTTTTTTGAGAAATTCTTTCTCATAATTAGCATTGTGTTTTTTACACCAATGGGCCTCCATCATTTCATCATAGCAGTAGTAGTATACTGCCTTTTCATGAAGTTTACCCAATAATTTAGTCCCGAATGCGGGTTGAAAAGCATTTAAAACAACGGGGTTTTTCATGTCCAACTTTTGCATTGCACTCAAAATCGCTTTTCGCAAAATTTTAGAATTTAAACTCAAAACTTTGTCATAAACTTTGGGGTTATCTATCCAGTTCATTGGAATTATTGTGGGTGGTGTCAGTACATTTATAACGTCTCCATTTCTTGAATACTTTTTAGTCAATACCGCACTCTTAGGAAACTTGGTATCTTTTAAAGTGCGAGTATATTCAACATATAGTATCCTATGCGAAGCACTTAGCTCTTTCATGAGTTCCACAGTAGATTTTTGATAGTTGCCCTCCCACTGGGGCAATCCCAAGCATACAATATCTGCATTCATAGAAAAATCAGTTTATAAATTCTTTATTATGAAACTCCAACCTAAACACTCTTTTTATTGCACTTTTCCATTTGGGGTTCTTTATTTCGCTTTCTGAAACCTGATTCTCTAGCGAATCCCACGATACGCCATTTACAAGTATTTCAACTGGAAAATGGTAGGTTTCTAATATTTGTACTGCCTTTTTATCGGCTTTTTTCCACGATCTATTTGCTGATACTGTCAGAATAGACAAGTTCGCATTTTGCAATAGTTGAGTGGGGACATTACCACTCAAAAGCGGTGGAATTTCTAACAAACAATAATCATAGTCATTGGGATCTATCCAGGAGCTGATAAGCTCTGAGATATTTTTCATTTCACTCAAATATTTCGATTTTGGATATATTAGTTTCCCGTTTTGGAGTACCGTACTTTCTGTATCTCCTGAGACAATTAATAACACAGAGGCACCAGACTTTCTTAGATGCTCGGCGACTTTTTCACTTATAAATGACTTACCTTCTAGTACTTGCGTGCTACTAAATAAAATCAAAGGCGTAGAAGAGCCTAATCTATTTGGACTAATCTTGAGTTTACAATTGGTTACTATTTGGCCGAGCAATGTCTCGGAAATCTTTTGGTGCTTTGGGTTATCTTTGTTTAAAATCGGTAATGCTCCCACTGCCTCAAGACCCGTCATTTCTATGGCTCTTTCTATGGTCTTGATGGTTTGGTCGCTAATTTCTAAAACCACCAATCCTGCAAGAATTCCTACAAAGCCAACCAAACCAGACAGAATAACCAACATCATTTTTTTTGATGGTAGTTCTATAGTCATTGGTTTGTCTATGACATTGAGCTTAGAAGACAGCTCTATACTTTGTTTTCTTAAAAGAGCTTGATTGAGATCGTGTAAAATTTGGATGTACGCTCTTTCATGGACGTCTATTTCGCGTTCAAGTCTAGACAATCCAGATCCCAGAGGAGCAAACCTCGCATAGTCTCTTTTAATTTCACTCATTCTATTATCCAGAACTTTAACTCTGGCTCTATTCTTTTCTACCAAAATCATATTTTCAAGCCAAGAATCTAATAGGTTGTTGATTTGAACATTTTCTGTTGAGTGTGTGCGGGCGTATAAATTTCTTACTCCTTCAGTAAGTTGCTTTTCGTGTTGTTTTACTTTTTCGCTGAGCTTATCTTGACCTGAATAGTTCGGATTCAATGAATTCTTGGCTATTTCTGAAGTCAAGTTTGAAATTGTTTCCTTCTGAGTTAGTAGTTCATTATTTTTAAAGAAAGACTCACGGTTAATAGTAAGCTTTTGTTCTAATTTTCTTAAAGCATTATCTGCGGCATCGAGCTCTCCTGTAAGTCTACTTTGTTCATCAGTGATGTCTTCTTTCTTGCCCGCAAGTGCTTTTGTTTGTTCGTAGTAATTGAGTATTTGACCATCTTCTCTAAAAAACTTTAGTCTATCCTCAGCCACATTAAGGTCTTGTTTGGCTGTTGATAATTGATTTTGAAAATATTCCACGACATTGCCTGTTTCTGACACTTTTAGTCCTTTATATTTTTCCATAAAAATATCAATAAACATACGGAGGGTTGTTTCACACAAACCCTTGTCTGTGAGAGTATAAGAAAGCTCAATCATGTCTGAGCTTCCTTTTCTCACTGCTTTTACTTCACTCAAAGCTTTTAAGCTAAATGGACTATTGCCGTCGTTATATAGTTTGCGAATTTCCTTTGGGCTCTCATTATCATATGCATTCTGTAGGTTAATATAGGTCTGTTGTGGATTATTGCGTACTACTATTTTTTTTCTAACATGAATAGGAATCAGCTCATTCACTTTTTCAAAGGTCTTTGGATTTGCTGTTTTACCGTCCGCTTTCTCTAAAACTAATATTTGGCTTAGTAACTTAAACGACACCTCACGCATAGTTTGTTTTGAACGAATTGTGTTAAGTATATTTTCAAAAGAATTATTTACAACAAATTGATCTTTTCTCATTTCGCCAGTACTTTCTATATTAAAACCAGTGGAAAGCCCTGTATAAATCATTGCCGTGCTTGTAAATTCTCTCTCTGCATTTTTTGTAAGAAAATATGTACTCACGGCCATCAGCAAAGGCACAAACATGAGCAGCAAGAGATTCTTTCGAATAAGACGGATAAACTCAATTAAATTCATATCCTATTTTAGAGTTTTCAATCATTTTAAGTTAGATAAAGGCACACCAATTAAAATCTCCAACTGAAAATAGAGCTTCTCATAAGTATTCGATGCTTGCTCAAACTCAGCATAGGCATTAGATGACAACTCAGTGACTCTACTTAACTCAGAAATATGAATTTGACCTTGTTGAAACTCTTTCTCGGTCATTTCTCTTTGTATAAACAAAGCATATTTTTTATCTGCCTTTATGCTTAATAATTTGTAAGCTAATTGAGCATCTTTGTAAGCATCCGTAATTCTATACTTGACTTCTTGCCTTAAATAAAGTGCATGCTGCTCAGATGCGATCTTACGAAACTGAGCTTGTTGGATAAGGTTTTTTCGAGCAAAGCCATCATATAGGCTTAATCTTACAGTTAGTCCAAATCTAATTGAATTTTGATTTTGAAAACTGAGTGAGTTAAATTCTGAATCAGAAACATTATTGTTTACATTCAATACTGCATTATTATTAGCTCTTTGAGCTCCCAAATCCATGAAGACTTTGTCCATCCAAAGTTTTTGTGTGATTTTTTCAGTTTGCCCATAGTGGTCGGTCATGGCCTCTTGTTCTTTCACCAACGGAGAATTCTGTGCGGCGTAATCCAATACTTTTTGTAAAGATGGCAAACTTGCTACATTTATTTTTTCTACTTTAGCTTGAGCACATATGCTAGAAGTCGAAATCATTAATACAAATAATATTGGAGCTATATATTTCATTTCCGAATACCTTTTTTAGATTTGATTTGTAAGATACCAAAGCTATGCCACGAAGCACAATAGGCTAAAAATCAACCATTTGAACAATTTCATTTTTGATTCAAGATTCCAAAAAATGGAAAATAAAGTTTTTTTTTGGAATATAATTTTTAGCATGATTTTTGAATTACGTTCTTAGAAACGTGCCGAGTTTAGCTTTCAATTCGAGCACTTATCAACTTAAAATTGATTTTAATCAAAAATTAGCTTTCAAAAATTAAAAAACATATACTATGAAAGGAATAGTATTCACAGAGTTTTTAGAAATGGTGGAGAAGAAGTTTGGATACGCTTTTGTGGACCAAATAATAAATGAAGCCAATCTGCCAACCAAAGGAGCCTATACCTCAGTGGGCACTTATCCACATCAAGAAATGGTAAGTTTACTGATGACAGTTCATTTTCACAGTCAAATCCCTGTTGATGACTTACTAAAAACTTTTGGAAATCATCTATTTGGAGTTTTCAAAAAAAGTTATGCTGTCTTTTTTGACAAGTTTACCTCCGCCTTCGACATGCTTGAAAACATAGAAAACCATATCCATGTTGAAGTAAAAAAACTTTATCCCGATGCTGAACTTCCACGATTTGAGACTGAGAGAATAGGGCTAAACAGCCTTAAGATGGTCTATTATTCTGACAGAAGAATGTCGGCCCTAGCAGAGGGTCTTATAGAATCTACTCTTGAATACTTTAATCAAAAAGGAGGTATAAAAATAGAACAAGTAGATAATGAGGGGAAAATTGTGACTTTTATAATTAAAACTGAAGGTTAATTATGAAAGAGGAGATTGAACTTTTAGAGCGAAAGATTTCGCGAGAAAGAGACGCCAGACTTCAGGCTGAAAAAATTCTTGAAGCCAAAGCTTTTGAATTATATGAAGTTAATGAAAAACTTCGCAAACTTAACCTCGAGCTAGAGGCAAAAGTATTGGAGCGTTCAGAGTCTTTAATGAGAAGTCAAATTCAATACAAATTACTGATACAAAACCTGCAGTCATCAGTACTTCTGGAAGATGAAAACCGAAAAATAGTAATTGCAAATAAAAACTTTTGCGATCTTTTTCATATTCCATTGTCGCCAGAGGAGCTCATTGGTGTGGACTGTACGACATCAGCGGAGCAATCTAAAGATTTATTTAAAGAGCCTAAAGTATTCGTAGAAAGGATAGACTCCTTATTGAATAGCAAAAAAATAGAATTAAAAGAGGAACTCATTACGGCTGACAATAGAATACTTGAGAGAGACTATATTCCTATTTTTTCTGGTGAAAAGTACCTTGGACACCTTTGGCTATATAATGATGTGACCGAACAGAAAGCCGTTCAAAACCTATTACAACAAAGCGAAGAAAAATACCGGGGCATCATAGAAAACATGGAGCTTGGCCTAATGGAAGTAGACAACAATGATGTAATTCAGAAAGTTTATCAAAGATTCTGTAAGCTAACTGGCTATGAAGAATACGAATTATTAGGAAAGAAAGCAGCAGATATTTTACTTCCAAATGAACTATTCAAAGGGCTGATTGCAGAACAAAATGAAATAAGGAAAAGTGGTGAACCTGGAGCTTATGAAGTACCTTTAAAGAAAAAGGACGGAGAGATAATATGGGTGATTATAAGCGGTGCTCCTATCAAAGATGGAAATGGAAAAGTGACTGGCTCTGTTGGCATTCATCTTGATATTACAGAAAGAAAACGTACACAGGAGGCATTGGAAGAAGCCAGAGCTACGGCTGAAGATGCTAGAAACTCGGAGAAGAGATTCTTGGCAAACATGAGCCATGAAATACGGACTCCGATAAATGCAATAATAGGCATGACCCATTTGATGTACGATACCAAACCAAATGAAAAACAAACAGAATACCTGAGTGCCATAAATTACTCCACAGACTTATTGCTTAATTTGGTTTCAGACATTCTTGACATCTCAAAAATAGAGGCTGGAGAAATGAAAATGTCTGAAAACATTTTCAGCTTGAAAGACTTGTTAAATAGCACTTTACAGACGTTTCAAATTGAAGCAAGAACAAAAAACATAGAGCTGACCTTTGAATATGACGACGATATAAGCAATGAGGTAATTGGTGACGCCACTTTCATTAGCCAAATAATGCTCAACCTGCTTAGCAATGCCATGAAGTTTACAAAGAAGGGCAAAATTGGCATTCAGGTTTCTTTACTTTGCAAGCTAGGAGAATTTTATATGACAGAGTTTAAAGTGAGTGATACTGGAGTAGGAATATCTGAAAACGAGATTAATAGAATATTTGATAGCTTTAAACAAGCAAATGAAACAGTGAAAACTACGTTTGGCGGCACTGGTCTAGGCTTAGCTATAGTAAAACAGTTAGTTAACATCCATGGTGGTGAAATAACGGCCGAGAGTACTTTAGGAGAGGGTACTGTTTTTAATTTCACCCTGCCATTGAAAGATAGCGGTCAAAAAACCAAAGTTGTGACAGACCTTTCAGTTAACATTTCAGAATCTTGGAAAAACTTCTTGATTTTGATAGTGGAAGATAATGAAATGAATCAAAAATATGTAACGGGCTTAATGGAAAAATGGGGCCTAAGGTATCGAATTGCTTCTGACAAGGGTGAAGTATTAGAAATGATTGACGCCTATGTCTTTGATTTGATTTTGATGGATATCTTACTACCAGACACTAATGGATATTGGCTTACCGAGCATATCAGGCTAAAGGAGAAAAACCTTAATCAAAATATTCCTATCATCGGTTTATCAGCCACGGCAATGAACGAAGAAATAGAACAAGCGTATGCTGCTGGAATGAATGGCTACGTTACAAAGCCATTCAGACCTGACCAATTAAAAGTAGTTCTAGAAGAAACTTTACAAAAAATAACTCCACAATCTAGACCTCCACAAGCACCTATCAACAATTACAACATTGGTGATAATCTAAGACATTTATATGGAGACGATAAAGAATATGCCCAGGTAATGATTAATCTTTTTCAAAAGACAGTTCCTCTTGAAATTGAAAGAATAAGAACTTTGATGAAAGAAAAAAACTGCGAGGCTTTAGGTAAAGTAACACATCAAATAAAACCATCATTTTCCATGGTCGGATTTCCTGAACTTACCGACGAATTACAAATAATAGAAAGAACTATTAAAGGAGGTGCGAAGTTTGAGGATTTTAGGAATTTAATTGACGATTTCTTAGGCAAATTTGAACCCTGCATGACCCTTTTGAACAATGAACTTGAAAATCTTTAACACCAAAGAAATCTAAAAACTAAATCGGGACACAAAAAAGCCCCAGAAATCTGGGGCTAAAGTTTATAGAGAAAAAGGTTTATTGTATTTCTTATGAATACGAGTTCAGCATTACAGGCATTACTAGCATCAGTATATCTTCGTTTTCTTCTTTATCAGATGGAATAATCAGTCCGGCTCTATTTGGTAAAGAAAGTTCCATTGTAATTGTTGAAGAACTAATGTTACTCAACATCTCAGCTAAAAATTTAGCATTGAAGCCTATTTCCATATCATCGCCTAAATATTCACATGATATTTTCTCAACTGCTTCGTTTGAATAATCTAAATCTTCCGCCGAAATAGTCAACTCATCTGCTGTTATTTTTAATCTAATTTGGTGGGTTGTTTTGTTAGAGAAAATAGCAATCCTTTTCAATGAATTCAAGAATTTAGACCTCTCAACTGTCATACGGTGAGGGTTTGCTTTCGGAATAACATTCTCATAGTCAGGATAACGCTCGTCTATCAATCTACAAATCAGCTTGATGTTGCCAAAGCTAAAGAATGCGTTTGAATTGCTGAACTCCGTTATTACAGGAACAGAATTAGAAGGCAGCGAAATTTTAATCAAGTTAAGAGCCTTACGAGGCAAAATCATGGTAGTAGGTGTAGAAGACTTGATGTCAGACCTACGATATCTGATTAATCTGTGGCCATCCGTAGCAACAAACGTCGTATTTTCTTCCTGAATATCTATATAGACGCCTGTCATAGCGGGGCGAAGGTCATCAGTACTTGTTGCAAACAAAGTATTATTGATAGCTGATGACAAAATATGAGAATCCAGTTCAATATTAAAATTTCTATTTACCTGAGGAGCTCTTGGAAAATCCAATGGATTTTCACCAGCTATTTTAAAGCGACCATTAGAAGTCGTTATTTCTACACCAAACGTTTCGTTGCTTATGCTTACACTAATTGGCTGCTCCGGCAAACTTTTGAGAGTATCCATCAAAAGCTTGGCTGGTATAGCCACTGAAACGGTATCGCTAGAGTCTACCATTAAATCTGCTACCATAACAGTCTGCATATCAGACGCCGTCACAGTAAGCGAAGTTTTATCTAGTTCGAAGAGGAAGTTCTCCAAAATGGGAACAAGGGGATTTGGAGCAATAACTCCACTTATATTTGAAAGATTTTTTACTAATTCAGAGGACGAAACGACAAACTTCATGTTGTTTTGTTTTGGAAAATGATTTGGTTTAAACTCAATTCAAGGCAAATTTAAGAAAACACACAATATTTTTAAAACGAATTTTTAAAATATTGATTATTAAATATTTCTCTAAAAAACTCTGATTTTTGAGAACTTACATGCAAAAATACCTAAAAATCTGATTTATTTATGCAAAAGTCAATTTAAAATCCGCCCAATTGTACTTTTTGCTTCTGCTCTTTGTATAGTTTTTTCAAAGCTTCTAAACGTATGCTAGGAGCAAATGTCTCTAGCTTCTTGATTCCGTCCATAGCATACTCAAACTCTGAAATATCGATGGCTTTTTTCACCAAAGTTTCCCATATCAATGTAGACTCGCTGTTAACTTCTGTCGCATAAAATGCCACCTTATAGGCCTCTAGTTTTTTGTTCTTTGAGGTCAAATAGTTCGAAATCCTTTCTATCAAATAAGGATTAAATGGAGCTTGATTCAGTACTTCAGTATAGTTTTTTTCAGTTATATTGGCTCCATATTTTTCAGCTTGCACTTGAAGGTCTTTTTCTACTTTCTGTTTTAGGTTAGCATTTGATAAAAGAGAAAAAGAAGACGTATCACCTGCCGCCTTTAACCTTACCAATGCTTGATCTAAAACTCCTTCCTTCATCAACCATAGGCCAAGATTTTGATTATAAATGTTCTTATATTTAGAATTCGCGTTGGCCAACAAATACAATTGCTTTATTCCAATAGACTTTGATTGTCTAATATAATTTTGCTGAGCATAAGTCCAGCTTAGCGACTCAAAAACAGGTTCATTGTACGGATTATTTTGAAGCTTTTTAATCGTTTCGGCTTCTATATTTGCTTTATTTACTGTCTTAGGATGGCTTATGGCATTGAAAAGATAAGCTGCACTGCTCATGTCCAGTGCTGAATCTTTATCTAGTTCAAATTTTTCAAATATAGTTTCTTTATCCAACATCCTATTAATCGCAAACTGATTGGCTTTGAGGCCATTATAATCCAAGTTCTCTGCCAAATTAGACATTTCCTCAAGCTTTTCAGGCTTGGCATTTTCAATCCAAAAAGCGAGAAAATTGGTGTTTTCTACCTCACATTTCTTGCAGTTTTTGAGAGATTTATCTAAATTGACTAGAACACTGTCTGTAATTTTCGCTTTCTCTTGCAAGTAGGACAGGTTGGTGAGGAGTTGACTATTGTCTGGAAACTTTTTTAGGCCTTTTTGCAGTGCAAACAATGCTTCAAAATACAAATTTTCATTTTCTAAACTAGCACTTAAACCCGCAAAAGCATAAGGACTGGGTTTTTGCTCAAGCGTTTGATTGAAAAAAAACGCGGCATTTATTTTGTCTCCTTGACTTAGGGCCATGGAGGCCAGCGACACATTGGCTTTGTGGTTTTTCAGGTCGTTGTGGGTAGATTCTTTGTAAAAAGTTTCGGCGGCTTTGAGGTCTCCTTCTACCAAATAAAAATCCGCAATGGCATTACTAATACCCGCTTTTGCCTGATAAAACGAATAGAAGTTCTTAAGCGAAAACAAAAACAAAATTAAGAAAACCGAGATCGTTCGTGCATATATCAGTTTATTGAAGGGTGCTTTATAGAGAACTTTATGAACCTCTAAGCCTTGTTTAAATATTTGCAAATAATTAATTAAAACATAAACTATAAAACTCAAACCAACGACTAATAATGAGATACTTATGAAGTCTTCAAACAAATCGATAAGTGGGTCATTGTTTGTTCCATAAACAAAGCCAACGGTTGCCAAAGCGATGGAAGCCATTCCTAAATATATCCAAACGCCTGACATTTGGTAGCTAAACCATTCTTTTTGATGTATAAATTGACGAAACCCCCACAAGCCCAATACCGCACTAATTAAAAACAAAATAATGGAAGGAATAACGAAAGAACTTCTTTCTATTTTATTAGAATTTTCTAAAAAAACAAGTAAAACGTTTGCTAAAAAAATTACAGAAATTATCAAAAACTGCGGCAAAGAACTTTTCCCTTTTTGGGCGTTTTTTGAAACCAACCACACCAAGCCAGCTATGATTTCATGCGAAATTAGGAAAATAAATACCCCAGAAATAATCAAAAAGGCAATCAATCCATAGGCTGCAAGCGTGAGATTTGGCTGATTAATAACTGAATATTTATTTGCCAAAACCAACAACACAGACCATAAAATTATCCAACACATTAGGATTACACTTGTGCTTAATTTCTGCCCGTAACTGTTAGAATAGTAATAAAAAGAGCCAGTAACCACAAATGCCACGAGAAAGGGCCAATTTGAATTACTCAAAAACACACTCTCAGTATGCATACCAATTAAAACTCCGCCGAGCGTTAATGCTCCAATCAAAAACCAAGGTCCTTTTAGCCTGGCCAAACCTGTCAACAAAAAAGATAAACCCAATAGAGAACCTCCCAAAAGTGCATAAAATGCCAGCGTGTTAACTTCGACCAAAGATGGCATATAGCGTTCTTTGATATACCAAAGCGGAGTGGAGGCAGAAAACTTAAATTCGTCATAGAAAAACGAATTGGTGGCTATAATTTTTTCGTGAAGTTCGCTCAGAACGTCCCAGTGAATAATGTTCTCTTGTCCTTGTGACCAGGCGTAAACACCTCCTAAAAGAAGAATTATTAACAAGAAAAATGCTATGAAAAGAGGCAGTTTTTCGTTTTTATGCCATGTTCTCCAGAAGTTCAAATTTTCATTCATAGATACCTAAAACTCTTTTACAGAATTAATATTTCAAAAGGAAATCAATTATTTAGAGAAAAAACACAAATTTAAAATCGCTAAAATTGTATATTTGCGAAGTTTTTCTCAAAATCACTGACCCTATAATGACAATACATAAAGAAGGCACGGGCTCGCTAATAGTTTCAACGGTTACACTCGCAATAATCTATAGTTTGGTTAAGTACTTTACACCAGACATGGCAGTATTGCATTATTTTGTCTTTGCCGTTTGCCTAGTTTTGTTCTTTATTGTATTACAATTTTTCCGCAAACCTACAAGAAAAACCCCAATAAACCCAAAGCACCTCATTGCACCTGCCGATGGTAGAGTAGTAGTGATAGAAGAAGTTGTTGAGACAGAATATTTCAAAGAGAAGAGAATTCAGGTTTCGATATTTATGTCTCCACTGAACGTACACATCAACTTTAACCCGCTTTCGGGCATTATATCCTACTTTAAATATCATCCTGGCAAATACTTGGTGGCTTGGCACCCTAAAAGCAGCACCGAAAACGAACGCACTACTGTTGTAACAAAACATCAGAACGGCACCGAGATACTTTTTCGTCAAATAGCGGGAGCTTTGGCTCGTAGAATCTGTTGGTATGTAAAAGAAGGCCAAACGGTAACCCAAGGTGAAGAATTTGGATTCATAAAATTTGGTTCGAGAATTGATATTTACTTACCAATTGGCACTAAAATTTTGGTAAATCTTGAAGACAAACCTGTTGGTGGAGAGACAGTGATTGCGGAGTTGGCGTAAAGCGATTTTTCAAATCAGTCTCAAAACTTAATAATTCCTTTATTTAATTCTAACGAACATTCAGGTTTAGCGATTTGAAAAATCGTTCTACTTCTTTTCCAACACATAAAACCCAGCGGTAGCCAACACCGCCAATCCTCCCAAAAGCAACAAAAGTGCTGTATAGCCAAAGCCCGCAATTACTTGAGTACCAAGCAAGGAAGAACCAATTTGTGCCACTGGCCAAGACATAGAATATACCGCAGAATATTGCCCTTGATTATGTGATTTTGCCCTTTCTATGCTGTAAGTATTCATAAAAGGCATAGCGAATATCTCAGAAAAAGTAGCAAAAGTAATGCCTATCAACATCCAGGCGTAGGCCGTAAAATTGAGATAAATAATATAATTGACAACCAACAGAAAACAGCCAAAAGTAATCAGCTGTAGCTTGGTGTATTTGCCCTCAAGTTTATAAATGATGAGCATTTCTACCAAGGCCACTAAAAGGCCATTGATACCCATTAGCAGACCTATTTGAAACTCCGACATATTGCAAATCTCTTTGTAATAGACTGGCAAAACCACAAATAATGGAGAAAAAGACATGACATAAATGGTAGTAAAAACCATGAAAATCATAAATGTGCTGTCTCTCCAGGGTGATTCGGCTCGATTGAGTTTTGCTTCCGCTTTTGATATTTTTGCTTTTTTTACATATTTCGAATGAAGAAATATCAGTACAATAATGGCGGCCAAAATATTGGTGACGCCATCTGCCCAAAATAAGTATTTGTAATCTCTAGTAGCAAAAAAACCGCCCAATACCGGGCCAACTGCCCAACCCAAATTTATGGCTAATCTCACCAAAGAAATTGACCTGGTAAACGTTTCGGGTGTGCTGAGGTGTGCTATGCTCACCGAATTGGCAGGTCTATAAGCTTCTCCAAATGCCGAAAGAATAAATGTAGCTACACAAAGTAGTTCGAAGGTTTGGATTTCGGCAACTACAAAAAACAATAAGCCACCTATGAACAAACTACCAAACTGAACGAAAAAGTAGCCAAAGATATCCGTGAGTTTTCCGCCTAAATAAGAGCCTAAAATCGCCCCAAAACCAAAGGACATCATTACAAAGCCTGCGTTTTCTATGGAAAAATGAAGTTTTTGGGTGGTGTAAACGGTCATGAAAGCAACCACCATAGTGCCGGCTCGATTTATGAGCATCACCAATGCGAGCAACCATATTTTGGGTGATAACCCTCCGTAGGCGTTTTTCAGAAGCATTTAATCAATTAGTGGTTTCATTTATTAATCGAAAAAAAAGTATTGAGGTTCAATCTAGCTCAAATTTTCTCCACATTAATGTTTTTAACCAAAATTTATCCCAGTCAAAAAAACAGTTTTTAAACTATCTTTTTTTTTATAAAATTATAAAGAAAAAGCAACGATGGCCTAAGTATATTATGGATTAAAAATCCTATTGTAGCCAAAATACTTCCGATTCCAGTGGGCAAAATTGCCCCAAAAGTGAATGTCATGCCCATAACAAATCCCAAAAGACATTCCGCTCGATAAACTGGAAAAAACAAAGAAATAAGAAAAACGGATAACATTAGATATCCCGACATACCCTCGTTGCCAAGCGTAAAAAAAACTGAAAGTACTGTGCCGAGTGTCAAAGCACCTAAAAAACCTAACCAAACTTTTTGGGGAATTTCTAAGAACTTAGGGCCTCTTGAGTTGGGAAGATTTTCTCTTTTCTGAATTCTAAAAAGCACAAGCCATGTTAAAAGTGGCAGTAAAATTGCTCCCCACCAATTGGATATTTCAGGAAGGTCTTCTCTAGCTAAAATATGGTGACTAGGTACTCCACCATTAAAATAATACCAAGCCAAAAGGCTCCAAATGGTAATAGAAGCAATACTGGTTAACAAGATTTGCGTCTTAATAAATTCATTCTTTTTCATAATTAGACTGGGTATTTTATCCAAAAATAGACTAATTTTTCCAAGTCAATTTACCAGGTTAGGCTAATTTATATAGGCGGTTTAATTCGGATTTAAATGACCAATGGGCACAAAAAAATATCCAAAAAATGCTGTTTCAAAATTGATTAGCTACTTACTATTCTTTCTAAGAAAACAAATTTGAATTTAAAATTGTAGTTGTTAGAAATAATAGCCGATTGGGTTTAATTAAACAAATAATCAGCAAATGGAGAATTTAAAATGACTTTGAATAAATTGAAATATTATCCACAAATCACATAATTAGTTGGTTTCTTGTATAAATTTTCACACTTTTCTAACTAATAATGTGAAAACGGTCGATAAATGCTCCTTCCTTATTTCAATAAAAACTATGTAGAGGCTGGCTTAGATGAAGCGGGACGAGGCTGTTTGGCAGGTCCTGTTGTGGCTGCCGCTGTTATTTTGCCCAAAGACTATGAACATCCTTGGTTGAATGATTCCAAACAACTTACTAAAGATCAGCGACTAGAACTTAGAACCGAAATAGAAAAAAGTGCATTGGTATGGGCAGTTGCTGAGGCTTCAAACATCGAAATAGACCAAATCAATATTTTAAAAGCCAGTTTTTTGGCGATGCATAGGGCGGTGGATCAAATTTCCGCAAAAATACAACCTGAACATCTGCTGGTGGATGGCAATAGATTTACTCCTTATCCTATGATTCCGCACACATGCGTGATAAAAGGCGATGGAAAATACCTGTCCATAGCGGCGGCTTCTATTTTGGCAAAAACCTACCGTGACGAGCTCATGGAAGGCTTGGCACAACAATATCCTAGATATAAATGGCATGAAAATGCGGGTTATCCAACTATTTTTCACAGAAAAGCCATCCTAGAATACGGCTACACGCCCTATCACAGGATGACTTTCAGAGTGAGAGTTTAAGCCCTTGCTGCTTTTTCCCAAGTTACAGCTTGCTGATTTGAATAGAATCTTTTAAAACCCAGAATGGCTGCGTAGTTCATAAACGAAAAATAATATGGAACATACAGAGCTTTAAATTTCTTCCCTTTTTTCTCAAAAACATAGCCTAAAATAGCCAAACTATAAAAAGCAACCTGCAAAAATAAACTTAATTGATAAAAAGGATTATCTAGTAAGAATAGATTAATGATGGGCATCAAAATCAAGAAAACTGGTACCAAAGTCCATCTCAGTACCCGATGCGACAAATACTGAAAAGTAAGCCATCCATGCTTAAAAGGGTTGAGCAATGTTTGCAATCTAAGAACAGACTGAATACCTCCTGCACTAATTCTCACTTTCCTTTTAAGTTCTTCAGCTATATTTAGAGACGCAGTTTCCATTGCCTTAGCACTTGGTTCATAAGCTGTTACGTAACCTTTAGAACATATTCTTAAAGACAAAACAAAATCATCTAGCAAAGTATCAGTTTCAAGTGTTTGAAAAAGTGATGTTCTGATGGCGTACAATTCACCTGCCGCTCCGACGGTAGAATACAGCTCGGAATCGAGTTTTTTCAAGAAACTTTCATATTTCCAATACAGACCCTCTCCCACCTCTGCGTTGTTTTCTGATACTTTGAGTATTTGTTTTTCTCCAGCTACCACCCCGACTTTTGGGTTGACAAAATGTTCGACCATACTTCTGATTGCGTCTGTATTGAGCATGGCATTGGCATCTGTAAAAACGGTAATGGGGCTTTGTATTAATGGCATTACACGATTGATCGCTGCCATTTTTCCCTTCCGCTCATGGCTATGGTAAACCTTCACTTGCTCAAAAGATTTTAGTTTTTCTATTGAATCGTCAGTGGTGCCATCAGTTACAAAAACTATTTTTAGTTTATCCGAAGGGTAATTTTGTTCAATTGTATTCTTGACTTTATCCACCACATAATCAGATTCATTGTAGGCCGCCACCAACAGTGTTACCTCAGGCAACTCCTGATTTATGAAGTTTGGCTTTTTGACTATTAAATTCTTTATTTTAACAAGTAAATAAAGTAAAATTCCGTACCCCAGATAAGCATAGAAAGCTATGCCGAGCATTATCCAAAAAGAGATTTCTAATGTTTTCATTATTTACTTAAATAGATATTCTGTGTTTGAAATGCAGTGTTTTTCCAAGAAAAATCTTCTGCACGTTTAAGCCCTTTTTCTCTGATAAAGTCTTTTAAAACCACATTATTGGTAAGCTCACTTATAGCTTTTGACAGGTCATCAACGTTTGCAGGATCAACAAGGTATGCGGCGTTACCCGCTACTTCAGGCATGGCTGTGGTTGTAGATGTAATTACAGGAGCACCACATGCCATGGCTTCTATGATGGGTATTCCGAAACTCTCTCTCAAAGAAGGATATAAAAAAAGGCTGGCTAGGTTATAAATTTTTGGTAAATCGCTGTGCATTATATATCCAGGCAGTGAAATCTTATCTAAAATATCCAACCGCTTAATTTTTGCTAAATGATTTAAAATTTGTTCATGACTGCTTTCTAAAATGACCAACTGAGTTGGGTCGGGATTATCATCCACATATTTTGCATAAGATTTTAGCACATTCACCAAATTCTTTTTAGGAGCTTCATTTCCAAGAAACAAAATGAAATCGTCGGGTAAGCTGTATTTCTCTTTTATGAGGTTCAGCGTGTCTTCGTTCGCTATTTGTCTAAAAGTAGAGCTGTATGCATTAGGAATCACCTTCAATTTGCTATCACTGATGTCTAAAGTTTTACTAATTTGTATTTTTTCAAAATCAGAGACCGTAAAAACATAATTAGCTTTTTTGGTTATTTTGGGTACAATGAATTTTCTATAAAAATGCCCTGCTGTTTGATAAAAAGTGCCGCCAGAATAAGAATGCATATAAATAATATCGTGCAAAGTGACCACATAAGGGACTGGACTATTTAGCGGAGCGGTATTAGAAGTATAATGCATCACATCAACGCCTGCTGCTTTGATGGCCTTCGGAAGCCAAATTTGCTCCCAATCAAAATAAGTAACGCCTTTTACTTTTACCACTTTCATGTTTTCTGAAGAATGTAAACACACATCTTCATCTGATTTTACAAAAACCACATACTCATTGGTATGATCAAGTTTCTGAAGGGCTCTAATAAGCTCTAGAGCATAGATGTCCATACCGTGTTTTTTCTTTCTAAAAATCCTTTGAGCTTCTATTCCTATTTTCATTTTGAATAAGTGTTTAAATGTGGCGTATGAATAAATACCTTATTGGCTCTTTTAAATTTAAGCATGGCTTTTACCATATACCAAAGACTCACAGGCACATAAGAAAAATCTTTGATACGAATAGTTTTTCTGAGATATGAAGGAATGGCCAACCACAAACCAACAGTGTAACCCATGACCAATCCAACATTCCACAGAATAAACGAACCTAAAAAAACATGTACAATTAATGATATGAATACACTACCCAATAGAATAAGCCTAGGAGGAAGTAAAAACTGCAAAACTTTGTCGAAATAATCAATATTACCTCTAAATAATGCCACAAAGGCACTGAAGAAGTGTTTTCTGGCAAAATTGAACTGAGCAGAAATCCACCTGGTTCGTTGGTTTTCGAATACGCCACTTTCTCTCACTTTTTCATCTAAAATATAAGCCTCTTGCAGATAAGTAATCTTCTGCCCTTTGTGGAGCAGATCTAATTCTAGCTGTTTATCAAAGCCACTGACTACGTCAATGTCGGACATAAAATTCCTGAATTCTTGAAAATCCATGATTAGGCCTGAACCAATCAAAGCCGAAGATAGCCCTACATTGGCATGACCTTTTCTAAAGACTGAATTATTTATTTCTTCGCTTATGGCATCCAAAAATGCGAAACGGGTATCTAAATTTTTTGCAATCCTGTGTGCTTGTATCACCTTGTTTCCTCCTGCAAAAGCGGCCTTTGCTTTATTGATAAAGCCTGGAACCAAATGGTTATCAGCATCCAAAAGTACCACAGCATCAAAATCTGAATCGATAGTGGATAGAGCTATGTTTATAGCTTTGGCTTTAGTGCTTTTTTCCAGATTTAAAGATATCATTTGGGCCTTTGAGCCCTCCAGAATCTTTAATGTGGTCTTTTGAAGGTGATCGCCAATCACCACAATTTTGTCGTTCTTTGACAGATCTGGCTGACTCTCAAGGCTTTTTACCGTTTCTATTATTACTCCGTCTTCTTTGTAAGCAGGAATCAAAAACAAAAAGCGACTATTTTTTGTATCTTTTATGTTGATTTTTTTGCCTGAAAATAAAGCCATCAAACTAAAAAAAAGCACATAAACTACTCCAATGCTGAGATATGTTAGTATTAGTATCGACATAATATTACATTTTTTCCGACTGAAAAACTGCCGGGAAGGTTTTCAAAATTAGTTTGATGTCATAGAGCCAATTGTGCTCTTGTGCATAAGTATTGTCTAAGTCCATTCTCTCTTTTTCAGACAATGCCGACTGCCCTCTTTTAGTTACTTGCCAAAGTCCTGTCAGACCAGCCGGAGCCAAAAATCTTGCTGCAGATTCGTCTTTGGTAAGTTTTTCAGCTTCATAAGGCGGAAGTGGTCTATTTCCTACTATGGACATGTCTCCTTTTAGAATATTGAAAAGTTGCGGCAACTCGTCTAAGCTCGAGTTTCTTAAAAAAGTCCCTAAGCGTGTAATGCGTGGATCGTTTTGAAACTTCATAAATGCGGCTTTACTTTCCTTTTTTGTTTGAAGAGCTTGCTCGCTCATCCAGCCGCCATCATAAATGAGCTCTTGTTTATCAATTTCAGACGCTTCAAGTTCATCTTTTTTATACATATTGAAGTCGTCCATTTTACTGATTTCTTTGTCGGCGTTGACTTTCATAGTACGAAACTTATACAAATCAAAAATCTTATAACCAGCTCCTACCCTCTTTGAAAGATAAAGAAATGGCCCCTTGGAGTCTAATTTAATTAATACCCCTACCGTTATAAAAACGGGTAGGAGTATTAAAATGGCTGTCAACGAAAGAGCAACATCAAAAATTCTTTTTCTAAGCGACATCTTTGGCTCAAGAAATGTAAAATCCTCAAGATTCTCGATTTCATCTAAAGCTCTGCTGTCTTCCTTAGAACTCAAAAGCTTGTCAATCCTCAATTTCAGTTCTTCAGGATGAAAAGGCTTCCCAACATAATCGTCAGCACCAGCTGTGAGGCATTCGATTCTTGTCTCACTTTTTTCGTCGCCCGATAACACCAAAATTGCAATATCTGAATACTTCGGATCCTTTTTCAGATACTTTATCAACGTTAGGCCATGCTCCTCTCCAAGATGTAAGTCCACAATGACTAAATCCGGCAGATCGTCGTTCTTAATAAGCAATCTCGCAATTTTAAGTGTAGGTGCTAGTCGAAGATCATAATCGTCCTTAAGCTTGTGGTTTAGTAAGCCAAGAACCATTTGGTTGTCATCTACTATCAGGATCTTTTTTTTCATTATAATAATTGTTTCGTTGAATGTCTATTTGCCATTTTCACTCCAAAAAATGTATCTGCCTTATAATAAGACTTTTACGAAAAATTATACTTTTGCTTTTTTCCTAATTTTGGAAAAAACTTTTTTGTTTTGGAAAAATTCTTACATTTGGATATAATTAAGCACAAGATAATGAGCAAGCATTTTTCGATATTTATAGTTGAAGACGACGCCTTTTATGGCTCAATGTTGGAGTATCACCTCAACCTTAACCCTGACTATGAAGTGAGCAGGTTTGAAAACGGAAAAAGTTTTATTGATAACTTATACAAAAGACCTTCAGTAATAACATTGGACTACTCACTTCCAGATATTGACGGGGAGACAATTCTTAAGAAAATCCAAAAAGACCATCCTGATATTCCTGTAATAATTATTTCGGGCCAAGAAAACATCACCACGGCTGTTCAATTGCTTAAGCTTGGTGCCTATGACTATATTGTAAAAGACGAAAACACCAAAGACAGACTCTGGAACGCCCTGCTGAAAATTAGAGAAACCAAAGAACTCAAGGAAGAGATTACATTATTGAGAGAGGAGGTTCGTGAAAAATATGAATTTACCAATAGTATCAAAGGCAATAGTGCTCCTCTGAAAAGGGTATTTGCTTTGATGGAAAAAGCAGCTCAAAGCCAAATAAACGTCTCTATTTATGGCGAAACCGGTACAGGTAAAGAACTTGTAGCCAAGTCTATACATTATAATTCTGGAAGAAGCAAAAAGCCATTTGTGGCAGTAAACATGTCAGCGATTCCACGAGAACTTGTAGAAAGTGAGCTTTTTGGGCATGAGAAAGGTTCCTTCACCGGAGCTGTGAACAGACGTATAGGGAAATTTGAAGAAGCAAATGGAGGCACCCTGTTTTTGGATGAAATTGGAGAAATGGACGTGACCATACAAGCAAAAATATTAAGGGCACTACAAGAACAGGAAATCGTGAGAGTAGGAGGCAATTCTACCGTCAAGTTTGATGCAAGAATTATTGTAGCGACCCACAGAAACTTAGCTGAAGAAGTACAAAAAGGGAATTTTAGAGAAGACCTATACTACAGACTCTTAGGTCTTAACATACAACTGCCTCCGCTCAGAGAGAGAGGAAATGACATCATGATTTTATCTAAATTTTTTGTAGAGGACTATTGCAAAAAAAATAAACTTCAAGCTATTTCACTTACAAATGATGCCTCTCAAAAACTTCTTCAATATGGTTTTCCAGGAAACATTAGAGAACTTAAAGCCGTAGTTGAACTGGCTTGTGTAATGGCGATAGAAGATAATATAAGTGCTGAAGACATCAGTTTCAATTCTGTAAAACCTGAAGGCTCGTTTTTGCTGGAAGAACTTACTTTAAAAGAATACAACAAAAGAATATTAAGACATTTTTTAGATAAATATGAAAACGATGTTTTACTTGTAGCTGACAAACTTGATATTGGTAAGTCAACTATCTATAACATGCTAAAAAGTGGTGAATTATAACTCCAAAATATAGACAAATTTCCAGAATTTGGATTTCTCAAAAAATGTAACTACTTAATAATGAAACACATAACGCTTAGGCATATTTTCTGATATAATATATATAGGAACAAAACCTTGGGTAAATGTATTTCAGAAATTTTTCAGACATTTCGTTTTCAAGTCTTTCAAAGACAGCTACGTCTACCAATTATCATTTGGTTTTTGTTGCTGAGAAATCTGCTGATGAAGCCCAACTACTAATAGATGGCTTTAACAGCCACAATATGAAGCTATTTGGAGGCATTTATCCTACAATTTTTTCTGACGAACAAAATTATGAGCAAGGCTTTTTGGTTTTAGAGATTCCACCAGTAGAAGAAGTTATAAGGCTATCAGCCGAAGATGAAAATTTCTTTGACTCTGACCTGGACCTTGATTCAGTGGGCACCGCTATTTTGCTTACAGATGGTCTTATGGGAGAAACCGATGCATTTCTTCGAAAAATATATAACTTCTTCGGAAATCAAATGAACATCGTTGGAGGTGGGGCTGGTTTCATGACACTCAAACAAGCCCCTTGTATATTTACCAATGAGGGTATTTTTCAAGACGGAGGCGTGATTGCTCTACTAAAAAGCGAAAGTAAGATTGGCGTAAAACATGGATGGGAAGTATTTGAAGGCCCATTTATCGCCACATCTACCGAAAAAAATATAATAAAGGAACTGAATTGGCGACCTGCATTTGAAGTATACAAAGAAGCCATTGAGAGCAATTCTGAATACTCCTTTAGAGATGGGAATTTCTTCGATATAGCCAAGGTATTCCCATTTGGTATTTATAAGGAAGGTACAGAATATATAATAAGAGACCCATTTATTTTAAACGACGATGGGTCTATAACTTGTATTTCTGAAATACCTGAAAACTCCACGCTGCAGATTCTTACTGGCGACCCCAATACATTAATCAATGCTGCCAAAGAAGTGGCCGAGATGACACTCACTCAAAAAACTGAACGTTCTTGCCTTTTGGTTTTTGATTGTATTACCCGAGTGATGTATCTCAACGAAAGATTCAAAGACGAACTCGCTGCCATGAAAACTGTATATGATGCAGAAGGGTCTAAAATTAGAGGAGTGGCCACCTTAGGCGAAATTGCCTCAAGTGGTACTGGATTTGTGGAGTTTTATAATAAAACTATCGTGGCTTGTAGCCTCAACTCCTAATGGAAACTAAACTTGAAATAGTAAGGGAACTTTCGCTCTTATATGAGTTGTCGCTTTCAGTGGGAGGCACACTTGACCTTAAAAAGACAAGCGAAGACTTTCTGAAAGTATGGATGAGGCAGAAAAATATCGATTATGGATCCATCTGGATTAAAAATGAGTACCTAGGTATAGATAATCCCAACCAGTTTACTTTAATCTTTGGCCACCCCTATTTTCTGATAATCGAAAGCAAAGAAATCCCTTCGGAAAAATTCTTAGAAACGTTAAAGCAACAAAAAGCATTTGAAGTTGGAAATAACGACCCAGATTTTCTTCATTTCAAAAAGGAAAAAAACATAAAATCTGGCAGCTACTGGTTTCTAGAAATCCCAAATTTAGGATTTATAAAGTTCTTTTTTTATGAAAAAAACCCATCTCGCCAATCCTTCAATCTAAAGGAAATAAAAAAAGCCGAAAAAGTACTGGGAAAACTCAGCATAGCGTTGCAATCATGTTTACTTCACGATAGAGTAATTCGAGAGACCGAACAAAAAAATAAGTTTCAGAAGGAAATAAGAAAACTGGCCTTGGTTGCAGAAAAAACCGACAACGCAATTGTTATCACAGATGCAAACGGGATTATTGAATGGGCAAACGATGGATTTAAAAGAATTTCAGGATATTCGATTGAAGAGGCAATAGGCAAAACGCCAGGCTCCCTTTTACAGGGGCCAGAGACAAATCCAGAAACCGTAGAATATATTAGAGGGCAATTAAAAGCTGAAAATAGTTTTAGAGCAGAGCTTCTCAATTATACAAAAACAGGAGAAAAATATTGGATAGAACTTTCCATTCAACCCATTTATGATGAAAACGGACTTCTGATAAATTTCATAGCCGTAGAATCTGACATAACGGACCGAAAAAACAAAGAAGTTGAGCTAAACGAAGCCAAAGAAAAAGCAGAAGAATCGGGAAGAATAAAGCAAGAATTCCTATCTGTGGTGAGCCATGAAATCAGAACTCCATTGAATGGAATCATCGGCATGTCTAATCTTCTTCAGAAAACCCAACTGTCACCACAACAATCTGATTACCTAAATACGATTCAAGTTTCAACCGAAAACCTATCATTGATAATCAACTCAATTCTGGATTTTTCTAAAATTGAATCAGGACAATTGAATATTCAAACTATTCCATTCAATCTAGAAAAGATTGTCCGGAATATAATCAATAGCAACGAATTTAAAGCAGAGCAAAAAGGATTAGGTCTGTTTCTCAAATTTGATCCTAAAGTAGACTCTCACCTCATCGGCGACGGAATTAGGTTAAGTCAGGTGTTGTTAAACTTGGTAAGCAACGCCCTCAAGTTTACTGTAACTGGCAAAATCGAATTGGAGATTCGGTTAATATCTAAAATGAATAATGCTCTGGTTCTCGAATTCAATGTTGAGGACACAGGAAAGGGAATTCCAGAAAAGATGCAAAAGGTCATTTTTGAAAGTTTCACACAAGAAGACTCAAGCTTAGGCCGAAAATACGGCGGCACCGGACTTGGTCTAAGTATTTCTCAAAAATTGGTGTCTTTAATGGGCGGCGAGCTAAAGTTGACAAGCAAAGAAAATGTTGGTACTAAAGTTTCTTTCATTTTGGGTTTTCCAATAAATCAAGACCCTTCTTCCAAATCAGAAAATTCGATTCTGTCTGAAAATATGCTCATTGGCAAAAAAATCCTTGTGGTAGAAGACAATACCATGAATCAATTTTTTGCACAAAAACTTCTGGAAGGCTGGGGTATGAAAGTAGACATAGCCAACAATGGAAAAGAGGGAGTAGATATGTTTAAGATAAAACACTATGACTGTATATTGATGGATATACAAATGCCAGAAATGGACGGAATCCAAGCCACTAAATTCATAAGACAAAGCAACAAATACGTTCCAATAATAGCCCTGACGGCGTTATCAGTAGAGGAGGAGGCCGACAACTTTAAATCTGCCGGAATGAATGATTACATTACAAAACCGTTTGAGGCAGAATACCTCAAAAAGAAACTTATAGCGTATATACTCTCTTATCAAAACTACTCCATTTCAAGTCCGAAAAGCAACGAATCAAAAGAGGAACGAACATACGATAACAGTTTACTCAGCCAAATGATGAAAGGCAATCAAGTACAAATAAGACAAATGGAGCAGTTATTTGTAAATCAGGCAGAGGAAGTATTAGAACTAATGCACCAGCACTTTACCCTTGAAAAATGGAGGGAAATAGGCCTGCTAGCACACAAACTTAAAGCCTCAATAGATATGCTTCAAATCACAGATCTAAAGTTAGTCATCAGAAAATTAGAGAGTTTAGAAAAAAACACACCAGATAAACAAATTATAGACGACCTCATAAGTAATGTGACTCAAACATTGCAGAAAGTCTGTCTTTCAATTAAAAATTCGCATAAATAAATGGAACCACTAGTATCAATTATTACGGTAAACTTTAATCAAACAGAGGTTACAATCAGTCTTTTAGAGTCCTTAAGAGAGATTTCTTACAAAAACATAGAAGTTTTTGTTGTAGATAATGCCTCAAGAGAAAATCCATATTCACAAATCAAAAGTCTTTTCCCGGAGGTGAACATTATTTTGAGTAAGGAAAATCTGGGTTTTGCTGGTGGAAATAATCTGGCAATAGAAAAAGCTCGGGGAAAATATATGATGTTCTTGAACAACGACACCGAAGTGAAACAAGGTTTTTTAGAACCACTTGTTGAGACAATGGAAAATGATTCAACAGTGGGTATCTGTTCATCAAAACTGATATTTTACTCGCATCCTGACACCATTCAATATGCTGGCTCGAGTCCGCTGCATCCTATAAAAATTCAAAGCTTTGCTTACGGATACGGACAAAAGGATTCTGAAAAATATAACCAAACAATAGAAACATCCTTAGCACACGGTGCGGCCATGCTTGTAAGAACAGACGCCATAAACAAAGCTGGTAAAATGCCCGAAGAATATTTCTTGTATTATGAGGAAATAGATTGGTGCGAAAGAATAAAAAAAGAAGGTTATAAAATCATGTTTGTCCCTGGCTCAATTGTACTTCACAAAGAGTCAATTTCTATCGGGAAACAAAGTTATATTCAGGTTTATTATAAAACACGCAACAGGATTTTACTGGCCAGGAAATGGAGAACTGACTCAGATAAAATCTATTCCTTGGCTTATCTAATGGCCACTGTTTTCAGAGATCTTTTCAAATATATATCTCAAGGAAAAAATAAACTCGCCAAAGCAAGTTGGAATGCATTCTGGTGGAACGTCCAAAACTAAATTTGGAAATTAGCCTCTGATTTTACTCATTCTTGGAATATTTCGGAGTGCTTTGACTTAGTATAAAAAATACAAAAAATCAATTTCCTCACTTTAAATGAGAGTTATGCTACCTCTCAATAAGTATTCTATCATTCTAGCTTCTTTATTGGTCATTTATGCCATTTTTTTAACAGATTTGGCAGGGTTATTGTCTTTTTTCAAAAAGCCACTTGTCACAAATGATACGGCATTTTTTAAAGGCTTTTATCAATTATAAACAGTTGAAAAAAAATAAGTCATCAGAATTATCAAAAGAACATAGAACAAATTAAATCTTGATGTGAAAATCAAGCAAAATATCGAAACCAAAAAATATTAAAGCTATTTACAACAAAAATATAGTGATTTAGAAATGAAAATTGAGCAAAAAATAATAAGCGAAAATGGGTGGCAAACAGTTTACTCTCACGAGGGTTTCAATAACTCTCTCTGTCAAATAGTATTGGTACTTGGTGGGAAAAAAAATATCACTTCTGATATTTTAGTTGCTCTAAAAAGTGACTATCCCAATGCTCAGTTGATTTCTGCATCTACGGCTGGAGAAATAGCCAACTACTCCTTCTACGATGAGCAATTGTCTACCACCGCTATATTTCTTGAGAAAACACCTTTTGAAAGTAAGCTAGCCAACATCAAAGACTTTGCGAATAGCTATGATTTGGGGCTGGATTTATTCAAAAAAATGCCAAAAGAAAATCTTAAATATGTTTTTGTACTGTCAGATGGTGGCCTCATAAATGGTACAGAACTCCTCGAAGGAATAAATGCTGAAAATAGTAGCGAAATACTAATAACAGGCGGCTTGGCTGGCGATGGATCAAGGTTTCAGTCCACGCTAGTAGGCGTTGATGATAATCTACAATCTGGAAATGTTGTATTAATAGGTTTCTATGGGGAGCACATCAAAGTTGGACATGGGTCGCTTGGTGGTTGGGATGAGTTTGGACCGGAAAGAATTGTTACAAAATCAGAGAAAAACGTATTGTTCGAACTTGACAATAAAAATGCATTAGAACTCTATAAGCAATACCTAGGCTCCTACGCTGAAGAACTTCCAGGCTCTGCGTTACTATTTCCAATATCGATATCAAATGACGAACAAAACACAAAGAATGTACGAACCATACTCTCCATTGACGAGGCCAAACAATCAATGACATTTGCAGGTAATTTACCAATGGGAAGTAAAGTAAGACTAATGAAGGCTAATTTCGATAAAATAATTAATGCATCTGGAACAGCCGCAGAGCAGTCTGTCTCGTTTAATTTCGAAAAACCCGACCTCGCTATTTTGATAAGTTGTGTAGGACGAAAACTCATACTAAACGACAGAGTAGAAGAAGAAATAGAAATTGCTAAAGATATTTTCGGCATAGAAACCTGCGTGTCCGGATTTTATTCTTACGGTGAAATCTCTCCTCTCGTCAAATCTCAAAAATGTGAACTTCAAAACCAAACAATGACCATTACCACTCTAAAAGAAATTTGACACTATGAATTTACACCCTTTATTGGCAAAACAAATAGCTAAACATTTAGGAGAAGAAGCATTAGAAAATCCTGAATTTACTTCACTTATCAAGGTTGTAAGTGCTTCTTATGAGTCTTATGAAAGAGATAAAAAAATTACTGAGCATGCTTTTGAGATAAGCGAAAAGGAATATCAGGATGTTCTTCAGGATTTGAAAAAAGAAAACGAGTTAAAAAAGGAATCTATAAAAAAGGTTAAGCAAACTTTAACAATTCTTGATGAAAAAAATGCCTCAAATCTAAAAGACTCAGACGACCTAGTAGAAATTATTGATTTGCTGAATGATCAAATCAATATCAAAAACGAACTTGAACAAACTTTGGTTTTTGCAAAAGAAAATGCCGAAAAAGCAGCCAAAGCTAAGTCCGATTTTTTATCTGTAATGAGTCACGAGATTCGTACTCCATTAAATGCCATAATTGGAAACATCCACATCTTAAAACAAGAAGTTCATTTGCCTCACCAGGAAGAATTTATCAGTACACTCCATATCTCAGCAATGAACCTGATAAATCTAATCAACGATATTTTAGATTTTAGCAAAATAGAGGACGGGAAAATTAAATTTGACAACAAATCTTTCTCATTAAAAAATCTACTCAGCGACGTCAGAGCCACCAATAGGTTTAAAGCCGACGAGCATCAAAACACCATAAACCTAAACATAGATGAAAACGTCCCAGACCTAGTTTTGGGAGATTCATTACGCTTAGGTCAATTGATGAACAATCTGGTTTCAAATGCAATAAAGTTTACTAGTAATGGCGAAATAAACATCAATATTTCGGTAGTGGGAGAAAGTCAAGACCCAACACACGTAAAGTTTTCGGTGGTAGATAATGGAATTGGTATTGAAAAAGAAAATATTATTAAAATATTCGAAAGATTCACCCAGGCCAATTCCAATATCACACGAGAACATGGGGGGTCAGGGCTGGGCCTTGCCATCATCAAAAAATTGTTGGTATTGATGGATGCAGATATCCATGTTGAAAGCGAATTTGGTAAAGGTTCTAACTTTTACTTTACATTACCTTTTGTGAAGGATCAGAGCCTTCCAATCACTGAAAAAAGCATAGAATCAAATGAGAATGTACTGCTAGAAGGAATAAAAGTACTGCTTGTTGAAGACATAAAGTTTAATGTTTTGGTCGCAAAAAAAATGATGGAAAACTGGAAAATTGACATAGATTTGGCAGAAAATGGCCTTGTAGCTGTAGAAAAAGTCAAAAACAACAAATATGATGTCATTTTGATGGATTTACAGATGCCCATAATGGACGGACTTTCTGCTACTAAAAAAATACGCGAACTAGGAATAAATACGCATATTATAGCCTTAACAGCCTCTGTTTCTAACGATACACAATCTGAGGTTTATAGTTGCGGAATGAACAATTATCTGACAAAACCATTTAATCCAAAAGATTTACATGAAGCAATAAGAAGAGCCATTTAAGTCAAAATTTGCAATAGATAAGTCCTTGATTAAACCTCCTCTAAAATGGATTCTCCTTCGGAACAATCGCCAGAAGTCCAACGCCATTTTTCATACAATCTTACTTTTCCATTGGGCAGCATTTCAGGTTTTGAAAAACAAATACCCGTCATCAATTCACCCGCTGAATTGATGTGGTGGTAACGCATATTTATATGGCCTTGCTCGTTGACAATTCCAATCAAATGACCCACCAAAATTTTGCCTCCTGAATAATCAGAACTCAAGACATTTCCTTCCTGAATATATTCAAAAATAGTCTCCGATGAGGTATCTCCATTTTGCGTATTAGAAATTGCCCTAAATAATTTTTTGTTATAATTCATTACCTAAAATTTATCTTGAAACAAAAAAGCCCCTGAATATTAATTCAGAGGCCAAAATACTTTAATTTTTATTAAAAACCAGTTCCAACAGAAAATGCTCTTACACCTAAGGGTAAATCTCCCATTTTTGTCGCCATTCCTGTTGTTAAATTAATCGAATATATCGAAGATTTGTCTGCCACTTTCAAGACCGCATAAGCCATTCCGCTCCTGCTTCCTATATCAAAACCACTTGCAGCTTCAATATTAACCCCTAAAGCTCCCACTTCTACCTGCGTGCCATTATTTGGTGGGTCTTGCTTGTATAATTTGTCTGTATTTGCATCCAAATTATAAAGTATGGTTGAAGTAGTACCCACAAAGTTATTGGTGTAAGCAGAAGCAACAATCATCGGCATTCCTGGGTTCAAGGCACCATCAGTAGCCGCTATCACTCCTGATTCGGGATGTAATCTAAGATTTTGACCCGTATTGCTCACGCATCGAATTCTATCCACTGTTGGGTTAAAATCAAAACCGAATGAAGTTCCCATGAGCATTGTGCTAAAAGCCATTGTTCCAACTGCCGTTGCAGCTCCAGAGGCTGTATTCAAAACATAAATTCTGCTTGAGCTTCCCAAGGCATAAAGTTGTCCATTCACAGGTCTAAAATCAATACCTAAGATGGTTTCGCCCGCTTGCAGGCCAGTTATTGGTTTACTTATAGGCGTACCAATATTCTTGAAATTAAAAGCTAAAAGGTTGGTGGATTCATCAACTGCAAAAGCAACTGGAGACGTAGGAATAGCCAGTCCATTAATATTGCCAGAAGGTAAACTTCCAAGTTTTGTGAGCATTCCAGTCGTCAAATTGACTTGATGCAGTTCCCATTTATCAGCTACTTTTACGGCTGTTAACGCTACATCTCCTGCCGGATTTATATCAAAACCCGCACTCATAGTAATATCGACTCCAAGACTACCGACTTCTATCAAAGTACCATTATTTGGTGGATCTTGCTTGTAAAGTTTATCGGTTTTGGAATCAATATCAAACAAGATTGTACTAGAAGCACCAGCCATATTGCTACTATAAGCCACAGATTCTATTACTTGGCTCATTGTACCGGCTATGACTCCGTCAGTTGCAGCCACAGCTCCTGTTTCTGGATGTAGCCTAAGATTCTGACCAGTATTGGTGACCAATCTGATTCTATCTACGGTGGGGTTAAAATCTAACGCTACAGCACTTCCGTTTATAGTAGGATTAAGAGCAGCAGCACCTACAACTCTTGCAGTGCCGCTTTCTTGATTGATAATATAAATGCGGTTCATTGTACTTACTCCGTACAATTCGCCAGTTGCAGGTCTGAAGTCTATTGCAGTTAGGGCATCATTGGCCATTAATCCTGTAATCGCTACAGTATTTGAAGCCATCTCAGATTGCATGGCGTTTATTTTTTTGAGTTGATTTCCATCTTGCAAAATGTAGAAGTCAATATTTGGCTTAACTACAGCTACGGGTGTTTCTTTATCGCAAGAGGTCAAGAAAATTCCTGCCAATAATGACATGGTGATGAAAATAGTTCGGATGTGTAACATAAGTAATTTTTAGTTTTACTTAGCTACGATCATTTCAGTTTTTTGGATTGCCCTTTTTTTGTTTTTTCAAAAATCACTGAAATGAGAAGTCTCGTTTCAAAGGTCAGAAAAATTATCTTATCAGGTCCAAAGAGTTCTTTAAACCCTTAAATTCAATAACTTCTGTGTCTCCAATTGCCTTCGGCTTAACAATTTTTCCGTTTAATTTCCAAACGCTAAATTTACCCTTTGGTTGTGAGAATACCAGTTTCCAGTTACTATATTTTTGAGAAATATCGAAACTTTGTGAATCTGTTTTTTGAAAAAAGCTCATGTCGATTATGTTATCGGCAATGTCAACCTTCTCAATTTTACCTTCGGTTAGCTTACTCGGAAGTAGTGGTGAAATATGAATAGTTTTTAGATGAGCCAATGGTTTTATTCCAAAAAATTGCTTGATGATGGGTTCGCCAAAAGCATACATATTCCAAGCTTGCGAAAACATACCAAAGTCTGGCGAAACCTCATAAATAGAACCAGGAAGGGCAAAACTAAAGGATTTCATCATTCTTTTGAGTAATGAATAGGCTTCGTCGGGTCTTCCATAATTATTTTCGGCTACGGCTTGCACGCCAGTTGGTAAGGTCATAACTGCACCTGTGTAAGTAAATATCTTTCGATTGGTCACAAACGAGCCTTCTTCAGTTCCTGCTGTTTCGTCACGGTCGATGCCCGTCACAAACATACCATAAGGATTTGTAAATTTTTTAGCCGTTTCTAAAGCTTTAGTGGCTTTTTCTGCATTAGCAATTCCCATTTCCATCGGTGTGTTCACTACCCAATTGTGGTGCATTACAAAACCTCTTTTTTCGTTGTCTGAGTAAGTTTCTATTTGTTTTTTAGAATTTTTGAGTTCCGCCACTGCCCATGGTTTTTTCAAAGTATCGGCTCTGATTATGGCATCGTCTAAAAGATGTAAGGCTTGTTTTTTCGTACCAATAAAGTCAGCGTAAGAGTTAAATTCCTCTACCCAAAAATCCTTGTTAATCTTTTCTTTGATTTTGTCCGCTTTGGATTTGTATTGACTGGCCAAATTGGTTTTTCCTAAAACCAAAGCCATTTTGGCAGCATCTGCAAAGGCTTTTTGAGAATAAACAGCCACATCAATCATTTCAGAATCCATTCCATGAATTTCCATCATTCCGAAACCGTCAGGAAGCAGATTGCCATCTTTATCATTCTCTTTTAATAGCCAATCCAAACCTTTTTCTATGGTCGGGAAGTACTTATTCAAGAATACTTTATCGCCGGTCCAGCAGAACACTTCCCAAATCAATGAGGCAAATTGTGGTGTTTCGTTTACATTTCCGTTGTTAAAAACTGCACCGTTTGTAGATACCTCATGAACAATTTTTCCATTGTCATTGGTTTTCTCTGAAATACCATGAATCAAGTCTATCGTACTGTAAACTAAGCCTTTGCGACCAGTAGCAATTAACCCTTTCAGTGTATATTCATTGTCCACACCAAACCACCATGGATAATCTGGCAAGCCTGCACATAGGCCTCTGCCTTGTCCTTCCACATCTCTGATGAGCCAGTCGGTATTGTATTTTATCCAACGAAAGCCCTTTTCAAGTTCTTTGTCGCTGAGCGTTATCTTTGATTTTTCATTTACATTTAAAAGCCTAGTTTTTTTCTTTTGCAAAAATGATGATGCATTTAGCTTTAGCTCTTCAAAAGTTTTCAACGCTTCCAATTCACTTTTTTCAGAACCAGAGATAACCAAAGGAAAGTTTGCATCGCCTTTTGATGGAACAGTTAAATTGTATAATGTTCTGGTAGTCGAAGTTTGGGGTTTGTGTAAGACGTTTTCATTTTTCGATACCACATTTCCTCTCAATTTTGATCCATAAACCACATACCAAGGATTAAATTTGTCTTTTATCAGCCATTTATTTTCTTTAAAAACAGCCTCATCTTTACCATCAATCATGTTGGTTCTTTCACCTAACCAAACTGGCATAAGATTGGAAATAGCTTTTAATTCTATCGAAACATTTAAGCTTTTAGCGGTTTTGTTTTTTATCAAAAACTCAACGTAAACTGCCTTCTTTCCATCTGGCACAAATTGGTATCTCTCAACCACAAAATCAGAAGATAAACCATTGTAAGTGAGCTTATTGCCAAACGAATAATTTTCAAAAGCATCGGCTTTATTGAGGATATATTTCTGATTATTTACCAACATTTCTACTTCAAATCCATCCATAAGCTTGATTGGATGACACCAAACTCCGCCCATTTCGCCTTGCACATGCCAGCCCAAATCTGGGAATGTACCGTCTTGATGACCGACCATATAGAGCCTGTCTCCAGCTGTTGCATAAGGGCTCGCCAAATATTCTGACTTACCGTTTATTTTCTCTGAATTTTCAAAAAGTGGAGAAATACTTTTGCTAATTGTATTTTGAGCAAAAGAAAATTGACTCAAAGCAATTAGAACGTAAAAGGATTTACAAATTTTCATTTTATCAAAGGTTAAATTCAAATCTACGAATTTTCTTGCACAAAAAAACAGCTCCCATTGCTGAGAGCTGCTCTTTTTATAACAATCTAAACGAAATCTCTTAGTTTCCTTTTTCTTTCTTGATAACACCTTCAGCGATGTTAGTAGGAACGAAATCGTAGTGAGAGAAGGTTAGGTTAGCTGTAGCACGACCTGAAGACATAGTTCTAAGGTCAGTTACATATCCAAACATTTCTGACAAAGGCACGTCAGCCTTGATCACTTGCGATCCTTGCTTAGTATCCATACCTTTCATCATACCTCTACGACGGTTCAAGTCTCCTGTGATTGGTCCAGTGTACTCGTCAGGAGTCAATACCTCAAGAGCCATGATTGGCTCAAGCAATTTGGCACCTGCTTGTTTACCTGCCTCACGGAAGCCCATACGAGCAGCCAATTCGAATGACAATGAGTCTGAATCGACGTCGTGGAATGAACCGTGGTACAATCTTACTTTGAATGAGTCAACAGGGAAACCAGCCAAAGGACCATTTTTCATAGCCTCTCTAAATCCTTTCTCGATAGCAGGTATAAATTCACGAGGAATAACACCACCCACGATACCGTTTACAAACTGTAAACCAATTTTCTTCTCTTTTCCTTCTTCGTCGTCATCTCTTGGACCGAATTCGAACACGATATCAGCAAATTTACCTTTACCACCCGATTGTTTTTTGTAAACTTCACGGTGTTCAACAGTCTTGGTAAATGTTTCTTTGAATGCTACTTGTGGAGCACCTTGGTTTACTTCTACTTTAAACTCACGACGCATACGGTCGATGATGATTTCTAAGTGAAGCTCACCCATACCTCTCATGATAGTTTGACCAGTTTCTTCGTTGGTTTCAACTGTCAATGTTGGATCTTCTTCAATAAGCTTAGTGATAGCCTTAGAGAAGTTGTCTTGGTCAGCCGATTTCTTAGGCTCGATAGCATACCCGATAACTGGATCAGGGAATACCATTGACTCAAGAACGATTGGGTGTTTTTCGTCAGAAAGTGTATCTCCTGTTTTGATATCCTTAAATCCTACTACCGCAGCAATATCACCAGCTTCAAGAGCGTCGATTTGATTTTGCTTGTTGGCGTGCATTTGGAATATACGAGAAATACGCTCTTTGTTGCCAGAACGGTTGTTCAATATATATGAACCTGATGGCAATGTGCCTGAGTAAGATCTTACAAAACACAAACGACCTACAAATGGGTCAGTTGCGATTTTAAACGCCAAACCTGCAAATGGTTCTTTCGCATCCGGTTGACGGATAATTTCAGCACCAGTGTCAGGGTTAGTACCTTTGATACCATCTCTGTCTAATGGCGACGGCAACAAGGCCATTACCAAGTCAAGCATAGTTTGTACACCTTTGTTTTTGAACGACGAACCACACAACATAGGCACGATTTTCATGTCAATAACAGCAGCACGCAAAGCGGCCAATATTTCGTCTTCAGTGATAGAGTTTGGATCTTCGAAGAATTTCTCCATCAAGGTCTCATCATAGTCAGCAACTGCTTCCAATAGATTCTCTCTCCACTCAGCTACTTCATCCAACATATCTTCAGGAATTGGCACCTCTTGGAACGTCATACCTTTATCGTGCTCGTTCCAAACCATTCCACGGTTGTTGATCAAGTCAACCACACCTTTGAAGTTTTCTTCGCCGCCGATAGGCAACTGAAGCGGAACTGCATTAGAGCCCAACATTTCTTTTACTTGCTTACACACGTTTAAGAAGTCAGCACCAGAACGGTCCATTTTGTTTACGAAGCCCAAACGAGCTACGTTATAGTTGTTGGCCAAACGCCAGTTTGTCTCAGACTGTGGCTCTACGCCGTCCACCGCACTAAACAAAAACACCAAACCATCCAATACTCTAAGTGAGCGGTTTACTTCTACAGTAAAATCCACGTGTCCTGGAGTATCTATAATGTTGATATGGTAGTCGTTGTCTCTGTATTTCCAACCCACTGTAGTAGCCGCAGAAGTGATAGTGATACCTCTTTCTTGCTCTTGCTCCATCCAGTCCATAGTAGCACCACCGTCGTGTACTTCACCTATCTTATGGTTAACACCAGCGTAGTAAAGAATACGCTCAGTAGTGGTGGTTTTACCGGCGTCAATGTGGGCGGCAATACCAATGTTTCTTGTAAATTTTAAATCGCGAGCCATTATTTGTAATTTGTTTACGGATAATTTTATCCAGATTACTATCGAAAATTTTTGATTTCAGTTTCGGGCTGCAAAATTAGAAAAAAAATACAGAAGATAAAACAAAAGCAGAGTAATAGTTTGACAAAAGCCAAAAATATGCTAAGAATCTCATTTTTAGGCAGAAAAAGGCGTCAAAAGCCCAGAAAAATTAATCTAAGCTTAACCGTTACGTAAGATTTTGCGATAAATTTTCGTTTATAAATAAACATTTCATAGCTTTGATTAACGAACAACGAATAAATACGATGGAAGAAGAAGAAAATCAAATCAATATAGAATTGTCTGAAGAAATGGCCGAAGGCGTATATGCTAACTTGGCCATGATAGCCCACTCAAACTCCGAGTTTGTGGTGGATTTTATCAGACTGATGCCAGGTGTGCCAAAAGCCAAAGTAAAATCAAGAGTGATTTTAACGCCCGAACATGCTCAAAGATTGCTACTGGCACTGCAAGACAATATCAGAAAATACGAGGCCAATTTTGGCGAAATCAGACAATCCAATGACCCCGTACCGTTCCCGATGAACTTTGGCGGACAGATGGGGGAGGCGTAGGTTGCGGTTTTTTTTATTGAGATTTTGAAGAAAGGGCTTTTTTTGAAGGCTCTTTTTTTTGGAGCGAATTCATCTTTTTAAAATTATGATTTCTTGGCCGATATTTCAAGGATAATAAATTAAATACTTCTCAAAATCAGCAACAAATCGTTATCCAAAATAATTACTTTTTATATCGAAAAAACAAAACATATTGAATACAATTAAACCGCATTATCTTTCATTATGTACTTTAAAATTACTCTTAAATTTTAATGAGACGGAGTTAGCAATTGGAACAGGCTTTATTTATTCACACAAGGAAAAATTATATTTAATTACAAATTGGCATAATGTTACAGGTAGAAATCCCAGTACTCACAAACGTTTGACAGAAAAACACGGCGGATTCCCAAATAAGATACTTTTTAAACTAAGGTCAAGAAAAAATGGGGCTGATTTTTACTCTTCTGAAATGGACCTTTATGTCGATGAGGAACATACAATACCAAATTGGCTGATTCACCCAATCCATAAAGAAAAAGCTGATGTAGTAGCAATTGAAATTTCTTTTGAAGAAGCGGATGATGTTTTAATTCAAAGCTTAAATCAATTTGTTGACTTTCAATATAATTTGAAAGCAAATATTGCTGATGATGTATTTGTAATTGGTTATCCCCGAGGTCTTGATTCAGAATTTATTTTGCCAATTTGGAAAAGAGGCAGTATTGCCAGTGAACCAGATGTCAATATTGATGAATTACCTAAAATATTAATTGATACTATTACCAGAGAAGGAATGTCGGGTTCTCCTGTTATTTTTAGGCAACATTCACCAATAAAAACTGTTGGAGTGCTTGGGTCAATATATGGTTTTCAAGGAATATATTCAGGAAGAATTGGGGATATTGATAGTATTCAATTAGGTTATGTTTGGAAGAAAGAAGTCATTGAAGAAATTATTGATGGAGCTACAAAAGCTTCCAATGAATTTCAAAGGTGGAGTTGATAAAGATTTTAACTGGATCTACGATGGTTCTACCACCGTTGGGGTGAAAGGCAAATTTTACTTGCTAAGACTGTAACCCATTTCAATAGAAATTGCAGCTTTTTCAGGTCTGACCTAGCGGTCTGACCGTTTTTGCGTTGTTGGCTTTGTGGAGACAATTGTTGTTGAAATTACAACATTTTCAGGTCTGACCTATCGGCCGACCATTGTTGCGTTTATTGTTTTGTGGTGACAATTGTTGTTGAAGCTTTTGCCTTTTCAAGTCTGACCTAGCGGTCTGACCATTTTATGTTGATTGCTTTGTAGTGAAAATTATGATAGAAATTCCAACATTTTGGTGTCGAAATTCTCTGTTTGACCGTATTTTTGAATAAAAAACGTAAATACTGATGGAGAAGCACTTTATTAATCCGCCCGAATTACCCAATTGGAAAAATGCTTTCTCACAGGTTGTAGTGGTTAAAAGCGACTCTATTCAAACCATTTATCTTTCAGGTCAAGTATCTGCAAATCAAAACAACGAGCTTATTGGAGAAAATGACTTACAAACTCAAGCAACACAAGCTTTTCTTAATCTTCAAGCTGCCTTGGGTTCGGCAGGTGCAACAACCTCAGATGTTGTCAAAATAAATATTTTTGTAAAAGATTACAATCCATCGAAGGCGACCATTGTGGGTGATGCATTCAGAAAAGCATTTCCGCACGAAAAACTCCCTGCCAGTACTTGGCTCGGTGTGCAAGCCTTAGCATTAGAGGGTTTGTTGATTGAGATTGACGCCATTGCGGTTATTGCAGCATGATTTTATAAATTTGAGATACTTTGGATAATTAAAAATATGAAAAACACCACAAATCAAAGCCTTTGGAATCAGTTTGGAGCAAGTATATACATGCTTAAAAATGCTATTTCTGCCTGCCCAGATGAACATTGGAATACCAACACAAGGTTTTGGTACAATGCTTTTCATTGTTTGTTTTTTCTGGATTATTACTTGTGCATGCAGCCTGCTAGTTTTTCGCCTCAAGCCCCTTTTACGGAGTCAGAGTTTGAAGATAGAATGCCTGAAAGGGTTTATACCAAACAAGAATTGCTCGATTATCTGCAAGCTAGCCGTGATAAATGTAAAGAATTAATTTTGAATTTAGACTCCGAAAAATTAGAAGCTCGGTGGATAAACTCATCAGGCTCTATGGATTACTCGGTTTTTGAGATTCTGCTTTATAATCTGCGTCATGTGCAGCACCACGCCGCTCAGCTAAACTTACTTCTCCGACAAACTACCGATGATGCTCCAGAATGGGTTTTTAGGGCAGAAAATTAATATTTCCCATCTGCCCCAGCTCCGCCGCCTTCGCCACCACCAAATTTTAGGGTGTCATCAGACGTTTTCGTTTGGAATGCTTGTGCAACCAGAATCGACTCCAGTTTTTGTAATTTTCCTTGTTCTTCGGCTACCGAACTTAGGTTGAATTTCGGGCTTTTGAAATATTTTATGCAAAATACTGAGACTCCTATCAATATTGCTCCACCAAGTGTTAGAGCCCATTCAGTTGGCATAACCGAATAGTAACTTCGATAAGTGAATACAGAAAAACCAAGACCTAAAAGTCCCAAAATGATGGCATTACGTTGTTTTTTTCTTGCTCCAAAATAAAGATAAATAAATGGCACAAGAAAAGTGAATATCCAGAAAATAAGTGAGAAAGGTATTTCAACCGATGGCGACTGATTGTTTAACAAGGCATTGGCTTCTCTCACCACAAAATAGTTGCCGCTCAAATAGAACACTGCCAGAGCCATTGTTTCTATAACGAATTGTACATCAGCATAATAAATAGACTTTTTCAAGGATTTTGAAACAAAATAGACCGTTGCAGATAAGGCCATCATAATAAATGGCAGCAAAGTTTTGCCCCAAGAAAAGGTATTTGAAAATAGAAATACAAAGATGAAGAAACTAAAAAATACGCCAACTGACACCAAAGGGTCTGCGTAGCGAATCAATGCTGGAATCAGAATCACTAACAATAGAAGGGGATACAAATAATCGATCAAATCGAAATTGAAAAAGGAAAGAATACCCGTAAACAAAAAGCCTATGGCAGAATATAAAAGGGCGTTGTCAATGCCCGAACGATAGAGTTTGTTGCGTTTAATAAAATGCTCTAAAACCACCACGGAAAGTACAGAAAATATTACCAAAAACACACCCATGGTAATATTATTAGACCCCACACCGAGCAATGCCAAAAATATACCTGACGAAAAGGAAATTGCGATGCCTGTAAAAAGAAAAAGACCAATTTTGATAAACCAATTGGGGTCATAAAAATCTTCTGAAAGTTCTGATTGGCAGCTTTCTAATTCCGTTTGGCCAAGTAAGTTTTTCTTAAACCAATCCTCAATTAGTCGTTTTGCGGCTACGTTTTCTACCCAAGTTTCGTTGTAGGCTTTCATACATTTTTTGATTTAGAAATTCCCAAAATAGATTTTACATTGAACAAAAAGTAAACCACCGCACCACAAGAAATCATAAAATAGAAAAAGGAAGAAAACAAGTATTCGTCAAAATTGAAATTAGAGAAAACAAAATAAGTAAAACCAATATAGCCATATATAACTCCCATCAGAAGCAACAAATAAGACTTGGTTTGTCGGGCATGAAATATCGCAACGCCACTCATAGTCAATAACAAAAGTAGATGCAGAAACTTGAATTCAAAACTGAAAAGTGCTGTGAGTGTAGAAATGAAAGCCACATTGGCACCAAAAAAATAATAAGTAAACGCAAAATGCTTTTTCTTGTCTTTCCATTCTGAAAGCCAACCTACTAAAACCAATAAAACTCCAAATGCAATGCCTGCATAAACGATTTCTGTGTTTATGACATCGAAGGTATCAAGTATATTTTTGGGTGCTATGCTTAATCCCAACCATGAACCCGTTGCCGTGATAGCCATAGATAATATGCCTCGGTGATCAAAAAAATAAGCACCTACAAAGAACAATACGGCTGGAATAGATGTAACCAAGCCATATCGCTCACCAAAGACATTGTATTGGTATTGCAGATAACCTTCTAAAACTAAAAAAAGCACACAAGCTCCTAACAATGAAAATTCCGTCAGAAAGGATACATTTTTGGCTTCTTCCCAAGTAAAAGACACTCGGTGTTTGTAAGAATACCAAAAACAAGCTAAACACAAAATAGCTGTGAGACCAATCAGAACTGAATGACCGATGGTGTCAATATTTTGGTATATTAATATCCCCAAACCTCCACTTAAACACGAAATGCCCAGATACAATAAACTCCGAAGCTCCCAAAAAATGGAGACAGGTTTTTGGTTTTCATATTCTAAAATTTGGGCAGCTTTCTCGCTCGAAATAATGTTTTTTTCAAGAAATCTGTCTAGGAGGGCATTCATGGTTTAACTTTATAATGGTTGCAACGAATTTACAACAAAAATTATAGGTTAAGCCAGGTTTTTGAAAATTCGTGTTTGGAGAACAATTTGAAGTAAAAAAATAAAGACATAAAAAATGGCCTTTCGGCCATTTACTTATAATTCTTTAATTCTGATTTTTCTGAACGAAACCATATCGCCGTGGTCTTGGAGTGAGATTTTTCCTTGGGCATGTGCTTGGGCATAAGGCCATTTTGCAAATTTACTTCCAGCCACATCATCCGCCCATTTTACACTTCCATACTCATAAGAGGCAGTTTTTGTACCGTTTACAAAATGCTCAATCACATTGTTTTTGATAACAATTTTGCCTTTGTTCCATTCGCCAGCAGGTTTTACGGCTTTCAGGTCCAGCGGAGCCTGTATGTCGTAGTTGGCACCAGTTTTTTGGTCGTCATTGATTTTGTCAGGGTAATTTACATCGTCAATAATCTGAAATTCTGGTCCAGAAGCATATGGAGCAAAAAGCTCTTTGTTGTTTACGTCTTCTGTCACTTTATAAATAACACCGCTGTTGCCTTTGGGAGCACACTTAAACTCAAACTCTAGGATATAATCGCCATATTCTTTGTCGCTTACCAAATCGCCGTTGCCGCCGTGTGTCATCAATACACCGTTCATTACGTGCCAACCTTTCACCCCAGTTTCTTTCCAAGTGTGCCAGCCGTTGGTGGTTTTTCCGTCGAACAGATTAACCCATTTTTTCTTTTGGGCAGAAACCGATACAGTTAACAAAATCAATCCTAATACAAATATTCTTTTCATTTTTAAGGTTTGTTTTTTTTATAAATATAAGTGTTTTTTAGAAAACTCAACAGAAAAACGGACTAACGATTTATTTCAGAATTCGTACTTTAAAGCCAGGGCAGGCTCATTCTTGTATTTATCAATCGCTTTTTTTGAAATCCAAACCGTAGTTTTATCGCCTTTGGTTTCCCATTTTAGAGTTTCGGTTTCACCAACTATCGTAATTTTCGTGCCTTTTTTAGGTGAATTTCCCTGCCAAGTAATCGTTTCTTTTAAATAATCCTCTGAAGTGATTTTTTGAATTGCAAAAGCATATTTGTCTTTACTTTTTGTAAAAAAAACGTCTCCAGATTGAAAATTCTCGAGACTTCTTGTACTGTAAATAGCCTCTCCAAACTTATTCATCCAAACGCCTATTTCATTCAATCTACTTATTTGTTCGGGCAAAAATTCTCCCTCAGCGGTTGGTCCAACGCCAAGTAATAAATTTCCACCTTTGGCCACAATTTCTATCAGAGTATGAATTACTGTGGAAGCTGGCTTAAAGTTATCTTTAGGCACAAAACCCCAAGCTCCACCCAGAGTGATGCAACTCTCCCAAGGATTATCAGAACGTTCCTTGGGTATAGCTTGCTCTGGCGTGCGGTAGTTTTCGTATTCACCATGAACGGTCCTGTCCACTATCAATATACCATCTTGGTTTTTTCGAACCATATTGGCTACTTTGGGCATATTTATTTCTTGGTCAAAGTCAGGAATTGGAGCACCCCAAGCACGCACCTCCTCCGTTACGGTATTTCTTGGCCTTACCCAGCCGCCATCCAACCAAAGAATATCTATTTTGCCATAATCAGTTGTGAGTTCATTAAGTTGATTATGGGTATATTCTATAAATTTGTTCCAACGCCACGGATTTTTCCTAATGTCATAGTTCACATTTCTATTTGGGGTAGAATGCCTTTCCCACCAAAAATACTGCGAATGCCAGTCCGGTTTTGAATAGTATGCTCCAATCAAAAAGTCTTGTTTTCTAAACGCATCGAAAACGTATTTTGCTACGTCGGCTTTGGGATTCTCTTTAAATGGCCCATTCGAAATTTTAAAATCTGAAAACTTGGTATCAAACATGTTAAAGCCGTCATGGTGTTTGGTGGTAAATACCAGATACTTCATCCCGGCAGACTTAGCGGCAGTAGCCCAAGCGTCTGGATTGAATTTTACAGGATTGAATGATTTATCAAGACCCCAATACCACTTTTTGTACTCGGCATAATTGCTCGTGGAGTCACGGGTAATCCAATCTTCGTCGCACAAGCTCCACGACTCTATGATACCCGGAACAGCATAAAGACCCCAGTGAATGATGATACCAAATTTCTGGTCCCTCCAGTTTTCGAGATTTTCTACAACTTTCTTTTCTTTGGGATATTGATATTCGGTTGAAATTGGATGAATTGTAGATTGGGAAAAGGCTAAATGATAACAGAAATATAACGAACAGAAAATTAATGATGACTTACGCATAAATATAAAATTATTACATGACAAATTTAAGTCTATTTATTAAATGTATCATATTTATTAAAAAATATTATTAATATTAAATAAATTTATTATTAAATTTACGAAAATTACTTTTTAATCAAATTTTATTACTTTCTCTAAACGTATGAAAAAAAATCTATCCAGAGTAGTGTGGTCGCTTTTCATCGCCTTGGTTTCATTGCAGGTTTATGCCCAAGATGTAGCCATAAAAGGTAAGGTGACTGATGACACAGGAAGTCCGATCTACGGTGTGAACGTTGCTGTAAAAGGCACAACTAAAGGAACAATTACAGACAGCAACGGAGACTACAGCATTTCTGCTGCCAAAGGAAGCACCGTCACTTTTAGCTATATCGGTTTTGCTGCCACAAATGTGGTTATCGGCAATGCGTCAACAGTGAATGTTAGCCTAAAACCAGATGCAAGTATTTTAAATGAAGTGGTGGTAACTGCACTCGGTATTTCTAAAGAAGCCAGAAAAGTAGGTTATGCTGTAACAACAGTTAGCGGTGATCAAATGATCAAAGCCAGAGAAACTAACGTGGCCTATTCAATGGCAGGAAGAGTGGCTGGTTTGAACATCTCTGGTACTAACGGAGGCTCTGGTTCATCTGCAAGAATATTGCTTAGAGGTATGGCCAGTTTTGGAGCTAGCTCACCTTTGATCGTTCTTAACGGCGTGCCTATCGACAACACCCAAAGAGGTAGCTCGGGTGAGTGGGGCGGATCAGACAACGGCGACGGTATCTCAAACCTTAACCCTGACGACATCGAAAACATGTCAGTTTTGAAAGGAGCCTCAGCTTCGGCACTTTATGGTGCTCGTGCTGCCAACGGTGTAATTTTGATAACTACCAAATCAGGTAAAAAAGGCAAAATGGCCATTGACTATAATCTAAACACTGTAGCTGAGCAAGCCATCAATTTCACAGATTATCAGTATGTATATGGTCAAGGCTTAAATGGAAAAAGACCTGACAACGTAACAAGTGCTCTTAACAGTGGTATGTTGAGCTGGGGTGAGAAATTGGATGGTGCTTCAACGATTCAATTCGATGGAAAAAATTATCCTTACACGGCAGTTAAAGATAACATCAAAAACTTCTACCGCACGGGAAGTTCTATAACCAACTCCATCTCACTTTCTAGCGGAACAGAAACTGGTAGCTTCAGACTTTCATTGGCCAACTTGAACAATAACTCTATCCTAAGAAATAGCGGTTTGACAAGAAGAACAGCCAACTTCACAGGAAATCAGAAATTCGGCAAAAAACTGACCATTGATTTGATGGCCAATTTTGTGGATGACTTCAACAACAACAAGCCACAGCTGAGCGATGGCCCTATGAACGCCAACAATATAAACTTCTTGGCAACAAACGTAAGCGAGTCGGCCTTACAACCGGGTTACAATGCAGCCCTTCCATTTGGAAACGAGATTCAGTATAACGACGACATCTATGTAACCAACCCATGGTTTGTGGTGAATCAATATGAAAATGACGTCAAAAGAAAAAGAATGATTTCGGCCATCCAAGGTAAATACGATATCACAAAAAATATTTATGGCTTAGTGAGATTGGGATATGATTTTATCAACGATGGATTGTTCAAAATTACTCCTACAGGCACAGCTTATTCAGGCGGTAATGCAGGTGGATTAGACGATTTGGCCAAATCAACCACTGTAGAGATGAACGCTGATGCGATATTGGGCGGAACATTCAAAATTAATGACGATTTCGGTATTGACGCTTTGGCTGGAGGAACTATCCGTAAAAACGAATACGACAGAGTGAAAATAGGTGGTGGTCCTTTCGTGATTCCATTCTTCTACAGCCCTTTCAACGTTTTGAACTTCAACAGAGACTATTCATACGCTAAGAAACAAGCAAACTCGGGCTATTACTCGTTAGATTTCAACTACAAAAATATGTTGATTCTCTCGACTACGGGTCGTTATGATGCCTTCTCTACATTGCCTACAAACAACCAAGGAATCTTTACGCCATCTTTCTCATTGAGCTATGACTTCACAGAAGCTTTGAAAATGGATAAATTGACTTATGGAAAATTCAGAGCGTCTTATGCAGTGGTGAGCGGTGAGCCGCTAGATCCTTATAAAACCTCTCAATACTATAGTGTTGGATCGGCTATTCAAGGAACTACAACAGGGTCATTTGGCAATGGACTACCAAACTTATTCTTAAAGCCATTTACGCTTACAGAATTTGAAGTAGGTACAGAGCTTAAGTTTTACAAAAACAGATTGGGTATTGACTTGGCGTATTTCAACAGAAAAACCAACAATGAAATCATAAATGGCTCATTGTCAGAAGCAACCGGTTATTCGTCTCAATTGATTGGAACCGGTTCAACCCAAAACTCAGGTCTTGAAATGTTGTTGACAGGTGTTTTGGTTGAAAATAAAGACTTGAAATGGACGAGTTCATTGAACTTCACCAATATCAAAAACAAAATACTTGAAATCAATGGTACTGGTACCGAAAACCAACAATTAGGCATGGGTACTTATCGTCCTTTGAACGCCAACATAGCAATTATCAAAGGAATGCCTGGCCCACAAGTAATGGCTAACGATTACACTTACCTAAATGGTAAAATTGTAGTTGATGCTTCAGGGATACCAGTACAAAACGGTACTAGAACTCCAATGGGTTCTGTATTGCCTAAAGTATACGGTGGTTTGAACAACGAAGTGAGTTACAAAAACTTCAACTTGTCGTTCTTGATTGACTACAGATTTGGAAACAAAATATTGTCAGCTACCAACTACTATACTACTTTCAGAGGTTTGAACCAAATCACTTTGGAAGGACGTGAAACTGGTGTGAAAGTAGACGGTGTAACTGCTGACGGTGCGGCAAATACTGTAACGGTGGCTGCTCAAACTTACTACCAAAACTTGGCAAGAAGAATTTCAGCGTTGAACGTATTAGACGGAGATTTTATCAAGCTAAGACAAGTGACTTTAGGATACTCTATCAAACCTAGCGTATTCGGTCGTCTTCCTATCAAATCAGCCGAAATATCTATTGTTGGACGTAACCTATTGACTTTGTTCAAAAAATCTGACAACATAGATCCTGAAGCTGGATTCTCGTCTCTAATAAACTATGCTGGTATAGAAGGTAACAGTTTGCCATCTACTAGAACTTATGGTTTAAACCTAAATGTTAAATTCTAAATCGTAAAAGAAAGATGAAAAAATTCAAATATATATTCTTATTGATTTCTGCCTTTACACTTTCGTGTACGGACAATTTTGAGGAAATCAACACTGACCCGAACAATACGAGTGCGGCGGTTTTTAACCCAAATTATCTTTTGGCACAGTCGCAGTATGATTATAGCAACACCGGTTACTCACAATTGCTTTTCCAAAGTATGTGGTCACAAGTATTGGCATCTACGTTTTCATACTATGGAAACGGCGACAAATATGTAGCTTCTGGAAGCTTTGATGCATACAAAGGCCGTGTTTTTGAGGAAACCTACCGTGCGGCTACTAAGGTTTATGAAATGCAAAATCTTACCAAAGACAAGCCTGAACTTTCTAACCTTTACAATGTAGGTACCATCATGAAAGTGTTGTGTATTGCAAGAATCACAGATACTTACGGTGATGTGCCTTACACAGAGGCTCTTAAAGCTAAAGAAGGCATAACCCTTCCAAAGTATGACGATCAGTCAACTATTTACCCAGGCTTGTTGGCTGAGCTCGAAAAAGCAGTTGCGGCGTTGAGTACATCAAAAGCTGGCCCTACCAACGACCTAATGTTTAAGGGAGATGTAAACAAGTGGAAAAAATTTGGTAACTCTTTGATGTTGAGACTTGCCATGAGATTGGTAAAAGTGGATGCTGCTGCAGCCAAAACTTGGGCTGAAAAAGCCGTGGCAGGTGGTGTTTTTACAAGTGTTGATGATAACGCTAAAGTTCTTACGGATGCTAGCTCACAAAGCAACAATACAACCGGTGCATTGAGAGTTGGTGATGACTACAGAGAGGTAAGATGGAGCAAAACTTTCATGGATTACTTGAAAAACACTAAAGACCCAAGAATCAGTGCGATTGCAGAAATTTCACAACCAGGTCTTGCAAATAACTCAAACCAAGACTTAGCTGGTGATAACGCAGAGGCTATTCAAATTGGTCTTCCAAACGGTTATGATTTAAATGGCGGTGCTACTGACATTTCTAAGCATCCTCAATATCCTGATGCATCAGGTACAGGTACTGATGTAGCAAAAGTTGGTAAATATTCAAGACCAAGAACATCAGTATTTTTGAATAGAAGCGGTGTAAACTTTGTATTGACTTATGCTGAAACAGAATTACTTCTTGCTGAAGCAAAAGTGAGAGGTTTCTCAGTTGGAGCTGCTACTGCTGCTGACCACTATAAAAATGGTGTGAAGGCTGCTATTGCTTCTTTGGCTCAGTTTAACTCAGCTGCTGGCTCTGATGCTGCTATAGCTGATGCTTTGAGCAAATCTGATGCATTCTTAGCTGCCAATCCACTTTCTACAGCATCTGTAGAGGCGTCTTTGAAACAAATCAACGAGCAAATATGGGTTGCAACAGGTACTACTTTCAACTTCATTGAAAACTGGAACAACTGGAGAAGATCTGGTTATCCAACTTTGACTCCAGTGGTTTATCCAAATGGATTCTCAAATGGTCAGATTCCAAGAAGAGTACCTTACATTTTAAACGAAGCTTCTTACAATGAGGCAAACTATCGTGCAGCAGTTGCGAAACTTACTGGCGGAGATACGTTTACTGGAAGAGTTTGGTGGGATAAATAATCTTCATAGAATATATTTTTTAGAGACGGGGCTATTTTAGCTCCGTTTCTTTTTCTAGATACTGTACAATCATTTTGCTAAATTGTTAAGAAACTGTTTCATTGTTCCCAAAGCAGTTAGCTTGCCGAGAACTTATGAAAAATGAGATGCCCTCTAATTATTAGCATCTCAGCTTTCACAATTTAGGAAAATTGTGTTACACTTTAAAAACCAACTTCTTCCTATCCAAAAAATATAAAATCACTGACCAGAAAACCACATAACTGATGGCATAAGCCAAGGAGGAATTCATTGGATTTGCAAACATTGGAACCAATAATTTATCATAAAAATATTGAAGAAGTGCAACACCCTCTTCTCCGTTTGGAATTTCAATGACATTCAATGCCCGAGGAATAATACCAGAGCCATAAAAGACAATCATTGGATTTACACCCCACATGATCAAAAAGTTAGTCAAGAATTTTGGCTTCTCTGATTTAAAAAGAACCTGAATCAGAGCCAATACAACCATAGCACATCCACCAGCAAAAAACACATAAGAACTTGTCCAAAGGGCCTTATTTATTGGAAAACTTATATCCCAAATTTTAGCCAAAATCACCAATCCAATTCCCAAACCAAGTAACCATTTGAATGAATCTGACTCCTTACTTTGGAGCAATTTGCCAGCACAAATACCCAAAAGTGCCGTCACTATAGCAGGAATAGTACTCAAAATACCTTCTGGGTCCCAAGTCTTAGAGCTAGCCCAAAGGTGGCCGGATAGTAAATAATTATCGAGCCAAGCAGCCAAATTAGTCCCGATTTCATAATTCCCAGTTACTTGGCCAGGTATCGGAATCAAAGCCATAGCCGCCCAATAACCTAAAAGTAAGGCAGCCCCTGCTATCATTTGTTTCCTAAAATCAAAGCAAAGAAATATCAATGCCGCAAAGAAATATACGATTCCTATCCTTTGTAAAACTCCAGGAATTCTCACCGATGCGTAAGCCTCTATGCCACTAAAACACAGGCAAATCATCAAAACAAATAGACCTAAAGCTGAGTAAAATTTAACTTTGGGTTTAAAATTTCCCAATAAAATATATGCAACAAATACACTGATGACTAGCCTTATAAACACAAGAGCGGTTCCCTCTAAATCTCCAATTTCTATCTTTGAAAAGAAATTGAGAAACAATCCCAAGTTAAAAATCCTCAACGAGCGTGTAAATATTTTTAGAAAGTTATAACTATCAATACCTGAGTTTTCTTTGGTAGAAAACGGCATGGCGGTACCCATAATAAACACAAAAAAAGGAAAGACCATATCTGTCGGAGTAGCACCATGCCACTCGGCGTGCAGAAGTGGCGTGTACACATTTTCCCAATCGCCCGGATTGTTCACAATCGTCATGAGCATCATGGTGAGGCCCCTAAAAATATCTATTGAAGTGACTCTTTGTTTTTCCAAAATTCCGTTGCTAAATTGTTAACTAATAAACCAAAGTTAAAAAAAATATTCGCTCATCCATGAAAAGCCTAATTAGATTCTCTTTTCTTGCATTTATTTCCTTGTCTTGTATTACTCAAAAATCCAAAACTTCGCCTGTTCAAAAATGGCTGAATGCATCAGAATTAGAGAACAATGGTTTTGTCGGAATCAAAATTTTTGACCCAAAAACACAAGAAGTAATTTTTGCAAAAAACGAAAAACACTATTTTGTGCCAGCTTCAAATACCAAGATTCTCAGCCTTTACGCATCCCTAAAAAATATAGGAGATAGTATTCCAGCCTTAAAATATGCCCTAAAAAATGACAGCCTGTTTGTATCTGGGACCGCAGACCCTACCCTTCTACATCCGGACTTACCTTCTAGCAAAACCTTCGATTTCCTCAAAAACTCACCTGCCAAAACAATCGTATTTTCTGATGCAAACTTCAAAAATGAAGTGTATGGCCCGGGCTGGGCTTGGGATGACTACAACGATTACTACCAAGCAGAACTTAGTTCGTTTCCGATTTATGGCAATATCGTAAGGTTCAAAAAAACGAATAATGAGCTTTCCATTAGTCCTTCAATATTCTCAGACTCCTTGTTTTTTAGCCAAAATTCTTTTTCAGAAATAAAAAGAAACATCGACGGAAACACTTTTTATACCACACCTAAAACCACACAGAAGTCTAATTTTGAACAAGATATACCTTTTAAAACCTCCTTTTCGCTCTTGCAAAAACTGCTTTCAGATACACTTAAAAAGGAGGTAACACAAAAGTCTTTCATGCCCAACAAAGACTTCAAAACCCTTTACTCATTACCAGTGGACACTGTATTAAGAAGAATGATGCAAATCTCTGACAATATGCTCGCAGAGCAACTTTTACTCCTGTCTGGAGGAAAATATAGCGACACTATTTCAACTTCTTTAACCATCAAAAACATACAGAAAGACTTACTGGCCGACATTCCTCAGAGATTCAACTGGGCAGACGGCTCTGGTTTGTCTAGATACAACTTAGTCACGCCTGAGGGTCTAGTTTTTCTTCTTGACCGCATGCTTAAAGAGTTTCCTAAAAATCGATTATTCTCGTTGATGTCTATTGGTGGACAGGTTGGTACACTCAAAAACGCCTACAAATCTGGTGTCCCTTTTGTTTTTGCCAAAACCGGAAGTTTAAGTGGCGTTTATAATCAAAGTGGCTATCTAATTACGAAGTCTGGACGTATATTAATCTTCAGTTTTATGAACAATAACTTTGTTGGTTCAGGTACTAAAGTCAGAATTAAAACGTCAGAAATAGTTACTTTTTTACATGAAAATTATTAATGAAAGAAGGATACTTTTTTTCGAAACAAATATTCATTTCTCCTTAATTAATAGGATTTTACATTTTTTCTGAAGACCCAAAATGTGTATAATCCTCAAAACTCGTTTATACGTGAAGCCTCAAATAATGGCGAATTTCTAACCGTTGTTAGAATTGAATCAACAAAAAATAAACAAGGCTTGGTTTTGTTGAAAAACGTACTAACATTTGCAATTAATTGTAGCCCAATTTAAAAGTTTCAAAAGTTTTATTCAACCTTGAGTATTGAATATTGCTGGACAAAAGCTACAATAAAATAAGCCAAAAATCCAGACAAAACAGGACTCGGGAAAATATTTCTCGGGTCTTTTTTTTCGAATAAAACCAAAGAATTCCATATAAAATAAAAGTATGACCTTTTCCCAAAATTTACTAAAAGACTTAATAAATAGCATAGCTCCCATATCCAATAAAGAGTTTAAGGAATTGATTTCAATCTTCAGTGAGAAATCGCTCAAAAAAGGGTCTAAACCGATAACTTTCGGCGAAACCTCAAACTTGATTCTTTTCGTAACCAAAGGCCTTCTTAGAGAGTACACCGTCAACAACAACGAAGAACATACGCTTTGGATAACCGGCGTTGGCGAAGCCGTACTAGACCCTGGAAGCTTTATGGTGGGCGAACCTTCAAAAATAGAAGTTGAGGCTTTGGTAAACTCTCACATAATGTACACTACTCGCCAACAGCTCGAAAATGTACTTTTTCAAATTCCGGCAATTAACGCCGTGGCACATGTTTTGTACCAAAAAAACCTTCAAGATTTTAGAGAACACATGCTTTTGTTAAAAATCTGGCCCACTCAGAAAAGACAAGAAATACTTTTTGAAAAGAAACCTCATTTGCTCAGGAAGGAAGTGAAACTAAAGCACATAGCTTCTTTGCTTAATGTACACCCCAACTCGCTCAGCCGTATCCGTAATCAACGAAACGACTAAACCTATTCTTGTGAACCGATTACGCTGAAATTAGGTTAATTCTATGACGAATTCTTGGTCTACAAACCCGTGTTTAGCAGTTCAAGAATTCGAAAAATCAGGTAAAATTCGACTATTTTGCCTATTTTTGTGATGATTTATAAAAATCTTAGAGCATGTTAATCGAACAGTTAGAGTCTATAAAAGAGCGTTTTGAAGAAGTTTCGCAGCAGATAACCATGCCTGAGGTGGTGTCTAACATGGACAAATTCAAGAAAATCAGCAAAGAATACCGCGACTTAGAAAAGGTTGTAGAAGAATACAAAAACTATAAACTCATATTGGCCAATCTCACCGAGGCACGTCAAATTCTGAACACAGAAAAAGACGAAGAAATGCGTGAAATGGCCAAAATGGAGCTGGACGAACTTCAGCCAAAAAGGGATGCAATTGAAGAGTCACTAAAGGAAATGTTGATTCCGAAAGACCCAATGGACAGCAAGGATTGTATTCTTGAAATCAGGGGTGGAACGGGTGGAGATGAGGCGGCAATTTTTGCAGGCGATTTGTTTAGAATGTACCAACGTTACGCTGTTACGCAAGGCTGGCAGTTTCAAGTGATGGACTTTACAGATGCATCTTCGGGCGGGTATAAAGAAATAGTAGTGAGCGTAAAAGGCGAAGACGTTTACGGAAAACTCAAGTTTGAGTCGGGCGTACACCGTGTGCAGCGTGTGCCGGCCACCGAGTCGCAGGGTCGTATTCATACCTCCGCAGCTACAGTGGCAGTTCTACCAGAAGCCGACGAAGTGGATGTGCAAATAAACATGACCGACATTAGAAAAGACACTTACTGTTCATCAGGAGCTGGTGGTCAGTCAGTTAATACCACATACTCTGCAGTGCGTGTTACCCACATACCCACAGGCGTGGTGGTACAGTGCCAAGACGAGCGATCGCAGATCAAGAACTTCGATAAGGCTATGACTGTCCTTCGTTCAAGAATATACGAAATGGAACTTGCCAAACACAACGAAGCCATAGCTGGCGACCGCAAATCTATGGTAGGCTCAGGTGATAGATCAGACAAAATCAGGACTTATAATTACCCACAAGGTCGCGTAACTGACCACCGCATAGGTTTTACGGTTTACAATCTGCCTACCGTAATGGAAGGCCAAGTAGGTGAATTTATAGAAAAACTAAGAATAGCCGAGAATGCAGAAAAAATGAAAGAAGGAGTGGCATAATTTGTGGTTTACCGCCAAGGCACTAAGACGCTAGGAATCAAACTTTTCATTCTAAGTAGCTCACTTATTTTCAGTAAAAATTTATGGAAAAAATAGAAATATGTTTGGCGTCAAACAATGCCCACAAAATAGTAGAACTTCAGCAAATGCTGGGGGATACGTTTTTGATAAAAACCATGAAAGACATTGGCTGTGAGGATGATATAGAAGAATACGGAACGACTTTTGAACAAAACTCTCGAATAAAGGCCGACTACATTTTTGATAAATTTGGAGTAAATGTCATATCAGACGACTCAGGACTAGAAGTGGAAGCCATAGACAACAGGCCTGGTGTGTATTCGGCACGTTATGCTGGCGAACCCACCAATCATAAGGCCAATATAAAGAAACTGCTTCAAGAACTCGATGGAACTGACAACCGAAAGGCGAAGTTCAGGGCTGTTATTACTTTGATATTAAATGGAGAGCACCACATTTTTGAGGGAGAAATTTCTGGCAAAATCTTAACTGAGCAAAGAGGCACCGATGGCTTTGGATATGACCCGGTGTTTATACCTGATGGTTATGAAACTACTTTTGCAGAAATGCCCGCCGAACTTAAGAACCAAATAAGCCACAGAGCAAATGCTGTAAATCAACTTTTGGCCTATTTAAAAACAAAAAAGTAACGAAAATCTAATCTCGTTACTTCTACACATTCTAGGTCTTTCAAGTAATATCGTCTTAGAAAGTTTCCGCTTTCTATAATTGCAATGCAAAATTGCATCAAAAAAAATCACTAAACTATTATTATATTTTCCAATACTAGTTCTATATTAACATCAAATTTGGTTTTTGTTCAATACAGATGTTAATCAAGCATGAAAGTAGAGTTCGAAAAGATAGCACCCGATCAAGGAAGTTCGTTTAAACTTATTCAATGGAAATCTGAGAACGACAAGTTCTTTTGGCATCAACACCCTGAATATGAGATTATTTATGTAAAAAAAGGCTCAGGTAAACTACACATTGGCAACCATCTTGGAGAATATCAAGAAGGCGAGGTGATGTTTCTTGGGCCAAATCTCCCACACACCGGCTTGGGCTATGGTGTGATAGGCGAGCATGAAGAGATTATAGTGCAGCTGAAAGACATTTTTTTGGGAAACGATTTTATGTCGATACCCGAAATGGACGGCATCAGGAAACTCTTCGAACGGGCTATTTATGGCATTTCTTTTACAGGAAAAACACGCCAGCAAGTTGCTCAAAAAATGGAAAACCTCACACAAATGGCCGGCCTCGACCGTTTGATTTCGCTTTTAGAAATCTTGAAAATACTATCCCAGTCTAGTGAGTTTAAGGTTCTCAACAGCCGAGATTCAAGATACGACTTTCGCCATCAAGACGAGGAGCGTATCAACCGCGTTTATAATCATGTGGAACAAAACTACACCCAAGACATAAGAATAGAGGATATTGCCGAAGTAGCCAATCTGACGGTGCCATCGTTTTGCAGATATTTCAAAAAAATGACCCACATGACGTTTACTGACTTCGTGAACGAATTTAGGATAAACAACGCCTGCAAACTTTTACATACCACCAAAGGAATCTCCGACATTTGCTTCGAAAGTGGCTTCAACAATATTTCACATTTCAACAAAACTTTTAAGTACTTCAAGGGAAAAAGTCCACGCGACTACCGAAAAGAAGTTTTATTTGTGGGTTCATTAAATTAGATTTGTAATAAAAAACAGAATACAGATAATGTCAGCAATAAATTGGGTAACCGCTAAAGAATACGAAGATATAACCTATAAAAAATGCAATGGCGTAGCCCGCATAGCATTTAACAGACCAGATATTAGAAATGCCTTTAGACCAAAAACCACTTTTGAACTATATGATGCCTTTGAAGATGCCACACACGACCCCAAGGTGGGTGTAGTTTTGCTTTCTGGAGAAGGTCCGTCTTCAAAAGACGGCGGCTGGGCATTTTGCTCTGGAGGAGATCAAAACGCTCGACAAAAAGGTGGATACCGTGCCGAAGATGGCCGTGATAGACTTAATATTTTAGAGGTTCAACGCCAAATAAGGTTCATGACCAAGCCCGTGATAGCCGTCGTAACTGGCTGGGCAGTAGGTGGTGGTCACAGCTTGCATGTGGTGTGCGACTTGTCGCTGGCCAGTCAAGAGCATGCTATTTTTAAACAAACGGATGCCAATGTGGCCAGCTACGACGCAGGCTATGGTTCGGCGTATTTGGCAAGACAAATAGGACAGAAAAAAGCCCGAGAAATATTCTTTTTAGGCAGAAATTATTCAGCCCAAGAAGCCTTTGAAATGGGAATGGTAAATGCAGTAGTGCCACACGCAGAACTGGAGGACACCGCTTACCAATGGGCACAAGAAATACTCCAAAAAAGCCCGATGGCGATAAGAATGCTCAAATTTGCATTTAATCTGATAGACGATGGCCTGGTGGGCCAGCAGATATTTGCAGGTGAGGCCACTCGACTAGGTTACATGACCGAAGAAGCACAAGAAGGCCGAAACGCATTTCTTGAGAAACGCCCACCGAATTGGGATAAATTTGAAAGGTATTCGTAAATGCCAATGTCTGTGTTCGCACAGGTATAAGGTGGAGATGCAAAACGTCAGTACAAATATTATAATTGGTAAAATTAAAATAGGAGTATCTGTGTGAGAACACACAAGCATAAGCTGGAGAAAACACTACCAGGGCATTTGACCTAAACAAAAGTCAAATAGTCAGCTTTTTTCAATAAATTTGCATCGAAATCGTTACTTATTTTTTTAGAAAACCTCATTCGATGAAAAAGCTTATAATTACTTTAGCAACTAGCCTTGCCTTGCTTTCTTGTGGCTCAACAGAAACCGAAAAAGATGCCACCTCCACTGCCACCGCATCTGAAAAAAAGAACAATCACACGCTGGTGTTTTTTGATAAAACCCAAAGTGTAAATGTAGACGATGCCTTTGTTCGTACCAAATACCAATCTGCTCTCAAAGCCCTTATCGACCAAAACATACAGACAGAAGGAGATGTTTTTGAGATATATTACATTCATGAAAACACCGCCAAAGCTAAGGTTCTGTCGCTTTCAGCACGTACAACCAAGGAAAGTTCGGAAGGCTTAAATGCTACAGATTTGGAAGCCGCCCAAACGAACTACGACATGAGCATCGGCAAAGAACGTCGCATGATTCTTGACCTCGCCGTGCAGAAAATGCTAGAAAAAAATGCCGGAGCATCCAACCTAGAAACCAACATTTCGGCGTCGGTTCCCTTACTTTCAGAAGCTTTAAATGGCAAAAAAGACGTGAAGGCATTTTATTTCTCCGACATGGTAGAAAGCCTGAAAAATGGTCGGGATTTTCACAAAGTGGCACCCATCAGCCACGACCAAGCCGAAGACTGGGCAAAAGCCGATGCCGAAAACTACAAATTATATAACCTCACCAATGCCCAGATTTCTATCATTCTACCGTTTTCACCCAACAGCTCATCAAAAGAAAATAATCCAAACGTAACCGATTATTGGAAAGTGTATTTTGAAACTTTAGGTGTAAGTATTTTAAAAGAAATTTAAGCGTGAATTAAAAAAAAGTGAATTGTTAAAAACCAACCTATCTAAGGTTTTCTACTACTTTTTAGCCATTTTAGTTAAAAGGATAATCCCTAACTCAACTCAATCATCCAACGATAAAAATTAATCGTTTTATGGGGTAGTCTTACTATATTTTTATTAAGTTTTACCCAACTAAACACTCCTGATTATTCAATAACTCAAGGCACTCATTCTATGTAAATTTGAAGTTGAACTTCAGATTTACATACTTTATAAAAACACAATTATCAAATTTTGGCCTTTCACCTACTAAGAAAACACTTACTTTTAGTTGTTTAAGTTTTCAAATACAAAGTTTTTTAGTGGAAAACAAATAGATATTCCTAGTCAATTCATTGAATTCTCTCCTTTCCCAAAACAAATCCCTAATTTTACAGAAAAAAACGCCTTTGAAAGACCTTTTGCTCGTTACGCCACCATTTACTCAGCTCAATACGCCTTATCCAGCTACGGCTTATTTGAAGGGCTTTTTGAATACCAAAGGTATTGCTGCTTACCAAATGGACTTGGGCATTGAGGTTATATTGGAGCTTTTTTCAAAGGCCGGTTTAACATCAATTTTTGCAAATGCTAAGGTAGAAGGAGCTTCAGAAAATGCAAAACGGATTTTTGGACTAAAAAATGATTATATCCAGATTATTGATGAGGTAATTGCCTTTCTACAAGGCCATAAACTTACATTGGCCCGACAGATTTGTAGTGGAAATTTCCTCCCACAAGCCTCAAGATTCTCTCAAGAAAACGATTTGGAATGGGCATTTGGAAACATGGGCATGCAAGACAAAGCCAAGCACTTGGCTACACTTTATCTCGAAGATCTTTCTGATTTTATTATAGAATGTCTTGATGAAAACTTTGGATTTAGTCGGTACGCTGAGCGATTAGGTCGAAGTGCCAATGCCTTTGACGAATTGTACGAGCACTTGCAGCAAGCACCAACATTTATTGATGAAATCACACTTAGGATTTTCAAAAAAAAACTTGAGAAAATTCAACCCAAACTGGTATGTTTTTCGGTGCCTTTTCCAGGAAATTTATACAGTGCGTTTCGTTGTGCGGCCTTGATAAAAAAACATTTTCCGAAAATTAAAACCGCCATGGGAGGTGGCTTTGCCAATACCGAACTTCGTAGCTTAAAGGAGCAACGAGTGTTCGAATATTTCGATTTCATCACGCTCGACGATGGCGAACTACCTGTTGAATTACTTTTTAAATCTGTTATAAACAAAACCATTCCAAAAGAATTCAAACGCACTTTTTGTATTGAAAATCAGGAAGTTAAGTACATAAATAATACTTCTCAAAAAGACTATAAGCACAGCGAAGTGGGTACACCAGACTACTCTGATTTGGCTCTGGACAAGTACATTTCGGTGATAGAACTCGCCAACCCGATGCACAGCCTTTGGTCTGATGGCCGCTGGAACAAGCTCACTATGGCCCATGGTTGTTACTGGGGCAAGTGCACTTTCTGTGATATTTCGTTGGATTATATCAAACTTTATGAACCCATTGCAGCCAAAATTTTGGTGGACAGAATGGAGCAAATGAGAGCCCAAACTGGCGAAAACGGCTTTCATTTTGTAGACGAAGCGGCTCCTCCTGCACTCATGCGTGAAGTGGCTATAGAGATTTTGAGGCGTGGGCTCGTAGTGACTTGGTGGACCAACATCAGGTTTGAAAAGAGTTTTACGGCAGATCTTTGTGTTTTGCTCAAGTCTTCAGGATGCATAGCGGTTTCGGGTGGGCTAGAAGTGGCCTCCGACCGACTTTTGGCTTTGATTGACAAAGGAGTCACAGTTGCCCAAGTGGCTCGGGTCAACCGCAATTTTGTAGAATCGGGTATTATGGTGCATGCGTATCTGATGTACGGTTACCCGACACAAACCATTCAAGAAACTGTAGACAGTTTGGAGATGGTCAGACAGATGTTTGAGTTGGGTATTTTGAATTCAGCATTTTGGCATCAGTTTGCACTTACGGCCCATAGTCCAGTCGGCTTAAATCCAGAAAAACTTGGCATTGTACCTGATTATAAAGACATTATGTTTGCCGACAATGACATACAATTCAGAGATTCTACAGGTATTGACCATGACAAATTTAGCTTTGGACTAAAAAAATCACTGTACAACTACATGCATGGGTTATGTTTTGAGTATCCGCTGCAAGATTGGTTTGATTTCAGTATTCCAAAAACTAAAATCCAGCCTGATTTTATAGCGGACTGTTTGGAAGACCAAGACCATAATCTTATAAAGCCCAACGCCAAGATAGTTTGGATTGGCAATCAACCTATTGTGGAGGAAATCAAAACGAAAAAAGGCCCTGCTTTGACTTTTACTTTTCATGAAAAAATGGAGACTTTCAGCATCAGTATTGAAAAAGAAAAAGGCGAGTGGTTTTTAGAAAACTTAAAATTGATGGATGTGAGAAATGCAAAAACCATCACTTTTGGAGAATTGAAATCTTCTTTCGAAAAGCAATTCGAGCATTTTGAGCTATTTTGGTACTCCAAACCCATCGACGAAATGCGTGAGCAGGGGCTTTTGATTTTGTAGGTTTTTTGTATATTTGGTGAGGAATTGGTTCGTTAAGAATAAAAAATACGATTATGACGACTGTAGCGGAGAGAGAAGAATTGAAGAAAGTGATTTTGGAATTAGTTGAAACAGAGCCTGGGTTTGTTGAAAGTCTAATAACTGATGCTGGAGAAAGATTACGTCTCGCCAAAAAGGCCAAACTGGAAAAAATTGTAAATGAAGATTTTAAAGAGTATGAAGAAGTCTTCAAAGCATTAGCGTAATGATTAATTATTTAGAAAAAGAGGATATTGTTTACATCAACAAAAGAACTGTTGCACAACATGGAGGGAACTTTATGCCTCCCAATAATTTTCTACACGAAGAAAACCTCGATTATTTATTAGAAGCTGTACAGACAGAAATGTTTGGAGAACTACTTTATCCGAAAATAACAGATTAGACAGCCTTGTATTGTTACAACGTTATTTGTAATCATATTTTTACTGATGTAAATAAAAGATCTGGTTTAGAGTCAGCGTTAGCTTTTTTAAAATTGAATGATTTTAGATTAAACAAAAGTCTTAAATATTATGATTTGCTAAACTTCATCCTAAAAATAGCCTCGGGCCAGTCCTCACTTGAAGAATGCAAAGCATGGTTTGCTGAAAACACTAGTTCGCTCAAATAATCCCGATTTTAAGTTCAATTAAAGGCATTTTTTCCGATATTTGCTTTATTCAATCACTAAAGAAAAACATGAGATTTATTATTTTGCTTCTTCTGAGCATGATTTCGTATGGGTCATTTGCTGACGACGGCTACCGACTTTGGCTTAAATATGACCGTATTCAAAACGAAACTTTAAGAAAAAATTATGCTCAGAAATTAGCTTCTGTTTCCGTCAATTTTTCTGATGAAACGGCTAAAGTTACTGTTTCCGAAATTGAAAAGGCCACTTCAGGGTTATTGGGCATAAAATCAAAGACCTTATCAAATACTGCTCAAGCCACTTTGGTTTTGAAAGTTGGAAAAATTGAAAACGAAAATCCAGAAGCTTTTGAAATAAAAAGCTCTAAAAATCAAACAGTTATCATTTCAAATACCTCCAAGGGAGTGCTTTATGGTGTTTTTGAATTGATTCGCAGAATGCAAACTTCGGAGTCTCTTGAAAATTTAAAAATAACCTCCGCCCCGAAAATTCAACTCAGAATGCTAAATCATTGGGACAATAACAACGGCACCATAGAACGGGGATATGCTGGCATGTCGATGTGGAAGTGGTATGAACTGCCTGAAAGAATAGATTCAAGATATATAGATTATGCCAGAGCGAATGCTTCTATTGGCATCAATGGAACGGTTTTAAACAACGTAAACGCCTCGGCACGGTTTATTACTCCAGAGTATTTGGGCAAAGTAAAAGCCCTTGCAGATGCATTCAGACCATACGGAATAAAGGTTTTCTTGTCTATAAATTTCGCCTCCCCGAAAATATTGGGGGGTCTAAAAACCGCAGATCCACTTGACCCTGAGGTAAAACATTGGTGGAAAAGCAAAGCCGACGAGGTATATAAATTGATTCCAGATTTTGGTGGATTTGTAGTCAAAGCCAACTCCGAAGGTGAACCCGGCCCAATGGATTTTGGCCGAACACACAAAGACGGAGCAAACATGCTCGCTGAAGCAATAGCACCTCACAATGGGTTAATTATTTGGCGTGCATTTGTTTATAATTTTGACCCAAAAGGCGACCGTTTTGCAGCAGCTTATAATGAGTTTAAACGATTTGATGGGGAATTCCTTCCCAACATCATCATTCAAGTAAAAAACGGTCCAATCGATTTTCAAGTAAGGGAACCTATCTCTCCGCTTTTTGGAGCCATGGAAAAAACACCCGTATCGATGGAGTTTCAGCTGACACAAGAATACCTCGGCTGGGCTACACATTGGGTCTACGAAGGCCCCATGTTTGAAGAAGTTTTGAAAACCGACACTCACGCCAAAGGAAAAGGCTCAACAGTAGCAAAAGTAATTGATGGCGAAGTATTTAAATATCCAATCACATCGATGATTGGCGTTGCAAATACCGGCTCAGACCGTAACTGGACTGGCCATCCCATGGCTCAAGCCAACTGGTACGCACTGGGTAGAATGGCCTGGAATCCTGAGCTAACTTCTGAAAAAATTGCTGATGAATGGGTGAAAATGACTTTCCAATCGGATTCAAAATCATCAGAAACCATCAAAAAAATAATGTTGGAGTCGAGAGAAATATATACCAACTACACCAACCCCCTCGGAGTGCATCATGTAATGGGCGAGGGTCATCATTTTGGCCCGGAACCTTGGGTAGAAAAAGCACCTCGACCAGATTGGACAGCCTTATATTATCACAGAGCAGACTCTATAGGCATTGGTTTTGACCGCACCGAAAAAGGAAGTAATTCATTGGGTCAATATCATCCTGATTTGAGGAGTAAATACAGCGACATTAATACCATCCAGCCGGAATTCTTGCTTTGGTTTCACCATGCACCATGGACGCATAAACTCCAAAATGGTAAGACCGTTTGGGATGAGATGGTTACACGGTATTACGAGGGTGTAAAATCTGTTGAAAAAATGCAAAAAGAATGGGCTACAATGGAGGGCAAAATAGACTCTGAGACCTTCGAAAATGTGGAGGCTAGACTCAAAACACAATACAAAGAAGCCCTTTGGTGGAGAGATGCTTCAGTGCTATATTTTCAGAAATATAGCAAAATGCCCGTGCCATCACCTTACCAAAAATCAACTAGAACTTTAGAAGAGTTAAAAGGTTTGGTTGATGTTTACCATGTTAGGTAATTGCACTTTAACCCAATAATAAAAAAAGGTAGCAAAATTAACGTTTGCTATCTCTATATTATATTTCAAAATATCAATTATACAACCAATCTAGAGCCTTTGGAAACTCTTGTCCCCAACGTTTTTCGTTGTGTAGGCCTTCTGGATCAAGTTCAGCCTTAATCTGGATTTTGGCCGAGTCAAAGCCTTGATTGTCAATTGTCTCCTTTAGTTTTTCAATGTTCGGTAGCATACTTTCACTTTCTTTGCCGCCGCCATAAAGATAGATTCTAGTGTCCATCGGGTTAAAAAATTCTACTGCATCAAAATAGATTTTTGGAGATGTCCATAAAGATGGGGAAAAAACCATCAATCGTCCGATTGCTTCGGGATACATCATACCTGTGTAAATACTGATTAAGCCACCCATAGAGCTACCACCAATTCCTGTAAATTGCCTTTCGGTAAGTGTTCTGTAAGTGCTATCTATCAATGGTTTGAGAGTACGTACTATAAATGTCGCATAACGCATTCCTTGGCCTTTCACATGATTTTTGTAAGGCGAAAACTCCACCTGACGATCTTCTTCCCCATGATTAATTGCCACAATGATCACATCAGACTTTCCTTGTTTTTTAAGAAGAGATAGTCGTTTGTCAATCTCCCAGTTGCCATAAACCGACCCCTCCCCAAAAAGATTTTGAGCATCGTGCATATATACCACTGGATATTTTTTATCCAGATTTTTGGCATAGTCATTCGGCAGGATGACGCTAATTTTACGCGTTTTTTTCAACTGCGGAATTTCCATGTCAATGGTTTCTACCAAAGGCATGGTTTCTTTATAGTAAGGAGTAAAGCCATTCTGCCGCCAAAGGGGAACATAGTCAAGATGCGGACGAAAAACCGGAAGTAGTGTCCTGTTTTTGCTGGTATTGCCAAAGCTATCAAGCTCCACATGCTCCCAGCCACCTTTTGTGTATTTATATTCTAAGGGATTATCTAAAGTAAAGTCTTTTTCAAATTCAAAACGATATTTGCCATCCCCAACTTTTTTCATCAAAAAATCGGTGTCACGGGGATTCCAGTTGCAAAAACTCCCTGACAAAAAAACTGGTCGGTCGTCGTTTACTAAAGTATTTACCTCTACATACATACTGCCTCTTTCTAATTTCATAAGGTAATTTTTACATTTTCGGGGTCGCAAAAATAATATTATTGAAGTTTCTTACAAACATTTGGGTGGTTTGAAGAACAAAAATGACCCGCTATATTGGAAATATTATATAATTCAGAAATTCAACTTGGATAAATGCAAACTCAAAAATGTCGTTCTGATTCGTAAACCTAATAAAACTTTCAAATGTTTTCAATTACTTCCTTCCATTCATCGGTAAAATTCAAATATTCAACGATAAAATGCTTATCATTCACCGAAAAGCACTATTGCGGAGGACGTTTTGAGTATAATTTTGAAGAAAAAAACAAAGAAATTTCAATTATGAGAACGCAAAAAAGTACATCGTCTGTTATTTGGGCAGTAGCCATTATCATTATCGGAAGTCTTTTCTTAATGAGAAACTTCGACATGCTTTGGTTTGAATTACCAAAAAACCTCATCAGTTGGAAACTTATTTTTGTCTTTATAGCTTTTGGGGAATTGGTTAAGGGCAAAGTTTTTAGCAGTATTTTTTGGGCAATAGTAGCGACAGTTTTTTACTATCCGGTTTATTTGAGCCAGTTTTCGGTCGATTCGGTGTTTGATCTCTGGCCGCTTTTGTTGATTGGCGTAGGGCTTGACATGATTATAAAAAGAAGTAGAGCTATTGATAGATGTTAAAATTTGCACAGACAATATGCAGGAAGTCTATTGTCTATGCATTTCAATATTTTATACCAAAGCTTCCCAAAGAATTTCAATCGGGTGTTTTGCATGTTTGCCTGTGCCGTCATGAATCTGGTGGCGACAACTGGTACCTGGGGCGGCTATGATAACTTCTTCGGGTTGTTGGCGAACGGTTGGAAACAAAACCAGCTCGCCAATTTTCATAGAAATATCATAATGTTCTTTTTCGTAGCCAAACGAACCCGCCATGCCACAGCATCCGCTCGGAATCAACTGCACCTCATACCCTTTCGGTAAACCGAGCATTTTTTTGGTCGGTACCATAGAAGCTACCGCCTTTTGTTGACAGTGCCCGTGGAGTTTTACTAAGCGTTTTTCGGCTTTGAATTTGGAGCCATCTACACGTTTAGCATCCATTTCTTTTGCCAAAAACTCATCTAACATCAACACGTTTTTAGACAATTCTACGGCCTGGTCTGCTAATACTGCCGAAACCAACTCAGGATATTCGTCTCTGAAAGTCAAAATAGCACTAGGTTCTATTCCCAGCAATGGCGTATTTTCATTTATTAGCTCAGATAGCAGACCTACATTTTTATCGGCCAGTACCTTGGCCTCGTCTAACATCCCTTTTGAAAGATAAGAACGTCCTGAGTCGGCATGGTTCGGAACTACGATAGAATAGCCTAACTTCAAAAGTAAATCAACCGCCTTTTTGCCTATTTCTACGTCGTTGAAGTTTGTAAATTCATCTATAAACAAAAACACTTTTCTGTCCCCATTTCCTGCTTTGGTTCCGTAATTTTTCTTAAACCAAGCCCTTAGAGTGGTTTCAGATAGCAGGGGCATGGTTCTGTCAGGATGAAAACCTACAACAGTATTGGCTATTTTTCTTAAAGGAGCGTTTTTGAAAACAAAATTATAAGCCCAAGGAATATATGATGCCAAAGCCGACATTTTTGGATAATTTCCAATCATTTTCGAACGCAACGGCACTCCATTTTCCTTTTGGTATTGATACATAAACTCCATCTTGAGCTTCGCCATATCCACATTCGATGGACATTCTGACTTACAAGCTTTACATACCAAACAAAGATCTAATACTTCTTTTATTTCCTTAGAATCAAACCTGTTAAGTTTGTCAGATTGTGTCAGCGTTTCTCTAAGGATGTTAGCCCTAGCTCTTGTAGTATCTTTTTCGCTTTTGGTAGCCATATAAGACGGACACATGGTTCCTCCACTTAGGTGTGACTTTCGGCAATCGCCCGAGCCGTTGCATTGCTCGGCGTGTTGAAGAATATCTTGCCCTTTAAACCTAAACATGGTCTCAAAATCTGGCGTAACCTGTCCTGCTGAATATCTCAAGAATTCATCCATTGGTGGAGTGTCCACTATTTTGTTGGCATTGAAAACATTGTTTGGGTCCCAGATTTTCTTCAAATCCTTGATTAAAGCATAGTTTTTCTCACCAATCTGCTGTTTAATAAACTCCCCACGTAGTCTGCCGTCGCCATGTTCTCCTGAAAGCGAACCCTTATATTTTTTTACTAAAGTAGAAATCTCTTCAGCTATCAACCTGAATTGGCCTTTTCCTTCTTGGGTTTTTAGGTTGATTATCGGTCGCAAATGCAGCTCGCCCGTGCTGGCATGTGCATAATGCACGCTGTACATATTGTTTTTGGTCAAAATCTCATTGAACTCTCTTATGAATTCTGGCAAGTCGTTGACATCTACCGCAGTATCTTCAATCACCGCCACCGCTTTTTCGTCACCTGGCAAGTTAGAAAGAAGTCCGAGACCAGCTTTTCTCAAAGTCCAACATTTTTTGATATCATCACCAAAAAGTATCGGAAAATGGTAACCAAATCCGGCTGTTCGCATTTCTGCCTCCATTTCGGCGGCCAATTTGTTCACCTCTTCTATGGAATCTCTCGAAATCTCCACGCAAAGCAAAGCACCAGGGTCGCCCTCCACAAAAAACCGATTGGCCATTTGCTCCTTATTGGCTTTGGTACATTCCAATATATAATGATCCATCAGCTCAACCGCACTTGGTTTATATTTAAGAGCTATCAAGTTGGCTTTTAGTGAATCGTCTATGGTTTCGCAATGCACCGCCACCACACCTTGGAATTTAGGAGGAAGTGGATTTACATGGAGTTTCATTTCCGTGATAAACATCAATGTACCTTCAGAGCCAGCTATCAATTTACAGAAATTGAATCTCTCAGTTGAATTTTCATTGAAAACCTCCGTTTCCAAAAGTTCATCTATCGCATAACCTGTGTTTCGTCTAGGAATACTTCTTTTCGGGAATTGCTCTCTTATTTCTTCTTGGACTTCCTTTGAAGAAAGTGTCTCGAAGGCATTTAAATACACTTTATCTTCGAGCGAGAGCGTATTTTTGGATTTAATTTCAGAAATTTTGTCTGTAAAATCTGTCTTCGAAATATCCTTAAAAGTTACAAAACTGCCATCACTCAAATATCCTTGCACTTCCATTAAGTGCTCTCTTGCACTGCCATATATGACTGAATTGCTACCACATGAATTGTTGCCTACCATACCGCCTACCATGGCTCGGTTGGCAGTGGAGGTTTCAGGGCCAAAGAACAAACCTTGCGGTTTAAGATACATGTTTAGCTCATCTCTCACCACTGCGGGTTGCAGCCTTACCCAAGATTGGTCTTTATTTACTTCAAAAATTTCTGTAAAAGTCTTTGAAACGTCTACTATTATACCGCTTCCGACAACTTGCCCTGCCAGAGAAGTTCCGGCTGTCCGAGGAATAAGCGTTGTATTATTTTCATTTGCAAAAGATATGAGTTGCTCAATGTCTTTGTGGTCTTTCGGAAAAACTACACCCAGTGGAAATTCTCGATAAGCCGACGCATCTGTGGCATAAAGCGTTCTCATGACCTGATCGTCAAAAATCTCACCTTTGAAATTGGTTCTAAGGCTTTCGAAACTTATACTTTTCATTAAAAAATGATATTTGGAAAATTGTCTCAAAGATAGTAGCTAAAAATTTATTTTAAATAACAAAATACAACCATCTGGTGTTACTAATCGTAATTCAGAAACATTAAAAGCATCAAAATATGATTAAATAAAAAAAATTTCTTTTTCAAAATTTTGGACTTTAGGAACTTCTTTTTGTAGTTTTGTGGGTTGAATCTTAAAAACGTGCAATATTTAATCAAAATGTGAAATGTTTTTTCGAGGAGGCAAAACTAATTTACTTTAATTTTTAAACAATTAACCTATGATGAACAGATTCTACCAATTCGGTCGAATGGTCTTCGACTTTGGGGCAAATCAATTAACGAGCAAAAGCTCTTTAGTGGTTTTAGTCTCAATGTTTTTCTCATTTTCAGTTCTTGCTCAAGACATTACTGTGAGCGGAAAAGTATCAGACAAATCAGGTGATGGTCTTCCTGGAGTTACCGTTCAATTGAAGGGTTCATCTAAAGGAGTGGCTACTGACTTGAATGGTTCTTATTCAATCGCAGGAGTTTCTAGCAATGGAACTTTGACATTTACATTTGTGGGTATGACTTCTCAGGAAGTTGCCATCGGTGGTCGTTCTACTATCAATGTAACTTTGGCTGACGACGCTGCCCTTCTTGAAGAGGTGGTTGTAGTAGGTTATGGTACACAGAAAAGAAAAGAAATTTCTGGAACAGTAACAAGTTTAGGAAGTAAAGATTTCAATGCGGGTATTGTTACGAATCCATTGTCTGCTGCTCAAGGCAAAGTGGCTGGTTTGGTAATTACTCAAAGTAGTGGAGATCCTAATTCTACTCCAACGGTAAGACTTAGAGGTACTGGTTCATTAAGTGCTGGATCTGAGCCTCTTTATGTTATTGACGGCGTAATTGGTGCTCCAATCCAAAACGTTGCTCCAGAAGATATTCAAACCATGGATGTTTTGAGAGATGCTTCTTCGGCCGCTATTTATGGGTCAAGAGGTGCTAACGGTGTTATAATTATAACTACCAAAAGAGGTAAGGCTGGGGTTCCTACTGTAGACTTTAACGCATATTTAGGTACGGAGAAAATCTCTCAAAGACCTGATTTGTTAAACGGTGCTCAGTTTAGAGAAGCAGCTAAGAAATACAATCAAACATTTACCGATAATGGTGCTAATACTGATTGGTTAGATGCAATAACTAGAACAGCAACTACTCAAAACTACAACTTGGGTGTTTCTGGCGGATCTGACAAAACTTCTTTCAGAGCTTCTGTTGGATATTTAGACCAAGTTGGTACATTGATTGGGTCAGGAAAAGATAGATTAAATGCTCGTTTGAATTTAGATTCGAAAGCAATTAACGATAGGTTAAATCTTAAGTTTAACTTTTCGGCATCTCAGACAAATTCTGATATTGCTCAAAATATTGCATTGGGCTTGGCTCAAAACATGCGTCCTACAGACCCTGTTCTAAATAATGATGGTTCTTATTACCAAATTCCAGGAACATTTGCAAACTTCAATCCGCTAGCTGTGGTTGAAAATAGAACTCAAAGTGAAAAATTGAACGACCTATTAGGAAATGTTCAAGCTGCTTTTACAATTGTTGACGGTTTGACTTTTAACATTGGAGGTACTCTAAGAACTCAAGGAAAAGACATCAATGCTTTTCAGAACTCTATGGCGAATGTTCCATTGAGAGGCTCTGCTGGGAACTCAGGATTTAGAGGAAACGAAAACCAAACTGATAAGCAGTTTGAAACTACTTTAAATTGGTCTAAAGCTGTTACTTCAAACAGTACTTTGAATTTATTAGGTGGTTACACTTATCAGGACGTAGTTTTTGATGGTTTTGGTGTAACAAACAATAATTTCTTAACAGATATTCTTGGTGCAAACAATATCGGTTCTGGTCTTGGAATCAGAACGAATCCAGGGTTTATTGGCTCATACAAAAACGAATACAAGTTGGTGTCGTTTTTAGGTCGTGCACAATATAGCCTAGCCAATAAGTATTTTGCTACAGTAAACGTTCGTCGTGATGGTTCTACCAAATTTGGTGACAATAACAAATGGGGTTTTTTCCCATCAGTATCATTAGGCTGGACTTTGAGCGAGGAGGCTTTCTTGAAAGGAAACTCAGCTGTTGATAACTTGAAACTTCGTGTATCATGGGGTAGAACAGGAAACTCAGAGGGTATCAGACCACTTCAGTCTAGATCATTTTATGGCCCTAATGGTTCATATTACGACGGCAGTACTGGATCATTCTTACCAGCTTATGCCATTAATTCAAATCCAAACCCTGACTTGAAATGGGAGATTAATGAAAACTACGGTGCTGGTTTAGACTACTCACTATTGAAAGGTAAAATTTCTGGTTCGGTTGACTGGTATACACGTCAAACACAAGATTTGCTTTACACTGTAAATGCTCCTCAAGAAAAAGGATTCGTTTATCCTACGATTTTGGCTAACATAGGTACTATGCAAAACAGAGGTGTTGAGTTTACTTTGGCTTATCAGTGGGTTGATACTAAAGACTTCTCTTTTAGTTCTACTTTGGCTTCTTCATTTAACAAAAACAAAGTTGTTAGCCTTGCAAACAATGATTTCTCAGCACCAGACGTAGTGTTTTTACCAACGAGCTTAGGTAATTTTATTAGAGGTACTTCGGCGGTGAACTTCTCTATATTGCAAGCTGGACAGCCGGTAGGTGTATTCTATGGTGCTCAAGTAGCTAGTATTACTGACAAAGGGACATATACGTTCAAAGACTTAGACGGTAATGGTAAAGTTGAGCCAAGTGATGGAGATAGAACCTATTTGGGAGATCCAAACCCAAAATTTGTTGGTAGTTTAACTAACCAATTCACTTACAAAAAATTTGATTTCTCGTTTATGCTAACAAGCAACATGGGAGCTAAAATAATGAATACTAATCAGTTGCTTTTGGGTAGACAAGATGGCCGTGTTGCAGAGAGTAATGCCCTAGCTTCTGCATTGACTTCGAAAATCAATGACTCTCAAACTATTCCAATGGACTATTATGTTGAGTCAGGTAATTTTGTAAGGTTGAACAATGCTTCTCTGGGTTATACATTACCTATTTCTAGCAAGGCAATTAAAAGAGCACGTATTTATGTAGCAGGAAACAACCTATTGTTATTTACAAAATACTCAGGTGTTGATCCAGAGGTTAGCCAAGAGTTAAGGGTTGAGGGTGATAGACGTGCACCAGGTGTAGATGTGCGTGAAACATATTACAAAACTCGTGGTTTCATTGGTGGTGTAAACATTAGTTTCTAACCATTTAACATTATTATCATTTAAATTAATATTAATATTAATATGAACAATTTTAAAAAATATTTTTACCAAGTACTATCTGTAGGTGTAGTTTCTACATTTGCCCTACAGTCTTGTACGGATTTAACTGAACCAGTGTATGATGCAATTCCAGCTGATCAGTTTTTGAAGACAGATGCTCAAGTAGCTGCTGCAGTAGGTCCAGCTTATTCTGGAATGAGAGGATTAACTTGGGACTGGTTTAACCCTTCTGAGGCAACTTCTGACGAATTAATAGTTCCGACACGTGGTGGTGACTGGTTTGACAACGGTGATTGGTTGGCATATTCACGTCACACATGGACTGCTCAACATGGTCCAATTAACGGTATGTGGGGTTTTATTTTCGGTAATATTTCACAAGTAAATCAATTGTTTCCTGCTGTGGCTGCAAACAAAGCTGCGGTTGATGAATTGAGAGCTATTCGTGCATTTTATTATTTTATGGCTATTGATGCCTTTGGAAATGTGCCAATCGTAACTGGTGCTTCTTCTTCGGCTGCTACAAAACCTCGTGCTGAAGTATATGCATTTATTGAGAAAGAACTGACTGAAGCAATTCCTAGTCTTCCTTCTGGAAAGGCATATAGCCGTATGACCCAAGATGCTGCTACTATGTTATTGGCTAAGTTGTACTTGAACGCCGGTGTATATAAAGGTGCTCCAGAGTGGCAAAAGGCATATGATGCAATCAATAAAGTGGTTACTTCAAAAAATGGTTACTCGTTGTCTCCTACTACTTTGGCTAGTTTTACTACTCAAAACCAAGGATCAGGCGAATCTATTTTCAATATACCATTTGATAGCTTTCTTGCTGGTGGAATGAACTTCCAAATGAGAACTCTTCACTATGCCAACCAGCAAACGTATGGTCTAGGAAACTCTCCATGGAACGGTTTCTGTACATTAGCTGATTTCTACAACTCATTCGAATCAGGTGATGCTCGTCAAAATATGTGGATCAAAGGTCAGCAGTTTTCTGCTTCAGGTGCTGCTTTGAAAGATGCTAAAGATCAGCCTTTGGCTTTCATAGCAGATTTTAAGAAAGATCAAATGACCGATGCCGATCCTGAGTTCCAAGTTGCGGGTATTCGTTCTCAAAAATATGAGATTCAAAGAAACAACCCTAATGGAGACCAAGACAATGACTTTGTATTCTTCCGTTTGGCTGATGCTTTGCTTATGAGAGCAGAGGCATCACTATGGTTAGGAAAAACTGCTGATGCTTTGGCTGATATTAACAAAGTAAGAGTTAGATCATTGGTTGCTCCTTTGACAACTGTTACTAAGGAAGATATACTTGCTGAAAGAGGTCGTGAATTGGCTTGGGAAGGATGGAGACGTAATGATATGATTCGTTTTGGAGTATTCTCTAAAGAAAGGAAGTTTATGAAAGTAACTGACAAAACTAGAGAGTTGTTCCCAATACCTCAAAACCGTATTGATGCCAACCCACTGTTGAAGCAAAACCCTGGATATTAATATTTAATATTTTTGGATATTTAAAAAAGCAGAATCTTTTGATTCTGCTTTTTTGCTTTTTACCAATTTCAATTCAGGGACTTAAAGCATTATATATAAGCTCCTTCTTTTTTGTATTTGGCTTTATGCGTATCTTTGCATTGAAAAATAACCTATGAATTAATGAAGAAACTACTCGGTTCAGCCTGTGTACTTCTGTTTGCTGTTGCTTGCAATAAGCCTGCTGACACATTATTCGAAGAACTTCCTTCGTCTCAAACCGGAATTTCGTTTGTAAACAGGAGTTTGCACCGTAAAGATTTTAACATATTTAATTATAGAAACTTTTATAATGGGGGTGGCGTGGCAATTGGTGATATTAACAACGATGGCCTGTCTGATGTTTTTGTTACTTCTAACTTTGAGGAAAACAAACTATTCCTTAACAAGGGGAACCTGACCTTTCAAGATATCTCGGCGAAATCAGGAATTAATTTAAAGAAATTTTGGTCTACAGGAGCGACGTTTGCCGATGTCAATGGTGATGGTTTAATGGATATTTATGTTTGCAATTCTGGCAGCCGTGACCAAAGAGGAAACCAGTTATTTATAAACCAAGGTTTAAAAGATGGAATCCCACAATTTAAAGAAAAAGCCAAAGATGCTGGTCTTGAAGATGGTGGTTTTTCAACGCATGCAGCATTCTTTGACTATGACCGAGACGGCGACTTGGACATGTATTTGTTGAATAATAGCTTTACCCCAATAGATAAACTCGGGTATCAAAATCTAAGAAATAAAAGAGATAATTTGGGAGGCGATAAACTATTTAGAAACGACAGCCATGACAATAACGAAATAAAATTTACGGATGTTTCTGAGGAAGCCGGAATATATGGAAGCTTAATAGGATTTGGCCTTGGGATTACAATAGGAGATGTCAATAACGACAATTGGCCAGATATTTATATTTCAAATGACTTTTATGAACGAGACTACCTCTATATCAACCAGAAGAATGGGAAATTCAAAGAAGACCTTGAGAACGAAATGCCGCATATTAGCTTGAGTTCAATGGGTGCTGATATGGCAGACATAAACAATGATGGCAATCTTGACATTTTCGTAACCGACATGCTTCCTGGTGATGACAGAAGACTGAAAACAACAAGCATTTTTGAGGGATATAATTTGGTTGAATTGAAATTGAAACAAGGGTTTTGGCATCAATATATGAGGAACAACCTGCACTTGAACAATGGCGATGGTACTTTCAGCGAAATTGGGCAATATGCTGGTGTCCATGCAACAGATTGGAGTTGGGGTGCTTTGATATTTGACATGGACAATGATGGCCACAAAGACCTTTTTGTGGCAAATGGTATTGCAAAAGACCTAACGGACCAAGACTTCGTGGATTTTCTGGGAGATAGAAACACCATGCAACAGATGCTTGACGGTAAAAAGTTTGATGCTAAAGAGTTTATTGATAAGATTTCAGCTAAACCTATTCCAAACTACGCTTTTAAAAATATTGGAAATCTAAAATTTGAAAATCAGGCAAAAAATTGGGGATTGGAAGGACCGGGATTTTCGAATGGTTCTGCTTATGGTGATTTAGACAATGATGGCGATCTTGATTTAATTGTAAACAATGTAAATGCTGAACTTTCAGTATATAAAAATAAATCAAATGAAAAGTTAAAAAACCATTTCCTCGTATTTAAACTCAAAGGCTCAGATAGAAATCTCTTTGGAATTGGGGCTATGGTATATGTTTATCAGCAAGGTGAGCAAAAAGTATTGCAACAAATGCCCAATAGAGGCTTTCAGTCTTCTAGTGACTTGCAAATGGTATTTGGGCTAGGCCAAAATGCGAAAATAGACTCAGTTAAAGTCATTTGGCCAAATGATAAGATACAAATAATCAAGAATGTAAATTCTGACAAAACTATCACCTTGAATATAACAGAGGCCAAGGTTGATTTCAAAGAAATACCTAAAGCTACTGCTCCAATATTTTCGGATGTTACAAATACAAGCTTAAGTTATAAGCATCAAGAAAACCAATTTGTTGATTATGACAGAGATGTATTGTTAAAGCAAAAGCTTTCTACCCAAGGGCCTGCAATGGCTGTGGGAGATGTAAACGGAGATGGCTTGGATGATGTGTACTTGGGAGGTGCCACAGGGCAATTGAAAAAACTATTCATACAGCAAAAAAGTGGACGTTTTATAGAATCAAGTCAGATTGATTTTGGAATGGATGTTACCACAGAAAACACAGATGCGATATTTTTTGACGCAGACAAAGACAAAGATTTAGACTTGTTTATAGTAACAGGAAGCAACGAATTCCTTGAAAATGCTCCCGAATTACATGATTTATTATATATTAATGACGGCAAAGGTAATTTCAAGAGAGATACAAGATTTCCTGCAATTTATGAAAACGGCTCATGTTCAACCGCAGGAGATTTCGACAAAGATGGCGATTTAGATTTATTTGTAGGCTCCAGAATGATTTCGGCCAAATATGGTTTAAGCCCGCAAAGCAATTTTTACATTAACGACGGCACTGGTGGTTTTAAGAACCAATCAAAAAGATACATGCCTCAGATTACCGAGCTAGGAATGGTTACGGATGCTGAATGGGTGGATACCGATAAGGATGGCAATCTTGATTTGATAGTGACGCAGGATTGGGGCGAAATTGTGATTTTCAAGAATGAGAACAAAAACAGATTGGTATTACAGCAAAGTATTAAAAATAGCAGCGGTTTATGGAAATGCATTAAAACTGTAGATATTGACAATGACAGTGATATGGATTTTGTTGTAGGTAATATGGGAGAAAATACAAAACTAGTTGCCTCCGAAGAAACCCCAGCAACCCTTCTTACAAATGATTTTGATAAAAACGGTTATTATGAGCAAATAATATCTTGCAAAACTGAAGACGGCAAAAGCTACCCGATGGTATTGAAAGGAGAGCTACAGAGAGCCTTACCCATGATAAAAACCAAGTTTATTAAGTACACAGAATATGCAAACAAAACAGTTACAGAGCTGTTTGCTGAAGAGCAAATGAAGGATGCAATCCAGCGAAATGTAGTAACAACAAAGACTGTTGTGTTAATAAATGATGGAAAAGGCAATTTTACAATCAAAGCTCTGCCAAAAGAAGCACAGTACTCTCAAGTGGGAGCGATTGAAACCGGTGATTTTAACAAAGATGGGATTGTTGACTTAGTTTTGGCGGGAAATTTCTATGATGTTCTGCCCGAATGGGGAAGATTCGATACAAACTATGGACTATACCTAAAAGGCAAAGGTAAAGGAGAATTTGAGACGGTTTTGCCGAGTAAAAGTGGTTTTAGAACCGTTGGCCAAGTTAGAAAAATGTTAAAAATCAAAAGTTTTGGAAACAAAGAATTGCTGATTTTGGCCAAAAACAATGATAATGCCCAAGTGTTTAACTTTTAATAATTTAATATTTTGATGAATTCTGTTTTTAAATTTTTAATTATTCTGTTTTTAATTACTCTTAACGCGTGCAAGTTTGGCCAAAAAGAAGAAATTCTATTTAAAAAACTGAGCCCAGAGCAGTCTAAAGTAACATTTGCGAACAATATAAAGGAAACACAAGACTTCAATATTCTAGACTATTTATATTTTTACAACGGTGGTGGAGTGTCTTCTGGAGATATAAATAACGACGGCTTAGTGGATCTGTTTTTTGTTTCGAACCAAGGGAAAAATAAACTATACCTCAATAAAGGCACAAAAGACGGCTATCCTCAATTTGAAGATATTTCTGAAAAATCGGGAATTGAGGGCTTTTCTGACTGGAAAACTGGTGCTACTATGGCTGATGTAAATGGAGATGGATTGTTGGATATATATGTTTGTGCAGTTGGAGACTACAAAAAACTAGAAGGCTCTAACGAATTGTTTATCAACAATGGAGATCTAACTTTTACAGAAAAAGCGAATGAATTTGGATTAGACTTTACAGGGTTTTCAACCCAAGCTGCCTTTTTTGACTATGACAAAGACGGGGATTTAGACTGTTATTTACTCAATCACGCTGTTCATAATTCAAAGTCGTATGATAGAGTAAACACTCGTATGCTCAAAGACAACGAAGCGGGCGATTATCTTTATCGAAATGATAGCGGCAGATTCAAAGACGTAAGTGCAGAGGCAGGAATTTACCAAGCGGCTATGGGTTATGGACTTGGCTTGTCTGTTGCAGACATAAACAATGACGGCTGGTTAGATGTATATGTGAGCAACGATTTCCATGAAGACGACTACTACTATGTTAATCAAAAGGACGGTACATTTAAGGAAGAACTTCGCCAGCACTTTAAACATACCAGTAGGTTTTCGATGGGTTCTGATATAGCAGATATCAACAACGACGGTTTTCAAGACATCATGACCCTGGATATGTATCCCGAAGATGAAACAGTAGAGAAATCTTCTGTCGGGGAAGATCCATTGGATATTTATCTTTACAAATTGCAATTTGGATATTTCAACCAATACAGTAGAAACTGCCTTCAATTAAGCATGGGGGGTAAAAAATTTAGTGACATTGCTCCATCGGCTGGTGTAATGGCAACAGACTGGAGTTGGAGTACTTTGATGGCAGATTATGATGGTGACGGTATTAAGGATGTTTTTATTACCAATGGAATTTTACGAAGGCCAAATGACTTGGATTATCTCAAATTTATAGTCAGCGACTCCTTACATTATAATTTGCCAACCTCAAAAAAACTAGACCAAGAGGCCATTGAAAAAATGCCAGATGGCAAAATGCATAATTATCTTTTCAAAGGAACCAAAGAGCTTCGGTTTCAAGATAAATCTTTGCTTTGGGGCTTTGAAGACAAAAACATTTCTAATGGTAGTTCTTATGCCGATTTGGATAATGATGGTGACTTGGATTTGATTACAAATAACATTAATGAACCGGCTGGAATATTTTTAAATCAAAGCAGAGAAGTCTTAAAAAACAATTATATTAAACTGAAGTTCAAAGGAAATGATGCCAATAAGTTTGGAATTGGTGCCAAAGTGATTATCAAGACTAAAGAAAATGAGCAGCTTCAACAATTGATGCCAACCCGTGGATTTATGAGCAGTGTAGAGCCAAACTTACTTTTTGGTTTAGGCAAACAATCAACAATTGACACTTTGATAGTGATTTGGGAAAACGAGAAAATGCAGGTCATTCCAAATCCAAAAATAAACCAGACCATGGTTTTGGATGAGAGTCTTGCTAATATTTTGGTAAAAGACCATCAATTTTTTGTGCCAATTAATCCTATTTTTGAGGAAGTTACTCCAAGTGTAGTACTAGATTTTGTTCATAAAGAAAACGTATATTTTGATTTCAATCGAGAAATATTAATTCCTTTTAAAGTTTCAATAGACGGCCCCAAAATGGCTGTTGGAGATGTAAATGGCGACGGTCTTGAGGATTTTTATGTTGGAGGGGCAAAATATCAATCAGGAGAAGTTTACTTGCAGAAGAGCAGTGGTTTTGTAAAAACAAAACAACCCGCCTTGCAGGCTGATTCATTACAAGAAGATGTGGATGCGGTGTTTTTTGATGCTGATGGAGACAAAGACCTTGACCTTTATGTAGTTTCTGGCGGAAACGAGTTTTTTGACAAAATGCCACAGATGTTGGATAGGCTGTATCTGAATGATGGAAACGGTGGTTTTAGTAGGACTTTGAATAGCCTACCACCGATGTTTGAAAACAAGAGCATTGTGAGGCCTTGTGATTTTGATAAAGATGGAGATATTGATCTTTTTGTTGGCGGCAGAGTGGTAGCCTATAACTACGGAAAAACCCCGAAATCTTTTGTTTTGGTAAATAATGGGAAAGGTGTTTTTGCCGATGTTACATCTAAAATAGCTCCCCAAATAAGCGAAGCTGGAATGGTAACGGAAGCCATTTGGGCAGATATCGACAAAGATGGTGATCAAGACATAACTGCTGTGGGCGACTGGATGGGAATAAAAATGTTTGAAAACAGAAATGGTAAGTTTTCGGAAATTGACAATGGTTTGGCAGAAGAAAAAGGGTTTTGGAACGGACTAGCCTCGGGAGATTTTGACAACGATGGCGATATCGATTTTGTGGTTGGAAACTTAGGAACCAATACCAAATTTAGAAAGGAAATCAACGGTAAGTTAAAAATGTACGTCAAGGATTTCGATAAAAACGACTCACGAGATCACATAGTAGCATATAATAGAGGCGACCAGTGGTTTCCTGCCAATTCGAAAGACGAAATGGGAAAACAAATACCAAGTATTATAAACACCAAGTACACAACCTATAAAACTTTTGCTGGCAAGACTGTCGATAAAATATTCTCAAAGACTGATTTGGACGGAGCAGACCAACTAATGGTTAATCGATTTGAATCAGTTTACTTAGAAAACAAGGGAAGTGGCAAGTTTGAGATCAAAGCTTTACCAAGCCTAGCTCAGGTGTCGAAGGTAATGGTGCTGAGGACAGAGGATGTGGACAATGACGGTAACCTAGATGTGATTTTGGGTGGCAACTTTGATGGTGCCAGCATGTATCAAGCCCGATATGATAGTTTCTATGGTTTGATTCTTAAAGGAAACGGCAAAGGGAGCTTTACGGCTTCTGTTCCAACAGATAATGGTTTTTTGATGGAAGGTGATGTGAGAGATATTAAAACACTAAACACGCCAAAAGTGAAACTGTACTTTGTAACCCGAAATAACGACAAAATGCAGATTTTCAAAAAGATAAAATTATGAAATATGCTTTGGTATGTTTAAGTTTTTTGTTCGTCTTTGTATTTGAGATAAGTTGTAACAGCGATATTTCTGAAGGAAAGGCTTTAGCAAAAACCCATTGTTCTAGCTGTCACATGTTTCCTGAGCCGAACATGCTACCTAAAAACGTTTGGCAATATAGCACACTACCTTATATGGGTATAATGATGGGAATCGATAAAGAAATAGAGAATCTCCCGAAGGAACTGATGTACTATGCTATTTTAAAGCCTGAAACCAACCTCATAAGTGCAAAAGACTACGAAAAAATAAAAGAATATTATCTTTCAGAGGCACCAAAAACTTTGGAGTTTCCTGTATATTCTGCATTACCAGAATTAAAAGGGCGATTTGATATAGAAAAACTCAATGTGCGTAGCCCAAACGGAAAAATACCTAACTATACTGCGGTAAAAATAGATGAAAAAAACCAAAGAATTGTGGCTGGAGATCAGTCGAATAGGCTTATTTGGATTTTAGATAGAAATGGGAAACCGACACAAACCATTAAAGACCAAAATGCCTTAGCGTATGTGGATATTGAAACCGAAAAACCATATTTGTTCACCTATATTGGATTTACTACTCAGGCAAATCCTGATGTTAATGGTTCGGCAGAATGGTTGAATGTGACAGAGACTGCCAATAACGAGCGAGTTAAAATCCTTCCAGACTTGAACAGGCCTATTGAAGTATTGAGCAGAAACCTCGACGAAACATCTGATGAAGAATTGATTAGTAACGAATTTGGCTTTAAGTTCGGCGGTTTGAGTGTTTGGAAAAAAGACGCCTCTGGCAAATACCAAAAAAAAGTAATAAGTACTCAGACTGGAGCTACAAAAACAATAATTCAAGATTTTAACGGAGATAAAAAACCAGATATTCTTTCACTTTGTGCTCAAGGAGACGAAAAAATCATACTTTATCTCAACAAGGGAAGTCTGAAATTTGAAGAAAAACTTCTACTGAGGTTTCCTTCAATATATGGTTCTAGTTCGTTTGATATCGCTGATATAGATAAAGACGGCAAATTTGATATCATTTATACGGCTGGTGATAACGCTGATTTTACCACAGTTTTGAAGCCCTATCATGGCGTATATGTGTTTAGAAATAAAGGAAATTTTAAGTTTGAACAATCTCAATTTTTCATGCAAAACGGTGCAACAAAAGTTGTTCCTGGCGACTTTGACAATGACGGAGATATAGACATGGTTTCTATTGCACTATTTCCTGATGTAGACAAAAGACCATTGGAAGGGTTTATGTACTTTGAAAATAACAGTTCGAAATTTATTCAAAAAACGCTTCCAATCAATCATTTAGGTCGATGGTCTGTAATAGATGCTGGTGATATTGATCAAGATGGTGATATTGATTTGGTATTAGGAAGTCATCCAGTGGCTAAGTTTCCGGCAGGATTTGACCAAGCTTGGAAACAAGGAAGTGGGATGGTAATTTTGAGAAATAAAACACACTAAAAATATCATTATTGATTTCTGTAATATCCATTTATGATAATGGAATCCATGTGATTGGTATTAGCCTCCTTTTTGAAAACGATATTTATAGCACAACCGCAATTAAACAATGCTGCATCGGTGCCTTTATATATTTCTAACTTCTCAATATTAAAAGGCGAAATGCCATCAATGGACTCCTCCTCAACATTATTAATTATCAGTTTTATACTATCGGCTCCTTTACAAAACTGATTTTTGATTTTTTTCATTGGGTTTTCTTCCAAAGTATTTAAATAAGACTGAACGAGGGTTGAATTCAATATAAAAGCTGGAGATGATTGCGAAAATTTATTAAGTGGATCATAGAGCTTGGTTGCTTTCACCAGAACTTCCTCTAACAAAATGCTGCCTTTCTGAATACTATTGGAAGGTATTTCCAAACTTCTACGACCTATTTCCATTGAATTGCCTATTACTATTTTCCAGTTGATTGGTTTATTAATTGGTAAAATTGGAGGTAATGAAAATGTGGAATCAAAAACAACCTGACAATGGTCACACAAATAGGAAAGCTTTTTGTCTCCGTAAAAATCTAAACCAGATATTCTGAATTTATCTTTTGTATTGATAGCAAAAACATGAGGTTGGCCAGTAGCGGTGTCTTCTTTTATATCACTTATAATAAACTTTATATCAGCAGGTTTAGAAAGCTCTGCTCCATTTTTTTTAAAAATATTTCCAGCAAAAGACAGCTCTTTCTCATAGTCATATTTTCTATTAAATTCAAATAATTGACTTTTAGAGAAAGTGAAAGACCGCTTGACATCAGTAAAAAAATCGGTTCCTACAGTATCAATTACCTGTGTTTTCTCGGCTAAAATTTGGTATTGATTATCTAAAAGGAAAACGTTTAAAGTACTGGCTTGCGAAGGAAGTTCAATTTTGAACAGAAAAGAAGGTAAACGGCAAGGTATCTTGTTGAAGTAGAAAACTTGGGCATTTTTTAAAATAACCAAATAAATTGAATCTAAATCAGGTCGTTTGTTTTGAATATGAACCCTCAAATGGTCAGTAGAGCTTATGTAATCAGTGGCCATAACGATGCCTTCAGATAGTACATCCGGCATATTAAAAGTTTTAGAACCTGCCAAAATCTTATATTTACCTACCAAAGTAGGTGTAAATTCGATAAGTCCAAGACCTAAAGAATCGGTTTCAGAGCTAAAAATTTCTTCATTGCTTGGAGACAATATAACAAATTTTGTTGACCAATTTTCTCCAAAGTTATTTTTGGTTTCAATTACCAACCGGGATTTTAGTCCCAGTATGAGATGATTTTTTGACTCGGTGTGCACTATGACCTCATCGAGATATTCTTCCAATTTATCAGGAATTTCTGCTCTATAGTTTTGGTTCAAAATCAAAATTTCTTTGGTTGCAAATCCTACAGCAGAGGAGTTAAGCATCCATTTTGTATAGACTCTTACTTGATAATTACCAGTAGAGAGCTTTTGCGGCAATTTGTACTTCAAGCTTGTCTTACCATTTGCCAGCTTTAATTTCAAATGGTCAATAGCCATACCTTTGGCCATATCAATGATATCGACATATAATATTCCACTAAAATTTGTCACAAAGCTACTTTGCAGCTCGGTCACAGAAAAATCCATGTCTATTTGCTCGCCAGATAAGTAAAAAGGCTTTAGCATAGAAATCTCAACTTTTTCGCGTGGTTCTTTGAACGGCTCCTCCACCGCTTTGGGTATAAGCACCTCAAGGTCAGTTATTTGAGACGTTTGAAAGGCATTGCTTTCGAAATCAAAAGGTAGTAAGCTTGCCATCCTTCTGTCTGCCATCCCACCAGAAATTGCAATTGACATAGGGTCAAAAATATTTCCTATCTCATCCACTTCAATCGGCATTTGCTGCTTTAGTATGGACCGCTCGAGCAATCTATTTCCATTCCAATACTTGACCAATACTCTGTGCGAAAAATTCACTAAAAAGACATTCTCAGCATTGGTTTTGTAAACTAGGTTTGAGTCGATAAACTTGAGTTGGGAGTTATTACCCAATGCTGTTATTTCGTGAAACCCCATATTGTCCGGATCTGTTTCTAAATATTGACACCGAAAATTTTGTTCTTTGAGTTGCTTAAACAAAATGGCCTTAACAAGGTGCTTTAGAGAACCCCGATACGCTTTGATTCTATTATTCTCCCATAAAAGTCTTTGATTTTCGTTTAAAGCAGTAAGATTTTCAAACCTCGGAATACCATTTATGGTGATTCTTCCTTCTTTCTTTTCGAAGTTTTGAAGAATAAAATGTACCCTGTAGCCTAGTTTATAATTTTCAATGACCAAAGGCTCAAATGCCGTAGCCGTGTAAGTGTCAAAATGTTTTTCAAAGTTAACAACCTCTTTGTTTTTAACAAAAACTTCCTTTTTCTTAAAGTTATTTCCTAAAAATTCTAATGAAAAGTCTTTGAAGTTGTTCTCCCATTCTTTGTCACGTTTTCCAACTACTTTAAGTTCTTTCAAGGCGGTTTGGTCTTCTTCAAGCTTGATAGTCAATTTATTAATATCCTTGTCAATAGTCAACACCTTGATATTGGGCTTAAAGCTAACCATGGAGGCTACCAATTTGTATTTACCCGACTTTACATTTGTGATTCTGAAATTTCCGTTTTCGTCGGTTTGGGTCCCGATAGTAGAGCCTTGAAAATACACATTGACAAATGGCAAGCCATTTCCTGATACTGAGTCAGAAACCGTTCCTGCAATCTCATACTTTTGTTGGCCAAATGCGATATTTGACCAAAAAGCAAAAATGAAGATAAGCACAATTGGTTTCATATTTTCATTTAAATTACCGTTGTTAAACTACAGCAAATCGCTGTGTGTTGAGGTATTTATGTGTATTAAATAATCATAGTTTACTTCAAATAGGGGCAAAAAATATTTTTCACTTGGCTTGTTTTGAGTATCATAAACTGCTCCCATTTCAAAAAAAGCACGTGACACAATATATGGTCTTATTATTGGATTCTTAAAAACATCTTTTGTTTTAAACAAAAAATTAGGAGTGCTGCATTTTCCAAAAACTACATTTGTAAACCTTTCAGTTAGAGCATCATCTACATTCAAATATTCCACTTGCATATTTAAGCTATTTTTAGATGTAACTGTTCCTTTCAAAAATGAAAAGCCAATGACTTTATAGTTTCCTTGAAGTGCGTTTGTAATATAATAGCCCATTGTTCTTGAATAGGTAAATGTTTCGACAATGTTGCTCACATGGAAGTTATGAGCCCATATGGACATCGGGAAGTTGGTTTGTTTGCTTAACCAAACTGCATTTTTTCCCATATATTCATCTCGAATTATACCAGCTTTAGCGTGATCAGGTTCGTTAGCATAAATGAACGTTTGAATTAAAACATCCGATAAATGTTCAATTGATTGATATTCACTTTCCGAAGATTTACCAGTTATTTCATTTTTATTGGATTTAATTAAAGAAGCAATAGTATTCAAATCCGTTTCTGAAGGGATATAAGAAAGGGATTTCATTGGGGAAAGTATAGGTTGTAGTTTTTGACCTAAATTAACATCAATCTTCGAAATTTTTTCTTGCAGTATTCTAGCGTTTGTATCAAAATATTGGCAATCTACACCATAAATATGGAGCCTTTGGTCTTCTGACTTACCAATATTATAGCTTTTCATCCATTCTAATAGATCTCTGACTTCAGTCGTTCTCCAAACGAAAAAATGCATTTCCTTCTTCATTATGCTAGTGATATCACCTTTCCCTGTCTGTAGGTATTCATCTAAAACAAGCGACTCGCCGTAGTCCATTTCAAAAGCAAAAACACGATGCCCGAAGTTTTTTACAAAATATTGAAACAGTCTCTGTTTCATCTGGAAAAACTCTTTGGTGCCATGGGTGGCTTCGCCTAGGCCTATTACTTTTACGTTTTTGTACTCATCAAAAACCTTCAACTCATCATCCGTCACAGAAAGAGGATCAGAGCCCAAAGGCTTAATGAGTTTGTTTAATTCATTGACAACTAGTAGGCTAGAGTCAATAGCAGCCGGAGGTAATGTTGTGTCGGAGGGTACGTTGGCAGGTTCTTTACACGAAACGATCCAGAAAAAGATTGTACTAAGAATTAAGAAGTTTTTCACGGGATATATATATTGTTTGTTTTCGGTTGTAAAATAGTTCATATTACTTCGTGCTGGGCTGCATTTAACTAAATTTACGAAAGTTATTTTGTTTGGTAAATCCCCAGACTTTATCGAAATAGGATTCACGAAATCGAATAAGACCTATTTTTCTGTATAATAACCTTCAATAATTTGCTGTTTATACTCTTTCAAAAAACTTCTGGGTCCGTACATAACCACATTTATGGCACAATTACAATTAAAAATGGCGGCCTCTGCAGCTCTGAAAATTTCTACCTTTTCAATGTTGCCAATGAAAAAATCTAATAAGTTGTCATGTTTTGTTAGCTCCAAATTACCATTAATAATTACTTTAGCTGCTTGTCCACCACACCTATACTTGGTTATGTATTCTATCAAATCTGTTGTTTGTGGGAATACAACCACGTCTTTGTTGTCCAAAAGAACCTGTGGGCTAGCGTTTCCGAACTTGTTGAAAGGGTCAAAATTTTTCTTTGCCTTCACTACTATTTCTTCTAGAGAAATACTGCTTTTCTTTGATTCTTCTAAAATGCCCTCAATGATTTCGTCTTTTCTTTTTTGCATTTCATAATCTGTACTAACCATTTTCCAATTTATAGGCTCAGCCTTGGTCAAAATTAGGGGTATATCCGCTAAACTATCAACCTCAATCTGAGCAAGCGGACAAACAAATGTAGCACGCTTTTTTCCATAGAAATCGAGGTTGTCTATCTTAAATTTGCCCTTGGTTTTTACAAAAATTGACTCATAATTATTTGCTATACTGTCAACATTGGTATCGGCAAGCAGGACTGTCAAGGTTTCTTCCTTTTTTAGTTCTTTGCCCGAAACCTTCTTTAGAGTACCCCCTATTGATAGGCCTTTTTCGGGTAAAAACTTTCTATTATTATAAAAGAAATTTTCTGGTTTTTTTGTTAAAAATTCAGTGTCTAGGTCAACGTTTGCTTTGGCTGAAAAGCTATTATATATTGTTCGAGAAGCCAATATTTCGGTATTTTTTATCAAATAACAATCCAGAATTCCTTCTGGAAGTATGTTTTTGTCTATGAAGAAAAGAAAGACATCTTTTTTGTTTTCGAATGTGGAGAGGTAAACATTTTGATTATGTTGGTTAATTATAAAATAGAAGGGATCTTTAGTTTTCAGCATTTCCGTACTCTGTACCATCACCCTAAGCCTGTCTTTATTCGACAAATTGTCCACAATTATATTTGTGCCAGAAGGTTTTATATTCTGAATTTCAAAAACCTTTGAGCCACTTTCTATGAAGTATTTTTCGGCGGGATTAGGGTGAAACTCAAAAGTTGCTCCCCCTGAGATATCTGTTTGGGACTCAAGTATAATATCGTTATTTTCATTTTTTAACTTAAAAGGCACCTCCATGGTTACCCCGAAATTATCGAAAGTTCTTAGGAGTACTTTATTTTTGATTCCTGCTGTCAGCTGACCTCCTTCAGCATAAATGCCGATTGTGTCTAAGATCGGATCCAATGCAATCTCTCCCATTTCCTCCTTGTAATTCTGACCAAAAACAGGAAATTGGAAGTTAAAAAAAGAGCTTTCAGGAAAGTTTCGCATCCAAGTGGTGTATGCTCTAATTTGATAGTTTGCGGTTTTTAATGTTAGCGGAAGTCTGTAATTCAAGGTCGAACCGCCTTTTTCTATTTTTAGAACAAACCGCCTTAATAGTTTTCCTGATAGGGACTCTATTAGTTCCACATATAGCGGAACACTTATGCTGGTGAACTGAAGAGTTGGAGTTTCAATGACCGAAAATTTAACTGATAATTTTTCTCCCGCCAAATAGTTTGTTTTCAGGCCCTCTACGTGAATTTTTTCTCTTGGAACAGATAGCTCTTCATTTATTTTGGTGGGTTGCTGTGCAAACAACGACACGCATAGAAAGTATAATGGAAGGATTGATTTAATTGACATTGGCGAATAGTTTTCTTTATAACGTTAAACATAGTAGTAGAATAATGATAAAAAAATGGTGTTAACAATTTTAACAAAAATGAGTTTAGTCTACGAAGAGAAATGTAAAGAATCAAATTCTTGTATTCTGAAGCGAGAATAACCATCAACAGTAAAAAGGATAATGGAATAATCAATTATCTTTGCAAAGAATGTTACACTTAGACCAATGGGATGAATTTAAAAAGAGCAATTCTAACAGCTGTATTTCTCACTTCATTTTTAAATGTTTCTTTTGCTCAAAAAAAGGAGTTTTTGCTTACTGGAACAGTAAAAGATAAAACTACAGGTAGGCCAATTGGTAGTGCAAGTGTCCTTTTTTCGGGATATTCGTTCGGTACCCAAACAGACACCCTCGGGAAATTTACTATTCTTCTAAGTCCTAGAAATTATCAGATGTCTATACGGATGATTGGCTATAAGCTTTACTTGGAGCGTATCAACATAACTGAAAAAACTGATCAAGAGTTTTTATTGACCGAATCTGAAAAACTTCTTGACGAAGTTGTGATTTCGGCTGAAAAATCGGACGCAAATGTAAATCGAGCATTGATGGGTGTCGAAAAAATTTCGGGAAAAACGCTTAAAAAGCTGCCAACGCTTATGGGTGAAGCAGACGTTATACGGAGCATCATGTTGCTTCCTGGGGTTTCAACGGTGGGCGAGGGAGCTTCTGGCTTCAATGTTAGAGGAGGCAACGTGGACCAAAACCTGGTTCTTTTAGATGGAGTGCCTTTGTTTAATACCTCTCATTTATTCGGATTTTTTACTGGGTTCAATGCCGACATGGTTCAAGACCTAAGCCTTTTTAAAGGTGGTATACCATCAAACTACGGCGGAAAGGCGTCGTCTGTCTTGGATGTGAGAACCAAAGAGGGAAATTTCGAGAAATGGCAATTTGGTGGCGGGTTAGGGCCAATAGCAAGCAGAGTTTTGATTGAAGGGCCGCTTTGGAAAAATAAAACTTCTATAATTGTAGGAGCACGGGGTTCACTTTCAGATTTTTATCTTAAGTATTTCAATAATCCTTCCCTCAAAAAGAGTCAGGCAAATTTTTATGACCTAAATGCAAAAATTACGCATAAGTTTGGTGAAAATCAGCGGATTTCTTTTGCCGTCTATACCAGTACAGATGCCTTTAAGTTTGCACAAGACACTGTTTACAACTGGAATACACAAAACATTAATTTAAAACACAATGCACTTATAAATAGAAGGTTGTCTCATAATTTTACGGCATTCTATAGCAAATATCTATACGGCAATAAAGGCCAAAAGGAATTTTATGAATATGCGTGGCAGCCTAGCGTTATTCAAAAAACCTTACGAGAAGACCTTAATTTTGACCTGAGCAATTCTTCAAGGGTTTATTTTGGCGGGGAGGCTAATTATTACATCAACGATGCTGGTAGTTTTTTGCCCAATTCGGCTCAATCTATTATTAATACTTTTAAAATGCCGGTGGAAAATGCACGCGAACTGTCGGTTTATGTAGGCAACAGTTTGGTTTTGACCAAGAAAGTCAATGTTGACTTCGGTGTTAGGTACGCCCATTACTCTCTTCTTGGGCCAGGTAGTTTTTTCCAATATCAATCGGGCAAGCCAAGGGAAATTACAACAATTACGGACACTTTGACTTACCAGAAAGGGAAGAAAATAAAATCATATGGTGGTTTTGAGCCGAGAATTTCTTTTTCTTGGAAAATGGACTCTACTTTATCATTGAAGTTTGGTTACAATAGGATGCAGCAATTCGTTCATTTGTTATCAAACACCATGGCCATATCTCCTGTAGATATTTGGAAACTCAGCAATGCTCAACTGCCCCAGCAAATTGCGGATCAGTACTCTTTTGGAATATTTAAAAACATTGGCTCATCTTCAATTAGTACTTACGAGACCTCAGTGGAGCTGTACTATAAAAACCTCAAAAACGTAATAGATTACGTAGATGGTGCGGCCCTTTATTTAAATCCCATCGTGGAAACTCAGCTTTTGGTGGGTAAGGGTTATGCTTACGGGGCCGAGTTTTTTATAAAAAAATCAAGAGGAGTTAAGGTTACTGGCTGGTTATCTTATACTTATGCTAGAACTTTTCGGCAAGCAACGGCCACCTCGGAGCAAGTGGCGGCCAATTTTGGATTGACCTTCCCGGCCAATTTTGATACGCCTCATAACTTCAAAGTGGTGTTCAATGATCGATTGACCAATCGGCTTACTTTTAATGCTAACTTGGCCTACAATACGGGCAGACCTATAACATACCCCAATGGGCGATATAAAATATATGCCTTTAACGATGTATATAACTATTTGATTTCTAATAATTTAATTCCGAGAGATGGACTTGAAATTAGGAGCTATGTTTACGAAGGACAAACATATAAATTTCTTAGTCCTGCACAAATTACCGAAATATTAGATGGATATTCGGCTCCCAGTTTTACGCTTCGAAATCAGGAAAGGCTGCCTGATTATTTTAGATTAGATGCTGGTTTTACACTTGATCCTAAGAAAAAAAGCAAAATGAACAGTAGCTGGAATTTTTCTATTTATAACATTCTAGGTCGGCAAAATGTATATTCGATATATTTTAGATCAGCAACGGGTTTAAGAAATCAAGCACGTACTTACAAACTCTCGGTGTTGGCTGTTGCTATTCCATCTCTTACTTACAACTTTAGTTTTTAATGAAAAAATACAATTTTCTTGTCGTCATCGCATTTTTGTTTTTGGCCTGTGAAACAGAAATATCAAATTATAAAACCGATAATTTAAGCAATGCGATAATAGTTTATGGTGAAGTTGGTAATTTAATCGGGCCGTATTCAGTAAGAATAAATACTATTAGTGCCTATTCTCCTTATGATGCCAGAGAATTTATAGGCAAGCCAGTTGAAGGGGCTAAAGTACGCATCGTTGACAATATTGGTAATACAACAATTTTGGGAGATTTTGGAAATGGATTATACAAAACAGCAATTTTGTTTAAAGGTCTACCAGGGCAAAGCTATCAACTGAAAATTACTACTGCAGATGGCCTGGAAATAGAATCTAGTATTGAAAAACTACAAACTCCTCCTCAGTTGCAGAATTTCTCCTATAAGTTTATTGACGCGGAAAAGGTTGAGAATATGCGATTTGATGTAAAAGCAAGCATTAAAGATTTGGAGGGAGAAGAAAATTTTTATTTCATTAAGAAACAAGAATTTATTGAATTTCAGACTACCTGTCCAGCACCGCCACCACCTCCGGCACCGCCACCACCGTGTTATTTTAAATGCTGGCGTGCACCGTTAAATACACAGCCTACATTACTCAACGACTTTCTTGTAAACGGCAAGAACCTTCCCTTAAATATAAAATCAGTAGACGCCTTTGATTGGACTGACTATGTAGTTCAGCTAGATATTCAGTCGGTTTCTAAGCAAATCTATAATTTTTGGCAGAGGCAAGAAGACCAAAGAACCATAGGAGGAGGCCTGTTTGATAAAATACCGGCCCAAATTGTGGGAAATTTAAGATGCGTAAATAAACCTGACCAAGAAGTGCTAGGAGCATTTGTGGTCAGCGGAACCACTAAACAGAGACTTGTAATAAAGAGGTTTGAAGCTATGGGAACAGCGGCATTTCAAAAGGTGGAGGCCTATGCCGATTTCAATAATCTCAGAAATAAGAACTTGCCTCTATTGGATTGTCGAAAGGCGGGATGGATAGATTATAATCTTGGATTTAGTATTCCTGAGTTTTAACTCATTATTTTAAGAATATATTTTTTTGATAAAAAGTCATAAAATTTTCGAAGGAATTTGCACTTTGCAAAGTCTCACTCTGGAGTCAATTTCAGGTTTTTTAGCTTTTATAAAGCTCTGATTATGTCTATTTAGTAAAGGTCAAAAATGTTGTTTTTCTCATTGTTGACTTTCTTTCAACATAAAGAATTACCGTTTTAGCCGTACCAAATCCTTCTCCTCAATGCATTTATTTTAATACCTCCTAGGTTTTATTATATTCTCTGGGTTTTGACTTAAAATCTTACTTCGCTTATTATAAAATCAATGCACGATGTTGTTAGAAACAAGCCAAATATGAGGATAAGCAATTGCGGAAATGCTCGTTTCTTTTTCATAGGAAAAGTTTTATCAAATGTACTCCAACGCGTCTTAAAAACAGTAAAATCGCTTATGCTTATGGGATTTAATCGACAAATAGAACTAAAAATCGGCAATATTCGAAATAAGCTAATAAAATCTTCCCTTTTCAATTAGGAGAAAAGAGTGTTTTATTTAAATGTAAAAATTAAGATAGCATCTTACTAAATTTTAAGATGTTCATAATTCATGCGAAAAGATACTCGGGAAGGTTTCAGTTTATTTCAAAAAAATATATTATTTTGCTATTAAATAATACTAACCTTATAATGAATTTTTCCAAAATCACCCTTTTGGCTTACTTATGTTGTTTCATAATTTCAAAAACAAATGGCCAGACTAATTTTAAAATATCTTCACCAGACAACAATATTAGCCTTTCGGTAAATCAAAATGCCACAAAGCAAATAAGCTACAATTTGAAGTTCGGAAAAGAAGTGGTGGCAGAAAACTCACTTGTGGGTTTTGAGTTGAGCAAACCTAGTCTAAAACTCAATACTTTTAATTGGTTGGGCACCGATACGCTTACTGTAAACGAAGTTTGGAAGCCGGTTTGGGGCGAGGTTTCTGAAATAAGAAATCAGTACCGAAAATTGGTAATTCATCTAAAATCTACATCAAATGTTCTACTAGATTTAGAATTTCGGGTTTTTAATGAAGGCTTGGGTTTTCGGTATTTTTTCCCTGAGCAGGTTGGTTTTAAGCATTTTGTAGTGAAAAATGAACTGACACAGTTCAATTTGGCTGGTAATCACAAAACTTTCTGGATACCAGGCGATTATGATACCAACGAGTATCTTTACAATACCACACTCCTGTCCGAAATAGACGCTCTGAAGGCAGCCAACCAAGAAAAGGATATCGCTTTGCAATCCATAATAGGCAAAAATGCGGTCCAAACTCCTTTGATGATGAAGTCAAGGACTGGGCTTTACATCAATATCCATGAGGCAGCGTTGATAAATTACCCGGTTATGCATCTCGATTTGGATAAAACTACATTTACGCTTACTTCCCATCTCACACCCGATGCCGTGGGCAACAAAGCCTACCTACAAACGCCTTTTAACACGCCTTGGAGGGTTATAAATGTAAGCGATAAGGCGGAGAAAATCTTAGAATCAAAAATGATTCTGAATCTCAACGAACCGAGCAAAATTGCAGACGCATCATGGATAAAACCACAGAAATTTATAGGTATGTGGTGGGAGATGCACGTGGGCAAATCTGATTGGTTTAAGGCTGGTGGTAAACACGGAGCCAATACTGCAAACGTAAAAAAGTACATTGATTTTGCGGCAGCGAATAATTTTGATGGTGTGCTGGTAGAGGGCTGGAACCAAGGTTGGGAAGATTGGTTTGGCAATTGGAAAGAAGACGTTTTTGATTTTGTGAGCCCCTATGACGACTACGATGTGAAATACCTTAGCGATTATGCCAAGCAGAAAGTGGTAAAAATCATTATGCATCACGAAACCTCAGGCTCAGCCACTAACTACGAGCGACATATAGATAAAGCCTTTGATTTTATGAAAAACCATGGCATGAATACCGTAAAAACGGGTTATGTAGGCAAAATTATACCCCGTGGAGAACACCACGACAGCCAGTGGATGGTCAATCACTACGAAAGAGTAGCAAAAAAAGCGGCCGAAAATCAGATTATGGTGGAGGCCCACGAGCCCGCTCATCCCACGGGCTTGCACCGTACTTACCCCAATTGGCTGGCCAACGAGGCTGCACGCGGAAACGAATTTAACAACGCACCAACACTTGGGCTCAAGCCCGAGCATGAGACCATTTTGCCTTTTACGAGACTCATGGGCGGTCCTATGGATTATACGCCAGGCTTTTTCCATTTCAACCTCAACCAATATGACCCTAGCCGAAAGCAGAAAGTAAAAACCACACTTGCCAAGCAGCTGGCCATGTACGTGACCATCTATAGCCCATTGCAAATGGCGGGCGATTTTCCAGAGAATTTCCAGAAATATCCTGATGCCTTTCAGTTTATCAGAGACGTGCCGGTAGATTGGGACAACACCAAAGTTATCTCGGCAGAGCCCGGCGAATTTGTGGTAACTGCCCGAAAAAAGAAAAACTCTGAAGACTGGTATTTGGGAGCCATTTCAGACGAAAACAGCAGAAAAATGGACTTTAAACTTGATTTTCTAAATGATAATATGGAGTACGAAGCTACCATATACAAAGATGGACCGAAGGCGTCGTGGGATAAAAATCCGCAGGATTATGTGATAGAAAAAATGAAAGTAAGCAGCAAATCTAGTCTTAGTTTGCAAATAGCAGCTGGTGGTGGATTTGCGGTGAGTATTAAGAAAATTTAATTACCTGTTTTCTTCTAAAACAAGAATTATGACCATGAAATGCTCAAATCTGAATAGCCCCGAATGGAAATTCGGGGTAAATAATAGGAAAAGGGTTCAATGATTCTGTAGGGAATCACGCTATATTTTTTGAAAAATTTATCCCAAAACTTTCTTTAAATTCTCAAAAAACACCTCCAAGTCTTTCTCTGAATTGCCCCAACCAAAGCTAAATCGCAAGCTCGCAAATGCGTCTGCTTCGTTTATACCCATGGCCGTGAGTACGTGCGACGGAAACATAGTGGCGGAGTTACAAGCCGAACCATTAGAAATAGCCACTTTATGGAGTTTTAGCATCAAATCTTCGCCATCAAGGCCTTCGAAACAAATGTTTGAAATATTAGAAACTCTTTGAGCACTTGGGGAATTTATTCTGGCTTTAGGGTAAATTTTAATAATTTCAGACTCTAGTGTGAGTTTCAATTTTTCACAATGGGTATTAAAATCACCAATTCTATTGCTGGCCAATTCGGTAGCTTTTCCTAACCCAACAATGCCCGGAATGTTAAGTGTTCCGCTTCTAAAGTTACGTTGCTGGCCGCCACCCAATATTTGCGGACTTATCTTGTGTGAGTCTTTTATTATTAATGCCCCCATGCCTTTTGGGCCATAAATTTTATGAGCCGAAAAACTCAGGAAATCAATATCAGAAAAATCTATCGGGATTTTCCCAACTGCTTGTGTGGCGTCTACATGTAACACAAAATCGTACTTTTCTTTTAGTTTTAGAATCTCCGAAATGCGGTGAACAAGGCCAGTTTCGTTATTTACCCACATAACCGTCACCAGACTTTTACCCTTTTGGAGTTCTTCTTCTAGTTTTTCTAATGAGATTTCTCCCTGATTATCAACCCCCAAAAGTATAGTTTTTACATTCTTTTTGGCTAAATCTGAAACAACTTCAAGGTTGGCCTTGTGCTCTGTTTCACAACTTATTATTTGATAATCAGGATTTAAGTGGACAAATCCTTTCAATGCCAGATTTATAGACTCAGTGGCTCCGCTAGTAAATACGACCTCGTTTTTTTTGCATTTAAAAGCCTTTGTAATTCGCTCTTTTGCTTCCTCAACGGCTTCTTCAGCCAACCAACCATAAGCGTGGTGTCGGCTAGAGGCATTTCCAAAATTCTCCAAGAAAAAGGGTGTCATTTCGTTGAGAACTTCGGGAGCCAAAGGCGTAGTGGCAGCGTAATCGAAATAAATAGGCAAGGGCATTAGGACAATTATAATGTGATGTCCAAAAGTACATTTTTTGAGCGAATTGTAATAACTATTTTGGTACAGATTGCGAGTAGTAAACCACAATAATGTAGAAGAAGAGAATCAAAAAGCCCCAGTCTTTAATGAAGGCAAAGAAGTCTTTGTTTTTGAGATTTGGCATCCTGAATTTTTATCACAAAGTTCCGTTTCGAATGTTTTCTAAATATTAATACAAAATCAATTCTTTATTAAAAGCATAAATTGATTTTACCCTATTTTAAAGGAAATTAGCCTTGTGTTTTGTTTCTTTACAACCATTTCATAGATTTTATTCAATCTTATATGCTTAAATATTCTTTTACAATTGTGCTTTTGTGCTTGTTTATAAACACTTATGCACAAAAAAGCGAAATCGTGGTGAACCCAATACTTCAGAAAGGAGCAGATCCTTGGGTGTACACACATGGGGAGACGCTCCATTATTGTTATGTTAGGAGAGACACCGTTTTTTTGAAATCAGTAAACCGAATTTCTGAACTTACACAAGCCAAAGAACGAAGTATTTGGATTCCTCAAAAGGGAACTGCCTATGCCAAAGAAGTGTGGGCTCCCGAACTACATTTTCTGGATGGTCGCTGGTATGTATATGTGGCTGCAGATGATGGCAAAAACGAGAATCACCGTATGTACGTGTTGGCCACCGCTGGGGCAAATATCAATGACGAATTTAGCTTTATTGGCAAAATAACAGACAAGTCAGATAAATGGGCTATTGACGGCTCTGCTTTTAAATTCAAGGGTAAGCTCTATTTTATTTGGAGCGGTTGGGAGGGAGACCAAAACGTGCAACAAAACCTCTACATTGCCGAAATGGACGGCCCAACGAGCATCAAGTCGGAGCGAGTGAAAATCTCTCAACCAGACTACGAATGGGAAAAACGTGGCTCAAGTAAAGACCTGCCGACCATAAACGAAGGCCCGGAAATTTTAGAACGCAACGGGAAACTATTTCTAATATATTCAGCAGCAGGCAGTTGGTCTGACCACTACTGCTTAGGCATGTTGGAGCTCACTGGCGATAATCCGTTGTCTGCCTCGGCATGGTCTAAAATTTCGAAGCCGGTTTTTGAGAGCAATGAAGTTGTAACAAGCCCCGGTCATGCTTCTTTCATTAAGATAAATAAACAGGATTACATAGTCTATCATTCTGCTCGCCGAAAGGGAGCCGGCTGGGACCGACAAGTGAATATTCAGCCCTTTGACTGGAAAAACGGCAAGCCAGATTTTGGCACGCCAATGCCTTATGGAACGAATATAGAGTTAAAGTACAAATGAGAAAATGTATTGTTGGCCTAGAATTGGCCTAAGATTTTATCCTAAGAAAACACTTTTCTTAGCCATGACAGGACTTTCGTATCTGAATGTACCAAACTCTAGCTCTAAGATGTTACGTCTTATGGTTTTGACAGTTTTTGCTTTTTTAGCCCTTTTTGAAGGAGGATTTGAAAAGCTCAAGAATGGAACTAAGAGAAAAGCCAAAATGAATAGCCTTTGGGTTCTATTTTTGACAACAACACAGCTAATTGTAAATTTTTGTGATCTAAATTTTGAAAATGCAGTTGTGTTTATTGATTTTATTCCTTCTCCTGACTTTCTTAAAACTGACAATTCCATTTATGTTCCTTTTTAGATTAATAGATTCGGTCGGGTACTAATTGATATAAATCAATTGCAAAGCTAAAGGATTTATTTTAAAAACCAACTATTTATAAATCTATAAATTGATACATATCAATTAGTTAGGAATAGTATATTAGTTTGCTCTTAAATACATTATGTTTGTTTTATATCCGAATAATAACTTTTTTAAAAAGTCATATTTAATTATATTATATAGATATAATATTACTATTTGAATCAAAACAATATTGAAAAACATGGGGTCAATTTAAGAAATAATAGAAAGTATATTTTGAAACTTTGGTAGTGAGGGAGATTTTGGATAGAAGAATGCTATTGGGGTTAGTTTAAAAAATATTCTTGCTTAGTAGCTATAGAATTTTGCCAAAAAAATCATTTATCTTTGCTTCACAAGACTATTATACCCCTAAAACAATGCTTTACTACCTTTTTAGCTACCTCGACCAAATGTTCGATTTCCCCGGTGCAGGTGTGTTTCGTTACATATCGTTTCGTGCCTCAGCAGCCACTATTTTGTCGCTTTTGATAGCGGCCATTTACGGTAAACCAATCATCCGAAAACTCCAAATGTTGCAGGTGGGCGAGAGCATCAGAGACTTGGGTCTTACAGGTCAATTAGAGAAAAAAGGTACACCAACAATGGGAGGTTTTATCATTTTAGCATCATTGATGATACCCGTTTTGTTGTTTGCTAAGCTTGACAATGTATACATCATTCTGCTTATCGTTGCTACTCTCTGGACTACCATGATAGGTTTTGCTGACGACTACATCAAGGTTTTCAAAAAAGACAAAGAAGGCTTAAAAGGTACTTTCAAAATAATCGGACAAGTAGGATTAGGATTAATAGTTGGTCTTACGCTATATTTCAACAACAACGTAAAAATCAGAGAGTTCGGCTCTAACGGATTCATAGATAAGCAGTCGCTCACCACTACAGTACCTTTCTTAAAAAATAACCTTCTTGACTACGATATACTTTCGAGTTATCTACCTGCGAGTTTGGCTTGGTTGCCTTATGTTTTTATTTGTGTGTTTATCATCACGGCAGTGTCTAATGCCGCCAACATTACCGACGGCATCGACGGTCTAGCGGCGGGAACTTCGGCAATCATCGGACTTACTTTAGCGGTATTTGCCTATCTATCAGGCAACAAAGTCTTTGCTGAATATTTGAATATTATGCTCATTCCCAACTCTGGCGAGGTGGTAATATTCTGTGCGGCCTTTCTGGGTGCCTGCATAGGTTTTCTCTGGTACAACTCTTATCCTGCATCGGTTTTTATGGGAGACACCGGCAGCTTGATGCTCGGCAGTGTTATAGCTACATTGGCTTTGATTTTAAGAAAAGAGCTGATGATTCCTTTGATGTGTGGCATTTTCTTGGCCGAAAACATCTCGGTGATACTACAAGTGAGTTATTTTAAATATCAAAAACGCAGAAGAGGGCTGGAATACGCCAAACAAAATCGACTCTTGTTGATGTCGCCACTGCATCATCACTTCCAGAAAAAAGGCTACCATGAGGCCAAAATCGTAACAAGATTTTGGATTGTAGCCATAGTTTTGGCGGTTATCAGCATTGTTACGCTTAAGTTGCAATAAAAAGGTATTGTCTGTGGTTTAGCCCATAGCATTTTTTTGCTATATTTGGAAAGTCCTTTAACTGGCCTGAACCTATACGCCTAAATGAAACAGACATTAATCTTCTTATTATTGCTATCTACGGGTATTTTTGCCCAAAAACGACCCTTACAACATTCCGACTACGACGCTTGGAAAGCTATCTCTGAAACAAAAATAACCCCAAACGGGCATTGGATAGCTTATGTACTCAGCCCTCAAGATGGTGACAATAAGCTTATTCTGTATCCACTATTGGGCAATGCCATTGATACCGTTGAACGTGCCTCTGATCTTTGGCTGAGCCAAGATTCACAATGGGCTGCTTACAAGATTTCTCCAGCAAAAAGTATTGTAAAAGCTGCTAAATTGGCCAAAAAAAAGAAGGAAGAAATGCCCAAAGACAGCATTGGCATACACAGTTTTACTACCTTCGAAACCCTAAAATTTGGCAACATCAAGAGTTTTATTTTTCCCGAGAAATCAAATGATTGGCTGGCATTTCTGAGCCATCCTGAAACCAAAAAAGATACCTCGGCCAAGGCAAAAAAAACCAAAAAGGAAAGTGAAGAAAACGGCAGTACTTTGCAAGTTTATAGTTTAAAAAACAACACTTTACATAAGTTCCCGTTTGTTTATAAATACCAGTTTGATCCTTCGGGGCAAATTTTGACTTTTGCAACCACCGGAAAAGATAGCACCATGAAAGCTGGTTTGTATACATTCTCTACAACGGGCCAAAAGACCAAACTTTTGGCCGAATCAAAAGGCACATATAAACAACTTATCAGCTCTGAAGATGGCCAACTTTGGGCCACAATCCTCGACCCCGATACTACCAAAAAATCTTTGATAAAAAACCATACATTATATTATTGGAAAAACTCCGAAGAACCTAAACTGATAGGCGATACGCTTATAATAACAGACCCCCGATTGCCGCTCATCAGTGCAGACTTCGAGCCTCAATTCTCAAAAGATGGAAGTAAATTGTTTTTCGGAAAAAACCCTCGAGGAATCATAAAAGATACCACAAGACTTGAAGAAGACATTGTGAGCTTGGATGTGTGGAATTGGAAAGATAACCGCCTAATGCCACAGCAGTTGGCCAATCTCAAAAACGACCTGAAAAAAAGCTATTTGGCCATTTTTGACCTAAAAACACAGAAAACTGTTCAATTGGCAAATCCAGATTTCTCTGAAATAAGACTTACCAAAACAGCCAATGAAGAAGAAATGCTACTTTTGGCTTCCGAAAAATATGCCCATCAACACTGGCTTTTTAATCCACCAATAGACGCCTTCACGGTTTCTAGCAAAACTGAAAATCGCGAGCTAATTTTTGAAAACAAACGCGTGACTGACCTGCGGATGTCACCCGATGGCAAATTTGTAGTTTGGTATGCCTTGGAAGACACTGCATGGTTTGCCTATCAGATTCGAAACCAAAAGACTCACAAACTCACAGACGATGTGAATTTCTCTGACAAAGCCGACGACGACCATCCCGACGAACCAAGCAGCTACGGCATGGCGGGCTTTACCAAAGACGACGACCAAGTGTGGATATATGACAAATATGATATTTGGGCCGTAAATCCCTCAAAACCTTCGGAGAGAAAACGCCTGACCAATGGCAGAGAAAATAACCTAAGCTACCGATACATTTCATTAGACGAAAAAGAAACGCAGATTGATACCAAAAGTACGGTTATGCTGCATGTGTTTAATCAAAAAACCATGGAGTCGGGATACGCAACATTGGGTATGGCTGAAAATGCAATTCCAGAATTGGTCATGTTTGAGAAGTTCTATTTGTCTCCAAAAATTATCAAAGCTAAAGAAAGCACTGATTTGGTTTTTACCCAAGAAAACTTCGAGGTTTTTCCCGACTTACAGCACACAAAAGGCCTTGATTTTAAAGAAGTTAGAAAAGTAAGCACCGCCAATCCACAACAAGCCGACATCAACTGGGGTACTGCTGAAATGATAAAATATAAATCACTGGACAACAAAAACTTGGAAGGAATTCTTTACAAACCTGCCAACTTTGACCCAAGCAAAAAGTACCCAATGATAACGTATTTTTATGAGAAAATGTCGGACCAAATCTACCGATATAATGTACCTCAGCCGGCTAGGTCAAGCATCAATTTCTCTTATTATCCAAGCAACGGCTACTGTGTGTTTGTGCCAGATATTGTTTACAAAACTGGTCAACCAGGCCAAAGTGCCTACGATTGTATATTGCCAGGCATAAAGAAAGTAATAGAAATGGGATTTGTGGATAGTACCCGACTAGGTGTGCAAGGCCACAGTTGGGGCGGTTATCAGATAGCTTGGTTGGTGACCAAAACCAATATTTTCAGAGCGGCCGAAGCTGGAGCACCTGTAGCCAACATGACCAGTGCCTACGGCGGAATCAGATGGGAAACGGGCAACTCTCGCCAAGCACAATACGAGCGGACGCAGTCGAGAATAGGCGTTACACTGTGGGATAACCCACAAAAATATCTCGAAAACTCGCCATTGTTCTACCTTCCAAATGTAAAAACGCCTGTACTAATGATGCACAACGACGACGACGGTGCTGTGCCATGGTACCAAGGCATAGAGATGTTTATGGGGCTTAAAAGACTTGGTAAACCAGTGTGGATGCTCAATTATAACGGCGAAAAACACGGTTTGACGCAACGCAAAAACCGCAAAGATTGGTCGCTGCGAATGTCGCAATATTTTGATTATTACCTGAAAGACGCCCCTATGCCCGAATGGATGAGCAAGGGCGTGCCCGCAACCGAAAAAACACTAAACTATGGACTTAAACTCGATTAAAACCTTCGAAATAGGTAACAAGCGTAGCTTTAGAAAGAAGGTGTGGAGCACACTAGATGTGCGGTATTCTGAGCGAAAAGGAATCAGTTTTGTGTTTAACATTTCGCTTTCTATACTCATCTTTCTTAATACCATAGCCATTATCCTCAACACTATTCCTGATTTAAGCCAAAACTACCATACCGTTTTTAGGGACTTCGAATACTTTTCTGTAGCTGTTTTTTTGGTGGAGTATTTACTTCGTCTTTGGTCTTGTGTTGAAGCTCGGGGATTTAGCCATCCATTTTACGGGCGTGTACGTTTCTTGTTTTCGTTTTGGGGTATTGTGGATTTACTGGCCATTGCACCGTTTTTCCTTTCGGCTTTTGCTACCGACTTTGCCTTTATTCGGATGCTCCGTTTGTTGCGTATTCTGAGGCTTTTCCGCATGAGCCGGTATTTTCATGCATTCAGGATTATCAAAAACGTATTGAACAGCAAACGGGACGAGCTCATTTTAGCATTTTCTTTTATCTTTTTCTTGATTATTTTCTCCAGCTCTTTGATGTATTATATCGAGCATCCTGTGCAACCAAAGAACTTTTCGAGTATCCCTGCCTCACTATGGTGGGGTGTAAACACCATGACTACAGTGGGCTATGGAGACATTTATCCCATAACACTTGCCGGAAAAATATTGGGGGCTTTTGTGGCTATTTCAGGGATTTCACTATTTGCTTTACCTGCGGGTATTATAGCTTCGGGTTTCAACGAACACATCAGGGGCTATAAAAACGAACAGGGAAAAGTAAAATGCCCTTATTGCCAAGCTGAGTATTTTTTGGCCGAGAAAGGCAAGCATATACATTAATTTTTGCAAAGTATTTTTGACGCAGAGTTTCACTGATATTTTTTATCTACTTTGTGTTTTTGAGTTACTCAGAGTTTTTATCGCTTCGCTCATTTGGCTTTGTATCCGCCCAAGTTTGTATCCTCACAAACTTCCCCGCATTCTACAAACCTTAGCAAAATCACTATTGCTAAAAATACAAGCACTATTCTGCTAAAATAATTGCCAATTTTGAGCTGCGAATATTACTTATACTTAAAAAATGAAATCAGCAACAACACGAACTATCGCTCATTTCGACCTCGACTCGTTCTTTGTGTCGGTCGAAAGGATCAAAAACCCTAGCCTCATAGGCAAACCCGTGATAGTGGGTGGCATGAGCGAGCGGGGCGTAGTGGCCGCCTGTAGCTACGAAGCCCGAGCCTTTGGCGTAAGCTCAGCCATGCCAGGCAAAATGGCAAAACGCCTCTGCCCCGATGCCATCTGGATCCGTGGAGACTTTGAGAGTTATGTAAAATACTCCGACATGGTCACCAACTTAATGGAAAGCAATTTGCCCTTACTAGAAAAAGCATCCATAGACGAGTTTTACGCCGACCTCACGGGCATGGACAAATACTTTGGCAGCTACAAATACGCCACTGAACTGCGGCAGCGGATAAAAAAAGATACGGGTCTGACCATATCACTAGGCATGAGTAGCGGCAAAACAATATCAAAAGTAGCCACCAACGAATGTAAACCCAACAACCAAAAACTCATACCGCTAGGTGAAGAACGCTCGTTTCTGAGCCCCTTGGCCATAAGCAAAATGCCCATGATAGGCAAAGTAACAGGCCAACAGCTACGCAACATGGGCATTACGAGCATAGGTATGCTGGCCGAAATGCCCAAGAAAATGGTACAGGCCGTATTGGGACAAAACGGCGTCAGCCTATGGGATAGAGCCAACGGCATAGACAATAGCCCTGTAGTGCCTTACCACGACCAAAAATCGATGTCGAAAGAGATGACTTTCGACAAAGACACCACTGATGTAAGTTTGCTGCGGTCTATCCTCGTAAAAATGACCGAAGAACTCTGCTACGACCTCCGCCGCAAAAACCGCTGTGTAGGCCAACTTTCGGTCAAGATTCGATACTCCAACTTCGACACCCACCTGCGGCAGCTGACTGTAAGCTACACCGCCAACGACGACCAACTACAAGAAAAGGCCCTAGAAATATTCGAAAAACTCTACGACCGCCGTCTGCTCATTCGGCTCATTGGTGTAAAGTTTGGCAAATTAGTGCCAGGCTATTCGCAGATTACGCTTTTCGACAAGTCCGCCCACATGGCCGACCTCTACCAAGCCATGGATCGGATACGCCACAAGCATGGCATCAAGGCCGTAGGCAAGGTGTTTGGCATGCAGATGTACGAACGCCGCAAAGAAATAAAGGTAGAGGGCGTAGGTCTACCACCTGAGAAATTGAGAAAGATGTATCAATAGGTTTATTGGCTAATTTTACGGCGTGCGGTCAGACCCAAAAAGTGGTTAGAAATAAATTATCAAATAGACTTTGGAAACACTCAATAAAAAGAAATACTTTACAGTTTCTCCAAATACACCCCTAATCCACCAAATAATTTGAAAAACTCTCTGTTTCTACGGATATTTACGTTTAGAAAAAAACAATTAATAGATATGTTTAGAAACATTATAGGGATATTGGCAGTATCGGTTTGGGTATTTGCTTGCGATAACAAAAGCTCCGAAACTACAGAAACTACAGAAGAGCCCGCATCAACAGCCACACTTAACTACAGCATAGTGGGTAGTTATCCACATGACATACAGTCTTTTACAGAGGGATTATACATAGACAACGGCCAGATATTCGAAAGCACGGGTTCACCAGAGGAGCTCACTTACACCCTCTCGCACCTCGGGCCAGTAGACACCACCACGGGGAAAATAATACCTAAAGCAGCCATAGACCGCAACAAATACTTTGGCGAGGGCATAGCAAAGCTCGACGGAAAAATATTCCAGCTCACTTACAAAGCCCAAAAGTGCTTTGTTTACGACGCCAAAACTTACAAACAAATAGCAGAATATCCTTACGCCAACGCCGAAGGCTGGGGTATGACCCACGACAGCACAAACCTTATCATGAGCGACGGCACAAGCAAACTCACCTATTTTAGCCCTAAAGATTTCTCGAAAGTCAAAGAAATCAACGTAAGAGAAAACGGCTACGCCATAGACAAAATCAACGAACTGGAGTATGTAGGAGGTTATATCTATGCCAACATCTGGACCACCAACCAAATAGTAAAAATAGACGCCAACACCGGCAACGTAGTAGCCAAAGTAGATATGGGGCCAATTTTTGTGGAAGCCCAAAAACTCAACCCAGGCCTAATGGAAATGAATGGCATAGCCTACAACACTACCAAAGGAGAGTTTCTGATTACGGGCAAACTTTGGCCAAAAATTTATAGAATCAAGTTTTTGTAAAGCTTTGAATAGATATTTCTAATTGTTTTATCTACAAAAAGACCATATATCACCATTCTGAGAAACTTCTTTTTAGAAAAAAACTTATATTTACTCAACAAACCAAAAACCAAAACGATATGAAAAAAACACTATTTTTTCTTTTTCTTGCCTGCCCTTTGCTTTTTGCACAAACCAAAAAACAAGTAATTGACGATATCCAAAAAAGACAGCCAGAGTATAGCTCCATGGCCATGGACATCTGGAATTTTGCCGAGGTGGGTTATCAAGAATACAAAAGCTCAGAACTTCTCCAAAACACGCTCAAAAAAGAAGGTTTCACAGTAACGGCTGGCGTGGCAGATATTCCAACGGCCTTTGTGGCTACTTTTGGTTCGGGCAAGCCTGTTATTGGAATTTTGGGCGAATTTGACGCTCTTCCAGGGCTTTCACAATCAGCAAACCCTGAAAAACAGTCACTCAATGGCATAGCAGGTCATGCGTGTGGACATCATTTGTTTGGTGTAGGCTCTACCGCAGCAGTCGTAGCCGTAAAAGACTGGATGAAAAAAACGGGTCAAAAAGGCACAATAAAATTTTATGGCACACCTGCAGAAGAGGGTGGTTCAGGCAAAGTATATATGGTACGTGAGGGATTATTTAAAGACGTGGATGTGGTATTGCACTGGCACCCAAGCTCAGACAACTCTGCCAACGCTTCAAGTTCATTGGCCAACAAATCGGGCAAGTTTAGATTTTACGGTCGCTCGGCCCATGCCGCCGCATCTCCCGAAAATGGCCGCTCAGCATTAGATGGCATAGAGGCTATGACACACATGATCAACATGATGCGTGAACACGTGCAAGAAGATTCTCGTATTCACTACGTGATTACCCAAGGTGGTAAAGCCCCCAACGTGGTACCAGACTTTGCTGAGTTGTATGTGTATGCTCGTCACCCCAACCGCACCAACGTAAAAGAAATGTGGGAATGGATGGAGAACATAGCCAAAGGAGCGGCACAAGGCACGGGCACAAGAGTAGAAGTGGAAGTATTGGGTGGTGTGCACGAACTTTTGCCCAACGAAACCCTCGCCAAAGTAATGCACAACAACATGAGCATGGTGGGTGGCTACGTAATGACGCCGGAAGAATTGGCTTTTGCCAACAAAATATTGCCCACTCCTGGTATGTTCAAAAGCTCTCTTGATGCTACTACTAAAGTTCAAGAACTTAAACTTGAGAACTCTGCCAACGGAGGCTCTACAGACGTGGGTGATGTAAGTTGGGCTGTGCCAACAGTTGGTTGTAGAACTGCCACTTGGGTACCTGGCACGCCTGCCCATAGCTGGCAAGCTGTTGCCGCTGGCGGTACAAGCATAGGAGTAAAAGGAATGATGATAGCAGCCAAAACTTTGGCATTGAGTGCGATAGACTTATTTGAAAATCAAGAACTTATACAAAAGGCGACTGTAGAATTTAAAGAAAAAACGGGTGGTGATTTTAAGTATGAAGCTTTGCTTGGCAACAGAAAGCCAGCCTTGAATTATAGAAATTGAGTTCTATGGTTTTTTAAACATTTGAAATAGAAGCAAAAAAGGCGACAATAAATTGTCGCCTTTTTCAATATTTTTATCCAAGTTATATCTTCACTATTAAACACTTACTTTCTCCAAATCAAACAAATCGTTCAATACATCAATAAGTGTATCTGCCTCTCCACGCTTGCAAGCGGCTTTGAGTTGAAGAACTGGCAATTTTATAATTTTCTGCATCATGGCAGCAGTTACTTTGTCCATTTTCTCTGCCTCCTCCGCACTCATGGTTTTCAAATATCTCGACATTTCGTCTTGACGTATTTGTTCTAATGCGTTTTTAAGTTTTTGTATCGTTGGCGAAACCATCATCTCTTTCGACCAATTACCCACTTCCAATACCATCTCACTGATGATGGTTTTTACTTGTGGAATAGCCGACTTTCTTTTCTCTAAGGCTTCGTCTGATCGTTTTTGTATCTCGTCAAGGCCGTATAATACAACCCCAGGAACATTTTCTACTTCAGACTCTATACTTCTTGGTACCGAAAGGTCAAACAAATAGGTTATCGCTTTTTTGTTGGCCAAATAAGCAGCTTTTACAACAGGAGATTCGGCTCTTACAGAAGAAATGACCACATCAAAGTATTGAATCTTCTCAGATAAATCCATGTAATCCAACACTTCCATTTCGAAAGACTTCGCTATTTCTACCGCTTTCTCTTTCGTTCTATTACAAACACTAACATTCTTAATTCCTTTCTCAAACAATGTTTTAGCTATGTCTTCGCCAATCTCCCCAAGTCCCAAAACCAAAATGCTCGGGTTGGCCAACATCGGCAAGAAACTTTCCATTAAATCTATCGTCACATAGCTTGTAGATGCCGCTCCATCTCTAAACGAGGTCTCTTGTACCAATCTTTTGTTGGCATAAAATACCGTGTGCAACACTCTGTGTACAAACGGCCCAGCCATTTGCATGTCTGCTGACCATTGGTAGGCATTCTTTACTTGATTGATAATCTGCTGATCTCCAATTACCTGTGACTGCAAACCAAGTGCAACTTCAAAAAGATAGTTTGTGGCAGATGATTCTTCATTGATAATTTCAAAATAATTTTCAATCTCTGAAGAAGATACGCCTTTATTGACAGCCAATAGTTTGATAACTTCCGATGAAAGGTCTGAGTCTGACTTAAAATAAACCTCCGTGCGATTGCAGGTAGATATAACCAAGGCCTCCACTACTCCTAATACCTCTTTAAGTTTCAAATAAAACGCCTTTGTTTCGCTTTCGTCCAAAGCCAATCTTTCCCTTATTTGCAAAGGTGCTTTTTTGTAAGAAATTGAAACTACTCTAAAACTCTCGCTCATTACCTTGATATTTGAAAAATATTTATGCAAAAATACGCCCTAGCTACCCTATATTTGTTATGACAATAAGCAGTTTTTATAATTTAGAAAAATTCTAAATTAGAATTTCCTGCCTTCCATCATGTATAACTACGACCAAATTCCAAGTTTAGATTCTAACACGGAAAAATAATAACCAAAATCAGAAGAAATATTTTTTTGAATATTGATGAAAAGTAATAGATTATTTCACGACTTGTATGTAAACATATCAACCAAAAGGCTGATAGTCACTGCATTACTATTAGTTTTTGTTTTGGGTTTATTGTTTTATTTCAACGATGTCAGAAAATCCCTTGAAGACAGGGAGGAAAAATATGCACAACTCTATGCCGAAAGTATAAGGTTCACGATAGAACAAGACCCACAGAGTGATTGCGACTACACTTTTGTTGAAGAGGTACTTTCGGCCAATGAAACCGTGCCTACGATATTGGTAACAGGCGGCAGCCCCATGGATTATAGGAACATCCCTGAACTCGACGACTCTACTAAGAAACTAACCGGAGATAAAAAATTGAAGTTTCTTCTATCAAAAATGGATGAAATGAAAGCTGAACACACACCCATAGCATTTGTGGTAGGTAAAGACAAAGGCTACGTGTATTACAGCAACTCCACCATCGTTACTCAACTTCGATACTTCCCATACATACTGATAATCACGTTTTTAATATTCGGCTCACTGGCGTTTATAGCCTATTCATCCTCAAGAAAAGCCGAACAAAATCGTGTATGGGTAGGCTTAGCCAAAGAAACGGCACACCAATTAGGCACCCCGATTTCGGGGCTAATGGGTTGGATAGAAGTATTGAAAATTAATCCAGATTTTGATAGCTCTATCGGTGACGAAATGCTGAAGGATATTTCAAGGCTCGAAACCATCACCAATCGTTTCTCTAATATTGGCTCCGAACCGACCATGAAAGAAGAAAATGTAGGTGAATTGATAGAAACGGCTGTTGAGTACTTGAAAAAACGCATTTCAACCAAAATAAACTGGACGCTAAACAACCATCTAGAGAAACCATACATTCATAAAATAAATAAAAATCTCATAGAGTGGGTAGTAGAAAATCTTTGTAAAAATGCTGTGGACGCTATGGGAGGTATTGGAAATCTAGAGATAAAAATGAGTTATAATTCCTCAGGAAAACTAACGATGGATATTTCAGACACCGGAAAAGGGATGACCAATGCAGTTCAACGCAAAGTGTTTAACCCTGGATTTTCAACTAAAAAAAGAGGTTGGGGACTTGGATTAACTTTAGCAAAAAGAATAATTGAGACCTATCACGGTGGCCAAATTTATGTACTTAAATCGGAGATAGGAAAAGGTACGACTTTTAGAATAATAATTTAGAAAAAAGCCAAATTTAGAGGGCTAACTTGCGTTAATTAAGAAATGTTTCTTGGAAAAGAATTAATATTGTCTTAATTATATTTTTCAGAAATTTGCAAAATATTATATCCCAAAATTTAAAGATTAAAGATTCCAAATGGGTAGTGTTACAGAAGGTGTGGTTTCGTTTTTTAAAGATTTACTTGATTTCAATATGGAAAGTGAGTACAGGTACAATCCCACCATAAAAGACCAAAAATCAGACAACAACATAGAAAAATCAGATCTTATCAGTCGAGATTTAAGTTGGATGAAATTCAACGAACGCGTACTTGATCAGGTAAGAAAAACAGATTTAAACATATTTGAAAAGCTCAAGTTTATGGCCATTACGGCCTCCAATCTCGATGAGTTTATGGCTGTTCGTTTGGGTAGCTTGTACAACTATATAGACTATGATAAGGAAAGAATTGATTACTCGGGCCTCAGAGAGGTACAGTTTAGAAAAGTCCTGCTCAATCAAATCAAGAAATTTATAGACGAGCGAAATCGCATTTTCAGAGAAGACCTTGAGCCGGAATTTGAAAAAAATGGATTCAGAATTATTAAATATAACAATCTGGATGAAAAACAAATAGACGAGGTTACTGATTTTTTTGAAAATACGGTTTATCCTATGCTCACTCCTATGGTGTGTGACCACACACATGCATTTCCGAACCTTTTGGCCAAAAGCTTGATATTGGGAATAGTATCTATTGAGCAACAAACTACGCTTTTCCCCGAAACTGAAGACAACAAAAAACTCTCATTTGTACAGATACCAACCAATTTGCCAAAATTCTATGAGTTTGAAAACGAGGATGTAATAGACTTTTTGCCAACAGAGGAAATTATCAGAAATCAGATTGGCAAACTTTACAAAAACGTAGCCATAGAGTCAGTGGACCTTTTCAGAATTGTAAGAAACGGAGATTTTACAATAGACGAAAATGACGACGTGGACGCAGACTTTGTGGACGAGGTAAAAGAAAAGATAAGAAGTCGCCAAGCTGGCAGAGTGGTAGGACTGGTGATAGAGACACGCCCATCAGAATACTTGATGGATATATTGAAGAAAAAATGGGAAATAGACAAATATAACATCCATGTAAACAATGAGTTAATGGATTACACAAGGCTTTGGCAAATTGTAAACCATGCGGAATTTAAGCCTCTGTTGCCTCCCTCTCCAAGCACTTTGGCCCCATTAAATTTTAACAGAGAACTTAGTATTTTTGATGCAATCAAAGAAAATGATATTCTTTTGCACCATCCTTACAACAGTTTTGAACCCGTGCTTAATCTGTTAGAAAAGGCAGCAGATGACCCAAATGTACTTTCTATAAAGCTCACTATTTATAGATTGGCCAAAAACTCTAGAATAACTTCTGCACTACTCAGAGCGGCAGAAAACGGAAAACACGTTTCAGCACTTTTTGAAATAAAGGCCCGTTTTGATGAAGAAAATAATATCCGAGAGGCTGAAAAACTACAAAAAGCGGGTTGTTTTGTAATCTACGGCATTGGGTGGCTGAAAACGCATACCAAGTTGATGCTCATTGTTAGGAAAGAAGGGCCAAAGGTGGTGCAATATGCCCATTTGGCTAGTGGAAACTATAACGAAGATACTTCTAAACTTTACACCGACATAGGCCTATTGACGGCCAATCAAGATTATACCAAGGACATTGCGGAGTTTTTCAATGTCATCACAGGCCACTCGCAACCAGCTGGCTATAAGAACCTCATAACTTCACCAAAAAACATGCGTAACTCTCTGATTGAACAAATCAGAAACGAAGCAAAAAACGCATCTCAAGGACTTCCAGCCGGAATATGCTTCAAAGTAAACTCTTTGGAGGACAAAGATATCATTGAGGAATTGTACGCAGCTTCAAATAAAGGTGTAAAAATAGAATTGATTGTACGAGGAATTTGCTGCTTAAGACCCGGCCGAAAAGGCTTAAGCGAAAACATAAGTGTAAGGTCATTGGTAGGTAATTATCTCGAACATGCCAGGATTATATATTTCCATAATGAAGGTCAACCAAAACTTTACGGCGGTAGTGCCGACATGATGGTGAGGAGCTTCGACAAACGCATAGAATCGCTCTTTGAGTTTATAAATGAGGACATCAAACAGCAGCTGATAAATATCCTAAAAATAAACTTACTTGACAACTGCAATACGTATATTTTGAAAGAAAACGGCGAGTATCAAACCATCAGAGAGACTGAAAACCAGATAAATATTCACAAATATTTCTTTGACAAAGAAAAACAGAGCTTGAAAGTGGGTGAGTTGTTTTAAGCAAATTTTTCAGCAGTTTTCCAAATTTAACAATCAATAAGAAACAGTATTGAGAATAAGATTGTTTTGCATTTATTAGTAGTAATATTTGGCCGAAAAGGCAACATTCAAAAACAATCAGAACAAGATAAAGAATCAATAAAATGGAGAAAGCAACATTAGCCGCAGGCTGTTTTTGGTGTGTAGAGGCTATATATCAGCAATTAGAAGGTGTAGAAAAGGTAGAATCAGGCTATGCAGGAGGCAAAAATGCAAACCCTACTTATAAAGAAGTTTGTACTGGAGAAACAGGTCATGCTGAGGTTATTCAGATTACTTATGACCCAGCAAAGATTAGCTTCTTGCAGCTTTTAGAAATATTTTTTAAAGTACATGACCCCACCACGCTAAACCGCCAAGGTGCAGACGAAGGCACGCAATACCGTTCTTCTATTTTCTATCATAACGATGAGCAAAAACAAATAACCGAGGATGTCATAAAAGAATTAGATGCCGCAGGTGCCTATACCAACAAAATAGTAACGCAACTAGAACCCTTCACGGAGTTCTATGTGGCAGAAGATTACCACCAAAATTATTTCAACGAAAACGGCGACAAAAATCCGTATTGCCAAATGGTAGTAAGACCCAAAGTGGAGAAATTCCAGAAGGTCTTTAAGGAGAAACTTAAGTAATAAGCTAGTGAAAAATTTAAAAAAGGAGACTTACAATCAGAAGTCTCCTTTTTTGTTGATTATAAGTAACTTAGACCTGTTTTCTATGAATAGTTTTTAACAAAACAAGGGCAGTTTAAAGAAAACGTAAAGTGATTTTTCAAATCGCTGAAGAATACAAAATCCAAATCATAAATACTGCGATTTGAAAAATCGCAAACACGAACAAAAAAAACGCCCCCATTGCTGGAGGCGAAATTCTATCTTTCACACAATCAATCTATTACAAAAGCTCATAAATACCTGCTACACCTTGGCCTCCACCTACGCAGGCGGTTACCATCCCGTATTTTTGGTTACGTCTACGCATTTCGTTGAAAATCTGCACAGAGAGCCTAGCACCAGTAGAGCCCAATGCATGCCCTAAGGCTATTGCTCCACCGTTTGGATTTAATTTTGTTGGGTCTATTTGTAGCTCTTTTACCACCGCCAATGCTTGCGATGCAAAAGCCTCGTTAAGTTCTATTTGGTCAATATCATCAAGCTTTAAACCAGCTTGAGCCAATGCCTTCGGAATAGCAAAGACCGGCCCGATGCCCATCAAACTTGGCTCGCAACCAGCCACAGCATAAGATGCCATTCTAGCAATAGGTGTCAAGTTCAAATCTTTCATCAATCGCTCCGACATCACAATTACAAATCCAGCTCCGTCAGAAGTTTGTGAAGAGTTTCCAGCTGTTACGCTACCTCCAGCCGCAAAAACTGGCTTTAATCTTCCCAATGCTTCTACACTTGTATCTGCTCTTGGACCTTCGTCTTTGGTTACAGTATATTCTCTGGTTTTCTTTTTGCCAGAGGCCGCATCAAAGTAGGTTTCTTTCACTACTATTGGCACAATTCCGCTATCAAAATATCCAGCAGCCTGAGCCGCAAGTGCCTTTTGGTGAGACTGATATGAAAACTGATCCTGCTCGTCTCTTGTGATTTTATATTTCTGAGCTACGTTTTCCGCAGTTAGTCCCATGCCTACATAATAGTCAGGATTTTCTCTTGCTATGCCGTAATTCAAGGCCGTTTTATAGCCTGTTGTTGGTACCATAGACATAGATTCTGTACCCCCAGCTATGATACAATCTGCCATACCAGCGGATATTTTTCCAACTGCCATAGCGATAGATTCCACACCAGAGCCGCAATAACGGTTTATCGTAACTCCAGGAACGGTTTTACCTAAAGCCAATAGCGAAATGTATCTGGCCATTTGCATACCTTGTTCGGCTTCTGGCACAGAGTTTCCTACAATAATATCGTCTACTCTCGTAGGATCTAAAGCAGGCACTTTGCTCAACAAATGCTTAATAACATCTGCCGCCAAGTCGTCAGGTCTTGTAAATCTAAAAACACCTTTGGGGGCTTTTCCCACTGGCGATCTATATCCATCAATTATATATGCGTCCATTTTTACTAAATTTTTTAATCTATTTTAAATTAATCCTAATCGTTGGCTGAGCGGAGCCGAAGCCAGCGGAGTCGAGGCTAGTTTCTTGGCGGCTTGCCTCCACTCAATAAGCCTTGCATACGCTCCATGGTTTTGCGTTCTCCGCAAAGCGAAAGAAAAGCTTCTCTTTCTAATTCAAGCAAATATTTCTCACTCACCAATTGCGGATAACTTAAATCTCCACCGCAAATCACATATGCCAATTTCTCGGCAATAAACGCATCGTGGTCAGTGATATAATTGGCCATTCGCATAGACTTGATTCCTGCTTTGAAAAGTGCAATTCCAGTTTTTCCTTGCACTTTGATGTCAGTTCTACGTATTGGCTGCGTGTAACCATTTTCGGCCAATTCTATTGCCGATTGTTTGGCTTCTGCTATCAGACGGCTGCGATTTAGCACGATCTGGTCACGATTAGTTTTCAGATAATTCATATCAAAAGCTTCTTGAACTGAAGTAGAAACTTTGGCTTGGGCAATATTCATAAATGCGGCTTGCAGAATATTCAATTCGGCGTCGCCAGGTTGGTACAAATCAGAGGCCCTCAAGGCCATTTCTTTTGTTCCGCCACCTGCGGGTATCAAACCAACACCCAATTCCACCAAGCCCATGTAGGTTTCAGCCGATGCTACAACTTTGTCGGCATGAAGGTTTATTTCGCACCCACCACCTAAGGCCAAAGAGTGAGCGGCGGTAACTACAGGAATTGACGAATATCTGGCACGCATCATGGTCTCCTGAAACTGTGCAATCATGAGGTCAATCTCGTCATACTCTTGTTCAACTGCAAACATAAACAGCATAGCCAAATTTGCTCCAGCTGAAAATGCTTCCTGACTATCGTTTCCTATCACCAAACCTCTAAAATCTTTTTCAGCTAAACCATAGGCTTTATTCAAAGCTTCGATAGGTTCAGCACCCAAAGTATTCATTTTTGATTGGAATTCGACACCCAAGATACCATCCCCCAAATCAAAAATAGAAGCACCTGCGTTTTTCCAAACTACATTGGTTTTGCGGATATTGTCTAAAATAATAAATGATTCAGTACCAGGAATTACCTTATAAGATTTTGAAGGGATATCATAATACAGCTTTTTACCATTTTCTATTTTGTAGAAAGATTCACATCCAGCTGCCAGCATATCATAAACCCACTTAGCAGGTTTTTGATTTTGAGCCTCCATCATTTCTACAAAAGCCTTCACTCCTACTGCGTCTGCGGTAGCAAAAAGGCCCAATTGCCAGCCAAATCCGGCACAAATGGCGTCGTCAATTTTATATAATTCGTCTGCAACTTCAGGAATTCTGAAAGAGGCATATTTGAATGCATCGGCAAAAGTTTTTCTATAAAACTCACCTGCCTTATCTGTTCCTTTTAACAAAACAGGAATTCTTCCTGCCACCGTATCAATTCCTTTGGTGGTTTCTAAGGTCGCAAATTTCACTTTCTCAGATGGACGATATTCCATTGTCGCAAAATCCAACCCAAGTATTACTGTTTTGCCGTTTTCGTCTTTGGTCTTTTTATAAAAACCTTGGCCCGTTTTATCACCTAACCATTTGTTTTCCATCAACTTGGCCATGATGGTCGGTAATTTAAATGCCTCCACAGACTCATCGTTGGTCAAAATGGCCGAGAGATTATTGCATACATTTACGGTAGTATCAAGTCCAACCACGTCTGAAAGTCGGAATGAACCCGACTTTGGTCTACCTACTATTGAGCCAGTAAGTTTATCCACTTGCTCAATCGTTAGACCCAACTCTTCTGTGGCTCTGATGGTTTGAACCATGGCATAAATACCCAATCTGTTGGCAATGAATGCTGGAGTATCTTTGCACAAAACGGTTTGTTTTCCTAGGAAAAGGTCACCGTAATGCATCAAGAAATCTATAATAGCCTGTTCGGTTTTTGGACCAGGAATAATTTCTAAAAGTCTTAAATATCTTGGTGGATTAAAAAAGTGAGTTCCACAGAAGTTTCTCTGAAAATCCTCGCTCCTACCTTCTGCCATTAAATGAATCGGAATTCCTGAAGTATTTGAAGTTACCAAAGTTCCTAGCTTGCGGTGTTGCTCAACTTTATCGTAAATCAATTTCTTGATTTCTAGCTTTTCTACCACGACTTCAATGACCCAATCAACATCTTTGATTTTGACCATATCATCGTCAAAATTTCCCACTTTTACTTTTGCCAAAGATTTTTGGCTATAGATTGGCGAAGGACTTGCTTTACAAGCTGCTTGAAACAAATCACTTACGATTCTATTTCTTACCAAAGGACTCGACACATCCAATCCTTTGGCCTTTTCTGCATCGTTAGGTTCTTTCGGAACCATGTCGAGCAACAAAACCTCGCAGCCAATATTGGCAAAATGAAGAGCTATTCGGCTTCCCATAATACCAGCACCCAAAACGGCTACTTTCTTTATCGATTTTTTCATAAATCCTAAATTATTATTTAAAGGTCAAATAAAACAATACTATGTTTATAAAACAAAAAATAGTATGCAAGCATAACAATTACAAATCTATTACTTCCAAAATTATTATGCAAGCATACTATTAAAAAAATAATATTCTAAGCAGCCTTGGAACGAAAAACTGAATAAGATGCTTATATTTGCAGCGTTGTTGCATTTACAAATCTACTTTGATGTTAAAAAAAATCAGAAAACACTCTCATTTGCTCCATAAAACAGGAATGACCCTCTCGTTTCTGTGTTTAATACATTGCTTAGCCATGCCTTTTATAATTACCCTTTTACCTCTAGTGGCCAAGGGTTTTATGAATCATACTCTTGAGATTTTCTTGGTGGCTGGGAGTTTTGTGATTGCTGTACTTTTGCTTACGAAAGATTATAGAATTCACCGTAAAACTACTCCATTATTATTACTATTTGGGGCAAGTATTTTACAATATATTGGCCTTTTTGTTGTTATTCAAAAACAAGAATCGATGTTTGTTATTTCTGGCTCTATTTTGATGGCAATTTCCTATCTTTCCAACTGGAATTTACACCAAAAAATGTGCTCAAATCACAGACATTGAAATACAGCATTTTATGATGTTTTTATCAAATATTGGACTAAAGTATGGAGAATCGTTAGTTTTTTAATAAAAACGATGTCTTTAAAGATATTTGAAAAATAAATTATAAATTTGCACTTTCATTTAATAAAAGTATAACCCCAAAGCTTCAATGGCTGGATTTTTTAGTTTCCTTACAAGCGATATTGCGATAGATTTAGGTACTGCAAATACCTTGATTATATATAAAGACCAGATAGTGGTAGATGAGCCGTCGATCATCGCACTAGACAAGGTATCTGGCAAAGTGCTAGCCATAGGCCATAAGGCTATGCAAATGCATGAAAAAACCAACGAAAACATAAAAACTATCAGACCTCTTAAAGATGGAGTTATTGCAGACTTTACTGCTGCTGAACTTATGATCAGAGGTTTGATAAAAATGATAAATACAGGTCGTAATCTTTTCTTTTCTCCATCACACCGTATGGTGATTTGTATTCCTTCGGGAATTACTGAAGTGGAAAAAAGAGCTGTAAAGGATTCGGCAGAACACGCTGGAGCAAAAGAGGTTTACATGGTTCATGAGCCAATAGCGGCTGCAATCGGTATCGGCATAGACATTGAGCAACCAAACGGCTCAATGATTGTTGACATAGGTGGTGGTACAACAGAAATTGCAGTTATTGCACTTTCAGGTATTGTTTGTGAATCTTCTGTTCGTATTGCTGGTGATTTATTTACAAGAGATATTGTGGACTACATGCGTAGAGAGCACAACCTATTAATAGGTGAGCGTTCTGCAGAATTTATTAAGATTCAAGTAGGTTCAGCTTTACCAGACCTTGAAAATCCGCCTGCTGATATTGAAATCAGAGGACGTGACTTAATGACGGGTATTCCGAAAGAAATAAAAGTGACTTATAGCGAGATAGCTTATGCTTTGGACAAATCAATTTCTAAAATTGAAGAAGCCATCATGAGAGCATTAGAAATGTCTCCACCAGAACTTTCTGCAGATATTTATGAAAATGGAATTTATTTGACAGGTGGTGGGGCATTGTTACACGGACTTGACAAAAGACTGGAAGTAAAAACTAAGTTGCCTATTCACGTTGCAGACGATCCATTAAAAGCAGTAGTGAGAGGAACTGGCGAAATATTAAAAAATCTTGATAAATATCAGGCGGTATTGGTTCAATAATTTTTGTTAGAAAATATTTTATTAGGGTATCCATGCTTAAACAATCTGGATACCTTTTTTTTAAATATAGCAATTCATGTCTCAACTCTTCGGAATATTATATAGAATCAGACATTTTTTCATGTTTCTGTTTTTACAGATTACATGCTTTTATCTGATTTCCAAAAACAGCGTTTATTGGGACGTTACATTTTTTAACACCACAAACTCTGCAGTAGCTAAGTCTCTCAGAGTTTCGCAAAATGTTAGAGAATTTATGAACTTAGGCAAGGTGAACGACCAACTTGCTTTGGAGAACAAGAAACTGAGAGAAGAACTTTCAAAATCTCATGAACTAGTCGCTCTTAAGGAGGTTGGTTACAAGCCAGATTCTACAATGGCTGGAAGATTTAATTTTTTAGTTGCCAAAGTTATCAGTAGTACCGAAAACCTCACTGATAATTATATCACACTCGATAAAGGAACCAAAGATGGAATAAAACCAGGAATGGGAGTTATTTGTCCTCAAGGTGTCGTGGGTCAAGTGATGTCATGCAACGAAAACTTCTCGCGTGTTTCGTCCATATTGCATTCTAATTTTCAGGTTTCATCCGAGATTCTTGGAAAAAACCTTAGAAAAGAAAACGTAACAGCATTAGGCATTGGTAAATGGGGCGGCACAAATCCAAGTATTTTGCAGCTGACCACTGTGGATAGGTTTAAACCAATAAGCAAAGGAGATAGCGTGGTAACTTCTATGCAGAATTCTATTTTCCCGCCAAGGATTATGATTGGCAGAGTGAGTAAAATTTCAGCATCCCCAAGCGAAGCGTTTTTTGATATTAATGTAAGACTTTCTACTGATTTCTCAAGTTTGGTATATGTATATGTAGTCAACAACAAACTGATAGATAAGCAAAGTCAAGTAGAAGCAAAACCCGCAAATTAAGTGAATACTCAAACATTATTTAAAGTTATTGGAACTGTTGCATTATACTTGTTTTTGCAAGTGTTTATAGTACGCAACCTAGTATTTTTTGAGGTGGCATTTTGTTTTGTATATATCTCAATTATATTGTTTTTGCCGAGCAACACCCCTGTGTCAATTGTTCTTTTGATAGCTTTTTTGTCTGGACTTGCTGTAGATTTATTTTATAACACAGCAGGTATGCATGCCTCAGCAAGTTTACTGTTGGCTTTTTTGAGAAGTTATATCATCAAGATATTGTTCCCAACCAAAGGACTTGACACCGAACTTGTAATATCATTAGATGGTATGGGAATGGAAAGATTTATCAGATATATTATTATTCTAACTTTCATCCATCACCTTTACTTATTTTTCCTCGAAGCTGGTTCTCTTAAGTATTTCCTCAATACTTCGCTAAAAGTTGTAGCAAGTGTTTTGTTTACTTCAGTTGTAACTTTCCTCCTTCATGTATATTTTAAAAGTCTTCAAAATTCTTAATAGATGCATTTTTTACGGTTTTGGGTGTTGGTGAGTGGTGTATGTTTGATGTTTGGGTGTAACAAAAATGAAAAGCCCGAAACTGTCAAAAAACCTGTAGAGAAAGTACTCACTGATCGTGAAATAAAAAAAATCAAAAAAGAAATCAACGCCGATTACAAAACTCTGTTGATTTCAGAAATCATAAATAAAAAAATACGTTCTGGCTTTAACGGAAGCGTCCTAGTAGCCCAAAAGGGAGTTGTTTTATATGAAAATGCATCTGGATTTGCAAAAGACACCATTCCAAATACCAAAGACTCTAAATTTCAATTAGCCTCACTTTCCAAAACCTTTACAGCAGTGGCCATAATGAAAATGGTGCAAGATGGTCAAATTGGCCTAGACAATACTGTAAAAGACTACTTCCCGAAATTTCCTTATGATGGAGTAACTATCAGAAGCTTACTTTCACACCGCTCGGGTTTACCCTATTATCAGTATGAGTTTGATCTGAAAGTGAGAACCGAAAAAATATACCCTACCAACACACAGATGATGGATTGGTTTGGATCGGCTGCACCAGCACCCAAACCTCTCAATATGCCGGATCATTTTTTCACTTACAACAATACCAATTTTGCGGTATTGGCAGCGATAGTAGAAAAAGTCTCAGGCAAAAGCTTCGATGAATACCTTAGGGAAAAAATTCTTTTGCCCGCCGGTATGACAAACACATTCACTGGTGTTTCTAAAAATCCTATGTTAAATGTAAACAAAACCGTAGGATACCAGAACGGAAGAAAGCTTGAGAAGGATTTCTATGACGATATAATGGGCGACAAGGGTGTATACTCTACTACTAGTGATTTGTTAAAATGGTATAACGTACTGAAATCCGAAAGTGTTTTAAGCAAAGAGAATCTAAGAGAAATGTACACACCGAGAAGTTTTGAGCATCCTGGTCTTAGAAATTATGGATATGGTTTTAGGCTGTGGGTTAACGAATTGCAACAGACAGACTATATCTACCACACTGGGTGGTGGAAAGGCTACAATACTATAATGTTTTTTGATTTAAGAGAAGATTTTGTAGTAATTTTGTTAAGCAATAAGTACAACAGAGACGTATATAATGTTAAAGAAATAGTGAGCATTTTACACGGAAGAGATAAACAGAGTACTTTAGAAGAAAATATTTTGGATCAGTAAATATTAACCAAACCAATGAAAAAGTATGTCATTTTACTTGCAGTAGTGTTTTTATCTGCCTGTAATTCAAAAACCGCCAAAGAATATAGCAAGGTTACCGATAACCCAGAGTTTATACACGATGCCTACGAAAAACTTACTGACGTAATCATTCATGACATATTTTCGCCTCCGGTCTCATCAAGAATTTATGCTTATGCTACTATAGCTGGTTATGAAGCGTTAATTCCTGGTAATTCAAACTACCAAACGATGGCCGGCCAACTAAATGGCTTAGAAGGATTTCCGAAACCGGAAGCCGGAAAAGAATATTGCCACTCATTGGCAAGTGTAAAGGCAATCATGACCATTGCCCGAACGCTAACTTTTACGGTTACAAAATACGACGACTTCGAAAAGCAAACTTATCAACAGTTTAAGGATGCGGGCGTGCCTTCTGATGTTTACGATAGATCAATGGAGTTTGGAGAAGCAGTAGCCAAGCATGTTTTGGCTTATTCTAAAAAAGACAATTACCTACAAACTAGAGGATTGAGATACTCAGTAAAATCATCTGGTGACAAATGGGTACCTACTCCGCCACAATACGCCGACGCCATGGAACCTTATTGGCCGACCATAAGGACATTGGCTATTGACTCAGCTGGTCAGTTTCAGCCTGCTCCAGTAATTCCTTTTTCAAAAGACCCCAACAGTGCTTTCAGAAAAGAAGTTAAGGCCGTTTATGAGACAGTAAACAATTTGACACAAGAACAAAAAGATATCGCTTGGTTTTGGGACGATAACGCATTTGTGATGAACGTGCAAGGTCATGTAATGTTTGCTAATAAAAAAATGACTCCTGGAGGACATTGGATGGCCATTACAAGAACAGCCTGCCAACAAACAAACAAGAATATTTACGAGGCTCAAGATGCTTATTTAAGAGTTGCGATTTCGTTATTTGATGGTTTTATAGCCTGCTGGCATGAAAAATACAGAACTGAAAAAATTAGGCCTGAAACTGTAATAAATGCTGATGTTGACCCTAAATGGATGCCGTTTTTGCAAACTCCACCGTTTCCAGAATACACATCAGGTCACAGTACAATTTCTGCTGCATCGGCAGAAGCATTGACGGCATGTTTTGGAGATAACGTGGCTTTTACAGACTCTACAGAGTTTAAATATGACCATGGCGTAAGGAAATTTGCCTCGTTTAGAAAAGCCGCCGAGGAATCATCTATCAGTAGGGTGTATGGTGGTATTCACTACCAGTCGGGTTGTGATGAAGGTAACAAGGCCGGCACCAAACTTGGGCAGTTCATAGCCGCCAAGCTAAAGACAAAAAAATAAGAACGAAACAAAAGCCCTGAAAATGGGCTTTTGTTTTTTTAATATATTCAAGAATGATTTATATAGTTTTACGACAGTTTATAAGATTTGTACTAAGGTTTTATATCAAAAAAGTAGAGGTAAATGGAATGGAGAATTTGCCACTTCATGGAGCAGTTATGTTGGCAGGCTTTCACCCCAACTCATTTTTAGACGCCCTTATCATAAATTGTAAGGTAGATAGACCAATATGGTCTTTGGCTCGCGGCGATGCTTTCAAAAAACCTATTGCTCGCAAAATCCTTTCTCAATTTTTTATGATGCCCATATACAGAATTTCTGAAGGCAAAGAGTATTTGGGCAAAAATGACGAGACATTTGAGCGTTGTTCGGAGATTTTTAAGAATAAGAGCCAAGTATTAATTTTTAGCGAAGGGCTTTGCTCTAATCAAACCGAACTATTACCCCTAAAAAAAGGAACCAGCAGATTAGCTATGCAAACTTGGATGTCAGGTTCAGACATGGTAATTGTGCCAGTGGCAGTAAACTATGACGAATTTAGTAAAATTGGCAAAAACATAACACTAAACTTTGGGCCGGCTATTAAAAAAGCCGACTTTGACGAGCTCGCCATGGATGGAAAGGCCATTAAGACTTTTAATGAAAAATTAACTACGGGGTTGACAAAATTGGTTAGAAGGGACTTTAATCCGGCCACTTTTGGTAGTTCTTGGTTTTTTTACTTGACTTATATACTACACTATCCTTTACATTTACTTTTGGGTGCGTTTGTGAAAGCAAAAACCAAAGGAACCGTTTTTTACGATTCTATTTATGTGGGCTTCTTAATTGTAACTTTACCCCTTTATTGGCTTGGCTGTTATTTTATTTTGAGAACCTTTATATAAAAAATTCTTGAGCGATATTTCTAAAAAAGGGCTTTTGTATATGCTAGGGGCGGCATTTTGTTTCTCTGTCTCTGGTGCATGTACCAAAGTCTTAGGTAAAAGAATCAGCTCTGTAGAGTTGGTCTTTTTTAGAAATATTATAGGTGTGCTTTTTGTACTTTTCACTATTTATAGACGGCCGTTGGTTCAAGTTGGAGGCAAAATGAGCCTTTTGATTTTCAGAGGGGTTATTGGCACCTTGGCACTTTACACCTTCTTTTTTAGTATAACAAAAATCGGTCTTGCAGAAGCCATTACCTACCAGCAATCCTATCCAATTATTCTGGCTCTGTTGGGTGGTTATTTTCTAAAGGAAAAACTTGATTTTAAAAACTGGTTGGCAGTCATTGTCGGTTTCATTGGTATTTGCTGTATATTTTTACCACAGTTTAGGATTGACATCACCTCTATAAAATACCACACTTTTGGGCTCGCAAATGCCATAATGACGGCACTTGCTTATATGAGTATAAAGCAATTAAGTGGCTATTACGACTCCCGCTCGATTGTATTATCCTTTATGTTTTCGGGCATAGTATTACCTATCATTTCGATGGTTTTGGGGCAATATATTTATATCGATTCTCTAGCTTTTCTATTTGGCGGTTTCAACTGGCCAATGGGCGTGGAATGGCTCTGGATTATTACGCTTGCTTTATCAGCTTTAGCTGGTCAAATACTTCTGACCAAGGCATTTACCTATGGCAATACTGGCGAAGTATCAGCCATTGGCTATAGCAATATCGTGTTTTCTGTAATGTTTGGGATAATACTCGGTGATTCCTTTCCAAACGCTATAAGTCTTTTGGGCATTTTGCTTATTATAGCCTGTGGTGTCTATATTTCTTTCAGAAAAAATGAGGTAAAGCCGGCGGAATAATTCAGACTAAAGATTTGGCAATTCTCGGTCCATCCACACCAATCTTTGTTTCAGCCAATTTTTGATTAAAACAATCTCTTGGTCATGACTACCCTTGGTATCATTAGGTTCTATTCTTTTATTCAAGATTTTCCAACGGTCAAAATTCCGCTCAAGGGCTTTTGTGTTTTTAAGATATTTTATCTGACTATCAATGCTTTGAATCAATACTACTTCTGAAAATTCCTTTTTTCTCAAGGCATTCCAGCGGGAATTTAGTTTTTCTACAAATAATTTATCTTGCAAAAGTCTCGGCCACCAAAACGGTACAACCCACATATCGTCACCACAATATTTATTGTATTCAAAAATCCAATAGTTCTGATTTTCCTCATTCATGTTATAACAAAAACCTTTGCTGCCGAGAGAAAGGTCAAAGTCCCAAATTGGACCCATTTTGAGCTTTTCTCCCTTTTGTTTTTGCAAATAGGTGCTTATTCTGTATCCATCAAAGTTTTGAAAAAGCTCTGTCAGTAGGAAATAATCTACGAAGCTATCTTCGTCTATGTATTTTCTAAAGCCTAGGTTTGGCTCCGAAAAATCAGATGAAGCCAAGCTTTTCTCAAACTGATGCATATAGTTTTCGATGTAGGCCTTTTGTGGTTCTGAGATAGTAGTGGGTTTTGGGTAATCGTATAGAAAGTGAATTTTTGTGTTTTTAGAAACCTTCCCCAACTGGTCATATTTAGAAGTAATCGCATTCGATTCGTTATAATCATCTTGATTAGAATACCCTGCTCCGACCGTTTTATCTATTTTCAAAATATAGCCCCCGGAAATAGAATCTGTGGCAGAAGTTTTAGACGATAGTTTTGAAACATTTACTCTTTCTTTTCCTCTTTTTATTTTCTCCATCAACACATAAAGACCTTTGAAGTCGCCATTGATTTCTACTTCCACAAACTTGGTTTTGGATGCATATCGGCCGATGTTATTAGAAACTTGATAAGCCAACACATTTCTTATCAACGACTTATCGGCATATGGCCCATGTAGAATCCAATCCTCCTCAGCCGACATATTTAGCACGGACTTAGAAACTCCATTATTTGATTCATCCCAAAGTTCTATCCCATAAGACTTTTTTTCATAGAACATTTGGGACACCGCACCCCGATATTCTATGCCTATTTTAGAAGAAAAAAGCAAACTGTCCTTTATGAAAATCTGCATTTGAGCTTCCGTTTTGGGCTCGTCTTTGATTTTTTTACTTGACGAAATCTTTATTAGCGGAATCGGTTCTCCAAAAACCTGAAGTGCTTTATGAATAGATTCTTCAGAGCTGCCACCACACGAAAACAGCACGACAATTATTAAGAGAGTCTTGTACATTTTATAGATGAATGGGTTTTCTTTAAGGAAATTAAATCATAGATAACGAAACGAGATTCAATTTTACATATTGTAAAAAGGACTTAAAATGTCTCATATATTCCTATACCCCGCTCTCATCCAAAGCCTCCCCGACTTTTTGTTTAATAATGGCCTCAACTTTAGTCTTCTGAGTATTAAAAACAAACCATAGAATCAAATAAATGGCTATCAAAATGGCATAGCCAGCCCAAATGGTTTCAGTAAAATAATTGATTCCTATGGCCAAAAGTATATTTAGAAAGAAAAATACCATTACAAGGAAAACGGCCATGACGATTTTTACAACAAGCCCAGAAATAAGCCCCTCAATTTTTTCCTGAACCTCCAATTTCTTGAGTTCAAACTTGGCCTCTATAAGTTTTACTAGATTATCCTTTAGCTCATCTATTTTGAAATAATCAGATATCGATGACTTTATACTCATAATTTTTTATCAATTTAAACGGCATCTACGTTTACAACTACTTGCACCGATTTGAATTTTTTTTCGGTAACCAAATTTACTATTTCTTTTTGTAGAAACGCTTTTGTAGCCTGAATATTCATTTTGTCCTTCTCCAGTTTGAGCCAAACCTCAAAAAGATATTTGTTCCTAATACGCTCTACCAATGCTTTTTCTGGACCCATAACGCGGGTTTTACCAAGCTGATTCTCCAAGGCCTGAGCAAGCCTAGCGGCTGCTTGATGGGCCAAAGTTTGATTTATATCCTTAACAGTAATCTCAATAATTCTCGAAAATGGCGGATAATTATACCCCTCTCTATCAATAACCTCAGATTCATAAAAACCCTCGTAATCGTTCTGAAGTACAAACTGCAAAATTCTATTTTGTGGGCTACCCGTCTGTATCAACACCCTGCCTTTTTGCTCCCTCCTACCGGCTCGACCGCTCACTTGGGTAATCAGCTGAAACGCTCGCTCGGCAGCCCGAAAGTCAGGGAAATGAATCATCTTGTCGGCATTGTAAATTCCTACCAAGCTCACATGGTCAAAATCTAGGCCTTTTGAGACCATCTGCGTACCTACCAACACATCCACCTCTCCTTTTTCAAACTCCCCGATGATATTTTGATAGGCATTTTTTGACCTTGTGGTGTCCAAATCCATCCGTAATATTTTGGCTTCTGGAAATATTTCATAGAGGTCTTCCTCAATCTTTTCTGTACCAACTCCCATCGCCTTTACCTTGGTAGATCCGCAGTCGGGGCAGATTTTCGGAACAGATTCTTTGTGTCCACAATAATGACAAACCAAAGTCTTCTCTGCCAAGTGATAAGTGAGCGAAACCGCACATTGGTCGCAGTGCCCTATCCAGTTACACTCTTGGCAATTGAGATACGGAGCATAACCACGTCTGTTCAAAAAAATGATGGTCTGTTGCTTATTAGCCAAGTTTTGGGACATTTCGGCCAAAAGCTCCGAACTAAACTCCTTTACAATCGTCTTTTCTTTCCGTTCTTTTTTCATATCCACCAGCCTAATATCTGGCAGCTGAGCATCTCCGTATCTTACATTTAAACTAACCAATCCATATTTGCCGTTTTTTGCCTGAAAAAAAGACTCAATGGAAGGTGTAGCGGAGCCAAGAAGCACCTTTGAACGAACCTTCAGAGCCAGCATAATGGCCACATCACGAGCATGATAGCGGGGAGCTGGGTCAAACTGTTTGTATGAAGACTCGTGCTCTTCGTCCACTATAATGAGACCCAAATTGGTAAATGGCAGAAAAATAGCCGACCTTACACCCACCACAAACTGAAACTTACCGTCTAAGACACCTTTCCAAACTTCCACGCGTTCGTTGTCAGAAAACTTAGAGTGATAAACGCCCATAGAATCACCAAAAACAACCCTTAATCGATTCACTATTTGGGTAGTGAGGGCGATTTCAGGCAACAAAAACAAGACCTGCGAACCCGAATCCAAAACTTTCTGAATAAGATCAATATAAATTTCTGTCTTGCCCGAGCCCGTAATACCATGAAAAAGTACCACTTCGTTCTGGGTGAAAGAGTCCATTATTTGGTCGGATGCTTTTTGCTGTGGCTCCGAAAGTTGCATTTGAGCCTGAGAGCCTAGGTCCTCTCCATCAAATCTAGATACCACAATATCGAATTCCTCAAAAATACCCTTGTCCAAAAGAGTTCTGAGAGACGATTCCGAAATATCAGCGGCCTTAAGCGTACTTTTCGCTAGACCCTCTTTGTTTCTATAATGTAGCTCATTAATAGGTATATGGCTCAGATATTCCAACAAAACCTCCTGCTGTTTGGTGCTTTTTTCAAGCTTTTCTATAAAAGCTAAAATCTCCTCTGTACCTTCGTAGACTCTCTTCAGGCGTATTTTCTTGACAATCTTCGGCCGATATTTATCTTTTACTTCTTCAAAAAGTATAATGGCATGCTTGGCCACCAGCTCTTTTATGGTTTTATTGATGTTTTGCTTATCTAATAATCGACCAACTTCATCGTAGCTTAGAGATTCCTCTTTTAGAAGTACCTCCATCAGTTGCGTTTCCTGTTCAGACAGTAACTCGGGATGTGCAAAATCAGGATTATACTGAATTCTAGACTGACTGCTGATTTTTAATCCTGCTGGCAATGCTATATTCATCACTTCGCCAACATGACACATATAGTACTCCGCTACCCACTCAAAGAGCCACAGCTGGGATGCCGTAACAACCGGTTCAATATCAAGCAGTTCTTGTACATACTTGGCTTGATACTTGGGCGGAGGATTGGTATGAATTTTAACAATAACGGCTGTCAAAACCCGTGACTTACCAAACTCAACTACGACACGAGAGCCAACTTTTGCAGATTGACTCATCTCTCGTGACAAACGATACGTAAAGTACTGAGGTATGGGAACTGGCAATACCACATCCACAAAAAAAGTCTGCTCTACCTCTGAAAATTCGCTACTCTCACTTATCATGTACAAATTTAAAATTTGAGGCTTGAAAACAATAAAAATATCAGAAATTATATAGTTAAACTTTAAAACTAAAAGAATCAAGCAATCCAAAAGTTGAAATTTCTCGTAGGTTTGTTTAAGGATGAAAAAGAAAGATTAAACAATATAATTGTATTTATTCAAGATATCATTAAACCAAATTAAGTTTTGTTTAATGTTTGGAAAAATAAGTTAAACATAATTTTTTCTTTTGTTTAATCTTTTTAACATTTGTTTAAACAAATTAAAACAATCAAATGACTGCGATAGAATTTAATTATGCTTTACAAACCAACACCAAAACGCTCAAGCCATTTGCGATGCGGTTGACAAAAAATTATGACGATGCCAATGATTTGGTACAAGATACATTGGTAAAGGCGTTTTTAAATAAAGACAAATATTCCGACGGCACCAATCTAAAGGCATGGTTGTTTACTATCATGAAAAACACCTTCATAACGAATTATCAAAGAATGATGCGTAAAAATACCATCATAGACACTAGTGATAATTTGCACTACATAAACTCCTCCGACAGTATTGTTCAAAATGATGCTTATGGTAATTTTGCCAACGAGGACATCACCAAAGCACTTGAAAAATTGGACGACACCTACAAAGAACCTTTCATGATGTATTTTAATGGTTTTAAATATCATGAAATTGCCGAAAAAGTGGCGATTCCGATTGGTACTGTTAAAAATAGAATACATTTGGCAAGAAAAGAGTTAAAAGATAGACTCAAGATTTATTCTAATACACAAACGGCTTAATTTAGGGAGAAAGATTTGGAAAAAGTAATCGTAATTGGCTCTGGTTTTGCAGGAATTTCTGCCGCAACAAAACTCGCAAGTTCAGGTTTTGATGTGACAGTTTTGGAAAAAAACGCCGATTTCGGTGGCCGAGCGAGGGTTTTTAGCGAGTCCGGATTTAAGTTTGACATGGGTCCGAGTTGGTACTGGATGCCAGATGTCTTTGAGCGGTATTTTGCCGAGTTTGGCAAGAAACCATCTGACTATTATAAACTCGTCCGACTCGACCCATCCTATAAAGTCATTCTTACCAACGGCAAGGAAGTTGACTTACCCGCAAATTTGCAGGACCTTAAATCTCTTTTTGAGAAACTTGAGCCAGGGTGCGGAGAAAGCTTTGATGCATTTTTTGAAGAGGCCAAATACAAATACATTACCGGAATGGGTGAATTTGTGTGGAAGCCTTCTCTCTCTATTAAAGAATTTTTTGATTTTCGTCTCTTAACAAAAGCCATTAGTTTAGACCTTTTTGCATCGTTTGGAAAACACCTAAGAAAATTCTTCAAAAATGATGATTTACTGAAGATTTTAGAATTTCCAGTATTGTTTTTAGGAGCTACTCCAAACGATACTCCCGCCTTATACAGCTTGATGAATTATGCCGAAATGGCCCTTGGTACTTGGTATCCGATGGGCGGCATGCACGAAATCATTAAAGGCATGGTGAGTTTGGCCGAAGAAAAAGGTGTGAAATTTATAAGCAACCAGGAGGTAAAAGAGATTGTTTCAGTAGATAATGTAGTAAGTAAAATAATTACCAAAGATCAGGTGTATTACGCTGATGTGGTGGTAAGCGGTGCTGACTATGAGCATACAGAAAGTTTGCTGAATGGACATCGAAACTACAGCCAAAAATATTGGAACAAACGATTGATGGCCCCATCGTCTTTGCTCTATTATGTTGGAATAGACCGCAAAGTGGACAAACTTGAACATCATAACCTGTTCTTTGATGAGGATTTCAATTTGCATGCCGATGAGATTTATAAAAATCCCAAGTGGCCATCTAAGCCCTTGTTTTATGTTTCAGCACCGTCCAAAACCGACCCATCGGTGGCTCCAGAAGGAAAAGAAAACCTATTTCTATTGATACCTATTGCTCCTGATTTGGAAGATGACGAAAAAACGAGAGAAAAATATTTCGATATCATGATCGAAAGATTAGAGAAATACGTAAATCATGATATCAGAAGCCATGTAATTTATAAAAAAAGTTACGCTGTGAGTGACTTTAAGGCAGATTACCATGCTTTTAAAGGAAATGCTTACGGCCTAGCCAATACACTTTTACAAACAGCATTTCTTAAACCCGCACTAAAAAATAAGAACTTGAAAAATATGTATTACACCGGCCAACTTTCTGTCCCAGGTCCAGGCGTCCCTCCTGCACTCATTTCGGGCTTAGTGGTAGGGGAGTATATTTCTAAAAATCATTAAAACCCCGTTTAAGAATGTTTTCATTGTATGAAAAATCAACTTTCGGATGTAGTAAGCTCGTCACTGAGCTTTACAGCACGTCTTTTTCGATGGGTATAAAAACGCTCACCAAGCGTTTTCATGAACCTATTTATGGAATATATGGGTTTGTTCGATTTGCCGATGAAATCGTAGATACTTTTCATCAATTTGATAAGAAATATCTCCTGGACAAGTTCAAGTCTGATACCTACGAAGCCATAGAAACAGGTATAAGTTTAAACCCTATTCTTCATTCATTCCAAAAAATAGTACGTCAATATAAAATTGACCGTGAGCTAATCGATGCATTTTTATATAGTATGGAAATGGACCTTGGCCAAATAGTGTACGACGACAGCAAGTACAAAGAATACATTTATGGTTCTGCCGAAGTAGTGGGTTTAATGTGCCTTAAAGTATTTGTGGAAGGCAATGAAGAGCAATATGACAGCCTAAAAACGGATGCAAGAAGCCTTGGGGCAGCTTTTCAGAAGGTCAACTTTTTGAGGGATCTAAAAAGCGATTATCAAGAACGCGGTCGCGTGTATTTTCCTCAGATAGATATGAGTAATTTCTCCGCATACGCCAAAAGAGAAATCGAGAAAGATATACAAATTGACTTTGATAATGCACTCAGAGGAATCCTAAACTTACCCGTGGGAGCCCGCTCTGGTGTCTATTTGGCTTATGTTTATTATCTAAAACTCTTCAAAAGAATCAAACAAACCTCGGCAGCTAAAATCCAAACGCAAAGAGTACGAGTGCCAGACTTTATAAAGTTTACGCTTTTGGCCAAAACTCTTGTAAAAGGGCATTTGGGAGTTTTATAATACTATTTGGTTTCAAAACCCGACTTACGAATTTTCTCAAAAAACTTGGAAGTGGCTTCGATGCCACTTTCTGCGTTTATGTCGAAATACCAAAACGTCTCCAATTCGCCTTTGTGCATTGAGCCGTTCATGTCGCCACTTTGTGATTTATGACAAGCTTTTACCCAATCTGCCACTATCATATAGCTGTGTTTGTTGTTTTCGCCAAATCCAAAGGACCTATCAAAATAAAAGACTGGAGCTTTGGTAGAGACTTTGGTCTCGGGAAATCCATCCAACATATCAAAACTATATGTGTAACTTTTGTTCAAAGCCCTACCACCCAATACAATCGGCTTTTTGGCTGAATCTAGGTTTCTGACTGCTCTGATGGCCAAAATACTGGCTGTTTTGTGATGAGCATGTTGCTCGGCACTCGGCACCAAACAAAACACATAATCGTATTTTCCGTCTTCCAGAATTTTGTTCAGTTTTTTCTCACAAAAGGCCATATCCCAACGTTTTCCTTCGAAAAATGGCTTGGGATCTATCTGGTAAAAATCATCCAGTTGGTCAAAAAAGAAAAAATTTCTGATGCCCATCACTTCTCCAGCACACATCAATTCTTTTTTACGAAGCAGAGGTAATGCCACCCTACCCGTCGCCGAATCCGTAAGATTTTTGTCATAGTAAGTTGAAGCTATCAATCCATTATATCCACCCGAAGCGTCTGTTATTAAGGCCAAATCTACAGTTCCTTTCAGCTCACGAGTAATCTTAAAAACGGTTGCTGGAAACATCGTTTCGTCGTCGGGATGAGCTGTTACAATTAGAACCTTTGGACCTTGGGCGAAAATGTTTGCTCCAACAAACAAAAGCAGCAATAAGTTGAAAATTAGCTTCATATCTTGTATTGGTTGAATATCTTAAAATTCTTTTGTCTTAACAAATTTAGAAGAAATTAGGAGAATGGCAAACGCGAATATAGAATGGACTTGTTAGGAAAATTGAAAATAGTTTCGTGTATAGGGAAATTGAAACTATAAAATTTGAGAATGCCTATTAAGATAAAGATATAAGTTGTATGAGAAAAAATAGGATTCAGCCACTCAAAAGGCACAAAAAAAGTCGACTCTTTCGAGTCGACTTCTGTGGTGATGGACGGAATCGAACCGCCGACACAAGGATTTTCAGTCCTTTGCTCTACCAACTGAGCTACATCACCAAAGTGATTTCACCACCTACCGATGTGTATCGATACCCGTTTGGGACTGCAAAATTAGGGAAAAAGTTTTTAATAACAAATTTCAACTAAAAAAAAATAAATTATTTTTAGACCGTTTGTTTTGTTACACTTTTTCTTGATATTTGTATATGGTATGCACGCATACTATTATTCTAAATATAGACATTATGAATATTCTTCCTCAAATTCTGTTTTTGATTGCATTAGCCACTGCTGCATATTTTATTGGTCGCAGAGTAAACCTGATTAGGAAAACCATACTGTTGGGAAAAGCTGAAAACCGATACGATAACCCTGGTCAAAGGCTAAAAAATATGCTTTTGCTGGCTTTTGGACAGAAAAAAATGTTTGCCAAACCCATGGTGGCCATTCTGCATTTAGCAGTTTATGTTGGCTTTATAATCATCAATCTTGAGGTGCTAGAAATCGTTTTGGACGGACTTTTAGGTACACATCGTATATTTCTAGAGCCTTTGGGTGGACTTTATTCGTTTTTGATAAATTTCTTTGAAATACTCGCTTTGGCGGTAATTGTTGCTTGTGTGGTGTTCTTAATCAGAAGAAACATAACCAAAGTGGAGCGTTTGCAGGAAAGCCGCCACCGTGAAATGAAAGGCTGGCCAGTGAAAGATGGTAACATTATCTTGGTTTTCGAGATTATATTGATGGCCGCATTTTTAAAAATGAACGCCGCAGATGCAGTTTTACAAAGCCGAGGTGTGGGTCATTTTGCTGAGGCCATTACGGGTTCTTTTGTAATCAGCCAATGGTTGGTGCCTATTATGGATAACTTCTCTGATGGTATGCTCATCTTTGCTGAGAGAGCGGCTTGGTGGTTTCATATATTGGGCATTATGGCTTTTGCCTTGTATGTTACTTATTCTAAGCACCTCCACATAGCTTTGGCGTTTCCGAATACATATTTTTCGGACCTCAATCCAAAAGGCAAAATGAGCAACATGCCAACCGTAAGTACGGAAGTGAAAATAATGTTGGGTCTAGAACAAGCTCCCGAAACTCCAGCAGAAGTAGGTCGATTTGGTGCAAAAGATGTGGAAGATCTCACTTGGAAAAACCTGATGGATGCCTACAGCTGCACTGAATGCGGCCGCTGCACCTCCGCCTGCCCTGCTAATATTACAGGTAAGGCTCTTTCGCCTCGTAAAATAATGATGGACACCAGAGATAGATTAGAAGACATCCAAAAAGGCTGGATAAAAAATGGCAACGAGTACAAAGACGAGAAATCACTGCTGGGAGACTATGTCACAGACGAAGAAATATTGGCTTGCACAAGTTGCAACGCCTGCGTGCAGGAATGCCCTGTGATGATTAGCCCGCTTGATATTATCTTGCAACTACGCCGCTACCGTGTAATGGAAGAAAGCCAAGCCCCTCAAAGCTGGAACATGATGTTTCAAAATCTTGAAACCAACATGGCTCCTTGGAAATTTTCTCCTGACCAGCGATTTGATTGGGCGAAGGAGGATTAATTTCTGTTAATTTGTACGCTAATTGGTGGACAAAAAGTAGCTGGCGGCAAAGGAAAATTATAAAAGTTTTGCCTGAGAATTGGTCTGTTAACTTGGTAGTAATATAAATTCAACGAGCTATCTTTATCATCGATAAACGCCTTAATAAGATATTCATTCACATCTTCACATGGATCATTAACTTTTAATTCAGAATGTTGAATCTTATTTTTATTTGTAAGTTTTAGATATGTTATAAAGCCTGCATTTGTACCTAATATTGTATTGTGTGTTTGCACATAGCCAATTGAGGAATCTGGAAATAGGAGAAAGTCGTTTGCATTAGAAGCTTCAGACCAACTTACTAAGCTATTTTTAACTGGAATGCCTGCTAATCCAAAATACTTTATACCAGAAGAATCAACCTTCTGAATTCGATTTAAAATATTTATACTATCACCAACTGCATATATAAGATATTGATTATTTGTAAATATCTCTTCTGGCATTTTCTCAATAACGAATGTTGGTGTTTCATCAAATCCATCAATAAAATTAAATTTTCTGATTTCGCCCTTAGAATCTTTTTGAGAAATAACCATCACATTCTCACCTTGAATATCAATTCTATTTAAAGAGTATTCATCAGTGATAATATCAATTGATGATTCATCAAATGTTCCTGAAGGATAGAATTTTCTTGTACTAATTGTAAATTCGGTAGTTGAGTTATAAATCAAGCTAGACACAAAAATTACATCATTTAATTTGAACAAGTAAAAATCCTTTAAAAAACTATAACTTTGGCTATATGTCCTTTCTACTACAATTGCTTGGTTATTTTCGTAAACCCTATTCCCCTTATTATTTACAATAATATATTTGGATTCAGTTATGCTATTTGGATAAAATAATTTAGAAGTAAGTAATACATGACAACTGCCATTTTTTAAAGTTTCAAAATTTTCAACAGTACCATTTAAAACATCAGTATTCAATTTAATACCCATAGAGTCCCACTTTGAGACCCCGAGCGAATCAAACTTAAAAAGATAAATGTCACTTAAAGTAAATAAAGAATCTAGATTGAATGCACTGGTATTTATATTTAATACTACCAAAATGTTTGAAGAATCATCAACTTGAATATTTGCACTAATTGGATAATTAAAATAATTTCTTTTTTCAGGATCGTTTAAACTGTTTCTACTGACTGATAATAACTTTACTCCGCAGTCTTGGAAAACCTTAGAATCATTTTTATCCCATTTTTGAAGTATCATTGAATATGTACTATCGATTGAATTTTCCGAAGTATATAGAAGGTATTCATTGCCGTTTTTGTCTTTATAAGAAGCATTACTATGCTGATAATCTGAATTATTACAAACGATTTCAGTACTATTTATTTGGGAGAAGGTTCGAAATGATAAAAAGAACAATAGAATAAAATACTTTAACATTTGGATTCAGTTTTTATTTAATATCTAGCAAAAATTACGCCATTTAATAAGACCATGTTAACGAAATGTATTTAAAATACTTGGTTAATTAGGAATACAAAACTTAAATATTCATTACTTAAAATTATATTTGTCGAAGAACTCTTAGGAAAATGAACAAAAACATCCAAAAACTATATGAAATAGCACAAAAGCCAACGAGAAAAATCATTGGCTTGATGTCGGGTACTTCTATGGATGGGCTGGATGTGGCACTTTGTGAGTACCAAGGAAGCGGATTGGATACGAAAGTCAAGGTATTGAAATTTGAAACAGTACCTTTTGGAGAAGATGTAAAAGTTGAAATCAGAAAGATATTTGCGAAAAAAGAAATTGATTTTCAGCAACTCTGCGTGCTAAATCCTTGGATTGGCAACCTTCATGGAGAAATAGTGAATCAACTTTTGGCGAAATGGGGAATTCCAAACTCTGACGTCGATTGTATCGCCAGCCATGGACAGACAGTTTTTCATGCTCCCAAAATCCAACATAAAATAGAGAAATTCCCAAACGCAACGCTACAAATAGGCGATGGCGACCATTTGGCCGTCAAAACAGGCATTATTACGTGGTCTGACTTCAGGCAAAAACATTGTGCTGCAGGAGGTGAAGGTGCTCCCTTGGCGGTTTATGGCGACTATCTAATTTTCTCGGAAAAAGGTAAAAACAGAATCTTGCTCAATATGGGCGGTATATCTAACTTCACGTTCTTGAGCGGAGATTTAAATCCTGAAAAAGTTTTTGCCACCGATACAGGTCCAGGAAATACCATCATGGATGCTTATGTGCAAAAGCATTTCGGGATTCCTTACGACAACAATGCCGAAATAGCCTCAAAAGGAAAAGTATCAGAAACCCTCCTTTTAGAATTAAAAAACCACGATTTTTTTAAAGGGAAATTACCCAAAACTACTGGGCCAGAGGTTTTTAATTTAGCCTATTTAAAATCCGCATTAGAAAAAACTAACTCAAAAGAGCTTTCTAAAGAAGACATCATGGCCACGCTTTGCCAACTTACTGCCGAAACCATAACGGATTGTGTTTTCTCGATTTCAGAAAACGAATTACCTTCTGAGGTATTTATGAGTGGTGGTGGTATGCACAACCCATTGATTGTAAGTTTTTTACAAAAGAAAATGCCGAATACAAAATTTCTAAAAACAGACGACATTGGCATAGATGGAGACGCTAAAGAAGCCGTACTTTTTGCCACGCTAGCCAACGAAGCTCTATGTGGTGGCGAAACCGACTTTGGGAAAAGGAAAGGTGTACCAAGTGTAAGTATGGGCAAGGTCAGTTTTTTTAGCTGAGGATTCATTGTAGCTAGCTCTAGCACATTGAAAGAGAAATATTATCTTCATTCTACCCAATTTAAAGATTTAATACTTTCATTATAAGCACATTAAGCTTAAAAAACTGAATTTTAAATTAAATAACTGAAAAAACAGTTGTAAAACTGGATTTTTAGTTTTACATTTACTTCATGATAGAAGAACTTACAAAAACAGAAGAGAAAATAATGCAAATAATCTGGAATATAGGCAAATGCCTAGTTCGAGATATTATTGAAAAATTACCAGACGAACCCAAACCACCCTACAACACCATTTCGTCGGTGGTGAGGCTTTTAGAAAGTAAGGGCTTTTTGGGATTCAAGGCTTATGGTAAAACCCATGAATACTTCCCGATTATTACAAAAGAGCAATACAAAGAGGTAACTTTCAAAAAAGTATTTGCTGATTATTTTGACAATTCTCCTGAAAGTTTGCTCTCTTTTATGGTAAAAAAAGAAAATATAACGAACGAGGAGATAGATAAAATAAAACGAATGATTGACAATTTTTAAACATAATCCATCATGGAATTCCTGCTAAAATCCTCAGTTTGCATGACGGTCTTTTACGGACTATATTATTTCATTTTCAGTAAATTCACATTTCATACAATCAACCGATTATATTTGTTGATTTCTTTGGCTTTAAGCATAGCTATACCAATTTTAACTTTCGAAAAAGAAATCATAAAATACTACGAACCACAATCTGCCCCTGCAAATCAGCAAACTATAGAGACTTTCGAGGTTACAACTCCACAAAAACCATTCACAGAAGGAGCAAAAATTGAGGACACATCAGTTTCGTCAGCTCAAATTTTGTTAATTTTATATACAATTGGCGTATTTGTTTTTGCTTTCATTTTTCTAAAAAACATACTGAAAATTGGGTCCATAATTTCAAAAATGTCTTTTGAAAAGGATGGAAATTTGAAAATCTTTGATGCTACTGACCAGTTTACAAATGCTTCTTTTTTTAACAACATTTTTATAGATGCCACAAACCTAAATCCACTCGAAAAAACATTGGTGATTAAGCACGAAGAATTGCACTTTAAAAAACACCATAGCATCGACCTCCTAATTACAGCTTTATACAAAGTATTCTTTTGGTTCAACCCCGTAGCTTATTTCATCCAAAATTCTCTAAAGGAAATACACGAGTTTGAGGTAGATGAGGCGATTGCCAAAACTCATGACTCAAAAGAATACGCCAATTTACTTTTAAAACTTTGTGTGTCAAATAAATTCGAGTTTGTTCATCAAATAGGCAAATTACCACTTTCAGAAAGGATAAATTTCTTATTCACAAAACCAACTGTAAAAATGAAAAAATCACTCTATTCTATCTGTGTTCCTGTGTTAGCTCTGGCCATAATGGCATTCGCTAAACAAAAAACTGTAACGGTATTTAAAGACAAAACTGATACTGCAATTGTAAACAAAGTCGATGTAAAAACTTATCCATTAACGTTAAAAGCAGATAAAAACTATACCACTTGGGGCTTTGGAAAGTCATTGCGAATGTCACCAAGCAACATCACGCTGAATCACCTGACCACTGTAAACTATAATGGATTTCATTATGAAGTAAACCCTAACTCACTGACAACAAACACGATAAAAGAAGTAAACAAAGAATTTAAAAAGCGAAATCTTGAATTAATCATTACTGAAGAAGAAACAGATTCTGATGGAAATCTTACAAAATTAGGGTTGGTCATCAAACATTTGAAAACCAAAGAAATGACTCAATCTGAGGTTTTTGATATGAAAAATTACAGAAAAATGGGAGAAAATGGTGCTTTTTTTAACATCGAAGCTTATGATAGAAACTTCAAAAAATCTCAAATTTCTGTCATCTTTGGATCTAAAGATTTATTGGTAAACAAAAGCAATTTGCCCAAAAGTAAACACAATACTTTCAGCATAAACTCCGAATCGTCAATCATCAGCCATAGCTCCGATGTGATTAATTTCACAGTTTATCCAGATAAACTGACTTTAAAAGCCGCAGAAGAAGCCAAGGCATATTTCTCTGAGAATGGATTTGAATTTGAATTAAAAGCTCTCGAAACTGACCTAAAGGGGAATTTAACGAAAGCAAAAGTGTTATTCGGAAACCAAAGTCAAACCTTTGCTTTGGAGGAAATGCGTCATTGGATAAAACTAAAAAGCGAAACCAATTCAAAACCTCACAGAATGGATGAATCATTGGTTTTCGAAGGAATCTTGAAAACCAAAGAAACTAAAATATCTTTGAATAATTCCTGGTTTAAAGCCATGGAAAAGTCAGGAAAGTATGAAATACTTGGTAGTAAAATAGTTGAAAAGGTTACAACTTTAAATCAGAAAAAAGAGATAAGAACCGTATATGAGACCAATTTTTTAGGAGAAAATCCTTTGGTTATTATTAATGGCAAAGAATATCCAGCAGAAATTCTGACAAGAATAAATCCAAAAGTTTGCTTAATGCCTAAAATTCTCAGACCTGAAAATGAAACAGCCCTCAAGAAATATGGAGAAAAAGCCAGCGATGGGTATTTTGAATTACTGACGATGCAAGATTTTGTTCTAACGAGTGAAAAAGAAATATTAATTGAAAAAGAGGTGATTGTTAAGCACCTTAACCTACCAAAGAAAAGAATCCAAAGGATTGAATTTGAAGATCTTAATGGAAATACTTTAAATAGAGTAGTAGTTCACAGAGAAAACATGGAAAGTGTCTTCTTTGAATTTGACTTCAAGAAGAGTAGTAAGATTCTATTTATGTTAGATGGTAAACCAATAAGCGAGAAGGAACTAGCAAACTCCACCATCAGTATTTTAGAAGGAAAAGCTAGTCCGAAAATAACAAGAGAGGATAGTAAATTATATGGGGAGATTCTTAATAATTATGATGGTTTCGTATCATTAAAAACCTATAACACCTTTGACTAGAACTAAACTATATCTTCAAACACTTAACAAAGTGATTCCTCTTGCCGACTTTTATACGAAGCAGATAAAGCCCTGGACCGCCTTTGAGCTCTAGAAATACATTGTGCAGGCCTGCTTGATAGGTTTTTTCGTGTATTAAACCCATTTCTTGGCCGTTTACATAAGTCTGAACAATCCGCACTGCACCTTGAAAATACAGCCGCATATTCAAGAAAGCAGTGTTGCCCTGCACAGGATTAGGATAGAGTGTAAATTTATCTTGTTCGGTTATGTTTTTCGGGTTCATCGGATTCTCAGGATTATTTATATCCTGACTTACCTTGGGCACATCTGGTGGTGGTGGCAAAGTGATATCCTGCTTGGTAGATTTTAGGAATCCTTTCTCTTCTATATAGGCAAATTTTGACCCTAAAACATACTGTGCATATTCTGCCGTTTGCCCAAACCAACTCACCATTATTTCATAATAAATACTTCGAAAGTCTGTACGAAACCACAAATTCTGAAAGTCTCTGAAAGGCAAAAAAGCAAAATGATACCCAAATATTTCACCTTTTACTCCCTCTCCAAATGCAAAGCCAATGTTTGCCGTGCCGTGGTCTGTACCTAAGCTTCCGTTTTCATACGGCCTCCTCCCAAACTCCGAAGTGGTAATTCCTACAACTTTAGATGCATGGCCAAGTTGCTCTATATCAGACTGAAACGCACTGATGGCTTCGCTCAGTTCGGCCAATAATCTAGAATGAACACCGTCTAATACACCCTGATTTGAGTGCGTGTCATAGCCATGATGCTCTACAAAATATACCTTAGATTTTAGTCCGCCATTGATGAGTCTCGCCACCAATTTGAGTTGATTCGAAAGCGGTTGATCAGCATATTTTTCAATGTTTTTTCCATTATCAAACGCTGTCTTTATTACTCTAGAATATTCGTTTACCTCTAAACCTACTTTGTTTATATAATCAAATTCATTCAGAAAATAGGCTGATCCGCCAACATTTATTTTGTTGGACTCCACCGACTGAGCTTGGCTGTAGAGCTGCTCTGCATCTTCTAAAACTATTGATTTTTCGCCGCTTTCTCCCAAAAACATAAGCGAGGGATTCTGCCCTATTTGCAAACAAAATGGGCTGTCGCTTTTCTCTGATGGCCTTCCTCTATCAAAATACCTACCCAACCAACCCGTTTTTAAAGGTTCTGTATCGTTGTTGGGAGCTATTCCACTAAGCCAAATATCGGTAGATCTAAAATGAGAATAGTTGGGATTGTGATAACCGAGCCCATGCATTACTGCCAATTTGCCTGAATTAAACATGCCCAACATCCCGTTTTTAGGCCCTCGTTTGAGGTTGGGGTGCATGGCCATGCCAAGGTCTTTGCTGATAGGCTCCACAACGTTTCTTGGTATATGAAGCTTGGGTCTGTAAAGTGTGTAATAAGACTCCCACTCGTAAGGAGTGATGGTGTTCATGCCATCGTTGCCGCCAAACTGTTGAATAACTACAAGAATATTATCGTTTTCGGTATTGACATTGGATGGATCAAATGCACTCACACGCATTTTGCCAAGAGATAGATTGGTAACTACCCCAACACCCATGGTGGATTGCTTTATGAAATCTCTTCTTTTTATCATTTTCTAAAATAAGAAATATTCTGGTGCTTTGATAATCTCGAAAAGGAAACTCCTAACTCTCTGCCCAGCTTGTTCTTTGTTTTTGATGATTTCGTACCATTCATAATCAGGTGCTCCACCCAAAAACGTATTTTTAAACTTCTTGAATCTATCTTCAGACACTGGTCTGGCCAAAAACAACTCTACAAATCGCTCGGTAAGAATGTGGACATCACCGCTTCCCTCAATGCTCAACGCCCAATCTGCCAGCCGAGTGTTTGAGTTGTTGTTTATTATTTCTTTCAAAAAATGAATGGTGGTAGGCAGTGTTTTGGTAGACACCCAAGCTCTATAACCTCTCCAGCCCGCCACATTGGGAGGATTGAAAAGTTCTAAACCCAACGCCGCCATTATGTTTCTTGCGTAACGATCGTTGTAATCTATGTGCTTTACCAAAGCTACGATGGTTTCCGCAGGCGATTTTATTTGATTCCCAATGTTGAGATCATCAAAAAAATGTTGGCTCTTAAATAGCTTTTTCAGCATCGGTTTTAATTCAAACCCATTGTCTATAATTAGCTTAGCCATTTGGTCCACTACCGCAGTATCGGTCTTTTGTACATTGGCATACACAAAATATTGATAAAGCTTATTGCTCAAATACTTAGCCGAAACAAGTCCCTTCTTGGCCAATATTACATCAATAAGTTTTTGAACAGAATTCTTAAAGACATTTTGCTCATTTATCTCATAATTCACTTGAAAAACCTCTCCCATGAAAAGTTTAGAAGTTTTATCAAATTGGTTGGCATTTAAATATGCTTTGTACGGGGTGCCTTCATCAAGAAAAATGTTTACTTTCCAGCCTGTGAGTATTTTGGCCGCCTCTCTGATATCTTGCTCTGTGTAATTGCCTACACCGAGTGAAAAAAGCTCCATCAGCTCCCTTGCATAATTCTCATTTGGCGACTCGCTGATATTCTCGTTGCCGTTGAGATACTTGAGCATGGCTCCATCTATAGAAATCTGCTCTAAGAGTGTTCTGAAATTACCAGCATAGTTTTTCCGAAACAACTCGTTTTGACGATACATCGAGATAGACGGGATATTGTCGCAGCTAGCAAACTGCGTAGCGAAGTGGTCATGCCAAAAAAGAACCATTTTTTCTAAAAAGCTCTCGGTGTCTTTCTTCATTACACCTACCCACCATTCTCCTAGGGCGAGGTTATAATCTCCCACCAAAAGCGATTTTTTCGCTTCCGCTTCTTCTCTTTGTTTACCAGTAAGATTCCCTGGGTTTTTAATATAGTCATTGGCAAAAAAAGGAGGTGTTGGATTGATGTTGGCGTCTGCTTTGGCAAATAATTCATCAACAACAAAAGAGGCTGTTTTGCCCACAAATTTGTCTATAATATTGTTGGACAAACTAAAAGTGGCTCTTCTCAACAAATGCTGCACCTGAAGTCTACTGAGTGGCTGTGTGTACTCGTCTAAGCTGGAATTTACCTCCAACCTAGTCTGTGAAGTTTCAAACAAACTTTCAAAAAAATTTCTTCTCGAAACTGCCGCCATTTTTTGTGTTGAAATTGTCACAAGTTATAGAGAAAACGGCGTTCTGCCAAATTAGAATTACATTAGAGCGTCTCGAAGGCAGGAATAATATGGGAAAGACTTATTAAAATAATTTATTTAGTTTATTGAAATAAAACATATATTTGTGCTTGTTCAACTAATAAAAAAACGAATAAATGAAAAAGAATATTTTAGTTCTTATGTCCTTCATGCTAGTTTCGGCATTTGCTTTTGCTCAGAAAAAAGGCAAGTGGGTAAAACTCAGTGACGGAAAATCCTTCAAAAACTGGCATATCTACAACCATGCTGGCGAGCCAGTAAATGCCAAATGGAAAATTGTGGATGGAGCGTTTGTATTTGACAACGCAGCAAAGAGCGATTATAAAGTAAACGATTTGGTGTCTGATCAAGCTTATGAAAACTTTGAGTTGGAATTGGACTGGAAAATTGCCAAAAACGGAAATAGTGGGATTTTTTATGGTGTTTATGAAGATGCTAAGTTTAGCACTCCATACCTCACGAGCCCTGAAATACAGGTATTAGACGACGAAGGTCACCCAGATGCAAAGCAAGGAAAAAACGGCAACCGCAAGTCGGGTTCTCTTTATGACATGATACCGTCAGCTTCAAAAGGAAAGCTAGCTGGGGAGTGGAATAAGGTCAAAATCAAGAAGTTAAACAACCAAATAACTGTTTGGCAAAACGGCGTTTTAGCGGTGACCTATCCAACTGCTGGGCCAGAATGGGAGGCAATGGTGGCAGACAGCAAATTTAAAACGTGGGAAGGGTTTGGCAAATACCCAAAAGGTAAAATCGGTCTTCAAGACCACGGAAATGAGGTTTCATTTAAAAATATCAGAATAAAGGAATTGTAGGAAATTCAGTATTTCAGAGCCGTCAATTGATTAATCTTCAGCTGGCGGTTTTTTTATTCCTTAAACCTAAACTGCTTGCCTTCGCTTATAGGCAAGCTCGGCTTCCCTTTATAGTCTTGCACTATTCCTGAAATAAATACGGTTCGACCCACATCCTCTTTGGTGATTTTTACCTCTGGCACTGCATCAGGAAAAACCGTTACGCCAATTTCAGAGTTTGGAAAAGCTTCGTCAATATCCAAAAACAGAATGTCTTTTCCGTTGCGATCTGAATATGGCTTCACGCCTTTTAGAATACCTTTTAAAACCACTTCTTTTCCGATATAGTTTTTGGCTGTTGCTGCCGTAATGGTATCTGATTGAGCGAAAGTTTTTAGAGAAAAAAGGAATATGATTGAGAAAATGAGCGTTTTCATTCTTTGGCTTTTTGGTGAAATATTGGAATGCAAAGATAATTCTTCAAAGTCTATTTTTATTAAAACGATTCAGAACTTCTTTTGACAAAAGAAATTTGCCAAAAGAAATCTTTTTATTTTGAGGAAGGAAACATTCAAGACTAATTTTAGACACAGGCAGGAGTGATTAATTCTTTACGTCTTTTGAGACCTTGTCGTAAATAATAAAAAATCCGTGTCTTATCCGTAAAATCCGTGTGCTAATTGTTCAAAACAATTCCATCACACCATTGGCCACACGATTTTCCAAGTCAAGCAGATATCTTTTGTTTTCCAATCCTCCAGCATAGCCAGTAAGGCTGCCGTTGGTGCCGATTACTCTGTGGCAAGGAATTATTATGGCAATTGGGTTTTTGCCATTGGCCGAAGCTGCCGCTCTTATCACTTTGGGGTCGCCGAGTTTATTGGCCATGTCGGCGTAAGTCCAGGTTTTGCCATAAGGAATTTTGTATAGTAACGCCCAAACTTTTTTCTGAAAATCAGTGCCGTCTGCGTCAAGATTTAAACTAAATTCTTTTAGATTTCCTTCAAAATATTTTCGCAATTGCTCTTTGGCTTGTTGCAATATTTCTGGCTGAATGTCAGAAGATTCCTCAAGTTCTTTTACAAAACTTATGGCCTTTATAGCTCTCTCATCTGACTCTATTTTGAGTAAATGACCCGCGGTTTGTAAAAATGTTTTGAAATGATCAGCCACAATTTTTGGTTAAGGATGCCACGAAATTAAACAAAAAGGTAGAACTTTGATATCGAAAACACGAGCAAATGCAAATAGCAGAAATTTACGAGAAATTTAAGGAAAGTAAGGGCATCACAACGGATACCAGAAAAATAGGCGTGGGACAAATGTTTTTTGCTTTGAAAGGCGAGAAATTCAACGCCAACAATTTTGCAGAACAAGCTATAGCTCAAGGTGCTAGCTATGCCATAGTGGACGAAACAGAACATGCCCAAAATCCACAATGCATTTTGGTAGACGATGTACTAGAAACGCTGCAAAAATTGGCTAATTTTCATAGAAAAACTTTCGATATTCCTTTAATTGGACTGACGGGTTCGAACGGAAAAACGACCAACAAAGAGCTTTTAACAAGGGTTTTAAGCAAAAAATATAAAGTTCATGCAACAAAAGGCAATCTCAACAACCACATTGGTGTGCCATTGACTTTGCTAGAAATGCCCGTAGATACCGAAATGGCGGTGATAGAAATGGGAGCCAATCACCAGAAGGAAATAGAGATGCTTTGTGGTATTTGTGAGCCTACTTTTGGGTTTATCACCAATCTCGGCAAGGCTCATTTAGAAGGTTTTGGTGGAGAGGCTGGTGTAAGAAAAGGAAAAGGTGAGCTTTTTGATTTCTTGAAAACCAATCGAGGAACAGCCTTTGTAAACCAAACGGATGATAATATTGTGAGTTTGGCCAAAGAAAAAAATATGATGTTGGTAGTCTATTATGGAGCAGATGAATTCGCCCTTGAAATGACGGCTGAAAGTCCGACGGTTGAATTCCAAACACCTGATAGTGAGCAAATATACATCACACACATCGGCGGAAAATACAATTTTGACAATATGCAAACTGCTTTTGCCATTGGTCATTATTTCGGAATAAGTAATCATGATGCCGCAGAAGCGATTGCCGAATACAATCCCGACAACAACCGCTCGCAAGTAATTGAAAAAGGCAGTAATTCGTTCCTTATGGATGCTTACAACGCCAACCCATCGTCTATGGCGGCTTCGGTGAAAAACTTCGGAAATCTGAGAACTGAAAAACAAAAAGTGGTGATATTGGGCGACATGTTTGAGCTGGGTGAATACAGCCAAGCTGAGCATGAAACTTTGGGCAAATTAGTTTCCGAACAAGACTTTGACACCGTAGTACTTTATGGCGAAAACATGCAGCATGCATTATGCCATTTACCCAAAGCCTACTATTTTACGGATAAGTTTTCTTTACATAATTGGCTGATAGAAAAGGCTTTTGCAAATACTTATATTCTTGTTAAGGGTTCTAGAGGTGTGGGATTGGAGAGCGTTTTGACGGTGATGTAGTACAATTTTCTTAAATCGTTCGGAATTTATAAGAAAATCAAAATATGATTATTTTTAGAAAGGAGTTTTAAGAGAATTAGTAATAATTCGTTCTAAAATTCGTAGATTTTTCTCAAACTGATTTCTTTTGTAATCAATTATTTATCAAGTATTTATCTTTAAAACTTTTCTTCCTTTTAAAATATACAGGTAAAAATTAAACTTACCATTTAAAATATACAGGTAAAAACTAAATGCTCTCTTTAGAATATACAGGTAAAAACTATAATCCAAAGTGCGGAACACGATTTTACAAATCGTGAAAAATTGAATTATTCCGATATTTGATCTTAGTGATTTGAAAAAACGCTTTACGTTTGGCGGATTATCGGAATTATGATGAGCGATTTGAAAAATCGCTCTACCTTTGTAGAAAAAACAAAACATGTCTTTCCAATCGCTCGGACTATCGAAACCTTTGCTAGATGCCATCGAAAAGATGGAATATACGGAGCCGTATCCCATTCAGCAACAGGCCATTCCGGTAATTCTGAAAGGAAAAGATTTACAGGCCAAAGCCCAAACTGGTTCTGGCAAAACTGCTAGTTTTGTTTTGCCCATTTTGGAGCTTTTTCAACAGAAAAAACCTTCTCGAAACTTACATCTAAAAGTGCTAGTCTTGGCTCCCACGCGTGAACTGGCCATGCAGATAAGTGTGGTATTTAGTTCATTTTCAGTGGGCTTGCCCATTGCACCAAAAAATCTGGCCGTTTTTGGCGGTGTGCCATTGAACCAGCAAATGGTCAAACTCAGAAATACTGAAATCCTTGTGGCTACCCCTGGAAGGTTACTCGATATGGTTTCTACCAACTCTATACATTTGGGTAAAATAGAAATTTTGGTACTCGACGAAGCCGACAAAATGCTCGATATGGGTTTTCAGGACGAAATGGCTGATATTCTGAGATTGATTCCTGCCAAAAGGCAAAATCTGCTGTTTTCGGCTACACTTGACCCCAAGTTGGATAAAATAAAATCTTCCGTACTACATGACCCCGAAATTATTGAAATAGAGGCAGAAGTACTGAATCTGGATTTGATAAAACAAACAGCCTATATCGTAAAACCAGAGAAAAAAGGGCCGCTTTTGCGTCATCTCATTATTTCCCAAAATATGCATCAGGTGCTGGTTTTTGTATCCAGCACACGCACAGCAGACAACGTGGTGGCCAAACTCAAAAAAAATGGCATAAATGCTTCGGCCTTACACAGTGACAAATCTCAAAGTGCTAGAAGTGAGGCTTTAAGTGGATTTAAAAAAGGCAAAATCAATGTTTTGGTGGCCACTGATATTGCTTCAAGAGGGATAGATATAGTACAACTTCCGACGGTTATTAACTACGAATTACCTCGCTCGCCCAAAGATTATGTTCACCGTATTGGTCGCACAGGTCGAGCAAATGCAAACGGAGAAGCCATTTCCTTAGTGACCGATGAAGAGGAACACCATTTCTACATTATTCAGAAAAAAATGGGGCGAAAAGTGGAGAAGATTGATGCGGAAGGTTTGGATTTGGAGGTTTAAAATTAACGAATTGTGAAAAGAATTATCATTTTGGTTTTTAGTTTTTTAGCAAATATTGCCTTTGCTCAAACTCATTTACAATCTAAAATTGACAGTCTCTTAAATCTCAAGCAACCAAGGTCTTTCAATGGCGTAGTTTCCGTTTCTCAAAACGGTAAAACTGTTTATCAAAAGGCTGTTGGTATAGCAAAATCAAAAAATTATGAGTTGTTGAAACCGAATAGTAAATTTGTATTACTCTCTAACAGTAAGCAAATTACGGCCGTTTTGGTTTTAAGAGAAGTAGATAAAGGAAGGATAGATTTAGAGAAAAATATCAAAACTTATCTACCAAATTATCCTCAGAAATGGGCCGATTCTGTTTCGGTTCATCAGTTGCTTAATCATACTTCTGGAATAGGCAATTTTGAAAAACAATTGGCAACAAAGCCAGGAACGACATTTAAATACACCGATTTAAATTATATTCTTTTAGGAAAAATAGTGGAATCTGTCTCCAGAAACACCTACGAAAAAGCGGTAAATGACTTGTTTATGGTTTCTGGAATGAAAAATTCGGGGTACCCGAATCGACTGATTCAAAATGAGTTGGTTAGCGGCTTTCATTTTTCAGAAAACAAAGAAGAAATTACAAAGTATATCATTCCAAAGGATAGAATTCCTGCGGCGGGCTTGATTTCTACAGTTGCAGACCTAGCCATTTGGAACGAAAAACTGCATGATGGCAAACTTTTAAAGCCCGAAACTTATCAGAAAATGATTTCATACAACATCCTGTCTCAGCACAATGTTTTTGGAGAAAAAGCAATTGGTTATGGTTACGGAATTAGGGTAAATGACAAATCAGAAATCACCGAATTTGGTCATACAGGTATTGTGCCAGAGCAAGGTTTCACCTCGGTTAATTTGTATTATCCCAAAACAAAAACAAGTATAATTGTACTTGAAAATCAATGCTTTGACGATTTTAGTATCAGTTATTTTTTTGAGGCTGGAGTGAGGAAAATTGTATTGGAAAGTGGAATTCTGAAATAAAAAAAGAGCCGAAGCTCTTCTTTTTATTTATCAAAGAAAATAAGATTCTTATCCCAAAGCATTCTTACAAAACTCCAAACACTTCTGAACTTCTTTCACAGAGTTTGAGCCTTCTGGTATTTTGTATTCCAGCTCCACCGTTGCCGGGAATTTGTATTTGTTGTCTTTCATGATATTCAATACGTCTTTCAAAGGCGTGTCGCCAGTTCCCCAAGGTAAGTTTCCTTTGCCGTTGGCAGCATTTTGGCGGTCTTTTATGTGCATACTTAGTATGTTTTTATTCATTTTTTTCACAAAAGCAAGTGGCTCTATATTGCCAGCAGCTACAAAATGACCCAGGTCAAGATTTAAACCGTTGGCTGGTGACTGGCTCAAGGCAGTGTCCCAAAAAGTAGGGGTTTGTTGTTCGTGGCCATGGTAACCCACTTTTATACCATATTTTTCGGCTAATTTTCCGAGTCTCAATGTTTGTGCATCGTCTGATGGATGCTCCAAAGTTACTTGGTTGGCTCCTAAAGCTTTTGCGGCTTTCATTCCGTAAGCCACATCGTCGTCGCTATTTTCCTTTCCGAATGCATTTGGCTTAAAACCATATATCGACACACCCGCTTTTTTATACATTTTGCCCACTTCCTCAAACTTACTCATTTGCACACTCGACCTCCATTTTTTCACTTCGGCGTTGTATTCTTTCATCTGAGCATCAGCGGCATCTAATTTTTTAGTCTCCTCTTCTGTCAATGGTTGTTTTTCTCTTCTTTTACGCATCAAAGGGAAAAAAGTACGCATATCCACGGGATTTTTCGGTCTTCCTGCAAAAGTTTCAGCGGGATCTCCCATGAGTTCAACGGCACTTATGCCGCTATCTAGAATATACTGGAGTGTAGCTTCAGCACTTTGGTCGGGCATTTCTCTAAACGAATACGTGATAACACCTATCTGCACGCCTTTTATCAATGAACCGCCCTTGTAAAGGTCTCTGATAATGGCCGGAGCTCCGAAAATTTTGCTTGAACCCAGCACTGAACCAGTAATCAAGGCTGCGTTGGTAATAAACTGCCTACGAGAAACTTGAGATTTATCTATTTTTTCCATGAGATGTTTATGAATAAATGAATGAGTATTTAAGAGAATATTATCTTATAAAACTACAATTTTAAAATAAATATATCCTATAAAAACGACATTATTGATTCTATTTCCGATGATAAGGCAAAATTAACCGACAAAGAGTTTTTTTGTGAGAATGCAATTTTGTGATTTCTGTAAACATTGAGGATAGACCGCTGGTTTAAAGCCTGAGTATTACACTAAAACATTATTTGATGAAACGCCTCAAAGTCGAACAGTTTTTGCCGATTAGTCTTGAAAAAGCTTGGGATTTTTTCTCTTCTCCCAAAAACCTGAATGAGATTACACCACCTGAAATGACCTTCAAAATTCTGTATGATATTCCTGAAAAAATGTATGAAGGTCTCATGATCAGCTATAAAGTGTCGCCTATGCTCAATATTCCGCTTGACTGGATAACAGAGATAACACATGTGAAGGAAAACGAGTTTTTTGTGGATGAACAACGCCTCGGGCCATACAATATTTGGCACCACGAGCATCATTTTAAGGCAGTTGAAGGTGGTGTGTTGATGACGGACATTCTTCATTACGACATTGGCAAGTGGATATTTGGTTGGGTAGCGGGTAAACTTTTTGTTGACGCCAAAGTACGTGGGATTTTCACTTACAGGAAAATTATTTTAGAGAAAATGTTTCCGACAATTTAAAGTACTTTTGTTTCGAAATAGCAAAGTACCTAATCGTTATTTTCAGTTTAGACAAAACTTTTAAACATTTTAGCTTCTAAATAGTTGATTATCTTGTTAACTGAATACTACAAATGAAATGAGTCAATATTCCATAAGAGACCTTGAGCAGTTATCGGGTATAAAAGCCCACACTCTAAGAATTTGGGAGCAACGCTTCAACATTTTGGCTCCTCAACGCACTGATACTAACATCCGGTTTTATGGAGATCAAGAACTTAAACTCATTCTAAATATCTCGGTACTTAAAGATCATGGATACAAAATATCAGAAATAGCGAAGTTCGATGACGAAGAGCTTAAACGAGAAGTAAGTTTTTTGTCAGAAACTAAACTCGAATTTCCAGACCAAATCAACGCCTTAACTATAGCAATGATTGATCTCAACGAAGATGCTTTTGAAGAGATCATCAACAACACCATAGGCTTTTTTGGATTGGAAAAAACTATGGTTAATGTTATTTATCCATTTCTTTCAAAAATTGGCGTACTTTGGCTAACGGGCTCCATTGGTCCGTCGCAAGAACACTTCATCAGCAATCTTATCAGGCAAAAAATTATTGTTGCTATTGACAAACTTCCAAAAATCGAAACAACTAATGCTGAAAAAATTGTAATATTTAATCCCGAAGGTGAATACCACGAAATTGGAATTTTGTTTGCCAACTACATTTTTAAGTCACAAGGCAAAAAGGTCATTTATTTAGGGCAAAGTTTACCATTTGAAGACGTTAGGTTCGTTGTGGAGAAACACAGTCCCGACGCCCTTTTTACGGCTATTACTTCATTTCCATCACAGATTGATGTGCAGTTTTATTTAAATAAACTCTCGGAGGCTTTTCCTAATATTAAAATCTATCTTACTGGTATGCAGATAGTTGGACAATCACTACAGCTGAATCCAAACATGAAAATAATAAGTACCGTGGACGAAATGAGCAAACTGAATTAAGTTTACAATAACTCCATAGGATTGTCAACTACCCTAAAATCTTCGTTGAGCATATTCAAGAGTTTCATGTCATTTGCAGAAATTTCAAAATCAAAAATATCGAAATTCTCTTTTATTCTTAACAAGTTACTGGACTTCGGAATCGGTGAAACTCCGTGCTGAATACTCCATCTGAGAATTATTTGAGCAGGAGTTTTCTCATACTTTTTGGCCAAACTTTGAAGTAGATTATTGTTCATTTTTAGTCCACGAACCAAAGGTGTGTAGGCTTGTAAAACAATTCCTAATTTCTCACATTTCGATTTCAAGTTTTCTAAATACAAAAACGGACTAAACTCTACTTGATTAATGGCTGGAACAATTTCTGAATAAGTAAACAGTTCATCTAAAAAAGGCTCTAAATAATTGGCGACACCAATAGCACGAGCTTTACCAGATTCATAAATTTTTTCCAAAGCTTTCCATGTCTCTTTTCTCGCAGCTTTTATAGGCCAATGAATCAAATATAAATCCACGTAATCGGTCTGTAAAAGCTCAAGACTGTGGTCAAAAGCTCGTAAGGTAGAAGCATATCCTTGGTCTTTATCGTTCACTTTGGTGGTCAGAAATATTTCTTCTCTCGCCACCGAACTCGTTCTGATAGCGTTACCTATTTGCAGTTCATTTTCGTACATTGAAGCCGTATCAATCAATCGGTAACCCGTTTCCAAAGCCCATTCCACTGCTTGTTCAGCTTCTTTGTGGTGCATGTCAAAAACACCCAAGCCTAATAGTGGCATTTCTACACCACTATTGAGGGTTTTATAAGGTTGAGGTTTCATCTATAATTTTTTTGTAAACATAATCAGAAATTGGAACACAAATGACACTGACAGAACGGATTAACACAGATTGTTCTAAATCTGCGTTAATCAACTTGCCACATTAGATGCACAAAATAAATGTCACCATTTTTCCAAACCCAACAATTTCTTACCCAACTCACTCAGTTCTGCAGTTCCGTACTTAGTTTGTTCCCAGTTTCTTGGATCACCTGGAAAAGCATACCCTTCAGGTGCAATGCGATTTTTCCAAGAATTTACTCGCCAATCACGCATGGCCTCGTTGTCTTCTTCGGCTGGCATCATTGATATGTATTGAGCCACTCGTACCTTATTTTTTGAATTATTCGGGCGAATGCCATGTGGCTCTAAACTATTGAATATCAGCAAGTCTCCTGCTTCCAATTTCACTTTGTGGAACTTTCCCTCAAACGCAGATGTATCTGGTTTAAAACGGTTTCTGTCTTCTGGTTGGGTAAGTTTCCAAGTGTCATATGTTCTGTAAAGTTCGGGAATACACTGAAAACCACCCATATTTTCGTCGGTTTGGTCAGCTAATGCCAGCACTCCTTGTACATTTACAGGTTTGGTTTCTGGGTCATAATCCCAATGAATAAAGCCTTTATACTCAAATCCTGGACGAATCGGGAAATTTAGGTTAGCCCTGTCTATCGTTACCCATAGTTTTTCTGTTCCCCAAATATCTACAAAAGCATCGTACACACGCTGCATCTGGCGGTTGTTCCACAAGTGCTGGTTGTTATACACTTCTACCATGCCCGTGCCACCCAATTCTTTCATCTTCATTTCGGCTCTTGGGGCAGTGTACCAAGTAGACTCATCATTCGGGTCTTTTTCTTCAAATTCCCATAAGAAAGCCGCAGATTCTTTAGCTTGTTCTTTTGGTACTGCATTTTTTACTATAACATATCCGTTTTCTATCCAAAACTTCCAGTCCTCTTCGCTCAAAACCCTCAAAGGAGTATCATTGGAACGGTCGTTTAGAGCAATTTGACTACTCGTGGCGGTTGACGGATTTCCAGGAATATCAAGGTGATTAGTATTTGGTATCATAGTGGGAGCCATGGTAGGCACCATTCCAATATTAGGCGTTTCCATAAATATTTATATTTTATGTTTAAATAATATACAAATTTGGGCTTAAAAAATCAGGAAAACATTCTCAAAATTTGCCTATATTTGAACAATATTGACTTTGCTGGCATTTTTTCAAATCAACTAGTACATTATAGTGTCAAATGATAAATTAATCCTCGAAAAAATTATCCCTGATCAAGAAAAAAGCTCTTTTCATTGGTTGGTAAATCCAAAACTCAATGATTTTTTCTTGTGGCATTTTCATCCTGAATACGAACTGGTATTCATTGAAGCCGCAGAAGGTAAAAGACATGTGGGTGAACACGTGGGGAATTTTTACGAGAGCGACTTGGTATTTATTGGTTCATATATTCCCCACCTCAACTTCGATTACGGCATAAAAACCGAATATCTGAAAACTGTGCTGCATATTCAGCCACAATTTCTTAAAAACGAGCTCCTCAACACACCCGAGCTTGAGAGCATCGCTACTCTTTTTGAAAAATCGAAATACGGCATTTCCTTTGGAAAAAGTGTCAAAAACTTAATTGGTGAGAAATTCAAAAAAACAACAGAATTGCCTTATTTTGAACAGTTTATAAGTATGTTGGAGATTTTCAAAATATTGAGTGAAACAAATGACTATATGCTTCTTCACACAGAAATACCTAAAAATCAATACAACAAAAAAGAAGAAGAACGCCTGAGAAAGATAAATCAGTTTATAGAAATCAATTATACCAGAAAAATAGATTTGATAGAGATAGCCCAACTGAGTAATCTCAGCACAGCCGCTTTTTGTAGATATTTCAAAAAAATGACCAAATTGAGTTTTACCGAATTTTTGAATAATTACCGAATAAATCAAGCCAAACTGATGCTCATGAATCATAAAAATGTGTCCGAAACGTGTTTTGATAGTGGATTTGACAGCCTTTCCTATTTTAACAGAACCTTCAAGAAAGTTACCGGTGAAAATCCATCTGCATTTCGGAAAAAGTATAGTAAATTGTAAGCTTCGAGATGAAAAAAAATGGTGTTTTGGGCTCAATACTTTTGCCAATCTTTGGTCATAAACTTCCAATTAGTAAATGATCCGGGAAATATGGAGCAATACCTATAATGAGTGGTCGCTTTTGAAGGCGATTGAGAGTGTTGGATAAAATATTTATATTAAAATTTATTCATCCATATTTAAAGGTTTAATTTTACAAAACTTTTAGATTTCACAATTCAATTAAATGTCAAATGATTCGAATATTAAGTTTTCTATTTTTATCAATAATTTCTATTTCTACTTACTCACAAAAAATTGAAAGTACTAAAAAATTTAAGCTAACGGATTTAGCTGAATTAGAGGAAACCTTTCCGCAAATATGTAGCATAGGTATTGATGAAAAGACCGGACAATTTAATATATATTCAACTTTAAGGCTAGAGGCAACTGTTATTGAAAAAAATTCTAATAAAAAAGAAAATAAGAAACTTGAGTTTTTTTCTGGCAATGGAACTTCAAACTCTAAATCTCAAGGGATGTTAATGTCAAAAATTACTTTGGATAATCATGCAGATTTTCTTTCAATTGATAAAAAGTTGATTTCTAAGATTAATATCGAAAAGAACAAAAATTACGAATTTGAATTTAACAATAAAAAGACTCCTAAGGAACTAATTAAGCTAAATAAAGTTGAAAGTGATTACTTTGAGTTTACTAAAAACAATTTAGATTATAATGATTATTTAAATGAATCTTCTAATTATTTATTAAAAAGTGAGTTCGATAGCGAACTAAAAAAATGGTTTATTTTTCCTATTAAAAAAATTAAACAATTTGAAATAATAAACCAAAAACAAGAAACTTTTTTTGAAGATATCCCAATACATATTGAGAAATGGAAATTAGAATTTATGAATTTTAATACATATTTTGGTAATAAATTAAATTTTCAATTACCCGATAGCAATTATTTGCAGATTGTTATTTTTAATGCGAATGAAGGATATAAAGGTTTTAAGGCAAATTATAAAAATTTTGAATTTTTGTGTTTTGGTAAAAATGGAGAATTTGTTTTTAGTAAAAAAATACCTTTTGACTTACCAGTATCCCTTTATAAATCTAATAAAGTTTTTGATGAGAGAGGGAAATATTGTGGCGTTTATTACCTTTTTAAAAGTGATGCACTAGGCTTGGAAAAGAGGGAGTCAGAATTTAATGAGGATATTTTTCATTTGATTTATTTTGACAAAAACGGGAAATTTGTTTTTAAAAAACAATTCTTATACAAAAAGCAACTTTATCCTTTAATTGCTTTTTACAAAGAAAACTCTTTGAATTTATATAATAAAAATTCACTTAAATGGAAAAAAAATAGCGAATACGACGTTTTGAAATTTGGCTTAAACGATGATTTGCAAATACTTCCTTATAATCCTTTTACAAATCAAATAAATTTTGAAGGAGATGAATTACAATTAAATAATCCTATATTTTATAATGATAAAGTTTATGATGTTTCCTTAATTTACGATATTAAAGTTGTAACAGATGGTATAGGAAATCAAAATTTTATTTACTATTACTCCGGTGCATATTTAAGTGAATTTACTCAAGACATGAAGTTTATCTCGTCGAAAAAAATCCTTGAGCAAAAACCTTCAATTAAACCAATTGAATTTTCATTTTTAGAAAATGAGGGAATTTTAGTTTTTAGACATACCGCTGGAAACTCTATTTTCTCTCTAGAAGATAATAAAAAAGTTTTTCATGTGCTTCCAGACAAAGGAGTCCCACCTTTTTTATTATCAAAAAATTATATCCATTCCAAAATTGACAAAACTTTAAACTTTTTTTATGAAAGTTATAAAACAGGAGAAGGCCAAATAATTTCAGTGAAGCTTTGACTGATTTTCATCAAGAATGCTCGTGCAATCTGAAAAATCACTTTACTTTAGAAACTCCAAGCCACCAAACGGCTAACTTTCTGTCCTTGAGCCATTTCAACGGTTTTGAATTGGCTAACTTTTACCTTTTCAAGTTCTTTGTAAATTCTATCAAGATGCTCTTTTTTTGAAACCAAACTCGTAAACCAACGGCAAGAATCAGAGAATATCACACTTTCGCGAATCATCGAAATGATAAATTTCAGTTCGCCACCCTCGCACCAAAGTTCGTTGGAATTTCCTCCAAAGTTAAGCTTTGGAATGTCCTGTTTCTTTCCTGAAAGGTTGTTTGTTTTTCGCAAATTTTGTGCCGCAGCATCCGCTTCAGAACTATAGAATGGTGGATTACACATGGTCAAATCAAACTTTTCATCGGGCTTTATGATACCTTGGAAAAAATAATTTTTATTGGTTTGCAATCTTATTTCAATTCCATCCTTTAAAACCTCATTAAAACCCACTATTGCATTGGCTGCTTTCACAGAAACGGGGTCAATATCAGTACCCACAAAAGTCCATCCATACGCACAATGCCCGATAATAGGATAAATCGCGTTGGCACCAACTCCAACATCAAGGCATTTTATTTTTTTGCCTTTGGGAATAATTCCATTGTTGGTTTCTGCCAAAATATCAGCCAAATAATGTACATAATCCGCCCGGCCAGGAATAGGCGGACAGAGATAGCCCGCAGGAATGTCCCAATGATTTACCCCATAATAATAAGCTAATAAAGCCTTGTTTAAAGTTTTTACAGCATCGGGATTTGAAAAATCAATAGTTGCTGTGTGGTATTGATTTACGAAAACATAATTCGAAAGTTCTGGAAGGACTGCAGTCAATTTTCCAAAATCATACCGCCCTTGATGTTTGTTTCTAGGATGAAGATTGTTCTTTTGCTTGGGTATTTCTTTAGGCATTGACCTTTATTTTCAAGGCAAATTTACCCATTTACAATAGAAATCGGTGAAGTTTTAAACTTATTGTTTCTTATAATAAAAAGTGTTTCCATCTGCCAGTTCTGCTCCAAGTGGACATTTTTGGTATAAATTAATTTCTCCCTTGGTTTCGTCTATTCCTAAAAAAGAGTAAGTTTCAGCGTCTAAAAACACGAGTGCCAATCTTGGATTAGTCGAACTTTTGGGATAGTTTCTAATCTCAATTTTCGTTGATTGAGTAACAACTCCATCCACTTTTCTTATTAAAGTCCTAGCTTTTGCATCTATTTCTAAAGTTTCTGTTTCGGTCGGAACCAATTCCGTCGGACTATTGGGTGCTGGGTAACCGACTCCAATTTTATATAATTTCCACGTGCCATCAAGCTTCGAAAGTTCAGGATCAACAACAGATTCACATTGAGCGGCACTCAAAACCAATCCAAAAAGCAGAAACAATAGTCGAGGCATAAGTAAAGCATTTTCATTAATGATTCAGAATGAAGAGATTTGGTTGGAAATGAAAAAAGAGAGCCAAACAGCTCTCCTTCTTATAAATTATCCAAATGAATATCTAAATCAAAACGGCTTCCATGGTTTTTCGCCAACCAAAATCTCTTGAGCTTTGGCATCGAAAGTTACTTTTAGGCCTGTTCTGTAGGCTGCATTTGACATCATTGTGGCTATTGAATGCTGATAACCAGCTTCTATGGGAGCATTTGGAGTTTTGCGGCTACGTACGCACTCCATCCAGTTTCTGATATGAGCAAATGTCAACGGATCGCCACCAGTGTTGGCATCAGATGCTACTTTGTCACCTTCCAATTTCAACGGTGCAAGCAAGTTTGCCTTCAATCCCATCGCCTTGGCTTCACGCTCACGCAAACCACCCGTGTCAGATATTTCGTTGGTATCCAAGTTAATCATACCGCCGTTTGAGTAATACAGCTCTTTTGTATCGCCAGCAGAGTTTGAGAATCTACTAGTAAACTGCACTTGGAAACCATTTTGTGGCTTGTCTGCAGGGCCGTAATCAAACACAACCGTCAACGTGTCAGCATTTGAGCGGCCATCTTGCCATTGGTAAATTCCGCCGTTGGCTACCACGCTTCTTGGGTGACTCAAGCCTGAGAACCAGTGAACCGTGTCGATCTGGTGGCTCATCCATTGGCCAGGAATTCCTGATGAATATGGCCAGAAAAGTCTATATTCTAGGTATTTACGAGGGTCAAATTTCTCGTAAGGGCGGTTCATCAAATAACGTTTCCAATCTACATCAGACTCCTTAAGGCTAGCTACCAAGTCAGGGCGTCTCCAACGGCCCGGTTGGTTTACATTCCACATCAACTCTACCATTTTGATATCGCCAAATTTACCTGATTTGATAAAATCCTCGGCTGCATGATAGTTCGCTCCTGAACGTCTTTGAGAACCGATTTGCACGATTTTCTTTGAGTCCTTTACTGCTTTTAACACGGCACGGTTGTCGGCCATTGTTTCTGCCAAAGGTTTTTCGGCGTATACATCACACCCTGCCTTTACGGCCTCTATGGTATGCAAGGCATGTTGAAAATCGGCCGTTGACATCATCACGGCATCTACAGACTTTGAAGCATAGAGCTCTTCGTTGTTTCTGTACACTTGTACATTAGCTCCCAACTGCTTGTCCAAAAACGCCTTACCTTCTTCACGACGGCGATTCCAGATGTCCGAAAGACCCACCATTTCGAAGTTCATTTCTTTTTGCAATGCTGCAAAAGGCCCTACATGCGATGCACGATGACGGTCAGAGAAACCTACACATGCCACTCTAACACGGTCGTTTGCTCCTATGATTTTTCCATAGCTTTTTACAGAAAAACCTGTGGCCACACCGGCCATTATCGATTTTTTAACAAATTCTCTTCTTGTTGTCATTATGATATTTTGGTTGAAGTTTCGAATAATTTTTGAACACAGATGGCACTGATTGAACAGATATTACTGATATTCTTTTTATTTGGTTTAAAAATTTATACGTCCATTTTTTTTAATTCTAAAAATAACTAATTTGATCAAGTCTGCACATTCTTTTCGGAATATTTATCAAAAAAATACAGCTATTTAAGCGAAATATATTTAAAATTTTAATAACTCAAGCCTTGTCCGAAATTAAATAAAGCATATCCGGCATTCTCCTTGCTTCCAGGCAAATCTGACTTGTTTTCTGCTACTGCTTTTTCCGAACTGGGTGTAGCAAAAGGCATCTTACCCGTTGGATTAAATCTACCTGAAATAACATCAATCAAAGCATCGGCAGAAGTACCAAAAGTAGCCAAAACGGTAGCTGTTTTTCCTTTATCTATCTCATCTATTACCCATGGATTGGTATAATTGATTACCACAATTGTTGGCTTATGGTTGATTAATTCATTGACATGAGCAACATCAACTTTATTTTTTGAAAGACTCAATTCTATTGGTTTTCCTGCCGAACTAAATAAACCTCCGGTAGTTGGAAAAAGCCAAAGAAGTACGACATCGGCCTCTTCCTTAGTAGATACAAACTCAATGTTTTCTGCCTTCGTTTCAGGTTTTAACACTTTAATAGGAGACTTTGGAGCTTGTGCCTGCGGCCCTCTTCCCCCTCCTTCTTCTCTGTAATATTCAAAGTAAACCTTTGTTTTCTTAGTTACTGGCAATAATTTATCGTCATTTCTCAACAACACAATTGACTTTCTAAGTGCCAAATCTCCTTTTTGCTGGAATTCCGCATTTCCCACTGTTTTTTCTGCGTTTTCAGCATCTACAAAAGGATTTTCAAATAATCCCAATTCAAATTTTTCTTTGAGCAATCGACTCACTGACTCGTTGATTCGTGTTTCTTTAACCAAACCTTTTTTTACAGTATTAAGCAGTACTGTAGGGTCCGCTGCTCCCGAAAAAATATCTACTCCGGCTTCAATGGCTTTCACATATCGCTGTTCAATAGTTAGAGATTCTACTCCCCAAGGCATCATTTCTATAGGGCCTGTATCAGAGTTTATAATGCCTTTAAAACCTAACTTTTTACGCAATAAATCATCAATAATAGCTTTATTGAACGAAAAACCAACTTCTTCAAACTCCTTGCCTTTAGGTGCTGAATAGTAGGGCATTATGGAAGATGTTCCTGCGTTTATGGCCGCAATGAAAGGTTTCACATGATCATTGAAATTTCCACCGGGATAATGAGCAAATTTTCCCCAATCAAAATGTGAATCTTGTCCACCTTCTTGTGGGCCTCCACCTGGGAAATGTTTGGTAGTCATGGCTACAGAGTTTTTGCCCAGTTTTGTGCCTTGAAAACCCAAAATTATCTCACGAATCATGGCCGAAGAAAGCTCTGCATCTTCACCAAATGTTCCCTCAGTGCGATTCCAACGAGGTTCGGTGGCCAAGTCGGCCATGTACATATAACCTTTGCGAAGACCAACCGCCGACCATTCTTTGGCTGCAATTTCTGCAAATTCTCTCGTAAGTTTGAAATCACGCATAGCGGCCATACCGAGTTCCCCTGGCCATTTTGAAAATGCCGTAGCTCCTACACTCAAGCCCACTGCTGCATCTGTAGTGATATGATTTCTCGGATTTGAGGCAACTATTGCAGGAATCCCCAATCTTGTAGATTCGCAAAGTGCTTGCAAGTTATTTGACCATTCGGCCATTGTTTTGGCCGAAGTATTCGCCCTTAGTATAAAATGTCTTAGCTGTCTTTCGGTAACGGCCTTTGAAGTACCAGAAGCAGACATGTTGGGTTCTGTCAATGGTTTACGCGTAAACATATTAACATTTTGCACCAAATCCTCTTCATTGAAACCGCTCGTAATGGGGGCATTCGGATTAGCCGATGGACCAAAGCCACCATCATTAGCCATTCGGGTGGTGCTTATGAGCATGAAGCCAATCTTCTCCTCCAACGTCATTTTTGACAATAAGTCTTTCACCCTAGCCTCAACTGGTAAACGCCAATCCTCGTATTTATCGACTTTACCGTTTTTGTTTAAGTCTTTGAATTCGAAATTTCCTGACTTAATTATTTTTGTACTTTTGGCACCCAAAACTGGCTGTAATGCCCTCTGAGCTGAAAGTGAACTAACGGAAACTATGAATATGAATAGTGTTTTTTTCATTGATATCAAGAGGTTTCAACACATGTTATAATTTGACAATGAGCCATTTGAAAATCGCATTACTTGATTTCTCTGATTTTGATATTCTTATAGGAAACATTGTCTCCATGATCTTGGAGCAAAATATGTCCTTTATCGGCTGCACCAAAACCTTCATATTTAGCATACTTGCTTCTCGCTACAAGTGCATTATATATATTACTTTTTCGCTCATATTCAAGTACTTTGAACCCATTTAGCCAATGTTGAACGGTATTGTTTGGAAGAACCACAACCCTGCCCTGATTCCAAGAACCGATTTTTTTGATAAATCGTCCATCCATTTTAAGATCTTTATCTATTTTATAAGAAGGTATAAGGTCGTATAGACTAGCAAGAGTTCTATTTCCAGCAGCCCCCATTTTTGCATCTGGATGTTTTTCGTCATCTAAAACCTGAAATTCCAGACCTACACCAGATTTACCACCCGAGTCGTATTTTTCGTCTACAAAATATTTCACTCCAGAATTTGCTCCTTCTGTAAGTTTAAATTCAAAAACTAATTCAAACGCACCGTATTGTTCAGTCGAAACAATATCATTTCCTGTTTCAGAACCATCCGAACTACCTACAGAAAGTATTCCATTTTCAACTTTCCAGCGACTATTGGGTTGATCAGTGCCGTGTACTTTTCTCCAACCATCAAAATTCTGCCCATTGAAAAGCATTTTGTAGCCTTGGGCTTTTTCTTGCTCTGAAATATTATTGAGCAGTAGGTTTACAACTGGACAAGCGTCCGTAGGGCTAGGTTTGAGATTTTCGATCTGAATCCTGATGTTCTTCCAGCGGATTTTCATGCCGGGTTTCATTTTGGCATATATAGAATGTACTTGTAAGGCAATGAAGCCTTGAGCTGTCATGTCATCTATAACATGGGCAGTAGGTACTCCATTTATGAAAGTCCTTAAGGTGTTTCCGATGGCTTCGATTCTGTATTTATTCCAACCTGTAGGCACGAAAGCTTTCTTACCCTCTGGGTTGTTGTTGGGAATATAAAGCCAATCACGACGACCTTCATCATAAATAGCACCAGACCAAGCTCTTGCAGATGGGTCAACCTCCATTTGATAGCCATGCACGCGTCCGTTTTGATATTCTGGCTTTGACAAACTACGAAACTGAACGCCACCGTTCATTTCATCGTCGAGTTTGAGGTCAAGTTCAAGAATAAAGTCACCGTAATCTTTATCTGTACAAAGAAATGAGTTTGGAGTATCGCTTACGGTTTGGCCTACAATCTGGCCATTTTCAACCGTATAAATTGCTTTTCCGCCTTTCTGGTTCCAGCCTTTCAGGGTTTTACCATCAAAAAGCGAGGTCCATTTTTGAGCGAAAACTGTTGTAGAAAAAAGGAAGAATAATAATATTAGTTTTTTCATATTTTTTAGATGAATATTACCCAAAATTACCTAATATTATTATTCCTGAATGATATAGAAAAAGCGAAAAAAAATGAAATTTTGATGCTTTTTTAACAGTTTGTGTCAGAGAGGTGTTAAAATTTCACCTTTATTCCTTCCAAATAGGTTTTGCTTATTTGTCCGCATTCCAGAGCAGTCCTGCCCTTCACCGGAACCGAATCCAATTCTATAATATTCCAGCCCTTAAAACCTATTTTGTTAAGATTTTTGAAGATTCCTGGAAAGTCCACTTTTCCTTGACCTAATTCTACAAATCTATATCCTGACTTGTTCTCAGTATCAGGACGAGTGTCTTTTATGTGCGTGGCATAAATGATATCTTTATATTTCAGAACGGCCTCTGCTGGCAAGCCGCCGCCTTGGTGATAATGTGCCACATCTAACAGTAGTTTTATATATCTAGTATCCATTTCGTTAACGATAATCTCAATTTCCTCAGGAGTTTCGCCTAATTGGTGCATGTGATTATGGTAGGCTGGCTGAATTCCTGTTTCTTCTAGCACAACTTTAGCCACGGCCGACATGTTTTTGGCGTATTTGGTAAGTTCTTCCTTGGTTGGTTGTCTATCTTTTGGTCTTGAGGTATTTGTAATTTGTAGAGAATGGCCACCAAGAGCCTTTATAAATTTTGCATGATTTAGGTGAGTTTCCGTGTCTTTTGAGATATCGTCAGTTATGCCCACGTTGCCACTAGAAAACATGGCTAAGCTAAGTTTTGCTGACTCAATCGTAATCTTTAAATCTTCGGGTTTATCCTTAAAAATAGGATACGTATTAGCTCTTAACTGAATACCCTTAAAGCCTAAGGCTGCAATGTCCTTGATAGCAACTAAATCGTTTCCACTCCATGTAATGGCCGAATATGCCATTTTTTGGTTGTATTTGGCTGCAAACGCATCAAATTGTGATGCCAAAACCAAGCTTGCTGCTGACTGAATAAATGTACGTCTGTTCATGATTTTTTTGGTTGAATTTTAGAAAAGAAAACCCCGAATCTCTCCGGGGTTTTCTTAAGAATAAAATAAGGAATATTAATATCCTGGGTTTTGTGCAAATGAACCTGGGGCTGCACGGTCAATTTGTGTTTGCGGTATCGGACGGAGATAGTGCTTCTCCGCAATAGCCGAGGCTTGCGGATTGTTCTTCTTAACTCTGTCTACTAATATGCCCCAACGCTTAAGGTCCAACCAGCGTGTCTGCTCACCAGCTAATTCACGAGCACGCTCGTCTACTATAAAATCAAATGTAAGTTGATCCGCAGTAATTTTCATAGCTTCTTTCTTACCCGGCCAAGCTGCTCTTTCTCTCACCATATTTACATCTGCTAGTGCTTCTGCTTTTTTACCCATTTGGAACATGGCCTCTGCTCTCATCAAATATATATCTGCCAATCTCCAAACAAAGTAATCTCTTGAACCTCTTGGCTCAGTTCTATCCGAACGTTTGGTATCAAAGAATTTCTGCAAGGTTGGGAAAAGTGCCTCATTGTATACACTAGGAACCAACACTTGATATTTCTTTGTAGCTCTTTCTTCTTTACTCATTTCGTATCCTGGGATAAAAATCGTAGTATCCCCTGCTGCAAAAGTTACCTTTGCCTTCGAGTTGTCAAAAGAAGTATTAAACGTACCAGGGCTATTTGATTTCCAAGTATCTCTAAATGATTTCTTGTAACGTGAGTCGTTTGTTCTATCAGCAAAAACATTGTTTAATAAATACGAAGTAGGTCTCAATCTTTTGAATGGACGACCGTAGAATACGTCACGAATCATACCTGCTTGCGTGTCATATTGCATACCAAAGTATAGGTGTAGGTTGTTACCACCACCGCCTTCGCCACCCACATTGGTCGCGTTTGCAATCATGTCTGTAGTATATTGTACCGCAAAAACTACCTCTGCATTTTGCTGATTATCTTCGTTATGAACCGCCGCAAAATCATCTAACAACTTAAAAGTATATTTGGTGATAAGGTTGGTACACAAATCAGACGCTTTCTGAAAATCATCCGCAGCTTTGTTTGGGCCATAAGCCTTAGCCAAATAAACCTTAGCCAATAGAGCTTCAGCAGAGGCTTTAGTAGCTCTACCATAATCGGCTGAGTGTGCTTTATTCTCAAGATCGGCAATAGCGTCATTACAATCTTTTATTATTTGAGCATAAACCTCGGCCTCAGAATTTCTCTTTGTCTCTTTTGTAGGAGCTAAAGTTTCGGTTAACCTTAAATTTAAAGGTCCATATTGTTGTAACAATATATAATAATAATGAGCTCTCAAAAACTTAACTTCAGCAACTCTCAGTTTTTTTGTAGCGTCAGAAACACCTGTAACTGCTGCTGCACGATCAATAACAGCATTACAAGTGTTTATACCTCTATACATTTCGTCCCAAAGGATGTTCATGTAATCAACCGTTGGTTGGATTTGATTGTCATAAAAATGAAATCCTTTATAACCACCGTCTGCTCCCGTAGCGTAAATGTCAGTGCCATATTCGGTCAATGTAAGACCTAATTGTGTACCGTAGAATGTTCTCAAAGAAGAATAAGCTGCCTTTGTAGCATCCTCAAATCCTTTAGCAGTACTCATATAGTCATTACCGATGTTAGAGATAACCTCTTCTTTAAGTAAATCTTGGCAAGAGGTACTCATGAGCAACAAGCCACCTAATGCAAATCCTTTTATTTTATTTATATTCATGATAATCAATGCTTTAGAATTTAATATTTAAACCAAATGTAGTTACCGTTGTTGATGGCGTAACCCCACTAGTAACCTCGGTTGTACCTGTCGCAGAAGTAGTGATAGCCGCTTCAGGATCTACACCATTGTATTTAGAAAGATAAGTTGACCAAATTTTAGGTTGCTGAATAGAAGAATACAAACGTATCGACTCCGCACCAATCTTCTTGGCAATTCCTTTGCTGAATGTATATCCAAAGTTGACATTTCTCAGCTTTATGAAGCTACCGTCGTAGTAGAACAATGTTGAGTTATAAACAGGGAACTCTTGGTTGCTTTTCGGACGAGGAAACTCATTAGTTGGGTTCTCAGGAGTCCAATAGTCAACTTTGATTTGTTGGTAACGACCTGCTAACTGCAATTGGTTTCTATGAAAGCCAGACAATATAGTGGTTCCAAAACGACCGAATAGGAAGAAACTCAAGTCAAATCCTTTGAATTCGAATCTGTTTGTAAGACCACCTGCCCACTTTGGCACGTCGTTACCAATAAGTGTACGGTCGTCAGCAGTAATTTTTCCGTCACCGTTGGTATCTTGTACTTTTATTTGACCCACCTCAGAACCAAAAGATTTGGCTAAATCAGCCTCACTTGTTTGCCAAATGCCTTCTTTTTTCCAGTCAAAATATGTATTCAATGGGTATCCAATAAACCATCTATTACCTAAGTCATCCACTTTACCATTATATAGTGATACAATTTCCTCCTTGTTTTTAGTAAATTGGAAATCCGTAGTCCATTTGAATCCATTTTTCGAATTTACATTAACAGTAGTCACACCTAACTCAATACCCTTGTTTCTTGTATGACCTACGTTGTTGCTGAAGAAATTAAATCCGATATCACCAGGTAAGAAATCATTAAGTAGTAAGCTCTTGGTATTGGTTTCATAGAATTCCAATGACCCTTGTACACGTCCACGATAAACTGAGAAATCCAAACCAATGTTGGCATTAGAAGAAGACTCCCATCTCAAATCCGGATTACTAATTGTTCCTGGTCTAAATCCAAATGCACCCGTCGCACCGAAAGCATAAGTTGTACGTGCCAATAAACCTTGTGTTTGATAAGGGTTAACTCCTTGGTTACCCACTTTTCCCCAACCCGCACGAAGTTTTAACATATCAATGAAAGTTACATTCTTCATGAAGTCTTCATTAGTAATGTTCCAGCCTACAGCTACCCCAGGGAAGTTACCATATTTTGTATTTTCTCCAAAACGACTCGAACCATCGCGACGCATTGTAGCTGTTAACAAGTATTTGTCATTAAATGAGTAGTTAACACGACCCATGAATGAGTTAATGGTCCATTCTGTCAGACTTGACTGAACTCCCAAAACAGATGTTGCAGAATTTAAACTATGGAACGATTGTGCCTGAGCTGGTATCCCTTGTACATCTGTTCTGTATCTTTCAAAATTGTCTTTTTGTATAGATTGAACACCCGTAACGTTCAAAGTATGTTTGCCAAAGGTTTTGCTGTAATTCAAGATATTCTCCATAGTCATGTTGAAACCAAAGCGATTCTCATTGAATGCCTGGGCATCTCCACGACGACGAGCGTTGGTCTCAGAACCAATGAACCTACCCCAACGCTGTTGAGTAAAGTCTGGGCCAAGGTTTAATTTGTAAGTCAAACCATCCAATATCTTAACCTCAGCGTAGATTGAGTTGAATATTCTATACTTTTTAGTATTGTCAATATTAACTCCGTCGACTATCTCTGAAAGAGGGTTAGACAAAAGAGCATCATTTGTTGGCTCGAATACCAATGAACCATCTGCATTGTAGGCCGACCCAAGTGGATTGGCATTTAAAGTGTTACCATAAGGATTTAGGTTTTCACCATTTCTGACAGAGTACATCATATAAGTTGACATACCTACTTTCAATCTTTTATTTACTTGGTGATCAATATTGGCACGAAGCGAATTACGCGTAAAATCTAAACCTTTTGTGATTCCTTTGTCTTGAAAAAATCCAGCTGAGATATAAAAAGATGTTCTATCGTTGCCACCTTGAATACCAACTGTATGGTTTTGCATCATACCCGTCCTAAGAATTAGGTCCTGATATTGGGTATTATTACCTGCCGCTAAACCTGCAGCAACTTTAGGATCTCCGCCCAAAACTGCAATTTTAGCATCAGCAGCAGGATCCGATTTGCCTGTTGGAACTGCATTTCCGGCAGCGTCTTTATAAAGGTTAGTCGCTCTGTAAGCCTCTCTTACATATTCTGCAAATTCTGCTCCCGAAAAAAGATCCAGTTTACTATAGGCATTTGAAGCACCAGCATAGGTGTCAAATGTTACAGTAGTTTTTCCTTTGTTGGCACCTCTTTTAGTAGTAACCAAAATTACACCATTTGCTCCCCTAGCACCATAAATGGCAGTAGCTGTGGCATCCTTTAGAACTTCCATTGATTGGATGTCATTCGGGTTGATGTCTTCATATCCAGCAGATAATGGAATACCATCCACTACATATAATGGGTCGTTTCCAGCATTGAATGATCTACGACCACGAATAAGGATTCTCGGAGCCGAACCAGGCTTAGATCCAGACTGAGAAACGTCTACACCCGCAGCACGACCTTGAAGGGCTTGCCCAAGTGAAGTAAGCGGCATTTCAGTGATTTGCTTTGCTGTCACTTGTGAAATAGCACCTGTCATTTGGCTTTTTTTCTGGGTACCATATCCTACTACCACTACCTCTGAAAGAGCTGTTGCATCTTCTACTAAAGAGATATTGATTTGGCTTTTAGAACCAATAACAACCTCTTGCGAAACATATCCAATGTAAGAAAATACCAAAGCGTTTTTGTCACTTGGAACATTTACACTGTACACTCCGTTTCCATCTGTTACAGCTCCGTTTGTTGAGCTCTTCACAGTCACACTCACACCTGGAAGGCCGCTGCCACCAGCATCAGTTACCTTGCCTGTAACCGCTCTTGACTGAGCCGCTGCAAACTGGGTTTGGAGGCATAAAAGCACCCCAACAAGAAAAAGTAAACTTTTCTTCATAGTTAAAAAAATGGTTAAAAAATTAAAAAAATCTTAATAGTTCTAAGTTAATTTATACTTCTAAAAAACTAAGAAAAATATACTTTTCTTGGAAAATGAATACTTTTCTTAGAATTTATACAAAATTAGCTACCTACTCCTTAGTTATCCTCCAAAAAAAAAGCAATTTATGATACGATTTTGACGACAATAGCCAAAAAAGTGTCGATAAAGTGTCATAATAAAATATTTTAAAAAATCACTTGGATTTTGCGAATATTTTATCGGTTCCATATGGAGTTCTTTGAGATCGGCTGAGCATTTTGTTTGCGTTCTCGTTGTTTGTAAATCTTTCTGCTTTAGGATCCCAAAGTAATTTTCCTGTTACTTTCATGGCCACATGACTTACCAAACAAACCGAACATGCTCGGTGGGCAATTTCTACGGGTGAAAGAACCGGTGTCTTTTTGAGGATACCTTCCAGCCAGTTGAGGTGATGCTCTTCACTTACTTGCAGTTTAATTTCGTTGTCTTTTATAACAGATGACAATATTTTCGGATCGCTTGCATCTAAGGCTTTTGCACTTTTGGCTGCGGAAACTGGATCACTTGCTGAGGCCACATAGTTTCCTCTCGAAACAAAAATCCATCCTTCAGTGCCTTCATATCTTATACCGTTTGTGTAGCCTCCACTGGTATACATCGTTATTCCGTTGGCATACTCAGCTTTTACCATAAAGTCGCCGTGTACATTCCAAAGGCCCGCTTTTGGAAACTCCGCTACGGATTCAACAGATATTGGACCTGTAAGTTCAGTATCCATTCCCCATGCTGCTGAGTCAAAATGGTGTTGACCCCAACCCGTAATCATACCTGCTCCAAACTGTTCCATTCTGAGCCAGCCCGGTCTGTCGTAGCCTTTTTGTGGATGAACGCCAATTTCTGTGTAAGGCATATTTGGTGTAGAACCTAACCACATATCGTAATTGAAACCTTTTGGTACGGGCATTTCAGGAGCGGCGGGGCCTGCAGGATCGCCTGGCAGTCCAATTTTTACAGTATGTAATTTTCCTATTCTACCATTTCGAACCAACTCGGCAGCTATTCTGAATTGTGGAGAAGAACGCTGCTGAGTCCCTACTTGAAAAACAACGCCTGTTTTGTTTACAATATGAGCCAACTGCCTGCCTTCTGAAATAGTCAGTGATGTTGGTTTCTGTAAATAAATATGCTTCCCTGCCAAAGCGGCCTCCATAGCTGGTTGCGAGTGCCAATGATCAGGCGTACTTATCATAACGGCGTCAATGTCTTTATTGAGAAGCATTTCGCGGTAATCGTCATACATTTTGGTATCCATGTATTTATCGTTACCCATCTTTTTTGCATAAAAACCATCAATTAGTCTTTTGCCATCTTCTAATCTATTTCTATCCACATCACATGCCGCCATGATTCTGGCAGACTCGTGTTTCAATGTGCCGGCCAAATCGTGGTCACGAGCTATTCTACCACAGCCTATTTGTCCAATGTTTACTTTATTACTTGGAGCATTTTTGCCAAAAACCGACGCTGGCACTATGGTAGGCATTGCTATTCCGAGTGCGGCAGTTTTTAGCGTTTTATTTAAAAATTCTCTTCTTTCCATGATTGAATATTGATGATTTAAACGATTTCGATTTTTTGAGCTTTACTTTGGGCTTTAAGGGCAAGTTCCATGGCTAAGAAACAATGGTCTTGGGTCATGGCCGTCTCCGTACGATTCACCACGTCATTTACCAGTTTTTCTCCGTAAGAAAGCGGAAACTCACTGCAATCGAAGTAGGCTGTCTCTTTGCTATTGGCCATATAAAGGTGGTTGCCCATGTCCTTTCTGGCTATATCTATGTTTTTTCTGATTTCTATAAAGCCTTCTGTTCCAAGAATCGTCAATCTACCGTCTCCCCAAGTTTTGAGACCATCTGGAGTAAACCAGTCTACTCGTATATAACCCATGCCCTGATTGCCCTTGAGCATCACATCGCCAAAGTCTTCGAAAGTCGGATATTGTTTATTGTTGAAATTTCCAATCTGAGAGGCCACAACTTGGGCCGATGTAGAACCTGTAAAATGCAAGAATTGATCAAACTGATGAGATGCAATGTCTGTGATTATTCCTCCAAAATATTTCTTTTCAAAAAACCATGCGGGTCTAGTTTTAGGATTCATTCTGTGCGGGCCCATACCGATGGTCTGTAAAACCTTGCCTATTGCCCCTGCCTTCACCAGCTCGCTGGCTTTTTCAGTAGCACGGTTCTCGAATCTCTCACTGTATACTATAGAGAATATCCGACCGGTTTCTTTCTGTACCTTCTTGACTTCTTTGAGTTGCTTAAGGTCTGTAAGACCTGGCTTGTCTACCATGTAATCTTTTCCTGCTCTCATGGCTTTGATACCAATTGCTGCTCTTTCGTTTGGAATAGCTGAACTAAGTATCAGATGAATCTCTTTATTTTCCAAAAGCATGTTTTCATCATTTACTCGGGGAGCGTTTGGAAATCGTTTGGCAAAGTCAGCTGCCAAGTCATTTTCTTTGGCATAAAAACCCACCAATTCGCCTCCACCTCTTATAATGGCGTTGGCCATCGAATATATGTGTCCATGATTGGTACCAATTACTCCAAATTTTATTTTTGGAGCCAGGCTTTTAAAAAAGGCAGGAGCCTTCTCTTTATAAAATTTGGGTTCCGAATCTAAGTTTCCCATGAAAGGTAGCATACCGAGACCCGACAATTTTAATGAAGTATCTCGCAAAAAACTTCTCCTATCCTGTTGTTTTTTCATAATATAAGGTTGATTTTCTCTTATAATATTATTATTTTATATAAGAATTTTAACAAAAATAGGGCTAACATTTCTCAAAAACTACTAAACAGATGCTTATTGTGGTGATATTTTGACAGTAAATTAGTACTTTATGTAAAAATAGTCTTAAAAACAGGTGAGTGCATGATAATTATATGACAGTTTTATAATAAATTTGGAAAAAAAATACCAATTCTCATGAAACCTCAGCTTCTGAAAATTTCAAATCCGGCAGATACGTCGTTCAATTTGTTAAAAATGGACGGGCAGAATTTTCCTACACCTTGGCACTATCATCCTGAAATAGAGATAGTTCTGATGTTGGAAAGTACAGGCAAAAAGTATGTTGGCAGTAGTATTACTGACTTTGAGCCAGGAGACCTCTGTATGATTGGTAGTTTCTTGCCACATTATTATAAGAGTGATGAAGCATATATGAAAAACAACCCGAACTTGAGAGCAAGGTCTATGGTGGTGCATTTCAATACGGATTTTATTGGTAATCAGTTTTGGGAAACGCCCGAGAGCTATAACATAAAAAACCTGCTCGAAAGAGCGAAGAGAGGGCTGCAGTTTAGTAAGGAAACCTCTGCAAATATTCACCCAAAATTTGTGGAGATGTTTAACCTTGAAGGCATGGCACGCCTTTTAAAATTTTTGGAGGTACTAGATGATATGGCCAAAAGCAAAGATTTAGAGTTTTTGTCCACTGACCCAATACAAATTAGAAATGAGGTGGATTCAGACCGTATAAAGAAAGTATTGGAGCATGTCAGTGAGAACTTTAAAAACCAAATTCGTCTTGATGATGTGGCTCAGCTGGCCAACATGAGTGAGTCGGCTTTTAGTAGATATTTTAAAAAAAGAACCAGAAAAACATTTTCGAATTTCCTTACCGACATCAGAATAGAATACGCCTGTAAATTGCTCCAAAACGACAAACTGAGTATTTCGCAGATTGCTTTTGACAGTGGATTTTATAATCTTTCCAACTTCAATCGACAGTTTAAGGCCATAAAGAAAATCACTCCTTTGGCTTACAGGATGAATTATCTAGATTGATCCTTCCGCAAAACATTTTTCACAAAAACCTATCCATCAATTCGCCCTTTTTCTGTCGAGAGACGGGCAAAAGATCGCCGTTGTGCATTTTTACTGCTCCACCCTCTGACCTCACAAAGGCCTTCAAATGACTCAGGTTTATTAAATAGGAATGATGAATCCTGAAAAATCCTTGGTCGGTCAGTAGGTTTTCGTAAGTAATGAGCGGTTTCGAGGTTAGTACTTTTTGACCTGAAATCAGATGGAATTCTGAGTAATTTCTGACACTGTTGACATAAATAATTTCCTCAAGTTTCACCACCACAAAGCCATCGTTGTTGGGTAGTACTATTTTCCGGATTTGGGTCTGCTCGTAGTTTTCCAGGAGAATCTTGAAAGGCGTTTGCTGGGCATTGGTTTCGGTTTTTGACTCAAGTATTCGGTCTATGGTCTTTCTCAAATCCGAAGACTTAAATGGCTTTACCAAATATCCCACCGCCGAAAACTCAAAGGCTTTGATGGCAAAATGATCAAATGCTGTCACAAAAACCACCGAAAAGTCTTTTGAATCCAGTTTATTGAGCAAATCAAATCCGGTTCCATCGGGCATTTTGATGTCGAGAAACAGTAGGTCAAATACCGTATTTTGTATCAAATCGAGGCCTTTTTTGCAATTGTCTGCCTCACCCACCACCTTCGTAATTTCTCCGAAATGGTCTTCTATGGCCCGCTTCAAAAGAAACCGTGCATCCTCTTCGTCGTCGATAATAATGATTTTTAACATGGCCTAATGTTCTAAAATTAGCTTTACTTCTGTGCCTTCAACTTGCCCATTTTGGCCTTTTAACTCTTTAATTTGAAGGACACCACTTTTCCCTAAACGATTCTTTATCAATTCCATAGCCTTAGATTTGTGGTTTGTATTTTTCTTGCCTGAATAGTACCCGACTCCGCTGTCTTTTACACTTATTTCAAGACTAGCGTTTGATAATGTTTCAACTTTTACCTCAATTTTGCCTCTCTCATTTTTAGGTAAAATACCGTGCAGAAGTGCATTTTCTACCAATGGCTGTACTATGAAAGATGGAATGTTATAGTCACCATTTCTGACTTCCTCACTCAGCCATATTTCATAATCAAACTTATCGCCCAGCCGTCTTTTTTCAAGTGAAAGGTAGGCTTCAATGAAATCCATTTCTTCATAAACTGGAATCTGTGTCCTGCCCGTTTTTTCCAAAATATCCCGCATCAGTTGGGCAAAATCGGCTATGAAATCATTGGCAATGTGGGTTTTACCTTCTACATAAAGTCTTTGAATAGAATTTAAAGAATTAAACAAAAAATGTGGGTTAAGCTGTGCCCTTAAAAGTCGCTGTTTCATTTCTGCAGCCTCTTTTACGTTTTTAAGTTTTCGTTGTTTATTCCAAAAATAAAAACCTCCCAAAAGCGAAAAAATACCCAAGGCAGCAGCCAAAATAAGATAGTTTTTTTGTTTGAGTTGAGCTTCTTTGGTTTGATTTTGAAGGGTGAGTACTTCTATTTCTTTTTGTTTTTTCTCAGTCTCGTATTTGGTTTGTAATTCTGAGATTTTGGTAGTGGTATTGGTGGTATAAAGACTGTCTTTAGCAGCCATTTGAGCTTTTTGGTATTCCAGGGCTTTCGCAAAATCTTTCTCTTTGGTGTATGCTTCTTGTAAAATATTGTACAGATTGGGCAAGTCCTTTTCGTTGCTTAGTTTCTTCGACATTTCCAGAGCTAAATTGGCCAATTCAATGGCCTTTGAGGTCTCATTCAATTCCAAATGATTTCTGGCCAAAGATGTCGTAACCTGCATTTTCAAGAGTTTCGAATTGGAAAGCTCCGCATTTTTCAAGGCTTCCTGCAGGTAAACGTTAGCCCCCTTGAAGTTTTTAACGGCATTTTCTACGTTGGCCAAATTAGAATACCTCGCCGTAATAGCCGTATAATCTTTCTGTGTTTTGGCCATATTTAGTGCTTCAAGAAAATACTTTTTGGAGGCTGAATAGGCCTTTCTGTTTTGTATAGAATTCTCAACCCGCAACAGGTTTATAATTCCCAAATTGGCTAAAGCCACTCCCAATCGATATTGATCGTTGATTTTTGATGATAAATTTTTTGCCGAAAAAAAGCTTTTTTCTGCCTGATCCAGTTGCTTAAAATGCATTTGAATATTGCCCAAAATTATGCTGGAAGCCAACTCTATCTGAGGCAAATTGTACTGATTGGCCATTTTCAAGGCTTTCAGAGCATTTTGCGTAGATAACTCATAATCAGACATTTCAAAGTTTACAATGGCAATACTGTTAAGCTGTGCGGCCACTATTTGATTGAGCTTCTTTGGATCCGAAGTGCCATAATGTTTTTCAGCAAAAGTTATGGCTTTTTGATAATTGGCAATGGCTTCTTTAAAGTTTCCGGTTTTGCGGTAATATCCTCCAAATGAAGTATGAATAAAGGATAGGAATTTGGTGTCGCTTCGTTTTTGAAAATCTTTGTAAACTGTATTTAGAACTTTAAACGAACTATCAGGATAAGAACGCATGTTGGAATTTGCCAGAAAAAACTGGAAAAGCCCTTGATTTTCGCTACTTCTTTGCCCCAAATCCAGAGCTACTTTGGCGTATTTTCTTACAGAATCTTGTTGCCCGGCTAAGTAAAAATTCTCGCACTTGTCCAACAACATGGACTGGCTTTGAGCCAAAGTCACACTGGTTGTAAGGACAAAAACAAAGATTAAAAAGCCTTTCATTCGAAATTAAAATAACAAAATTTACCCTAAAGTAGCCCCCTTTTTTTTACAATTCCAAACTAGCAAATTTTGAAAAATTCGGGCATTTACCACTGGATAAGAAAATCTTACAATTGGTACAGCCAACAATGCTTCTTGATAATTGAAGAATTTTTAATTTTTTTTTCGAATCAATTTTGCTTCCGTTTAAAAGTAAAAATTCAACAAAATACATATGAAAATATTAAGAATTATTGGAGCAGGGCTCATTCTGGTAAACTTTGGTTCTTTTGCACAGTCGGTCAGCATAAATCCCCAAAGTTTGGATTTACCTAAGGTTACCAATCTGCCTGGATGTGCAGTGGCAGATTACGGTAAAGTAGTATTTCTAACCTCCAACAACAAAGCACATGTTTGTAGCGGCAGCGGTTGGGTAGCCGTTGAAACTTCGACGGGAGGAGGTGGATCATTGACCTTGCCTTACAGCGGAAGTGGGGCTTTCTCGGCTGCAGGTCTATCTGTCTTTAATACAGCGGGAGGTCTAAACTCTGCTGGTATTCAGGGAATGACTATGTCAGCCCTAAATGGAGCAAACGGGGTTTTAGGAAGTGCCTTTGAAACCGCTCCATCTGGAAATACTGCGGGTGTAGCTGGTATAAACAACTCATTGAATGCCAATGGTTATGGGGTTTATGGCAAGCAAGACGGCGGCGGTGCGGGCGTCTATGGCACAACCAACATCGGAAAAGGGGTCTATGGCCACACCGCCAGCAGCGGTGATGCGGTGTATGGTTTGGCTAATAATATAAATGCCCGGGCCGGGGTATTTGAAAATACGGTAGCAGGTGGTTTAGCTTTGAGAACTGCGGGTACGCTAAGATTTGAAGGACAAAATGCTGCCGCCGGAAGGTTTTTAAGATCGGGAGACAATTTAGGAACGGCTTCCTGGTCAAATATTACCCGTACTGAGGTTATAAAAATCCCCGCTGCCGCATTCGTAGCCCATATATCTACCAATTCAATAACCCATGATAACCAAGGAATTGTATTCACTGGCTCCTCGGGATCTGGCTCAGTTCATGCACCCTTGACGCTCCCAAATGGTGCTACTGTAACACAAATATTGTTTTATTATATAGATGGAGATGCCACTTTAGGAATGACATCATGGGCCATCCAAAAATTTGATCATACTGTGGTTCCACAGGCATATTCCAATATATTTTCAGGGACAATACCCAATGTAAATGACCCTTTCGGTATACGAACACAAGGTGTAAATTCAACGATAGTAATAGACAACACCATAAACTTTTACAGATTGGTTTTTGCCATGCCTTTTGATGCTGATTTGAAATTTTTGGGTGCAGAAGTAAGATACAATTATCAGGTAAACAATTGATTAGCGATGATTACACAGGTTCTTAAAATAGACAGAAAACAGAGTGTATTTTCTAAGGATGTGGTGTTTCTTAGAGCAAATATCAATTACACTGAGATACACCTAAAGTGTGGTAAAAAGTATGTGCTGGCCAAAACGTTAAAGGAATTTTATAAGGAGTTCGAGCAATTTGGATTCTTTCGAATAAACCGGTCCATCGTGGTAAATATGAAATATATAACCAATACCGACGCTCAATATCAGAGCTTAAAACTTAAAAACCAACTCAGTTTGAATATATCCAGAAGAAGAAGGGACGATTTTAAGGAATCACTAGGACGGCTCAATAAGTGAATTAACAGGGAAGATTTCGTAATGGAAATTTCAATAAATACCAAGGTAAAAATTTTGCCTTGGTTATTTTTTTAGCCCTCGAAACGAGATCTTCAATTAAAGTTTACAAAATAGTAATTCCTATTAATGTCTAAGATTTGTTACTTTTGAGCCAACTTGAGAGAAAAATTTAAGAGCGAATATTTTCTCTAAAACAAAAATACACGAATGTTAAACGCAATTCTTACTGGAGTCTCTATCGGTTTAGGCTTAGCTGTTTCTGTTGGGCCCTATTTTCTTTTTCTTGTAAATACCAGTATCTCCGAGGGGAAATCCTCTGCGAGTTATCTTGCTACAGGTGTGGCTATAAACGATTTGGTATTTCTCAGTGTTGCATTCTTGAGTGTCAATTTTTTAATGCAAAACATGTCTTTTATTGAAAATGCGAAAGGCTATGCCGGTTTCTTTATACTTGCATATGGCGTTTATACAATCCAGAAAAAACCGGCGGTAAAATCCGAAAAACCAGTAAAACTAAACCCTAAAGAAAAACTACAAAATATACTTAAAGGCTTTGTATTTAATGGATTAAATCCGAGTGTATTTGTTTTTTGGTTTGCTACGGTAGGTATTTTAATTAGCAAAACAAACTTCAATAGAAACCAAACCTTGGCAGTTTTTCTGAGCATAGTTGCCACCACCTACAGCAGCGATCTCATCAAAATTCGTCTTGCAGAATTCTTTTCACATTATTTCACCGAAATTGTGATAAAAAAAGTGAACCAAGTGGTCGGCTCTTTCTTGATTTTGGGGGCTTGTTATCTGTTGGTGATGGCTTTTGCTTTTTGACACCCTTACTTCATTCCCAACTCCTTTTTCAAAAAGTATCCAGTGTGGCTGCCCTTAACCTTAGCAACCTGTTCTGGAGTGCCTTCGGCCACTATATTGCCTCCTTTGTTTCCCCCTTCGGGGCCTATGTCTATTACATGGTCAGAGATTTTTATAACGTCTAGATTATGTTCAATGATCAATATAGTGTTGCCTTTATCTGCCAATTTCTGAATAACGTCCAAGAGTTTTTTGATGTCTTGAAAATGCAAACCAGTAGTTGGTTCGTCAAGAATATACAATGTTTTTCCAGTGTCTTTTTTCGAAAGTTCTTCAGAGAGTTTTACCCTTTGGGCCTCGCCACCAGAGAGCGTGGTAGCATGCTGGCCTAAAGTAATATATCCCAGACCTACATCGTTCAAAATCTGCACTTTACGATTGATTCTAGGTTGCACTTCGAAAAACGGAATCGCCTCCTCCACTGTCATATCCAATACATCTGAGATAGATTTTCCTTTAAATCTTACTTCTAAGGTCTCTCTGTTGAAACGCTTCCCTTTGCAGGTTTCGCACTCCACATGTACATCGGGCAAGAAATCCATTTCTATTTTTTTCATGCCAGCTCCCTCACAGGTTTCACAACGGCCGCCTTTAACGTTAAACGAAAAACGACCGGGCTTATAACCTCGGATTTTAGATTCAGGGAGCTCGGCATAAAGCGTACGAATATCAGAAAACATGCCTGTATAAGTAGCAGGATTGCTCCGTGGTGTACGGCCTATCGGCGACTGATCCACTTCTATCACCTTGTCGATATGCTCCAGCCCTTCCACCTTTTTGTATTCAAGTGGCTCTTTTTTTGCCCTGAAAAAATAGTGATTAAGTATAGGAAAAAGTGTCTCATGAATTAACGAGGACTTTCCACTACCGCTAACGCCAGTCACACTGGTAATTTTTCCGAGAGGCAATTTAAGGTTTACATTTTTCAAATTATGCCCAACAGCACCCTTAACAACCAAAAAATTTCCATTGCCCTCACGTCGTTTCTTCGGAACCTCTATTTGAACCCTATCGCTGAGATAATCCGCCGTAATGCCACCTTTTTCTATGAATTCTTTTGGTGTACCATAGCTCACTACCTTGCCTCCATGCCGACCAGCCCCTGGACCAATGTCCAAAATATAATCCGACTCCAACATCATGTCTTTGTCGTGTTCTACTACCAAAACGGTGTTACCAAGATCACGAAGGTCTTTGAGAGCCGTGATTAGCTTTACGTTATCTCGCTGGTGCAAACCTATACTCGGCTCATCCATGATGTAAAGTACACCTACCAACTGCGTACCTATTTGTGTGGCCAATCTGATACGTTGTGCCTCGCCACCCGAAAGCGTTTTGAGCGGTCGGTTTAAGGTCAGATAGTCGAGTCCAATTCCAAAAAGAAAACCGATTCGTTTTTTGATTTCTTTCAGGATTTCTGTTGCAATTACATTCTGACGATCATTCAACCTATTTTCCAAAGAGCCAAACCATTCTGCCAAATCAGCAATATCCATGTCGGAAAGCTGGGCGATGTTTTTATCATCAATCAAGAAGTGTAACGACTCCTTTCTCAGTCTTTGTCCGTTACAATCTGGACATTTTTTGATGAGCATAAAGTCTTTTATCCAATCTTGAATCTTGTCCGAGTCAGAATCCTGCTGTTTTTTGAGAAAATTCATGATTCCCTCAAAATTGGTGTTCCAGTCTGTTCCAGGATATTTTTTAGAAGGAACCGCAACTGGCTCTTCACTTCCGTAAAGTATGGTCTTAAGTGCCTCCTCGGGTATTTTCTCTATCGGAACACTGATGGAAGACTTGTAACTTTTAAGAATTATTTCTATCTGCTTGAAAATCCACAAGTCACGATATTCTCCCAAAGGAGCTATTCCTCCACGAGTAATGGACAGTGTTCGGTCTGGAATGATTGACTCTTCGGTGATTTCCTCCACTGCACCCATACCGTTGCAGGTCGGACACGCTCCGTAAGGCGAATTGAATGAGAATGAATTAGGAGAAGGGTCCTCATAACTTATACCAGCTTCGGGGTCAGTGAGGTTTTGTGAAAGATACTGCACATTGCCTTTTTCGTCTAACAAAAGTACAGACCCTTTCCCGAGTTTTAAAGCAGTACCCACCGACTGACTGATTCGGAATCTATCCTCTGTTTTGGGAATTACACGATCCACCACTATCTCTATATCATGAATTTTGTATCTATCGAGCTGCATTTTAGGTGAAACGTCTAGCACCTCATTGTCTACCCTTACTTTCTGATAGCCCATTTTTGATATTTGTACAAAAAGCTCGCGGTAGTGGCCTTTTCTACCTTTAACCAATGGAGCTAAAATACTCACTTTTTTTCCAGTATATTGGTCAAATATCTGTTCAATGATCTGATCCTGAGTTTGTTTCACCATTGGTTTGCCTGTGACATAGCTGTAAGCGATACCTACTCTGGCAAACAAAAGACGGAGGAAATCGTAAATTTCGGTAGTCGTACCGACCGTAGAACGAGGGTTTTTTGAGGTAGTTTTTTGCTCAATACTGATAACTGGCGAAAGTCCGTTGATCTTGTCTACATCGGGACGTTCCATATCACCGATAAAACTACGGGCATAGGCTGAAAAACTCTCCATGTAGCGACGTTGGCCCTCGGCGTAAATCGTATCAAACGCTAATGATGACTTTCCACTGCCGCTGATGCCAGTGATAACCACCAATTTATTACGAGGAATTACTACATCAATGTTTTTGAGGTTGTGTTCTCGAGCACCGAAAACCTCTATTTGTTCGTGTCCTGTAAGCTCTACGTCGTTGAGTTTTTTGTCTACCACCTTAAAGTTTTTGCTGAAAATTGTAAGAACCTCAAAATTAAACAAAAATAAGGTATAATGGTTTTTTGGATTTGAAATAAAGGCGGAATTGCTAAAAAAGGTGGAGGATCCGTTATGGTTGATAAAGTACAAAGGTTAACTCTGTTATCTTTTCAAAATGTTTATCAGCTGAAATTAGAGGAATATTTAGAAAAATTGCTGTTGAAGCAACAATTGCATCTGGAAGTTTGATGGTGTATTTACGTCTTAATTCAATCACAATATTTTTAATCCCAGCATTCAATTCTATGATCGAACATTCTTCAAGAAAAAAATCTAACCTTTCTAATTCGGCGTTTGTTAAACCACTAAATCCCAAAAGCTCCAACTCGTTAATTACAGAAATATAAAACAATTTGTCCTCAAAAAAGCTTCTAAGTACATCATCACCATTGAGCAGGTAAATAATGATGTTGGTATCAAGTAAGAACTTATTCCCACTCATCCCTCATCTTCTTTTGAATAGCCAAAGGATCTTCAGCAAACTTTATTTTTCCCACATATTTTTCAAACCTATGTTTTTTTACAGGGGCTGTTTTTAAAGCCAAAAACTTATCTAATTCTTCTTTGGGTGTATCTTTTTTTAAAATAAAAGTCATAATATTCTTATTTTCTTAGGTAAATCTAACGAGTTTTGTTGATTAAAAAATACAATTTTATCAAAAATTATCTCCTCTATATTTATTTCTTCAAACCCTTCCTACGCTCTGCCACCATCAAATCTATCACCAAATCGTAACTGCGAGAGCCTTGTTCTTGGCCGTTAGATTTTAAAAACAAATCATAAAAAGGACTGACAACATAAACCTGAATAGGGTTTCTGAATTTTTTCCAAACTTGTCTTTCTTTTTCTCTGTCAGCCTTTACAGCTGGACTCAATTTATCGAAAAGCGTTTTTGAATAGGTACTGTCTATTTCCCAGACTTTATTCAATGCCCTGAAGACTGTGCCATAATAGGCCGAATATTGAAAAACGGGATCTGGATTATTTTTGCAAGATAAATAGGCCAAATAATTAGCTTCTTCCTCAGACGCAAATCCCAGTTGATGAGCCATTTCGTGCGTTGTAACGTATGGTACGTCGTAAATCATGTTGTTGGTATTGACATTCGCCTCGCCAGTCGGAAACATATACACTCCGCTGGTACTCATATAGGCCAAAAGATTGCTCCCTTCTGCTTTCTTGATGGATGGTGTGGTGTAATTTAAAAAGGTATAACGAGCCTCCAAGTTTGCATATCCTATTGGTGCCAACTCAAATATTTTTTCAAAAGTCTGTTCCTTTAGTTTTGATTCTGAAATCCTTGCTCTGGTGACATTAGCTGAGTCAATCAACACCTTACAAAGTGATATAACCTCTTGATTTTGAATGTTTTTCGTGTTCAAATTCAAAAGTTTTTCTAAAGGTTTTTTGTGATAGGCCAATCCCCAAGTGAGCATAAAAAACAAATAAACTGGCGAAAGATAGGCAAAGAAATTTGTGGCGATTTGCCTTAGCGAAACTTCCTTTTTTCTTATTCTAAAAATGCTTTTTATTATCAAATAAACCAAAAAAGCACTCAAAATATAAACCAAAATCAAGCCGATAGAAAAACTAGTCCAGCCTGTTATTATCCTTAGAAAATGCGTAATTATCTTAAAAAAACCTCTAGAATAATAGTATTCTACCCATTCCTCGTTGGAGGTGATTATTTTAAAAACTATAAATTGTATGGGCAGCAAAATAATGCTGATGATTTTCCAACCGAGGTTTTTCATGTGTCTTTAGAACAATTTTACGATACCAAAAATACAAAACGAAAGGATGGCCGAGATACTTATCCAAAGCAACAGATTGTAAGTCAAAGTTGATTTTTCGACATCATTTTTTCTAAAATATTTATTGAAAATTACCGCCCAAATGACCAAAATTAGCAGGAACGAGCCTACAATTCCACCCGAAATAACCATAATCATGGGCAGTTTGATATAGACAAACAAAAATGCCCAAAGAAATGGAATTACCCAAGCCAGACGAGCAATTAGTCTTTTCCGCTCAGTCATATTTCCGAAATCTATCCAGCCCATCTGACCAAAAATATCAGCAAACTGGCGAGTCCAAGCTGCTAAAGCAGCAAAAACCGTCGAAAAAAGAATGGTAAACGACCCCGCTAAAAAGAAGATTTTCGACCAAGCTCCAAGGCTTTCTGTAAACATAGACGAAAGCACTTCTATCATCTGATAACCTTCTGGCAAATTGGCTTGGTGATGTAAAACCGCAGCCCCGAGAAGATAAAAAGCGGCTGTAACCGTGGTGTAGATCAGCATCGCCAGAAAAGCATCCAGGTGCATGACTTTCACCCAGCCTTTCACTCTTGCTTTCCAAGCAGCGGAATCGTCTCTTGGGCCTACAAATGACGCATAACCTTTCTCCAGACACCAGTAGTTGTAATGGATAATCTCGTCGGCACCCACACCTGTGATACCAAATGCCCCGAACGCAAATGCCAAAGCGGCTTTGGGGAGCTTGAAAGAAAGACCTTCAAGAATATTACCAAAGGAGATATGATAATTGGTATATTTTAGAAAATACAAAGAAGAAAACGTAAAAACGGTAAAGAAAGCAATCATAACCAATGAGAGTTTCTCAAGGCTTTGATAATAACCCTGATAAACCAAAACGGCTCCTAAAGCCGCAACCAAAAATGCAAAAACCGGAACAGAAACCATCGGAAAAACCATATTGAGCGTGATGGCCACTCCGCCAACTATTCCACCGACTTGCAGGAGTTTGAAAATCATAATCACAAAAACAAGCCACACGCTCCACCTTGTATTACGGAGTTTAGGGCCTGGAAGTTTCGACATGATTTGCATGGAAGTTTCTCCCGTGCTTACGGTATGTTTACCAAATTCCAACTGAATCATTACTTTGACAACACAGCTGACCAGAATTATCCAAAAACACACAAAACCAGCCTTGGCACCAAGCGTAGTGGTGGCTATGAGTTCACCAGAACCAACGATAGCTGCAGAAAGAATGAGACTTGGACCTAGAAATTTTAATCTTTCTTTGAATGTCTCGGGTGCTGGCTTTATTTTTTCAATACTTAAATGATAAGGATCGTTTTCCATACTATTTTTCACCGCAACGCCGCTAAGACGCTAGGAAATAATTATTTCGAAAGCATCTCAAACTTTTGCTTGGTGTTTCATTTTAGGGTTGAACATTTTATAAAAATAGCAAGATATCTTCAAAACCCAATTTTATGAAACCTAAATACATCAAAAAGCCCGAAGATTTGATCTTCGGGCTCAAGCTTCGACTACACTCAGCTACCAGAACTTATTCTTTTTTACCAAGCCGAATGGTGGCTCCGCTCAGCCACTATTCTACAGGAATTCCGACACAATAATTTCTAGAAGTACTGCCTTCATAAACTCCACATATCAATACTCCCTCCTCTCCATTTTTCTTGGCTGCATTTATCTGTTCTTTAACTTCTTTTGTAGAGTTTACTTTTGCGTTACCAACTCTGGTAATAATAAAGCCTTCCTCAATATTGGTCTGTTCTCCAAAGAAACCGTCTTTTTCGATTTCCGAAATTCTAACGCCGTTTCTCAAGCCGATTTTCTCTTTGTCTTTGGCAGACAAATCTTCGAGGGTAATACCTAACTTGCCATAAGCGGAAGCCAATTCTGGGTCTTTCTTCACTACTCCTTCCCCGCCTTTGTTGTTTCTAAGTGTTACAACATAATCCTTCTCTTTGCCATTTCTGTTTACGGTCAAAGTTACTTTTTCACCCGGTCTTTTTCTTCCTATTAACTCTCTGAATTTTGGTTCTGATTTCGTTTCTATACCATCAACTTTCGTAATTACATCCCCTTTTTTGATACCAGCACTGTTGGCGGCTCCATCTTCTGGTACTTCAGCCACATAGATACCTTCATCCAAGTCGGAATCAAGTTCTTTGGCGTTCTTGTTGTTCAACTCTAACGGAGCAAGGCCAATAAAGCCACGTTGAACGTTTCCAAATTTGATTAAATCCGTGGAAACTTTCTTCACAATACTCGAGGGAACTGCGAAAGCATACCCTGCATAAGCACCGTTTGGTGAAGCTATGGCTGTGTTTATACCTATCAAATGTCCACTTAGATTTACCAATGCACCTCCACTATTACCTGGGTTTACGGCGGCATCCGTCTGAATGAACGACTCTATCGGAGAATCTTGTTTTTGATCAGATTGCTGACCTCTTCTTTGTCCTTGGCCTAATATGTTGATATTACGACCAATAGCACTAATAATACCGGCCGTAACCGTCGATTCAAGGTTAAATGGATTCCCTACAGCCAAAACCCACTCTCCAACTTTTACCTCATCCGAGTTTCCAAAAGTAATAGCCGGTAATTTTCTTTCTTCGATTTTTATTACGGCGATATCTGTTGAAGGATCGGTACCAACGACAGTGGCATCATAGGCTTTTTTGTTATAAGTCACAACCTCAAGTTCACTTGCTCCTTCTACAACGTGGTTATTGGTCACAATGTAGCCATCTTCAGAAATGATAACACCTGAACCTGACGACTCTTGGTTTTGAGTACGAGGTCCACCAAACATGTCGTCGTCCATTCCAAAAAATTGATCAAAAATCGAAGGCATTTGGCGTACCGTTCTAGAACTTTTTGCCTTTATATGTACTACAGCTGGAGCCGAAGCACCTGCAGCAAAAGTAAAGTCTCCCGGTTGGCCTGCTGGCAAATTGGCAAATTTCATCACCGAGCCGTTTGACCCTGCTTCATTAATTACCACGTCATTACGATATCCATCGATGGCTCTGTAGCCAGCAATAGTTGCCACACTTGCCGAAACGGCGATGAGGGCTGTTTTCCAAGAATTATTCAATGTCATCTTTTTAATAGCTTTATTTTTGTTGAATTCAAAACTTATAGAATTACAAATTTATTTTCAAGTAAAGCAATAACGCAAATTATTGAAATAAAATTTATTCTGCTGATATTTGTTTAACAATTATTAACTAAAAAAGCATCTCTCTAAATTTCAGAGAGATGCTCGAATAATACCCGACCCTTAGTTTATCGAAATCAATTTTGGTTCCTTTGGTTTTGCTTCCTCTTTTTTAGGAATGGTTAAGTGCAAAACACCGTCTTCGTAACTAGCTTCTATGTTGTCAGAATCTACAGTATTTGGCAATCTGAACGACCTTGTGAACGAACCGAAACTGTATTCCTTTCTTAAGAATGTCTCGGTCTTTTCTTCAGACTCGGTTTTTTCTCCTGCCGAAATAGTCAAGTTACGCTCATGCACCTCTACCTTGAAAGCTTCCTTTTTGAAACCTGGAACTACCAACTCAATTCCGAAATTGTCCTCCGTTTCCTTGATGTTAGCTGATGGAACATTTTTGTTAAATTTAGATACAGCCTGCTCACCAAAAAGCTCATTGAACAAAGCCGGGAAAGAATTCAAATTGTCATAGTTTCTTACTAACGTTTTCATAATTATTGTTTGTTTAATGTTTTACAAATTTTGTTTGGTTGACAGTGAACAAAACTTATTCCAATTGACCCTTTAAGACAAAATGGCCGAAAAGTGCATTTTATAAAAAATTCATAATGACAAAGTGGCCGACTTGATTGCTTTTTGATGTGACATTTTTTCCTGGACGCCTTCGTAACGTCCTCGTTTGTGTCCTCACAAACGATAACGTTATGTAAATTTGGGCAAGATGGAATGTTTGAAAGGAGTGGAAGAGTGGAATGTTTGTGAGGACACAAACATGGGCCAAAAAAAACCTCCAAGACGCATCTTGAAGGTTTCTAATATTTTCAAAAACTTCTATTCGAAATCTCTATCTATTACAAGTGAATTACCTCACCATAAGCAGCGGCAGCGGCTTCCATTATGGCCTCGGACATTGTAGGGTGTGGGTGAACCGACTTCACGATTTCCATACCGGTTGTCTCCAAATTACGAGCAACAACAGCCTCAGCTATCATTTCGGTTACGTTGGCACCAATCATGTGACAACCCAACCACTCACCATATTTAGCATCAAAAATTACTTTTACAAAACCTTCGGGCACACCACCAGCCTTGGCCTTGCCAGATGCTGAGAATGGAAACTTGCCTACTTTTATTTCATATCCTGCTTCTTTCGCAGCTTTTTCGGTATAACCAACTGAAGCAATTTCTGGTGAACAGTAAGTACAACCAGGTATATTTCCGTAGTTCAAAGGTTGTGGATGATGTCCGGCCAATTTCTCCACACAAATAATACCTTCGGCACTTGCTACGTGAGCCAATGCTTGTCCCGGAACCACATCACCAATGGCGAAATATCCAGGAACGTTGGTTTGGTAATATTTGTCTACCAATATTTTACCTCTGTCTGTAGCGATGCCTACATCTTCAAGGCCGATATTTTCTATATTAGCTACTATACCTGCTGCCGAAAGCACGATGTCTGACTCTATCGTTATTTCGCCTTTTGGAGTTTTAACAGTCGAAACACAACCCGCTCCTGAAATATCTACCTTCTCTACACTTGAGTCTGTGTAAATTTCGATACCCATTTTTTTGTATTGCTTCGCCAATTCTTTTGAAACGTCCTCGTCTTCAACAGGGACAATGTTTGGCAAAAATTCCACAATAGTAACCTTTGTACCCATGCTGGCGTACACATAAGCAAACTCAACACCTATGGCACCCGAACCAATGACTACCAGTGACTTGGGTTGTTTTTCGAGCGTCATGGCTTTGCGATATTCTATCACTTTCCCTCCATCAATAGGCACATTTGGCAATGCTCTGGCTCTTGCACCAGTAGCGATGATAATGTTTTTTCCTTCAATGATTGACTTGTTACCGTCTGCAGCTGTAACTTCTACCTTCTTACCAGGCTGTACTTTACCGTATCCGTCTATAACATCAATTTTGTTTTTCTTCATCAAAAACTGCACGCCTTTGCTCATGCCATCGGCTACACTTCTTGAGCGGCCTATTACAGCCGAAAAGTCCGCACTGGCATCACCCACGGTGATACCGTAGTCTTTGGCATGCTGAATATATTGAAACACTTGTGCCGATTTTAACAGAGCCTTGGTAGGAATACACCCCCAATTGAGGCAGATACCGCCCAGATTTTCCTTCTCTATAACCGCTACTTTCATTCCCAACTGAGAAGCTCTAATAGCGGTAACGTAACCACCTGGGCCACTTCCGAGAATCACAACATCATACTGTGCCATAAGAAATTTGATTTTTGGTATAATTTGGGTGCAAATTTAGTGAATAAAATCGAAAGCTGAATTGTGCGTACAACTTTTGAGGATTTATTAAACAAATAGTAAAAGTTTTGGGCGGGAAAGTACAAGGTCTGGCTTGATTGTTCGGAATCATGACTCAAAAAAAATACATTTAAAAACTCCAAGTTCTTTTTGGCATCAGAACATTTTTCAAAAAGTAAGGTAAAATGACAAAATATAAACTTTCAGTAAGAAGTATTAAATGATTTAATTATCAAAAAGTTAGGACAAAGGTAGTACCCTCCTCTTGATTAGATTTTATTGAAATAGTACAATTTATTGCCTTTGCTAAATCACGGATAAGGTGTAGGCCGAGACCAGATTTGATACCAATAACTTCAGAATTATTAAACAAAGCCTTAAACTGGTCTTCGGTAGCTCCCGGCCCATTATCTGTCACCGAAACAAACTTCACCCCTTTCTCGTCCCAAGCATTCCAGGTTATTGTTGGATTTTCTGTCTTTGACAAAGCCCCAATAGCATTGCCGGTTAGATTCCGAATTATCGTTTTTAGATAGTTTTCATCAGTGTATAAAGTTAAATTTTCGGGACTTTGGTAATTTATTTTTATATGCTCTTGGCTTTCGAAATGCCTTTGAGTGTCTTCAAAAATTGATTTTACTTCTACTTTTTTGTGGAATGGCTTAAAGTTTTGCATTTGCCCTTTGCTCCAAAGCAACAAGTCTTCCATGGAAACCAACAGGTTTTCTACACTCGTTATGGTCTTGTTTTGGAGTCTCTTTTTGTTAGTTTCATCCAATAGGTCAGGGCTTTCTTGCTGCAATTGCAAAAACTGCAATAAACTCGCTACAGGGCTTCGTAAGTCGTGATTTAAGATTCCCATGAACCGTATTTTGGCTTTATTGGCCTCCTCCAATTCAGTGTTTAATACTTGTAGTTTCCTATTAGCTTTTTGGCTGGTATTTCGTTGATAAAGAAGCAATCCTCCGATTACACTCAAAAGAAGCAATCCACTGACATAGAACCATTTTTGTGTTTCTTTGGCTGCCAAATTAAGATTGGCAATCTCAACCTCGGTTTTTTTCAATTTCACTTCGTTTTCAGCCGCTACCAATTGTTTTTTGTTGGAAATACCCTGAATCTGCTCCGCTTTCAGGTCAGCTTGGGTTTTTAGATAGCTCAGTTTTACCAAGTCTCGCTCCTTGTTACTAACGCTCAGTTTTGCATTGTTCAGAGCCAGCAATAATTGGCCTTGTTTTAAACTTTCGGCATCCAGAAGTTGCTGGTTTTTGTATTTTTCTTCCTTTGTATCAAACTCGTACTGAATCTCTAATCGGGCCAATTGCTTCTGATTATCTTCACTATCTATACTTTCTTTTATGTCTACATACTTTTTGAAATAGTGATAGGCACTATCAGCGATACCCTTTTTTTCAAAGATATTGCTAAGTCCAAGGTAGGCATCTCTTAGTACGTCTCGGGTGCCTATTTCCAGAGCCATATCCTTAGATTTCATCATGAAAGGCAAAGCCTCATCTAATCTGTTTTTCTGCAAATAATATTCACCAACACCCGCATTGTTGATGGCGATTCCCTTTTTGTTTCCCACCTCTTCAGATAGTTTAAGTGCCTTGGTGTGGTTTTCAAAGGATGGCTCATAAATCTTCTGTCTAGCATACACAAGACCCAAATTACCGTAATCGCGAGCCATTCCCAGCTTATTATTCGTTTCAACGTCTCTAGCTAGGGCTTTATTAAAAAATTCCAATGCCTTGTCATATTTCTTGGTATCCAAATACACAGAAGCGATGTTGTTGTAGCCTGCGGCCATTCCATCGGTAGAGTTGGCTGTTGCATTTATCGAAACAGCGTCTTGAAAGTGTTTGAGTGCTAAGTCATACTTTTTTTGTGTGGTGTAAATAATCCCAATGTTGCTGTAGGCCAATCCGGCAAGCTTGGGCAATTTAGCCTTTTCGGACACACGAATAGAATTTTGAAAATACAACAATGCCTCTGGATATTTATTTTGCATCAGGGCTACAGTTCCTAAATTATTATTACAAATGATGATTCCGGAATATGTTTTTGATTCTTCAAATAACTTTAATGAAGTGTGAAAACTAGCTTCTGCCTTTTGATAATCCCCCACCGAAACGTACTTTGCACCGAGCAGCTTATAACCCTCCGCCTGTCCTTTTTTAAAGTTTAATTTGTTGGACAATTGGATGGCTTCTTCTGCATGCAACTGCATATTGGCAAGATTTATACCGTAGTTGGCAACCGAAAGTTTGAGAATTGACATTACCCTTATGGTATCTTGGGCGGTATGTTTTTGAAGTTCGGCCGTGAGTTCTTCAATGGCTTTGTTTGACTGCGAAAACAGCAATCTGCTCGAAAGGAGCAAAAAGATAAATAAAAGTTTAGTCTTCATTGTAGCTGAATCAGGTTTTCTCTAAAACTCCTTCCAATGGGTACCAGAAACTCGTTCCGCAGCATGACATCGTTGGTTTGAATTTTTGATACGTAGTGTTTCTGAATGGCATAACTACGGTGTACCCTCACAAAACTACTAAAATGCTGGTCTTTGATAAGCACTCCCAAACTCGACAACACGCAATGTTGCTTGGTTTCTGTTACTATTTTGGTGTAATCTTTAAGTGCTTCGAGGTACAAAATATCATGAAGCTTTATCTTAACTTGGTCTGTGCCTTCTTTTATGTAAATAACATCGCCACCCAGGCTAGCTTCGAAAAGGTTGGCTTTTTGTTTGAGTTCGAGATAATCTCTAATGCGGTCAACCGCTTTGTTGAACCTATCAAACTTGAGCGGTTTTACGATAAAATCGAGCGTGTCAAGATCAAAACTTTCAACGGCAAATTCGGGATGTGAGGTTATGAAAATACAAATTGGGACATCCTTGGCTATTTTCCTGAAGTCAATACCATTCATGTTGGGCATATCAATATCTAAAAACAAGACCTCAACTTTTTCTTTCTCCAAAACAGGAATGGCATCAAAAGCATTTTCAAAAACACCAACCACTTCAAACGCAGAACTTCTATTTACAAAAGAACTCACTGTGAGTCTATCAATTTCGTCGTCGTCAATGATAATGCAAGTTATTGGCTTCATAAAACAAACATACCTATAATTTCCAAGCCTTTAAAACTATGAATCGATAATTCTCGGTGTCGTTCGTCTATTTGTTGGGTTGTTTATCTATTGGCTGTTTCATGGAGCGGCATTTTAATGCAACTTTGGAAACTAATGAATACAGATTTAAGGGTAAAAAGTAATTATGAAACCAATCAGAAAAACGATTCTTTTTCAGGAGACTGATTGGATAAAAACAAAGTGAAAATTAATTTAAAAACAAGCTATGAAAAACCATGTAATACCGATTGGCAGTCGTAAAAAAGTGCCCTCAGGAGATATACTGTATCTACAGTCAGACCTCAACTACACCAAAGTGTTTTTGGTTAATGGCCAAATGATTTTTTCGTCAACAACCCTAAAAACCATAGAAAGTCGCCTTGCCGAAAACCCTGAGTTTTTAAGAATAAACCGCGGCCTTGTCATCAATCGGCAACACGTAAAAACCTATCAAGAAGCCAGCGTTGAGCTTTCCAACAATCTCAGCTTCGTGGTTTCAAGAAGGCGTAAGGCCTTTCTTAATGTTATTTAAAATTCTAATTATTAATGGTTTGTGATATGAAAAAAGTATTGATTTTATTGATGTTTGTAAGTTTAGGATTGGTTGGCCAAACACCTAAAATGGAGATTGTGGTAGGTACTACTGAAAACGTTGATGGTATTACTGTTACTTCAAAAAACACTGCTCCGAGTTCCCACAACTATTCAATTTATGGTTTAAACAAATCCACAACTTATAATGGCATAGGCGTATATGGTGGCCACGAAGGCTCTGGCACTGGAGTGCATGGCTATTCCAAAAGCGGCACTGGCGTATCTGGCTTTTCCCAAATGGGTACCTTTGGATCTGGCGTCTATGGATTAGCGTATGGAGCCGGAAAAAGTGGGGTAAAAGGATATTCAGAAAACGGTTACGGAAACGGTATTCTTGGTGAGGCAGAGTCGGGTATTGGTGTAAAAGGATATGCTCTGAATTTTTTCAGCACAACTGGTATAGGAGGGCATTTTTCAAATGCTTTTTCTACTGGTTATGCATTAGTAACCGGAACAGGCAAGGTTGGTATCGGAACAGAAACTCCAGTCGCCAAAATGGACATAATGGGGACATCCTATTTAAGCCATTTTTTTTATGGCACACCCGAAGACACTTATATAAGAGGAGGGAAAGCCGGCTCAAAAGTTTTAATCAACGACATTGCCGGTATGGGAAGTGTAGGCATAGGTTTATCAAATCCAAATGAGTTACTGGATGTAAACGGCAGAATGAGAATTCGGCATAATGTAAACACTTCCGGTCTTTGGATGAGTAATTCTACAAATAGTCTAAACGGAGCTGATGGGGCTTTTTATGGCATGAAAACCGATACAGAAACCGGAATTTACATTGGCAACGCTTGGCGTTTTTGGGTAAATAATAATGGGCAAGTTACTTCTACTTCACTTGCAGGTGCTGGGAATAGGCCACTATTGGCAGATGCCAATGGCGTGATTTCTGCCGCATCATCTTCTCAAACGTTGTTGCTTCAACCATCGCACTTTCATGCTCTAAGCTCTTCCTCCCCAATTATTAGAACAGAAAACAGTATTTCTTTGACAGGGGCAGGCACTATAGTTGCACCAATAAACCTACCTGTAGGGGCAAAAATAAATTCCATAATTTTAAGAGTTAAAGACAACACAAGCAGTGGCTTTGCATTATATAGTCTTGAAAAAATGAGTACTGCAACAAATGTCTCACTACAGTTGAGTTCGGATGGGTCAACCATCGGTTCGTCCAATTCTTCCGCTATAAACTGGCTATGCACAAATTCACTACCCGTAACCATAGCAACAAATAATTATTATTACATCAGTGTCACAGGTTATGATTCTATTGGGAATTTAATTTCTTGGGCTTCCGGCTCAACATTTGATTTTCGTTGGATCGAAATCCAATATACTTTCTAAAAACAATTGCTATGAAAAAAATCTTACTCTTCTCATTATTTATTAGCATCAGGCTGTTTGGGCAGTCGGTAACGATTGTACCATCAAACGGCCAGTTTACCGAATTTCTAAAAATCAAAAAAAATGGTTTTGGCTTAGACCATCGAACAGTTGATAACTTGGTGGGAGTTGGCACTTTTGCTGCTAACAATTCGGCATATGTTCAAACACATACTCCTCATAGTCTTTTCTTTTCGACAAATAATGGAGACCCTTTCATGACTATTGCTTATTCTGCTACGGCTGGCCTTAATGGTAATATAGGCATTAATAATATTTCACCCCAAGAAAAGCTCCACGTAGTTGGCAATATCCGAACATCGTCATTGGCTGGTACTGGTTTAAGACCAGTAATAGCAGATGCCAACGGAATACTCAAACCAACTACTATTGTTGCTTTTGCTGTTCACAATTTGATAGGAACAGGAGATATTAGTGTAGCTCACCAGACTTATTTAACTCTTCCTTTTACGACAAAAGACTATGATTTGGGAGGGAATTTTAGTACCTCAACGTATCAATTTACAGCTCCTGTCAGAGGAATTTATCATTTCGATGTCCAAGTTTCATGGGTTACCTCAACCAATTCGGTAGGGAACTATGATCTTCAACTTGAAAAAAATGGCACCTACATTACTGTTCAAGGTACTCCTTTAATTAGTGGGCAGTTTTCTTCTAACACAGTTTCAACAGATATTGATTTAGAAGTGGGCGATGCCGTAAAAGCAGTTGTTTATCAAGACTCCGGAGCAACTCAGAAACTCCAAGGTTTTAATAGACTTTCGAGGTTTTCGGGTAGATTGGTTATGCCCTTGTAATCAACTAATACGCATTTCTCTGTTTTATCACCATAAAAATAATATCATCAGTTTCTCTATTTATTAGTATCCGAATATTTGGGCAAACACCCAAAATGCAAGCCGTTGTCTCGGCATCAGAAATTCCATTGGAATTGATGTAGTACTAAAAAATACAAACCCAAGTTCATCAACTCCCGCTGTTGTTGGTATAAACCTATCAACCAATTCAAATGGATATGGGATTTATGGAGAACATTCTGGTTCAGGGATTGGAGTTTATGGTTATTCTTCTTCAGGACGAGGTGGGCAATTTAATTCTTCAACTGATTTTGCAATAGAGACATCAGGAAAACTAAAGTTTGCAGCATCTGGCGTAGGAACATTATGTGCGAGTTCAAGCGATTCTTGTATTTCCTAAAACTTCAAAGCGGCAAAATCATCAAAAAAAACAGCGTGACTATTCAAAGTACTGGAACGTCTTGGGCTATTATTGATAACGATTTCCAGTTCTAAACAATTTCCCTATCTCAAAATAACCCCAAAAACACCTGAGGAACTTCCGTCTCAAAACGCATGGCTTCTTTGGTGACGGGATGCGTAAATGACAACACCCAAGCATGTAGGCCGAGGCGTTTGATAGGATTGGTGGTGGCTCCGTATTTGTCGTCGCCTATCACCGGGTGGCCGATGTCTTTCATGTGAACGCGAATCTGGTTTTTACGACCTGTTTCGAGGTTTACTTGCAGCAAACTGTGCTTTTTGGAGCTTTTTGTTAATTCATAATAGGTTACGGCCTTTTGCCCATGTTCAGGATTTTGCGATGAATACATGATCAATGCCTTGCTTTCTGCCAAATAGGAAATAATCTTGCCCACAGGCTTCGCCACAATTCCTTCCACAACTGCTAAATAGGTGCGTTCCAGTATATTGTCGTTCCAGTTTTCTTGCAAAGCCTTTTGGATTCTCTGGCTTTTGGCGTACATCATAATGCCCGATGTGTCTTTATCGAGGCGGTGAACTACAAATATTTTGTTAACAGGGTCTTGCCTTTTTACATATTCGCTCAAAACACTATAAGCTGTGTTTTCTTTTTGTTTTTCGGTGGCTATGGACAGAACACCCGCTTCTTTGTCAATCACTATCAAATATTGGTCTTCAAAAATGATTTTTAAGCCTCTAATTTTAATTTCCTCAGGTTGTTTTTCCCAACGAATTTCTACTTTTTGACCAGAACTTAAAGGCTGATTAAACTGGCTGATGGCTTCTCCTTCAACAAAAACTTTCTTGTCTCTAAGCAAAACCTTTACATCGTTTCGGCTCTTTTGAGGCATTTTTCCCAACAAAAAAACCAGAAGTTCAGAATCTTGCTCAACTTCAAACTTGAGGTCGTTCGGCTTACCTTTTTTCTTTTGCGAAAATGTTCTTCTAGTATCTTTTTGCTGTCTCATTTGGGGTGGTTTTACTTTAAAACGTTCATTAAACCGAAATACACATTTGACCCCTTTGGGGTCATGAAACTTAATAATTATTTACTCCCCGAATTTCATTCGGGGCTATTGACATTAGACCACTTCGTGGTCATATAGGTAAATCCAAAAACTGCTGATTTATAGAATTTCATTCCGGGTTATTTACATATGACCACTTCGTAGTCATATCAACAACGAAACATCTACAAACTGCTGAATATAGAATTTCAATTAGAGCTATTCACACTTGACCAATTGTGGTCTTTTTTGGACAAAAATAAACTATAAATTGCTAAATTATAGTGCTTTATAAAAAATCAAGCCCTATTCAAATCGCTTGAATAGGGCTCAAAACTTATTTGCTAATTCTACTTATTTCAAAGTCTCCACAGCAGATTTTATTCTTGCAACGGCTTCTTTCAAGGCTTCGTCTGAAGCCGCAGTGGAAATACGGATACAGTTTGGAGCTCCGAAAGATCCTCCTCCAACGGTAGCAACAAATACTTTTTCTAACAACCACATAGAAAGGTCGTCAGAGTTGTTTATGGTTACTTCTCCGTCTGTTTTTCCGAAATAATAACTTACATCAGGGAAAGCATAAAATGCTCCTTCCGGCACATTAACTTTGAACCCTTCTATTTCTTTCAACAAACCAATCACCAAATCTCTTCTCACCAAATACGCTCTCTTCATGGTTTCTGGGGCAGTCATGTCGTCCCAAGCAACCACTGAGGCTCTTTGTGCAATGCTGTTTGTGCCTGATGTTACCTGACCTTGTAGCTTGTCGATACCGTCCACAATCCACTTGGCTGCACCAATGAAACCAATTCTCCAGCCAGTCATGGCGAAGCCTTTAGCCATACCATTTACCGTAATTACTTTTTCTTTGATGGCCGGAATAGACCCGATACTGAAATGCCCTTCCTCACGGAAGTTGATATATTCGTAAATTTCGTCAGCAAGAACGAATACGTTTTCGTGTTTTTCGATAACCGCCGCTATAGCTCTCAACTCAGCTTCGCTATAAACTGATCCCGTTGGATTGTTTGGCGATGCATACATAACCACTTTGGTTTTGTCGGTAATGGCAGCCTCCAATTGCTCAGGCGTAACTTTGAAGTCGTTGTCAAATGCTCCTTCCAAAATCACAGATGTACCTTCGGCCAATTTCACCATTTCAGAGTAGCTTACCCAATAAGGAGCAAAAATGATCACCTCGTCGCCTGGATTTACCATCACAGCCAAGGCATTTGCTAACGAATGTTTGGCTCCAGTAGATACGATTACGTTCTCTGGTTTCCAGTCTATATTGTTGTCCCGCTTAAATTTCTCAGATATTACCTTTCTCAATTCAGGAATTCCGGCCACCGGTGTGTACGCATGAAATCCATTGTCGATGGCCTGTTTGGCAGCCTCACAGATGTGCTTTGGCGTTTTAAAATCAGGTTCGCCTATTGAAAGATTGATTACTTTGTGGCCTTGTGCAGCCAACTCTCTTGATTTTTTTGACATTGCAAGCGTTGCAGACTCCTCCAAATTGTTGATTCTGTCAGCGAGCAAATTTGCGGTTTCAACCATTACAGCCATTTTTTAGATATTTTTGTTTCCCAAAACTTATTGATTTTCAAAAAACTAAGTGTTTTTTCAAATCGGCTGCAAAATTACGCAATACCTTTTTAAATGCCTTAGGAAATATCGTTTTTTCGAGGAAAAGAGATTGTTTCGCAAAAACTTAATTGAAAGATTTTCTCCCCAAATGTGTATTTAAATAAAATTGAACCAAAAAAATGTATTTACCCCCATAGCGTCTTCGTTCATTCGATTTCTTCTCCAATTTTAAGTATCGTGGAAATCTTTTTTTAATTTTGGTTTTGAAATATAACGTATAAACAAAACAACCGCAATTGAGAGCCAAAGTCGTGAAAAGTAAAATTTCTTTGCGTCTTAGTGTCCTTGTTGTTAAATTTAAAATATGAAAATCGATATAATCGGTGGTGGAATTGGCGGACTTACCGCAGCTTTGTGTCTTCACGAAGCAGGCTTTGAGATAAATGTATTTGAATCTGTCAAAGAAATAAGACCGCTTGGCGTAGGAATAAATATTCTGCCGCATTGTGTTAGAGTTTTGACAAATCTCGGTTTGCAAGAAAAAATTGCTCAAAGTGCTATAGAAACCTCTGATTTGGTATATTTTAACAAATTCGGGCAACAGTTTTGGACCGAGCCTCGAGGCAGATTTGCAGGTTACAAGTGGCCGCAGTTTTCGGTTCACCGAGGTGTATTGCAAATGATTTTGTTAGATGCTGTAAAAGAACGAATTGGCGAAAGCTGTTTACACCTCAATCACCACCTTTCGCACTTTGATCAATCTGAAGGGCAAGTGACGGCTCATTTTATAGACAAAGAAACTGGCGAAAAATTATTAGAATCTACCGCAAACATACTTATAGGAGCTGATGGAATAAACTCCGAAGTCAGAAAACAGCTCAATCCAGACGAAGGCTCACCTGTGTACTCCGAAAACGTTTTGTACAGAGGAGCATCCAAAATGAAGGGATTTCTAAACAGCACATCCATGGTCATGATTGGGCATTTGGGCCAAAAAATGGTAGCCTATCCCATCGCTAACCAACCTGATGAAGACGGAAATTATCTCATCAACTGGGTGGCCAACCTCAGAGAGGGAAAGTCTAAACTAACCGCACGAGATTGGAATAGAGAGGCCGACAAACAGCGATTGGTGGATATTTACAAAAACTGGAACTTTGATTGGCTAAATGTACCTGAGATGATCAATCTTGCCGAAAAAGTATATGAATTTCCGATGTCGGACCGCAATCCGCTCGACAAATGGACAGAAGGTAGAGTAACCTTGTTAGGCGATGCCGCACACCCGATGTATCCGATTGGGTCAAATGGTGCTTCACAGGCGATATTGGACGCTAACGCACTTTGCGAAGCACTTAAAAGTGAAAACACTGCCGAACTGGCATTATCTGTTTACGAAGCCGAAAGGTTACCGGCAACCTCAAGTGTGGTTCTCCAAAACAGAGCCAAAGGCCCTGACCAAATCATGGACATGATGGAGGAGTGGTTTCCAGAGGGTTTTTCGGAGGAACAAATTCCACACGAAGCACTGAAAGAAGTAATGGACAATTACAAAAAAGTGGCGGGATTTGACATAAATACTTTAAATCTGAAAAAATGAAAAGACAATTACTGTTTCTCTTTGTTTTTCTAAACACGTTTACGGCGGCAAATGCACAACAACAGCCTGTTAAAATAAATGGTATTCCGCAGCTTTTGTACTGGGAAAACTCCCCAAATAGTGTTTCGCTCAAAGCTGGTGTTTTAGAAATAGAAGCCGGTGCAAAAACCGATCTGTTTCGTGACCCCAACGTGACCTACAATACCGATAACGCTCCCAAGTTGATGTTTGTGCCTGACAAAGACTTCGTGCTTTCGGCCACTATTGAGCACAATTTTGTGAACAAATGGGATGCCGGCGGATTGGTGTTAAAAGCCGACAGTCTTAACTGGATAAAATTGTGTTTTGAAAGAGATTATCTTGGCTACAGAAGGGTAGTTTCAGTTGTAACCAAAGACGTTTCTGATGATGCTAATTCACAAACCATCTACGAAAACTTTGCTCATTTCAAAATAGCCAAAGCAGACAACGTGGTTACACTTTATGTGTCTACAGATGGCAAAAAATGGCTGTTGATAAGACACTTACAGTTCAACACCAACAAAGAAATTAAAGTGGGTTTTTTGGCTCAGTCGCCTGTGGGATTACGATGTAAAGTAAAGTTTTCGAACATAAAATACGAGGCTCGGAAAATAAAAGATCCGTATTTGGGAAATTGAGCGGGTGAATAAGAAAAGAATAGAAAACTTAGGCTATTATTTGTGTTTAAACCCAAATCCCGCGGCAGGGATGGAGCCTTTGTTTGAGCTCCTTTGGTGAGCTGGCCTTGGCCGCACACCAAAGAGCGAGTGGCAACAGCCCGACCTTTGGGGCCGCCCAAAATAAAATGATAACGAAACAACCTTAAAATATACCTTTAGAATGAAAAAAAGAGAATTCCTTAAATCGGCCTCCTTATTGGCAGCCGGAGCAGCATTTCCACAATTGATGTCTTGCAGCAGCAATACCTCTGAAACCACCCAAACTGCAGAGGCAGTACATGTTGGTCGCACCAATTGGGCTGGAAATTATACCTACAGCACCGATAACTTGGTGGCCCCAAAGACAGTGGAAGAGCTACAAGAACTAATAAAATCATACAAAAAGGCTAAAGGGCTGGGTACAATGCACTGCTTCAACGGTATAGCCGACAGTAAATTCAACCAGATTTCTACGGCTGCACTGAATAAAGTGATTTCGTTGGACAAAGAAAATCAAACGATAACGGTGGAGTCTGGCATAAAATACGGCGAGTTTTGTGAATATCTCGATAAAAACGGCTTCGCATTGCACAATTTGGCTTCTTTGCCACATATTTCTGTTGCTGGGGCTTGTTCTACCTCTACGCATGGCTCAGGCATAAGCAACGGCAGCTTGGCCACGGCAGCAATAGCCCTTGAAATGGTAAACGGCAAAGGGGAATTGGTGACGCTAACCAAAGAAAAAAACAGTGAGGAATTTCTGATGGCCATAGTGAGTTTGGGAGCTTTGGGTATAATCACCAAGCTGACTTTGAGGGTACAACCAACTTTCAAAATGAAACAGGTAGTGTACCAAAACATGCCTATGGCCGCCCTGGAGAAGGATTTTGAGAAAATAATGGCCAGTGGCTATAGCGTAAGCTTGTTTACCGACTGGAAAAACAAAAATGTGAGTGAGGTGTGGATAAAGTCCAAATCTGACGACGTGAAGGAGTTTGCTCCAGAATTTTACGGAGCCAAATTGGCCACCAAAAACCTCCACCCCATAGAGTCTGCTGACCCAATAAACTGCACAGACCAAATGGGCGTAGACGGCACTTGGTACGAGCGTATGCCGCACTTTAAAATGGGCTTTACGCCGAGCAGTGGCAAAGAATTGCAAGCTGAATATTTTGTCAATATCAAAGACGCATACCAGGCATTTATGGCGGTAGAAAAACTAAACGAGAAAGTGGCCCCACTCCTATTCATCACCGAAATACGCACCATAGCCGCCGATGAAATACCGATGAGTCCGTTTTACAAAAAAACTTGCTTGGCGATACACTTCACTTGGAAACAGGAAGTTGATGCTGTAATGGCACTATTGCCAGAAGTTGAAAAAGCCTTAGAACCCTTCGGAGCAAGACCCCACTGGGGTAAAGTTTTCACTTTAACGCCTAATGTGTTGCAGTCGAGAATAGAAAAACTCAATGAATTTAAGGCATTGATGATCAAGCACGACCCTGAAGGAAAATTCAGAAACGATTTTATTGACACCAATCTGTTTAGTTAAAAAAAGGTGGTTAAAAATCAGACTTTTGATTTTTAACCACCTTTTTAGATAGAGAAAATACATTTATGACTCAAAAAATATTAAAAAAAGAGGCATCTGAAAACAAAAAATCTAAACTTCAACAAAAATATGAGCGTTTACTCAAGGATATAGAAAAGCGAAAAAAGCAGCACAAAAACCTAACTGAAGGCCTGCGAGCGGCTGTTCCACGTGTAATTTCTGAACTTCAGCCTTTGGCTAAAAGTGAAAGCGAATGGCACATAAAGAAATTGCTTCGTTTAGATGAAATTGTAGACGAAATTGTAATCTCAAAAACAAAAAAAGAAATATTTGTTAGCTATGTTTTGGAAGAAATATTTTTGTTTTTAACTACCTCCCATCCTGATAATGAAGAACTTAAAAATCTCTATAAAAAATATGCAAAGGAAGAGTTTACTTTTAATAACATACCAAAACAATTCGATTTTGACGAAAACAAGCAATCAACTTCTGAGGAAATAATTGATGAATTTGAGGATCATGGTTCGTTTGAAAGTAATGAAAAAAATTCTGATCCTAAGATTAATAAAAAAGAAAAACAACCTAACAAAAAGCAAGAGAAAGAATTAGAGGAAGAAAAAATTCTGGCTCAAGACGCCAAAGCTATTTATTTTAGGCTCATAAAGAAATATCATCCCGACCGCCAACAAGATCTCGAAAAGCAAAAAGAATATACTGAAATATCAAAATTGGTCACCAAGGCATACAAAGAAAATGACTTTATGGCCCTATTGAGACTTCAGGTAGAATATATCGACGAAAACGAAAATGATGCACACGCCCTAGCCGATGATATGATTGAAAGGTATAACAAAATATTGCTAAGTCAACTAACAGAACTAAACTTAACGGTTCTTCAAGCCAAAAGAAACGCTTATGGTTTATTTGAAGACTTTTTCGATGAAAGTTATACTTTTTCAGAAAAGTTATTCGAAAAAAAGAAAAGGGAAATTGAAATTAGTATCTCCAAAATCAAACAAAATATTGAAGACTCTCATTTACAAAAAAAAGGATGGTTTAAACAATGGCTCAGGGAGTTACAGGAATTGAACGACAAGAAAAATCTGGCTATATTTTATACTGGATTTTGACACTCTAACCCAAAAACTTTAATCAAATAGAGGTTGATATTTCGAAACTTTAGCGTCAACACTTAGTTGTACTTTTTGAGCTCTATTTATATCCATCGATAAAAGAATATTTTAGCAGTTTTTGTCGTTTTCTTAAAAGCATTTAGGTTATTTTTGACCGATACAATAAAAACCACCCGATAGCTATCGGGATTCCATTAACCTTTGGAACATAAACAGCGTATTTGTAAGCACATAAGCGAAGCTTTACTATGAGAAAAATCTTTCACTTTATTTTTATATTGATTTTGGCTAGTCCGTTTTGGAGTTACGCCACCCACTTACGTGCAGGAGAAATCACAGCCAAGAGGGTATCAGAAACCCAGCTTACCTACAAAGTAACACTGACTACTTTTACTGACCAAGTAAACGGTAAGGCAGCTAACGAAGGTCAAGAGACTGTTAGTTTTTACTTTGGTTTTTCTACCAATAAAGTAGAATCTTACAATGTCACCCGAAAAAAGAAATTTCTGATAAGTCCAACAACCATGTGCAACGTGTACGATACCACGTTTACTTTTCCTGCTCCTGGGCGATACACTATAAGCTGCGGAATAGTTAACCGAAACGAACGCACCATAAACCTTCCACAACCTTCCGAAAACATCAGTTTTTTTGTTCAAACTACCATTGTTATCAGTTCGAGTTTTGGACTAAATAGTACGCCTGTTCTTCTTAATATTCCATTAGATTCTGCTGCTATTGGTAAAAGATTTATTCATAATCCTGGTGCATTTGATATTGACGGCGACAGCCTTTCTTACAAATTAACCACCCCTCAACGAGACAAAGGCGTTGATACGGGCATAGGTGAATTTATTACGGGATACCTCGATCCCAGCACAGTTGGACCGTCCCCCGTACTAAATCAAGCGGGCACGGGACCAGCAACATTCAGAATAGACCCCAGAACAGGAGATCTCATCTGGGATGCTCCAAGAGAAATCGGACAATATAATGTGGCATTTATTATAGAAGAATGGCGAAAAGCTCCTGACGGAACTTATATAAAAATTGGTGAAATAGTCCGAGATATGCAGATAATTGTGGCAGAATCAGACAACAATAGCCCAGAACTCATACTACCTCCCGATATTTGTATAGAGGCCGGCAAAAAACTTGAATTTGAAGTTAAGGCTACTGATAAAGACGATCAACCGCTCAAAATAACCTCCACAGGTGGTGTTTATAATCTTGATGCCAATGGGCTGTTTTTCAAATACGTAGAGCCCGAATCTGCTAAATTTAAAAGCACCGTTACAAACAAACAAGCCAATGGAACTTTCACTTGGAACACCAACTGTCTGCATGTACGTGAGCAAGCTTATGATGTACTTTTTAAGGTAGAAGACAATCCCGGACGATTCGATATTCAATTGGTTGACATCAAAACCATCAAAATAAGTGTCCTGCCTCCTAGGCCTTTGGGCCTTACTGCACTTGAGACAGATGCAGGCATAAAGCTCACTTGGCAAGCCCAAAAAGTATGTAAAACTGCAGGTAAAATCTTAGTTTATAGAAAAAGCGGTTGCAGTGGCTTGAATCCAGGAGAATGTGCCTCGGGAATTCCTAACGATTGGGGGTATGCTTTGGTAGGTGAAGTAAATGTATCAGACAGCACTTATCTCGATACAAAAGCCGACAAAGGCTCAATCTACAGCTATAGATTGGTGACCGAGTTGGCCGTCAATCAGTTCTTAAATATGCAAAGTGCTCCATCTACAGAGTTTTGTATTGGTTCAGAAATAAAACAAGGTATGAATGTCATGACCAAAGTTTCTGTAACCAAAACTGACCTTACAACTGGTGAGATATTGGTAAACTGGACAAAACCTTTAGGCCTGAAAATAGAGGAAAACAAAGGCCCGTATGTGTACAAACTTTACAGAGCCATAGGAATAGGCGGAGAAAACTATACGCTTGTTCATACCCAAAACACACTTTTAAACACTGCAGCCGACACCATTTTTACAGATAAAAACCTCAATACCAAAGAATTGGTTTACAGATATAAAGTAGAGTTTTATATAGAATCTACCAAGTTATCTAGTAGTTCAGCAGTAGCTTCTAGTGTGAGGTTGGGTGTTTTACCAGACGACAAATCTCTTAAACTATCTTGGGAGGCCAACGTGCCGTGGTCAAACGAAAATCGTACTCATTTTGTTTACAGAGAAGATAAGCTCAATTTGGGTAAGTTTAATTTGGTAAAAAAAGTTAATGTTACCCTAGCCAATACTTTTAGTTTTACCGACATAGGATTAGACGAAGAAAAAGCTGACGGAGACATTTCTTACGATATACAAAATGGTGAAACACATTGCTATTTTGTGGTTACCTACGGTACCTATGCCGAGCTTCCACAATTTGGAGTTTTAGAGAATTACTCTCAAATAGCCTGTGGAAGTCCATCTGATAAGTCGCCCCCGTGCCCACCAGCTATTGTAAATACCCCAGGTGGAAGCGGCTCAGGTTGTGTGGGGCTTAATGCAAAAGATTTTTGTGACGACAATGTATTTGTAAATAAGATAAATTGGGGCACTCCAACTACCAATGGAACCGACGCATGCAGGCAAGACATTGTTTCTTATAGTATATTTTTTGCCCGATATGAAGACGAAAAACCGACATTAGTTGCTGTGCAAGATGCTGCTTTTGGTACAACATTTTCACACAGAAGAAATTCTAAAGACGGATTTGCGGGATGCTATACCATATCAGCAAAAAATTCATTAGGTATAGAAAGCGAAACAAGTAAGAAAATATGCTTTGACAACTGCGAGGATTTGAGTTTCCCTAACGTGTTTTCACCCAACAACGACGGGAAAAACGACACTTTCTCTCCATTGAATTGTCCTGCTTTTATCAAAAATATAAATTTTGATCTTTATTCTTCTCAAGGATTAAAAGTGGCTACAAGTATGGGCGAAAGGCTCGAATGGGACGGTAAAGACTTGAAAGGCAAAGACTTACCTTCGGGTGTGTATTATTACTATATCACAGTTAATTTCGAAAAACTGGATAGGGCCGGTCTTACCAAGACATTCAAGGGATATGTGACATTGATTAAGTAATGAGAACGTTCATGTCCTTGAATCCCTTCATGTTAAAACCCTAACTTTCCGAACTTTCTAACATTAAGAAAATTAAGGAGTTAAGATTGTTAAGACTAAAAAGACTCTTCATGTCCCTTCATTTTCTTCATCCCTTCATGTTAAAACTATACTCTATGAACATTTTCTAACATTAAGAACATTAAGGAGTTAAGAGCATTAAGACTAAAAATGTCCCTTCATGTCCCTTCCTTTCTTAATTACTTCATGTTAAAAAAATCAAAAACACTATAAAACAAAAAAGGGAGCAAATGCTCCCTTAAATGTTCTTATAAACAATCGATTACATCGAAATCTCTACTACTTCCACCTCCACCATACCAGCTGGGGCTTGTATTTGTGCTTTGTCGCCCACTTTTTTGCCTAATAGACCTTTTGCAAATGGCGAATTGATAGAAATCTTACCTTGTTTCAAATCTGCTTCTTCTTCAGCTACTAATGTATAAGTCATTATAGCACCATTTTTGGCATTTTTAATTTTCACTTTGTTCATCAGCGATACCGTTGAAATATCAATCGTAGACTCGTCTAAAATACGAGCACTAGAAAACAAAATCTCGAGTTTCGAAATTTCGCCTTCCATCAAACCTTGAGCATCTTTGGCGGCATCATATTCTGCATTTTCCGACAAATCACCCTTGTCTTTGGCTTCTGCTATGGCTTTTGATATTTCTCTACGTCCTTTGGTTTTTAGATCGTTGAGTTTGTTTTTCAAATTATCATATCCTTCCTGTGTATAATATTGAAATGACATGGTTTTTACGTTTTAATGTTAATACTACTAAAAAAAAACACCCGCCTTCTCAGGGCTGGGTAGAAAAAAAAAGAACGGCGAAAATCCACCGTTCCTGATATTAAATAAAATCAGAAACTCGGCTAAGTTTTGCTTGAAAATGTAAATTTCGTTTTTTGCATTCTTTTCATATAAGCAACAAAGATAACACTTTTTTTTGGTGTGTCAAGCTAATTTTTTGGGGTGAGAATTGGTCGATTTATAATTCCAGCTTCTAGCCTCAAATGGACCAAAGTCTATTTATTTCATATTTGTCTTGAATAAACCAACGGCATATACCAGTTCAATTCACCCGAATAAACATGTCCTGCTAACCGAGCTCCAACATAATTTTTCTTCTTGATTTTTACGGCACCTTCCACTTGACCCGTAAAACCCAATGTGTTAGTTTTAAAGCTTTGGTTATACGTAACAGATAAAGAACTAGCATTTTGGTGGTAACTGACACCAAAAGAGTTCGGTCGGCTACTTACTTGATACCTCAATACTGGTCCTGCCAAAAGACTAATTTTAATACCTTCATTGATTATTGACAGTACAGGAAGCATCTCTAATTGAGCTCCAGAAACCGAGAACCGAAGTTCTTTATTAGATTCTGGGATAATTGAATTTGGAATCCCAGCAAAATATATACGTCCACTCGCTGAAGTGGCTCTAAGGTTGGTTTCTATACCAAAATGCTTGTTTAACTGTTTTTGAAAACCAAAACCCACATTGAATCCTCTCAAATCACCAGTACCCATAAATGTATGGCCCGCTGAAAAGCTCATAAGGTTTTTGTTTTGAGGGCTTTGGGCCATTGTTACTTGGCAAAGAAGAAGAGAAAGTAGCGTTTTTTTCATTTTGAAAAATATAAATGTTATAATAGTTGAATTCAAAAAATGACAAAAATCCATCTCTTTCGAAACGACCCGTTTCTTAAAAAATTACCTCAAAACCTAAACTCAAAAACCCCAGATTCATTGCCTAGCAATTTCTCGAAAAAAACTTCTGGTTCCACCAGCTCGTCCACCCGCAAAACGCCTGTATGGGATGATAGAAAAGGCAGAATAGCTGCCACACCCGCTCCAGCTGCATAGATGGCATCTTTTACTTTTATTTGAGAGATGTCTTTGTCGTTTATGACCACCGAAATGAGCATTTCGGAAGTACGGTTTTTAAACAATATGCCCCTCATAAAATAGAAACATTGGGCATAAAGATTGACAAAAAAAGCACCTTTAGGAGCATAATTGAACAATTTCAACAGTGGAAATAGGAAATCGGCCATGGGTGAAAAGTATGAACCAATAAACTTCAAATCTGGCCGAATAGCAGCGAAATATTGCGTGTCGGGCAAGTCTGCCAGAAAGCCCTTCCATATGTTTTTCTCTTGGGCTTTTTCTCGAAAAATAGTGATTGGTCCAATAGGTTTTTCGGTAAACCACGCTTGGTTCTGATAATAAACGGAAGGCCTCGTCAAGCTCTCAGCCATGAGCTGGCACATGTCGCGACCGGCTTTGCTAAAGACAGAATACTTGACATTGAATGCTGCCGTTATGGCCTCGGGATGTTGCTTTATGGCTTCTCGAAAGAGGAAATTACTAATACCAGGAAAAAGCCCAGCTCCATGCACAAAAAGACCAAGAAAAGTAGATTGATTTTGTTCCTGAAAAGCAATGATGGCTTGAACTAAACTGGAATTTGCTGTGGTTTCCACTAAAATTCGCTTTTGACTCAAAGTCTGTTTGGCAAAATCAAAGTATAGCTCAAAGTCACGAACAGGTGCGGCATTGATGATTATCTGGTAATCAAAGGCGTTTTCGAAGGTTTTACAGACCTTCCAATCAAAATATATTTCTGATTTTTGTGGGTTTCGGCTGGTAGATGTGCAATCGTAGCCTGCTTTTGCACAAGCTTTTACTATCTGGCTTCCAAGCTCGCCATTGCCTCCTATGATTAAGATTTTCAATTGTGAATCGGTTTCTTGTGATCGGTTTCTATTTTGCAAATTTCTGTAGAGAAATTGTTCTTAAAGATACTTTTATTTTGGTAAAATTGGGTAAAGAAATTGTTTTTATAAAGCGTGGTAAAATGACACAAAGATAACATTCCGATAGCTATCGGAACCAGCAACGCAGATTTCACGGATTTCTAACTGCATAGTGGAATTTCACGAATTATTTGAAAGTGCTTCAAAATCTACAATTTCAATAAGCGATATACATTTCTCCATTATACTCAAATATTTGATTTTCGATTTTAAACCAAAACCAACATTATAAGGTTATCAAAATGTTATGAAATCATAGCCACGACTATTTTGTCGCATTACGGATTATAAAACTTTCGATGTCGAAACTCGCTCCCGAGGACAAATTCATTGATTTCTCAGATTACGGTAGGCCAATTGCCAAAAAAATAGCGGCCGTCTTAAAAAACACCAAAGCCACGCCTATTCATGTTACGCTCGCATTTGGGGTATCCGGCTTGTTGGCTATTTACTGTATTTTTGAAGAATCTTATTTGGCTGCCGGATTTTTTCTGATCCTAAAATCCATTCTAGACGCCGCCGATGGAGAGCTTTCTCGCCAAAAAAATACGCCTTCATACGTTGGTCGGTATTTGGACAGTATCTTCGACATACTCCTTAATTTTGTGCTTTTGTTTTCTGTTGGCTATCTAACTAACGCACCACTTTGGATTATGTTTGCGGCATTTGTTTGTGTTCAGTTGCAAGGCACGCTTTACAATTATTACTACGTCATTCTGCGTAATATCACTATAGGAGGCGACAATACCAGTAAGATTTTTGAGCAAAAAAGTCCAACCGCATTCTCAGGTGAAAACCAAAAAACTGTAAACATTATGTTTATGATTTTCAACTTGTTGTACGGTTTTTTTGATAGATTCGTACAAGCACTTGATGCCAATGCTCACCGCTCCAAAAACTACCCCAACTGGTTTATGAGCTTGGTTTCAGTTTATGGTTTAGGATTTCAGTTGCTCATCGTAGCCCTATTTTTGTCTTTGGGCAAAATGACTTTTATCGTTCCCTTTTTTATCGGATATACCGTTTTGTTTCCGATCATGATTATCATTCGTAAGTCTTTAAAATAATATTTAAATACTATTCCTTTCTTCTTTGATCATTATCAAATGCTCCCTTTCATCAATCAAAGAGCCTATTTTATTAAAAATCACCCAATTAAGAATGCAAAAGATACTTGTTATAGTCTGTCAAAACACCATTCTTTAAGATTCTTTGTATTGATATTTGGTGCTGGCGTTTTCTCAAAACATGTTGACCCCAGTCCCGTCAGAATATTCCAAAAGTTTTAAACATCTCTGTTTTGAGTCTTTTCAAAAAAGCACTTGAAGGTAAATGGTTGAAAAAATAAAAATGGACAGCTGATGTTTCTTTTGTTGGGGTAATTTTTTAATAGTTTAGTGAAAATAGCACAAATATTTTTAAATTGCAGTCGTTGTAAATTATAGACCAAAAAACAACTATTCTTTAGAAGGATTTTGGTTGCATTTTTCAATTAAAAACCTAAAAAAATGGGAAAAGCACAAGACGCCAAAAAAGCTGTAAAAAAAGAACCTGCCAAAACAGCCAAAGAAAAAAAGCAGGAAAAACAAGAAAAGAAAAGCAGAAAAGACTATTGAGAAACACCCTTTTGTGGTGTTTTTTTTATTCATAAAAGATGGCTATACAAAAAATTGATATTGCGACTTTCCTGCTTCTCTCGCCAAACAGCCTGGTCTTGGATGTCCGAAGTCCATCAGAGTATTCACAGGCCCGATATCCGGGTGCGTACAGTTTGCCGCTTTTTACAGACGAAGAACGAAGGGTTGTAGGCACTGCATATAAACAAGAAAGCAAAGAAAAAGCCATAAAAATAGGCTTGGACTACTTTGGTCCAAAAATGCGAGCCATGGTAGAAGAAGTAGAAACCCTGACTCGAAACAATACCAAAAAAATACTGGTGCACTGTTGGCGTGGTGGAATGCGAAGCGGCGGAGTAGCCTGGCTGTTAGATCTTTATGGCTTTGAAGTATATCAGTTGACGGGCGGCTACAAGGCCTATCGCAACTGGGTTCTCAGACAACTAGAAAACCCTTATGACATAAAAATATTAAGCGGAAACACCGGAAGCGGAAAAACTCCACTACTTCATGAGCTGGAGAAGTCGGGAAAACAAATGCTTGACCTAGAGGCTCTTGCTCATCACAAAGGATCGGCTTTGGGTGGTATCAATCAAGCTCCGCAGCCCAGCCAGGAGATGTTTGAAAATCTACTTGCCGAAAAACTTTCTTCGAAAAACATAGAAAAAACCATTCTGCTCGAAGACGAAAGCCAACGCATAGGAAACTTAAATATACCGAATGTTTTATGGCAAAAAATGAAGACCAGCGAGCTTTTGTATCTCCAAATTCCTTTCGAGGAACGACTCAAATATTTGGTGGAAGAATATGGAAAACTGCCAATTGAGGACCTAAAAAATGCCATACTAAGAATACAAAAAAGACTAGGCGGACTCGAAACCAAGAATGCCATAATGCATTTGGAAGAAGGAAATTTGAGTGGCTGTTTTGGTATTTTACTTCGATACTACGACAAATGGTATGAAAAGGGGCTTAATTCTAAAGAAAAAGGAGAAATTATAAAAATAGAAGGACAAAGCGTGAATGTAGAAGTAAACGCAAAAAAAATTATAGAAAGACTAACGTAAATGGAAGAAATAAAACTTACACAATATTCGCACGGTGCAGGTTGTGGCTGTAAAATATCCCCTCAGGTGTTGGATGTGATTTTGAAAGGAAACATAGCCCTGCCGAACAACGAAAATCTGATAGTAGGCAACCATAGCAAAGACGATGCGGCAGTATTGAATCTCGGCAATGGCACAGCCCTTATTTCTACCACTGATTTTTTTATGCCAATCGTTGACGACCCTTACAACTTTGGAAGAATAGCCTCCTGCAATGCTATTAGTGATGTGTACGCCATGGGTGGAAAACCCGTTTTGGCCATCGCAATTTTGGGTTGGCCTATCAACAAACTGTCTGCAGAAGTGGCTCAAAAAGTAATAGATGGCAGCCGAAGCATCTGCCTCGAAGCGGGAATTTCTCTTGCCGGCGGACACAGTATTGATTCCCCAGAACCGATATTTGGGTTGGCCGTAAACGGTATAGTCCCGATAGAAAATATCAAACAAAATAACCAAGCAAAAGCGGGTGATGTGTTGTTTTTAACCAAGCCACTTGGCGTAGGAATATTGACGACAGCCGAGAAAAAGTCCATACTTAAACCAGAACACAAAGACTTAGCACCTAACCAAATGATGCGACTCAACAAAGTTGGAGAAGAGTTGGGAAAATTAGCTTGCGTGTCAGCCATGACAGATGTAACAGGATTTGGACTACTCGGGCATTTAACTGAAATGGCTGAAGGATCGGGCTTGAGTGCGGTTATTGATTTTGAAAAAATTCCAGTTATTACGCCTGAAATTTACTACTACATAGCCCAAGGATCAGTGCCTGGAGGAACCAACCGAAACATGGACAGCTATGGTCATAAAATTGCTCCAATGACAGATCAACAGAGGGCTATCCTCGCCGACCCACAAACGAGTGGCGGATTACTTATAGCGGTGGGAAAAGACCAAGCTTCAGAAGTGATTAAAGTCCTTTCGGAAAATGGATTAGCCGATTTCTGTGAGCCGATTGGATATTTGACGGAAAAGTCAAACTATATCGTTAAACTCTAAGTTTGGCATATCAAAGTCCATTTTCGTTGGCAAACTTGATTAACTCCGAGATTGTTTTAGTGCCTAACTTAAAATGAATATTGCGGCGATGTGTTTTGATGGTTAGGTAGCTGAGATTGGTTTTGTTGGCAATCTGATAAGAATCAAGGCCTGCCTTTATAAATCTTATGATTTCCTTTTCACGCTCAGTAAGGCCAAATTTCTTCGATAAAGCATCTCTTTTTTCGGATTGAGGTTCGCCCTTCATCTTACTATCGAAATAGGTCAAGCCTTTGTGTGCGGCGTTTATAGCTTTCATAATTTCAAGTTTAGATGAGTTTTTCAAAACATATCCGCTAGGACCAACTTTGAGAGCCTCTTTGTAAATATGCGAGTCCTCATACATAGTTAGGAAAATAATTTTTACGCCAGTAAAAGCTTTTTGAATTTCAGAAGCCAGTTCAATTCCATTTTTGTGAGGTAGATTTATATCCAACAGAATAACGTCCGGACTATGCTTTTGAATCTCGAAAAAAGCATTTTTAACATCGAATATTTGTGCTACAATCTCAATTTCTTCTTCAGTGATAAGCAAACTTTTAAGTCCATCATTGAAGAGTTGGTGATCGTCAATCAGTAAGATTTTTATTTTTGGGCTTAGGCTCATACGGAATTTCTATCAAAACCAAAGTACCCTTCGGCGATGATTCAAGGCTTAGTTTTCCATTTAAATAATTAACCCTCAAATTTATGTTTTTTAGTCCATTTCCAGTCACTTCAACCCCTTTTTCTTCGAAGCCGATGCCGTTATCTTCTACCGAAATATACATGAACGAATCATAGTAAATGATTTGAAGCTCTATTTTTGAAGCTGTGGCATGTTTAATGGCATTGTTGAGTAATTCTTTGATGATTCGGAAAATATTTAGTTCAGTATCCAAATCTAAGCGATTTTCGGTGCCAGAATGAATAAATTCAACCCTCGAGCCAATTTTATTGATAGTAATAAATTCCTCTAAAGCCATGAGTAATCCACGTTGCAGAAACATGGTTGGCATAAGATTATACGATATTTGACGTAGGTCTTCTACGGCTTTATTGGTGATGGATATTTCATTAAGTAACTTACTATCAAATAATTTATTAGATTCTTCTAACTGAAACTTGAGCATCGACAGCGTACTTCCTAAGTCGTCGTGCAGGTCTTGTGAAATCCGCTGACGTTCCTCCTCTTGTGCCGAAATTATTTTACTGGCAACTAGCGTGCGTTCTTCATTGAGTTTGCCTTCGATGGCTTGTTTTTCGTCGTTAAGCTGATAAACCAAGCCAACACCGAACACAATTATTTCGAAAACCGTAAATGGAAACGCCAACGAAAAAGAAATGGAATATAATGGCAAAATACGTAGTGTAGTTAGCAAAAAATAGATGATCAATACAATACTCGGAATTGTGGCAAGGCTATAAAGTAAGGTTTTGGGTTCTCTTTTTCGGATGCCCCAAACAACTAAATATATAATAAGAACTCCTATTATAAACAGCAAAATACGTGTAGAGTAGGATAAAAAGGTGGGTATCGGTAGAATAAAAAAGACAAAGGCGAGTAATACTGAAAGAAAAATAAGGAAATAAATAAAATACTGAAAAGTTAGAGAAAAGTGTTCTTTTATATCTAAAAACTTATAGATAAGGTATAAATGCAGTGCTGAACCAAACCATAAAGTGCCAAGCGTGAAGCGTGCCGAGCCAACAAAACTTTGTGCTGCATAGACATTCAGATAACCACTATTACCCAAATAATAAAGCAAAATACTAAATATATAAACACCATATACGGCATAAATAAGTTTTCGTCCGAAGTAGAAAAGTAATATTCCTGAGATGAACGATAAAAACAAAAACCCAACCAAAATACCAAAAGAAAAGGTCTTATAACGAGCTTTTTGGTGAAAAGAGTTTTCATCATAAAGCCGAAGTAAAGCCCTCGAAATTCCATAAACCGAATCAGCCTTTATTCTTATATAAATACTGTTTTTTTTGTTTGCCAAAATTTCGAATGAAAACACGAAGTTGGGATGATAGAAAGGACGAAAACGGCTTGTTGTAAACTGGGTTAATTCTCTCTTAGAAATGAGAGAATCCGCTTGAAATAGATAAAAATCTGCATTCTGTAAAAAAGTTTGATCTAAAAATAAAACCAATTCTTTATTGGTATTAAGGCTATTTTTAATGTCAATCTTTATCCAGTTTTCATTGGTGTTTATCCCGAAGTTAATCAACGGAGAAGTAGATTTTTCAAATTTGGCCCTACTAGGATTGGTAATATCAACATTTTTAGATGTTGATAAAAATCCATTCAAGTCTGAATAAACACACGATTCATCCACAACAAAAATCGCGTTTTGTTGTGCTGACAACCTTCCTATGGTCAGTATCAAAAGAAGTGCTAGTCGCAAATTATTCATAAAACAAAGTTAATGCTATTTCATAAAGATATTCTTTACCTCCTGAGAGGTATTTTTTTAAGAAATGCTCTGCAAGAAATTTGTGCAATGAAAAATCTTGGTTATGAAAAAATCTTTACTTCTACTGTTTTTTAGTTTGAGTTTTACACAAATAATCGCTCAATCGTCTGTCATATTGCCAAACGGCAACGTTATTCCGTCATTCACACTAGCCAATAGGCCAGCCACTAATCAAACAGTGGGACAGCTGATTTATCAAACCGACGGCACTTCTGGATTGTATGTTTGGAGCGGCACGGCTTGGACGGCGGTTTCGGCAGGAAGTAGCGGAAGTGGTACTGTTACGAATGTAGCGGCAAGTTCCCCTATTTCGGTAGTCAATGGCACAACAACGCCAACTTTAAGTATTTCGCAAGCCAATTCAACTACTAACGGCTTCCTTTCTACTGCTGATTGGAACAGTTTCAATAATAAGCAAAATGCTCTTTCAAATGCTAATGCCACGACCAATGGAATTCTGACGAGTGCCGACTGGAATACTTTCAGTAATAAGGGAAGTTTCAACTTACCAAGCCTTACCGATGGAAGTGTTTTGTTTTCGGACGGAACAACGATTTCGCAAAACAACTCAAGCCTAAAATGGAATAATTCACTTAGAAGATTAGATATCAAAGGATTAAATGACGGAACAATCGGGGCTGGTTTTACAAATTGGATAAGTACAAGCATCGGTGGTAGTGGAGGAAATCGGATTGTTGCCGGTGTTCAGAACGGTGAGGCAACCATCGGAGCTCATAATGAAACACTAAGTGGTTGGTCAAAGTTGGTCATTAATCCAGCAGGGCCAACTGCGGTAGGTTCGCTTGTAGGCGTGGGTAATAGAATGGTAGTAGCTAATGCTGAAGGAGAACTAAGCACGCAGGCGATTCCTACAGGAAACGTCGGTACGGTTACGAATGTAGTCGGGACTTCTCCAATTTCGGTTACAAACGGCTTAAGTACACCGACTATTGCAATCTCACAGGCAAACTCTGTTACAAATGGGTTTTTGAGTAGTACTGATTGGAATATTTTTAATGGTAAACAAAATACTTTGCCCAACTCCAATGGCTCAACTTCTGGGATTTTGACAAGTACTGATTGGAATACATTTAACACTAAATTTTCGCTTCCAAGTCTTACTGATGGCAGTATTGTATTTAGCAATGGATTAAACCTTTCTCAAAACAGCACTAACTTATTTTGGGAGAATACTAATGCTCGTTTGGGCATTGGAACTAATACCCCAAATGCCAAACTTACAGTTTCAAGTACAAACGCTGGGTCGGGAACTATTGATTGGATAGCGGGTAATTTTGGTGGAACGGTTGGCGACAGGGTAGTGATGGGCAATATCAATGGCAAAGCCACAATTGCTGCTCACAATAATAATTTAGCAGGTTATTCCGAATTAGTAATCAATCCGGGGGGTGTTACAAATGTTGCTAATAGTCTGGGTATCAATAACCTTTCTGCACCTCAGGGTGTGTTAGATGTTGCCCTAACAACAAATATCTATACAGGTACATTTACCAAGCCACCGACAGTAATGAGAGGTTGTAATGCTGTTAGCAATTTCAATCCTTACAACTGTGATTATCCATTTGATGGAAATCTTAATACATTTGTCCAAGCGAATAATAATTCCAATTTGGATGGAGCATTAAAGATTACGCCTTATTATGTTATAGTTGGACATACCAATGTGCAAAAAATTATTCGTAAATATAGAGTATATATTAAAAGTATTTTTCCGGCTTCTGGCACGATTACTATTAATGCAAGAATTCAACTTTTTGGCTTTAATAATGATGGTGGTCGTACTTTACTAGATGATTTTAATACCTCTGGGAACCTCATTGATGTTTCACGCACTATCAACAATACAACACCTTATGATGCCTATGAGGTAGTGTTACCATATAGCGGTTTTTCTAATACATCTTCTTATCCAAACGACCCTCCATGGGTGAATGAAGTCGAGTTTTTTGAGGAAAGTAGCCAACCATCCTTTAATTCTGGGGCATTTACAGTAAAGGCAGATGGTAAAGTTGGTGTTGGCACAAATACCCCGACTGCCAATTTGGATGTCGTAGGAAATATACGTTTTAGAAATGGTGCTTTGGCAAATAGCTTTTTAGTAAGTGATGCCAATGGCAATGCTTCATGGTCGAATACCATCGGAAACCTACAAGTCGGGAACCTGCAATCTTCATCGTTAGGAATTGGTACACCATCAAGTGGGAACAATAAACTTATTGTTAATGGAATCGGGGGTGCAAAAATTAATAGTACTAACAATAGTACTGGAACTTCAGACTGGATAGCTTTCAATGCAGGGGGAACATTGGGAGATAGGGTTGTGGCGGGTGTTTTGAACGGAAAAGCTACCATTGGTGCTCACAATAGTGAATTAACAGCATGGTCGAATCTGGCAATAAATAATGGCGGTGGAATCGTAACCATAGGTGGCGACGCTACTACACCCGCAAGCTTGGCAAATGGAGCACATGGTCGTCCTCTTTCAGTCAACGGCTCCATTCGTCAAGGATTTTATATTGTACCTGTCACGGTGCCTGCCAATGGCGTAAGTTATGTGACTTGGACGCATAATCTAGGATATGGTCCAATATTAATGATGAGTACCGACCAAAATGGAGGAGGAAATAATATGGACTATGTAGTAGTAACTACCTTAAATAATAACGCAAATGAATCAGTTTTTGTACTTCGAAATCATGGTGGAACTACCGCTAATGGAGCATTAAGATGGATTTTGGTATGGTAAATGATTCAAATCCCATAAACCGAATCAAATCGGCAGTAGTTTCGGTTTTGAGTTTAAAGTGTATGTTCCGGCGGTGAGTTTTTACGGTAAGTAGGCTCAAATTGCTTTTCTCGGCAATATCTTGCGAACTTATTCCATCTCGAATCGTACGAATCATTTCGATTTCTCGTGGAGTAAGCGAGAATTGTTTGACAAATTCGTCATAGACCAAAGTCGCTTATTGTGAATTTTCAATACATTTGCCAAATTTCAAAAACGACCCTTAATGACCAAATTCTTATTTTCTAAAATTGGCAGCATAGTTCTCTCTGGCATTCTTTTGGGGCTTTCGTATCCTTCTTTCGACCCAATTCCGACAGGGATTTTGGCATGGTTTGCGTTTGTGCCGTTTTTATTGGCTCACAGAGAAGAAAATTCGTTCAAAAAATATCTGCTCAATGCAAGTTTATTCATCCTTCTGGCAATTTTGATTGACGTTTATTGGCTCAATTATTACAGCTTCAAGGCATATTTGTTTTGTGTTTTTTCGCAATTTTATTTTTTTGTTTTACCGCTAACAATTTTCTATTTCAAAAAAAAACGCTTCGGTTGGAAAACCGCTCTTTTACTGTTGCCTTTCGTATGGACACTCACCGACTGGCTTGCCCACCTCGCACCGCATGGAATGCAAGTATATTTGCTTCCATACACCCAAGCCAATAACATATGGCTTGTTCAGTTTATTGATATTACAGGAATGTGGGGAATTACCTTTTGGGTGGTAATGATGAATGTTTTGATTCTGCTCTTCATCGAAACTAAATCTAAGAAAAATTTGATCTTTACCGTAATCTGGCTCATTTTACCATTATTTTACAGTTTCTATGTACTAGTATTAAATTCTCGTAGTGCCATCGGTACAGCCAACCGAAAATCTAAAGTTTCGATAGTTCAGACCAATCAAGATTCATATTCAACTGACTCGACAGCTTCTCAAAAAACCTTTGACGAAATCGTTTCATTGTCAGATTCCGCAGTTCGAACTGCCCAACCCGATTTAATCATACTGCCCGAAGCGGCCATTCCTGTCGCTTTGTTTCAAAACAAAAATTTATTAGACTTTACCAAAAATGCCATTTCCAATTGGCAAACTTCGGTAGCGATTGGCTTTGTAGAGTTTCCTGACTCAACAAAAAAACATATTTTTCGCAATAATGCCTTAGTTTTCACGCCACAGCTTGCCATGTTTTGGGATTCGCTGAAAATTCAAGCCCAAGATGTAAAAGTGTATCAAAAACGCTACGGTTTGCCATTTGTGGAGCTAATGCCTTATTTTGAAACCCAACCAACAACAAGAGGCTCGGCGATGGAGCGGGGCACCGAGCCTTATACATTTAGTTATGCCAATTTCGCAGGCGATAAATTTAAAGTCGCTCTCACGATTTGTTGGGAACAAATGTATCCGCACCGCATGGCTGAGCTGGTGAATGACAATGCCGAATTTGTGGCGTTAATGAACAACGATGCGTGGTTTGAAAAGTCGGGCGGGGCAAAACAGTTATTGGCTTTTACGAGGCTTCGAGCCATAGAAAATCGCCGAAGTATTGTTCGATGCTCGAATGGTGGTATTTCGTGTTTTATTGACCCATTCGGCCAAATTTCGGGGAAATTGCCTTGGTTTACTTCAACTATTGGTACACAAGAAGTGCTTTGCGTATACAAAAAGAGTTTTTTCACACGTCATCCCGAATGGTTTCCGAAGTTTTGTGGGGTGTTATTGGTCCTGATGCTATTGTTTTTATTCTTCTTCAAAAAACAACAAACTACCTCCTAAGAGGTATTTTGGTTAGTTTATTTAAGAAATATTTTTGTATTTCTTATGATTCTAAATAAATCTTGTTCTCCATGAAAAGTACATTTTATATACCTTTTAGCTTCATTTTGTTAGTTTTTTTATTACAAAATATCACAGTTTATGGAGGAAGCAAACCTGCTTCTGGGTGTTTTTATCCAAATCAGTGCAATCCTGGTGGAGGAAGAATATCGATAGAACGGAAATTTACACAATCCAAGAAAATACAGTTATTTGATGTAAGCACATTAAATCTTAAAAGTACTGTTCAGAATTTTGTTAAAGAAACTCAATCAGCAATTTCAATTACTTATCCTGATGTAAACACCATTAGTGCGGCTGGAAATACTTGGCTTGAATTCGATGGTTTTGATAATTCTTTCAATATGAATATTGGCGTTGCTAATAATTTTTCACCTCAAGTATGGACTTTGCCTACCAATCTACTCACTTATATGTATGGAACCAGTCGGCAAGATTTTTTAAACCTGAGTAGTGTACCTGTGGCTTTGCAGATTGCAGGGGCAAATCGTGTAACTCGTGAATATTTTTATGACGACCAAGACCGCCCCATGAAGGTCTATGAACATTATAATATTACGAATGCCACTATTGACCACTTGGGTACAAGTTATGATTTAGTTAGCGGACAAGATGATACTTTTGATGAACCTAACTATAAATTTGCGGATATTCCACTCGACTTGAATGATTCATATACGGCTATAGAAGAAGAAACTGATTATATAGCCAATGAAATTTTAACAAAATATGAAATTTCTACTGATGTAGATGCTTATGGGACGATAACTACACCAGATGGTACTTTTAATTGCTTAAGAATGAGCCATCTAACAAAAAAATATACTCGCCCAAATGCCTCTACTGCATATACACTTGTTTCTACAATTAACCAAATAACATTCATTACCAAAGAAGGCTATTATTTTAATGCTAATGTTTCAGCAACAAATGGGACTGTTTCTGTTACAAATGTACGCTATCGGAAAGTGGTTTTATCTTCCCTACTTGCTGAAAGTTCAGATGTGAGAATTAGTAATGACAGCAAAGGTGTTACAATTAATACAGATAATGATTTAGCACACCCATCAGCAATTTTAGACATAAAGAATGATAGTTTAGGAGTTCTCATTCCTCGCATTGCTCAAGCCAACCGCCCGAATTCACCTGCCGAAGGGCTATTGGTTTATCAGGTTGACAACACCGCCGGATTTTATTATTTTGACGGAACATCGTGGCAAATGTTAAGCACTTCAACACCATTGGCAAGCATTGCTTCACAAAATACAAGAATGGGCATCACCAACAGCCCTTTGATGAAAGGGAAAAGTAAGCTACATAGAGGTACGGCTTTTATCAAATTTGAACAAAGCCAAAATAATTTTGAAGATTTAATGATACAGATTCAGCTCGAAGGCAATTGCAATGGATTATATATCTCGAAGAAAACTCGTGAAGGTTTCGAGATAAAAGAATTGCAAAGGGGAAAATCAAATGCGAAATTTTCTTGGTCAATCAATTAATGTCGCCGCTTTTAGTTTAGCTTCCTGTCGGCTCGAAATTTCGAGTTTATCATACAGGTTTTTAACGTGGTACTTGATGGTGTTTACTGAAATAAACAGTTTGTCGGCCATTTCTTTGGTAGGAGTTCCGTTGGCAATCATCTTCAATATTTCTACCTCTCTTCCGCTTAGGTTGGCGGTAGTTATTTTATTGTTTTCGCCCAATTTTAGTTTGTTAAGTTCATCTTCGAGTTTTTCGATTTGCGAAGTTCGCTGAAACAACGAAGCCTGAATGTCGGCATTTTCTTTGTGCAAAATACGCATACGATACACCACCGCATAGCTAAGAATCAGCATTTCAAAAACTGACGATACTTTCATTAATGCTGTGGTGATACCCAAATTGGGTAATCCAAAAATAGGTAAAATGAAAAAATCTATCGTAAGTAATAAAATAAAGCTATAAGCTATGGCAAAAAATGCAGAAAATTTGTTTTTATTAAAAAGTAATAAGCTCGAAATCCAATAGACGCTCAAAAGCAAAATGCCAGAAAGTTGTGCCAATGCAAACCAAATAAAAGTATCGGTAAAAACATATAAACCAAAAAATAGGGCTGACATCAGCGAATTGAAAAGAGAGTAATATTTTAGGAGAGGAAAATACAATTGATGCCGCAGATACTCAGAGGCAAATAAAATACCGAAAGTGACAGTAGCAAAATGAAAAATTACTTCGCCGTCTTTTGCCAACCATTGATTTTGAAATAAATAAGGTATCAGTCCGTCTCTGAATAGAATCGTAAAGATAATGCCCGTCAAAAAAAAGGAATAATACAAAAAGGTAATCTCTCTAAAATTGAAAAAATAAAATAGGTTTAAAATCACAATTACTATGGCTAATCCGTAATATAGACCATAGCTTATGTATTGACTTTTAAGAGATTTTATGACGGCACTTTTAAGATGACTAACCACAGGAAAACCACCTTCCTTTTCGCACAATACACTCAAATACAGCACTTTATTTGCTTCTAATTCAAAAGTTATCATATTAAAATCAGGCAACTGTTGCACTTCTTTTTCATTAATAAAACCTCGAACCTTCCGAATCCTTGCCGACGAAACCTCAATCAGCCTATTTTGATTATCATTCTCAATTTTTAGCCAATAAATTCCATTTTCTAAGCCCCTATTTATTTTTGTTTCAAAAGGCTTAAAAGTAATTGCCGAAACATTGGTAATTGTTATTTTCTGCAAAGTGTCATGGTAATAACTCATGTTTACCTGTGCTTTTATAGCAAGCGGCAAAAAAATTATAACAAGTAAGATTTGTACGATTTTAGTTTGCATAAATCAAATTTTCAATTCAAGAAAATGAATACACAAAGATAAGATTCTTATTAGGGGTTTTACTTTCATCGTTATGTTTTCTGTTTCTAGTATAAAATCTCAAAACGTTTATTATGGTTTTAAAGCTGACAAAAAGACATTAATAACTGACTATAAGGATATTATATACACACTACCCATTTACTACCCGTCTGTTTTTTGTTTAGCTGATATGTATTTATCTACCTTTGGCACATTGATTTCAAAAGTTCAAGCAATATTTATGAGCACAAAAATTAAGCAATTTTTATCAGCCAAGAATCTATTCTTATTTGTCATTTACCTTTATTTTATGCAAATAGATTTGTTTGCAAATACCATGGGAGGACCTCAAAATCATGGGTATCCTGGTGGCAGATTAAGTGTTTCGGCAATCAAACCAAAAGTGCTACAACCCTTTGATATAAGTACCTTAAATTTGAAGAATACCCAACCTCAACATTCGGTTACTCAAACCAATTCAGCAATTTCAATTGATTATTCAGATTTTAATACTATTTCGTCTATAGGAAATACGTGGCTACTATACCAAAAAGTAGATGGTGGATTTAGTATGAATATTGGTATAGCAAACAGCACTACTCCACAAACATGGACATTACCCTCTACCCTTGTGACGGGTATTTCGGGTGTGGGTAGAGGCGATTTTATTAACCCCAATGCTGTGCCGGTAGGCTTAGAAATATCTGGTGCAAATAAGGTTATGCGAACCTATTATTTTGACAACAACGACCGACTATTAGACCAATATGACCATTTTTTTATAGATAATGACGGCGTTGACCATCTCGGCACCAGCTATGATGTGGAAGTTGGTAGTGATGATAATTTTGATGAAGAACCCGACTATGAATATGCTGATGTACCATTTGATTTAGGAGATAATTTCTCGACAACAGTTGAGGAAAAAGATTATGTATCTAATCAAACACTCACAAAATATGTTCAGAATTCAACTGTTGATGCCTTCGGAACAATATCAACGCCCGATGGTGTCTATGAATGCCTACGCTCAATTGTTACAAGCCAAAGATATACTCGACCCGATGAAAACACGGCCTATACACTGGAAGGCACATACATTTGGGTAAGTTTTTTGACAAAAGAGGGCGTATATTTCAGAGGAGTGGCTTCCAGTTCAAGTGGCACGGCAAATATTAGTTTTTTTGAATACCGAAAAGTTGTTCCAACAGCAACTTTAACAGAACAAAACGATGTAAAACTCAACAACGACAGCAAAGGCGTAACGATTAACGGAGATAACGACACTCCTCACCCGTCAGCAATTTTAGATGTAAAAAGTGAAAATCAAGGCATTTTGATTCCTCGAATTGCCAAAGCTAATAGACCAGCGTCACCGGCATTGGGCTTACTGATATACCAGATAGATGATACCCCAGGGTTTTACTTTTACGATGGCTCAGCTTGGCAAAGGTTAAATTCTACGGCGGTGCTCATGGCCAGCAATAACGAAAAAAATGTTTCAGCCCGAATAAATCAATCAGAAAATATACTTCCGGCGAGCCTGATCGAGAGCTTTACAGGAAAAGGACGGCTATTAAAAGGAGCCACATTTATAAAATTCGAAGGACCAATTGAAAACTATGAAGGTTTACAAATAAATATTCAGTTGGAGGGCGACTGTAATGGCGTATTTATCTCAAAGAAAACCCGTGAAGGTTTTGAAGTGAAAGAATTGCAAAAAGGTAAATCGAATGCTATGTTCAGCTGGAAAATCATTAAAGAATAATATCTTTTTCGATAGATTACCGAATACATTAAATACCTCGAAGGAGGTATTTTTTGATAAAATCAGCGAATATAAATTTGTACCAACAAAAATAGCCATGAAAATAAACATAGGAAGTAGAACCAAAATAGATGTTGCGAAAATGCTTTTTTGCAAGTCTGAAGCTAATTACACACGCGTTTTTTTGAATGACGGCAGCGTGGTTTTGACATCGACCAATCTGGGAAAAATCGAGGAGCGGTTAGGAAAAACAAGTTATTTGGTAAGGCCGAACCGGTCTTTTCTGATTAATATCAAATATGCGAGCTTTTTGGGAGGAAGCGAAACAATTTTATTGAAAACCGGAGAAGAAATAAAAGTATCTCGGAGAAGAAAGGCCTTGATAATAAGACATTTTGAAAACATTTAATTTTTAAAAAGATGAAAAAAGTAATTCTTAGTATAGTATGGCTATGTGGTGTTTTACCGGCTTTGGCACAGTCAGGTTCGCATTTTGGTAGGTACGCTGGGGCTGTTGGAGTCAATCAGAATTCTTTGGAAAGAGCTTCGGCTGTTGGTTACAATGCCAAAGTTTCTGTTAACGACGGTTTAGTTTTGGGAGATACTTTGCTCGTGAAAGTTGGAATTGGTCTATCCCATCCTCGCTACAGACTTGATGTGAAGGGGGTATTTAATACCAGTATGGCCTACAATAGCCCGGTTTACAAAATCAATGACAGAAATTTTTTAGAATTAGATGAGAAAGGCCAGTTTGTTTTGAATTCCTTTAAGATGAAATACACCAACGAAAATCAATGGTCAGACAGAGTCTTTGAGAAAAACTATCCCCTAATGCCTCTTATAGATGTTGAAAAACACATCCTTCAAAACAAACATTTGCCCAACATCCCTTCGAGTAAAGAGGTTGTTGCAAATGGAATTTCGATGGATGGAATGATATCAAAACTTCTTGAAAAAATTGAAGAACTAACATTGTATGTCATAGAACAGCAAAAACAAATAGACGCCCTAAAAGTAAAACAGCGTTGAAATAGGCTTGAAGACGATAAGCCTTAAAAATACAAGAAACATGAAAACTATACACATTGGTGGGAGGAGGTCTATTTCTCCCGATACAATTTGGTATCTTCAATCAGACCAAAATTATCAAAAGTATATCTCAATTCTGGCAAAATGTATTTTGTTGCCACCAGCTTAAAAGTGATCGAGAACAGGCTAACAGAGCTCGGGAATTTCGTAAGAATAAACCGAAGGGGGTAATTATAAACAACATTTTTGTGCAACAACAGATAAACTCGCCAGTGACAATGCCTAACAATATATCCTTTGTGATTTCGAGAAGGCGAAATATTCAATAATCATGGTTTGAAGAATCTCATTTTCTATCTTTGATTAAAAGAATATCATATGAATAGAAAAAAATTCCTTCAAACCAGCCTTGGTATTTTGATTGGCTCCCAAGCATTTTCGAAGCCAAAAAACAAACGTAAACTTTGTTTTAATACATTGGCTTGTCCCGACTGGAGTTTGCGAGAAGTTTTGGAAAATGCCAAAAAGTATGGTTACAAAGCGGTTGAAATCAGAGGTATAAAGGGCGATGTAGATATTCTGAACAGTCCTGAATTTGCACCAAGTAGAATCGGCGATATTAGAAAAATGTCTGAGGATTTTGGTGTAAAAATTCTGAATCTCAATTCTTCTGTGGTTTTACATGAATATGAACCCGAGAAAAAAACAAAAAACCTAGATACCGCAAAGAGATATATTGACTTAGCTCAGCAATTGGACTGTCCTTTTGTGAGAGTTTTCCCCGATAAATTTCCGAAAGAGAAATCCAAAGAATTTGCTTTAGATACTATAAAATCTAATTACGAAACGCTCATCGATTATTGCAAAGGCACAAAAGTAAAAGTGTTGCTCGATGCTCATGGCGATTTGGTATGGTCAGAAGACCTGCTAAAAATGATGCAAGGCTTTGATAAAAAGCACGTTGGCATTATTTGGGATTTTTTCAATATGCATTTGATTACCAAAGAAAGTCCACAAAAAATGTATGAAACCCTGAAATCCTACATAGAAATAGTACAAATAAAAGACGGTTATTTTAAACCCAACAACACCTACGAATATACCCTCACGGGCAAAGGCGAAGTGCCAATAAATGAAATTCTTGGAATAATTGAAGGCGATAAGTACAAGGGTTTCATTAGTTTCGAATGGGAAAAACGCTGGCATCCTGAATTACCAAATCCAGAAGTGGCGTTGCCAAGTTTTGTAGATTATATCCAAAAACAGTTTTGAGTTTCCAGATTTTTCATACTTTTGGTTATATTCTAACCTTAAAACACTATTAATCATGGATTTAAACATCAATTATTTGGCAATAATCATTGCCGTTGTAGCCAATTTTGTACTTGGTTTTCTCTGGTACACACCGCTTTTGGGCAAAGTTTGGGCCCAAGAACTCAAAATGGACACCACTCAAAAGCCCGATCCAAAAATCATGATGAAAGGCATGGCATTCAATCTGATCGGTAATTTTTTTATGGCTTATGTGTTGGCTCACAATAACGCCGCTTGGAGTTTTGTGCCTGGCATGGATCAGATGGGAAAACTTGGAACCATCCTCAATTCTGCCATTTTCACTTGGCTTGGTTTTTATGTTCCCTACCATCTTGGAGCCATCGTGTGGGAAAGTCGCTCTTGGAAACTGTTCTTTATCAACACGGGCTATGCTTTGGCCTCTCTGCTGTTGGTTTCGGCAATTTTGACTTTCATGGGTTAAGCCTTGCTTTTTGAATAGATTTGCCACGAATGCACGAATATCTAAGCCGTCTTATCTGTGTGTTTGTGGCAAAAAATGACCCCATCAATATCAACGGAGCCATTTAACCCTAACCATTATGATTTCCTAATTACAAACTTCCAAATCCATTATGACCCCAAATGCACTCCAATTCATCTTTAGGCTAGTTTCTGAAAAAGTCTCAATGTCGTACTCCCAGCCAGTTTTTGATTTCTTGTTATAGTCCAATACGCTGCTGATTACAATTTTCTTTTTATTGGACGACAAAGCCCACTTGCCCGAGTCGTTAAACCGCCCGCCCTTAGAGCCTTGTTCCCAAGTGCCGTCAGCTTTAAAATATTGTGAAGAAATTGTACCCGTACCAGCTTTTGCACACCACCATTTGTCTGTTATTTGGGAGGTAGGGTCCGGATTTGAGGCTTCTTTGGAGCATGAAAAATTCAATAAAAGTATAAGTATAACAAAAAGCGAACCTTTGATTTTCATAGTAATTATGGTTAAAATTGTAATAGTTTAAAGAGCCAAATTTGGTCAAAACGTGCTGTTAAAATAAAGGACTTACTCTGACATTTTGCTAATTATTCTTGCCGAAGGACTTAATAACCACCTTATTGTTTTCTGTACAAAAATCGGTGGGTTTTGCATCCAAGTGTCGCACTTGAATCCCAAAACAGCCAACTTCAAAAGTACTTTGGGCGATTTGGCACCATGCTTATCCATGACTGGGTAAAGCTGGCTTAAACCATATGCAAAGTGCGAGGGCATGGTGGGATGAATGTCTGTACAATCGTTCAAGATAACTACTTGGTCGGTTTCATTAAATGGTTTATGCGGTGTTCCTTTCGGAATCAAAATACTTTCACCAGCCTTTAATGTGCGTTTTTGACCATTGATAAGTAAACTCAGTGTTCCTTTTTCCACTGCAAAAAATTCATCGAAGTTCTGGTGAATATGTTCTGGAGGTCCCTCAGCGTATGGCTCTAGGGACATCTTTAGAAAAACTTTTTCCGCATCCAGCTTTTTTATGCTCAATTGCATTCCTTCTTCTTTACTTGCAAACTGTTGATGTTTCTCGAAATATGCTGGGTAATCAATCGGTTTTGGCAGGAAAACATGGTTAAACAAAATGCCTCCGCCGACAAAATAAAGTAACACAAAGCCGAAAAAGTAAATGGTAATCTTTTGAATCATGGCTATAAAATTGTAATGATTATGTCACAAAATTATAGTGCTCAAAAGCTCAAAAATTGTAAAAAATGAAACTCAAAGGTAAATAACACGAGAAGTGATGGGCAGCGAGAGATTTTTGAATTCCTTAGGTGTAAAACCCGTCATTTTCTTGATTTGATGTATGAAATGGGCTTGGTCAAAATAGTTTAACTCATGAGCCAAAGCTGTGAAATTCTCAATTTTTGAATCCTGTTTGAGCATTTGAATGGCCTGACTCACCTTATAAATATTCTGAAGGCTTTTGATACTTACGCCCGCATGGGATCTCAAAATTTTGTTGACATATTGGTGAGAATAGCCTGTTTTGTCAATTATTGCATTGATATTCAGCTCATTCCTGAATTTTATCAAGTTTATAAAATCCTGAGGTAAAGTTACGCTGTCAAACTTGGAAAGAATGTTTGACAATATTTTCTCAAGAATAAGAATCTTGGTCTCGCAAGATTCCACTTCGCCCAAATTGTGATAGATACTTTCGAAGAGATTTTTATTTATCAGGTCGGCATCAATGGCTTGGTTTTTAAACTCTTCTATCGGAATTTTTATGAAAGGGTAAGCTCCGCCGGATTTAAAAATCACCCCAACTTGCTGGTGAATTTCTTCTTCTGAGTCATACTTCATAGAAATAAAATTGGTAAAGACCCCAGTAAAAACGCAGCGTTTGATGGGCAAATGTAACTTCCCGCTGATGCTGGCGACAGGTTTCCCAAAATTAAAAAGCAACAAACAGGATCCATCAGGAATGACTCGCTCCTCCTTGAAGTTAGGCCGGCCATTGCTCGCCCAAATGAGGTCAATATAAGGCAAAAGTCTAGCATTGGGTTTCTTGATAAAGAAATCCATGCCTTCATTTATTTTTATATTGACGGGTGCATCCATTCAGGAAAGAATTGAATTCGTGCAAGTTAAAAGAATTTTTGAATAAGAAAATTGTAAAAAATGAAACTCGGCTTAGGCCCTCTTTGAAAACTCAACAACTGTGCCTTCTGAACTTGAAGAAACGCTCAACTCCCCTCCTATTTCCTCCGCCCGGGACTTCATGTTACCCAAACCGTAAGAATTTCCGGTATTGGCTTTATTGAGATCAAAGCCAAGTCCATTGTCAGAAATCTGCAAGTTGTAATTGTCTTTTTCGAAATTTCCGTCCATTTTTACCAAACTCGCTGAGGCGTATTTTTGGGTATTGTTAAGTGCCTCTTGCACTATCCTAAATAGATTTAGACCCTCAATTGGCGTTAAAACTACCTCTTCACCTTTTATATTAATTTCCACGTTGAAGCTATTTTCATCACTGAATTTTTTTACAAATTCCTGAATCCTCGACCTCAAATCTGCGACTGAAATTTCAGAATTATAAGTAGCCCAAATCGTATCTCGCAAACTCTGTGCGGCCAAGCGAACTTCGCCTGAAATATTCTCAAGTTTCTCGGGTTTAAGTTTTTGATTTTCAAACAGATAAAAGGCATTGTCAAGACTAGTACTGACCACCGTAAGCTGCGAACCAACGCTATCGTGAAGTTCTTTGGCTATGCGTTGGCGTTCTATTTCTTTGGCAGATAGTAGTTTCTTTTGGTTTTCTATTTCAATGTTTTTGAGTTTTTCAGTTTCTGTAGCTTTTGTTTTTATGCTGGAAATTCTCCATAATAATCCACCCGAAACCAAAATTCCTAAAATTCCAAGGCTTAAACCAATGATTAAGTTGCGATGTTGTGCAATCTCAAGTTGAGCCGCTTTCAGTTTTGCTTCCTTATCAGCAGTTTGATATTTTACATCAAACTCCGCCAAAAGCTTATTGTTTTCGGCTGTATAAAGTGAATCTCGCATTTTGATGATTAGTTTTTGATACATATCACCATTTTTTAAATCCTTTTTTACATAATGTAGTTTTTCTAAGGTATAAAACACTTTGAGAATCGAGCTGTTGTCGTGGTGTGCTTTTGACAATCTCAATGATTCATTTAAATACTGGTTCGCTTTTTCAAACTCATATTTATCCGTATAAAACATTCCGAGAAACCTTGACACATCAATAAGTGTCCAATCGTCTTTATATTTTTTAGAAATTGCGTACGCTTCTAAAAGTGGTTTTTCGGCAGCATCTATATTGTTCAAACGACGATACAAATTTGCTGCTGTGGCCAAATGAGAAGCATAAGTATCATAATTTTTTTGTTTCTTTTGATATTCCGCTGCTTTAAAATACATTAATTGGGCCTTTTTATAATCTTCCAAAGCAATATGTGAATTTGCTATGCCAACATAAATCCAATACAAGTAATCTTCATCATTTTCAGCTTTTGCCAAAACAATCGCCTCTTCATAATATTTCAATGATTCTTTAAAGTTTCCTGACTCATGATAAAATAAGCCAAGTGTCTTCAAGGCTCTCATTTCCAGATTTTTCTCTTTATTGTTCTTAGAAATCTCCAAAGCTCTGGTGAGATAAAATTTAGACTTTGGAAAATCGCTCTTGATTAAAAGCCAATTGCCCAAGCTTATTGAAGATTCAAATTCGCCAACAGGATCATTAATTCTTCTAGCTAAAACAAGACTTTCTTTTGTTATAGATATTGCAGAATCAATTTTTTGGATATCATAATAATATTGACCCATTTTTTGCAATACTTCAACCTTCCTTTTGGGGTCTTTTAGATTTCGATACTCTGTATTCAAGCTATCTAAAGTTGTTTTATTTTGGGCATATATGCTCCCTGAAAACAAGGTCAAGAAAATTAAAAATATCCTCATACCCACCTGTTTTTTTGTGCCACAGCTACGGCCTCCAGTTTGGAATGTACATGTAGCTTTTGATAAATGTTTTCGATATGCTTACGAGCGGTTTTGGCAGAAATAAAAAGTTGGTCGGCAATTTGGTTGTAGGTCAATCCAGCCGCCACTTTCTCCAAAATCTCAATTTCTCTTTTTGACAAATTATAAGATTCTGGGCTTAAATACGATTCTGTTTTTTGACCTACAACCTCCTGATTACGCAGCATTTTAAGGGTTTTCATGGCTATAGTTGGCGACATAGGTGCACCGCCTTCCATCAGCTCTTCTATGGCCGCCACTATTTTAGAAGGTTTTTCGTCTTTGGTCAGGTAGCCGGAAGCTCCGGCTTTTATGGCCTCAAAGATTTTGTCTTCACGGTCGAGAACACTCAACATCATGATTTTTATTTCAGGAAAAAGCTCCTTTATCTGCCTAGTGGTTTCTATGCCGTCCATTTCGGGCATTTCTATGTCCATTAGGAGCATATCTGGGCGGTGATTATTGAGCTTGTCCAATGCATCATGACCACCGTTGGCTTTAAACAATACCTGCACCTCATCAAATATCGAGAGATTCTGACCTATGTTTCGCAGCAAAGTGGGATTATCGTCAACGAGGCCAATGGTAATCATGGAGTTTGTTTTTATACAAATGTAGGATTTTATCACATCAAAAAACAATAAGGCATTTGACGTATTTATAAATTTCTCTCTAACTGAGCATTAAAAAAATAGGGCAAATGCCTTATTGAGTTCTTTTTTTTTCATGGTCAAATTTGTGTCATCATAAAACATAAACTATGAAAAAATTATTTTTGGTTCTTGTGGCTTTTACTGTTTTTTCTTCTTGCGAAAAAAAATCAGATCCTTCGCTACAAGACGCTGCCTGTAAAATACAAAGCCTTAGCGTTGAGTCACTTGGAAATATCCAATACGTTTTTGATGCAAACGATTTTTTGAAAGAAATAATTTTTCTCGCCGACGATGGCACCAAATCTTCTTCAGTTTTTGAGTACAACAATTTGGGTGATGTTATTAAAACTATCGCCACCGATGGAAGTTATGACATCTACAATTATGACAATGCACGAAAACTAACCCGGGTAGATTTTTTTCAAGCTGACAAAACCATGTCCAATCAGTTTGTGGTAACAATGGACGACAAGCGTCGAATCACCAAAATGGTATCTGAGACCTGGGGAGCAGATGCGACCTATGAATACAACTATGCTGGGGGTAAACTTTCTAAGATTGTGGTTAAAGCAGACGGTTTAATATTTGACCAAACAGACATAACAGCTTATGAGTCTGATGCCACTAAAAAGCACTATGAACTACAATTTAAAGGCCTTGCTTTTAATCCAACCCTGCCAACCAATGATATCCTCTTGTTTGCTCCGCTTAACTACCAGCCATATTCTGATTTATGGACTGCTTGCAAATATTTGGACGAATTAGATGATGACGGAAATCCAACAGGAAAACTAGAAGTATATGCCGACAGAGAAGTAAGCTATACTTACAATACAAACAATTACGTAAGTGGGCTTACTATAAAAGACAAACTTTCTCCAGAAGTTATAAAGCAAGTAATGAGCTACACCAATTGCAAGTAATTGATTATTCTAAATTAAAGATGATATGAAAACAAAATTACTTATAGTTTGTGTAGTCTTTTTGGCTTCTTGCAAACTACTACCCGACACTCTAAATCCAAACAATACGCCAGAGGAAGTTTTAATTTCTCAATTCGAAAGAGTGGGTTATAGCGATTTGCTGATTGCGAAAAACGGAACATATCACACTGTTTTTCAAGAAAGTCCTGATATTGGAAAGCCCATCTATATCTATTACTCACAATCTTTAGATGAAGGAAAGTCCTGGAGTAAGCCTATAACTCTTAGCGATGACGGCACGGGCAATGGCAGCGGCTATGCCAGAATCATTGAAGATGGTCAAGGGCTAATATATGCCATTTGGAAAAGATATGGCAGTGCAAAAATCCCTCAGCCAGATATAAGTCTTGATGGCCCAGGTGGTTATGTAGCCGGCACACTCATGTATAAAGTTCTTCAAGGGAACTCATGGGGTAGCCAAAAACGTCTTGCAGACAATGAATTAACACAGTTCTCTTGGTTTGCCAATGTTGACCCCTCTGGTACGCTCAGAGTCGTTTGGTCACAGATTAGCAATTTGTCTTCCACCAATAATTGGGTAAACAAATGGTACGCCGATTGGATTCGAGAGGCAAAAATGAATGGCTCCAATTATTCAATTACAGCATTGACCAACCCGCTTCCCGCAGAATATCCAACTGGACCGCCAAAAAGAGCTGGGTATAACAATCTGGATGGATACTATGACAGCAACGGCAAGCTTCACTTTGTGGGGGAAGCCCTCGACGATGAAGGTGTACAGAACTTTATTTATTTCAACGGAACGGGTGCTTTTTCTATTTATAAATTTCCCAAGTTTTCAACGAATAACACTTTCATGAATCCGCCACGTTTAGTTGTGGATGACAACAACAGAGACCACGTGGTTTTCCAACCCAGCAGCTCTACGGTAAGTACTGACCAAATCTGGGACATCACTCCACACAATGGCCAAAAGAAAATAATTGGAGAAATCGCTACAAAGGGGGCTGAAATTCAAAGCTTTCAGGTCACTCAAGGCCCGGGTGGGAAATATGGTTTAGTTATACAAGCGGGTGGGTTAGTAGAATCAAACCAAACTCTGGGTGTGTTTTATTCCAATGGAAAGTTTGAAAACTTAAACCTTTCAAACAACGAAGCCAAAGAATCCTTCTTTACTACTGAATTTCAAAATTTTGCACAGAAAAAAACCTATTTATCCGTTCTTACACTTTTTCTTACGGATCATACCAGTGTAGCATATGATAATTCTGGAAAACGAAAAATCCTGATGACGATTTCGGAGCAATCTCTGTTAGGAGGAGCCAGACTGAGTAGCCCATCTTTGTATTATGTAACTATTGACTAACATGAAAACTTTATCAAAATCAACCCTTGTATGGTTAATTGCATTTAGCATTTCTTCGCAAAGTTGCAAGATTACGGAAGCCCTAGAACCCGATGACGATGATACAGATAATCAAACAAACAGTGCATTGTATAAAACTGGCTGGCTCGGAAACGACAATTTGGCGGATACACCAAACAACATACGTTTTGGATTTGCGTCTTCAACCAACTTGCCAAGTTCTTTTGACAATTCCAAACTGATGCCACCAGTAAAAAACCAAGGTCAATACGGTACTTGTGTTTCTTGGGCCACGGGCTATTACACCAAAACCGCCACTGAAGGAATCAGCTTTAATTATGGAGCCACAGAACTGGCAAACGAAAAGAACCAAATAAGTGCAAAAGACTTGTTTACGTCCTTACCAGAAGGCAACTCAAAAGGTGACAAGTGCGACGGAAGCAGTTATATCATCAATTTCGAAATGCTTCAGAAGCGTGGTGCGGCTACATTAGATGTTGTGCCGTACACAGGTTTGGGCGATTGCTCATCTTCATCTATTCAGTCTTCATGGACCAAAAGTGCAGAAAATCACAAAATCAAAAATTATAGAACCATAGAAAGTAGTGTGGTGGCCATAAAACAGCAGATTGTAAACAGAGTGCCAGTAGTAATGGGTGCCAAGCTTTCTGATAGCTTTATGAGCTGGAATAGCGATAACGTGCTTTCAGCCAACACCACTTACAACAACACTGGCCAGCATTCTTACCACGCTCTCACTATCGTTGGCTATGATAACAACAAAGGGCTCAATGGAGCTTTTAAGGTTATTAACTCTTGGGGTACTGGTTGGGGCAGCAAGGGTTTTATATGGATAGACTATAATTTTTTTATCAATTCGTTTTTGCAAAGAGACCAAGCAGGCAATGGCGTGCTGATGGTCATGAGTGATGGAGCAAGTAAACCCACTGGCGATCCTACACCTCCGCCCCCGCCTACAGAAGTTGATCAAGTGTCGGGCATTGAACTGGTTTCTTGGGTAGAGGAAGATTATTCTACCGCGACTGAAACAAAAACGCCAAGTTCGAGATCCGTTGTTTTTGATATTTATAACGATGGTGAGTTTACGGCAACTCCCGTAAACCCTTGGAAAACCTATTATCTGTATTACAACTCAAAAAACGCCAACGACTATGGAATAATATTCAACTACAATTTTACAACTAAAAATCTAGCTCCAAACAAGTACAATTGTACCTCGGGTAGCTCTTGCGACTTCAACCTTTCCATTCCGTCTTGGAGTAGTTTTTCGGAGGAATTATTTGGCTCAGCAGAAGGCGTTTTGGTTAAATATACCATGCCCTCTAACCTGACTGGGTCATATTATATTGTTTTGGTAGTAGATGCAGAAGATGTGTTTCAAGAATATGACGAGGATGATAATTTCTTCTACACTACAGACGATCCAATTATTTTCAGAAATGGAGAAGGCGGAAGAATAAGTTTCAAAAGCACGGGAAAGGAGTTTTCGTTTAAAAATACAATTTCCAAAAACAGCCTCAAAGAACAAAAAAAGCAGTTTTACACCACTATAACACCTGAAAGATTAAACGAATATTCTCCCGAAGAGATTGGGGAGTTTATTGTTCAAAAGAAAAAATCTGGGGAGTTGGAAAGAAAAATAAAAGATTATGAAAACGGTCAAAAAACCAATATCTCTATTGAGCCTTATTTTAAGAAGTAAATATTGGTTTTGGCTGTTGGTTTTGGGTTCTTTCTTAAGCACACAGGCCCAAAAGTTTGAAACAATTGAAGCCAAAAGTATTATATCTCAAATAAAAAAAGGTAAACCCATCAATATCGAAAATGCAGAAATTACGGGAGACCTAGACTTTACAAAAGCTGGCTTTTACACAGAAACTAAGCAAAACGCAAGGGTGATTGTAGAAACCCCCTTGTTTTTTAAAAATTGCAAATTTCGTGGCCAAGTAATTGGTTTCAAAGAGGTTACAGACTTGTCTATTGCAAGTACATTTTCCAAAAACCTTACTTTTATCGACTGTATCTTTTACCAAAATTTTAATCTAAACAGCTGTTATGTTAATTCTGTAAGTGATTTTTCTAGTTCACAATTTTACGGTGAAGTCCATTTCGAGAACTCCATTTTTAATAATCCCGTTTTTTTCAATAAAGCCATTTTTGCCAAAGAATGCTTTTTCCAAAATGCTCGGTTCAGGTCTAATCTTGATTTATCGGAAAGTATATTCAACCAAAACGCAAGCTTCCAAGGTTCTGATTTCTATGATTTAGCTCTCTTTAGACTAGCCGAGTTTCGCGAAAGTTTGGATGTCTCTTTATGTACATTTTTCAAAAATGCTAGCTTTAATTTTTTTAGTATCAAAAACAAAGGGCTATTTAACAACTGTCGTTTCGAAGCCAGGCTCGAATTTGAGAACACAAAAGCAACTACGATAGAAATGGAAGAATGTGTTTTTGAGAATGATGTGCTTTTCAATGAACTCGACTGTGCTTCTTTTAGCATCAACAAATCTCTGTTCTACAAAGACTCTCCAACCATTGATTTTAAACAAAAAAACACCACTCTTTTTACTCATGATGATGCTAAATATTTAGGGCAAAAGTTGCTGGAGATTAAGTAGATATTGATTTATTCTTTTCTGGGTAAACTAAATCACATTTGAAACTCTGATTATGAAAACCCCATATTTTGGGTCATAAAAATATTTGTAGGCAATTGTTGCTATCCACATTTTGCTTTTTTATTAACTCGCGAACATTCATAACTTCCCTATCTACTATTTCATCAAGATTGAATTTTTGTTAATTGATGGTTAAAATCATTCAAATATCAATTTTCAGGATTAATATTGAGCCTTGAAAGTAATTTTTCAAAACCTAGCCATTAAAACCTAAAATATTTGCATGAAAAAAACCATTCTTTTCCTGATTCTCAGTGTCTTTTTATCGACCATTTCCCAAGCCCAAATCTACGTTTTAGAAACTCAAGGACAGGTTTCTTCCAACGGAAAAGCACTTAAAAAAGGAGAGGAAGTCTCGGAAAAAGCAATATTACTTTTTGGAAAAGATAGCAAAATAAATCTTCTTTCTCCCAGCGGTTTTATCAATATTGACAGTCGTATCCCTAACGTAAACACCACAGAATTAGGCATTTTAATAAAAAACCAAGCGTTTTCTAAGGGTAATTCTACCCGCTCATTTTCTGAATCAGAAAACATACAATTGGAAAATGAGCTGACCAACATAATGGATATTTTGGAAGGAAACGGCCAGTCGTTTGAACAAAATTATGGCAATTACTTAGAGCCTTATCTGAAAAGCCGCTTGGATGAGAATACGGTAAAAAAAGCTTTTGATTTTTTACAAAATAAGTACGACAAAAGCCCTCCCACACTTACGGGTCTAATGAGCGACGAGGCTCAATATCAGTCCATTCCGCAAATTTCGAGACTAATTAACAGGTCGTACACGAGTTTGCCCGAGCGAGTTTCGTTGAAAGAATATTGCCCAAAACCAGGTCTTCAACAATACAGCGATTGCGTGGGTTGGTCTACCACTTATGCCGCCCGAACGATTCTTTATGCCATCAGAAACAACATAAAAAACCGACAAACTATTACTAATGAGACCTTTGCTCCGTCATTTACCTACAGTCAGATAAAATCTAGCCAAACCGAAGCTGCCTGTAAACAAGGTTCTTACATTCAAGATGCCGTTAAACTCATCAAAGATTTAGGCTCCATCAAAAATGTGGATTTTGAGTATAGCTGTTCTCCTGTTATCGAAAATCAAGACGTAAGAATTGCCTCCAAATTCAGAATAAAAAACTACAAACGTCTTTCAGGAGATTACAATTCAGACCGCACTCAAATGATGGAAAACATCAAAAAAAGTCTCTCTGAAAAACGCCCCGTGGTAATAGCCATGGAAGTTTATGATTCGTTCCAAAGACCAAGTGCATCGGCCACCAAAGGACTTTGGGAAGGCAAAAAAGGCAAATTGGTTAGCCGACACGCCATAACGGTGATTGGCTACGACGACACAAAATATGGCGGTGCTTTCGAAATCATCAACAGTTGGGGTACTTATTGGGGCAACGAGGGCTTTATATGGCTCAAATACAATGACTTTGCCGCAGTAACCTACGAAGCCTACGAAATGGCTGATTATGAGGCCACTACGCCAAACAATACCAAAGCCGATTTGTCAGGAAGTTTCGAGGTGATTTTAGACAACGGTAATAGCATGCCTGTGAGATTAAACAATAACACATCCGAAACGGTAAACTATGCCTCCACCAAATCTTACAGCTCTGGCACACAGTTTCGTCTGAGTTTTACAAACAACCAGCCGGCTTATGTTTACTTAATCAGCTATGGCACCAACACCACAAAAGTGAGTAACATCTTCCCTTTTGATGGCTACAGTGCGTATCTGGATTATTCAAAAAACGAAATAATGATACCCAACGAAGATTATTGGGTACAGATGGACAACAACATCGGCACGGATTATCTTTGTATTTTGTTTTCGAAAGAAGAGCTGGACATAAAAGCTATCGCCAAACAAATGCAGCGACAAACGGGTAGTTTTGACGCTAAACTAAAAGCCGCCCTTCAAAACAAAATGGTAGAAAACAAAAGCGTAAACCTGACCAAAGACAAAATAAACTTTGAAGCAAAACTTAACGGCAAAAGCGTGATTCCTATTACTTTAGAGATTAAACATGTGAATTAAAGACCCAAAAATTCAATGAAAACCAAACTATATATTTTAATAATAATTTTACTGCCTTTACTGAGTTTTGGACAAAATTCCTACCAAAAAGGCGTAGAATATTACAAAAAAGCCGACTACAAAAATGCTGAAAATGCATTCGATGAGGCCCTAGATGAAGAAATTGAGCCAGCATATAACACTCTTACATACAGAGGATTGGCTAAATATTATCAAAAAAAATACAACGAGGCGTATGAAGACTATAACCTTGCCGTAAAAGACCTCAACAAACTCGGTTATACCAAAATCGGAGAAATGCCAACAAATATCCTAAAAGCCTATGGACTCACACTTTATGACAGAGCTTTAGCCCAGCACAAACGTGGTCAATACAACGAAGCCATAAAGGATTTCAACTTTGCGTTGATGTATAAATATAGCCCTGGAGACTGCTACTACCAAATCGCCAACGCCTATTACGCACTTTCTGATTTTGGAAAAGCTGCCGAGAATTATTCGCTCAGTATGCCTTATAAATCAACAGATTACAGTTTGTATTACTGGCGTGGAAATGCCTATCTGAGCGATGGAAAATGGAAACAAAGCGTTGCTGACTTCGACTATTATATCAAACAAAAACCCAACGATCCCTACGGATACCATTACCGTGGTTTTTCTAAAATCATGTTGGGCAATATTGATGCGGCTATAGAAGATACACAAAAATCTATCGACCTCAATATGAAAGACATCTATTTGGCTTTCAGAAACTTAGGCATGATAAATATCCAATTGGAAGATTGTGAAAAAGCCAGAGAGAATTTTGAATATGCGATTAAATTAAATTCAAACGACAATTTTAGCAAAAACAAACTCGAAACCTTAAGTGACGATTGTGGCGAAACTGAAGAAGAGGAAGTGGTCGTAAAAAATATGCCAAAATATTCAAAACCTACCATCAGCTGGGTATATCCTACACAAGAAAGTATAGAAACATCAGAAAATGTAGTAACCATAAAAGCCTGCGTAAACAGCTCAGAAAAACCAAGCATGAGTTTGTATGCCGACGGCGTGGAGTTGACTTCGAGAGATTTCGTAATTGTGCCATCCAAACAACCTGACTGCCCGTATAGATTTGAAAAACAGGTAACTATACCACCCAACGCCAACCTGACTAACCTCCGTTTTGTAGCCAAAAACTCCGGAGGAAGTGTGGAATCAAGCCGGAAAATTTACAAAATAAAATCACAAAATCCTGAGGCTGAAGAACGTAGAATCGCACTTTTGATAGGTAATGCAGCCTACAAACACAAACCTCTCAACAACACACTCAACGACGTGGACGACATGGCCAAGAAGCTCGAAGGCTTGGGTTTTAAAGTAATCAAGCACAAAAACCTGAAAGCCGAAGAAATGAGTATGGCTTTTATAAAATTTGGAAGAGAGCTGGCCAATTACGATGTGGGCATGTTTTTTTATGCTGGCCACGGACTACAAAACGGCAGCGGTACCAATTTCCTTGTGCCTGTAGATGCTGAAGCCATAAAAACCGACCAAGATTTCAATAAATATTGTGTAGAAGTGGACGAGCTTTTTGGCCAAATGAAAAAAGCCAATTCAAAAGTAAATATCATCATTTTGGATGCTTGCCGTGACAACCCTTTGGACGCAAGAAACACCACCCGTGGCTCTGGCTCTAGAGGCTTGTCTGCCCCTACCCAAAACCCGCAAGGCTCATTTATTTTTTATGCAGCTTCAGCCAACCAAACCGCACTGGAAGGTGAAGGAAGCCGAAACGGTATCTTCACAGGAGAATTGCTGAAGTTTATCGACAAACCCAACCTCAAGCTAGAAGAAGTAGTAAAAGAAACCTCAAAAGCTGTAAAACTAAAAACCAACGACCAACAAAAACCCGCTTGGTACTCAGAGTTTGATGGCGATTTTTATTTTAGGCATTGAGGTGGGGAGATAGCCATTCCGTTGGTTTGCAAAAAGAATGAAGAAATTAATTGATTGGATGTATTTCGAAATGGTTTTTATAAACAACTACTATTTTATCCTCTTTAGTAAAGAATACATTAATTATCCGTGGGTCTTCAAATTTTTTAAGAATTTTGAAATTTTTCAAATCGTAAATTGCTACTATCCCATAAAAGTAATTTTCTCCTATAACTCCATAATTATTGTTTTTGGACAATTTAAGGGTTATTGAAGCAGGATTCAATAAGTGCTTGAACAAGTAGTTTGGAATATTCAAAATGTTTTTCTCAGAATCCAAATCAAAAATACTAATTGAATCGGAGTCAATTTTAACTAAATTCCTATCAAAATCATCCTCTAATATCATATTTATTTTATCTAAAATCATAATAGGCTGTTGACCATCTTGTATTTTTGCAATCCCCCAATTTTTATTTAATAAAAACAATTTGTTCTGTTCTTTAGAAAATATAACTCTATCCCAATAAGACTCCCCCTCAATTGTTATACTATCAATTAATTGTCCAGTTTTTACATTTATTCTCTTTAGTATTTTGTCTGAAAAAAGCATTTCAACTTTTTCGGTTACAGCCATATTTAAAAAAGTAAAAAGCCTCTTCCCGCTACCTGATTCTGGAGTTCTGATTATATCCACAGTGGGTTTTGAATTATTAAATTTGAAATGATAAAAGTTATTTTCGTTAGGAATTTTGGTAACCAATTCATTTGGATTCAAAGACTTTTGAAAAATATAATTATCATATCCTGTTTGAAAAACATTAAGCAATTTATTATTTCTAATATCAATCTTTTTAAGTTGATAGTTACTTGTATTTAAGTATAAATAATTTTCTGATAACAATGCCTTTGTATTTCTTTCAGATGGACTTAGGTCTATTATGTTTTCTGGAATGATTTTTTTTACCTCTCCATCTTCCATTAAAAACAATAAAAAATTCAAGTTTGAGGCAACTTCAAAATCAATGAATCGCCCTTTGTAGGAAATGGTTCTTACTTTCTGACCACTGTCCGACTTATAAATGTCGATTTTGGATAAAACATGGTTGGCAATTGCATAATATAAACCGTCTTTAGAAAATTTTACAAAAGTATCCTCAGCCCAGATATCTAAGACATTTACTTTGTGTTCTCTGTACTTTTCCAAACTTTCACTATTCCAAATAGTCACTTTTTCCCTATCATAAGTTGCCAAATAATTATTTTGATTAGATACTGCCAGAATATTTTTTTCAAAATCTCCAAATGTAGAACTTGTAAATTGGACAGTTTTTAAAATCTTATTACCTTCAAAATCCATTAAAAGCAAGTGTCCTCTTTCAGATACTACCGCAATTTTATTTTTATGCGTTCTTGCAATTGCAGAAAATCCGCCTAAAGTATTTTTCGGGAAATCTAAAACCGTAAATTTTTTTTCAACATTATTATATTCCTCTAAAGTATGTGAAATAAAAAAAAATCGATTCTCGAAACTGCTTTTAACAAAGTCTCTCATTTGGTATGGTTCAAAAAAGAATTCTTGCTTTTTAGAGGTCAAATTAATTTTGCCAATAAAACACTGATTAGTATCTATTCTATTAAATCCACTATAGTATATCACGTAATCTTTAGCTTCTTTATCCAAAAATATCGGATTCACACTACTAATGTCAATATCCTCCCTAAAAAGGAGTTTATTTTGATTTAAAGACCAAACGGACATTGAATTTGATGAATTTATTAAGAAAGTATTATTATCTGGAAAAAGTATTAGCCTCCTTGGATTATTTACAGAAATGATATTTGGTTGACTAAACGTATCAAAAGCACAAAAAAAAGTTGTAGCCATTAAGAAGATTAAAAAAGAGCGTTGCGTTAGATATATAAACATACTTCAAATAATATTTTTAAATATTTTTCAAGTTCCGTGCCAATAATCAGGATAGTAATAGTAAATTGACATTTATTCATTTTTTCTTACCCTTAGGATTGCTCCTTATTTCTAACCTCTTCCCAAATTCCAAACTCAATATTTTGACCATTAAAGTTTAAACCACGATATTGCACAAATATTTCAACCCATTTTTAAAATCACTCTGATGAAAACCAAACTGTTGCTCATCTTTACTGTGTCGCTTTTTATGGTCAATACCTCCACTGCCCAATCGAAAAAAAAACCTATTAAAACGCTCATTGTAGACGGTCAGAATAACCATACGCACTGGCCAAAGATCACCTACATGATGAAGAAATACTTGGAGGAAACCGGTCTTTTTAAAGTTGATGTGCAACGAAGTGCCTATACTTGGGGTGAAGCCGATGGACAAATCAATGATTTTACTATAGCAGGTGTGCCTCAAACAACTGCCGAGAAAAAGCCAAAGGCTGACCCTAATTTCTCTCCTGATTTTAAGAAATACGACTTGGTAATAGTCAACTTTGGCTGGAATGCAGCCCCTTGGCCAGATGCCACCAATGAGGCCTTTGACAGTTTTGTAAAAAAAGGCGGCGGTGTGGTAATCATCCATGCAGCCGACAATTCGTTTCCAACTTGGCCAGCCTACAACCAAATGATAGGCCTTGGTGGCTGGGGCGACCGCACCGAAAAAGACGGCCCGTATGTATATTTTGATGACGCTGGCAAGATGGTGAGAGACAACACACCCGGCAAAGCTGGCTCACACGGTCCGCAACACGAATACACCATAGAAGTCAGAGACGCCGAGCACCCGATAACCAAAGGAATGCCGATGAAATGGCTCCACGCTAAAGACGAACTTTATGACCGTCTGCGTGGTCCAGCAGAAAACATGAAGGTTTTGGCCACTGCCTATTCTTCAAAAGAAAACAGAGGAACGGCTCGCCACGAACCCATGCTCATGACCATAGACTACGGCAAAGGGCGGATTTTCCATACACCGATGGGTCATATTGACTACTCTGTGGAGTGTGTTGGATTTATCACCACACTACTCCGTGGCTCACAATGGGCGGCCACAGGAAAAGTTACGATTCCGATTCCGGCGGATTTTCCTACGGTGGATAAGACAAGTTCTCGTGCATTTGTGAAGTGAGTATTGGGGTGAATTTTTAAACACACAGAAGGATAGAAAACATAGTTTATAACCGCTGGAGCGGAAATACGCAAAGATATTAAGTGAAGTAAAAAACTCCGTGAAACTCAATTATAGATATAGTTTGTAAACTCCGGGTACCTCTGTAGTAAAAAATATCGCAATTTTAACGACCTAATAATGAAACAATTAATATTTCTTGTAACGCTTATTTTTTGCTCTTTTTCTACAAAAGCCCAAAATGTAGAGAAAGAAACCGCTGCCATCAAAGCAGTATTGACTGACTTTTTTGAGACTTTTACTCATCCCGACATGAAATATTTTGATAGAAATTGTAGTCCAGATTTTCAACTTTTGGAGGTGGGTGAAGTCTGGGAACGCAAGGAGATCCAAGCCTATGTAGACCGAATGACTGCCAAGCCTTTGACGTTTGAACGCACCAATCAGTTTGATTTTATTAAAGTCAAATTTTACAAAAACATTGCATGGGTAAATTACCACAACACCGCCACCATCAGATCTTTACAAGACAATTCTATTAAAAAAAGAGAATGGTTAGAAAGCATCATATTGGAAAAAGTAAAAGGCCGATGGGTCTTGCAACAAATGCACAGTTCGGTTAAAAAATAAATAGGTCAAGTGAATTGCCACGAATGCACGAATTATTGTATTAGTGCATTCGTGGCTTACAAAACCGCATTACTTCTTCATTGTTTTCAAGTACTTCATCAAGTCCAAAATCTCAGCTTCCTCCATATTGTCAAATAACCCAACTGGCATGAGTGATGTCGGCATTACCTCTCTCGACTGTATGTCTGATTTGTTGATGAAAACTTTGTCTTGACCAACAATTCGCATGGTGAGTTGCCTGTCATTTTCCGAAATCACGTTGCCAGAATAAGTCCTTCCATCACGGGTAATTACCACTACCAATTTGTAATCATCCTGAATTTCTCCGCTCGGATTCAGCACATTGAATAGAATGTAGTCTGTGCTGGCTCTGTTTGATCCTGTAAGTTCAGGCCCGATATTTCCACCTTTACCATACATTTTGTGGCAGCTTCCACATACTGTTTGAAATACCTTTTCTCCTTTAATTGGGTTTGCCGAGGTCAAAGATTTTTCATTTATCATTCTTTGGTATTTGGCATACGATTTCTCCAAAGACGGCTCCTGCTCTATCGGGCCCCAAACTTCAATAAAACCACTTCCTACCACTCTCAAGAGTTGTCGGGCAGCATAAGGTGGTACATCTCGTTTTGGTATTTTTTCCGATTTTATGGCTTGTGTAAGTTCCCAACCATACTTAGATCTCGACGAAAGCGTCTGAATAGCCTGCTGTTTTTCGACGGCGTTGAATTGGTTATAATTGGCCACCAAAAGCTTTCCAAACTCCGCTTTGTCGTATTCAGAAATGGCTCTGATAGCCTCTAATCTAAGTTTCGGGTCGTTCAATAGGTTTGGAATTTCAGCTAGCAATTCTTCTCTTTTTCTATTTGAAAGTGACTGTATGGCTTGTTGCCTTTGGAGAATCGGTGCGTTCTTGTTTTTTAAGGTAGCGAGCTGTTGTTCAGAGGCTTGGGTATCTCCAAAACGTTGCGAAATCTGGTTGGCCAAAGTAGCAGATTCGCCTTTTGCTACTTTCAATTTTGCAGAAAGTGCGGCCCAATTTTTCGGAGCTTTTAGGTCAAATCTTCCCTCCAATCCATCTCGCATTCCTTTTAAAATCTCTACTTGGTTCGCTCCATTTTTTGTCAAAGAACTTACGATAGCTTCTGGATTATTGGCATCTACCAATCTTCTAGAAATATAGTTTGAAATGAGTGGAATCTTAGCTTGGTGTGCCAAAGCCATGGCCCGAGCAGGATTCACTTTTACCAAACCTTCCAAACCAAACCATATCATTTTAGGCAAATTGTGATCTTCGGCATCTTCGCCATGCATTGCCAATCCTTCAGATATTTGCCAAGCTGTTGCATTATCCACCCTTTGTATTGCCGAAGCCAAATATAATCTAATTACAGCCGAAGCATCCTCTTGGGCCATTTTTACAAACTTCTCTTTGGCATTTTGCTCAGCATTTTTGTCTTCACAAAGCATCTGTATAGCCCACGCTCTCACATATTCGTCTTTGTCTGAAAGCGATTTGTAGAGTTCGTCTTTGCTAATATTATTGGTGATAAACAAAGCCCAAAATGCTCTCAAACGATAGTCTGCATTGGCATTAGTTTCAAAAATAGTTTTCAAATCTGCCAAAGCGGAGGCATCTAACTTACCTTTCAATGCTCTATTTTGTAAAATCAATCTAGCTCTTCTGGAATGCCAATCGCTGGTATTGGTTTGTAAGGCAACTAATTGTTTGTCTGAAAGTTTGTTCAAGTCTTCATATCTACCTTCCCAGTTGATGGCTTTGTTTTCTTTGGGCATAATTCTAAAAACCCTACCCGTTTCCCCATTTACCACTTCTTGGCCGCAAATGTCTGCATCGTGCCAATCGAGGACGTACAATCCACCATCGGGGCCAACTTCCATACTGAATCCCACCCACTGAGCATTGTTGGCCATCAAGAGTTCGTCGCCGTGTTTGGCCACAAAACCAGAGCCTTTTTTCTCTAAAATATCAGATAAAACCGCATGCTCATGGATGTTGGCCATGAATATACGGCCCTGATGTTCAGCCGGAAAAGCATCCGATTGGTACACCCTGGCACCACCGTGAGCAGAGCGATGACTGTGGTCGGCGATAGTTCTGATATCACTGTAGGTATAAGGATTAAAATGCTGTCCCCCCTGACGGTGATAGATGCCTCCCGGAATGATATGCCACATGTGAGGAATCACACAAGCACTTATAAACAGTTGACCTTTAGCGTCATAGTCGATTCCCCAAGGATTGCTGAAACCGTGTGATACCACTTCAAACTTGTCTTTCGTTGGGTGATATCGCCATACACCACCGTTGATATCCACACCTTCACCTTGCAAAATATCTTCCGGAAATGGGTCTTTGTGTCTATAAAGTCGGCCTTTACCCACAGGTTTTCTGACCTTTGAAGGAGTAGCAAATCCTTGACAGCCATAAAGCCAGCCGTCTGGCCCCCAATGCAAACTGTTGAGCGTTTCGTGACGGTCTCGGATTCCCCAGCCGGTTAGTCTCACCTCTATGTCGTCCATATCCGCTTGGTCGTCGTGGTTTTTATCTGGCACAAAAAGCAAGTTTGGCGGAGCCCCCAAATACAATCCATCAAAACCCACAGCCATAGCCGCAGGAAAAGCAATTCCTTCTAAAAACACTTTTTTAGAATCTGCCACACCGTCGTGGTTGGTGTCTTCTAATATCAAAATTCTACTGTTGCCAGCATTCGAAAATCCTTTTCCTCTGGACTCATAATCTCGGTTTTCGGCTATCCAAAGGCGACCTTTATCGTCCCAACAAAAAGCCATCGGTTGGGTTATCATCGGCTCTGATGCCCAAGTATTTACTTTGAAACCATCTTTCAATGTCATGTTGGCCACGGCTTCCTCTGGCGACAAAAACTTAGCATCACGGCCTTCTTTTTGGGCAACTCCCCATAGTGCGTAGGTGTCTCTGTGTCCGCTGAATTCGGTCCACAAATTAGTAAGAGAAACGTCATTGAAAGAACCCGTATAAACAACCAACTGGTGTTTTATAACCTCTACTGTTCCTTTTTTTATTTGCCAATCGCTCGTTCTCGCACGTGCGGGCCCAATCCCCAGCTGGCCATCTACACGCCAATGTTGCGGAAACCCTTTATTTTCGGGATGGTCAAAAACTGCCACATGTACTCTGTCTTTTCTGCCTTCGATGGTCATGCCTGCATCTACCCACATAGATCTTTGGCCTTCTGCTTTTTCGTTCTTTTGCCTTGCCGCATTTATAACTTCGCCATCTATGCCTTCTTTCCAAAGCATTCTCACAAACAAGCCACCATAGTCATATTTACTTATCGTCACATCGGTTTGGGCATCTCCCTCCCACTCCACATTTAGCACATATTTACCATCTTTTTCCTGCATAGTCCAGGTTTGGATTTCTCTCAAAACGGTATTTCCCTTTTCATCCAGAAGGTCATAAACCGTTTGCCATTTCACCTCTGCTCCTTTTGCTTTAATGATTTTGGCAGAAACTTTTCTCCAATAATCTCCCTCAGGATGATGAAAATAATCCCGACCATTCACTCGCGTGTAGCCCCAATAAATTCCTGTTTGGTGTTTGTGGTGGCCTGGGCTGTACTCGGTTATTACCCCTTTTCCATCTGGAGCCATTATGGGGTGTAGGTATGGTCTAAAGTCTTTCTTGGCCACTTGAGTAAGTATGGCTGTTGTTCCTGAAAGCCGAAATACAGAAATGGTTTGTGCTTTTTCGTCTTGGACAACTCTAAGTTGACTTATTTTCGGTGCTGAGTAAGTCTCTTTTTTTGTGTTTGGAATAAAAAACAATAAAAAGCTAAGAAATGCCAAATGCATGGCTAGAAAGAAGTTCTTCATAAAGGAAAAGGTTGAAATTGACCTAAATTTAGAAAATTTTGGGTAAAATCAAGAGTTTTGGAGCAAGCATTCTTTTTTGAAAAAAACTCTTTCTAAATCTTCAACAAAAAAAATGCATCCGAAATATCAGATGCATCTATCATAAGACCCGAATAAGGGTTTTTTAAAATCCTATTTCAATTCCTCTTTAAAAAACCCGATAGTTCTGTCCCAAGCCAGTTTCGCCACTTCAGCGTTATAACGAGCAGGCGAAGAATCGTTGTTGAAAGCATGTTGAGCTCCTTCGTAAATATAGAGTTTGTAATCAATTTTGTTTTCTTTCAAAGCGGCTTCATAAGCCGGAATTCCTTCATTTACACGCTCGTCCATTCCAGCATATTGGAGCATAAGTTTGGCTTTTATTTTAGGAACATCTACCGCGGCAGCTTGTCGGCCATAGTAAGGAACGGCCGCATTGAGCAATGGATCGCTGACAGCCATGGCATTGGCGATGGCTCCACCCCAACAAAAACCTACGCAACCTGTCTTTTTATTGCTATTTTTCAAGCCTCTCAAATAATCCAAGCCACTTTTGATATTTTCAATATTTTGAGCTGGGTCAAGTTTTGGAAACATCGCTCTGCCTTCGTCTTCATTGGCTGGTGTACCTCCAAATGGCGAAAGTGCATCTATGCCCAAAGCAATAAATCCAGCCTTTGCAATTCTTCTTGTAACGTCCTTTATGTGGGGGGTTAGTCCTCTATTTTCATGTACTACCAACACTGCTCCTAGTTTCCCTTTTGCGTTTTTGGGCATTACCAGGTAACCCTTCATGGTGCAGTTTTTAGAAGCATAACTGATGTCTTCCATTGTTAAATCTTCGTCTTGCTCTGATACTTGGTTGGCAAATGCATATTTACCCTCCAACATCGGTAAAATGGCCATAGCAGCGGCCGTTCCTCCAGCTAGTTTTGTAAGTTTTGCTAAAAAATCCTCTCTTTTGAGGGGCTTATGGGTGTATTCGTCAAAAAGGTTGATAATTCTCTGATCCATTTTTTATTTTGGTTTGATAGAACAATTTAAAGAAAATTCTCACAATTATTTTCTGCAATCGACAAAATGCCTAAAATAATCGTTGGATTGGAACTTTCGTCTTCCGCAAGCTTTCTGTTTTCAGTTTTTAATCCTAAATTCGCCACCAAATTCAACCATAAAACATGAAAAAAACTTTTTTAGCTTCTTTGCTCTTATTCTTTTCTCTTAGCCTAGCCGCCCAAACCATCCCCCTACCCGAACATCCAAGACCTGACTTTGAACGTACAGATTGGGTCAATCTTAACGGAAAGTGGGAGTTCGAATTTGATAGTCTTAGTAAAGGCGAAACTCAAAATTGGCAAAATGGAAATACTAAATTTTCAAAAACCATCAATGTTCCATTTCCTTGGGGGGCACCGCTTTCGGGTGTAAAAGATGAGGCGGATATTGCTTGGTATCAGAAAAACATCACGATACCTGCGTCATTCAAAAATAAAAAATCATTCATAACCATCGGAGCCTCTGACTGGGAAACTACCGTGTGGTTTGATGGCAATCTATTAGGAAAACACCAAGGTGGCTACACCCCATTTTCTTTCGATATTACACCTTTTGTAAAACAGGGTTCAGCCCAGAAATTGGTCATAAAAGTAGACGACAAACGCCGTGAATTTACGCTTTATGGCAAACAAGGTTACGGAAACGCCAGAGGAATTTGGCAGACCATCTACCTCGAAGCTCGTGGAAATAGTTTTCTAGACTACGTTCATTTTACGCCCGATATCGACCAAAACAAAGTGAAGGTTTCAGGAGAAATAATTGGTGGAGATTCCAAAGACAATGTGCTGAAAATCAAAGTAAAAGACCGTTCAGAATCTTTGAGTTTTACAGTACCGAAAGGTCAAAAAATGTTTGAATTTACATTTGATGTTCCTAACGCCAAACTTTGGACGTTGGAGAATCCTTACTTATACGAAACAGAAGTTTCTTGGGGAGATGATGTGGTGAAAACCTACTTTGCCATGAGAAAAATCTCAGTGACCAATCTACCTGGCACAAATATTCCTTATGTGGCTTTGAACAATAAAACTATCTATCTTCAACTTACCCTCGATCAGTCGTACCATCCAGAAGGGTTTTACACTTTCCCGACGGACGAATTTATGAAAAACGAGATCCAGCTTTGCAAAAACATTGGCCTCAACGGCCTCCGCACGCACATAAAAGTTGACGTGCCTCGTAAGCTCTATTGGGCAGATAAATTAGGCCTTTTGGTAATGGCCGATTTGCCTAATTTCTGGGGTGAACCCGATGCACAAGCACAAAAAGAGTCAGAGTTTACACTCCGACAAATGATAAAACGCGACTACAATCACCCTGCGATATTTTCTTGGATTGTTTTCAACGAAACTTGGGGCTTAAAGTCAAAAGTGAAAAACGAAACCACAGGAAAAGTAGAAAGTCAATATTTGCCAAAAACTCAAAACTGGGTAGCTTCTATGTATTATTTGGCTAAATCGTTAGACCAGAGCCGCTTGGCAGAAGACAATTCTATCTGTTGTGGATTTGGTCATACAGAAACCGATATTAACTCTTGGCACGAATATCTGCCTGGCTATGAGTGGGAAGCACACATGCAAAAGATTGACCAAGGCACTTATGCAGGAAGCGATTTTCATTTCGAAAAAGGCTTTACACAAGGCAACCAACCAATGATAAATTCAGAATGTGGCAATGTGTGGGGCTACGACGGCAGCACCGGCGATGTGGACTGGAGCTACGACTACCACCGCATGATGAATACCTTCAGAGTACACCCAAAAATGTCTGGCTGGTTGTACACAGAGCACCACGACGTTATAAACGAATGGAACGGCTATTGGCGTTTTGATAGAACCATGAAATACACTGGCCTTGGCGATTTGGCACAGGGAATGACCGACAAAGATTTTCATTCTTTGGTGTATTTGTCTAACGGCCAAGACATTACCCATACAGTAAAAGCCAACGAAGAGGTATCGGTGCCGATATTTGTGTCGGTAATGGAAGACATAAAAATGGTAGACAAGGTGTTTTTGGTAGAATACACGCTCGAAGGAGTAAACCAAATAGGAAATACTGTGAAAGTGAGCGAAGGCAAACTCAACTTGCCGTTTGAGCCATGGATGCAAAAAGCGTTTGATCCTTTGAAAATCAAAATGCCAGAAACCAACGGTGTTTACACGCTTACATTTACTTTGAAAGACAGCAAAGGTGGTACGGTTTATCACAAAAACTTTGTGTCATTTGTGGTCACAGATGGCAAACTTCCAGCTGGTGTTTCGGTAATAGAAAAAGCCGCAAACGCATATTCAGATGCTAAATGGTCCTTGAAAAAATGGGAAATATTGGGTGGTAAAAAAGTAAACGGTGCGGGCAATGGTAGCTTTACTTATACTTTTGAAGGAAAATCTTCAAAAGCAAAATCAGGCTATTTGTTAATGGAATTGGGTGCAAAAGAACTTTTCTTCAAAGATCGTGAAGGCTCAGAAATCAAAAACAGTGACTATATGTTAGGTGCAATAGCTGAGCCGAGCCAAAACCAAAACTCGTATCCGATGACCGACGAGAAAAAGTTTGCTTCAAATCTGAAAGTTTTGGTAAATGGTTCTTTGGTAAAAACAATAACATTAGAAGACGACCCAGCCGATCACCGTGGTATATTGAGTTGGCATAACCAATTGCAAAACAGGAAGCTATCAGAAGCTGGTAGCTATGGATACATGGTAAAAATACCTTTGACAAGTAGCCAAATAAAGTCTTTAGAAAAAACAGGCAAGCTAAGTGTAAAGCTGAGTGTTGACAACGGCGGCGGACTTGCTGTTTATGGTAAAGAATTTGGCAGATATGCTTTTGATCCGTCTATTGTTTTGATGAAATAGTTATTAAATGCTATTTTGCGTCCTAAATATAATGGAACACGGATGACACAGATATTAAAAATAACACAGATTTTCACGGATTTTTTTCATCTATCTTTGAAAGTCTGTGCTTTAAATTTCATATTGACTAATCTAGGGTTTCGTAAAGCTTTAATTGTGTTATCGTTTGGGTCATTTTGGATAAATACCAATGCACAAACAACTAAAAACTTTGAATTCATAAAGGTCGATTCCTCGTTTAGTTCACTTGACGGAGTGTTTTCCGCACTCCCGCCTGATGTGAAGTTCGGTGGAATATCAGGCATCGAGTTTTACAACAATGCCTTGTACTTGGTTTCCGACAGAGCCTTTAAAACTGATACTACAGAAAACTCTTATATTTTTAAAATGGACTCGATTGGTCAAATATCAACTGCCTTCAAGTTTTTTGGCGTTAAAAATGTTGAGTCCATCCGGTTTGATAATTTATCACAAAAGATGTTTTTCGCTTTCGAAAGAGAGGATTCTACAGGTGTGGGTTTTATCAACGAAAACAACATACCTATCAATCTTGCGACGTTTTCCATGAAAACCGATTCATTAACTACGGAAAACCGTGGTATAGAAAGTTTATGTTTTGATGAAAAGCACAATCTTTGGTTTGCTTTTGAATCGAGTTTGGGGCCTTCTATTTCGTTTTTCCAATTTCCTTATGATGCCACAAAAAACAGTTACGATTACAACAAAAAGAAGGTTTTTCAATACCCATTTGATGCCAGAATTTGTATAAAACCAGACCAAAAACTGAGCGGAAATGTGGGGAATGGTATAACAGAAATTTTACCTTTTGATGACAACAAACTGTTAGTAATGGAACGCTGCTTCGATGATAGATTTATAACTATGCGGTTATTTGTAGCCAGTATTCCAAGCGAAGGAAATATTATTTCAAAGCAACAAGTGTTTGAATTTACTATTAAAAATGAACTTTTAGGGCAAAATCGCCCCCTCAGACCAGACAATTTCGAGGGGATGACCTGGGGAAAAGAAGAAAACAATCAACGAATATTGTACATAATAAGCGACGATAATTTTAATCCAAAAAGACAGAGAACATTGCTTTTGACGTTGGGGAAAATTGAGATTGAAAAATAAAAAAATAGCGAATTAATGACGCCTGAAAAAGTAACCATTGCAGAAAAACTTTCGCTTTTCCATGACCATTGGAACCCGAGAATTGTCGGAGAACTAAATGGCCAACATGTCAAATTGGTCAAGCTGCTTGGTGAATTTGTTTGGCATAAGCATGATATAGAAGACGAGATGTTTTTTGTAATAAGTGGTACACTCAGAATGGAGTTTAGAGACAAAACCGTTGAGGTACATCCCAATGAATTTATTATAGTTCCAAGGGGCGTAGAACACAGACCTGTAGCTGAAAATGAAGTGGAAATTATGCTCTTTGAACCCGCTTCTACTCTGAATACTGGCGATACAAAAGGAGAGCTAACAAGAGAAGTTTTGGAAAAAATATAGAGACTGATTTAAAAACCGCAAAGAAGTGAGCGAAGCGGAAAACTCTGCGAAAACAATCATTTGAACTAAAAATATCATGAAAAACAGAAGAGATTTTCTAAAAACATTGGGGCTTTCTGGTGCCGTATTTTTGTCTGGTGAAGCTTTTTCTACTGATACTTTTGTGGCATCAAGAAGCAAAGTAAAACTCCGCTTTATAGTCGCTTCTGACGGTCATTATGGCCAACCCAAAACAGAGTTTGATGCTATGCACGAAACCCTAGTAAACCATGTAAACACGTTTGCTGCAAAAGAAAAGGTGGATTTTTGTGTAATAAATGGCGACCTTTTTCACGACGACCCCAATCTTTTGCCACAAGTAAAACAAAAGCTCGATCAACTTAAAACACCTTACTATGTAACCCGTGGTAACCACGACAGAGTGCCAGAAAGCCGCTGGGAAGAAGTATGGAAAATGCCTGTAAACCATAGTTTTACCACAAAAAACCATGCAGTAATATTGGGTAATACTTCCAACATCAAAGGCGAATACTTGATGCCTGACCTCAATTGGATGAAAAGCGAACTCAACAAAGCCAAGGCACAAAAAAACACTTTCATTTTTTTACATGTACCACAAATCCCGTGGGTAGAACACTGTATTGATAGTCCTGATTTGATAAAGCTTTTCGCTGAATACAAAAACATAAAAGCCGTTTTTCACGGTCACATTCATTCGCTTGACGGTCTAAAAATGCACAACGGTCTACCCTACCTTTTTGATGCTCACTTTGGAGGTAACTGGGGTACCGAATACCGAGGTTTCAGGGTGGTTGAAGTTATGAAAGATAATTCCATACTTACTTACATGATGAATCCTACGGTTAGGATTTTGGAGGAGAGGATATAAGGTTTAGAGTGTTTCCTATAAGGCGGTCAGACCCATAGGTCGGACCTGAGATGGGTTTTGTTTTTAGATAAACTCTATTCATTTATCTTGAAACAGAATATTGCAATTACCGCAATTTGACTAAAGTCAAAAAATATCAAATTCAACCATCCACTGGCTAAAGCCAGTGGTAATTAAAATCTCGAAGCGTTAAATTTAGATCGATTTATTTTTGAATTCCCAACAGCTTTAGCTGGTGTTTATCAATTAAATAACCAATTAGGCTTTAGCCAAAATCTTAATGTCAATCTTTTTACACCTCCCCTCACTTATTTTTTCAAAACATTCTTGATTAAAAATCAGGCCCTTATTCTTAATAAGGATTTTTGAATCATTAAAGGTGTGTCCAAATTTTTTAGTATTGTATTTAAATTACTAATTTTCCATTCTTCCATAAATGGGTTTGAAAAAATTTCTATTTTTTCCCATGTTAAAGGATTTAGATCAATTTTGAAAAATTCAGGGGTCTCTAACTTATTTTGCCATTGATTTATTTGAGTAATTACAAATCTAAATTCTTTTTCGTGTTCGTAACTAGAATCTTTAAATAAGGCAAAGTTATTATCGTTTAAATCAATTTCTTTAAAGTTTTGATAATACCTTACTTTTTCAAAGTATGCCATTCTATTGGTATCAGAGATTTTATCAATCCCATTTAAAACATTTTCAATTAATATTTTCGCATCTATTTTAACCGCGACACCATTTTTAGAAGAGTATAGTTTCCACATTGCAAGCGATTCTTTTTCCCCCATAAACCAACACGAAGCAAACTGTGTTTTTTGTAAAAACTTAATCCCATCTTGTGTATCTCGTCTGTTTTTATTGTCTGAGGATATAAAATCTTCTCTATTTTCTTTCGAAATCCATAATGTATTCTCTTTATTAAAAGGCTCATTGTTTTCATGAATTGATTTCATCATTAGTAAAAAACCTCCTATTCCTTCATCGGCATCCTCAAATTTGTCTAATCTGGAAAAATACAACTCTCGATTAATTATAAAATCCAAGAATTTATGAATATCAAAATATCTCCACAAATATTTGCCTTCATAATCCTCAAAATTAAACGTTTCTAGTTTTGTGTAAAGCATTTTTATTGGTCTTTGATAAAATCACTCTTTTCCCTACTCACCCCCACTTCTTCACCAATCCATCCAAAAGCTTGTTAGTTACTGGATTAATAATCATTCGGGCGGGGTCAGCTTCAAACCAAGCGATGGTTTCTTTGATACCTTCGGCGTAAGGAATGGTGGCTACGTAATCTGGTACCAAACGTTTTATTTTAGTGTTATCAAATATCGCACAGTGCGATTTATCGCCCCATAGACCGCCTTCTTCAGACTCAAAACCGTTTTGGTTGGCGTATTCTATAATTTTCTTTGAGGGTACATGCACGATATCGGCCTTTGCTCCTGCTGCCTCAGCCAGTTGGGTGTAAATTTGGTTCCAAGTGAGTACTTCGTCGGAAGTGATGTGATAGGCCTCTCCTATTGCCGCTGGTCTGCCTATCATACCTAAAAATGCTTTTGCAAAATCTCGGGCGTGGGTAACTGTCCAAAGCGAAGTGCCGTCGCCTTGTACCACCACAGGCTGCCCTTTACGCATACGATCTACTGCGTTGAATTCCGTCCAGCCGCCCAATGAAAGTGGAAAAACCGAATAGTAAGTATGCGAAGGCCTGATAATGGTCATCGGAAAATTCTGCTCTCTGAAAGCTTTTACGAGCAAATCTTCACAAGCTATTTTATCTCTGGAGTATTGCCAATGCGGGTTTTTGAGCGGTGTAGACTCAGTGATGATGAAGTTGGTTGGTGGTTTTTCGTAACACGATGCCGAGCTGATAAATACATACTGACGAGTTTTATTTTTGAAAAGATTTATGTCTCGCTGCACCTGCTCGGGCGTGTAGGCTATCCAGTTTACCACTACATCCCACTCGTGGTTTTTCAATACCTTTTCGGTCTCTGCTATGTTTTCAATATCAGCAACCAAGCTCTTAACTCCCTCTATCGGCGATCTGTTGCCACGATTAAGGTGATACAAATGTATGCCACGAGATACGGCCATTTCACTAACTGGCGTACTGATGTTTCCTGTACCGCCTATAAATAATACTTTCATTTTGTGATTCTATATTTTATCAAACTTAAAAAATAATTGAGGGTTTTTCTTGAAAATTAAAGACGTGTTTCTAAAAAAGTGCTACAATCTTTCATAAAAGGCTACTTCTCGATCTCGCTCGAAGTAACGTTTATAGGCCAAAATAAAGCTCTCACAACTCCCTCAACTCCACTTTCCGGAATTCCACTTCTGAGCCTTCGGCCTGTAAAGCTATTTGACCCTTGTTCGCTGTTGCCAAACCTTCGTTTACGAGGTCACCGTTTACCCAGACGGTTATTTTATTTCCATCGCACCTCACTTTCATGGTATTCCACTCTCCTACTGGTCTTTCTGAATTATCCGTAAGGTTTTTTACTCGACGTTCTTTGCCTTCGGTTACGCCCCAATCCTCTTTTTTGCCCCTTCGAGTTTCCATGTTCGGTGTGACAACGTCTTCACCAATACACCAAAAATCACCTGCATTGGTATGCATGAGCTGGCATTCTATGGATTTCGGAAACATTTTGTAGAGAATCCGAGGTGTGGAACAAAACACCAAAACGCCACAGTTACCTGGTTTTCCAGCGAAACGATACTGCACTTCCAGCTCAAAGTTTTCATAAATTTTGTCGGTTATGATATGGCCCTGTGGTTCAGCGAGACTTACCAATTTACCTTCTCTAATAATAAATGGATTTTTGCCGTTGGGGTTTTCGTCGAGTTTGGGCACATCTATGTGCCAGCCAGTGAAATCTTTGCCATTAAAAAGACTAACGGCGGGTTTTTGAGCGGTTACGGAGAATCCTACGCACCACAAAATAAGCAAGAATGCTTTGTTTAAACTCATAATTTTATTTTGGTCGAATTTTGATTTTAAAAGTACTAAATCTCTAGCAAGTATTGTGTTATAATTTGAGTGTTTTGACAAAATCAAGACCAGATTTCTATAAATTTGCTATGTCAAAGTCAGAATGGCTTACCGTACCTTTTACAGGATAAATGTTTAAACTTGTTTTTACTTTTTTGGCCTTAAATATTTCGTTCTTGGCCTTAGCCCAAAAACCAAACCTCAATAGCCTTTTAGCCATTTCAGAAAAAAATTTCACTGATGACTCCGCAAAAACGAAGCATTTTATCAAAGTTTTTGTGGCTTACAACAAAATTCCCAACTTTAATAAAGTAGCGGAATATGGACAAAAAGCATTAGACGCCTCCAAAAATCTTAAAAACTCAAATATTTACCTCAACGTTTACGAAAGGCTCGGTATGTGTTATCACGGACATTCGAGGTTTTTGGAAGCTGAAAAATTATACCTGAAAGGTATAGAACAAGCCTTAGAAAGAAAAAACAAATCTAAGGAAGCAAATTTTTACCTAAACCTAAGTGCCTTATATTCAACCATGTCTGACTATCCCAAAGCTTTGGGATCTGCAGAAAAAGCCATGAATTTGTACAAACAAGAGAACCTCATGGACGACATGTACTCCTGCTACATGAATATCGGTAATATCTATCTCTACCTCAACCAACCGCTAAAAGCCATTGAATACATCAAAAAAGCAAATCAGGCCTTTGTACTTTCAGAAAACGGTATAAACTATGGTGTATATTCTGCCAACTTAAACTTGGCCGAAGCCTACTTGAAGTGCCAACCAAATGAACTAAAACAACTAAAGATAGGTCATAATCAACAGCAACAACTGGCCATTAAGCACCTCAACACAGCTCTAAAAGTAGCCAACGCCATGAAAGACGATGGGCTCATTGGTACAGTATATATGCAAAAAGCCGAGCTGTTTGACCAAATGAATGACAACAAAAACGCTCTGATTCATTATAATTTAGCTCTTGAAATTGCCCTTAAAAAGAATATAGACGAGAATCTGAGTGACCTCTACCTGTCTTTAGGCCTTCACCACTTAAAAAACAAAAACTATAGCGAGAGCAAAGAGTTTCTGACCAAAAGCCTCGGTATTTCCGAAAAGATTACCCTTCTTGAGAACCAAAAACAAGCCCTCGAAAAACTAAGTTTGGTGGCTGAGCAACAAGGCGATTACAAAACGGCATTGGCCAGACATCTACAATTTGTAAAGGTAAAAGACCAAATTATAGACCAAGAAAAGGAAAAGGAAATAACCCGTAAACAGCTAAAACTTGACTTTGAGATAAAGGAGGAAGAGTATAAGAGTAAGCAGGAATTTGATAAAAAGATCCAGTGGATACTCGGAATTTCTGCTTCTATTTTACTGGTACTTGCTGTTTTTGTTTATCGTAACCAACAGAAAACCAAGAAATTAAACGATATAATATCTAAACAAAAAGTAGAACTAGAGCAACTCGGAATGGTGAAAGACAAGATGTTTAGCCTGGTGAGCCACGATATGCGTACGCCCGTGAATGCCCTCATTTCGTTTATCACTTTGCTCGAAAACCGGCAAATATCTCAAGAAAAACTTGGCCTTTACGCAGGCGAACTGAAAAATCAGCTAACCTCCACCACCAACTTGATGGAAAATATGCTTAGTTGGGCCGCCAGCCAAATGCAAGGTTACAAGCCCATTCTTCAACCACAGAACGTCTCTCAGTTAATACATTCGGTGATTGAAAATATGAGAAATCAAGCCAATTTGAAAGGAATTGTGATAAATAACCGAATTTCGGAAACTACCACAGCCTTGATTGATACCGATATGCTGAGCCTAATTGTCAGGAATCTGCTCGCAAATGCCATAAAATTTAACCCTAAAAATGGAAAGATAGAAGTTTCGGCTTTCGAAGAAAATAATGTTATGAAAATCGCCATAAAAGACAACGGAAAGGGAATACCGCTAGAAAAACTTCAACAAATAAACGACCCAAAAAACACCCTGATAGAAAGCAGCGTAGGAACTCAAAACGAAAAAGGCACTGGAATGGGACTGATGCTGTCCAAGACTTTTGCCAAACTAATAAATGGCCGTCTAACCGCACAAAGCACTGAAAATGAAGGAAGTGAATTTGTGATTGAACTCCAGAAAGCTTAACGATTAATTGAATCTTTTCAAGGTTTTTGTGTCTACTTGGCTTTCCATAAATTCCGCCTTGTAACTGGCACTAAAGGGCACCGACTGATTGCCGCTAAGGTTTATTTCGGTAGGAAGAATGGCCACAATATGCCCTAGGTTTACAATGAACTGCTTATGAACTCTTCTAAAGTTCTCCTCTGGAAGTTGACCGATAATATTTTTAAGGCTCACCAAAACCACATACATTTTGTGGTTTTGTGTATAAATTTTCGAAAAATCGCCCATGCTTTCTATATGCGTAACCTCATCATAAGACACTTTTATGTGGGCATGATTGTCTTTTACATAAAAATACGTTGCCGTTGCAGATTTGATGTCCTCCATTTTTGGAGCTTCAATTTGCTTTTTTTTGAGCTCTATGTATTCCATGGCCTTGTTGGCGGCTTTGAAGACACGTTCGAAACTTGCAGGCTTAACTATAAAGTCTATCACATCAAGATTATAGCTCTCTACGGCATAGTCGGCATAGCTGGTTACAAACACAAAAACCGGAGCTTTCTTCAATGCTTTCACCAAACCAATACCCGATAAATCAGGCATGTCAATATCCGAAAACACGATGTCAATGTCCTGATTTTGAATCACATCCATCGCCTCCAATCCATCTGCACATTCGGCTACGATATTTAGACTTTTGATTTTTGAAACATGCAGAGCCATCAAATCTCGTTCTATCAGACTATCATCTACAATTAAGCAATTGTACATTTCTATTGGTTTATTCCTGTCCGTAAAATTAGGTAATAACTCCAAATAGCCTTCTTAATATTTTGTTAATCTACAAACGGCGGTATGAAATCTACTTTTGGGCAGCATTCCTCAAATTTATTTTATCGGAGCATGTAATCCCACCAAATTGTGTGGTTGTAAGTTCTTACTATGTCTTTATGACCTCCGAAAGGTAGTAATAGAAGCCATTATGAAAACAATTATTGCCATGAATTTTGAAAGTAGAGTGGCATAAAAGCCCTCTACTTTATTTTAAAAACAAGTATCTAGTACAAAACCTATGAACCTAAAATACATTTTTGTTGGATGCCAAAAGAATGTTCGATCAACCGAAATTGTTTACGTGCAAGCCAAGGCAAACTATTCGATTGTAAAAATGAAAGATGGGAGAGAGTTTTTGGTCGCCACAACCCTCAAAAGAATGGCAGAAAAGCTCGAAGGCTGTGGCTTCATACGACCTCACAAGTCTTTCTTGATTAATACCGAATACATCTTAAAATATGAATCCGGGATTCTGACCCTCACAAATGGCCTTTCTTGCGGATGTTCTCGAAGAAAAAGACAAGAAATGGACCTGATATTGAGTCCTTCTAAAAGATTTGTAGAGAAAAAGGCATTAAAGTAAACTTGGCCTGGGAGATACCAATCAACAACATAGGATGTCGCATATACTTCTCAACAAAATCAAGCTTATTTCCCAAACACCAAGTTTAGCTTTATCGGCACCTCTTCGGCTATCAAGTCATTTTTAAGCGATGACAAAAAATCCGGGGCTTTATAACTAACACCCCACCAAGACCTAAAAAGCGTTAACTCGCCTGTGACCTTTGTGGAAGTTGGGTTAGGTTGTATTTTAACCATGAAGACAATCTGCTTTTGAACGCCCTTGATGGTGAGGTTGCCTTGGACCGAATAATTGCCCGGCACGGTGGTTTTATCAATCTTAGTTCCTGCAAAATATGCCTTCGGAAATTTTTTCACAGCAAAAAAATCTTCCGACTTCAGATGCTCCGCCAGCCCATCTTTGTCGGGCCTTGCGTCTTTGGTCTTGATCGTGTTCATATCTATTTCAAAATTTGCAGCAGTGATTTTCCCAGATTTATCCATTGTCAAACTGCCTGAGTTAAATCGAATGGTGCCCTCGTGACTGTCGTTAGACATCCACATTTTCCCTTTCCAATGAACATCACTATCAGTGGTATTCAAAATCAGTTTTTGTTGCGTAAAGGCTGGTAAACAGGCAATAAGAAAAAGTAAGACTGTGTTTTTCATTCTCAATAAACTAATATTTCGTTGTGCGGCAAGGCATAAGTATTGTCGGTGGTCATGATGATGATTGTATCTCCTTTCTTACATTTCTCCAAAACCTTTTCTGCTTCAATTTTTTTGAACTCTTTTGATGAAAAAAGAACTATTGTACCCGTATTGGCATCTTTTATGGCTACGCCAAATTCAATTTTTTGGGTAATTTCTGCCTTCTTTTCGCCCTTGGCCACGTCTCCCAAAGTCACGGCTCCTGCCGAAATCCAGCCTTGAGCATCTTTAGAAATTTTTGCCTTGGCATTAGCCGAATATTCTTCCACAATCATTTGATCGTTAAGAAATACGGCCGAGCAGTTTGAAAAAATTTCTTGCCCGTAAGAATTTGACGTTATGGCAAGAGTAAATAGCAAAATCATTTTTTTCATTTCTTATAACTTTTTATGTTTTTTTAATAGAAAACATCAACATCCTACTAGCTTTCCCGCAGGTATATTCTCCACTAAATCACCCGAAACTCTGTATAAGCCTCCCGAAAAACCGAGCCAAAGGTTGCCCCTTTTGTCCTGCCAAATGCTCTGCACATGATTTCTAGTTACACCCTTGGTTTCCTTATATGTTTTAAAGTTTTTTCCATCATATCGACTTGCTCCGCCCCCACCTGTTCCAAACCATAACTGATGCTGTTTGTCCTCATAAATCGTCCAGACATCGTTGCTACTCAAGCCATTTTTGGTGCTAAAATTCGTGAATTTTTTGCCGTCAAATCTACTAACGCCTGAGCCTTGTGTGCCTAACCAAACCGACCCCTTGTCGTCTTCAAAAATGCTTCTGATATTGTTGGAACCAAGGCCGTCTTTCTGTGTATAGGTATAAAATGCTTTACCGTCAAACTTCTTGAGCCCTCCCCCATCTGTACCAAACCAAATGTTACCTTTTCGGTCTTCAATTATACTCCAAGCCACAGACTGGTTGAACCTCGGAGTTCCCGGTTTCTCGAGTTTCGGCAGGTCTATTTTATGAAATTTTCTTCCGTCAAACTTATTTACACCAGCCAATGTTCCTATCCAAATATTTCCTTTCCTGTCCGACAAAATACTCCACAACTGATTATCAGACAGACCATTTTTTGTGGTGTAATTGATGAACTTTTTACCGTCATATCGGCTCAACCCCTCATCTGTTGCCAGCCAGATATTTCCCTTTTTGTCTCCGGTTATTCCATTGATTTGGTTTCCCGCCAGACCCTCTTTTTTAGTAAAATACTGCATTTTCAAGCCATCGTACCTACAAATGCCGTCACCATTGGTGCCAAACCACAGCACACCATTTTTATCTTCGTATATCTCTCTGATGTATTCACTCACTTGCTTCTTTTGAGGATTGTCAAAACAAGAATTTTTGAGTGTATTTAATGTAAAAAAGCCCGGAGTTTGGCTGTTTTTGAATCTATCATTTGACTGTTGTCCAAATGCAACAAAACCTACTAATATCAACACAATGATTTTCATATCCATGTTTATTTCGTTTTTTATAAAATACTTGCCGAAGGATGTTTGACTCTTACTACTTTCGAAGAACTACCCAAAACTATTCCGAAAAGGCTCAAAAAATGTAAATAGAATGTAAATAATTGCAAAACCAAAGCAAAAGATAAGTAAGATGAGCGTTTTTTGAAATATCTTGCAACACAATGCAAAGCAAAACAATCCTATTTCTTTTTTTGTTTTTGGGTCTTTCGTGTAACCAAACACAGGATGATGAAAAACACCGAATAGTACTATTTCGTACTATTGGGCATCAGCTATTGCTGGCTTCGGGCGATTCCACGTCTCGCATCATGCCTATTCAGAAAACCGCAAATGGTATTTATCAGATCCGGTTCGAAAATAGTTTTGAGATAATGCCAGATAGTTTGGCCAATATCACCATAAAAACCCTTCGAAATAGCAACCCTCAGAACCAGTATCGTGTAAGTGTGTTTACGTGCAAAAAAACCCAGATGGTATATGGTTTTGAGTGGAGCCCTAAAAGCACAGAGGACGTGACCTGCTTAGGCCGAGGATTACCTGAGAACTGTTATATTGTAGAAATAGAAGTATTCAAGTCGGGAATAAACCCCAACATCCTTTGGAGCGTAGTGGTAGCTCTCCTTCTTTTATTACTTTTTTATGTGGTTTACTTTAGAAAAAACAAAAAAGATGAAGCCATTTCTACCGAAAATGCGGGTGATTTTCAGAAAATTGGAGCGTTTAATTATTTCCAACAAACGGGCGTTTTGGTTTTAGAATTTCAAAAAATTGAACTCTCAGAAAAAGAAAACAAACTGCTGAATCTTCTTCTCGAAAAACCCAACGAAACCGTCGCCAGAGAACATCTACTTAAAGAAATTTGGGAGAACGAGGGTGTGTTTGTCATCAGCCGAAACTTGGATGTGCTGGTATCAAAACTTCGTAAAAAGCTCATAGCTGACCCCGCCGTAAAAATCACCAATAGTCATGGAAAAGGGTATAAGCTGGAGGTTTGAATAATAATAAACCAAACATTTACAAAGCTAAATGTTTGGTTTATTGACACTTAATTAAATTTCTTTCATATTTTGGTCTTGGTTTCCACCCACCACTCGTCTTGTTCCCAGTAGTTGTCCCAACCTAGGTGAACATATTTTTCGTTGATTTGAATATCTCTTTCACCGTAGCTAAAGTCGGCCAGGATGTTGTTGGCAAACATAAATATATCTCTACCAAATATAAACGGCTTGGCTATTGCTTTACCATATTGTTGCCAAGTACCGGCCGAAGCAAATCCTGCCCCTTTAGAACCAATAGAAGGTGAATAAAACCATAGAAACTTATCGCTTTTAGCCATATTGGCAAACTCCATCCTGAAATCTCCGCTAAAAACCCCTGCGTGACCAAGCTTTTTGTCTTCTTCCAAAATCAAACGCCCAACCAAACTGTAAATTCCTTTTAGCGAATCGCCATTGTCATATTTCCATTCAGCCAAGTTTATCTTTGGGTCAGTAAAGCTTTTTGCATTTTCAAACACTATTTTTCCGTTAAAAGGAGCTATATTTTCTTTGAATTTACTTTTCCCTTCAATATGATATACCAAGTGATTGATGCTATCTCTTTTCACACTAGAAAAATAGAACTGAATACGATAATGATCCTCACCAAAAAACCCATCGAAACGATTATCATAAGCACCCAAAGAATCATAATTACAAAACATACGAGACAAATCGCTCGTGTCTAGTAATTTGTGAATATCTATGTCAGCAAACTTTACAAGTGTATCATTCGAGCCAGTACTGAGCGTATCCACGGCTTCTTTGTGGGTCTGTAGCACCATTTTCTTCTTGTCGGCACACGAAAGCTGAGTTAAAAAAACAGCGATTACAGCAATCAATAACAGTTTAGTTTTCATTTCAAGGGTTTTATAAATTTTACGAAATATCTATCTATTTTGGTTAATAATAAAATTTCGGCAAGAAAAAGATTGCCAACCCAGCTTAGCCAAACCACTGTGAGATAGGTTTCTATAGGTTTTGTGCCCAAAAACTGGTACATCACATAACTCTCTGTCCGTAAGCTAAATGCGGCGTAAGTTACCGCCAAGCTTCGGATCATATAACGAACATGTTCTGCGATATTTCCTTCTTTTATAAACAAAAACGCCTTAAAAGTCAAAAACCACCAAACCAAACACTGTAGCGTAAAGCCGACTTGTGCTGAAAGTCCACCATTGGCAAAGGCGGCTAAAATTAGTCCCGATGGTGCCGCCAAAAACAGAATTCCGAAAACATAAATCTTACCCAAATTTCGGTGCCATTTTGGGTATTTTAGAACCAGCAAAGGCCAAAACTGCGGAATACCTGCCAACCAAACCACCAAAGCAGAACAGATGTGGGTATAAAAACCAGTCTTAAAAATCAATTTGGAGGTAACTGCAAACGTTTTTGTGCCAAGAAAATCTTTTCGAGGAGCAAAATCAAAATAAGGACTGGTGTTTTCTGCCATGATAATGGCAAATATTATCCCAGTAATACTGAGCAAAACCAAAGGTAAACTGAAATAATTACGCAACAACCGACTATTTTTTAAGCTTTCTAAACGTAAAGCTATCGCCTTATCTCCAATTTCTCTATTTTTTCCTTAAATATTCGGACTCTTCACAAACATTAAAAAAAATTTAATCTTGATTTAATTTCCATTTAAGTTGAGCTTCTCTCCTTTGTGTCAGGTTCATCTCAGAACTGTTTAATCGAATTTCTTTTCAACAAAACTTTTTTATTTATGAAAAATCTAAAAAATCAAATTGTCGCATTACTAACTTTTTCGGTCTTCGCTATTTCTTGCGAGTCTGGTTTATTTGGACCAAAAAATGACATTAATGACACCTCATCGCCGCAAGGCAGCCTTAGCGTGGGTGTTACAGATGCTCCAATAGACCAAGCAGACATTTCAGGTGTTTTTGTTACTGTAGCCGAAATAAAAGTTGACGGAAAGACTTTTTCAGGTTTTAAAGGCCCAAAAACCGTAAACCTATTAGCTCTTCAAAACGGCAATACACTAGAACTTGGTAAAAGTGATGCCGCTGTAGGTTCGTACTCTACGCTTACGCTGGTATTGGATATTGATAAAGACGAAGCACTGGCGGCTCCTGGTTGTTATATAACCAAAACAGACGGCACCAAACAAGCATTGGAGATTTCGGGAAATGGCAAAACTGAAATAGATTTAAAACCAAAAAACTTTATAGTTAACGAAAATGGAAACACTGAAATCATAATGGATTTTGACTTGAGAAAGTCTATTAAATCCAAAAACAATGACTTCGCTTTTGTGACCTATGGTGAGTTAAAGTCCGCAGTAAGGGCTGAAAACAAAGCAAATACGGGAACGATAAAGGGTAAAATTGAAAACTATTCCAGTGTAAAATCAGATGTAGTGGTGTATGTTTACAAAAAAGGCACATTTAATAACAACCAAGAAATCAATGGCCAAGGCTCCAGCGATGTGAAGTTTGCAAATGCCATAAGCAGTGCTAAAGCTGATGCAAATGGCAACTTTACACTTTCATATTTGCCAGAAGGAAACTATGAGATTCATTGCGAAAAACCTGATAAAAGTGGATCATTGGGCTTAGGAGTAAATACGCTTTTAGACATTACCAGCAGCATAGACCTCAAAACCGTAGGTGTAAATGCGGGTGCTCAAACCAACTTTTCGCTAAAAGTAACTTTGGGCGGGATTCTAAACCTCTAATATATTTTCACAAAGCCACACCAATTTTCAGATTAAGCAATACAAAAAGAGAGGGTAAATTTACCCTCTCTTTCTATTTTATCTTCGAAAAACTTGTTGGCTTCATGTAAATGGGCTCTACTTTTTCTACTATTTTACCCGAAACTTCTGAAGCGTCACGTACTTTTATCCAATCAGGATCAGCTCTAAACCCATCCCAAGATTTCTTGGCAGCATCGGCATCCTTGTGAGCCAAAAAGTAAAGTAGGGTAGGCTGTCCACCATCTTTTTCTATAGTTTCAAAATACATAACATTCTCCATTCCATGCTTATCAAATAGCTTTCTAGTGTGATCCCTGAATCGAGCCACAATGTTTGGATACCTTCCTGGCAAACAGTAATAGGTCCTCATTTCAAACAAACGCTCTGGACTAGCTTGTTTAAGTTTGATTTTCTTGGTCAAATCGGGGTGTAAAGTCATAAATTTCGACTCCACTTTGGCCACAATTTTTCCACTTTCTTCCGATTTTTTGGCCACTTCTTTCCATTCTGGATCGGCACCAAATGCTTTCCAAGATGCATCCCTAGCTTCTTTACTTGGATATCCCAACACATAATACAATACATTGTTATCCTCTGTTGTTGGTGTCCAGTAACCAATGTTTTCCATCCCGTGTTTCTCAAAAATCTTGGTGGTATGGTCTGTAAATCTTGTTATTAAATTGGGCAATTTGCCCGGGTGGCAATAATAAACACGGAGTTCGTAATATTTCGAGGGTTTTTTCTTAGCGAAACTAAAAACCGAGATAGCCATGGCCATTAACAGTAATATGTTTTTTTTCATTATGGTTGAATTGTTTTTTTATCAAATGTAAATCAAAGTTTGTATTTCGCCAAACACTGCCTGTGTTTGTGTCACCACAAACAATACCTTAAACGTTTACCAAACAAATTTTTCAAGAAAATTAAATATCTTGCATTAAATACATAATTTTTCGGCCAAAAATCTTAGAGAAACTCTGTGCATTCTTTGTGTCACGTTGTGTAATACCTCAATTCAATATCATCCAAAAAATGAAAAAATTCAACATAAAAGATTACCAAATAACAGGCTCTGAAAAATTTAAGCCTAAAAACCACTCAACAAAAATCAATGATTTTTACGAGGACAAAACTGATTATGAAGCAATTCTGAAAAGCCTACAGACAGAAATGGACGAGCTACAAAGCGTCATGTACGCCCATTCAAAATACGGGGTTTTAGCAGTTTTTCAAGCCATGGATGCGGCAGGAAAAGATGGCACCATGAAGGCCGTTTTTCAGGGGGTTCACCCATTGGGATTGAGTTTCTATTCTTTTAAAAGACCCTCGGAGACCGAACTCAATCATGATTATATGTGGCGTTGTTACAAAGAATTACCCGAAAGAGGTAAAATGCAGGTATTCAATCGTTCCTATTACGAAGAGGTCTTGGTAGTTAAAGTGCATCCCGAAATACTAGAAAATTACCAGAAAATTCCGGACGAATTAAAAGGCAAAGACGTTTGGAAAAAACGATACCAAGACATCAAAAACTTTGAGGACTACCTGGCCAACAATGGCATAGTAGTGCTAAAGTTTTTCTTAAATGTATCCAAAGAAGAACAGGGCAATCGGCTGATAGAAAGGATAGAAGACATCACGAAAAATTGGAAATTTGAAGAGGGCGATATAAAAGAGCGAGGATTATGGGACGATTACCAAAAAGCCTATGAAGAAATGATAAACGCCACCGCCACGAAACAAAACCCATGGTATGTAGTGCCTGCCGACGATAAAAAAAATATGCGTTTGATAGTTGCCAAAATAATTGTTGAGAAACTTAAAGAACTAAAAATGAGCTACCCAGAGCCAGATGAGGCTAGAAAACAAACGCTTTTGGGTTTAATAGACACCATCAAACAGCAGAATCAAGAGTAGAACAATTTTCCTAAATTGTTATAACCATAAGGTCAGGAGCAAAAGGTCGAAGCAAAAATGTATATACTCATTCTTTAAAATGGCTAAACATTAGAAATTAATTCAACTAAAAATGAAAAGAAAACTATTCTTAAAAACAATCGGATTAAGCACATTGGCCTTGTCATCAAAGGCTCATTTTGAGCCTTTACCTGCATTTCAAGGCTTAAAAATTGGTTTAGCCTCCTACACGCTACGCAAATATAGTTTAGACCAAGTCATAGAAATAATGAAACGCTTGGCCATAAAAGATGTCTGCCTCAAAAGTTTTCATTTGCCTTTTGATGCCTCTCCAAAAGACTTAAAAGCCATTTCTGATAAAATGAAATCCAACGGACTTAATCTTTACGCGGCTGGAGTTATCTACATGAAAACCAACGACGAAGTAGAAAAATACTTTAAATATGCCCAAAATGCAGGTATAAAAATGATAGTCGGAGCTCCAGAACATCATTTGTTTCCAAAGGTAGAAGAAATGGTGAAAGCAACAGACATCAAAATCGCCATCCACAACCATGGTCCAGAAGACAAAATTTTCCCTTCTCCAGCTAGTATTTATGAGAAAATCAAAACGCTTGACCCCAGAATCGGTCTCTGCATAGATACTGGGCATACTTTTAGGCTAAATCAAGACCCTGCGGCTGAATTTAGAAAATACAGAGATCGACTTTTCGACATTCACTTAAAAGACCTCAATTCTCAAAAAGCCGAAGCAGAAAATGTGGAAATTGGACGAGGCGTAATGAACATTTCGTTATACATACAAGTGCTTAAAGAACTCAAATACGACGGCATTATTGGTGTGGAATATGAAAAGGATGCAGAAAATGCAGCATACGGTCTTACCGAATCGATTGGTTATCTCCGTGGTATCCTCCGGATGTCTTGATATTTTAAAACGAATTTTCCCTCAAAATCATCTTTCTTAGTATCTTTGCTTCAGTTTACGATTTGAGCAGCCCAAGTTTCTGCTTTAAAGAGTGCTTTTCAATAAAAATTTTAATTCTGGTGACTGTCTTTTGCTTGACCAAAAGGTATTTACCACTTGAAACTGGCCGCTTTTGAACTCAGAGGATTTCCTAAAAATATACTCCGAAGATAGTTTTGTGCAGAACATCGTTTTGTCACAAAAATCGCATCCCAAAATTCATCTAGAAGGTACTTCTGGAAGTTTGGATGCTATATTGGCTGCGGCTATTTATCAGAGTAATCCTCAATCGACCTTAATTGTACTGCCCGACAAAGAAGACGCCCTATATTTTTTCAATGACCTTCAAAACCTTTTTGGGTTCGAAAGTCCTAAAATAGCTTATTTCCCTGCATCTTTTAAAAGGCCTTATGAGTTTGAGGAAATAGAAAACGCCAACATTATCCAGCGAGCCGAACTGCTTAATCGCCTCAACAACTCTGCTGACCCTTTGCTCATTGTCAGCTACCCAGAAGCTCTTGCAGAAAAAGTAGTGAGCAAAAAAACACTGGTAGCCAACACTTTACGCATAAAAATAGGGGATACACTGGACTTAAACTTCGTTACCGAACTTCTGGTTTCTTACGATTTCGAGAAGACAGATTTCGTTTACGAGCCTGGTCAATTTGCTATTCGTGGCGGTATTTTTGATGTTTATTCTTATGCGGCAGACACTCCTTTCAGGGTGGAATTGTTTGGTGACGAAATAGAAAGCATCCGAATATTCGATACCGAAACGCAGCTTTCAAACAAAGTAATGGATGCGATAAGCATCGTACCCAACATCCATGAAAAACTACGTTTTGAAGAGACCGTACCGATTTTTAGTTTTCTTCCTGAAAAAACAATTCTTTGGATAAAAGATTACGTTTTTACACTCGATAGGGTAGAAGACAACCTTCGTCGCATAACCGAAATTTATGATTCCAAAATGGCCAATGGGGGAGACATAAACCTTTTGTTTAAACCCGACCATTCGTTTCTGGCAAAAAAAGAGTTTACTGATTTTCTAAAAAACTACAACACAATAGAGTTTGGCAGAAAGAGTTTTCTGAAAGAAACACATAAAATAAGCTACGATTCTAAATCACAACCCTCTTTTAATAAAGACTTTACGATATTAATAAACGACATCGCTGAAAACCAAGCCAACGGTTTTTCGTGTTATATAAGTTCTGATTCGCTCAAACAGCTCAATCGGCTCGAAACCATTTTCACCGAAATCAACCCGACCATCCGGTTTCTTTCGGTTTATGCCAATTTCAGAGAAGGGTTCATAGACTTGCAGAATAAAATACTGGTTTACACCGACCATCAGATATTTGAAAGGCTAAACAGATACAAAGTAAAAGACCGCTTTTCAAAGTCTAAAGCCCTGACCATAAAGGAACTAAAAACCTTACAAACAGGCGATTACGTGACGCACGTAGACTATGGCATTGGGCGTTTTGCAGGCATGGAAACCATAGATGTCGGTGGCAAAAAACAAGAGGCCATCAGATTGGTGTACAAAGACAACGACCTGCTGTATATCAATATCCACAGTTTGCACAAAATAGCCAAATACTCAGGCAAAGAGGGCGACGCACCCAACATGAGTAAGCTGGGGTCTGGCGATTGGGAAAACAAAAAATCGAAAGCAAAACGACAGGTAAAAGATATAGCCAAAGAGCTGATAGCACTTTATGCAAAACGGAGAGAAGTCCACGGTTTCGCTTTTTCGCCAGACAATTACATGCAGATTGAACTGGAGTCGTCTTTTATGTACGAAGATACTCCCGACCAAGCCTCTGCCACAGCCAAAGTAAAAGAAGATATGGAAAAACCATATCCTATGGACCGGCTCGTTTGCGGCGATGTGGGTTTTGGAAAAACCGAAGTAGCTATTCGTGCGGCTTTCAAAGCCGTAAACGACTCCAAGCAAGTGGCTATATTGGTTCCCACCACCATTTTGGCCATGCAACACCACCGCACTTTTTCTGAAAGACTTGCCAAAATGCCCGTAAATGTCGATTATTTGAATAGGTTCAAATCTGCGGCGGACAATACTAAAACACTCAAGGCCCTAAAGGAGGGCAAAGTTGATATAGTAATAGGCACGCACAAGCTGCTCAATAAAAACATAGAGTTCAAAAATCTCGGGCTTTTGGTGATAGATGAAGAGCAGAAATTTGGCGTGAAGTCAAAAGACAGAATAAAAGAATTAAAACTGAACGTAGATGTTTTGACGCTTACGGCTACGCCAATTCCTCGAACACTACATTTCTCACTTATGGGTGCACGTGATTTGTCAGTAATAGCCACTCCGCCGGCCAACCGCCAACCTGTAACCACCCAAGTTGAGGTTTTCAAAGAAGAAATCATCCGTGATGCCATTAGTTATGAGCTAAATAGGGGAGGGCAAGTGTTTTTTGTTCACAATAGAGTGGCCGACATTGAGTCTATAGCCAACATAATTTATCGCTTGGTTCCTGAGGCCAAAATAGGCGTTGCACATGGTCAAATGGAAGGCGATAAGCTCGAAAAAGTGATGATGCGGTTTATTGAAAACGAGATAAATATCCTCATTTCTACCAATATCATAGAGTCTGGCCTAGATATTCCAAACGCCAATACGATTATCATCAACCAAGCTCACATGTTTGGGCTTTCGGATCTGCACCAAATGCGGGGTAGGGTAGGGCGTTCGAACAAAAAAGCCTATTGTTTTCTTTTGGGCCCACCGAGCTCTGGGCTTACTAAAGATGCCCGAAAACGCCTTCAAACCTTAGAAGAATTCACCGACTTGGGCGATGGTTTTAAAGTTGCCATGCGAGATTTAGATATTCGGGGAGCGGGCAATCTACTTGGTGCCGAGCAAAGCGGATTTGTGAATGACTTGGGTTATGATATGTACCACAAAATATTGGATGAAGCCGTTGCTGAGTTAAAAGAAAATGAATTCAAAAGTCTTTTTGAAGGAGAACTTTCTCAAAAAACCTTTAAAGTAGAAGACTGTCAGATAGAAACTGACCTTCAGATATTAATCCCTGACCATTATATCGTTAACATGTCTGAGCGGCTTTCGGTCTATAATGCCATCGATGATCTTAAAACCGAAGACGAACTCAATAAATTCACCGTTTCTCTAATTGATAGATTTGGAAAATTGCCGCAAGAAGTGGAAGAATTATTTAGAATAGTAAAAGTGCGTTGGAAGGCCGAATACATAGGTTTTGAAAAAATAACACTTAAAAATAATATCCTCAAAGGGTATTTCGTTTCACAAAAGCACCAAGAATATTATCAAACGGACAAGTTTGGCAAAATTCTTGATTATATAAAATTGCATCCAAAAGAGTGCAGTTTAAAACAAATCAAAGACAAATTGATATTTTCAGCTGAAAACACCGTTAATATCAATAAAATCAATGATTTATTCGAAAAAATTGTGGCTTTCATTGATGCCAAACAATGACTTAGTAATATATTTTAAACTATTTTTGTGTTTTAATTCGCAGAAAACAAAATAAAAAAAGAATGAAGAGACTTATTTTCAGTGTAACAATACTTACACTTTCTCTTTTTGTAGCTACTTCTTGTAGCAAAGGTAAAAAAGCAAGTAGTCTGAATCCTGGTAAAAAAAGTAGAACCACTGGCTCTGCTTATGCCAAAAAAGGTAAAGAGGGTTTCCAAGTGGCTTCTTTTGCTGGTCAACCAGCAGGTCCAAACATGGTTTTTATTGAAGGTGGACGTTTTACTATGGGTACACTTGAAGAAGATGTTACCTACACTAGAGACAACATTGAACGTACCGTGACTGTCGCTTCCTTTTATATGGATGAAACCGAAATCGCAAACATTGACTATCTAGAATACATTTATTCTATCAGCCAAGATTCTACGCGTGAGTTTGTGCAAGCTGCGTTGCCAGATACAACTGTATGGGCTAACGAAATGTCATTCAACGATCAATATGTAGATCAATATCTTCGTTACCCAGGATTTAGAAATTTCCCTGTTGTGGGGGTTTCTTGGATACAAGCAAACGATTATTGTAAGTGGAGATCTGCAATCGTAAACGCGGGGTTGTCTGCTAAATATGGTGATGGTAGCAAGAAAAAAATGGGATTGCCGTTTGGCAAGAAGAAAAAAGGTGCTGCAGAAGCCGCAGCTGCACCTAAAGTAACAGGTAGGGTGCCTATAGAAACGGGTATTAATATTCCAGATTTTAGACTTCCTACAGAAGCAGAGTGGGAATACGCCGCTAAAAGTATGATTGGAACGCAATATATAGATGAGAATCAGTCAAATCAGAGAATTTACCCATGGGATGGCTCAGCTATGCGTAAGGCGAAAGGCAAAAATAAAGGTAATATGATGGCTAACTTCAAAAGGGGCAGAGGTGACTATGCGGGTATAGCTGGAAAACAAAACGATAAGGCTATAATAACGGAAGAGGTTTATTCTTTTGCTCCAAATGATTTCGGTCTTTATAACATGGCCGGTAACGTTAACGAATGGGTGTATGACCTTTACAGACAAGGCTCTTACCAGGACTTTAATGACCTGAATCCAATCCGTAGAAGTGATTTCCAAGATGAAGCCAAACTTTATGACAAGGAAAATTTCAACTCACTAATAGACAACAAACTAAGAGTTTATAAAGGTGGTTCTTGGAACGACATCGCGTACTGGTTGTCTCCTGGCACAAGAAGATCTCTAGATCAGGATTCTTCAACAGCCGCCATTGGTTTCAGGTGTGCTATGATTTCTGTTGGCCCAAAGGGTAAGAAGTCCTTGTAAGAAATTACGTTTTTATAAAATATTTAATCGCCTCGGTTTTTAATAAGCTGAGGCGATTGTTATTATATACAGTTCTGAACATCCTGCAGCAAGTAATATATTTCCAGCTTCTTCCAAAGTTGAGCCAGTAGTAAGCACATCATCCACCAGTGCGATTCGTCTCCCTTCAATATTTTCTGGATTTTTCACTTCAAAAACACCTTCAATGTTTTTAAACCTTTTAAAACGACTTCCCGTTTTAGTTTGAGAAATAGTAAACGTTTGACGAACCAAAGACTCGTCGTCATAAGGCGTTTTTAAGACCTCTGAGAGCCCTTTTGCAAACGCATCAGCCTGGTTATAACCCCTGAGCTTTTGCTTGTCTTTGTGGAGCGGAATTCCGATTATTAAGTCTATCTTTTCTTCAAATTGTATGGACATTAAATCATTTGCATACATTTTTCCAATATATTCTGCTAATTCTGGCTTATTTTTGTACTTGAGTGTGTGAAGAATGTTTTGGACTTTACCTTTTTTTGAAAATTTCAGAAAAGAATATACCTGTTTCACGTTTAATTTTCCCCAAAACTTTCGATCTAAGAGTTCTATTGGGTGTAGGTGCGAATTGGTTTTGGGTATTGTAAGAAGACACTCAATACATAAATGGTTTTCTGGACCAAGTATGTTTTTTTCACAACTCACACATACCCTTGGGTATATAAAGTCCAAAAGTAGATTAATGTATCTTTTAAACGTGGTTTTCATTATTGTATGTCATTAGAAATCAAAGATAATAAAGAAATATGGGACAATTTAATTCGTTTTTTAAAACAAACAACGGGTAAAAAGCCTTCCGACCTAAATGCTGTCTTGTTTTTAATTGGAATTCAGGAATTAGGAAAAGGGAATTTGCGTTTTTCTAAAGAAGAAAAACAAGATTTAATGCACATTGCAATTTGCAAAGTGCTGAGCTTGGGTGATTTTTATGAACTAGAAGGAACAGACAACGATGGTTGGCCGCACTGGAAACTCATAAAGCCTTTACCACAGTTTGATTTATTGAGTCAGGAACAATTGCTGAAACACTATGTCATAGAATATTTTAGAAATGATATTGGTTTACATATATGAAACTTACAACATTTAACGTAAATGGCATAAGATCAGCACTTAACAAAGGTTTAGAAGATTGGTTAAAGAGCCATGATCCCGATGTCTTGTGTTTGCAAGAAATAAAATTGTATGAAACCGAATTGGTTGAGCCCATTTTTGAAAAATTAGGATACCATTGTCATTGGTTTCCTGCTCAAAAAAGAGGTTATTCAGGAGTGGCTATTCTTAGTAAACAAAAACCAGAAAGAGTGACTTATGGTTGTGGAATAGAGCAATATGACTTGGAAGGACGAATAATTGTTGCAACTTTTGAAAAGTTTCACGTTTTATGTGCCTATTTTCCTTCAGGAACGATGGGCGACATCAGACAAGAAGTAAAAATGGCTTTTCTGGACGACATGTTTGAGTTTATTCATCGATTTGACAGAGCAGAAAAGCCCATATTTGTTTGCGGAGACGTCAATATTTGTCATAATGAAATAGATATTCATAATCCAAAATCTAACGCTAAGAGTTCAGGTTTCCTTCCTGAGGAGCGAGCTTGGGTTGGCAAGTTTATTGATAGTGGATTTAAAGATTGTTTTAGGCTAAAAAACACTGATGCCCAGCAATATACGTGGTGGTCTTATAGGGCAGGAGCGAGGGCAAAAAATTTAGGGTGGCGTATTGACTACATTTTTGTAAATCATGAAGCTCAGGCCAATGTATTAGATGCACAAATACACGCTGATGTAGTTATGTCGGATCATTGTCCTGTTTCTGTAGAATTGGTATTTTAAAGTTTTTCAGTTATATTATTGATATTCAATATTTTATGAAAAAAAATGTGGAGTTTTCAGGCTTATTAGAGAAGATATCTGAGTTTAAAAGCAAGTATTATAAAAACTTACTTTTAAAAGGTGCATTAATTGGCCTATCGCTCATTTTATTCTCCTATATAGTAATCAATTTTCTAGAATACTTTGGAAGGTTCAGTTCAACTTTCAGAGCATTTCTCCTTGTCGGATTCATTGCCGTGTCCGCATACACGCTTTTTTTCTATATACTGAAACCTTTGTTTTATTTACTAAATATCAATAAGCCTATTTCAGACGAAACCGCTGCTGAACAAATTGGCACGTTCTTTCCAAACATAAAAGATAAGTTACTCAATACCCTACAGCTGGCAAACGGATTGTCTGATTCTGACAATGCCCTCTTGGAAGCGAGCATTGCTCAAAAAACAAAAGAATTAAAATTGGTGAAATTTGCTGATGCTATCAATTTAAAAGAGAACCGAAAATATCTAAAATACGCACTTCCTCCTTTGCTGGCCATTTTATTGATTTCAGCCATCGCTCCTTCATTCTTCAAGAGTACTGAGCGTATTGTTTATTTTAAAAGAAACTTTGCTGAGCCTGCTCCTTTCCAGTTCGAAATACTTAATAAGACCCTTCAAGCTGTAAAAAACGAAGACTATCAACTCAATCTTAGATTATTGGGTAACTCACTCCCTGAAGATGTTTTTCTAGTTTACAATGATCGTAAATACAAGATGAATCTAAAAGATTCTAGAAATTTTGACTTTGTGTTTTCTAAAGTACAAGAGGAAGCAGAGTTTCATTTCCTGGCAGGCGGATTCACTTCTAATACCTTTAAATTAGGAATGATAGCCAGACCGAGTTTACTCTCTTTCAATGTAGAACTTAAATATCCAGCATACCTTAACAAAACCTCTGAGGACTTTGATAATGTTGGCAACCTGATTGTGCCAGAAGGTACCGTTGTCGAATGGAAATTTAAAACCGATGAGACGGACTCATTAAAAGTAGTTTTTGAAGGCACCAAGCCATTAAATGTTTCAAAAGGCCTAATTACAGATTTTAATTTTCAAAAACGATTCGCAAAATCATCAAACTATGAGGTGATTTTGAAAAATGAAAACGCTACAACCAACGCAGAAAAAATATCTTATTACATCAATGTTATCCCTGACAGATTTCCACAAATTAGTTTTGAACAAATAAAGGACAGCAGTTTATACAATTATATCGGCATAGGAGGGAGCATTTCTGACGATTATGGCTTGTCCGATTTTAAGTTTATGTATAGAACCAAGGCGGGCAATACGCCTTTCAAGGCCGTAGACATTCCTTTTACTAAAAGCTCGCTTTCTCAAACATTCTTCTATCAGGTTAATATCAACAATCTGGGCTTAGAAAAAAGCGATAGGCTTGAATATTACCTACAAGTTACAGACAATGACGGCGTAAATGGTCGTAAATCAACAATGTCAGGAACCATGACTTTTGGAATGCCAACTTCGCAGCAATTTGACCAAGAGGTAGAAAAGCAAATTGAGAAAACAGAAGACAAATTTGAGGATCTTTTACAAAAATCAAAAGAATTTAAGAAAGCCCTAGAAAACTTAGAGTCTGATTTGAAAAAGAAAAAGGAGATGGATTTTCAAGACAAAAAAGAGTTTGAAGAACTCCTGAAGAAAAAAGACGAAATGATAAAGGAACTCAAAGACCTTCAAAAGCAGCTCCAAGACCTAAAAGAAAAACAAAATAGATTTGAAAAACAAAGTCCTGAGATGCAGCAGAAAATGGATATGCTCCAAAAAATGCTTGACGAGCTGATGAAAAATGAGGATTCAAAAGCACTTGAAGACTTAAAAAAAATGATGGAGGAGCAACTCAATGACAAATCTTTGGATAAAATGAATGATTTTAAAAAAGATCAAAGAAATATTGACAAAGAAATAGATCGCACAATGAAACTATTTAAAGATCTTCAACTAAAACAAAAAGTGGAAGAAACGGTAAAAGAATTAGAAAAACTTGCTGAAAAGCAAGAAGAACTTGCCGACAAAACTGAAAAAGAAAATAAAGATTCTCAAAAAAATGAAGAGCTGAAAAAAGAACAAGAGAAGCTAAACAAAGAATTTGAAGAGAAAAAAGAAAAATTAAATGATATAGAAAAATTAAGTAAAGAACTCAAAAAAGAGGTCGATACTCAAAAAGAAGAGCAGAAGGAAGTCTCCGAAGAGCAGAAAAAAGCTCAAAAAGATATGGAAAATAAAGACAACAAAGCAGCCAGCAAAGCTCAAAAGAAAGCCTCAAAATCCATGAGAAAAATGGCAGCAGAGATGTCAGAAAATATGCAAGGTGCCGAAATGAAACAACTAGATATTGACATAGATGCACTTAGAGATATTTTAGAAAACTTGCTAAAAATATCCCATGATCAAGAACGCGTTATGAAGAACTTTAGGTCTATTTCGGTATCAGACCCTCGTTTTGTGAATCTTTCCCAAGAGCAATTAAAAATATCAGATGATGCCAAAGTTGTGGAAGACTCTCTATACTCACTTGCCAAACGTGTGATGCAGATAGAATCCTTCATAACTAAAGAAGTCACAGATATGAAAAACAGCATTGATGAATCTGTCAAGTTTATTAAAGAACGTAAGACTCCACAAGCCGCATCAAAACAACAGTTTTCAATGACTTCGATGAACAACTTGGCTTTGATGTTGGGTGATACCTTCAAACAAATGCAACAAATGATGGCGATGGCCATGCCAGGTTCAGGAAAAGGAGGAAAACAAGGGAACACACCAAGTGAAGGAATGGGTGAAAAACAACAAGAGTTAAACAAAAAAATCCAAGGAATGGGGCAATCGGGAATGGGTGGCAAACAAATGTCCGAAGAGTTAGCAAAAATCGCCAATGAACAATCTAAGATAAGAAAACAACTCAAAGACTTACAAGAGCAAATGAATGGCACAGAGCAAGGCAAAAAACTCGGAAACAACCTAGATGAACTTCAAAAGAAAATGGACGAAAGCGAGAATGACTTAGTTAACAAACGCATAACTCCAGCACTATTAAAACGCCAAAAAGAAATAGAAATACGCTTACTCGAAGCTGAAAAAGCCATAAAAGAACAAGAGTTAGACTCCAAAAGAAAATCAAATACGGGTGTAACTTTTAACCGAGTGAGCCCACCAGACCTAGAGAAATTCAAAAAAGAGAAAGAAAAACAGGTGGAACTCTTACGCTCAACACCACCAAACTTTACACCTTTCTATAAAAAACAAACAGATAGTTACTTTAAAAGAATCAACTAACCAATGTTTCACGTGAAACAAACGCAATTTGTTTCACGTGAAACATCAATATATATGTTCGAAAAATACGATGTAATAGTAGTAGGAGCTGGCCATGCTGGGTGTGAAGCTGCACATGCCGCAGCTACAATGGGGTCAAAGGTTTTATTAGTAACAATGAATCTACAAACCATTGCTCAAATGTCTTGTAACCCAGCAATGGGAGGAGTAGCAAAGGGTCAAATTGTAAGAGAAATAGATGCACTAGGAGGGATGTCTGGAATTGTATCTGACGAAACCATGATACAATTTAGAATGCTGAATAGGTCAAAAGGGCCTGCCATGTGGTCACCTCGTTGCCAATCAGACAGAATGGAATTCGCTTTAAACTGGCGAGATAAACTCGAAAAAAACCTTAATGTGTCTTTCTGGCAAGAAATGGTAACGGGACTAATAATAGAAAATAATCGTGTTACTGGCATTAAAACCTCTCTAGGATTAGAAATAAAAGCCACTTCTGTCGTACTTACCAACGGAACATTTCTGAATGGTAAAATTCACATTGGCGAAAAAAACTTTGGCGGTGGACGAACAGGCGAGTCAGCAGCTTATGGCATAACAGAACAATTGGTAACTTTGGGTTTTGAATCTGGCCGAATGAAAACAGGAACTCCACCGAGAGTAGATAGTAGGACAGTCAACTATGCTGCCATGGAAGAGCAACTTGGCGACGAAAATCCAGAGAAGTTTTCTTATACCAATACACCTACTTTAGGAAAGCAAAACAGTTGTTGGATTAGCTATACAAATCTTGGTGTTCACGATGAATTAAGAAAGGGTTTCGATAAATCACCTATGTTCAATGGCCGTATACAAGGTCTTGGACCGAGATACTGCCCTTCTGTTGAAGACAAAATAAATAGATTTGCTGACAAAGACAGCCATCAGATATTTCTAGAACCAGAAGGAAGAACGACTATAGAAATGTATGTAAATGGTTTTTCTACCTCACTTCCAGAAGATGTCCAATATGCCGCTTTGAAAAAAATACCTGGATTTGAAAATATAAAAATGCTTCGAACTGGCTATGCCATCGAATATGACTTCTTTCCACCTACACAATTAAAACTAACTTTAGAAACCCACCTAATTGAAAACCTCTTTTTTGCAGGACAAATAAACGGTACTACGGGTTATGAAGAAGCAGGTGCACAAGGTTTAATGGCTGGTATAAATGCACACAGAAAATCAAAAGAACTGGATGGCTTTATCTTAAAAAGGGATGAAGCATATATCGGTGTTTTGATAGATGATCTTGTGAACAAAGGCACAGACGAACCCTATAGAATGTTTACCTCAAGAGCTGAATTCAGAACTATATTAAGACAAGACAATGCTGACGTCAGATTAACTAAAAAAGGGAATGACATAGGCTTGGCTTCTGACTTAAGATTGGAAAACGTAAATAAGAAAATCGAGAATTCTGAAAAACTGTATAAAGTACTGAGCGAAACAAAAGTTACTCCCGAAGAAATCAATGGTTTCTTAGAAAGTAACAAGTCTGCAAATATCAGAGAAAAAGCAACTTTTTATAGTTTGCTTAAAAGACCTGAACTCAATATAGAAATACTCAAATCTGCAAATGATACTTACAATAAAATAGTTTCTGAATATTCTAAAGACGAATTGGAACAAACTGAGATTAAGATAAAATATGAAAAGTACATAGAAAAAGAACTTCTTCTGGCAGAAAAACTGACGAAGTTTGATGATCTTAAAATCAATCCTGACTTTGATTATGAGAATCTTAAATCTATATCCATCGAAGCCAGACAAAAATTAAAAAAAATAAAACCAATAACTTTGGGACAAGCCTCAAGAATAAGCGGTGTTTCACCTGCAGATATTTCTGTTATTATGTTACATTTAGGAAGATGAGATATTTTTTATACTGCACGTGTATTCTTTTAATCTTTGGCTGTGCTCAATTTGTACCGCCAACTGGTGGACCAACAGACAAAGCCGCCCCAAAACTATTGAACTCAAGTCCATCAAACAAAACCAAAAACTTCCATGGCAACACAATAAGCATGGACTTTGATGAATACATAGATATAACGGCTTTGAAACAAGAATTGATTATTGTTCCAGATCCCAACATACTCTATATCATAAAACAAAAAGATAAGAATGTTAAATTGGTGTTTGAAAAGCAGTTTTCAGACAGTACCACGTTCACTTTAAATTTTAGAAATGGAATAAAAGATCTAAGTGAACGAAACCCATCAAAAAATCTCAAAATTGTGTTCAGTACAGGCCCAGAAATAGACTCTCTGACACTCAATGGCACCATAATGGACTTGCATAAGAAGCTGCCTGTTTTAGACGCTGTAGTGGGGCTTTATAAAAAAGATACACTGCCTTTAAACAAGAAAAAGCCTGATTATTTCATAAAAACTGATACCTCTGGCAAATTCTTATTCGAAAATATTAAGGCCGACAAGTATTTTGTGATGTCGTTTACTGACAAAAATCAAAACTTAATATTTGACCAGAGAAATGAACATATCGGATTTTTTAAAGATACTATAATCGTAAACAAAAATACAGTCATCGACACTTTAGAAATCTACCCAGCTAATTATACAAAAAACAAAATCAAAAAAAATATTAGTAGAGAAAATGAATTTATAATTCAGCTAGACAAGCCTACAAAATCTGCGACTATTTCATTAGAGGATAGCTCAATAGTTACTAACTACGATAAACTAAATTTAAACTTTTTTAAAATAAAACAACCAGCAAACGATACACTTCTAGCTAAAATTATCTTGGTAGACTCATTAAACATATCTGATACAATTTCGCAGAAAATATATTTTGCAAACCCCTCTAAAACAAAAAGAAAAATTCAAAGCTTTCCGATAAACAGCACAATAAAAAACAATCAAGAACTTACACGTGCTACCACCTATACTTTTACTTTTCAATATCCCATTTCAAGGTTTGATTCCTCCAAAGCAATATTTAAAACGGATACTGTTATAATAGAGAAACCGAAATATACCTGGCTAAATAAAAACACACTCAACGTTGAAGTAAACACCAAAGCCAGAGAAAATACACAACTAACTTTCCCATCAAATATTTTTGAAAACTATAAAGGAGATACCAACTCATTATTCAGTATCAAAAATCCAATACTCAATAACGACGACCTTGGAAGCATAGAAGGATCAACGATAACAAACACTGGAACAAAAATTGCACAATTGATAAATGAAGACTCAGGCGTAATTACAAATACGCAAACGTTCAGCTCAAAATTTAGTTTTAAAAACATCATTCCAGGATCTTATAATGTTAAAATAATATTTGATGAAAATAATAATGGCATTTGGGATGCAGGTAATATTAACACAAAGAGACTACCTGAAAAAATATTGATAACCAAAGAATCCATAAGAGTAAGAGCCAATTTTGAACTCAAAGACATTGAAATCAAATAATGTGTGGATAACCAAGTGGATAACACAATAAATATGTGGAAAGACTCGTGAATAATAAAAGTTAAAAACACACTTACAAGAATATTATCACTTAAAATGCTAAATTCGTCAGAAAGTCATCGAACAAGCATATTTATAAACAGAAAGTACACAATAAAAATAGGTGTTATTCTTGTTAATTAAATATTGAAAGTAATTAACATAACTAATTAAAATTCTTAAATTCAACAGATTAAATGTGGAAAAGACCAATACTTTTCCACAATAAATTGCAAGAATAAACAATTATAAATACCAAAAAAATTACTCCACATATTCACAGACATAATAAATAATAACAATAAATTTATATTAATAATCTTCTTTTATATTATATGAATTCTATAATAAGAAAAACGATTTTCATTTGGCTCGCAACTTGTCTTGCTGTGTTTTCGCAAGAGCTGGATTTGGCCAATACATATTTCAAACAAGGGGAATATGATAAAGCTGCTGAGATATACAAAAAGTTGAGTACGAATAAAGATCAAGCGAGGCTTATACATAATGAGTATTTAGCTACTTTAATAAAGCTAAAAGACTTTTCAAATGCCGATAAATTTCTAAGAGCACAAATTAAGAACAATAGCAATCAAATATCTTATAAGGCTGATTTAGCTCAACTTTTTGAAATATCTGGCAAGAGTGAAGTAGCCAATCAAGAGTATGAAAAACTGATTGAAGAAGCTGCTAAAGTAGACGCTTATGTTTACGAACTGCAGAATTTTTTCTATAAAGCCAATAAAATTGATTTGGCTGTAAAATTACTATTGAGTTCAAGATCTAAGAGCAAAGACCCTTTTAAGTTTGATACACAGCTTGCACGTGCCTATCTATATCTCGACCAGAAGGATAAGATGCTCGAAGAGGTGCTTGGCTTTGGCCAGAGGAGCAAGAACTACTCTTATGTACAAGCTACCATTCAAGACAACATTAAAAGCGATAAGGAGATAGATATGCTCGAAAAAATGCTTTACGCTAAAATTCAGGCAGATCCTAACGAGAGCTTCAATACGGAGATATTGATTTGGCATTTTACACAAAAAGCAGATTATGGCAGAGCCTTTATACAAGCCAGAGCATTGGACAGAAGATTAAAACTTGCGGGCTTTAAGATGTTCGAACTTGCTGGTCAGAGTTTTAATGCCAAAGATTTCAAGAATTCTTCAAAAATGTACCAGTACATTATGGAGGAATACCCTGACGGTGAATTGTATCCTTATGCCCGTAGATGGTTAATACAAAGCAAAGAGGAACTAGTAAAAACTACTTTTCCTATTGATAACCAGGAGATTAAGGAATTGATAAACCAGTATCAGCAACTTATAGCAGATGTTGGTATAACTCAAAAAACAGTAGATGCTTTGCGTAATATGGCCTTGCTAAACGCTTTTTATTTACAACAACACGATAGAGCCATAGAAATACTACAATCGGCCATTACAGGGGCTGGAAACAATCAAAAATTCAAAGATCAATGCAAACTCGACTTGGGAGATATATATATTCTCAAAGATGAGCCTTGGGAGTCAACATTGCTCTATATGCAAGTGGAAAAATCGCAAAGAGAGGATAATTTGGGAGAAATAGCAAAACTTAAAAATGCGAAACTTCAGTATTACACAGGTCAATTTGAACTATCAAAAGAAATATTGGATGTATTGAAAAAGGCCACAACCAGAGAAATATCGAACGATGCCATGCAGTTGAGTCTCTTAATTCAGGACAATACCGGACTGGATACTTCAGAGGTGGCCATGGCAGATTTTTCAAAAATAGACCTTCTTATTTTCCAAAATAGATACGAAGAAAGTATTCTAAAACTGAATTCCTTGTTTAATCAATACAAGAGTCATAGTTTAGCCGATGAGATATTGTGGTTAAAAGCCAATACATTGCTGAAAATCAACAGAATAGATGAAGCGGTGGCCGATTTGAAAAATATCCTGGAAAACTATAAATATGATATCTTGGCCGACGACGCTCTATTTACATTGGCAAAAATTACCGAAGAAAACCTCAAGGATAACACAAAAGCAATGGAATATTATAGACAATTGCTCAAAGATTACCCAGGAAGTATTTATGGAGCACAGTCGAGAATTCGGTTCCGAGAATTGCGTGGAGATGTTGTTAATTAGTTTATAATTAGTATTTTGTATGTTGATAATTAGTAAATTTATGTTTTTTTGAGATACTTTATATCTACACAGAGACAGATCATTTCCAATTCATTATAGAAATTTTGTATATATTTGACACAAAATAGAATCAGAATGAACAATTCTATCAAATTAATATTATTCTTTTTTATTCTACCAGTCTTATCCTTTGCACAAGAGAATGGTTGCCTAATGACTGAAATGTTGGTCACAAAACTTGACAGACCCATAAGCAAGGTTATTTATGAATTTGACAAATTAGACAATCCAATTTATAGAGAAACCATTCAATATTTTGACGAAGTAGAAGTAAGTTCTAAGGTTTTGTATGAATATAATGCGAAGAATAAGCCTGTAAAAACCCAATACTTTTTCAAGAATCAGCTTACCCGAACAGTTAATAGTCAGTACGACAATGCGGGAAACTTATTGTCAGAATCAGAGTCCAAAGAAAACAAGGTCAGCAATAGATCTGTAAAAGTTGATAATAAACTAGAGCAAGTTTTTCTTAATGAAGATGGTTCGGTTGCTGCCAAACATGTCTCGGAGAAAAACCCTAATATGCTGGTTTTTACGAAATATGATGCCCAAAACAACATAACCTCTACCGAAAAAAAGATACTGTCCACATCTGGAAAAGTTGTGGAAAACCAATTTGAGGATGTATTGGGACATGTAAAGAAAACAGAGAAATTTACGTATGGAGGCAATGATAAAATGACTCGTTCAGAAAATTATATAGATGGTATTCTTGATAATTATTCGGTTTATGAATATACCGACAACCATTTGAGCAAGATTACGGCATTTACCAAAAACAACCTTGAGGATTACAGGCTTGAATTCAAATACTCAGGATCCAATCAGACGGAGACTTATAATTATTACAGAAACGAGCTCGCCAACAGGAGTATCAAAGAATATGACACACGAGGCAATTGTGTAAAAGAGACCAGTTTCAGGGCAGATGGCCAGATCATTAACGTAACAACATATAAATTTACTTGTAAAAAATAAAAATGGATTTTGTAGCAGAGATAAACAGACTTAAAAAGGAGAAAAACGCCGTAATATTAGCACATTACTACCAAACAGCCGACATTCAGGATGTGGCCGATTACATTGGTGATAGCTTGGGCCTTTCACAAGAAGCCGCTAAAACTGAGGCTGATTTGATTGTGTTTGCTGGTGTAAAATTTATGGCCGAAACTGCCAAAATACTTTCTCCAAACAAAAAAGTCGTGTTGCCAGATATCAATGCGGGCTGTTCTTTAGAGGAATCAGCTCCAGCAGATAAATTCAAAGCATTCAAAGCGAATTATCCAGATGCCGTAGTGATTTCTTATGTCAACTGTTCAGCAGAACTCAAAACTCTTACAGACATAGTTTGTACCAGTACCAACGCCATCAAAATAGTAGAAAGTGTACCAGCTGACAAACAAATCATATTTGCACCAGACAAAAACCTGGGTGGATATATCAACCGAGTGACAGGCCGAAACATGATACTTTGGGATGGAGCATGTATGGTTCACGAGGCATTTTCAGCAAGAATGTTGAAGGATATGAAAGAAAAGTATCCTGAAGCCTGTGTTATAGCCCACCCAGAATCTGAGAAACCTGTTTTGGATCTGGCCGAATACATTGGTTCTACCACAGGATTGTTGAAATATACCATCAATAGTCCGAAAAAAGAATTTATTGTAGCCACTGAATCGGGCATTTTGCACCAAATGCAGAAAGCTTCTCCCGATAAAGTGTTCCACGTGGCACCAACATCTAAAGATGGTCGAGCGTGTCAGGCTTGTCAAGACTGCCCGCACATGAAGTTGAAGACCATGGAGAAACTCTACAATTGCTTGAAAGACGAAACTCCAGAGATTATATTACCTGAACAAACCATAAAAGACGCTAGAGCAGCCATAGATCGCATGTTAGATATATCAGCTAGATTCGGCTTATAAAACACAAAAACTCATGTCACAGAGCCCATTACAACTAAAAAACATACTCTTTCTCGACATCGAGACGGTGTCGCTTACAGAAAATTTTTCGGAGCTGCCAGAAAGGCTTAAAGATCATTGGAGACGAAAGGCAAGCAAACTCAAAAACGAGGGTGAGCTGGAGCCAGAAGATTTGTATTTCGAAAGAGCGGCCATCTACGCCGAGTTTGGCAAAGTAATATGCATTGGGGTAGGAGGGTTCTACGAACAAGACACCAAGTTTAGGGCCAAAACATTGGTCAACACCGATGAAAAACTATTGTTGCTTGAATTCAAAAATCTGTTAGAAGAACACACTGCCAAAGGAAATCTGATACTATGTGCCCACAATGGCCGAGAGTTTGACTTCCCATATTTGTGCCGAAGGATGCTCATTAATGGTATAAAATTGCCTGCAGTTTTAGACATTACCGGCAAAAAACCATGGGAAGTAATGCATATAGACACCCTAGAATTCTGGAAGTTTGGCGACTATAAAAACTACACCTCACTCGACCTGCTCGCCTCTGTTTTCGACATCCCAGGCTCCAAAAGCCTCATGGATGGCTCGGAAGTAAACACCAACTATTACCACCAAAACAACCTCCAAAAAATAGCCGAATATTGCCGAGAAGACGTAGTAGTTCTGGCCCAATTATACCTTAAAATGAATGGAAGGGATATTTTGGAGGAAGGGAATATACATCGGGTTTAAGATTAAAACTTAAACACACAAGGTCAGTACCGCAGGTCGGACCTGAGAACAAATTGCAAAACGGACTAAGCAACATTAGGATAGTAATTATGACTCGAAATATAAATCGTATTTTGTTTCACTTCGGTCAAAGACCGAAATACACACGTACGAAGGTCGGAGCCTTCGCACAGCAAGGATGTTTAATTTTGGTCAAAGACCGAAAACCATAAATACGAAGTTCGATGGATTTAAACTGCTGGAGATATAGAGGACTACGAAATTTCATTAAAAACCATGACGTTAAAAAAAAATGAGTAAAATGATTACAGAAATTTTATCAAAAGAAGAATTGTATGATACTTTAAAAAATAAATTTTGGTCAACCTACAATCTTGAAAATTTGGACTTTCATCTTCTGGATAATTGCAATGAGCTGAGAATAAATTTAAGTTTTTATGATGGCTACGGTGAGTATTTACAAGATGAGCACGAAGTACATAATATTGTATTATCACTATTAAAAGTGAACGACTTTGAAGTTAATTTTGTGGATAAACCGAGCATTACAGAGCTGGTATCTTATTTACATAAAAATAGAGAGCAATACACTCACATTGGATTTGATCCATCTAATACAGAATTTAAGTTAGCATTTGTTTTTGGAACAGAAGAAGATATTCGGTTTTTAAGAACAGAATTTGAATGCGAAAAAATCCTATTCGAAAATCTTGAAGTTACATCGAAACCAGTAAAAAAGTTTTTAAGTAATGATGTGATAACTATCGAACTAAAAAAAGAATTTATACCTTCTGCCGCCCAGATAAAATCTTTTTTCTTGAAAAACGATTTTAATGTCTTTTTTACCGAATATTGGGGAGACGAGCTTTCTGTTGGAGAAATCAAGCAGAACTTAAATGGCGTATTTCTAAAAGACTCCCTAGATAAAAGAAATGCTGGAATTCAAATGGGTATTGAAAACGCCGCAGAAATAGTCAAATGGAAACTTTATAATATTTCAGATTATGTATCTATCTGGGATTTATTGATAAATCACTTTTTGCCAAAAATAAATTACCAAAGAATTATATCTGGCAATGTAATATTTAGCAGAGAGAAATGGGAAGACAAGAGTTATAAATCAAGTTTTGATTCATCGTCTACTTATGAGACTTAATCAAAAATTCACAGGTCTGTTAAGCTCACTACCTTCGTAGGAGTTCAAAGTGAGTAACACCTGCAGAACGAGGCGATGTAATATTAAAGATATACCAAAATTCTCTAAGTTTCGAAGTAAATCTACGATAAATGAAACCAATAATAACCCTACTATTTCTCCTCATTCTCTCCACAACCCCACTATTTGCCCAACAAAAGCAAGCCAGCTCTGCGAAGGCTATTGCCTTCGTAGGTGTGAACAGCGGGTTTCACCCGCAGAAAACGTGCGTGAAATAAAAAAGACAAACCAAAAATTCTCTAAATTTCCGAAGGAATAACAAACCCAGAGAAATCAAACACCAATGAGAACAATAATAACCCTACTAATTCTCCTTTTTCTCTCCACCTCCCCACTATTTGCCCAACAAAAGCAAGTCTGTTTTAGCATTGATGACCTCCCGGTGGTGAATTACGGAATTAATATGCCTGAATTTCATAATCAAATCACAGACAAATTATTAACAGGCTTAAAAAAGCATGAAATACAAGCAATAGGCTTTGTAAATGAGGGTAAAATGTATGATGCCAAAGGAAAAGTCATTGCTTTCCAAAAGGAGAACCTCGAGAAATGGCTGAAATATGGAATGGATTTGGGCAATCATACGCTTCGCCACAAAGATTTCAACAATGTGGATTTTGGTGATTATACGGCAGAAATATTGAAAGGAGAGAAAATCACCAAAGCATTACTTCGCAAATACAACAAGGAAATGAAGTATTTTCGGCATCCATTTTTGCATGTTGGAGCAACAAAAGATCGGGCAGATTCTTTAGAGAACTTTCTCAAAAAGCACCATTATATCACCGCCCCAGTTACGATTGACAACGAAGATTACCTCTTTGCCAATGCCTACCAAAAAGCTTTGATAAAGAAAGATACGGTTTTAGCTCAAATGATTGGAAAAGACTATATCAGCTACATGGAGCAAAAGATTTTTTACTACGAAAAGATGTCTCAGGCACTTTTTGGCAGACAAATTCCACAAATATTGCTCATTCACGCCAGCCTTTTGAATGCCGATTATGTCCAACAATTAGCCGAAATCTATACCAAAAACGGCTATAAATTTATTTCAATGGATGAAACGATGATGGACGAAGCCTATAAAACACCCATATCAAAATTTGGTAAATACGGCATTTCGTGGCTTGATCGCTGGGCCATTTCACAAGGCAAAGCAGGAGATTTCTTCAAAGGAGACCCCGAAACACCCAAATATGTGGCAGACTTAAGCAATCAGAAGTAATTAGAGAGTAAGGTCAGCACCGCAGGTCGGACCTGAAATAGTAAAGAACGTATAAATACACACAGGTCTGACCTTCGGTACCGACCTAATATTTAAATTTCTTACGCACTCTGTCTACCCATATTCAATGCTGGCAAGCTTTCCATAATATTGGTTTGGCGATGTTGCAGCCCCCAGTGTATCATGGCCTCCATTACCAGGTGTAGCTCTTGGCCAGATGGTGTCAATTCGTATTCTACCGTTACAGGTGTGGTATTGTACACCGTACGGGTCACTATGCCGTTTACTTCTAAGTCTTTTAATTCTTGAGAAAGCATTCTGGGTGTAATTTTTTTTACTTCACGTTCTATTTCCTTAAATCGTTTTTTGCCAAAAAGCAATGTACCAATGATAGGCATTTTCCATTTTCCATGGAAAGCATTGAGCGTATCCTGTACTGCCAATACGTATGATACTGGACACTTTTTGACGGTTTCTAGTTTTTCAAAGAATTTCATCTTGTTGATAATCAAATAACTATACTTTACAATACCACTATACAAAAGTATACTGATATATTTTATATAGCAAATGTAATATACTTTTGAGCATTAATAATCAAAACGAACAAAAAAATGATACTAGTAACAGGAGCGACGGGACAATTGGGGCAGATTGTAATAGAAAAATTATCGGAGAAAATACCAACCAGCCAAATAGCCGCTTTGGTAAGAGATGCAGCCAAAGCAGAGCATTTAACTGCAAAGGGCATAGATGTAAGAGTAGGAGACTATCATAATAGCAATAGTTTATTGGCAGCATTTCAAGGGGTAGAAAAATTACTTTTGATTTCGTCAAACGATTTCAACGACCGCCTTGGGCAGCACAAAAACGTTATAGACGCAGCTGTAAAAGCAGGGGTGAAGCACATACTTTACACCGGCGTAACGATGAATGACATTCAAACATCGCCCTTAAAGCCATTTTTGGAGGATCATTATCTTACAGAAGAATACATAAAAGTAAGCGGCTTGAGCTACACATTTCTTCAAAACAGTCTTTATGCAGAGGTAATACCAATGTTTTTGGGAGAAAATGTGGTAGAAACGGGTGTTTTCTTTCCTGCGGGGCAGGGCAAAGTTGCCTTTGCTTTAAGAGAAGATCTTGGCGAAGCTACAGCGAATATTTTGATGAGCGAAGGACACGAAAACCAAACATATCATTTGACAGGTTCGGAGACGATTTCATTTGCAGAAGTGGCAGCTATACTGTCGGAGCTTTCAGGAAAAGACGTAAGCTACATAAACCCAGAAAATGAGGTATTTGTAGGAGCATTAAAGCAGTTTGGTTTGCCAGAACCTATCATTCAGATGTCTGTTCTATTTGCCGCAGGTATCAAAAACAACGACTTTAACAAAATCTATGGAAGTCTTGAGAAGTTTTTAGAACGTACACCAACTAATATAAAAACATATTTGAAAGCCGCATATACGCTTTGATTTTACATTAGTTTCGAAATGAGTTCAGGTATTTCTAATTGGGATTACCTGAGCTTTGTTTTTAATAACCAAAATATTGAAGGAATAAACTCAAATAGAAAATCCCAAACTCATACCAAAAATGTTGGTAGACCCAGTGATCGGATTCCAAGAGAAACTGCCTTTATAATATTTTGGGGTGTATTGTAGTTTTAAGAATATAACTTTTGGTTTTGGCGGAATATCAAAAACCACTTGTTGCCGCAGACCAATTATACCCGAGAAGTTATGCCGAGGCTCTGAAATCCCATAAAACACAGGCGTGTAGGCAGCACCAACTTCAGCAAACCATTCTATTGATATTTTTGAAGGGGTTGATTTGCATTTTAACGAAACCCGCTGTTTAATTCTTCGTTTTAGATTATTCACCAAAATATTCTGGGTAACAGACATAGGCAGTGATACCCCATTGTCACTCCAACCAAATTTATTTAGATTTTTAGAGCCGGGGACAAAGCCAATACCATATCTGATATCCGTGAAGGATTTCATGCGGCGATTTACAGCATGATCCATGTTCAAAGAAAAGATAGGACTAACAGCGAAAGTTTCGAGAAAAATAGCCTTTTGGTATCTAGTGCGATACGAGATTTGTCCAATTCCTTCCAAAGAAAAAATCAGGATTAAAAGTGTAATTATGGTTTTTTTCACAAAAAATTTATGGGTAACAAAGCACTGTTTCTTATTCAAAACCAGTCTTTTTTTACTGCAAATAGTATCTTTACAGAATATAAACTGACTATTTTTCGATATTAAACGTTGTATGCCGAAACTTATTTTAGCGTCCTGCGTTTCTATACCATCTACAAAATGTATTCTAAAGGTAAAAGTTTCATTTGAAAATATAGATGTTTGCTTTAAAAAAAAACAGAATCTTGATTAAATGGCATATAAACCCATCTATAAAATACCAGTTTAGATAAAAAATTGGGTAATTTGCGTTCTTAAATGTATCAATTGTCATATCAATAAATGAATTATCAAAACGATAAAAAGTCAATAATCTTACCCATTGCGGTTGCCATTTCGTTGGTTATAGGAATAGTATTGGGAGCCAATTTTTTTGGAAAAAAAACATTCATTTCAAATGCCGGAGGTACCAATTCTGTGTTTAAAGAGGTGCTGATGCACATCAATAAAAGCTATGTTGACGATGTTAACATTGATTCGCTTTCGCAATATGGCATAGAAAAAATGCTCGAAAAACTGGACCCACATACAGCATTTTTACCTCCGCAAGATGCTGAGCTGGCCAGTGCAGACTTGCACAATGGTTTTGATGGAATAGGGGTGGAGTTCAACATTTTTAACGACTCTCTTTTTGTGGTTTCACCGCTTGTGGGCGGCCCTTCAGAAGCCATTGGTATAAAAACAGGCGATATTATTCTCAAAGCGGACACTATAAATCTTACAGGTAAAAACCTAAACTCCAATGTGGTTTTTAAAAGTCTTCGAGGCCCAAGAAACTCAATAGTGAAGTTGATCATAAAAAGAAAAGGAACGCCGAAACTTTTATCTTTCAACGTAAAAAGAGACAAAATACCGACTTACTCCATAGATGCCGCCTACATGATGCCCGACAAAAAAACGGGTTACATCAAAGTTAATCGCTTTGCCGAAACCACCTATGATGAGTTTAAAGCACATTTGGGGGCATTAAAAACCAAGGGAATGACTCAATTGATGATTGACCTAAGAGGAAATCCAGGTGGATATATGGACAGAGCTACTGACATGGTGGATGAATTGGTAGGCGGAAATGATGTCATTGTATATACCAAAGGTAAAGACCGTTCAAACAATTATGAAGTAAAAGCCTCAAAATCAGGCATTTTTGAAAAAGGCAAAATAGTAGTTTTGGTGGACGAAGGTAGTGCCTCGGCGTCGGAGATTGTAAGTGGCTCGCTCCAAGATTTTGACCGTGCGACCATTGTCGGAAGAAGAACATTTGGAAAAGGATTAGTACAAGCACCCATACAGCTTTCAGATGGTTCAGAGCTAAGATTGACGATTTCGAGGTATTATATACCGAGTGGAAGAAGTATCCAGAAACCGTATGAGTTGGGCAAAACGGAAGATTATATGGAAGATATGCACAACAGATATGCCAGCAAAGAGCTTTTTGTGAAAGACAGTATAAAATCAAATCAAAAACTGAAATTCAAAACCAAAGGTGGTCGGACAGTTTACGGTGGAGGCGGCATCACGCCAGATGTTTTTGTGCCACAAGATACCAGCTATTACACCGCCTATTTGGTGGACATGTTCGCCAAAAATATTTTCAGAGAATATAGCTTAAACTATACAGTTCAAAATTCATCAAAATTACAAGCTATGGGTTTTGAAAACTACCTGAAAAGCTTTCAAGTCGATGATAAAATGCTCTTTGATATAAAAGCCATGGGAACGAAAAACCAAGTAAGGTTTTCAGAAAAGGAATATCAGAAATCTAAAGCATTTATAAAAACACACATGAAAGCTCTAATTGCCAGAAATGTTTGGAAAAATAACGAAAAAACGGGCCTGACTAACGAGTTTTATCAGATTATAAATCAAGATGATAATATGATAAAAGTTGGTTTGAGTAAGTTTTGATTTTAGAAAAAATTTAGTTGTGGCCACTAAAAGCAATCATTAAAAGAACTATAAAGCCTACAAGACCAAGTGCGTGAAGAATCGTTAGAATAATGCCCGCCCTAGCAAGCTTTTTGCCTTTTCTTTTGTTTTTCTTGATTCTGACAATTGCTATGATGCTAAAAACGAGGCCAACTATTCCTAACAATACCGGATTAAACAGTACTTGAAGTTTAGCTAGAGCACGGAAAAAATAAAGAGCATAGGATAGAATGGCCGTCAGAGAAGCAGAAAAGCCAACAATTGAAGATAATTCATATTCAGATTTCTTGACATTGGTGCTGTCTCGAGCAAAGCCTTCTGCGGTGTGTATTTTGATAAGCGAATCTAGCTTTATACTGTTTTGAACTGGAGTTTCCGTTGTGCCAAAAGACAAATTAGATAGACCAATTAGGCTGAAAAGAGTAATTAGGATAATGTATTTTATTTTGCAAGACATGGGATTATTTTTTACTAAAATAATGCATTTTAGAGAGAATAAGAGCAAACAATCAAAAAACTTATTATAAGGTAATTAATTACTAATGACGTTTTATCTCTTCAAATCAAGCAATGAAAATACGCTAACCCTCACAGCACTAAAAGCCGAATTTCCGGTTAATTGGTCAATTACTTTTTCATCTGAAAGATCGTTAATACTCACACCAGCATATTGCTCGGCAATGTCTAGCTTTATGCCTTTTCTATGGTGTCCATAGCCATGAGGTATACTCACTACGCCGGGCATAATGTCCGCACTGATTTCAACCGGAATTTCAACTTTTCCAACTCTTGATGTAACAACAGCCGTTTCGTGTTCTTTTAAACCCAAAAATTCTGAATCTGCAGGATTAATCAAAAGCGTACAACGGTTTTTGCCTTTCATGAGTTTTGCAGAATTGTGCATCCAAGAGTTATTGTCACGGAGATGTCGTCGGCCAATCAACCAAAACTGTTTAGAATCCGTAGCAAATAATTCATGTTTAGAATCCAGCAATCTGGAGAGGTCATTGGCTAATAAGTCAGGACAAAGATTTATCTTTTGCTGAATTCGATTTTCCGCATGAGGTTTCAATGCTCCAAGGTCAATACCATGCGGATTTTGTTTTAAAACCTCCATCGAGAGTTGGTATGGACCGTATTTTAGACCCAAATCTAACTTAACTTCTGGCTGAACAATGGCTTGGTTTTCTTCTAAAAACAAGTTTCGTAATTCTTGAAAAATCTCCCAATCATACTTGGCTCCTTCGGCCTTATTAAAAAGGGGAGGGCTGTATTTCGCCGTATTTCTGATGGCCAATACATGAAAAGTCAAGTCGTAATGTGGGTTTTCTAGTCCAGTAGCTGGTGGCAGTATCAAATCGGCATGGCAGGTGGTTTCGTTAAGATAAATATCAAAAGAAACCATAAAATCGAGCGTTTCCAGGGCTTTTTCTACTTGAACACCATTTGATGTGGACAAAACAGGGTTTCCACAATTCGTAAACAACATTTTTATTTGCCCGTCGCCGTCGGTCAGTATTTCTTCAGCCAGAGCAGCTACGGGCAATTCTCCAATAAACTCAGGATATCCACTCACGCGACTTTTCCATCTCGAAAACCTATCTTTGGGTTTCGCATTTCCTATAAAATCTATGGCGGGCAGCGTAAACATTGCTCCACCTTTTTTGTCGAAATTGCCAGAAACGATGTTGATAACATTGATTAACCATAGACAAATACCACCAAAAGCTTGTGTCGAAACGCCAACTCGGCCATAACAAACAGCTGTGGGTGAATCGCAGAAATCATTCGCAATTGTTCTTATTGTTTCTTTCGAAATACCAGTTATTTGTTCGATGTCACCAAGGTCAAATTTGTTTATTTCCTGTTTCAGTTGGTCTAATCCAGTAAACCTCAATTCATCCAATTCGAGATTCTTTATGGCCAAAATTTCTTTCGCCAAGGCAATCAAAAAGAAGGCATCGGTATTGGGTTTTATGAAAAAATGCTCAGAGGCGTGTTTGGCTGTTTCTGTCTTTCTTGGGTCAATCACCACATATTTTCCACCACGACTTTTAATTGCCTCAAGGCGGTGTGCAACGTCGGGCACACTCATCATACTACCGTTTGAGGCAAGCGGATTGCCTCCAATGATGAGCATATAATCGGTATGATCAATATCTGGCACAGTCAAGAGCATCGGGTGGCCGTACATTAGCCACGAAGCAAAATGGTGCGGGAGTTGGTCTGTGGAGGTAGCAGAAAACATATTTTTGGTTTTCAGCAATCTAAAAAAATCGGGAGCAAACATCGTGGTGCCGAGGTTGTGAATCGTTGGATTGCCTTGGTAAACTCCAATGGCATCCCTTCCGTATTTTCCTTGAATTTCCTTGGTTTTACTTATCATCAATCCGTAGGCTTCATCCCAAGAAATTTGTTGCCAGCCATTTTCGGTCTTTTTTATCGGGAATTTCAGCCTGTCCTTGTCTAAAAAAATATCTTTCAGACCATTGGCTTTCGGGCAAATATGCCCCCGGCTAAATGTATCTTCAAAGTCACCTTCAATTTTCAGGATTTCTGAGTTCTCATACGTAATCTTCAAGCCACACATGGCCTCACAAAGGTTGCAAGTTCTGAAATGCGTTTCCATTGATTTTAAGGTTGATTTTAAGCAAATTAGTGATTTTTCGGGATTTATGCTTTTAAAAGAAAAATTCAGGAAAATAAGTACTTATTTTTCCCTAATTTCATGCTTAAAATTCAACCTGATAAATGAAAAAAATTGCGTTTTTAATTATTGCAGTGCTTACTGCAAACCTCAGTTTTTCGCAAGAAAAGAAAACCATAAATGTCGATTTTAATAAACCCATAGGCAAAATGTATCCCTTTTGGGCGTTTTTTGGTGCAGACGAACCGAACTATGCTTATATGAAAGATGGCAAAAAGTTGCTTTCTGAGTTGTCGGCATTGAGTCCTGTTCCTGTATATTTTCGAGCACACAGTATGCTCAATTCAGGCCATGATACCCTTACACTAAAGTGGGGCTCTACCAATGTTTATACAGAAGATGCCAAAGGAAATCCAGTTTATGATTGGACAATAGTTGATAAAATAGTTGATACCTATTTGCAAAGAGGCATAAAGCCCTTGGCTCAGTTTAGCTTTATGCCCGAGGCTCTTTCTACCAAACCACAACCTTATGAGCACGGTTGGAAGCCCGGTATGCCTTACAACGATATCTACAAAGGCTGGACATTCCCGCCAAAAGACTATAAAAAATGGGCCGATTTGGTGTATGCTTGGGTAAAGCATTCGGTAGAACGCTATGGAAAAGCGGAGGTAGAAAGTTGGTATTGGGAGCTGTGGAATGAGCCAAACATTGGTTATTGGAGCGGAACAGTGCAAGAATATTGTAAACTTTATGATTACACAGCAGATGCTGCCAAAAGGGCATTACCCACCATCAGAATGGGTGGGCCAGAAACGACAGGGCCAAGTTGGACCAAGGCGGCAGATTTTCTAAAATATTTTTTGACTCATTGTAGTACCGAAAAAAATTATGCTACTGGCAAAATTGGCTCTCCACTTGATTTCATAAGTTTTCATGCCAAAGGGTCACCCAAAATTGTAGACAATCATGTACAAATGAACATGGGTACTCAGCTCAGGGATATTTCGGAAGGATTCAAGATTGTTACCTCTTTTGAGAAATACAAAAAACTACCAATAATTATTGGAGAATCGGACCCAGAAGGTTGTGCAGCTTGCGGAATGAAAACTAATCCACAGAATGCATACAGAAATGGTACGATGTATTCGAGTTACACTGCAGCATCTTTTGCCAGAAAATACGCTTTGGCAGACCATTTCAAAGCCAATCTTTTGGGAGCGGTGAGTTGGTCTTTTGAGTTTGAAAATCAACCCTATTTCTATGGGTTCAGAGATTTGGCAACCAACGGCATAGACAAACCAGTTTTGAATGTCTTCAGAATGTTTGGGCTAATGTCGGGACAAAGAGTGAACGTAAAAGGTAACCAAAGCTATACTTTCGAGATGGTGAGAGACTCGAGCGTTAGAGGAAAAAATGCTGATATTGATGCTTTAGCCAGCAAAGATGTAAATTCGGCAGCCGTGATGCTCTGGAATTATCACGACGACGACGTAAAAGCCGAGGATGCGACTATAGAACTGAATTTGTCAGGATTACCAAACAAAACCATCAATTTGCAGCATTACAGAATTGATGATGAAAACAGCAATTCTTATGAGGTTTGGAAGAAAATGGGTTCTCCCCAAAGCCCGTCCAAAGAGCAAATAAGCATTTTGGAGAAAGCAGGTCAGTTGACACTTTTGACCTCGCCTGTTTATCTAAAACCCAAAAATGGCATTTTAAAAATGAACGTTATTTTGCCAAGGCAAGGGGTTTCTTTGTTGAAAATGGATTGGTAGAACTATTTTTTGACCTCAGAAATATGATATTCTTGAATCAAAGCTGGTTTTTCGGGAGAAAGCGTGAAACTAATTTTTACGTTTGCGTTTTCTCCTTCTAGTATAAACGACCCACGAAGTGCATTTTCTGGCATCATTTCACCTACTCGCACAATTCTACCAGATTTTTGATAGATGGCTTCCGCTTCTTTTTTTAGGCTATTTGTGAAGTAATCCAAAAAGAAGTTTTCTGCAAAAATTCCTGAGGCTTCGGCTTTTTCCCAAGATGGAAGCAGAGAAACTAGTTGCTTTTGTCGTTCTTTTAATACTTCAGAAACAGCCCAAGAAATAGGTTTTAAATCTGCCAAGGCGATTAATGTGTCCATAATTTGGGTATTCAAAGCATTTGCCGGAGCATAGGTGCGATTGGCAAATGACACAAACCCGATTCCATATTGGGGCAAAATTTTCCAGTTGCTCCCAAAGCCTGGCAACCCACCACTGTGGCCGATGTTGATATTGTGTTCGCAGTCTTGTACCCAACGTAGGCCATAGCCATAAGCCTGTACAAATGGGCACGGGTTTCCTTGAGCATTTTTGTTTTCTACATTCAGCAGAGCAAAATTCCAAGGTTGCTGCATTTCTCGTAGTGAGCTTCTTTTCAATACTTTAGATTCTGGTTTATCGGAGGTCGCAGCAGAAAGATGAAAGGTCATATATTTTCCAAAATCCTCTATGGTGGTCAGCATACCGCCCATGGCACCATAAGCACCGTCGCCCAGCATGGGTTGTTCCACCCATTGGTCATCAAGCCAGCGGTACCCGATAGCCAGTTGACTTTTCGGCACTTTGGTATAATCCCAGTAGGTATTGTTCATACCCAGTGGCTTCAGAATGTACTTTATGGTATAGTTTTGGTAGGTTTCACCAGTTACTTTTTTGATGATATAGCCCAGCATAGCAAAGCCCATGTTGCTGTATTCGTAGCTCACTCCAGCCGTATTTGAGAAAGAAATGCCCTTTTTGAACATTTTAAGCATCGTTTCGTCTGAAATGGCCAGTTGCCTGTCGCCCCAAGGATTATCTTCTGGAAAACCAGCTGCGTGTGTTAATAAATGTCTAATTGTGATTTCAGGTGAATCTGCCGAGTATTTTTGTCCTTTTATTTCAGGAATATATTTATGTACGGGATCGTCTAATTGTAGTTTTCCGGCATCTCTAAGTTGTAAGATAGCCATAGCTGTAATGCTCTTTGACATAGATGCAATACGGTAGACCGATTGTTGACTGGCAGGTGTTTTTTCGGATAAGTTTGCAACACCCAGAGCATTGAAATGTACAATTTGTCCATCTACTACCAACCCATATACCAAGCTAGGCAGGTGATTTTTCTCTGCATTTTCTTTACAAATTTGATCAATAATGGGTAGGGCGGCTTTTATCTTAGCCATTTGCTCGGCAGACGATTGAGCGGAAACTTTTTGCAACACACAAAAGGAAATAATTCCTAACAGATAGTAGCTTAGTTTTGTCATAGTTTGGAAGAGGCGATTTTTCAAAACTTAAATATATAAAAAAGAAACGGATTCAACTGTTTGTCGTGACACAGAAATTCTGAATAGAGGGTTAAAAAAAGCATATCAATCGCCATTAATTTTTCCAAAACGCAATATTTTTTATAGTTTTGGAAAATAATCAACTACAATATTTTCCAAAACACAACATTTTTTATAGTTTTGGAAAATAAAAATCAATTAAATCGTGTTTATTTATAACACTATGAAGTAATAGATACAGAAATGAAAATAATTGGGAGACAGCCAGAGCAAGATAGAATTAGAGAAATCATGAATAATGATAAACCTGCTTTTGTGGCACTTTATGGTAGAAGAAGAGTGGGAAAGACGTTTTTAATCAAAGAATATTTTAATCAAAAGTTTACTTTTTATGCCACTGGATTGGCAAATAGCAATACCCAAAAGCAGTTATTAAACTTTACATTATTTATAAATAATCAATTTTCTGCATCATACGAACCACCCAAAAGTTGGTTAGAATGTTTTTCTTTTCTACAAAAAGAGCTTTCTAAAATAGAAGGAGATAAGATATTGTTTTTGGATGAATTGCCGTGGTTTGACACGAAAAAATCAGATTTTATGACTGGACTAGATTTTTTTTGGAACTCGTGGGCAAGTTCCCAAAGTGGGCTAAAGCTATTTGTGTGCGGTTCGGCAGCTTCTTGGATGATAAACAAGCTTATCAGAAACAAAGGGGGTTTATATAATAGAATTACGCATCGTTTTAAGATAGAGCCATTTACTTTGGCCGAGACCGAAACGTTGTTTAAATCTCAAGGAATAAACTTGGACAGATATCAAATTATCAATATTTACATGACCATTGGGGGTATTCCATTTTATTTAGAGCAGGTTCAAAAAGGATTGAGTGCTGCTCAAAATATCGAGAAAATATGTTTTAGTCCAAGCGGACAACTAAGAAATGAGTTTCAATTTGTGTTTTCGTCGCTATTTAACAACTCTGAAAAGCACGAAAAACTACTAAGGGCGGTATTTCTGCTTGGAAACAGGGCTACGCGTGACCAGATAATCAAACATTTAGGGTGGGAGTCGAGTGGAGATTTTAGTTTAAAACTTAACGAATTAGAAGAGAGTGGTTTCTTAAAATCATACGTGCCGACAGGAACAAATAAGAATAAGAAGATATACGTAATAGCGGATTATTACACCTTATTTTATTTTAAGTTTATCGAACACTCATCAAAATATGCTGAAGGCGTATGGACAAGTATGATTGACTCAGGGAATACGTATGCATGGGCGGGCTTGGCGTTTGAACAAGTATGTTGGGATCACACAGTAAATATCAAGCGAAAGTTGGGAATTGAGGGAGTTTACAGCGAAACAAGCACTTGGTCAAAATCGGCTGATGCGGAGATAGGAGGTACTCAAATAGACCTGGTAATAGACCGAAAAGATCGGATAATTAACCTGTTCGAGATAAAATATTCTACCAGCCCCTTTACCATTACAAAGGAGTATGATTTAAAACTCAGAACAAAGCAAAGTATATTTAAAGAAGCAACCAAAACACGAAAAAGCGTTTTTTTGGCCATGATTACAACTTATGGCATTACTCCAAACGAATATGCTAAGTCCATCATTCAAAACGAATTGACTATGGACGATTTGTTTTAAGAAAGGGAACCCTTCAAAGTTTAATTTTCGCAAGACTTAATTTCGGCTTTAAAAACAGCACCCGAGTTGGCTTGAAATCCATTCGAAAGTAATATCGAATTACCTGCATTATAAGTAACTCCCGTACCATTTTGAAGTTTATTTGAAGCAGAAATGGTTTGGCTTGCTTCGAACTTTATCAAGGAGTTTCCACCAATTTCATTGGTCATTTGATAGTTGTTGACACAATTGGGATTTACTTTAATAGTGAAAGTATCTCTCAAACACTGCCGACTGTCCTCTACAAAATAGCTCTGTCCAATAACGGGATTAATTGTCAATGTTTTGGCTGTATTGGAATAACCATTCCAGGCATAATCACCCAGCCAAGATGCTTGAAGGCTTAGGCTTGGAGTGTTTGGCGTAATAACAACCTCAGTGTTTTTATTCACATCCTTCATAATCGTAAACTGGTCGGCTACGGTTCCATTTTCTGAAATCCACTTAGAATCTAGTCTGTTGCCTTCTATTTCGAGATAAATAGAGCCGCCCGTTGCAGAATTGGAATATACTGTTGCATCATGCGGATAACTTCCCTGAATACCGCTCACCCACCCGGCAGAGCCGGATACTACGTAAACGATGCCCTTGTTGGGTAAAGCGGAGGATTTTACATATGGACAAGAATCTGCAGTGCCATCGTATCTTCCAGAAGAGCTGCTTTGGTTGTGGGTATTGGCACTGAAAGTAGTTTCCAATCCGTAATGCCCTTTTATTAAGCGTGTTCTTTCGTAGTTATGACTATGGCCACAAAGAACCAAATCTACGTTGTTTCTTTCAAGAATGGGGAGCACTTTTTCTCTAATATACCGAAGCTCTAGCTCTGTGTCTGAATTGTGGCTGCCCATGGTGTAAGGAGGGTGATGCCAATAAACGATCGTCCATTTTTGAGTATTTGCAGCCAAATCGGCTTTTAACCATGCTATTTGTGGACTATTAAGCGTATCAGATAAGCGATATAAACTTGCAGTTTCTGTTCCGTAAGAATCTAGACTTATAAAGTGAATATTGGCGTAATTATAAGAATAATACCCTTCATTGTAAGAAGGCGGTCCACCGATTTCGCCATTGGTTGGTAGTGTAAAATTCTGAAAATAAGCCCCGCTTCTGCTGGCTTGGGATGAACTATAATAGTCATGATTGCCGGGTGCAGGAAAAATCGGGGTTTGCTTCATCGTTCGGCTGTTTTGATAGGGTTCAAAAAACAAAGACTGATACTCGTAATCGTGTCCAGAACTGTAAGCATTATCTCCCAGAAGAAGCCAAAGGTCTATATAACTGTTTCCTACGTAGTTTAGAAAAGCATTTTTTACATTTGCTTGAGTACTTGTGCCTGTTCCACAATCACCAGTTACCCAAACTTTGGTTTTCTTTTCGGTGCCCACAGTTGGGGCTGTGTAAAAATAGTGCTGAGCCGAACTCTGTATTACTTCAGTAGAATTGGCAACGTTGTAGTAGTATTTGGTGTTCGGAATAAGATTAATTAAGTCAACTACGTGTTCCGTTTTATCTATGTTGTCCGAAACCTGACTGTTGAGATTACTAGGATCGGTTCCATAATTTATTTTTGAACTTGTAGCTACATTTGTTCTGTATCTAACCTGCATACTGTTTGTGGTACCCATCTGCAAATACGGCCCTCTCGAAATATAAGTGCTGTTTTGGCCAATTAATTCAAAGTCGAATGTAATATCCGAACTGTTTATGGCCGTTTGATGAATTTCCACCGCAATGGTGTTTTGCCCAACCTGTAGAATATTGCCCGGCAAAGTAGCATTTAGCCAAACCTGCCCATCGTCAGCGGCGTTTGTAGCAAGTGTATTATAAAGTATTGGCTCGTTAAGACCATCTTTGAATATTTGTACGCCATTGAAATAAATAGCAACACCATCGTCTCTTTTTCCTCTTAAAATAAAGCTGTTGTAAGTACTCGAAAGCGTAACGACTTTCCTAAAATAGGTAGTGATGTGTTTTGTGTCTGGATTGCCTCCATAGCTCACTACTGTTGTCTCGTCGCCTTCTCCATAACCTAACTCGGAGTTTCCAGATGCCCACAATGCATCGTTAAATCCTACATTTCGCCAGGCTGTTCCTTGGTCAGAGCCATTGTCGAGATATTTCCATGTATCTCCTGATGTAACCAAAATAGACTGGGCAGAAGCACAACAACAAGTCAAAAGAATAAAGAGGAAAGTCTTCAATAGTAATTGCATTATATTCAAAATTAATAAAAAGAAATTGTGAGATAGAGATTTTAAAGGGATTTTGACTTCTGTCACAATAATTTAAACAATAAACCAATGATTTAGAAAAAAATCGCAAAATTTACGTTGCCAATATATTTATATTTTGGTGGATTTTTTTTGAAGACGAAAACCTAACCTTGAAATTAAATGAAAACTCGCTTGATTTTATCCTTATTCCTTATCATTTGTCAGGCTGTTAATGCACAAAATGGCCAGAAAGAAAAACTACTTTTTGGTGTAGCATATTACGACGAATATATGCCATATGAACGCCTTGAAAAAGACGTAGCAATGATGAAAGATGCAGGCATAAACGTGGTCAGAATTGCGGAATCAACTTGGAGTACAGTGGAGCCACAAGACAATGTTTGGGATTTTAAAAGCATAGACCGAGTTTTGGCAGCCATGCACAAAGGCGGCATTAAGGTCATTATTGGTACCCCAACTTATGCTTTTCCAACATGGTTGGCAAAAAAATATCCTGAAATCTTGGCCACAACCGCGAGAGGAAAAAACCAATATGGAGCCAGGCAAAACATGGACATTACGAATGAGCATTTTAGGTTTCATGCCGAGCGAGTGATTCGTAAAATCATGGAACACGTGAAAGACCATCCGGCCATAATAGGCTATCAAGTAGATAACGAAACAAAACATTATGGTACAGCAGGGCCAAATGTACAAAAGGCATTTGTACAATACATGAAAGACAAATTTAAGACCTTAGATGCTGTAAATAAGGAATTTGGGTTAGATTATTGGAGTAATAGAATCAACAATTGGGATGATTTTCCTACTGTAAACGGGACACAGAGTGCATCAATCAATGCCAGTTTGAACTCAGAATTTTCGAAATTTCAACGCCAAATCGTAACGGATTATTTGACTTGGCAAACCAAAATAGTGAAAGAATATGCAAAACCAAGTCAGTTTGTAACACAGAATTTTGACCTCGAATGGAGAGGGTATTCTTATGGAATTCAGCCAGATGTGGATCATTTTGCAGCCGCCAAAGCTCTTGACGTGGCTGGAATCGACATTTATCACCCAACACAAGACAATCTTACAGGTATAGAAATTTCGTTAGGTGGCGATTTAACTCGGTCAATGAAAGGGGGCAAAAACTTTTTTGTTATTGAAACCGAAGCACAAGGTTTTGCACAATGGGTGCCATATCCCAATCAGTTGCGTTTACAGGCCTTTAGTCATCTGGCATCAGGGGCAAATATGCTCGAATACTGGCACTGGCATTCTATCCACAACTCTGCCGAGACGTATTGGAAAGGATTGCTAAGCCACGATTTTGAGCCAAATCCAACCTACAACGAAGCCAAAACTATTGGAAAAGATTTTGATAGATTGAGTGAGAAACTCATCGATTTGAAGAAAAGCAACGAGGTGGCCATATTGTTCAGCAACGAAGCCCTTACGGCATTCAATGCTTTCAGTTTTGGTTGGGGAGCAAGAGAAAACTACAACGATATTCTTCGCCCATATTACGATGCTTTGTACAAAATGAATGTAGGAACTGATTTTATTGATGGAACTAAGAATCCGGAGTTGAGCAAATACAAACTAATCGTTGTTCCAGCATTATATGCCGCTTCCGACGATTTATTGAAAAAACTCAATCAGTTCGTAAAAGATGGCGGGCATGTACTTTATACTTTCAAAAGTGGGTTTTCAGACGAAAACGTGAAAGTAAGAACCAGTATTCAGCCCGGTATCATCAACGAAGCTTGCGGAATTTCGTACAGCCAGTTCACGATTCCTCAAAATATTTCTCTAAAAGGCGACCCTTTTGGTGCAGGAAAAGAAAACACGGTAAATTCCTGGATGGAGTTGATAACGCCCACAACAGCCAAAGTTTTGGCCTATTACGACCATCCGTCTTGGGGAACTTATGCGGCAGTAACACAAAACCAATTTGGTAAGGGCACCGCCACTTATGTAGGTTGTATGACTACCCAAACCTTGACCGAAAAAATAGTAAAAAGTACGCTCGAAAAAACCAACCTTTGGAAAACAGAACAACAATTTGCCTTCCCAATTATCCTAAAATCAGGAGTAAACCAGCAAGGTAAAAACATTCGTTATTTCTTTAATTATTCGGCTGTACCACAGAAAATACAATATTCTTTTAAAAAGGGGAAAGAATTGCTTTCGAACAAAGTAGTTTCTGCTAACAGCCCCTTAGATTTAGAAGCTTGGGGAGTTTTGATTGTGGAGGAGGATTGATACATAGAATTATTCTGAGACTCAATTTTTGAGTCTCAGAATAAATACAGAATTATATCTTCACCACCCCACCACTCTTCACCGATTTATAAATAGCTTCTACCACTCTAATATCCCTCAAACCCTCCTCACCTGGAACTAGCATAGGCTTTTTCTCAATGATAGACAGTGCGTCTTCGTCCAGTTGTTTGGGTTGTTGGCTTGGCAATGGAAAGTTTATTATTGTTCCGTCAGACATGCTGCCTTTGTTGTTGCCGTAGCCGCTTTGTGGTTCCATTTTTAACCAACCTTTTTCGTAGTTTACTTGCAGGTGGTTCATGTTTATTCCAAAACTCGACTGGCAAGCCGCTTTCGCTCCCGAAGGAAACTCCAACTGGAACATCATCGTTTCCTCAACTTCTTTGTATATTTCGGGGCGAGTTGTGGAGGCTTGTGCTATTACACTTATAGGCTCTTCGCCCGCAGCCATACGTGCTCCTTGCAGTGCATATACACCCATATCGCCCATTACACCGCCGCCCAAGGCTTTGTTTTGTTTCCAGTGCGTGGTGCGGCCATCAAAATATCCAGCGGCAGAATTTATCATTTTTGGCTTTCCAAATGGTCGTTCTTTGGCCACTTTTATTACTTGCTGAAGATTTGGGTCGTGTTGACAACGGTAGCCAATAGAAAGCTTTACGTTGTTTTTGTTACAGGCGTCTATCATGGCTTGGCAGTCGGCCACAGAGGGAGCCATGGGTTTTTCACAAAAAATATGTTTGCCTGTAGCCGCTCCTCGTACCACAAACTCGCGGTGCATTGATGGCGGTAAAATGACATAAATAATGTCAATGTCGGGGTTGTTGGCTATTTGGTCGAAGTTGTTGTAGTCGTAAATATTTTTATCGGCTAGTCCATATTTGTTTTTCCAAATTTCTACTTTTGAAGGTGTACCTGTCACGATGCCTTTTAATTCGCAATGTTCGGTTTTGAGTAATGCTGGAGCAATCAAATCGGTGCTATAGTAGCCCAAGCCTACCAATGCTATGCCCAATTTGGTCTTTTGTGGCTGGGTGGCTTTGAGCAATACATGTGGCGAAAAAACGGCCGAAGCAGCAATCAAACCAGTACTTTTTAAGAAATCCCTTCTGTTTTTCATTTTGAGGTTATTTTGGTTGAAATAAAATTCTGATTCTATAAATTTCGAAAAATCGTTTTTTATTTGTTTGAAATTTCTAATTTGCCAAAAATACAAAATTTCCTCATGAATGAAACACCAAATGCGGGCAAAGTGCTCATAGCTGAGCCATTTCTGGGAGACCCAAACTTTGAACGAAGCGTGGTACTCATTTGTGAACACAACGACGAAGGTTCGTTTGGATTGGTGTTAAACAATGTCTCAAAAAACACCATTGCAGACGTAGTCGATGATATTTATGTGGAATTTCCGCTTTTTATTGGAGGACCAGTGGAGCAAAATACCCTGCATTTTGTACATCGCCTAGGTCATTTGATTGAAGATTCTATCGATTTAGGCAATGGAATTTTTTGGTCGGGCGATTTTGAATCTGTTAAAAGTCTTTTGAGCATTGGTACCATAAAAACAGAAGATATTCGGTTTTTTATTGGTTATTCGGGTTGGGGTGCTGGTCAGTTAGGAAGCGAATTGGCACAGAACACTTGGATTCTTTCAGACATAAACTCTGAGGTGTTGTTTGAAGAATACACCAATCAATTTTGGCGAACAGTATTAAAACGGATGGGTGGAGACTACAAGGTTTTGGCCAATTACCCAGTTGATCCTAGGTTAAACTGATTTTGAGTGTTGAGTTGTGATGAATGAGTTGTGAGAATTGAGTTTTTAATAAATATGCATTATGAAAAAAGTTGTCTTTCTTTTTTGTTTGATTTTTGCGGGAAACCTGTTTGCTCAAAATGAGATTGTGTCGCATCTCGACCAAAACTTCACCAAATATACCCAAATGTCTGATCAGATTTGGCAATGGGCTGAGCCTGGTTATTTGGAGGAAAAAACGTCTGCTTTGCTGATTAAAGAATTGGAGGCCAATGGGTTTTCTGTAAAAAAAGGTGTGGGAGAAATGACAACGGCTTTTGTGGCAACTTATGGGTCTGGTTATCCCACAATAGGTATTTTGGCCGAAATGGATGCCTTGCCGGGTCTTTCACAAGAAGCCATTCCTACCAGAAAAGCCAAAGCACTCAACGGCTACGGCCATGGATGCGGACATAATCTTTTCGGGGTAGGATCAGTGGCTGCAGCTATTTCTACAAAAGCATGGATGGAAAAAAACAAAATAAAAGGCACCATAAAACTCATTGGAACCCCTGCCGAAGAAGGTGCAGGTGGAGGAAAAACATATTTGGTGCAGGCAGGTGTTTTTAAAGATATAGATGCCGTAATCAATTGGCATCCAGGAGATAATAACAACGCAAGTCCAAACTCTTCATTGGCTTACCGAGTTACAAACTTTACATTTGAAGGCCTAGCTGCACACGCATCAGCAGCACCAGAAAAGGGTCGTTCGGCTTTAGATGCCGTAGAGGCCATGAATTACATGGTCAACTTAATGAGAGAGCATATTTCACCCGAAACAAGGATTCATTATGTGATAAAGAACGGGGGCTTAACTTCCAACATTGTTCCAGACTATGCCATGGTGGAATATACCGTCAGGCACCCATCAGCTAAGGGCTTGGAAGAAGTTTGGAATAGAGTACAAAAGGCCGCCCAAGCAGCAGCTTTGGGTACAGAAACAAAGATGAGTTTTGAGATTATGGCGGGTTTGTACAATTTGCTACCTAACGAAACTTTAGCTAAAGCCATGCAAAAAAACCTTGAAATTGTAGGAGGAGTGAAATTCACCACAGAAGAGAAAAAGTTTGCTGAGGATATCAGAAAGACCGTTTTCTCAAGTTCTTTGGCCACACTAGAGTCGGCAGACCAAATAAAACCATACACTTCGGGATTGGCTACACCAGCATCAACAGATGTGGGTGATGTGAGTTGGGTGGTTCCTACGGCTGGACTTTCTACTGCCACTTGGGTGCCTGGTGTGCCAGCACATAGTTGGCAAGCGGTTGCTTGTAATGGCATGAGTATTGGGCACAAAGGCATGATAAATGCAGCTAAAACAATGGCTTTAACTGCAAAAGACTTGTTTTCAGACGCAGATTTGGTTGAGAAATCGAAAGAAGAACTTTATAAAATGCGTGGAGGCAAAGACTTTGAATACAAGTCACTCGCCGGAGACAGAAAGCCACCATTAGATTATAGAAAATAGGCTTAAGACAATCACTAATACACGTTTTATTTGTGTATTAGTGGCAAAAATCACAGAGACTATTCAACATTAACCGTCAAAGTATCCGATTGAGCAGGAGGAACATCTGTTTCCCAAGATCTTCGGTAGGTGAATATTATTTGAGTACTACCGGCACTAACACCTTCTATTCTGTATTTAAACTTCGATGGCGTTCCTACCATACCTTCTTTATTTTCAGAGACAATTTCCTCAGATATTTTCACTATTTCAGGATTTTCGGCTTTGTACTGCCATGTGTATCCTGTTGTAGGATTTCCTTCTAATTCATGCGTAATACTTTGTCCAATTTTGATGGTCTTTCCCATAAGTTTATGTTTTTGTTGACAGCTCCATGTGGTGATGGTGATGAGGGCGATGATTAGGTTTTTTTTCATGGTTTTGGTTATTGGTTTGATTATTAATGTATTGTGGCTTTACGGTTTGAGGTGTCTGAGTTGCTATGCTTTTTGCAATGATTGCGTGTTACTGTGCTTGAGCCGCAATGCGTGTTACTATGCTTGAGCCGCAATGCATTGCGGCTTTACGGCGGCGGCGGATCGGCCTGCTGCACTAGTCGTGCATAGGCCTTGCCCGCATTGCCTTTTTTTCGGCGTTTACTTTCTTGGTTTTTAGTCTTTTTTCTATTTTTTCGAGTGTTGGTTTGGTTGGTTTTCGCTTTTTAGGCACAGTTAGAGCCGATATCAAGAGTTCCTTGAACTTCTTGAGAGCCAATTCTTTGTTTTTTAACTGCGACCGACTTTCTTGGCAAACCACCAAAAGTTCGTCTTCTTGGTTAATCTGGTTTTTGAGTTTTTCTCTGATTTTCTCTTTTTCAGTTTCGTCCAAAAGGGCAGAAGCATTAATATCAAACCTTAATTCTACCTTTGTTTCGACTTTATTGATATTTTGGCCTCCGGCTCCACTACTTTTTGAAGTATTAAAAACCACCTCACCAGTGAAATCTATTTTTGCGATATTTTTCATTTCTAAAAATTACAAATTGGCCGCCGCTTCTTTGTCTATCCATAGCAAACCGTCCTTATGTTTTCTTAAAACAGTAGCGGGAAGTTTTTCGTTTATTTCCTCCGAAATCATTCTTTTAATTATATCGGCTTTTCCAGCACCATTGGCCATTACCATAGCTTCTTTGGCGTCTAAAAGATGTTTCAATCCGACTGTTATTCCCTTTGTCAAGGGCGTACTCGAATTAAAGTATTTTTGCCCAGTAATAGCAGTAACTTCTTCTAAATTAGTCACTTGACAATAGGAATCAAACGAAGAACCAGGTTCATTTAGTCCAAGATGCCCATTTGTTCCCAAGCCCACAAGGATAAAATCAAGGCCGCCTTTGGCAAATATCAAATCGTCCACCCTTTTACATTCTGATTCTAAATCTTCAGTCATGGAATCAAAAAAAGCGTAGTTCGATTCAGGAATATTCAAAGGTTTGAGTAGATTTTGTTCTACTATATACCTACAGCTGCCTTCACTTTCGCCCGAAATACCTACCCATTCGTCTAAGCCGATAATAAAAGTCTGATCAAAGTCTTCTGTTTTGGCCAGTTCAGTTAATTTTTGGTAGGCAAGTATGGGAGTATTGCCAGACGTAAGTACCAACGTGGCATTTGGCTTATTTCTTACCAATGCTAAAATGTGTTTGGCCACTGCAAGAGAAAGGGCCTCGTGATTGCTAAATACTTCTAAGAGCATTTTTGAATTATTTGGGGTCAAAACTGTGTTGTTAAATGTTTGGCAATATTAGCCAAATAAAATCACTTTTTATTAAACGCCTTTATTATAGCGTTTGCTATAATCTCATTGCCATTGTCGGATGGATGAAGTCCGTCATAAGTCATGGCTATGGCATCCTCAGGATATGGATATTCATCTTTTTCAGGATTAAAAGGTATTTTTGTATAGGCTGGATACTTATATCTCTTACTCAATCCTGTTTTTGGGTCTTTAAGAAGTTTGTATTTCACCGCGTTTTTAACAGATAATTTTTTGTTGTGATACAAATCCACCACTTGAATGTTTTCAGCCTTTCCTATTGCCTTTATAGCATCAACAAATTGTTCAAGAAACTGTCCATTTTTGTCTTTATACGACCCGTAAGCATTGTTTTTCATGTTGGCCAAATAGACAAAATCACCTCTCTGCATAGGAGTAATTAAGACAATTTTGGCATCTTTGTTCAGACTTTTGAGTTTGTCAAGAATTACTCTGAAAGCTCCATTAACTGTACCAATTCCCGTATTTTTCTCATAATCATCCAAAGTACCGAGCGGTTTTCCTCCCCACCAATCATTTGTGCCAAGAAAAACAGTGTAAATATCTGCTTTTTCTATTTTTAAATCTTCTATTTTTTCGGCAATTCGAATGGCAGTCCAACCATTATGACCTTGGTTTACATAAGAAATATGGGGAAGTTTTTCGGTTACTCTTGTCAAATATCCTTTTTTAACGCGATTGCCAGTTTGTTCAGGATGGTCGTTTAGATAGGTAATGGAATCGCCAATGGCTACCCATTTGATATTTTGAAAAGATAAAGAGCTCAATCCTATAAAAAGGACGAGACTGAAGAGTAGTTTTTTCATTTAAAAGGTTGATTTTGAATAGAAAACAAATTTATACTATTCTCGAATCTGTTTTTGGTTTTTATAAAAATGTTTTTGAAACTAAATCTTGTCAAAAGAAACTATTTTTGCTCACGAAAATGTTCTCTAAACAAAGGTGTTACATTTAAAACAAAGAAATATCAGATAGATTTTAAGCTATAAAATCATCGAAATATTTAACTAAAATATGAATCCGAACATACCAGAAACCAATCAGAAAAGAGTAGTAATTGTAGGAGCAGGCTTCGGAGGCCTCGTATTTGCTCAAAAAATCGCCAAACAAAATTTCCAAATCGTATTAATCGATAAAAATAATTATCACCAGTTTCAGCCGCTGTTTTATCAAGTCGCGATGGCCGGATTGGAGCCCAGTTCTATTTCGTTTCCACTTCGGAAAATATTTCAACACATGCCGAATGTCCACATCAGAATTACGAAAGTAAATGCTGTGGATGCCACAAAACAGTCGATTTCGACAGATTTGGGTGAAATTTCTTATGATTATCTGGTTTTGGGACTGGGAACAGACACCAATTTTTTTGGAATGCAAAATATGATAGATAAGGCCATTCCGATGAAGTCAGTTTCAGAGGCCATTTATTTAAGAAATAGAGTTTTGCAAAACCTTGAAGATGCTTTAACCACCCAAGATCCGCTAGAAAGAGAGGGCTTGATGAACATGGTGGTAGTTGGCGGTGGACCAACAGGCGTGGAGGTTTCGGGTACATTGGCAGAAATGAAAAAGATAATTTTGCCGAAAGATTATCCAGAATTGGACTTCAATTTAATGAAAATCTATCTTTTTGAATCGTCACCAGAAGTTTTGGAAGTAATGTCTGATCAAGCTTCGGTAAAAGGAAAAGAATATCTTGAAAAGCTTGGAGTAATTATCAGAACTGGCGTGAGAATCGTGGACTTTGATGGGGAATACGCCTACACCAACACAGACGAGAAAATAAGAACCAACAACGTGGTTTGGGCAGCAGGAGTGCGAGCGAATGGAATTGAGGGTTTTTCTTCCGAAATTTTTACTAGAGGAAATAGAATTAAAGTAAACGAATTTAACCAAGTAGAAGGTTTTCAAAATATCTTCGCCTTGGGCGATTTGGCCTTAATGACAGCGGACTCGGAATTCCCGAACGGTCACCCACAAATGGCTCAACCGGCCATTCAACAAGGAAAACTTTTGGCAGCGAATTTTTCCAAAATTATCAATAATCAGAGCCACAAGCCATTCAAATACAAAGACTTAGGTTCGATGGCCACCATTGGCCGACATCTTGCCGTGGTGGATTTGCCATTCTGGAAATTCCAAGGCACATTTGCGTGGTATGTGTGGATGTTTGTACACCTGATGTCTATTTTGGGCGTAAAAAACAAAATCCTGATATTCATAAACTGGCTTTGGAGTTATATCACTTATGATCAGTCTTTGAGATTGATAATTAAGCCTAGGTTTAAGGAGTAGGGCAGTATTTTTTACAGTTTAATTTCCATGAATAGGGTTCTTGCATTTCTAAACGAGTATTTCCCTCTTTGAGCTAACTAAAACAAAATGTTTTTTATATTCATTTATTTCAATTTTGCTGTTTTTTAAGTCAATTGGCGAATGATATGAAGGAAATATCCTTCAAGAGATGGACCTCTTTCACAACTGCAAATGTAAAGGTCTTTGTAAAATACGTGCTTACTTGACAAATTCTCTATAAATCATTGAAATACCCAATAAAATTGCTCCTATTGCTGCCCAATAACCTCTTATATTTGCTACCCAAGATAGACCAGCACTTTCTTTTAATGATGTGGTTTTTTTCATATAAATATAAAAACCAAGACCGAAAATTAGCGATAAAATTCCTAATAAAATAGTTTTCATTTTTTCTTGAATTAATTCAGTGGTTTTTGCAAGATTTTCAACTTTACTAGTGTCATTCCTTTATATATGGTCTAACCAACCCCTTCTGTTTCTGATGTAATCACTTTACCAATTGTACCGTAGAATTTGTTAGTCTCTCAGTTGGTTTTAGCTCTCCCAGTGCATGCTTACACAAATGTGTACTTATGGTTTTTGTGCAAAGTGAAACACAGTGTTTTTTTTAATTTGTTTCAATTATGCGATATTAGTTTGTAAAACCAAAAATCTCTACGACGGCTAAAAATCTGCTATTAACGAGTGGGAAAGAAATATTCTTAATTCATGAAACAAATTTCAGTCGTAAAAATAACCTAATTCTACAATATATTTTCAAAGTAGAAATCTAAATGTCAAACCGAAGTGAACTGCACGGAACGTTTCAACACCTCAACCGCTTCCCTCAACTCTTCAATAGTAGACGAAGCAAAGCCAAGCCGGGTATAGTTTTTAATCTTCCATTCTACATTGTGGTGAACGCCATTGGAGAGGTAAAGTCCATTTTTCAGGGCCACTTCAGTGGTTTTCTGTATGTCTATTTCATCTGCAAACTTTACCCAAACAGACATTCCGCCTTCAGGTATCTGAAAATCAACCAATTCGCCAAAGACCCTTTTAAGCTCTTCGCAGAAAAAATCACGTCTGTTTTTATATTCTTTCAAGCCTTTGCGTAGGTGTTTTTGGATTATTCCTTCGTGCAAAAGTTGGGCTATGGCGTTTTCGAGCATATTGTCGCCTTGGCGGTCAATAATTCTTCTATAATGGGCCAAATGTTCAATCACGTCTTCTGTCGCCACCAAATATCCTACTCGAAAGGCAGGTGATATGCTTTTGGTGAAAGAGCCCGAATACAAAACCATGCCTTGGTTATCTGCACTAGCCAAAGGCATGAGCGGTCGGCTTTGGTAATGAAAATCATAGTCATAATCGTCCTCAAAGATGATGAACTTGTATTTTTGAGCCAGTTGTAACAACTTTATTCTTCTATCTGCCTTCAGCGTGACGGTAGTAGGATAGTTGTGGTGCGAAGTTATATAGATCAATCGGATGATATGGCTTTTACATAATTCCTCTAAAGCATCCACATCTAATCCATTTTCGTCGATTGGCACTTTCAAAAGCTCTGCACCGGCTTGTAGGAAACTTATATTAGCACTTTGCCAACTAGATTCTCCAATGGCCACTTTATCGCCCGCCTTAATAAATGCCAGACTGGTAAGATACAAACCCATTATTGTGCCTCTCACTATGAGCAAATTGTTTTCATTGATATTCAGTCCTCGAGTCTCATTCAAATATTTTGCGAGCTCTTTTCTGAGCCAAAGACTTCCTTTTGTATCACCATAGCCGAGTTTTTGATAAGAATTTCCAAGAATCAAATTACTGCGATAGGCTCTTGCCAAGTCCGCCAAAGGGGCCAATCGTGGGTCTGGAAAACCGTCGTCGAGATGAAGTTTGTCAGTAGCTTTTATCACTTCTCTGATAAGGAAATCTTTCTTTTCAAATGCAAATCCAGCACTTTTTGATTTTTGATTTTTTTGATTTTCTTCTAAAAATTGTGGGATTATTTCAGGTAGATTTTGAGCCACGAAAGTCCCATTTCCTTGTTTGGTTTCGAGCCATCCTTGAGTTATAAGTTCGTCATAAACTTGAGTAATGGTTTTTCGATGAACGCCCAAGGCTTCGCTTAAAGCCCTAGAGCTGAGTAGTTTTTGACCAAAAGACAGTTTTCCATCACGTATCAAAACCATCAATTGCTGAGAAATTTGCTGATAGATCGGGTTTTTTAGTGATTTATCAATCGTTATATTTGACTTGAAAGGAAACATAAATTGGACTACTTGTTTTATAAATATTGGACGATTTGTGTCAGCCAGTAAAAGTATAGCTTTGTGGTGTAATAAAAAATACGATGGAAATAAAATTTGCAGAAACCGAAGAAGATTTAAAGAAATGTTTGGAAGTTATTCAGGCCTTGCGACCGCATTTGACCTTGGATCGATTCCTTTCTTTGGTTCCAGAAATGAAAAAAGAATCCTACCGGCTTGCTTTTATTGAAGAAAATGGAAAAGCCGTTTCTGCTTGCGGGTTCAGATACATGACTACGCTTTTTGAGTGTAGGTATATCTATATTGACGACCTCAGCACTTTGCCCGAAGCGAGAGGAAAAGGTTACGCTGGAGCACTTTTTGATTTTGTTGTAGAAATGGCGAAAGAGGAAGGGTTGCCAGCCGTTCATTTAGATTCGGGCCATCAACGATTTGATGCCCACAGACTTTACCTCAACAAAGGAATGAAGATTGTTTACCATCATTTTAGACTTGAAATTTGATTTAGAATTTTTTAAAAACGAAGAAAATTATGATACAACAAACCCCACGTACTACCACGAGTAGAATGCCCAAACGTACACAATACGATGAAGAACTAGTCTATTCTATTTTGGACGAAGCCTTATTTTGCACCATTAGCTATGCCATTGATAATCAACCTTTTTCTATCCCAACAGCATTCGTTAGGAAAGAAAATAGGTTATATATCCACGGTTCTGTGGGCAGCCATTTTTTACGAGGAATAGAATCTGGAATACCTGTTTGTATTTCGGTGATGCTCACCGATTCTTTGGTGGTGGCGAAGTCTGCATTTCATCATTCAGTCAATTATCGGTCTGTTATTATTTTCTCGAATGCAGTAAAACACGAAGAGTTTGACGAAAAAGCTTCTTTTTTTCAAGAATTGACAGAGAAAATAGTACCGAACAGTTGGGATTATCTTCGTCCTATGAAAGCCAGTGAGGTCAATAAAACCACACTTTTGTCTTTCGAAATACTAGAAGCATCGGCCCGTATGCGTACAGGGATGCCCAATGACGATGAAGCCGACAAAGAACTTCCCATTTGGTCAGGAATTATCCCGATTCCAAGCAAAAGACTAACACCAGTTGCTGATGAAAACAGTGTCGGTATTCAGTTGCCAGAGCATTTGGAGAATATGCAATAGTTTAAATCATATTTTTAATAACAGAATCAATTATGGATAACATAAAAATTAAAACAGGAAAGGAAAACATGGATATAAAAGAAATACATCGTTTTCTAAGCAATGAGTCATATTGGGCAAAAGGGATATCATTTGATTTAGTGAACAACTCTCTTGAAAATTCATTCTGTATAGGGGCATTTGTGAATGATAAGCAAGTTGGATTTGGACGAATTATTACAGATTATCACACATTTGGGTGGTTTGCAGACTTCTTTGTTTTGTCGGAGTTTCGAGGCCAGGGGGTTTCAAAAAAAATGATTTCACACATTTCAAATCAGGAATGGATAAAAAACCTAAGGAGGATAATGTTAAATACAAGTGACGCACATGGGTTGTACCAACAATTTGGTTTTAAAGAATTGACAAATCCAACATTTATACTCGAGATTTACAGGCCAGATGTCCATTTGCGTCCGTAATGGTGACTAGGGTTGCCCAACAGCCGCAATTTGATTTGTGATTTTCTCTAAAAAAGATTTTGAAAAAGGTCTTTACGGATTAATACCTAAGGGATGTTTAAATTAGTGGACGCTAAAAGTAGGTTATTTACAAACCGTAAGGAACAAATATTATCTTTGTAAAAAAAAATCAAAATCAATAAATGGACGCAAAGAAAATAACGCTCAGTGACTTTCACGAATCGATTGGTGGCAAAATGGTGCCTTTTGCAGGCTTTTATATGCCTGTAAGATATTCATCTGACAATGAAGAACATCGTTGTGTGCGTGAGGGCGTGGGCGTATTTGACGTGTCGCACATGGGTGAGTTTCATTTGAAAGGCGAAAAAGCTTTGGATTTGATTCAATATGTAACCTCAAACGATGCCTCAGTTTTGTTTGATGGTAAAATTCAATACGCATACTTACCCAACAAAGAGGGCGGGGTAGTAGATGACCTTTTGGTTTATAAAATACAAGACAACGAATATATGTTGGTCGTCAATGCGGGAAACATAGAAAAAGATTGGAACTGGATTTCGAGCCACAATACTTTTGGCGTTGAAATGAAAGACCTTTCTGATGCAACGAGTTTGTTTGCAGTTCAGGGTCCGAAAGCTACTGAAACGCTCCAAAAGCTGACCAGTATCGATTTGTCTACAATGGACTATTACACCTTTGTTAAAGGCGAATTTGCGGGTCATCAAGGCATTACAATTTCGGCCACAGGTTACACAGGAGCAGGCGGATTTGAGATTTATCTGCCAAATGAAATAGCAGAGGAGGTTTGGAAAAAAATATTTGAAGCAGGAGCAGAATTTGATATTAAACCAATTGGTTTGGGAGCAAGAGATACGTTGAGACTTGAAATGGGCTATTGTCTTTATGGCAATGACATCACAGATACTACTTCGCCGCTTGAAGCAGGCTTGGGCTGGGTGACCAAATTCACCAAAAGTTTTATCAATAGTGAAAACCTGTTGGCTCAAAAGCAAGTTGGTTTAAAGCAAAAATTGGTTGGCCTTGAAATGATTGACCGTGGAATACCTCGCAGTCACTACGAAATCTGTGATGCAGACGGAAATACGATTGGCGAAATTTCTTCAGGGACACAATCACCAACTTTGAATAAGGGTATTGCGATGGGTTTTGTAAAAACCGATTTTAGTAAAGTAGGAACTGAAATTTTTGTAAAAATCAGAGAAAAATTGGTAAAAGCACAAGTGGTGAAATTACCTTTTGTAAAGCCTGGGGTGTAATATAGTCGCCAAAGTCTGTGTCTTCACGGACTTTGAATAGCCAACTTGGAAAGTTTTCCAAAACATCAACCTTAAAACTAAATGAAACTAAACAATAAAGTAGCCGTCATCACAGGCGGAGCAAGAGGAATCGGAAAAGCATCAGCAGAACTTTTTGCCAAAGAAGGGGCAACAGTCATCATCTGGGATTTACTTGATGCTGGCCAAGAAACTGCTGACGGAATACTTAAAGCAGGAGGAAACTGTCAGTTCATGAAAGTGGCAGTAACTGATCCTGAGGCGATAGGAAAGGCGGTAGCTGAAATTATCAGTCAACATCAGAAAGTAGACATTTTAATCAACAATGCTGGTATCACTCGTGACAAAAGCATGCTCAAAATGACGCATGACGAATGGCAGTCTGTAATCGACGTGAATTTGACTGGTGTTTTTAACTGCACGAAAGCAGTGGTTCCATACATGGTAGAACAAAAGTATGGTAGAATAATCTGCACTTCGTCAATAGTCGGAATTTCTGGAAACTTCGGACAAACCAACTATGTGGCCACAAAAGCTGCGATAATCGGCATGGTAAAAACTTGGGCCAAGGAATTCGGAAAACACAATATCACAGCAAATGCTGTAGCTCCAGGTTTTATAAAAACCGACATGACAGATCTTATGCCTCAGGAAGTTATAGATAAAATGGTGTCCGAAATACCTTCAAAAGGTATGGGATTACCAATAGACATCGCCAATGCATACCTGTTTTTGGCATCAGAGGAGGCTTCATTTATCAATGGCCATACGCTTTCGGTGAATGGTGGGATGGTGTAAGTTTGACAGAAAATATAAATTTGTTGATAAAAAAAGGTAGAAAGAAAAAGAAATTCTATCCGTGTCAAATCAGTTAAATCCGTGTTCTTTCACTTCTCAAAAACTATTTTCTCAAATTCAAGAAAATCATTTTCCAATTTCTTCAAAATAGAAGTTTTCAAACTTTCCTCTTCAATAAAAGAAAAGCGAATACTGTTGAAAACCAGCTGCTTAATTTCTGAATAAGAAAACTCTGGATATCTTTTAGCCAGCAAAACGTATTGTTCCGTAAGATTGGTTCTTAAAACCCCAGCATCGTCCGTAGAAATTACGATAGGAACACCGTGTTGATGATAAAGCGAAATGGGATGCTCGTCGTTTTTAACATTCAGAATAAATTCATTACTCGTCAGGTTAATTTCTACTGCAATTTGCTCGTCTTTCATTTTTTTCAAAAGCGAAAAAGCATCTTTTTCAAATGGCATGTCTATTCCATGTCCAACTCGCTTCGCATTGGCTACAGAAATGGCTTCATTGATGTGCCAAGACAGATCTTCAGGCTTCACCAATCCAAGTGACAGTTCGCCTGCATGAAGTGCGTTTTTGGTGTTCGGAAACTTCTTGTTTAGGTATTTGTACATTTGCATGTGAAGCCAATAATCATTCATGGCCACATCACGATCTTCTTGCCCCACAATGTTCACACCATTAATTAGCTGGCTGCCTTGGTCGCTTAGATAGCAAACAAGCAAATCTCCAAAGACTTCTGCTGGCTGTTTAAGTCGCAGTATTGCATTTTGATAGCGAAGGGTGAAGTTTTGATCATCAATCTTGTTAGAATTATGAATTTTTGCCAAACCTTCATTATAAATTTTTGCTTGATTCTCTGCCCCGTTTTTCATGAAATAGGCATGCATTTCATCCAATATTTTTTCCAAATCCTCCTCACTTTGCTTGGCTTGAGCAACTCTAAGGGGTGTGTTAAAAGCATCGACTTCGTTGCCATTTTTTCCTTTGAAAAACAGCAGAAACATAGTTTCGATATAACTCACATTTTCCTTTAAGGCTCTATTTTTTAGTTCCCCAAGTCCAGAAACTATCTCTCGGTCTTTAGCTGGACTGAAGCCATCGAAAGTGCTAAAAAAGTGGTCGTCGGAGGGGCCTTTTGAAGCATGAAAGTCTTTACTCGACCATTTTTCCAGAAGCTTTTGTTTATAAACGCCAAACTCATTTTTCTGAATTAAATCTGAAATTTTTCGCCAGCTTTTATCTTTTTGAACATTGCCAGAAAACTCTTTTTGAACAACTAAAGTACTGATATTGAGCCAAAAATCATTCTTTACGGCATAATCAATAAATGTTTCGGTATAAATAGAGCCATCGTAGTGGTGATGCAAATCTCCGCCTTTGGGCATAGCCGAAAAGAATGCCCTTAGTTTGGCAGTATTATCACGGATTTGGTCAAATTGAACATCGAGAGATTGACTTTTGGCAGAAAAAAAACTGAAAACGAAAAGGATGAATAATTTCTTCACTTGGCTGATTGTTGAGTTTAAACTTGAGTTTAAATTCTCTGCAAGTTACGGATTTTTTTGTTTTTTGTAATAAGAAGGATTTCTTAGAAAAGAATTACTTAGACAATTTCACTTAAAAATACCCTTGGGATCTCCCTTTTTTTTCAAAAGTTCTGTCAATATTTCAAAATTCACCTCTTTGGTATTTAGATCATACCCTTGATGGAAACTTCCCCAAGCTTCATCTAGCTTGTTTTCTATGATATTTACCAAAGTAAGCTGCATATAAGCAGGGGTATATTTGGGTTGAATTTCCAACGATTTCGAGAGTAGGTTGCGTGCGTTTGCCGTTTCTATCATTGAGTTTGGGTTGTTAAGTGCTGTTTTTATATAAACAGTGGCCAAGTCAACCATCAGTACATAATTCGATTCTTTTGAAATTTCTAAGCCCTTGTTCATGAGCTTTATGGCATTCGGAAAATTAGCAGTTTGAAACTCTATCACTCCCAAGCCCCAATAAGCATCAACGTTTTCAGGACTCAGCAACCAAGACAAATTGAACCGATGAATGGCGGTGTTTTTGTCGCCATCAGCAAGATAATCCCAGCCCATTTTAGAAAAAAACTCGCTTCCTTCCGTCCTAGATTTAAACTGTTTGTCGCAATCTGAAAGAAACATGTGGTCGTCGATTTCTTGAGATTCTGTCTTGGTGAAACCACCGAATAGCGGAACAAAATTGATGTCAACACCCGCTGGAGCAGTTTTGTTTACTATCACAACCTCAGCTGTAGTTTCAAGAGTGGTCGGTACTTCTTGTTTAGTTTTTGTCAGAGCAGAGTTAGAAGGCGTTTTTTTTTCAATAGGTAAACCAGTATTTTTTACCAAGGAATTGTTTCCTACGGTCTGCGACTTGAGTACCATTTGCTGAGCAAATACTCCAATACTCAAGCCAGAACAAACACCGATCAATATTATCTTTTTCACCAAGGCCTTATTTTTTCTTAAAAGCATAAACTAAACGCTAATTTTCAAAAATTATTTAATTTTTAATAATATTCTTTGAAATTTTCGTGCCAAATTTTTTCAACTCAGAAAACACTTAAAACTAGCAACTTAAAAACTATGAAAACAAAAAAAGCCACCCAATAAATTGAGTGGCTAAAGGTATTGATTTTAAAGCTTAATATATCTCTTTTCTCTGTCCTTTTATTCTTTCGTCTGTCAGGAATTCATCGAAAGTCATCATTTTGTCCAAACAGCCCTTCGGCCCGATTTCTATGATTCTGTTGGCCACGGAGTTGGTCAGTTGGTGGTCATGGCAAGCAAACAATATATTGCTGTCAAAGTCTTCCATACCTTTGTTTAGTGCTTGAATCGACTCCAAATCCAAGTGGTTGGTTGGTTCGTCAAATATCAAGACATTGGAGTTAGAAAGCATCATTTTGGAAAACATACAACGTTGTTTTTCTCCTCCTGAAAGTACCGAACTCTTTTTCAGTGCTTCTTCGCCCGAAAAGAGCATTCTTCCCAAAAATCCTCGAATAAATGATTCGTCTTTTTCTGTAGAATATTGTCTTAGCCAGTCTACTAAAATCATGCTGCTGTCTGAAAAATAATCAGAGTTATCATTTGGTAGATAGTCATTAGTGATGGTTACACCCCATTTAAATCCACCCTCTGTAGCTTGTTTTTTACCACTCAAAACGTCAAAAAATGCCGATACGGCCTGTCCATCTTTGCTCAAAAACGCAATCTTGTCGTTTTTTCCTACCCAAAAACTCACGTCTTTGAAAAGATAAACGCCTTCTTCATTTTTGTAACTCATACTGTCCACTTGTAATACTTGGTCGCCCACTTCTCTTTCGGGCTTAAATCCAATAAACGGATAACGTCTTGACGAAGGTTGAATGGCCGTAATATCTAGCTTCTCAATCATTTTCTGACGTGCAGTGGCTTGTTTAGACTTGGCTACGTTGGCAGAAAAACGACGGATAAAGTCCTCCAACTCCTTCTTCTTCTCTTCAGCTTTCTTGTTTTGGTCAGCCTTTTGGCGAGCGGCTAATTGGCTAGATTCATACCAGAACGAGTAATTTCCACCATAGATCGATATTTTTTTAAAGTCTAAGTCAGCCACATAAGTACAAACGTTATCTAAAAAGTGTCTATCGTGCGACACTACTATTACAGTGTTTTTGAAGTTCATCAAGAAATTTTCCAACCACAATATGGACTCAATGTCTAAGTTGTTGGTAGGCTCATCTAAAAGTAAAACGTCCGGATTTCCAAAAAGTGCTTGAGCCAACAAAACCTTAACTTTTTCGGTTGGGTTGATGTCTTTCATCAACAAATAATGGAGGTCTTCGGTTACCCCCAAACCTGAAAGCAAAGAACCAGCATCAGATTCAGCCTCCCAACCGTTCATTTCGGCAAATTCACCTTCTAATTCTGCCGCTTTGTTACCGTCTTCCTCACTAAAATCAGGCTTTAAATATATTGCATCTTTCTCAAGCATTACCTCATATAGCCTTTCGTTTCCTCGTAAAACTGTGTCAAGTACAGTGAACTCGTCAAAGGCGTTCTGATTTTGATTTAAAACCGACATTCTTTCGCCCGGATCCAACCCAACTCTACCCGAGGTAGGGTCTAACTCACCCGAAAGGATTTTTACGAAAGTGGTTTTCCCAGCACCGTTTGCTCCTATAAGACCATATACGTTACCGGGTACAAATTTTAAATTTACATCTTCAAACAAAACTCGCTTTCCAAATTGCAGCGAAAGATTAGAAACAGTCAGCATATTTTTTGTATTAATTGGGCGTTTGAAATCAACAAGACCCCAAACCGAGCCGCAAATTTACGAAAATTATAGGTACTCTGAAAAATATATATATTCTTCGTGAAAAAGGGCAATTCTATCTTCTTAAACTGCCTTTTGAGAGACCATTTGGGTTATTGTCCCATTAAAAATTTTTAATTCTTTGAGAAAAAGTGCTTTTTTGTAATTCGAAACCTCTTTATCAATGAAAAAATCCCATTCTTTTTTTGGAACAATTTCTATACTTCTGGGAATTTGGACACTTTTCACGTCTGCCAACCATCCCCTTAAACGACTAGCAGAAGATTTAAAAATAGAAAAACCGGTTGATTTTAAGCAAAAACAAATTTTATGGGCAGATAGTGTTTTGGCGACAATGTCGTTAGAGCAAAAGATTGGTCAGCTATTTATGATTTCAGCCTTTACCAACAGAAATGAAAATGACTACAGGCGAGTAGAAGAACAAATTAGGAAATACCATTTGGGAGGAGTTATTTTTTTTCAAGGAAATCCATTAAAACAAGCTGAATTAACCAATAGATATCAAAATGCCGCCACCACGCCACTGCTTATTGGTATTGATGGAGAGTGGGGCTTAGGCATGAGATTGGATGATGCTTTCTCTTTTCCAAAAGCAATTACATTGGGTGCTACTGGTGATGTAGACTTAATAGAAAAAATGTCTTTTGAGATAGGGAAACAATGTAAAAGATTGGGTATTCATATCAATTTTGCTCCAGATGTGGATATTAATTCTAACCCCAAAAACCCAGTTATCAACTTTCGTTCATTTGGAGAGTCGGTGGCTAACGTAACAAATCTTTCTTTGGCATATGCCAGAGGACTCAGAAAGGCCAACGTTATGGGCAGTGCGAAACATTTTCCAGGTCATGGAGACACGGGCGAAGATTCTCATTATGCTTTACCTGTTCTTAATCATACCTTTAAGCACATAAACGAAGTAGAAACGATGCCATTCAGAGCGTTGATTGAAGATAGCATAGCCAGCGTAATGATTGGACACTTGCATGTTCCCCAGCTCGATGACTCTCCGAATACGCCCGCGAGTGTTTCAGGAAAAATCATTAACGAATACCTAAAAAAAGGAATGAATTTTAATGGTTTGGTGGTAACTGATGCCCTTAACATGAGGGGGTTATTAAAATACTTTCCAACAGGGTTGGCGGAGGTTAAGGCTTTTCAAGCAGGGAATGATCTACTTTTGCAAACTGGAAATATAGATATTGCCTATGAGACTTTACACAAGAAATTTCTTGATAGCACCTTGTTAGTAGCTGACCTTGATCATAAAGTAAGAAAAATTTTGATGTCTAAATACTGGGTGGGACTTAATAAATATAAGCCAGTGGACCTTAAAAACCTCCTTGCAGACCTAAACAATCAAAAGTCAAAAGATATCACCCAAAAGATATTTGACCAAGCAAGCACAATAGTTAAGGACGAAGACGGGTTGCTTCCATTGGCGAATTCTCAAAATGTCGCTTATGCCTCTTTATCAATTGCAGGAAAAGAAGACAATGTTTTTCAAAAAACAATGTCAAACTATTCCAATATAGCCAATTATAATATTCCTTTTAAGCCTTCAAAGTCAAGCGACTGGACTTGGGTTGTTGAACAAGTAGCACAAAAGGATTTAGTTATTGTTGGCGTACATGGAATGCACAATCTAGATAGTAGAAACTTTGGCGTTGTTCCAGAAACTATTAAAATCATCAGAGAACTTCAAAAACAGACGAAAGTAATTGTTTGTGTATTTGGGAATCCTTATAGTTTGAAATTATTCGATGAGTTTGAAACGGTAATTTGTGGTTTTGAAGACGAACCAGAAGCCCACATTGCAGTGGCTAATATTATTTTTGGCATTGATGGGGCTAGAGGAAAAATACCAGTGAATACTCTTGCATTAGACGGCAAGGTTAATTTTGGTATCAATAGTGAGTCACTGGGGAGAATAGGCTGGGGTATTGCCTCAGAGGTGGGTATGGATGTAAGCAAGTTGAATCAAATTCGTTTGATAGCAAACAATAGTATTTCCAATCAAGAATTTCCGGGTTGTCAAATCTTGGTGGCAAGAAAAGGGAAAGTGGTTTATTATGAGTCATTCGGAAATCTTAAATATGGTGGTGATGAACCCGTTGATGGCCAGACATTGTTTGACTTGGCCTCTCTCACCAAAGTTACGGCCACATTACAAGCAATAATGATGCTTTATGATCAGAAAAAAATAGATATAAATCTAAAAGCGTCTCACTATTTGCCTGAATTGTCAAAGACAAACAAGAAAGATATTACAATAAGGGACATTCTGCTTCATCAGGCGGGTCTAAAGGCATTTATTCCATTTTATGACAACACAAAAGACAATGTTAACAACCTTAACCCGAAGTATTTTAAAAAGGAAAACGGAGATAAATCCCTTCTAAAAGTATCTGATAGTCTTTTTGTAAAACCTGCGATAAAAGATTCAGTTTTTCAGTGGATTGCCAACAGTGCTTTAGTACCTTCGGGAGGCTCTAAAAAATACCTTTATTCAGATTTAGGCTTAATTATTTTGCAACATATCGTAGAAAAAATTTCAGGACAAAGTTTGGATGTTTATGTTGATTCCAAAATCTACTTACCATTGGGGATGTACAATACAGGCTTCAATATTTTAGACAAAAAAAATACAACAAATATTGCTCCAACAGAAACAACGACTGACTTCAGAAATTCACAGATAAAAGGAACCGTTCATGACCCCAATGCTGCACTTTTGGGTGGTGTTGCCGGCCATGCAGGCCTATTTAGTAATGTTTGGGACTTGGCGAAGCTTTTTCAAATGAATCTCAACAAAGGAGAATATGAAGATACCCGCTATTTTTCTGAGAATACAATTGACTATTTTACTTCAAAACAATCTGCAGTGAGTCATAGAGGGCTCGGCTGGAATAAACCGATAAAAGATGACCCAAGCGTGTCTCAGTATGCCTCAGAGTCTACTTATGGCCACACGGGCTTCACCGGAACAGCAGCCTGGGTTGACCCAGAGAAAGAGCTTATATTTATCTTTTTGTCGAATAGGGTGTTTCCCTCTTCAGAAAACAATAAGATTATTAAAAACAAAACAAGAAAAAGGATTCATGACATCGTTTATGAATCAATAATTGAATAAAAGACCTGAAAGAGTATAAATGAAAAATGAAGCGTCGCACAGCAACGCTTCATTGTTTGTAACCCAAAAAGTAAAAATTAACGTCTAAGTGCTTTTATCAAGACACTCTCAGTTTAGTCTTCATCTTTATCGTAGAACTCACGTTTTTACCAGAAGCGGTTAAAAAACGCCTGTAGTGCCTTCTAAAGTCGGCAGCTTTTCTACGAGAGATATTAATAATTTCATTGTCCATAAATAACTCGCCACCGCGACAGTTGAACAATAGGTCTTTAACAAAGTCAAAATTAACGATATAAGATCTGTGAGGGCGAACAAAGTTTGACACACCTTTCAACTCCTCTTCAAACAGACCGAGAGTCTTAGAACTTATCACTTCTTTGCCACTTTTAAGTTTAAAAATGGTATAGTTCTTTGCACTTTTAAGATAAACTATATCGTTCAGGTCAATAAGCTTTCTTTTGCCGGCAACACGCATTTGCATTTCTGTCTCGGTAGACAGAACCCCTATAGATGGTAATCTCATCGGATTACTTGTCATCAAAGGTTTTGAATAAAGTAGTTTCATGTTTTTTTCTTGTTTTGCAGGAAAGCTTTAATTATCATTAGTGATGCAATATTGGTGTTGCTTTTCTACTAATCATAATGTAATTCGATAAATGGCAGAGAATTTCGGATAAGTGACGGGGATTGTTTTAAAAAAACCATTAAACGGTACCGTTTTCGGTTTTGGCATCTTTCAATAATTATTAAAAGGCTAAATGGAGAAAATGAGCGACATAAATTGTCGTCTAATTATGATTTTGGAAGGAGAACAACGGGAGAATATTACACTTGATACATGCTTTTCAGAGCCGCCCATAGCAATCTTTTTTCGTCTTTTTGATTTGATTGAATGGCGGGTAAATCGTCTACCAAAAGATACCTAACATTCTGATGCTGTTGACTTTGATAAGGGAAAAGCAACAGGTCGTTTCCTAACTTACTCATTCCAATGCCGAAGCTTATAATTTCTTTGGCGGAGGCATAATTTGAAAGTCGTGTATCTGGATTCTTGGATAATTCTACTATTTCAGCATTTTCAATATGCTGTTTTACAGAAATCAATATTTTGGATAAAAGCTCTCTTTCTGATTCTGAAAGTGAATTTGTAACAATAATCAAACTTTTATTTGAATGCACCACTTTGGGTGAAACTTCAACATTGCTAGGGGTAACGTCTTTTGGGATAGTAGTAACTACAACAGGTTTAGGCGTCTCTATCACAGGTTTAACCGCAGATTCGACAGATACACTTTCGTGTAAAGTCGAATCTGCTGTTTTTATGCCGAAGATAGTTTCTCCAGCAAATAAATAACCTGCTAAGTGTTTGTTCATAAGCCAGATGCTCTCGTAAGCGTGGCTGTGCGATCTGGGCCAGTAGAAACATAAGTTACAGGCACACCAACTTCTTTTTCTATATAGGCCGTGTAAGCTTTTAACTCTTCTGGCATTTTGTCAAAATCTGTAATATTTTCCAGTGAGCAGTTCCAGCCTTTGAATGTTTTGTAAATTGGTTTTACTTCAACATCACAAATATCATAAGGAAGCTCTTCTGTAGTGCTGCCGTCGGGCAATTCGTAGTGTGTACAAATACTGATTTCATCAAAAATATTGAGTACGTCTACTTTCATCATCACCAACTGAGTAACGCCATTAAGCATAATAGAATATTTCAAAGCAGGTAGATCCATCCATCCGCATCTGCGTGGACGGCCAGTTGTGCTTCCGAATTCTCTTCCTTCTTTACGCATTTTCTCACCAGTTTCTTCCAACAATTCCGTTGGGAATGGGCCAGAACCTACTCTAGTGCAGTATGCTTTGAAGATGCCATACACTTCGTTTATTTTCGAAGGGGCTACACCCAAACCTGAGCAAACGCCGGCTGCAGTGGTGCTTGAGCTTGTTACAAACGGATAAGAACCAAAATCGATATCAAGTAATGAACCTTGAGCCCCTTCGGCCAATACTTTTGTGCCTTTTTCAGCTAATTGGCTATTTATCAAATACTCTCCATCTACCAAGTTGAAGGTTTTGATGAATTCTAAAGCAGCAAAAAACTCTTTTTCGGTGTCTTCCAAAGTATATTCAAACTTGTAAAAGTCTAAAATTTGCTTGTGGCTATTTACGAGTTTTTGATATTTTTCTTTAAAATTTACAGAAAGAATATCTCCAAGTCTCAACCCTTGACGCGATACTTTGTCGGAGTAAGTTGGTCCGATTCCTTTCAATGTTGAGCCAATTTTCGCACTTCCTTTGGCTTGCTCATAGGCGGCATCAAGGAGTCTATGCGTAGGTATGATGATGGCTGTTTTCTTAGAAATGAACAGGTTTTTCTTAAAATCAATGTTATAAGAAGCCAAGCCATCAATTTCCTTCTTGAAAATGATTGGGTCCAATACCACCCCATTTCCAATAATATTTATACAGTCATCACGGAATATTCCTGATGGAATTTGGTGTAAAACATGTTTTTTACCATCAAACTCAAGCGTATGCCCAGCATTTGGTCCGCCTTGAAAACGTGCAACTACTTTATAATCAGGAGCCAAAACGTCCACAATCTTCCCTTTGCCCTCGTCGCCCCATTGAAGTCCCAATAAAATGTCAACCATTAATTTACGTTATATTTTAGTATTAATTCTTTACTCGATTTTCGCATTCAGCGTTTTTGCAGTTTCCATAAAAGATCAAAGAATGATGCATCACTTCGAAATTTAGGAAATCACCCACCATATTTTGGATATTTTGAACTCTTGGGTCACAAAACTCCTTCACTTTGTTGCAGTCCATACATATTAGGTGATCGTGCTGCTTAAACCCATAAGATTTTTCGTATTGGGCAAGGTTTTTACCAAATTGGTGCTTGGTTACTAGGTCGCATTCTACCAACAAGTCAAGGGTATTGTACACCGTGGCTCTGCTTACTTGGTACTTTTTGTTTTTCATCGAAATATACAAGTCCTCTACATCAAAGTGGTCGCCTCTGTTGTATATTTCTTCAAGAATAGCATACCTTTCGGGGGTTTTTCTCAACTGTTTGTTTTCAAGGTAAGCCGTAAAAATCTGCTTAGCCGCTTGAAAATTTTTGTTATTTTCTAATACCATAGCGTTTGTGAGCCCAATTGCGTCTTAGGTAATTTTTAAAATGCAAAATTAAGGGTTTTAATGGTAGAAAAAATAAAATTGTTAAAAGTTAGCATAAAGGCCAAAATTTCGGCTGGGCGTATATCCAATTTTGAGGTCTAATTCTTTTGACTTCGCTTTGCTTTTTAACTTTTCATTGTAAAGGTCCACAGATTTTGCTTTAAACTCATTGGCATATTCTATCATACAAATCCCTACTGCAAATATGGCAATTCCGCCTAACAATTGTTCTATAGGTCGTACGTAGTAGGTGTAAAGTTTTCCATCTACTTCGGTCTGCATTTTTGTGCCTTTTATGGCATCATAACCGAGATAAATTCCCCCCAAAACAAGTGGAGGCCCAGCTGGAAGAAAGTATTTAGATTTTTTGTAAAGTTGAATTGATTTTTTTGCATCCTCATTAGTATAAAGACTCAATATTTCTTTCTGTTTAATTGCGGTTCCCAAGTGAAGGATTTTTGTGTCTAAAACACCTCTTTTGTAAGTCATTGCTGCCACAAAGCTCGAGTCTTGTGCTTTAGCAAACATGCTAATTGTTACCAGAAACAATATGATTTGTGCTTTTATTATTTTTGTTTTATTCATGCTCTATTTATTCTGTTTGTCCTCTTGATACATTGCTTACACCATCTATTTCCTCCAATTTTGACATCAGAATATCCAAATGTTTGGTATCAAATACATACACTTTTATTTTCCCCTCAAATATTCCGTCGAAAGTTTCTACCGACAATCCACGCATGTTTATGTGTAATTCTCCAGAAATTACCTTCGAAATATCTTGAATCATACCCACTCTGTCGATTCCACTGAGGTCTATTGACACCAAATAGGATTTCTCAATTTGACTCGCCCAACGTGCTTTTATCACCCTGTTTCCATAGTTTGAGAGTAATTGTTGGGCATTTGGACAGAGATTTCTATGGATTTTTATGCCTTCATTAATGGTTAAAAATCCAAAAACGTCATCACCAGGAATAGGATTGCAACATCTTGATAGCGTGAAATCGATGTGCTGCATGTCATCGCCAATAAGCAGGGTGTCGTTGCCTTTGGTTTGTTTTATTTCTTTTTCAAAGCTCTTTGCATCCTTGAAGGCCTTTTCGTCGATGACAATTTTTTTCTGACGATTTACAAGAGCTTCTCTTTCGTGTTTGAACTTCTTGATTTCATCCGGTAGAATGTATCCTTTTCCGAAGAAATAAAACAATTCGTTGTAGTCTTTCTTGTTAAAAAACGCCCGCAGCTGGTTAAACGTCTCTAGGTTATTTTCTAAGCCAAGATTTTTCAGCTTCTTTATTATTAGCTCTTTACCCTCTGTTACATATCCTTTGTTGGACTCTTTGAGGGTATCTTTTATTCTTGCCTTGGCTTTTGAAGTTACCACAAACCTTAGCCAATCCTCTGAAGGTTTCTGATTTTTGGTGGTTAGAATCTCCACTTGGTCACCATTTTGCAAGACATGACTTATAGGCACCAAGTGGCTGTTTACCTTTCCTGCGGTGCATTTCCGACCGATTTCGGTATGGACATCAAACGCAAAGTCTAAGACGGTTGCTCCTTTTCTTAATACTTTCAGGTCGCCTTTTGGCGTAAAAACAAATATTTCTTCGTTGAAAAGATTACCTCTAAAGTCTTCTAAAAATTCAATGGCTGAGCTGTCTTTTGAGGCAAGTGTATCTCGCACCTGGTTCAGCCAATTGTCAAGTGGTTTGTCAAGTGACGTGTCTGCACCTTTATATTTCCAGTGGGCGGCATAGCCTTTTTCGGCTATTTCATCCATCCGTTCGGTACGGATTTGCACCTCTACCCAAACGCCGGCATTGCTCATTACGGTGGTATGTAAGGATTCATACCCATTTGCTCGGGGGGTAGATATCCAATCTTTTAGTCGGTCGGGGTTAGGCCTATACTCGTCTGTTACAATAGAATACGCTTGCCAACAAGCCGCCTTTTCTTTTTCTTTTTCTTGTGGAGGTATTCCCCTGAGGATTATTCGTATCGCAAAAAGGTCATAAATGTTCTCAAAAGTAACATTTTGAGCATTAAGCTTTTTCCAGATAGAATAAATGTGTTTTGGCCGGCCTTTGATATAAAAATCGAGGTGGGCTTCTTTTAGCCGCTTCGAAATAGGCCTCATAAAACTATCAATTAACTTCTTTCTTGCGGTTTGGGAGGTATTAAGCCTAGAAGAAATGTCTTTGTAAACTTCTGGTTCGGTATACTTTAGGTACAAATCTTCGAGTTCGGACTTGATTTGGTACAAGCCTAGTCTATGAGCCAGAGGAGCGTAAATGTAAATGGTTTCATGGGCAATTTTTAGCTGAGAATTGCGAGCCATACTACCCAAGGTACGCATATTGTGGAGCCTGTCTGCCAATTTTATCAAAATTACCCGCACATCTTGCGAAAGCGTCAAGAGCATTTTTCTGAAATTCTCAGCTTGGGCAGATTGCGTTTGCTCGAAGTTCTCGGCTATTTTGGTTAAGCCATCTATTATTTGTGCTACTTTAGGGCCAAAGTCCTTTTCTATTTCGGCCAAAGTTATTGCTGTGTCTTCAACCACATCATGCAACAGGGCACATATAATAGAAGTGGGTCCAAGGCCAATTTCTTCCACACAGATATAGGCTACCTCCAGCGGGTGATAGATATACGGCTCCCCTGATTTGCGACGCATTTCTTTATGAGCCTCCATAGAAATATCCAAAGCCTTTCTTATCAATTTGGTATCACCATCTTTGATATGCTCCTTTGCTCCACGCAAAATCTTCTTATACCACTTGGTTATTTCCTTTTTTTCGGATTCGGTATAATATTCGTGCGGTAGCTCTACGGCCAATATATTCTCGTTACTCAATCCCATCAATTTTTCTCCTCCCCAGAAATAGACTTAATTTCTGCTAATGTATACAAAAACTAATATTTTCTAAAGCAAAAATTGCATTACCTTTAGTTTGGCGGGAATATCTTCAAAAAAATTGAAAAACATTTGTGTATTATTTGAAAAATAAAAAAATAAGTCTAACTTTGCACCCCGAATAAGCGAAAGACGTATTCATTTGCGGGCGTGGCGGAACTGGTAGACGTGCTAGACTTAGGATCTAGTGCCGCAAGGCGTGGGGGTTCGATTCCCTCCGCCCGTACTTCAAACCCTTCAATCCTCAAGTATGATTGAAGGGTTTTTAAATTTTATAGAGTTCGAACAAAAATTCAAGTAAATGCAAACAAAATTTGACAAAGTTTCTTCTACATTGGCTAATCTGACAGTAGAAGTTGGCGAGGAAGATTACAAGGGATTAGTAGATAAAAAACTTAAAGAATACGCTAAAACGGCTCAAGTAAAAGGATTCAGACCAGGTCATGTGCCACTTCAATATATTAAAAGTATTTATGGCAAAGGTGTTTTGGTTGACGAGGTCATAAAAATTGCAAGTGATGAAGTAAATAAAACTATCACTGACAATAAGTTGAATGTTGTAGGCGAACCTACTCCGAAAGAAGATGCATACAAAATAGATTGGTCTGCTCAGAAAGAATTCGTTTTTGAATACGAAATTGGTTTCGCTTCTGATTTTACAGTAGATTTAGAAAAACTTCCAGTTCTTACACAATATGAGATTCAGCCTTCTGATAAGCAGGTAAACGATACCGTAGAAGATCTTAAAAATAGATTTGGAGTAGAAACAGAGCCAGAAGAAGCTGAAGTTGGTGACATTATTTTTGGAAAACTAAGCCAAGAGTCAAGTGAGTTTATGTTTCAGTCGGGCATTCCGACTGACAAAGTAAAGGAAGAGTCTCAAAAACTATTTGTAGGCTTAGAAAAAGGCAGCTCTCTAAAGCTTGATATACAATCTATCTTTAATTCAGACAAAGAGTTGGGTTTTGCCACTGGCAAATCTGATGAGGATGCGGCGGCATTGCAAGGCGAGTTTGAGTTTGTAGTGGAAAAAATCACAAGAATCAAACCGTCGGAACTCACACAAGAGCTTTTTGACAAGGTTTTAGGGCCAGGAAAAGCATCCAGTGAAGAAGAGTTTTTGAGCCAACTAACAGAAATCATCAAAGGAAACTACAACAGAGAATCAGACTTTTTGTTAGATTTTGATGTGGATAAGATGTTGATTGACAGCACGTCGATTGAACTTCCAACAGAGTTTTTGAAAAAATGGTTGGTAGAAATAAACCAAGGAAAAGCTACTGTTGAAGACGTAGAGAAAGAGTACGACGCTATAGCGAGAGGTCTTAAATTAGATTTGATTAGAACTGAAATAGCCAAACAAAACGACTTGAAAATACAGTATGATGACGTTTTGGAAGAAGTGAAAAACGAAATCAGAGGATATTTTGGACAACAGGGTGGTTTTGAAGGCATGGAAGAATTCATTGATAGCATGGCCAAGAAACAATTGGGTGAGAAAAACAATGAAGCCACCAAAAAGCACTACGAGAAGGCTTTTGGTAGAAAAGTTTTGAATTTTGTAAAAGATAAAGTGAAGAAAGAAACCAAGTCAGTCTTGGTAGAAGAATTCAACGAGATAGCTTCTGAGAAATACAAAGTATAATTCGTTCGAAAATATAGATTTGAAAATCGGGTACTGGGTTCGCTCAAACCCGATTTTTACGTTTTGGGAGTTTTGAACTTTTAGATAATTTAGGTAGTTTTAAGATAAACAAAATAATTAAAATGCATTTAGGAGAAGAATTTAGAAAATATGCGGTGCATCACCAAGGAATGAGTGGTCTGATGATAGACGACTACATGAAGCACAATGTAACCAACATGACTCCCAACATTATCGAAGAAAGACCGATGCGTTTTGCGGCCATTGATGTATTCTCTCGTTTGATAATGGACAGAATCATATTTTTGGGTACTGGTGTTGACGATCAAATCGCCAACATCGTTGTGGCTCAGTTGTTGTTTTTAGAATCTGTAGATGCCAAAAAAGACATTTTAATGTACATCAATAGTCCTGGTGGATCGGTTTATGCTGGTTTGGGAATGTACGACACCATGCAATATGTAAGACCCGAAGTTGCTACTATTTGTACATCTTTGGCGGCCTCAATGGGAGCGGTATTATTGGCTGGAGGTGCGGCTGGTAAGCGTACTGCCTTGCCTCATGCACGTGTTATGATTCACCAACCTAGTGGCGGTGCTCAAGGACAATCTCGCGATATGGAGATTACGGTGAAGCAAATCATTGAGCTAAGAAAAGAGCTTTATGAAATACTTGCGAAACACTCAGGCAAAACATTTGAAGAAATAGAAGCTGACTCAGACAGAGACTACTGGATGAAAGCAGAAGAAGCAAAAGCCTATGGTTTGATAGACGAGGTTTTGTATAGAAATTGATCAAAAAAAATCTTTATGAGCCTTTCCAAGAATCGAGGAAAGGCTCATTTTTATTTCAAGTAGATAGATATTTCAAGACTACTTTTACTTACAAATTAGTCAAAATCAATTATTTTTATAAAAATTTTAATAAATGGCATCAAATAAAGAACCCAACTGCTCTTTTTGTGGGAGAAAAAAAAACGAAGTGGAGCTTCTACTATCGGGAACAGATGGGCATATATGCAACTTGTGTATAGAGCAAGGATATGAATTGATTCAACAAGAACTGTATGGTGTTGGACCCAAAACGAAGAAAAAGAAAAAGGGAGCGGACATTCCAAAATTTGACATAAAACCACCTATTGAGCTAAAAAAGTATCTCGATAAATTTATAATCGGGCAAGACGAAGCCAAGAAGGTGTTGTCAGTAGCTGTATACAACCATTACAAGAGACTTTCGCAACCCAAAGGCGATGAGGACGTAAACATTGAAAAGTCGAACATCATTATGGTCGGCGAAACAGGCACTGGCAAGACCTACTTGGCCAGAACCATCGCGAGAATGCTCCAAGTGCCGTTTGCTATTGCCGATGCCACGGTTCTTACCGAAGCCGGTTATGTGGGTGAAGATGTGGAGAGTATTTTGAGCCGATTGCTGCAGGCGGCAGATTATAATTCAGAATTGGCAGAAAGAGGAATAGTTTACATCGATGAAATAGACAAAATAGCTAGGAAATCGGATAATCCATCTATTACTCGTGACGTAAGCGGGGAAGGAGTGCAGCAAGGATTATTGAAACTTTTAGAGGGTTCTATAGTAGGAGTACCACCACAAGGTGGAAGAAAACATCCAGACCAACAGCTGGTGCAGGTAAATACGGAGAACATATTGTTTATTTGCGGAGGTGCTTTTGATGGCATTGCCCGTCATATAGGAAAGAGAATCAACAAAGCACCAATTGGCTTCAAGGTAGATGCTAAAGGACTTGATTTTAACAACGAAGACAGTCTTTTGAAGTTTGTAACTCAACAGGACTTGAAGTCTTTTGGCTTGATTCCAGAGCTAATAGGACGTTTGCCTTTGTTAACCTATCTCAATCCTTTAGACAAAGAAACCCTTCGAAAGATTCTGACCGAACCTCAGAACGCTTTGATTAAGCAATATAAAAAGCTTTTTGATATGGAAGGAATAAAGCTCGAATTCAACGACGAAGCACTGGATTACATTGTAGACCAAGCCATTGTCTTCAATCTTGGAGCCAGGGGACTAAGGTCAATTTGCGAAGCAATACTAACGGACGCCATGTTTGAATTACCTTCTGACAAGAGCATAAAATCATTTGCAGTTACCAAAGAATACGCTCAGCGGAAATTTGAGCATTCAACCTTTTATGAGGTGAAACTGGTGGCGTAAAGTATCAATATTTTTTGTAAACCCTTGATTTTTAAAATCAAGGGTTTTTTTGTTTTTATAATGTATCAAGCCCTAAGCCATCTTGTTTTTATAAAAGTAATTTTTAAATTGCATTATCTTAAAATTAAACCCTATTCAAATGTCACAAAAACTCCAGAACAATTTGGCCAATGGCTATGAAGTAAAAATCGGCGATTACATATCACGTGGTTACGAAATTTTTAAAGAAAACATGGGGGCCTATATTGGTTATACGGTCTTGTATTTTCTTATAACCATGGTTGTGAATTTTATCCCATTTTTAAACATTATCAGTTCCTTGGTGATTTCTCCATGTTTGGTTTTTGGATTTCATTTGGTTTCTAAACAAATATCTCAAGACAATACCATTCCTCCTTTCAATACATTCTTTAATGGCTTTAGTTCAGCTGGGAAACTGATCGTGATTGCACTTATTACCATGGTGGTTTTTCTTATTTGTATGCTACCGTTTTTAATTTCTGTTGGTGTAAGTATTTTCACACTTAGAGATAGCAGCTCTGCTGAAATTTTTTCTGCTGTTTTAGCGGGTCCACTGCCGATTTTGGGCCTTGGTTTGTTAGTAATGGCCTACTTTGGTGTAAGTTGGACTTTCTCATCTTTGGTTGCTGTTTTTCATAACAAAGAGTCTTGGGCAGCTATGGAAATCAGCAGGAAAGTGGTAGGCAAAAACTGGTTTATGATTTTTGTTTTTCTGTTTGTAGTTGGTGTAATAGTAGGTGCTGGCATGTTGGTCTTAGGTGTCGGAATTATTTTTACATTACCACTGGGTATGTGTAGTCTTTATGCGGCCTTTGAAGATATCTTTGGCTCACCTGACGATGGAAAAGTTGTGGATGAAATTAACCAAATAGGCGAAGGAATATAAAACATTTGACACATTCTTTTATCAAAAAAAGCCTTTGAATTAGTGTTCAAAGGCTCTTTTTTTTGATGGCCTTGTTATTTAAGCATAAACATTTAAGGCAGACGCAACATCTTTTACACCACAAATCATCATATTTGACAAATGATTTTCAACATTACTCTCGAAGCCCTTAAGCGTAGTTAAGTCGTGACCCCACAGTTCTTTATTTTTCAGAACTAGCGATACAACCTCGTGAGCAGACTTATGCTCCCATACGGTTTTAAAATAGGACGCCGAATCACAATTTATGAGGTAGGTTTCTCCTTCGGTTTCTCCGTAAAACTTCCCACCTTCTTCTTTTGTTACCTTCATGAAAAGAAGGTAAGCGGCAAAACACCTTGCAAAATATTGTGGAACCGAATCAAAGGTATTGTAATAATTGATAAGAAGTGGAATAGCCCTCGCCTTCATTTTGAGGGTATACTGAAGCGTTATGCTCAACCATTGATGCTCAAGATAGGGGTTTCTAAATCTATCCATTACTTCTCTGCCATATCGGTGAGTAGTTTTTTGGTCTAAATTAAGAGCAATAGCTGGCCCAAGTTCGGTAAGCATCAGAATAGTGATATATTTCTCCATCATCTCATCGCTCAAGGCCTCTTTTACAAGCCTGAAACCAGACAAATAAGCCATTCCACACAGAAGTGTATGCGGAGCATTTAGTAGTCTTAGCTTTAGTTCTCTATATTTGTCAATGTTTTTGGCTATTTTGACGCCATTGTCGGCTTCAGCGAATTCCAAAAAGTCTTCGATGTTTTCTCCTTCTATGGCCCATAAGCGGTACACTTCCGATTTGATAATCAAGCTGTCTTTGTAGCCAATTCTTTCATATAGCTTCTGAGCCTCTTCTCCGCTTGGTTTTCCCGGAACAATCCTATCGACAAGCGAACTACAGAACTTGACTTTTTCATCCAACCACGCCACAAACGCATCTCCTAGTTTATTTTGTTGAGCATGTTTGTAAACTATTTCTTTAAGAACTCCTCCATTATTGACAATCAATTCGGTAGGAATTACCAAGGTTTCTACCTGGTTGGTCGTAAATCTTTTGTGTAGCCAAGCGGTTAGTTTTCCAGGGTAAGACTCTGGGCAACCTTGTGTTACATTTTCTTCAACATATTGCAGGCCCGCTTCAGTGGTGTTAGATACAACTAGCTGAATTTCACAATTTTCTGCCGTTTTTAGTATATCGTCCCAATGCGTTTTTGAGCTTAAAGTGCGGCTGATACAATCCACCACAATGTCTTCTTCTATGGCTGCTCCGTTTTCAATTCCCCTCACACAAATGGTGTAAAGGTTGTCTTGCTGCGTAAACTCTGAAACATCAGGGCCGGTAGTTTTTACCATTACCACGCTTCCGTTGAAAATGCCCTTTTTGTTGGCTTTGTCTATAAAATAATCTATCAAACCTCTTAGCAGCACTCCAGTACCAAATTGAAGAACTTTTTCTGGATAAACAGAGGTAATATTTTTAGTGGTCTTGTTAAGCATTGAATGTTTATTTGAAAGGTCAAAAATATCTAATTATTGCTTTATTTTTTAGTAAAATCCAACTATTATTTGATGATAATTTGACAACAAATACCAATAGGTGGTCATATTTGTACCATAGTGAAAGTGGGACATCAAAAAAATACTATTTTCTCATGGAAGTGAACAATAAAAAATGAAACAATTTGCAATTGTTATGCAAGCATACTATTTTTGTTTCAAATCATAAATTACTATGGACTACAAAATTTCTACAATGGCCGAGATGGCCGCCAATGGTCAATCGCCAGAAATATTGTTTTGGGTAGGATGTGCCGGGTCGTTTGACGACAGGTATAAAAAAGTGACCAAGGCTTTTGTAAAAATTTTGAATCATATTGATATAAAATTTGCGGTTTTAGGTACTGAGGAGGCCTGTACGGGTGATCCCGCCAGGAGAGCAGGTAATGAGTTTACGTTTCAGATGCTGGCTCAGCAAAACATTCAAGTTTTGAATGGCTATGGTGTAAAAAAAATAGTAACGGCCTGTCCGCATTGTTTTAATACGTTAAAAAATGAATATCCAGAGCTTGGCGGAAGTTATGACGTAATTCACCATTCCACGTATTTGCAAGAATTGATAAATTCAGGAAAACTTAAAGTAGAAGGCGGAGCGTTTAAGGGACAAAAAATCACCTACCACGACTCCTGTTATCTGGGCCGAGCCAACGATATTTATGAAGCACCACGAGATTTGATAAAAGCCTTGGATGCGGAGCTGGTAGAAATGAAAAAATGCAAAACTAACGGCCTTTGTTGCGGAGCTGGCGGTGGACAAATGTTTAAAGAACCTGAAAAAGGCACAAAAGACATCAACATAGAACGCATTGAGGATGCCATAGCCACAGGCTCAAAAGCGATAGCTGTAGCATGTCCTTTCTGTATGGTGATGATGTCTGATGGCGTAAAAAATAAAGAGAAGGAACACGAAGTAAAAGTTTACGACCTAGCTGAGCTTTTGGCAGAAAGCTTGTAAGTGACGGTCAGACCGCAGGTCGGACCTGCCGGTACAATATATAAAAAAACGCTTCATTTATCGCCTTATTGAGGGTTCGACCGCAGGTCGGACCTGCTTTAGTCCAATATTAAAAAAAACAGAATTATTACCATATTAATTGCCTTATTTAATATTTGAGGCCAACTCAGCCAAAGAATTTTGGAAAATTGTTTTACTCGATTAAAAAAACACCTACTTTCATATTCAAAATAATTCAACCCTATTTTTTCTATGAAAAACATTTCATCAAGAAGAGAATTCCTTCAAAAGGCGACATTAGCTACGCTTGGCATGGCGGTATTTCCGAGTTTTGCAAGAAGAATTGCCCCTAGTGATAAAGTCCGAGTAGCACATATTGGCCTTGGAGGAATGGGCAATAGCCACTTGAATTGGTTCGCTGCATTACCCGAGGTTGACGTAGTGGGTATTTGCGATTTGGATTCAGAGCATCTCAACAACACCGCAAAAAAATATTCAACCAAATATCCTGACCGAAAACTTGAGTTTTTTGACGATTTCCGGAGGGTTTTGGACAGAAAAGACATTGATGCCATTACCGTTGCTACCCCAGATCATTGGCATGCACAGTTGGCTATTTTGGCTTTCGAAGCTGGAAAAGATGTTTATGGCGAAAAGCCGCTATCCTACAGCGTAAGAGAGGGTCAAATGATGTTGGCAGCACAAAAAAAGCACAATAAAATATTTCAGCTCGGCACACAGATACACGCAAGCGACAACTACCACCGAGTACAGGAAATTATTCAGTCGGGTGTTTTAGGCAAAATAAATACTGTAAGGCTTTGGAAAACAGGACTTCCGCCAGTACTAGGTCCTTCAAATTACCAAAAACCACCAGCCAATCTCAACTATGATATGTGGCTTGGACCAGCACCTTATCACGAATATTCCCCAGAGCGTGTGCATTTCAATTACAGATATTTTCTAGATTATTCTGGCGGAGTGTTTCAGGATTTTTGGTGTCATATTGCCGATATTGTTTGGATGTCACTGAATCCTCAAAATCTTAGAAAAGTTACGGCAAATGGCCAAAAACCAGACGGAGTTGGCGACGCACCGAAGACTATAGAAATAGAATATGAATTTGATGACTTGAAAATCTTCTGGACATCAACACCTCCAAATGTCCCAGGAGCGGCCACAAGAGGCATTGGAGCATATTTTGAAGGTGAAAAAGGTACATTAATATGTGATTATGGTACCAAAGAAATTACCATAAATGGCATCACAATGCTAGATGTTCCTGAAGTACCGATTTCAATAATTCGTTCACCCGGGCATCAGCAAAACTTTATAGATGCAGTAAAAAGTCGTAAACAACCAGAAAGTAATCTGGAATACGCCCGAAAAATGACCATGCCGATGCATTTGGGATTAATTTCTTACCGCTTAGGAAAATCTTTAAAGTGGAATCCTGAAACAGAACGTTTCATGAAAAATAGGAAAGCAAACAAAATGCTTTGGAGGCCTTACCGTAAAGAATGGAATTTGATAGATACCTAATTAAAAACAGGTCGGGTTTAAAGGTATACACTGTCCAAATATTTGAAAGGATTGAGAAGGATTGCTAAAAAACAAGCTAATTTTGGGCATTAATAATTCAAGATTTTATGGAAGGACTCATAGTTCTTATTTTTGTTGTTGGGTATGCTGCCATCGTAATGGAGCACAAGTTATCTATAAACAAATCGGCTTCGGCATTATTAACAGGCGTACTGTGTTGGACAATAGTTGCTTTAGTTTCTACAAACATTGAAGAGACACAGCATCATCTCAATGAACATTTGAGCGAAATTGCGGGCATTTTATTCTTTCTAATGGGAGCCATGACCATCGTTGAGTTAATAGCAACTTATGGTGGCTTCGAAATTATTACCGATAAAATAACCACCACCAGTCAGTCAAGATTACTATGGATTATTTCCATGATTACTTTTTTTATGTCTGCATTGTTAGATAACCTTACTACCACAATTGTAATGGCGGCCTTGGTAAGCAAAATAGTACACGACTCCAAGTTGCGATTGATGTATGTAGGCCTAATTGTTATTGCAGCAAATGCTGGCGGAGCATGGTCACCTATTGGCGACGTAACTACCACCATGCTCTGGATTGGTGGACAAATATCTACCATGAGTATAATGACTCAGCTGTTTTTGCCGTCCTTTATCAGTTTATTAATCCCTACTTATGTACTATCTACACAAATGAAAGGAGTACTGCCTAAGTCACAGAGCAGTAAAGAAAATGGAGTACATACAGATGGTGATTTTGGCAAAAAAACCATTTTTTGGGTAGGCTTGGTAGGTTTATTGTCGGTGCCTGTTTTTAAATCGGTTACACATTTGCCGCCATTTATGGGTATGTTGCTGGCCTTGGGCACCATTTGGGCTGTTTCTGAGCTATTGCTAAAAGATAAAGAAGAACATGTAAAAAGTAAGCTTTCTATTTTTCGTGTTATCGAAAAAATAGATTTGCCAAGCATACTGTTTTTCCTGGGTATTTTGTTGTCCGTAGGAGCCTTGCAGACCATGGGAATGCTTACTTCGGCGGCAGATTGGTTAACCGAAAATCTTAAAAACCAAACCGTAGTTGTTACCGTAATAGGCTTACTATCAGCAATTGTAGACAATGTGCCATTGGTTGCTGCGGCTATGGGAATGTACAATTTAGAACAATTTCCAATGGACGACCCATTTTGGGAACTGTTGGCTTTTTGTGCGGGTACGGGCGGTAGTATTCTCATCATTGGCTCGGCTGCGGGCGTAGCGGCCATGGGGTTGGCCAAAATAGAGTTTTTCTGGTATTTGAAAAAAATGAGTTGGCTTGCTTTGATAGGTTATTTTGCAGGAATCGGGGTGTTTTTATTACAAAAGATGATTTTCTAATTTACCAGTCATAAATCTATAAAAAGACTTTTGGGCATTGGCTCGAAGGTCTTTTATTTTTTAGAACTTTTAGAAACCAAATCTTTTCGTATTTTTGGATATAAATATTCAACCAATCAAAATATTATGAAAAACAAATATTTTTTTTCCTTAGCAGTACTATTTCTTTGCAGTATTTCTGCTTTTTCTCAAAAACAATTCAAGGTTTTATTGTTTACAAAAACGGCTGGCTGGCACCATGAATCTATTCATGAGGGCGTGGAGGCTATTCGAAAAATGGGTGATAGACACTTTTTTGATGTGGATTGGCAGGAAAACACCATGTTTATTAATGAGAAAAATCTAGAGAAATATCAGGTTATTATTTTCTTGAACACCACAGCAGATGTTTTGAACGACGAACAACAAAAGGCAGTGGAGAAATTTATACAAGCTGGAAAAGGTTGGGTAGGAATACACTCTGCGTCTGACACCGAATATGAATGGCCGTGGTACACCAAAATGGTGGGGATGATGTTTAAAATACATCCGACCAACCAAACGGCTTATTTGAGAGTACAAGACAGCAATTTCCCTGGCATGGAGCGTTTCCCGAAAAAACTTCTTTGGACCGACGAATGGTATGAGTTTCAGACACCTGCCAAAGCCACAGACTTGAAAATATTGGTAACAGTAGATGAAAAAACCTACAATCCAAACGCCAAATGGGGAACCAACGAAGGCAAAGGTATGGGGGCTGTTCACCCAATCAGTTGGTATCATCCTTACGATGGCGGAAGAGCTTTTTACACGGCTTTAGGACACATTCCGTCAACATTTTCAGACCAAACTTTCCTTGACCACATCTATGGCGGCATTTATTGGGCAGCTACTGGTAAGGGGATTGAGTAAAGCAAGGCATTGAGGTACAAAGGCACTGAGGTATTTGTCATAAGTTATGAAAGCATTCAGGCACAAGGACATAGTATTCTATATTAACTGTGTGGCTATGTGTTTAATAAACCAAAATGAGCAAAGAGAATACTCTGTGAACCTCAAAAACTCAAAGTGAATAAAAAGAAACCTTGGTGTAACTCTGTGTCAAACTAGAACATGGAAATAGAAAAGATAACAATAGATCAAAAAGAAACGCTCGACGAGGCCTTCAAAATCTATGAATCTTCATTTCCAGCCAATGAGCGTCAGACTTTAGAAACATTAAAAATCAGACTTAAAGAAGACAAAGAAGTACTTTTTGCCGCTAAAATTAACGACGAAGTCGTGGGCATTGGGTTCTTGTTTGACTTACTTGGGTCTGATTTTTTACTTTTAGACTACTTGGCCGTCAAAGAACACCACCGTGGCAAGCAAATAGGAGAGAGGCTTTTTGAGTTTCTGAAGGATTATGCAAATCAGCAACATAAACATCTGCTTATGGAAGTAGATGACCCCGATTTTGGAGATGATAAATTCTTGAAAATTAAACGAATAGCGTTTTACCAAAAAAATGGAGCACTTTGGCTTAAAGACATAGAATATATCTTACCAGCTTTGGATGGCACAAATTCAACGGAGCAGATTCTTATGATTGTTCCGTATAGTTCAAAAAACGAGTTTTCCGGAGCAGAAATTAAAACTTTGGTAGAATTGCTTTATTCTGAGCTTTATGGGATTGAGGGAGAGGATAATAATCTTTCTAAAACTATAAAATCAGTAAGCGAAAAAGTAGATGCTTTATCTTTTTTATAATTCAAAATCCCATCAAATCAGGCTCAACAAATTCCTTCCTGGCCCTTTCATTTTTTAAAATGTCAAAGCTATAATGTTCAGAAACCAATTGTTTGAAGTCATATTTCAATGTTGGAAAAGCTTGGATGAAATCTAGAAAATTAGCGGCTTCGGCTTTTTGCATAAAATGATGAACCATGTTAATGGAGGCAACCGTTAGTGTTTTGTTAAACTTTTCCTCAGCTCCAAGGGGCTTTACAAAAGCCAAAATCTGTTCACAAATTATTTCAGAACCAAGGTTTAGCCCATGGGTTTGAATCATAATCCAAGCCAATCGTAAGTGGGCTTCGTGTGTAAAAATTTCAGGAATAAGCGTTTTATCAGTAAACTGACTGGCAAATTCTTCATCAGAAAGTATTTGGTGTTTTTCTAAAGGGAAAGCCACTTCGTTATCAATCGGCAGCTTTTCTAAATCTGGCTCCAGCCATTCATTTCTTGCTTTTGAAGAAAAAAGGTCGTCTTTGGAATAAAATCTCAAAGCCAAACTTCGGCTAGCCCAATCAGAATTTATAAACGTTTCTGCAGTTTCTTCAAAAGATTTTTCTTTGTTTAAATTCACAAAGTTTGCGGCGACCAAGAGCCAAAACCTCGTCAAAGTTTCGTGATAACCTTGGCTGTCTGTGTTGGGTGTTCCGACTGAAAGGTTAAAACTTTTAATATGAAAACGCAGTAAGTTCAAAGCCTTGGGCAAATCGTAGGATTTGCAATACCAAATGGCTACAATCAAATGAGCTTCATGCGTCCATTTTTCTTTTGGTAAAGTGCAAGAATTGAATTTGGTTACTAAATCTTCGTAATCGCTCATTTCAAATAATCGTAGGTGGCTTTGGCTATTTCAGCAATAATTTTTTCGTTGATTTCGATTTTTTCTTTCGAATTACTCACAAAAACGGCTATCGCAAACTGATTTCCATTGGGGAGGGTTACGATTCCGATGTCATTTACTGCCGCCATTATTCCCGTTTCTTTGTTGGTGCCAGAGGTTCCTGTTTTGTGTGCTAATATAGTTCCAGCAGGAAACAATCCTTTGAGTCTATTAGGCCCAGTGGAGGTTTCTAGTAATAGTTTATTGATAAAATCCTGACTTTTAGCAGAAAGTATTTTCTTGTCATGAAGAACCCTTAATAATTCAATAGCAGACTTTGGCGAAGAATAATTTTCAAATTGTGGCCCCCAAGAAGCCTGCATAGCGGTTTCGTTATGTTTTACTTGTACGTCTTTCATACCTATTTTTTTTAGATAATCGTCCACCACTTTTGGACCTCCGATGAGATCAAGCAGAACTTCACATCCCACATTGTCACTCTCCGAAACCGTTGGTTTCAAAATCTCAGCCAGCGTTAGTTTTGCATTACCGTTAGGGTATTTGGTTCGTAAAGGGCTGTACCAATCTGGTTCCATGCGTTCTTTCGAAATGTAAACTTCTTGTGAAAGGCTCAGCTTGCCTTTATCCACTAAGTCTAAAACCGCCAAAGCAATATGAAACTTGAAGACACTTTGCATCGGGAAATGCTCCGTTTGGTTGATTCCGTAAGATTTTTTGTTCTTGAAATCGTATATTGAAACACCTACTTTTACTTTTTTGCCTTTCAAAATTTCTGAAAACTGTTTATTTAAGTCTGTGGTTTGGGCAAAAGACTTTATAGAAAGCAGAATAATTAGCAAAGAGTAAAATTTTCTCATTTATGTATTTTTATCATAAAATTAAAGTTTTTGTAAGATTTTAAAACTATTTGGTTTTGAATAAATTAAAATCACACTTTTTGTCCAATTTTTTACAAAAAAAATCCCGCCAATTACTCAGCGGGATTTTCTAATATTCGTTTCTGTTCTGAAATCAAATCAACCCTTTTTTCAAAAGATGTTCTGCTATTTGTACTGCGTTTGTGGCGGCTCCTTTTCGTAGGTTATCGGCTACACACCAAAGGTTTAGTGTTTTTTCTTGTGATTCGTCTCTACGGATACGGCCCACAAAAACTTCGTCTTTACCGTGAGCAGTAATCGGCATTGGGTAAAGGAAATTGGCCGGGTCGTCTTGAACAATCACCCCTTCTGTGGCTGCCAAAAGCTCACGAACAGTGGTCAAATCAAAGTCATTTTCAAACTCTATGTTTACAGCCTCAGAGTGACCACCAATAGTAGGGATACGAACTGTAGTAGCCGTTACTTTGATGCTATCGTCGCCCATGATTTTGTTGGTCTCTTTGATCATCTTCATTTCTTCTTTGGTGTAACCATTTTCAAGAAATACATCGATGTGAGGTAACACGTTCAAGTCGATTTTGTGCGGATACACTTTAGCTACGCTATCGTCACCCGCTCTTTCTGCAAAAAGTTGGTCAACCGCCGCTTTGCCTGTTCCAGTAACCGACTGATAGGTAGATACTACCACACGTTTGATTTTATATTTTTCATGCAAAGGCTTCATCACCACCACCATCTGTATGGTAGAGCAATTTGGATTTGCAATGATTTTGTCTTCTGCCGTCAACACGTCAGCGTTCACTTCAGGCACCACCAATTTCTTGGTAGGATCCATACGCCAAGCCGATGAATTGTCGATAACCGTAATGCCGGCCTCAGCAAACTTAGGGGCCATTTCGAGTGAAGTGCCACCGCCAGCGGAGAAAATGGCAACGTTTGGCTTCATTTTGATGGCGTCGTCGTAACCCACAACCGTAAATTCTTGGCCTTTAAAACTGATTTTTTTCCCGATAGAACGCTCCGAAGCGACCGGGATGATTTCTGTAACTGGGAAATTTCTTTCCGCCAAAACTTTCAAGATTTCGCCACCCACTAGACCGGTAGCTCCTACTACTGCAACTTTCATGATAATTAATGTACCCCCCGACCCATGGCAGAGCATTTAAATTATTGATAAAGAGAGAGGTCTATTCTCTTTTTGTTGAATTTGTTGTAAACGTATTGATGGGTGTAAATGGGTTGCAAAATTAAGAAAAAGATTTTTTAATAAAAATAGGTTGGACATATTAGTAGAACGATTTTTCAAATCCTTTTACAATTGCCACACCCGCTCAGGTGTAACACAAAAATTTATTTTTATGTCAAAAGCGTCGGTATCTTCTATCAGTTCAACAGGTTCAAAGATCGAAAGTCCAACTATGGTGGTGTCTTGTGTGGCGAACTGTAAAAACTTGTCGTAATAACCTTTGCCATACCCCACTCGGTTTCCCTTTTTGTCGAAGGCCAAAAGCGGTACAAATATTAAAATATCTTCGGTTTTGTATTTTTCAAAAAAGGCTTCTGAACTTAGTGATTCGGTAAGGTCTTTAGGTTCTTCTATGCCCCAAGCGTTGGTTTCTAAAATGGTGCTGACCTCATATTTTACATGAACCAGCTCACCATTTTCCAAACTTTTACTTATATACAAATCAGGGGCAAAATCTTTCCTAAGTGTATTGATTATCAGGTGTGTATTAGGCTCATTGTTTCTTAAAATGGGTAGAAATAGGTGAATTGGCGAATACCGATGAATTGCGAGTCTGCTGAAAACCAAATCATGTATCTTTTTATTGAATTTTTCACACTGTTCTACTGTCAGAGCCTTTCTTTTATCTTTATATATTTTTCTGATTTCAGCTTTAGTCACAGTTTAAATGTTTTTAGTTTAAATAGCGAAGAAATCAACGATTTCGCCTTTCAAAAATAGGCCAGACTCCCGAAATGGCAATTCTATAAATCCATCGGCCTCTGCCAGACTTATAAAATCACCCGATCCGTGGTGTTTTAATGGCGTGGCGTAAAGACAACCATTATCATTCTCAATTTTTACTTGCAAAAAGTAATTCAATTTGGGCTTGAAAACTATATCTTCTGTCAAAATCACACTTGGGTTTTTTTCCTCAAGAATTCCCAAATTCTTTTTCAACCAAGGCAAAACATATTTGATGGTGCACAAGTAAGTTGAAACTGGATTTCCGGGTAGGGCAAACACAATCGTCGTGTCACTTTTGCCAAACCACATGGGTTTACCAGGTTTTTGTGCAATTTTATGGAAGAGCTCCTTTACGTTGTTTTCGGCAAGAGCTTGAGGTATAAAATCTTTTTTGCCCATCGATACTCCACCAGAAAATATCAGCACATCATATTTTTTGAGCAATTCTTCTATTTTCGAAACCGAGCCGTCCAAAGTGTCATTGATGTGAAAAATATCTACTGCGGCACTTACTTTTTTAAGAATGGAGGCAATGGCATAAACGTTAGAAAGTCGGATTTGGTGAGGCAGCGGAACTTCAGAAATCCCCACCAACTCGTCTCCAGATGAAGCAATCGCTATTTTTGGCAAAGCCCGAACTCCCAAAAGGTGCTTACCGATAGAAGCGGCTATGGCTACATGCGAAGCATTTATTACTTGCCCTTCCCGAACCAAAACTTGGCCAGACAACTTGTCTTGTCCTTGAAAATGCACATTTTGATGGGGTTTTATTTCTGCCAATATCGTTGCGAAGCCATTTTCAATTTCCAAATCCTCATATCGAATAACAGTGTTGGAGTTTTTTGGCAAGACCGCTCCAGTCATTATTTCTATACAGTTTTCATGAGAATCGAGTGTTTTTTGCTCGTCCCCAGCCGCCTGCATTTCTTGTATTTTGAAGTTTTTTTGTCCAGCAACCAATGCTGAAAAATCTATCGCGATGCCGTCCATGGTCACTCTGTCAAAAGGAGGAAAATCACGGTCTGCCACCAAATCTTCAGCCAATACTCTACCCAAAGATGTCTGAAAATTCACCAGTTCTGTTTTAGGAGAAATGGTGTTTTCTAAAACCAGTTTCAAAGCATTTTCTACTGAGATCATTCAGTTAAAATTAAAGATTTCCTGTGTACGTTCGTTTATGGGTAGCGTTCTTTCTTTTAAATACCCACCTTTTCTATCGCTAAAAACGGCCTTTATTTCTGCAACAATGGCCAAGGCGATTTCTTCGGGTGTAGTGGCTCCAATGTCTAAGCCGGTAGGTCCAAAAATTTGAGTTGGATTAACTTCAATACCAGATTCTTTTAGTTCGGCCAACATTTTTTCTGAGCGAACTTTCGGCCCCAAAAGCCCAATATATTTCAATTTGCTTTTGGCCAGTAAAGCTAAGTTTTTTTTGTCGGTTTGAAGCGAATGCGACATCAAAATGGCAGCCGAATTTTTTGTAAAAATACTTATATCAAAGTTTTCTGGCGAAATGATGTTGATGCCTGTTTTGTTCTCAATTTTATTGGGTTCAGTGACTACGGTTATATTCCAGTGTAGCCATTTTAGTATTTCTATGAATGGATAAATATCGTATTGATGTCCAAACAAAAACACATCTACATTTGATGGTAGAATTTCGAAAAACAGCCTTGAATGGTTGTCAATCTGTAAGTTTTTGGATTTATCGAGACTCTTAAATTCTTGTTCGAGCGTCTGAATATCGCAGATTTCTTCTAAAAAATTAATATCATTAGGAGTTTTGTATTGAAATATTTTTCCAAGAAAAGCAGTATTTTTCTCAGACTTAAAAACGGTAATCAGGGGTATTTCGGGCTCTAAAATGGCACTTTTTAATATTTCGATTGGATTATTGTCAAGCTCAAAGTTTATAGGCAAAAAAAGCACTTCAATGATACCGTTGCAGCCAAGTCCAACACCAATTTGGTGGTCGTCACCTTTGGTAGTATCGTATTTGGCTAAATTAGGTTTTCCTTTCAGAATCGATAATCGTGCTTTTTTGAGAGCATCACCTTCGAGACATCCGCCACTTATGCCACCTTCCCAGCGACCATCTTCAGACACGAGCATTCTGGCTCCAGTTCGGCGATACGAAGAGCCTTCAACATAAACCACTGTTGCTAAAGCACATGCGTTTTTAGCATCTGTTTTTAGGGTTTCATAAAAAGCGATGATTTTATTTATTTCTCTCATTTCACAAGCAATTTCTATATTTTTTTTGACTGGCGATAAAAAAAACTCATTTTTGTGTTTGAAATAATACCCAATCTGTTGGAACTCATAATCGAAAACCTTGAATTATTGCTTTTGTTTTTTGGCATAGCTTTGCTCTATTCGTCTGTGGGCTTTGGTGGAGGGTCAAGTTATTTGGCCATTATGGCTTTGTTTAACTTCGATTTCAAGGTTTTGAGGGCGGTTTCATTGTTATGCAACATCACGGTGGTCTCTAACGGCACGGTACAGTTTTATAGAAAAGGTCTGCTGAACCTCAAAAAAGTGATGCCACTCGTTATAGTAAGTGTTCCGATGGCTTTTTTGGGGGGGAAAATGGCGATTTCCGAAAAGACTTTTTTCATTCTGTTGGGTATTACTTTGTTGTTGGCAGCTGTATTATTGTGGTTTCAGCCGCAAAAAAAAGCAATAAACATTACTAACATTTCAGATAAAATTGTTTTTAATGCGTTTTTGGGCGGAGCAATTGGTTTTTTGTCAGGAATGGTAGGCATTGGTGGAGGTATATTTTTATCTCCAGTTCTGAATATGTTGAATTGGGACAATCCCAAAAACATTGCCGCTACTGCCAGTTTTTTTATTTTAGTAAATTCGGTAGCTGGATTGCTTGGACAAGCAACAACTTTCCCTGCAGACTTACCATGGATGTTGGTGTTTTTTTTGATGATTTCGGTAGGTATTGGAGGGTTTTTGGGTACATATTTGGCCACCAATAAGTTTTCACAAATATGGGTTCGTAAGGCAACGGCCATATTGATTGCTTATGTGAGTTACACAGTTTTGAACAAAAATTTATGAAAGTAAAATTGCTCAGTTTCGGTATTACAAAAGAAATGGTGGGAAGTTTCGAAAAAAACTTAGAATTACCATCGGGTACTACTGTGGAAGGTTTTTTGGAAATATTGAAAAGCGAATATCCAGCCCTTAAAAAACTGACTTCGCTTAGAATAGCTGTGAATGAAGAATATGCAGAAGGCAACCATGAAATTATGGAAAGAGACGAGATTGTCCTTGTGCCGCCAGTAAGTGGCGGGTAATTTAAAGTGTATTATTGAGATTTAAAACGTCTAGAGATTCTTTTGAAATGGAACAGCATATCAATATAAAATTAACCCAAACCGTTCTTTCGCTAGAAGCTTGCTCAGCGTTTGTTTCTGCTGACAATGTGGGTGGTATTGTGAATTTTGTGGGTACCGTAAGAAACCAAACCAAAGGCAAAAAAGTACTAAAACTTGATTTTGAGGCCTATGAACCCATGGCCGTTTCTGAGATGGCTAAAATAGCACAACAAGCAATAGAAAAGTATGAGGTACACAAAATGGCGATTCACCATAGAATAGGAATGCTGGAAGTTGGAGAAATTCCAGTTATAATTGCAGCTTCCTCGGCCCACCGGAAGGCTGCTTTTGAAGCATGTCAGTACGCTATAGATACCTTAAAAGAAACAGTACCTATCTGGAAAAGAGAGGTTTTTGAAGATGGCGAAGTTTGGGTTTCTGCAACTCCTTGATTTTTAAGTCTCAAAGAAATGGAGATTTGTTTTTTTAGCAAATTAAAATCTTCATATATTGTGCATAGATTTTCAACCCTCTATAAAAATATGCGATTTGCTAAATTCATTTTAGTCTTTCTGTCTTTTGTTGCAGTGTCTTCATGTAGTTTTTTTCAAGAAAAGATAGACTTTAATGCCCAAGTAAAGCCAATCATCAACAAAAACTGCATAGCCTGTCACGGCGGCGTAAAAAAGCAAGGCGGCTACAGTTTACTTTTTAAAGAGGAAGCTTTTTCAAAAGGGAAATCTGGCAAAGTCGGCATAGTTCCAGGAGATGCTTCAGCAAGCGAATTCATCAGGAGACTTACCCTGGGTGATCCAGACGAACGCATGCCGCACGAAAAAGACCCGCTGAGTTCAGAAGAAATCGAGATTCTTACAAAATGGATAGATCAGGGAGCAGAATGGCAAGAACATTGGGCTTATATTCCAGTAAAAAAACAAGATATTCCAGAAGTATCTAACGACTGGATAAAAAACGACATCGACAGGTTTGTTTTTGAAAATGCTGAAAAACACAACCTTAAACCTTCAGAAAGAGCCTCAAATGAAGACTTAGTCAGAAGAGCGGCTTTGGATATAATTGGTTTTCCTGCTGAAGAAAAGACTAGAAATGTATTTTTGCAAAAGGGGAAATACGAAACCTACATCGATAGCTTGTTGTCATCGCCCAGTTATGGTGAAAAATGGACTTCCATGTGGCTAGATATGGCCAGATATGCAGACACCAAAGGATATGAAAGAGATGGCAAACGGAATATTTGGAGATACAGAGACTGGCTCATAAAGGCGTTTAACGAAGATATGCCATATGATAAATTCCTTACCGAGCAATTGGCTGGAGATTTGCTTCCAAATCCTTCCGAAAATCAATACATTGCCACTGCCTTTCATCGAAACACCATGACCAACGACGAAGGCGGCACAGACAACGAAGAGTTCAGAACAGCCGCAGTATTGGATAGGGTTAATACCACTTGGGAAACGCTAATGGGCACTTCTTTTTCATGTGTACAATGCCACAGCCATCCTTATGATCCCTTTCGGCATGATGAATATTACAAGTTTTTGGCGTTTTTCAATAACAGTCGTGATGAAGACACCAATGCCGAATATCCAGTTTGGAGGCATTTTGATGAAAAACAAAAAGCAGAACTGACGAATCTGTCCAGCTGGTTTTCAAAAACAGTTTCAGAAAAAGAGAAAAAAGAACTCATAAGTTTTTTACAAACACTTCAGCCGTCTCATAATTCGCTAAAATGTGATGATTTTGTGAATGCCGAACTAAATGATACCAAATGGCTGGCCATGAGAAATCACTCTTCGGCAAGACTTAAAAGCGTGAACCTAGAAGGTAAAAAGAAACTCATTATGCAATATAAAGATTTTGCAAATGGGGCTTTTGAAATAAGATTGGACAATCCGAAAGGCAAAGTTTTAACTAGGTTAAATATTTTTAAAAAAGAGGAGAATAAAGGTTGGAAAACCATTGAGTTGGCATTAGAAAATGCACAAGGTGTTCGTGATATTTATTTTGTTTACAGTAGCTCAGTTTTAGATAATCCAAATGCGAACGGCATAATGTTCGACTGGTTTTATTTTACAGAAGGATTTCCAGCAGGGAAAACGCCAGAGTTTGCTCAGCAAAAACAGAAGTTTTGGAATTTATTGAATGCTTCTGTAGAAAACACACCGATTATGTATGAAAACCCTGAAGGTTTCAACAGAAAAACACATGTATTTGAAAGAGGAAGTTGGTTGTCAGAAGGAAAGGAAGTAGTTGCAGGAGTTCCAGCATCTTTAGGGAAATTACCATCGAATGTTCCAAACAATAGACTTGGTTTAGCAATGTGGATGACCTCTAAAAACAACCCTCTTGTAGCTAGAACAATGGTAAACAGAGTCTGGGAACAACTTTTTGGAATGGGACTTGTTGAAACATTAGAAGACCTAGGTTCGCAAGGAGCAACTCCGACCAATAAAGAACTTTTAGACCATTTAAGTTATAAATTTATGACTGAGTACAAGTGGTCTGTAAAAACACTTATTAAAGAAATCATGCTTTCGGCAACTTATCAGCAAAGCTCTAAAGTCACCCCAGACGGTTTAGAAAAAGACCCTTCCAATAGGTATTTGGCTCGTGGCCCAAGAGTAAGGCTCTCAGCCGAACAAATAAGAGACCAAGCTTTAGCGATAAGCGGAGTTTTAAATCCGGAGATGTACGGTTCACCAGTAATGCCTTATCAACCCGAAGGCATTTGGAGTTCGCCTTACAATGGCGAAAAGTGGGTAAAGTCAGACAAATCACGACAATATAGAAGAGCAATTTATACTTTTTGGAAACGAACGAGTCCCTATCCGAGCATGATATCGTTTGATGGAGTGGGTCGTGAAGTGTGTGTTTCGCGAAGAATTCGTACCAATACACCACTACAAGCTTTAGTTACTTTGAATGATTCTGTTTATGTGGATATTTCAGCCAAATTAGCACAAAAGGCTTTGAATGTTTCGAAGAAAAATTATTTGGAGAGTATCAAAACAGCATATATGCTGGCTTCGGGCAAAAAAATAACAAAAGAAAATTTTATAATTCTTTCTACATTATATCAGAAAACCTTGAACATTTATAGGAAAGACAAGCAAAAAACCAAAGCACTTTCTGGTGGAGAGAACCCTGAGATGGCCGCATTGATTTTGGTAAGTAATACCATCTTAAACCTTGACGAAGTAATCACAAAAAGCTGATGGAAAAAATGATACGTGAGGCCTTTTTGAGGCATTTGGAAAAAGACACCCGAAGAAACTTCCTTAAAGGCAGTTTTTTAGGTTTGGGCGGATTAGCTTTAGGCTCTATGATGTCTTGTAACAATGACAAAAAGACGATAAATAGCCTTTTTGATCCTCAAAATCCGTTGGCTCCTAAGTCGCCCCATTTTGCACCCAAAGCAAAGTCTGTCATCTATTTACACATGGCAGGGGCACCATCGCAGTTGGAATTGTTTGATTATAAACCTGAACTGGCCAAGCTTGATGGGCAAGATTGTCCACAATCTTTTTTGGAAGGCAAGAAGTTCGCTTTTATTAGAGGAGTACCAAAGATGTTGGCCTCGCAAGCGGTTTTCAAACAGCACGGCCAATCCGGAGCCTTGATAAGCAACTACTTGCCGCATCTTTCTACCGTAGCAGATGATTTAAGTTTTTTGAAAGCGGTTACAACCGACCAATTTAATCACGCTCCTGCCCAATTACTGATGCAAACTGGAAGTGCAAGACTCGGTAGGCCAAGTATGGGTTCTTGGGTAACTTATGGGCTGGGTTCTGAAAACAATAATTTACCAGCCTTTGTAGTGCTCACTTCAGGAGGAAACAATCCTGATGCTGGCAAAAGTGTCTGGGGGAGTGGATTTTTACCTTCGGTTTATCAGGGTGTACAATGTAGGTCTGAAGGAGACCCAGTGCTGTTCATAAAAGATCCAGACGGAATAAGTCGAGATATTAGAAAAGCATCAATTGAGGCTATCAACGAAATCAACCAAAATGAATACAAAGCCTATGGAGACCCTGAGATTTTGAGCAGAATTAGCCAATACGAAATGGCCTATAAAATGCAGATTTCAGCTCCAGAAGTGATGGATATTAAAAGTGAGCCAGCATATATACATGAAATGTATGGTACAAAGCCTGGACAGGCAAGTTTTGCTAACAATGTGCTTTTGGCAAGAAAGTTAGTTGAAAATGGTGTTAGGTTTATCCAATTGTATGATTGGGGTTGGGACACGCATGGAACAAGTGAAGATGGAGCCATAGACATTGGATTAATAAATAAGTGCAGGTCTGTTGATAAAGCCATAACAGCCCTTATTTTGGACTTAAAACAAAGAGGCTTGTTTGACGAAACGTTAATTGTATGGGGTGGAGAGTTTGGCAGAACCCCTATGGCCGAAAACCGAGAAGGAAAACCCAACGCTTTTAAAGGTAGAGACCACCATGCGGAGGCATTCACAATGTGGATGGCGGGCGGTGGAATAAAACCTGGTATAAGTTATGGTGAAACAGATGAGTTGGGTTATTCTGCGATTTCAGGGAAAGTGAGTCCCCACGATATTCAAGCAACAATAATGAACCAACTGGGTTTTGACCATGAAAAACTAACGTTTGATTTCCAAGGCCGATCTTTTCGATTGACTGATGTGGAAGGGAAGGTGGTGAAGGAGTTGGTGGGGTGAGAAATACTTGAAAATAGGTCAGGTTTGGTTTGTCCCTAGCTTGTCGAGGGGAAGGTAAGGCCCGTCTTCAATCTCGTAATCAAATTCATGCAGGGCTCTTGTTAATAATTATTGGATGAATAATATAAAATGAACCGTAGAAATTTCATAATCAAAACATTAGCTTCAACTACGGCACTAGCCTCAGCGACAGAAGCATTAGGAAAAAACAATATGAAAACAGATTTAGAAGTTTTGGTAATGGCAACCAATTGGGGTTTTGAGGGTACCAATGAGCAGCTCTGTAAAAAAGTAAAAGCCTTGGGCTACGACGGCATAGAGGTTTGGTGGCCGAGTAATGCTGATGCTTACAAAGACTTGATGAATGCTCTTCAAAAATACGAACTCCAAGTGGGTTTTCTTTGCGGAGGCTCAGATACAAACTTTGAAAAACATCAGACACAATTTAAAACCGCTGTTTCAGAAGCCGTAAAATCTTCGACTCAAAGGCCACTTTATATCAATTGTCACTCAGGAAGAGACTATTATGAAGCTACTCAAAACTCAAAATTAATCGACTTTACAATCGAAAAATCAGAACAAAGTGGTGTTGGAATTTATCATGAAACTCACAGAAGCCGAATGTGTTTTGCGGCACATATTACCAAGTCGTTTTTGGAAAAACATCCAAAAATGAAATTAACGCTAGATATTTCTCATTGGACAAATGTGCACGAGTCACTTTTAGAAGATCAGCCAGAAGCCGTTAATTTGGCGTTGCAACGCACTGAGCACATACATGCTCGCATAGGCCATCAAGAAGGCCCGCAAGTAAGTGACCCACGGGCACCAGAATGGAAAGGCACGCTCGATAAGCACCTCGGTTGGTGGGATGAAGTAATAAAAAACAAAGAAAAGACAGGCTCAAAACGTATCACCTTTCTGACGGAATTTGGTCCACCAAATTATTTGCCCACATTGCCTTATACCATGCAACCCGTTGCTGATCAATGGGATATAAATGTTTATATGCTTAATCTTATCAAAAATCGCTATACTAAATGATAATTGATTTTTTAGGAAAATTTCATCCCCTTTTAGTGCATTTACCTATCGGTTTTTTTGTTTTGGCATTTGCACTAAAGGTTCTTTCATTTTGGAAAAATGAAGAAGCTATAAATGCCATTTTGCCGGTTATGCTCATTTTGAGTTTTTGTGCTTCATTATTCAGCTCTATCACTGGTTTTTTACTTTCCCAAAGTGGTGAATACGATATAGAGATGGTCAATAACCACCAATGGGCAGGTATTGGGTTCACCGTATTTGTTGGTGGTTTTTATATACTGAGAAATAATTCTAAACTCAATTTGCCTTTTTGGGGAATTTCAATAATTCTTTTGGTTGTGGTAGGGCATTTAGGAGGAAGTTTGACACATGGAGAGGACTTTTTGAGCTTGTCGACCAAACCTGTTGAAAATAAACCAATTGCAGATGTTCAAAAAGCTGCAGTTTACGAAGAAATTATAAAGCCAATTTTTGAAGAAAAATGTTATAGTTGCCATTCCGCAAAAAAACAAAAAGGAAATCTTAGGCTCGATTCACCAGACTCGATTTTGAAGGGGGGTAAAAATGGAAAAACCATCGTGCCACATGAAATTGAAAAAAGCATTTTGTCACAAAGATTGTTTTTGAAAGATTCTGACGAAGAACACATGCCACCTAAAGGCAAAACACAGCTATCAAATGAGGAGTTAAAAATTATCAATTGGTGGATAAAGGAAGGAGCTTCTTTTGACAAAAAGGCAAATCAACTGAACCAAACCACTGAGATAAAACAAGCGTTATTGACATTTCAAGCGGGGAATGTGGTAGCAAAGGGGATAAGTAATGTTCCTGAAAAAGATGTTGAAAAAGGATCAGAAGAAAGTATTGTACTTTTGAAAACATCAGGAATTTTGGCCATAACTGTTGCGGCCAATTCCAATTACCTTTTGGTAAATCTTAGAGGGATAGATCCATCTGCTAAGGATATAGAGGCTTTGAAATCGCTAAAAAAGCAAGTAGTTTGGTTTAATGCCGCAAACTTAAAAAATGCAGAAGGATTAGCAAATCTTTTTAAAGAATTGAATGAAATCAGAGTTCTTCATCTCAACAAAACCAACTTTTCGGACAAAGCAATGGCAGAAATAAGTTACTTGAGCCATCTACAAACGCTCAATTTATCGCACACCTTGGTAACCGAAAAAGGGCTAGAAAAGCTGAAAGACTTAAAAGAACTGCAAAAAGTATTCTTATATAAATCAAAAGTGAAATTTAGTTTGTTAGATTTTTCTAAATTTCCAAACATTAAAATTGACACAGGGGGTTATTACGTGCCAACTTTTGAAACAGACACCACCACAGTAAAAGAAGTTATCTAAAAGGAGGAGTTTGTATTTTGGTGGGATTCACACAAATCACACTGCATTTTAGTGGCTTTTCCAATTTGAAATACCCCATTTCGAATTCTTTGGAAAGGAAATCTATCTCTTTTTCTTCTGTAATGAGCCTCTTTAATATCGAAGTGGGTTTCCTGAATCCGTTAAGAATAATGGCTTTATTGTTTTTATCTATTAGCTGTATAAAGTAGGTTTCACTTGCAGGGAATGTTCCATAAACAAATAGTTTATTCAAAATGGTGCTTTTTCCGCCCCAGTCGGATTCAAATGTGGGGTCGAAGTCCACATATTTCAACACTACTTTTTCAGGATAAACTACCGTTCCAGTTTTTATTTTACATAAAACATCATTATATAATTCTTGAGCATTGAAATAGCCTTTTTCTTTCAAATAATCATACTTGTATCGGGCTTCAAATGTATTGTTGGCAACTTCATTTTTTACCATTCCTTTTTCTAGATTGTATGCATCTATCATTTGAGTTTCTTTTTTCAGGGTAATTAAATACCATGATTTTAATAACCAAAGCACATAAATAACAATTATACCAATAGAAGTATAGACCTTCATTGCAGTAGTATTTTTCTGCTTAAAAGCGAATGAAATTGCCAAAATAAAAATTATCACACCATAAATTTTATATCTGGGAACCAAAACACTTTCATAGCCAATTACCCAATAGTTATACCTATTCAGTACAATTATAGCCAGAGAGCTTGCCATAAATAAGAAAACCAACTTCTCAAAATCTAGCTCTTTTTCCTTCCAATTATTCAGTAAAAACAATGAACAGCCTATAAAAATTATTATTCCAAAAATACCTGAAATGGCAAAGCTGGCATAATTTGACATAAACTGAAACATACCACCCAAAGACATAAAATAAGCCCAAATAAGTTCAAACTTATATTTAAAAACATTTTCGAAAAAACCAGTAGTTGATTCGTTCTCGGTACCATAGCTATAATACAGGTATAGTTGAAGAATAAACAGAGTTAAAATGTAATACCATCGCGGGGTTGTTTTTCTTATAAACGCGTAAATTAATGCAAAAAACACGGTAATAAATCCTACAGCACTACCAAACGGTACCAAGAAAAGGCAAATAAATATAGTGCTATTTTTGAGAAAAGGTTTACGATAATCAGAGCTTGAAATCAGAAAAAAAGCTAGTATTGATAATGAAATAGAAGCTAGTTGATAAGATGCTACATCACTTCTAAAAAACAATTCCCAGTTGCAGAGACTTAGTAAACTAAAACAAGAAATAATGACCAGATAAGGGTTTTTCCAATACTTTTTTATGAAAACAGCGGCTAGGATAAAGGTATATGCATTAAAAGCAATAAGTAAGTACCTGAAATTAATTTTATCAAAAAGAGCCAATTGAATCAGAAGAGAGATTCTTATGAGAAACGGACGACTTTCATTATCTGGAGTTAAAAACAGTGTGATTTTCTCTCCAATATTTTGTGCATTGAGGTAATTGTAGGAGAAATCTAAAAATACCCGATGACCATCTTCGAATGGAAAATTCAAAGAGAACTTATCTAATACAAAAAGATGAATTAAAACTGGTATGAGGATTAATAACCAGAGCAGAATATTTTTTTTACTTTTCAAAGTTTAATTTTTGTCTGGGAATATTTGCAAAAATAATCTTTATTTATGAAAAATACTTTTCTATGTCATTTTTCTCGGTGGGAGTATTCACATTGGCCAAAATTTCAGGTTCCGCTAAATTTATTATTTCTGTACAAGAGTTTATCAATACTTTTCTTGGGCAAGAGTATCCTAAAGGCAGGAAATTAAGCAAAACTTGGTATATTTTTGGCTCCCAAATAGTGAATAACGGATCAGGAAAATCAGTTGCGGGGTTATAACAAGCCGTGGCAAATTTAAAAGTATTTCGGCTTGATATCAGGTTGGCAATATCTTTAGATTTTATCAATGGCATATCACATGCCACAACCAGCCATGCAGAATTAGGGTCGTACTGGAATGCCGAAAGGATGGCTCCATAAGGCCCAAGTCCTATGAACTTATCTGTAATAATATTTCCCTCGAAATCATTTTTTTGATCGTCTCGGCACGAAATGTACGGTTCGAGCCCCAACGTCTCCACTATTTCATACAAAAATTGATATTGCGGCTGCCCGTGATATTCAAGGGTGGCTTTATCGCTGCCCATACGTGTACTTTTTCCTCCAGCGAGGATAAGAACTTTTAGTGGGGCTGGTTTTATTTGTTCAGATATAAAAGCCGATATTTTTGAAGCTTCGGCTACATTAAAGATAGGAATTTCAGGAGAAACCTCGAGCCAATCGTAAACTTCAGTTTCACCTTCGTCGAGTATTACTGCTTTTATATCAGTCAGTTGACCCATTCGCTTTTTTAGCGAAGCCTCTTTTTTAGAATGAATAATGACGATTTGACTTTTGGCTTCAAAATGATTACCATTTACCAATACAAGGTCTTGGTCATTGAGCAGAAATTTCTGTTCAAACTGAGATATAGTCTTTTTCCCTAAGCTTTTATGACTGATTTTGTCTTGAAAAATATTTTTAGAAAAAACTTCATTTTCGTTGCTTCCATGGTCAGCATCAACATAGATTGTATTTAAACCTGTCGGAAGGTTTTCGATTATTTTATCCACTAAACTCTCAATCAGTCCACACGGTGCACCGAGAAATGCAATTTCGTTTCTTCCAAAAAAACCAATTTCTGGCTTTATCAATTTGGCGTGTTTTTCGTGTTTTTTCATTTTTTTACCGCTAAGGCACTAAGACGCAAAGTTTTTTTCACTTTAATTTCAATTACAATTTTATCATTCAGAAAGCTTGAAATCTTTTTTGCCGCCTGTTTTTTCAATCAAACGAGTTTCTTTGATAATGATATTGTGTGACATAGCCTTGCACATATCATATATGGTTAGTGCCGCCACACTCGCACCCGTGAGAGCTTCCATTTCTATGCCTGTTTTTCCCGAAAGCGAGGCGGTGCAGAGAATCTCAATGTCGTTTTTACCGGTGACTTTTATAGAAATTTGGCAGTTTTCTAGTCCCAATGGATGACAAAGAGGAATAAGTTCGCCTGTTTTTTTAGCGGCCATCACACCAGCAATTATTGCGGTCTGAAATACCGGGCCTTTTTTAGAAAGAATCTCTTCCCCAACAAATTTGGCCATGATTTCATCGTCTACCATCACGATACTTCGTGCGGTTGCAGTTCGCTTGGTAACGGCTTTTTCACCAACATCTACCATTGATGGATTTCCGTGGGCATCGAGATGAGTGAATGAGGACATAAATTCGCTAAATTATTTCTTCAAAATTAGTGATATTTCGAGGAAATAATCAGACAAAAAATAAAAACAGAATTTTGGAAAAAGTTTGAACTTGTTACGAAGAACGTTTCACCCAACTTTTCATCGTCAAATAATCAACAAAATAGATCACTTTAAGAGAAATATTGTTGTTTTGGTCGGAGTTCATGCTGTTTCTGAGGTTCTCCCCATAAGAAATTAGCGAAGCATTGTCATTCGTAAATGCAGCGTCTTTCCATACAAAATTTAAGAAACTACCTGGGGCAAATTGCCAAGTATAAACCATGTCGATATTGAAATAGTTGACGTTTCGGTTATAATTTCCAGTGACAGAGGCCCTTTCGCTCAGCAAGCCATTATCTTCAAGATTAAAATAGGACTTGTTGGTCACGCGGCTATTGTAATGGCGTGTTCTGAAAGTCAGACCCATTTTGTTCGTAAAATTATATTTCAAGAAAAGAATATTTTCGAAGGTTTTTACATCACGTTTGGCAAAAACGATTTCGCCGTCTTCATTTCCAGCAAAACCTACCCCGTTTCGTCTTGGCAGAATACCTATTTGGTGATTTACCGAAAACTTGGTGTTGAATCTGTAAGTTTGGTTTATGGATGCATCGTAGGCAAATAGGTCGTAGAAATTGAAATATTTTCTCATAAAAAGTTCTCCATTTAGATAATATTTCTTAGCCGAATTGCCTTCTACAAATACACCTACCAAGCCGCTATTTCCTCTTTCGAAATACTTTCCTTCTACTCTTGGCTCATAAAAGTCATTTTGTTTTGGCATAAAATCATTTATTAGGCCTATCCAAACCAGTTTTTTGGTTTGCGTAACGATGCTTGTCTGAATTCTAGCATTTTGATACTTGGTAGCTATCTGGCCGATTGGCGAGAAAAGCGTACTGTAGGTCAAATTAAGATTGTACTGTAGCCGATTGTAGAATCTTTTTGGTGTGGTGTATCTATAACCTACATATCCTCTGTGGGTTATAAAGTTATTGTTGGTAAAATATCCTAGATCGTTGTTGTTAAATTTGGTATCGGTAAGTTCCTGATTGTATTGCCAATTAAACCTTCCGCTGGATTTTCCTAGTCCGAATGCATGAGAATATCCGAGTTTGTTTTCATCCACAAATCGTTGGTGGCTGAGTGCTGTTTTGCCTGAAACAAAATAGGTGTTTTTCTTGTCGAAAATACTAAACATGGCCGAGCTCACATTTGCGTCGTAGGCTTGGCCTGTGCGGGTAACGTTGGCATTGAGAAATGTCACGCTAGAGTTGTTTTTCAAGGTTTGGTCTAAAACGACTAAGCTATAGTTGGTGGCTGGATCTGTCTCGTATTCTCTTATTTCGCCTGTTTCTTTATTTCTTATTTGAGCATGTTGGCTTTTGGTAATGGCGTTCAGAATACCTATTCCAAGTCCCGATTTCGTCCTTCCTGATATCTTTGAAGCATTTATGAGTTTTGATTCAGTCGGATTGTTTATAACTTCTTCGTTTTCTTTCAGATTGTTGTATACTTCGTTTTGGTTAATGGGTGAACCGCCAATTCGTCTCGAATAGAAGAAATCGCCTTTGTTGAAAAGCTCTGTTCCTTCAGTAAAGAAATTTCGGTATTCGTTAAATTTTACTTCGAAAGGAGTTAGGTTCAACACCCTATTATCACTTTGTACTTGTCCAAAATCTGGAATTAAGGTGGCATCCAATGTAAATGCCTGACTGATACCCAGTTTCAGATCCAATCCGCCAGAATATTGGTTACTCCAACTCTTAACCTTTGGGTCTGTACTCGGGAAATGATTCTCATAAACCGAGAAATAAGGGAAAAGCTGAAGTCGAAGAGGAGGTTTGATATCCGTAATTCCAGTCCAAAGTCCTTCTTGGGTCAAAAACCCATTTACATTCATATCTACGGGATTCCAAGTGTATTGTTGTTCAGTTTTTCTCCGTCTTCGGGTAATATTTATGCCCCATGTTTGCACTTTGTCCTTGCTGAATCTGATGGCAGAGTAGGGGAGAAACATCTCAAATGCCCAGCCAGTTTTGTCGAGTATTACTTTACTTTTCCATACCGCATTCCAAGCAAAATCCTCGCCGCCATTATTGGAGTTTTGGACTGACGACATCTTGGAGTCCCATTGTTCTCCAAGTGGGGTTAAGAAATACTCAAAGGCATTGAGTTTGTCATTATAGGTATCGAAAATTATTCCTATGTAGTCATTTGTACCAAATCCATCACGACCTGTAAGCTCCCTCGAAACACTATCGATGTTGTTTTCGTGGCAAATTCCACCAAAATATATGCCTTCGTCGTCATACATTATGTAAGCCTCGGTTTGGTTTCCTTGGGCTTCTTTACGGCCAAAAGTCGGCCTAAACTCTATCAATTCATCAAATTTCGCAGCGTCTTTCCAGGCAGCTTCGTCAATTTTACCATCTATTACAACCTTTTGATTAGTACGTTTGGCCGGAATGTTTTTAACAGTAGTTTGAGCATAGGCAGCACTACCCACACTTAGTAGAATGATGAATAACTTCTTCAATTTGTAATGACTTTTAGAGTAATAGCTCACAAATGTAGCGAACTGGGCTTTTCCAATCTTTTAAAAAATGTTAAACGGAAAATCGTTTAGCATATTTTAACTTTCAGAAAGATGAAGGAAATTGTCGAAAAGTTGCATTTAATTATCGAAATTAACTTTTTGATAGATTTTAAGTTCTTAACTTCGTTTGGAATATTTTCCCAAAAGTTTGGAATTTAATAAAAGGAGGAATGAATAACATAACTATAAAAGACATTGCCAAAAAGTTTAAGTGTTCGCCATCAACGGTTTCCCGAGCCTTGAACGACCACTCAAATATCAATGCAGATACCAAGGAAACCATACAAGAGTATGCCCAAAAAATGGGGTATCAGAAAAACTCGATATCGCTGAGTTTGCTCAACAAGTCCACAAAGACCATTGGTGTATTGGTTCCTTCCATCAATCATTCGCATGAAACATTGATGATTCAAGGAATACAATCGGTTTTTAATAGCTTGGGTTATATGTTAATTTTCTGTGTGACCAACGAAAAGCACAATTTGGAACAGGACCATATAAAAAGACTTTTATCCAACAGAGTGGATGCCATTTTGGTATCTATTTCTCAAGAAACGGCCAGCTTAAGAGATTTTTCGCACTTTGATATGGTGAATAAGCGAAAAATACCATTGGTTTTTATAGATAGAGACATCGTAGAAAACTATGGAAGTAGTGTAGTTATTGACGATTATGCCGGGGCGTACTTAGCCACAAAACATTTGATAGAAAATGGATGCCGACGGATTGCTCATTTGGCTGGTCCGCAAGGCTTATTGGTTTCGAAGCTTCGTTTGGAAGGATATTTAGACTGTCTTAAAAATAATGGAATTGCCCCTAAAGATGATTGGATAAAACACATAGAATTTGATATTGAGGGTGCCATAGAACCCACAAAAAATTGGTTTGAAGCAAAAAATACTGCTACCCCAGATGCGATTTTTGGTGTAAACGATTATGTCTGCTACGGAGCCATTAATGTTTTGACAAGTTTAGGTATAAAAATTCCTGAAGAGGTGTCTGTGGTTGGGTTCGACAATTGTCCCATTTCTCCTTATTTTTCGCCAAAACTTACTACCATAGACAGAAAAAGTTATGAAATAGGTCGTTTGGCTGCCGAACAGACATTAGAAATGCTTTCGTCAGACACGTATTTTTCAGAAAAAAGTATATTAAATCCAATCTTAATAGAGCGAGAGTCTACGAGGCAAGTATATTAATTATGATATAAAATCTTCAAAAAAAAGTACTCCTTTGACATAGGGTTTATTTATTAAAATTTCTTAAAAACCTTCTTTTTAATAGTTTTAATGATGTTTTTCATGAATTTTATTTTTTGAAAACGATTTCAAACGTTTGCATTAATAATTTGTATTATACAATTTTTCTGTAGAAAAGTTATATTCTATAATTGCATCGAAACAAATAAATCGTTTTTTATGCAAAAAAATTACCCTAAATTGAAATTGCTCTTTTGTTTGGTGTTTTTGGCGTTTACATCTTTTGGTGTTTTTGCCCAAAATACAATAAAAGTAGCCGGAATCGTAAGCTCTTCTGATGGGGAAAAACTCCCTGGTGTTTCTGTGACAGTGAAGTCTTCCTCTACTGGAACAATGACTGATCCAAATGGCAAATTTAGTATCGACGCAGGTTCTAATGCCTCTTTGGTGTTTAGCTACATTGGGTTTGAAACTCAAACGGTAGAAGTAAATGGCCGCAGCCAAATTTCTGTAACTTTAAAAGAATCAGACACTTCGCTCGACGAAATCGTGGTAGTGGGTTATGGTCAGCAAACACGTAAATCGCTGACTAGCTCAATCAGTACCATAAAATCCGAAGATCTTAACCGTGGTGCTATTACCGACCCAACGCAATTATTACAAGGTAAAGTGGCGGGCTTAAACATCACAAAAACTGGTGATCCAAATGGCCGACCTTCTATTATTTTGAGAGGTGCTTCCACATTACGCGAAGGCGAAGCCTCACAGCCGCTTTTTGTGGTTGATGGTGTAGTTGGTGCAGATTTAGCTACTGTTGCTCCAGACAACATTCTTTCTATGGATGTTTTGAAAGATGCTGCTGCTACAGCTATTTATGGCTCACGTGCAGCTAATGGTGTAATCATTATCACAACAAACAGACCCAAAGACGGTCAGACCTTTGCAAGCTACAAAGCTTATATAGCTACTGAGTCGGTTTCTAATACTATCAAAATGATGTCTGGAGACCAAATGAGAAGCTATCTAACTAAAAATGGCAAATCTTTAGGACCAGCCGACGATAACGGTGCTAATACCGATTGGCAAGACGTTGTAAGTCAAAAAGGATTTTCACAAAACCACAATTTATCATTTGGTGGAGGCAGTAAATCTACCAATTACAATGCAAGTATCAACTATTTTGATCAAGACGGTATCATCAAAGGTAGTGGCTTGAACCGTTTTATAGGAAGATTGTCGATTGAACAGTACGCTTTGAAAGACAAATTGAAAATGGGCGTTACCTTGGCTTCAACCCAAACAAACTCGCAAATTGTTCCATTTCAAGACGTAGTTTTGATAAACCGATTGAGATATTTACCAACGGTTAGCCCTTTGAATGAGGATGGTTCGTATTATGAAAACCTGGCACGTTCAAACTATTACAACCCACTTGCGGTGATAGACAATGCCAAGGTAAAAAACAATTCAAAAACCTCTTTGGCCAATTTTAAGGCAACTTTGAAACTTCCAGCTGGCTTTTCTTACGATGTTTCGGCTTCGATTCAAAACAACCAAACCAACGGCTCGGAGTTTTACAACGACTATTACACGACCAATTACAACAACATCGCTTTTACTACAAACTATACCGTGGTGGGTGGTAGAAACGGTCTGGCCGTCAGAAATACTTACGAAAACAAAAACACTTTGTTTGAAAACTATTTGACTTATAATAAGACATTTGGTAAACACAATGTAAATGCAATCGCAGGATATTCATGGCAACAAACGCTTAATGGTGACGGTTTTCAGGCCAACAACACCAACTTCCCAACCAACGATACCGAAGCCAATTATTTGGGTTTAGGGAACTCTCAGGCAGTAACAGGCTTTGTGGTTGATTATGGCGGTAACAATTATTCTAAGCTTCGTTTGATTTCGGATTATGCCAGACTTAACTACAGCTATGCGGGTAAGTACTTCCTTCAGAGTTCATTGCGTAGAGATGGTTCGTCGGCATTTGGTGCTAACAACCGTTGGGGTTATTTCCCTTCTTTATCAGCTGCTTGGGGAATTGACGGCGAAAACTTCATGAAAAACCAGAGCGTTTTCTCAGAGTTAAAACTTAGAGTAAGCTACGGCCAAACAGGTAACTCGCTTGGATTTAATCCATTGGTGTCATTGTTGAGATACGGAAACGTCGGGACTTTCCTAGTCAATGGCGTAACGCTATCGGCCATTGGTGTGGTGCAAAATCCAAATCCGGACTTAAGATGGGAAAAAACCACGATGTCAAACATCGGTTTGGACTTCGGCATAATGAAGGGCAAAGTGACCGGTACTTTGGATTTGTACAACAAACGTACAACGGACTTAATCTGGACGTATGATGTTGACCCATCGGTATATTTATATCGTCAGTTGACGGCAAATGCGGGAGAAATGAGCAACAAGGGAGTGGAATTAACTTTAAATTATACGCCTGTAAAAACCAAAAGCTTTACATGGAATACCTCGGTAAACTTTGCTCATAACAAAAATATTTTGGTGTCGCTTAAAGGTGAAGGCTTACAAGCCGACAGTTTGTTGATGGCCGCTCCAAATGGCGGAGGTCAGACGGGTTCTACCGTGCAAATACTACTTAGTGGTCAGCCTGTTGGACAGTTTTACACGTTCCAGTATGCAGGAAGAACCGAAGCTGGAGTGTCACAGTTTAATGCCAAAAAAGGTGGAACAACACTTGTGCCTCAAAACAAAACCGATTATTTCTTAGCAGGAAGTGCCCAACCAAAATTATTGATAGGCTGGAACAACTCGTTTACTTACAAACAATTCGACATGAATTTCTTCTTCAGGTCGGTATTGGGTAATAAAATCATGAATACTGTAAGAGCCGATTTTAACAGACCACAGGAAGCTGGCTCGTACAATGTTTTAGTAGAAACTGCCGATGAGCCTATTGCAGATTACAACGCATTCAAGTATTCAGACAGATACATCGAAAGCGGAAGCTTCCTAAGACTTGACAATGCCACTTTTGGATATTCGATAAACACCAAAAAGGACTATATCAAGAATCTTAGATTGTTTTTATCTGGAAACAACATTTTCATTTTAACAAAATACTCAGGAATTGACCCAGAAGTAAACATGGGCGGACTAACCCCGGGCGTTGACTGGACACGTTTTGGCAATGGATTTTATCCAAAAACCAGAACATTTATGTTTGGCGTAAACGCAAGTTTCTAATTTATTAAAATTTAAAGTTTTTAGAAAAATGAAAAAAATAAAATATATAATAACGAGTGCCGCAGCCTTATTTTTGGTTTCGTGTCACGACCTTGAAGTACCTGTTGAAAACGCACTTACTTCTGATAATTTTCCAATAAAAACCGAGCACTTTATTCAAGCTTCGGGACCTACCTATACCAACTTTAGAGGCTCTATTGCCCTTTCGTATTGGTTTTTGCAGTCTTTGAGTTCTGACGAGTCCATTTTGCCGGCGAGAGGTGGAAACTGGTACGACGGTGCCAGGTATTTTCAGCTGCACCAGCACAATTGGAACCCAGACAATGGCCAAGTTGATGGCACTTGGAACTGGATTACGGGTACGATTACAACCATAAATCAAAACATAGCAGTGGTAGAAACCGCTCCAGAATCAGCGGCAAAACAGCAAGGATTGGCAGAGCTAAAAGCCATGAGAGCTATAGCTTACTGGGTAATGCTGGATCTTTGGGGAAATGTGCCTTTGTTGACAAAGTTTGGTGTAACTGAAAAACCAACCACGACACCTAGAAAAGACATCTTTGCTTTTGTAGAAAAAGAAATGCTCGAGGCTATTCCAAGTCTTAGTGGAGATGTTACAGCAGCTACTTATGGTCGTCCAACTAAGTTTGTAGCCTATACTCTTTTGGCAAAATTATACCTAAATGCCGAAGTATATACTGGTACAAAAAGATTCGACGATGCCGTAAAAATGTGCGATAACGTAATTAGTTCAAAGAAATTTGCGTTAGAGACCAACTTTGCCAAGATGTTTGATATCGACAATGGGCCGCAAATCAAGGAAACTATCTTTGCAGTGCCATTTGACAATATTTCTGGAGGTCAATTTCTGGCCAGATATTATTTGCACAGAGCCATGAGAGCTAAATACGAATTGCCATTTACGCCTTCTGGAGCCATCAGTGTGCAAGAAGAATTTTTGGCAAATTTTGATGAAGAGAATGACGTCAGAGCCAAATTGCTTTTGAAAGGAAAACAATACCTTAGCAACGGCTCAGCAATTATCGTTAAAACCTCAAAAAAGGGATTTGATGAAGATTACAAAGGTACAGACGGTTCTGCTGCAATAGATTATCATCTGGAATTGGTACCGAAATTAGAGTATCGTAATGTAGCGGCTTTTGACCTAGGCAACGACGAAAAGGCATGGGCACAGGGCTATCGTTACATCAAGTTTTCGCCGGATAAAACCTCAACAACACGTAACCAAGGCAACGACTTTACGTTTTTTAGATACGCTGACGTAGTGCTCATGAAGGCCGAAGCTATCATGAGAGGTGCGGCAGCTACAGCTGGGGACACACCTTTGGCCTTGGTGAATACGCTTAGAAAAACGAGAAACGCAAGCGAAATTAAAGAGTTAACCTTTGATGTGATGTTGGCTGAGCGTGGCCGTGAATTCTGCAATGAAAACTGGAGACGCAACGATTTGATTCGTTTCGGGAAATTTGAAGGCAAATGGGGTTTAAAAACAGATTCTGATCCTAATAAAAGGCTGTTTCCGATTCCAAGAAGCATCTTGAATATCAATCCAAAACTTACACAAAATCCTGGATATTAATATTTTCATAAACCGAGTTTTTAATTAAACTCGGTTTACATTTTTAATTTATTATAATGAATACAAACTTTTCAGAAAAAGAGCTGAATCCACTGGGAAGCCTCGACGAATGGGAAGACGATTTGGTGCTTAGATATCCTGAGCCAGGCACAAAACAAAAAGAAAATTATCGCAATTATGTTGATTCTGAAAGAGTTAACACGGTTAAGAAATTCTATGAAATGAATCATACCTACCAAACGTATGATTTTGTGGTAGAAAAAGAAAAGGAATTTTTGAAGTTTGATAAACGTCAAATGAGTGTTTGGGACGCGGTTGATTTCCTAAATACTTTGGTGGACGATAGTGACCCTGACACCGACTTGGATCAGTTTCAGCATCTATTACAAACTTCAGAAGCTATTCGTCAAGACGGTCATCCCGATTGGTTTGTACTTACGGGTTTTATGCACGATTTGGGCAAGGTTTTGTGTCTTTTCGGCGAACCACAGTGGGCAGTTGTAGGCGACACTTTCCCTGTAGGGTGTAAACATTCCGACAAAATCGTTTATCCTGAGTATTTCGAGGCAAATCCTGACAGCAAAGATCCTCGCTACAACACCAAATATGGCGTTTATGAGCCAAATTGTGGATTAGATAAGGTAAAAATGAGCTGGGGACACGATGAGTACATTTACCAAATCATGAAAAATTATATTCCTGAAGAAGGTTTATACATGTTGCGTTACCATTCGTTTTATCCGCAACACCGTGAAAACGCATACGATCATTTGATGAGTAAGCACGACCATGAAATGTTTAAGTGGGTGGATAAGTTTAATCCTTATGATTTGTACTCAAAAGTACCTGTACCACCAGATGCCAAGGCATTAAAGCCTCATTATGAAGACCTTGTGGCCAAATACTTACCAAATGTCTTAAACTTCTAGGTTAATAATTGGTTGAATGATAAAGGGCTGCACTTTGTGCAGTCTTTTTTTATGAAATTTTCAAAGTGTGCACAAATGGCGTTTTTCCAGTAATGAACACGTGCAAACCACTGGTACGCAGCGACCCAAAATGCGTACTGTACATTTCTCCCTCCATGTTGTTGATAGACTGATGGGTAAACTCGCCTGGACCAAACGTAATTTTATCTTCACCCAAAAGGTATGCAGACTCATTTTCCTGGATATAAAAATTTTCTTCGCTTCCCGATATTGATTCACAACCAATAAGTTTGCCTCCTTTTGCAAAAGTTAATTCTATCACAACAGGCACACCATCTGTACCTTTCACTTCAAAATTTAACTCTTTGTGGCTTGGCTTTTCTTCAAAGATAACTTTGTATTCGAGAACACTCACATTGCTTTTTGGTCGATTCTTAAAATCCATTTTATTCCAGAAACGTCCATCTGTGCTTTGGCTAAGTTCGTAATCGCCATTGGGTTTTTTATGTTTATCCGCCAAAGGTTGATAGTATGGAGCCTCTATTTTTTGATACAAATGATACTGATTACCCACCTTTTTGATTCCTTGACTTCTAAAAAAGCCGGTGCTAAAAAAACTCGATGACATTCTGATGTGTTTCAGGGCCGCTTTACCTTTTTGAAAACTAAAAAAGCTCGGATTGGTTGACCTTCCCGAAGCTATAATTATGGGCCAATCTGCCCCGCCGAACAAACTAAATGTCTCCTGATTTTTACGACCACGAACCAAATTTATGCCTTCATAAAATTTAAGAAAGTCTGTAGGAAGAGGTTTTTTCGGATAGTTTTTTGCCAAAATATCATCCTCAAGAAATAAATAAAGCAAGTCTTTAGAAATAGTTGGTTCAAAGCCTGGCATATTTTCTATAAAAGCGGCTACACCGCCCATAAAACCATCGTTGGCATAATTGGCCATAAATCGGTATTGCGGATAATAAAGCAGAATGTTTTTTTGCATAAAGGCGTCTTGTCGGCGGGAAGGAAAAGTCACCAAGTCGCCATTGGGTTCCATACATTCAAACACCCAATGGAGGTTTCTTTCAACCATTTTTAGTAATTCTGGCCTATTGGTGTAGGTGGCGATTGTAATCAGCGATCGGTCAATTACTTCGGCATAAGTCATGCTTCGCTCCAAATACACGCCGTCTTTGTCGCAATAAACACCTTCTGACAGCCACTCAGCTATTCTTTTGGTGTATTTTGGGTCGGGATACAAATGGTTAATTTTGGCCAAAGCCGCACTTACCACCCAACGGTGATTGGGTGTATGCAGTCCGCCAACCGCCAATCCATCACCAGATTTTTCTATAATTTTTTTAATCAAAAGTCTGATTTCCTGGCAAAGGGCATTTCTTTTCAAGATATTTCCTGCAGCACAAATTGGTTCAATTATAAAAGCCGTATCAGGCGGAGAGGCTAGATTTCCCAAGTCCAATGTTCCGTCTGGCTTTTGTTGGCTAATTATAAAATTCAAAATGGCTTTCATGCTGGTTTTGAGTTCTTCCTTCTCAAAATAGCTGGAAGTTTTTTCAGAAAAACCAGCCGCCAGATTTGCCAAATCAAATCCCAAACTTCTTTTTAAGGTTTTTATGCCAGCTTGCGTTGATTTTAATATTTCGGCAACCGCCAAGTTATTGGCGTCTACCACTTTTGCCCAATCATAATCGATAAAATTGCTGGTATTCTGAGCAAATAAACTATTGAATTTTAATGCCACAGCAGTAGTTGCCATGCTTTTTATAAATTGTGAACGCTTCATATTTTACTAAAGAATGATTGAATATTGTTTTCTTCTCATTAGTAAAAATACAAGAAATTTAGGATGTTTTTTTGGCAAAATATGACTACTAATAATAGTTTTTTGATAGAAAGAGTAGAAACAAGCGAGATGTTTAGCCTCCAATCGTAGTCATCGATTCAGAAACGCCCGTTTTTCGAGAAGCCTCGGCTTCGAAACCGTCTTTGGCTCTGTGCAAAATAGACTCTTGAAGTTTTTCTTTGATGTCTTCGTTGCTGAGTCCTGCTCTTAGCATATCACGGAGGTTCATTTTGCCGTCGTCGTAAAGACAAGTTTTAAAATCACCCGTTGGCGTGATTCTGAGGCGGTTGCAAGTACCACAAAACGTACGACTAAATGCCGCAATCACCCCAATACTGCCAGCAAAATCCTGAATTTTGTAGTTATAAGAAGTAGAGTTTGCTTCATCAGCAATTTTGTAAAGTGTTGGATGTTTGGTTTTTATGGTTTCTATGATTTTGGTATATGACATAAAATATTCAGGCTTGTTGCCTTCGCCGTTGAACGGCATTTCTTCTATAAATCGTACTCCTATTGGGTGGTTTTTGGCTAAATCTACCAAACTAAAAATATCCTCTTCATTCTTGCCGGCCATCATCACCGAGTTGATTTTCAGTGGAATATCGTTTTCAAGAATGGTGTCAAAGGTCTTCAACACATTGGGTAGCTCGTCTCGGCGAGTCATTTCAAAAAAACGTTTTCTGTCCAAAGAATCCAAGCTGAGATTGATAGACGAAATACCCAATTGTTTAAGCTCGGGAATGTACGGGGCGGTAAGCACGCCGTTTGTAGTCAAGTTGATTTTTTGAATGCCCTCTATTTCAGAAATTTTCCAAAGAAAAGCCATCAGTTCTTTACGCACAAAGGGCTCTCCGCCCGTAATTCTTACTTTAGAAACACCCATTTCGGCCAAAATTTCTATCAGTCTGAGCATTTCTTCAAAGCTCAACAAATGTGTTTTGGGCAAAAAATCAATACCCTCGTGTGGCATACAATAGAAACAACGGAGGTTACATCGGTCGGTTACTGCCAATCGAAGATAGTTTATCTGACGTCCGTGGTTGTCTATGAGCATACAATGAGTTTTGAAACAAAAATAATATATAGTTTACCTAATTTTTCTTTTTCTTTAAAATGAAACAAAAAATAGTATTTTCGTACCGAAAAATTCAACCTAATTTCAATATGAAAACAAAAATCTTTCTTTTTTCACTGGTATGTGTGGCTTTTTCAGGCTTCGCACAGAAAAAATTATACACTTATCCGCTTGGTGTGCAAGCTTATACCTTCCGAAACCACTTCCCGAAAGGCGTGGAACAGACACTGGACATCATCCAAAAAATGGGTTTTACGGAGTTGGAAGGTGGTCCACAAAAAGGCCAAACTGCGGAGGAGTTTAAAAAAATGTGCAATGACCGAGGCATCAGTATTCCTTCTACAGGCTGTAGTTTTGAAGAATTACAGAAAAATCCGCAAGCTGTGGCAGACAAAGCCAAGGCTCTGGGAGCAAAATATGTGATGTGTGCTTGGATACCCCACAAAGGCAATGATTTTACTTTGGAAGATACCAAAAAAGCCGTGGAGGTTTTCAATGCTGGCGGCAAAGTGTTGGCAGACAATGGCTTAATCTTTTGTTATCACGATCACGGATATGAATTTAGGCCTCACGAAAAAGGCACCTACATGGATTACATTATACAAAATACCGACGCAAAATACGTGTCTTTTGAAATGGATGTGCTTTGGACAATGCACGGCGGCGGTGCGGCTACACCACAGGAATTGTTAAAACGATATGGAAATCGTTGGAAGCTTATGCATGTAAAAGACCTCAGAAAGGGAGTGATTGGAGACAAGTCAGGTCATGAGCCTGCTGAAAATGATGTAGTTTTAGGAACAGGTCAAGCAGATTGGAAGAAGATATTTAAATTATCGAAAAAAGCAGGTATCCAGCATTATTTCATAGAGGACGAAAGCAACAAAGAGCTTGAAAACGTACCGAAAAGTATAGAGTATTTGAAGAGTTTGTAAGATAGGCACAGTTGGTTATTCCAATCAAGAATTAGGCTTACAAAAACAAATCAAAAGCTTGCATGATTCCATGCAGGCTTTTTTGCTTTGAAATAGAGATTCAGGTTTATAAGAGTTTATCGGTTTTATGATTTTGTATTAATAAATTTTGAGAGAAACACTTTTGCTTGAAAACGGTTACTGAAGAAGGGTTTCTAATTTTCCATTTGATTGACTAAGAGACATAATTTCACCACTATATGTGTGTTTTGTGGTAGTCTTTGAGCTTCGTGAAGGTTAGTTTTGTCTAAAATCTTGTTTAACCAAAATAATTTTGTTTAAACTTCGGTTTTTAAATAAAAATCAACCAATCCTTGACGTTTTTGAGGCATGTATAAATTCAATTCAAAGCAATTAGCTTATTCGTTAATCACGCTAATTCTTATAGTTTTCACATTTTTAGGGTTCAAAAAAATCGAAATTTTCGAGCCAAAAATTTCTTTGGACGAATACACCATTGAAGAAGGTTTTGACTTGAAAGTTATTGCTTCCGAAAACAATTTAAAAGCACCCGTGGCTATGGACTTTGACAACAAAGGCCGTATGTGGGTGGTAGAAATGACAGGATATATGCCCAATCTAGAAGGCATTGGAGAAGAAGAGCCAGTAGGAAAAATAAAAATCTTAGAAGACCTTGATAAAGATGGAGTGGTTGACCGTTCAAAAGTGTTTTTGGATAAACTTGTGCTTCCTCGTGCCTTGGCCTTTGTCTATGGAGGTCTGCTTTATGTTGATGGCCCCAAGCTTTGGTTTGTAGAAATAAAGAACGACAAACCGGGCAAAAAAACATTGGTTGACCCTATTTATGCCGAAGGAGGAAACGTAGAGCATGCGTCGAACGGTCTGATGATGAACATCGACAACTGGATTTATAACGCCGACTATAACTTCCGGTATCGCCTTCAGAACGGTAAATGGCTCAAGGAGCCAACGTCATTACGTGGTCAATGGGGAATCACAAAGGATAATTTTGGTAGGCTTTTTTATAACAACAACAGTACCCATCTTCAAGGCGATTTTGTATTGCCAAATAGGGTTATTAAAAACAAATATTTCAGACCCAAGGCTACTGAAAATCAAATGTTAACCGATAACAAAATTTTTCCAATTCATGCTACTTCTGTCAATAGGGGTTACGTAAAAAATGTCTTAGACGAAAACGGTTATCTGAAAGAAGTTACGGCTTCGTGCGGTCCATTGATTTACAGAGGCTCTTCATTTCCAGATTCTTATAATCAAAATGCCTTTGTCTGTGTTCCTGAAGCCAACCTCATCACTCGAAGTATTTTAGATGTAAAAAACACGAGTATAAAAGGAACAAGGGCGATTGCGGGCAAAGAGTTCATAGCCTCCAAAGACGAAGGTTTTCGTCCTATAAATCTTTTCAACGGGCCAGATGGAGCCATGTATATTGTAGATATGCACCGAGGAATTATTCAGCACAAGGCATATATTTCCCAATATTTGACCGAGCTTTTGGCAAAAAAACAATTGGATACACTTCAAAATGCTGGAAGAATATTAAAAGTAACCCATAAAAATGCCAAAGCTTTTGAGATTCCTGATTTTACCAAAACAACCAGCAAGGATTTGGTGAACCTTTTAAGTCACTCAAATGGATGGATTAGAGACCGTGCTCAGCAATTGTTGATTCACAAAAAAGACTTAAGCATTGTTAAAGATTTAAAAACACTGTGCCTTACCAATAATGAATTTGCAACCGAGATTCATGCCTTATATGTTTTGGAAGGGCTCAATGCTCTTTCTTTTAATTTTTTAGAGGAAATAACCAAGAAATCTAAACAACCTGAAACCATTGCCCATGTTTTAGGTCTTATTGAAAAATATGCTATTCCTGCAAATGTCCAAAAATATAAGCAGCTAGTTGTTCTCTTACTAGCTCAAAACAATGAAACGATAGACCTATATTTGGCTATGTCTTTGGGTTCTTGGATAAAAATATCAGAGACTAACTTCTTACCAATTCTTTCAAAAATAGAAAAGAAATATTCAACAGATAAAGTATTTCAAGATGCTATAACAAGCAGTCTTGATAGTAAGGAAACTATTTTTATAGGCGAAATGAATCCAAATGAGTTGCTGAAAGCCAACCTAAATCTAGCTATAACTAACAGACAAAAGAAAGAGCCTAATCCTATATTTGTAAAAGTAAAAAATGAGGTAGACGGCCGTACAAAAGGTTTGCAACTGTTCAGGTCTATTTGTGCCACCTGTCATGGAGCAGACGGTAAAGGAATCGAGAATTTAGCTCCTCCATTGAAGGGTTCTGAATATATTGATGGTTCCGCTAAGAGATTGGCGGCTATTATATTGCACGGTATAGGCGGCCCAATGAGTGTGGGTGGAAAGCGTTATGAGCTGAACAATGAAATGCCAGCATTGCTCAACAACAGTTCCATTAGTGACCAAGACATTGTAGATATTATAGGTTTCACCCAAAATGCCTATGCCAAAGAACCCAAAAGAATTTCTGTGGCTGATGTGAAGAAAATGAGACTCAAAAAACCAGAAGGAACTGGAGTTTTTAACGAAAAATTGTTGCTAGAAACGGATTTCGAAAAATAGTTGGGATTCAGGTCAATATCTGAATCAAATCAAGGTTTTAGTTAAATTTTCCGTAAGTACAAGGTCTAATATTTCAAATGGGAATCTCTAAATTCCTTCTTTGCTGGCAATTCTTACCAATTCTGCGGTGTTGCTGAGATTGGTTTTTTTGAGCATATTTGCTCGGTGATTAGAAACTGTTCGAATGCTTAAGTCCAACAAATCGGCTATTTCCTTACTGTTTTTACCTTCGGTTATTAGTTTCAAAATTTGTTTTTCTTTTTTCGAAAGAACGTCAGTTTTCAAGCTAGTTTTTGGTCCAGCAATCGCCTTGCCTTTGGTTTGAATGGCACCTACCAAAATAGCCGAAATAGAAGGGGGAAAGTATTTATTGCCCTCATAGACCGTGTTTATGCCTAGCAAAATCTCGTCTTTTTCGCTGTCTTTTAGCAAATACCCATCTACACCATTTTCGATACTTTTTAGCACATAGTCGGCATCGTTGTGCATCGAAAACACCAATATTTTTATGGAAGGAGCAAGTTTTTTAATGTGTTTTGCGGTTTCCATGCCCGACATTTCTGGCATGTTCAAGTCCAACAAAATAATTTCTGGCTTTAGTTTTGGCACCACCTCTAAAGCTTCTTTTCCGCTACCTACGTCGCCTACGACCTCGAGGTTTTCTTCGTCTTCGAGTAACGAAATGAGCCCTTTTCTTACTACGGCGTGGTCGTCAACCAACAATATTTTTATTTTCCCCATTTTGGTCTGAATTATCAACTGGCAATTTAATGAAAATATTCGTTCCTTCTTTGGGAGCGGAGGTTAGTTTGAAACTTCCTTGCAAAAGTTCACAACGAGTTTTTATGTTTGCCACGCCATTGTGTATCAAGGATTGCTTTCTATAAAATATTTGATTTGGGTCAAAACCCAGACCATCGTCGCTGATTTCTACAAAAACAATGTTATCTTTTTCTAGAATCCGGATGATTATATTTTTGGCTTTGGCATGTTTTAGCGTGTTGTTGGTGGCTTCTTGAACAATGCGGTAAATATTGATTTCGAGGTTTTGAGACAGTCTTTCATTTAGTAATCTTACTTCAAGTTTTACTTTGGTTTTTGTAGATTTTTCTATTGAGTCTTTTAAAATATTTAATACGGGTTCCAGTCCGAAATCACCCAAAACAGGAGGCATAAGATTAAATGATACTATGCGTGTGGCTTCAATGGTTTCGTTAATTAATTGATGAAGACTGCTTAGTGTAGGTTCAAATTTAGGACTGTTTGCATCCAAAGACTTTAGCTTGCTTGCTGTTAATTTTATTCCAGTTAACATTTGACCCACGCCATCATGCATTTCTCTCGACATTCGCTTTCTTTCTTCCTCTTGCCCTTCAAGCAAAGACGCAGATCTGGTTTTTTCTTCTTGCAATTTTGCTTCATATTTCTCCCTAGCTGCTTTTTCTAATTTTTCTTGGGCTTGGAATAGCATTCTATTTGAAAATCTTAACTGGTCGTTGGTTTCCTGGAGTTGGCTTTCAGAACTCGTTAAGCGGGCAATTACTTCTTTTACGTAATTTACTAAGGGGCTAAAAATCATAAAAGCTTCTACTAACAATGTACCCAATGTGAGAAATAGCAATATGAGTTCAAAAGACTTTACAGAATCCACCCGCTTGGTGGCTTCGGCATCATAAGTAAATACGATTTTTTCCATCAACTCCAAATACACCCTTTCATTATTCAGGATTTCTGCTTTTAATTTTTGGTTCAAGCTATTGGCAGAGGCCTGTTTAAACAAAACCAAGAGGCTCGAGTATGTAGGCTCAATCTTTTGATAAAGCTCATTTATTTCTTTACTGTTGGAAACATTGTATTTTTTGGGTTTTTCTAATTTGTTATTCTTAAGTGCTTGGTGACTATCTTTCCAAAGAGAATATGCTGCTGGGAAAATCTCTATATAAACGTCTTTCTGTGTCTGAGAAATTGTGGGGTCGTTGAGAATCAGGGAGATTTTGGTTAGACGTTGGCTGAGCATACGTTGACGCCCAGCAATATTTATTACGTGTGAATCATCTAGTGAACTAGAAAGAGTAGACTGTATGATAATTTGCCCTAAAATAGTAAATGAGGCCACAACTAATAAAGCAAAAATGTACTGGACTTTTAACCTTTGCCCTACGGTTTTGTCTAAAGTCGCCATTTCGATTTTTTTTGTGAACTCAAAAATAATACAATTGGACTAAAAAACCGTGATGCACTTAAAACTAAGGGAGTCTATTAAACACCTTATTCAAGTGCATTCAGATTTTAATTGTTTTACAAAAGCAACTCTTTTCTTTTAAAAATCAAAAAGCAACAAACACCTCGTTGCCTTCTACTTTCACCTGATAGGTTTTGATTTCGTAGTCGTCGCCACTTAAACAAGCTCCAGACTTGAGCGAAAATGTTTTCTTGTGAAATGGGCAAGCCACTTTGGGGTCCTCGCCCATAGAGCCTATCATTCCTCTTGAAAGAGCCATTTGTTGTTTGTGTGGACAAAGGTTTTGCGTGGCATACCACTCGCCTCGTTTTTTGAAATTATAAATGGCTATTTGTTCTCCATCAAGTAGAACACAAGCCCCTCCGTTTTCAGGAATATCTTCTACTCTACAAGCCAAAATCCACGATGTCATTGTTTCAGTATTATTCATGTTTTTCATTGGTTTCATCATGGCATGAAATAATTCATACAGATGTATCATTGGTTTATTATTCTTACTTTACTACGGCGTTCCAGTCTTCGGCCTTTATTTGTTCACGAAGTGGCTCAAACTTCACTGTAGGGTCTTTTTCTTCAGGGGCATTTACAAAATGTACAAATCTTTTTCTGATCTCAGGCGTTTCCACAGCTTCTTTCCATTCGCATTTGTAGGTATCCACAAGTGCATCCATGTCGGCTTCAAACTGTGCGTTCAATCCCAAGACATCGTCTATAACTACAGATTTTAGGTAGGCCAGTCCACCCTCCATTTTGTCGAGCCATGGGGCTGTTCTTTGAAGTGGTTCAGCTGTTTTTATGTAAAACATCAAGAATCTATCAATCAGCTTTAGACACATTTCGCTGCTAACATCGGTGGCCAATAGTTCTGCATGGCGAGGTTTGGATCCGCCGTTTCCGCATACATAAAGATTCCAGCCTTTTTCGGTGGCTATTATTCCGAAGTCTTTGCTTTGAGCCTCAGCACATTCTCTAATACAGCCTGAAACAGCAGATTTGAGTTTGTGTGGGGAGCGAAGTCCTTTGTACCGGTTCTCAACTTCTATGGCAAAACTTACCGCATCTTGTACACCAAACCTACACCAAGTAGTTCCTACACAGCTTTTTACAGTTCTCAAAGATTTTCCATAAGCTTGTCCACTTTCAAAACCCGCTTCTATCAATTGTTCCCAAATGGCGGGTAAGTCGCCTACGTGAGCACCAAACATATCGATACGCTGACCACCAGTTATTTTGGTATAAAGACCATATTTTTGAGCTACTTCGCCAATTACTATAAGTTTTTCTGGTGTTATTTCTCCACCCGGAATTCTAGGAACTACGGAGTATGTACCGCCTCTTTGGATATTGGCCAAAAATCTGTCGTTAGAATCTTGGGCTGTTAGACGGCCTTTTTCAAGCACGTTTTCGTTCCAAAGACTTGCTAAAATTGATGCCACCGCTGGTTTACAAGTTTCGCAACCATCTCCATGTCCCAAATCTTCCAAAACGTCATCGTAGGTTTTCAGAGCTTTAATTTTTACCAAACTCAACAATTCTTGACGGGTATACTCAAAATGCTCGCAAAGAACGTTTCTAACTACTTTTCCTTGAGATTTAAGAATACCTTGGATTAAATCCTTCACCATAGGCGTACATCCACCACAACCCGTACAAGCTTTTGTTGATTTTTTAAGAGTATCCACGGTATCATTCCCATTTTCAATCACCTCATGGCAAATCTGCCCTTTTGTAATCGCTTCGCAAGAACAAATAAGAGCCTCGTCGGGTAGAGACATCACGCCAGATTCTCCACCAGACTCTCCACCACGAGAGCCCAATATCAAATCTTCTGGGTCGGCAGGAATAGGTAGTTTATTGTTTACTGTTTGCAAAAGCATATTGTATTGCTCGGCATCACCCACCAATATTCCTCCCAAAAGGTATTTATTGTCGTTGCTGATGTTTACACGTTTGTAAACACCCTTGGTTTTGTTTTCATATATAATGGTCTGACAATCTGGCTCTTCGGCAAAAGCATTTCCAAAACTAGCCACATCAACACCAATAAGTTTTAGTTTGGTAGACATGTCGAAGCCTGTAAATTCTTTGGTCGCATTGCCCACTATTTCTGAAGCTACAATGTCTGCCATTTCGTAACCTGGAGCTACCAAGCCGTAAATCATGTGTTCATGCAGGGCACATTCTCCTATCGCAAAAATGCTTTCATCAGAAGTTTGGAGTTTGTTGTTTACCAATATTCCACCTCTTGAACCTACCTCAAGTCCAGCTATTTTGGCCAGTTCGTCACGGGGCTTTATTCCTGCCGATATCACCAACATATCTACTTTTAGTATTTCTCCGTCAGCAAATACCATTTTTTCGAGGGTATCGCCTCCCGCTATTTCTTGGGTGTTTTTGTTACAATGAATCTTTATGCCGAGCGTACTCAATTTGCTTTTTAGAATGTCAGAACCTGCCTGATCTATTTGCCTTGGCATAAGTCTTGGAGCGAATTCTATCACGTGAGTGTCTGTAATACCCAAGTCAAGCAAAGCTTTGGCGGCTTCTAAGCCCAAAAGGCCTCCGCCTATAACGGCTCCGATTTTCGACTTTGCGGCATGAGATTTCATCATATCGAGATCTTCAATCGTTCTGTAAACGAAAACCCCGTCTTTTTCCACCCCCGGAATCGGTGGCACAAAAGGTGCAGAACCCGTGGCGAGTATTAAATAGTCGTAGTTGAGCGAAATACCTTGATGTGTATTGATGATTTTCTTTTCTCTATCAATATTGGTCACTGGGTCGCTGAGGTGTAGTTGTATCTGGTTTTCGGAATACCATTCCAACGGAGCCATGGTAAGTTCTTCTATCGTTTTTTCACCAAAATAAGCACTCAAATGAACCCTGTCGTACGCAGGACGTGGTTCTTCTCCAAACACTATGATGTCGAATTGTTCACTTCCACCTTTGGCGATCAATTTTTCGCAAAATTTGTAACCCACCATTCCATTACCTACAACAACTACTTTCTTTTTCATAAAATCAAATTTTTATTTTGATAAAAAATACTCAATTGTACTTATCTAATATTATATATAAAATGAGTATTAATAAGCAATTAAATATGTAACAATATTAGATAATTGCAATTTAAAATTCTAAGATTGTTGAAGAAATTGTATGAAAAAATACGAAAAAGGTATAATATTGAAATAAATATCAAATTTTACCTAAGAATAGTACAATTGAAGATTTCAAATTTTTTATAAGTATTAATACTCATATATATGAAACCGAAAATAACACTTGTAGGGGCGGGTCCAGGAGATGCCGAACTTATAACTTTAAAAGGAATAAAGGCTTTGGAAAAAGCAGATGTAGTGTTGTATGATGCTTTGGCAAACGAGGAACTTTTGAAATACACGAGAGAAAACTGTAAACATATATTTGTAGGCAAAAGATTTGAGAACCATAGTTTAACCCAAGACCAAATAAACGAGCTTTTGATAGCTTCGGCTTTTGAGTACGGGCATGCTGTTAGACTCAAAGGTGGTGATCCGATCGTATTTGGAAGAGCGACAGAAGAATTGGAATATGCAGAGACTTTTGGAATAGAAACCGAAATTATTTCTGGTGTATCGAGTTGTATTGCTGTACCCACGGCTCAGGGAATTCCGGTAACCAAGCGTGGACTGTCAGAAAGCTTTTGGGTGATGACCGGACACACCAAAGCAAAGGAACTGCCGAAAGACATATACTTGGCTGCTCAGTCGAGTGCTACTATTGTGATATTGATGGGCTTAAGCAAGTTGGAAGAAATTGCTGACATTTTCTCGTCTTTTGGCAAAGCAGAGACACCAGTAGCCATAATCCAGAACGGAACGTGCCACAATGAGCGATTTGTGATAGGTAAAATAAAAGACATAGCCGCCAAAGTAAGGGAAGAAAACATCAAACAGCCGTCGGTAATAATCATTGGTGAAGTAGTGAGCGTGCATAAAGAGTATATTCTAGAATATGGATCGGAAATGTTGTGTGAATGAGTATAATAAATATACATTATAACTTTAGTGTTCTCGATAAATATTATTATCAATAATTAAAGTAGAGGACCTCCCAATCGACCCTGTCAGGGTCGCACTACTTTAGCAAAAGGAAAAATCGAAGAATACATTCGACCCTGTAAAGGTCTAATTATATTAGATAAGAAAAAGTGGAACATTACATCCGACACTGTCAGGGTCGCACTATATTAGCTAGGCAAAAGTTGAACATTACACGCGACTCTGTAAGGGTCGAATTATGTCGGCATTTTAATTATTTCAATAACCGACAACGGAATCAAATTCGATTAACAAACAACCTAAGTAAAAACCTCCTATAAGGTTCAAATTCTGCCTGAAATAAACATAAATATAAATCCCCCACTACTCAAAAGGTATATATAGTTGCACTTCCAAGATTTCTTCTCAAATTCCAACCTTCTTTTTAGAAGACAAATTTGTAATTTTTTAAAAAGTTGGTTTAAAAAAATGAATATTTTAATTCAAAAAGTGAAACATGACTAAAAATTGGTTTCAAAATAACAGTATATGTATCCAAAAAGTAAAAAATAATGAAAAATAAGTGAAATCAAATAATCATAAAAAAGAATGATTTTTTCATTTTCTGATTTGCAAAATATAAATTTTCGAATGTTAAATTAAAAAAAGCAAAGAATTTTTCGTGAAAACAGAAAATAAATACTCAAATATTTATGGGTATTTATACTTAATCATAATTTCGAATCGTCATCATGATTTAAATATTTGAAGACTAAAGGATTAAAGCTAAATCCTGTTTTCATTTGAAAAATAAATAGATTTTAAAAAAGGTGTTGGAGCACCAAAACTCTTGGATGCATACAAGAGAAAAAAATGGCCGAAGGGGTATTGGAGTACCGCCAACGGCCAAAGGAATTGCCTACGGTGTTGAAACACATAGACGGATGTAAAGAAAATCAATAAATTTTCGATTTACAAACCCTCTTCAGAAAAACGAGTTTTCTCGTCCTTGTTTCTTCTTGATCATGAACGCAACAAAACGATTGTTGCAAGTCCCTAAAACTACTATTCAGGATTTTATCTTTAAAAATTAGAACGATGGAAAAGAAACTTCTATTTTCAAAAAAACTTTGGTTATTTATACTTATTTATTTTTTAAAAGTTTCCACTTACGGCCAATTCAGCTTAGTAGGCCAAGTACGTACCCGTACAGAGGTGCGTGATGGTTTGGGAAACTTAGCTCCTATAGACGCAAAAGCAGCGGCTTTTACATCGCAAAGAACTAGGTTAACATTTGGCTATAAATGGGATAGAGTGGTTTTTACAACTGCCATACAAGATGTAAGAGTTTGGGGACAAGATGCTTCAACCATCAGCAATGCAGACGGAAATAGATTAATGGTACACGAAGCCAACGCAGAACTTATATTGGCCAATTCGGCAGATACTACAGTTAAATTCAAAGCAATTCAAAATCTTTCATTAAAAATAGGCAGACAAGAATTGGTATATGATGACGTACGTTTATTGGGCAATTTGGACTGGTTACAGCAAGCACGCAGATTCGATGCGGCTATTTTTAAAGCACAGCATTTGGGATGGGCATTGGATTTTGGTGGAGGATTTAATCAAAATACAGATGGATTTGGAGTGACAGGTACGTCTTACACAGCTGGTAATGCTCCAGCTTCGGCACTTTCAAATAAAAATGTGAGTTTGGCCATTCCACTTGGATTTATACCTACGGCTGGCAAAGGAGGAGCATTGGTATTGGCTACGCCATTGAGCACCAATGGTCAAAATCAACAGTTTAAGTCTTTCCAAATGGCTTACTTGACAAGAAAATTTAAGCAAACAAAACTTTCCGCTTTGTTTTTCAAAGATGATTTTTCAAAGTACATTTCTGACAGTATTGGTAACGCTACTCAAGGCTATGTATATGGCCGAAGATATAATCAAACAGGCGTAAATTCTAGATTAACTTATGGCTTGATGGCCAATAGTCAATTTGGTAATTCATCAGCAATGTTTGGTAAAATTTCGGCTCAGGCTTGGTTCTATGGCCAATCGGGTAAAGATCGTGATGGCTTAATGATTAAAAACGCCTATCACTACGGAGCATTTGCGATGATGCAAAAAGGCAAGTGGTCGTTTGGACCAGGATATGAGGTGCTTACTGGCAACAATGCCTTGAAACCAGTTGCTGGTCAGACCTCTAAATTTGACCCGCTTTACGGCACACCGCACAAGCATTGGGGTTATATGGACTACTTTTATGTAGGCACAGGCTCACCAGCAGGTGGATTGCAAGATGCTTATTTGAAACTCAAATATGTTAACAAAGTTTTCACTTTTACGGCTGACGGACATTATTTTAGCTTAGAATCTGCTACACTCAACAAGTTGGACGGTAACAAACTTTTGGATAAAAAATTAGGTACCGAAATTGATTTTATTGGACAAGTGGCCATGAATAAATTCACTACTTTAGAGCTGGGTTACTCTATCATGAAAGGAAGTAATTCTTTGGAGTATGTAAAATCAAATACCATAGACAAAACCAAGAAAACAGGTAACTGGGCATATTTAATGATCAATATCCGCCCAGATTTCTTCTATACCAAACCAGTAGCTATTAAGCAATAAGTTAATCTTTAAACATCACATTTTCAATTTATTACAAAAATGAAACGAACCATAAAAATATTATCGGTAGCTATGCTTTTGGCCATAGTTTCGGTAACGACATCTTTCAAAACTGCTCCAGCGAGCGTAATTAAACTAGGATTTATTCCGCTTACCGACTGTGCCCCATTGGTAGTAGCCAAAGAATTGGGTCTATTCAAAAAGTATGGCGTAAACGTTGAACTTAGCAAGGAAGCATCTTGGGCCAACATCCGCGACAAAGTATTGAACGGAGAGCTTTCTGGAGCACACTGTTTATTTTCAATGCCGCTTTCGGTTTATACAGGCATTGGTGGCAAAGCAGGTTCTCAAATGAAAATAGCCATGGTTTTGAACAACAACGGCCAAGCCATTACGCTTTCAAAGGACTTTTGTGGAGTGGTTGGATTCAAAGAAACCAGCAAAGTTGCAGCGGCAGTTACGGCTCTAAAAAAGAAAAAAGAAGTGACTTTTGCGATGACTTTTCCGGGTGGCACACACGACATTTGGTTGAGAAATTGGATGGCAGCTGCGGGAATCAATCAAAAATCTGTGGGTATCATCACTATTCCACCGCCTCAAATGGTGGCCAACATGAAAGTAGACAACATGGAGGGCTTTAGCGTAGGCGAACCATGGAATGGCGTTGCAGCTGCACAGAACGTTGGTTTTACAGAAATTACCTCACAGGATATCTGGAAAAATCACCCAGAAAAAGCATTGGTTGTAAACTCTGAATTTGCTTCTGAGAACAGAGCCGATTTGAAAAACGTAATGAAAGCCATAGTAGAAGCTTGCAAATGGCTAGACGCCAGTGCCGCAAACCGCAAAAAAGCAGTAAGTTGGCTTACAAAACCATACTATGTAAATGCTCCAGTCGCGGCTATAGAAAGCCGAATACTGGGTTCATATGACCTTGGCTGTGAGCTAGGTGCACAAAAATATGGCGACAACAACATGCGTTTTTATAATAACGGAGTAGTAAATACACCACTTAAATCGCACGCAATCTGGTTCTTGGCACAATATGTTCGTTTTGGTATGCTTAAATCTGCTCCTGATTATAAGGGAATAGCTGAAAAACTAATCTTGGACGACCTATGGGCGGAAGTGGCAAAAGAAACAGGAGTACCTGTTCAGGCAGACATGAAAGGTTTTAAAACCAACCTTGATGTGGCATTTGACCCAAGCAATCCTTCGGCATATCTTGGTAGTACACGCAAATAACAATTTGTTCGGGAGGTGAGCAATCGCCTCCTGAATTCACAAAAAGCATTAAAATCATGAAAAGCATATTTTCTTTAAAAACCTTATATTCAATAGTCTACTTTGTGGGTAGCATGGTCATTTTGCTCTTGATTTGGAGCTTGGTTTCGGCCATTACCAAAAACGAAATCCCTGGCCCAATAGCTACTTGGTCTGTGTTTTTCGAAATGCTCAAAGACCCATTTTACGACTACGGTCCTAACGACAAAGGCATTGGTATTCAACTCTGGAGTTCTATTAAGCGTGTAATGATGGGTTTTGGTCTTGGTAGTCTTTTGGCTATTCCTTTGGGTATGCTCATGGGAGGCTCTAAGTTTACCATGAACTTACTCAATCCTCTTATTCAGGTTCTTCGTCCAGTTTCGCCTTTGGCGTGGTTTCCATTGGGGCTTTTGGCTTTCAAAGCATCAGAAGGAGCAACTATATTTATCATTGCTATTACTTCGCTTTGGCCGACATTAATCAACACCGCGTTCGGAGTTTCGAGCATACCCGACGACCACAAAAACGTGGGTAAAGCTTTCGGCTTTTCTCGTTGGAAATACATCACCAAAATCCTTATTCCCTTCGCGTTGCCTCATATTATTACAGGCTTGAGATTGGCCATCGGAGTAGCGTGGATGGTGATTGTAGCTGGAGAAATGCTCTCTGGAGGTGTGGGAATAGGTTTCTTTGTGTGGGATTCGTGGAATGGTTTAAGTCTGGAAAAAATCCTTTCAGCCATACTTATCATCGGTTTTGTGGGCTTATTACTCGACAAGTTTTTCAATGGTCTTCAGAATTATTTCGCCTACGAAAACAAGAAATGACTCAAATTGAAAAGTTGGAAATAATTTCTAAACAAAAAACATCATGATAACAGAATTAGAAAACGAAATATTAATTGAGAAAAAGGCAGAAACTTCTAATTGCATTTCTGTAAAAAATGTAACTATATCTTTCAAAACCAATGGCAAAGGTACTTTTACGGCGGTAAAAGACATAGACTTGGATATCAAAAAGGGCGAAATAGTGAGTATTATTGGTCACTCAGGTTGCGGCAAATCCACTTTGATGAACTCTATCAGCGGTATGGTAAAACCTACCTCTGGAGAAGTAACTGTAAACGGAAACAAGGTAACAGGCCCAGGGCCAGACAGAGGCATCGTATTCCAAAACTACTCGCTTTTGCCATGGATGACGGTTTATAGAAACGTTTATGAAGCCGTAGATTCGGTTTTGAAAGACAAATCAGCAGCAGAAAAGAAAGAAATTGTAGAATACAACTTAAAGATGGTCAATCTTTTACAACACAAAGACAAACTCCCAAGCCAACTATCCGGGGGTATGAAACAACGTACTGCCATAGCTCGGGCCTTTGCCATCAATCCTTCGGTGTTGTTGCTTGACGAACCCTTTGGAGCATTAGATGCCCTCACCAAAGGCTCTATGCATGTAGAGTTGCTTAAAATCTGGAACCTCAACAAACGTCAACAAACCATCGTGATGGTAACGCATGATATTGAGGAGGCCATATTCTTATCGGACAGAGTGGTAGTAATGAACGACGGCCCAGAAGCCACCATCCGTGAAATTGTGAATATCAACATTGCTCGCCCAAGAAACAAGAAAGATATTGTTCATTTGCCAGAATACATGAAAGTACACGACAAACTCTTAAGTCTTTTGGTAAAAAACCTATCTATTGACGACGTAATTTTTGAGTAAGTGTTTATATTTTTTTTGAAATGGCATTGGGTCTTTTCTGAGGACTCAGTGCTTTTTTAAAGCATTCGCTAAAGATAATAATAAATGAGTTTAGCCTAGACTCCTTTCATTAAGTCTTTATTTCAAACAAAGTTCTCCAATGAATCGGTGTTGGCTTAGTTTTCTAATAGGTTTTCTGTGTGAAATCTAAAAACTCTTTTGGGTTTAAAACTGGAAATTTTTCTGCCTGGTTAAAGTCTTTTTTATTTGCAGTAATGAAATAGTCTATTTTGGCAATTGAAAGAGCTGTAAAATATTGAAATGCGTCTTCAAGGTCCTCAAAATTTGAGATACAAGCTTTTTCAAAAAACTCTTTTTTACAATTTGCAACTTCTAAAAAAGCCAGGATGCGAGACATTATTCTCTTTGTTTCGGCACTGTTTTTTACTGATTTTTCAATTACATAAGCCAAAGTATAGAGACTGCCACTAGAAACAAACAATCTATAATTTCCAACCTCAGCATTTTTTAAGATTATGGTTGCTTCTTTTCCAAAGGAATGATCTCTTGCCAAAATCCAGTCTAGCAAAACATTGGTATCTAGAAAAATCTTCATAACCCCAATTTATCGTTAGCCATCATTTCTTTTATTTCATCATCCGTCCACTTTTGTTTTACTATTCCATGTAAAGAATTGGCCTCAGAATTTTCAATAAATTGTTGATTAGCCAGATTTAATAAGTAATTCGACACTATTTCAGACAAAGATTGTTGCTTTATTTCAGACACTTTCTTGGCTCTAATTATAATGCTTTCCTCTACCGATAATGTTAATTTTACTTTCCCCATTACGTATATATTTTAAATAATATGTAAACATACGTATATTTTTGTTTTGCATTAAACTATTCTAGTAATATTAAGTATTTTACTTTCCTACCATAAATTTTCTTTAGTTCTCCTTTTCAAAAAAGTCTTCAAATTGTCATTTCCTAACAAAATATAAATTTTCTAAGATTATCTAAAAGACAAATGGGAAAGTTTTAAAATACTTAAAATAAATACTCATATATTTTTGAGTATAAATACTTATTTTTAATTTTGAGTAGTTCAATTGAGTATTGGCTTTGATTCATAGCCAGGCAATCATTTAGCATTCATTATTCTAAAAAATAAATAGTATGAAAAACAGCACCAAACCTTTAGAAAACCTCAGAATCTTCGATCTATCTTCGGTTCAAATGAGGACTTTCCATATCACTTGGCTTACTTTTTTTATGTGTTTTTTTGGTTGGTTTGGTTTGGCTCCACTTATGCCTACTATCCGCGAAGACCTTGGACTTACCAAAGGTCAAGTCGGCAATATCATTATTGCTTCTGTGTCAGCTACTATTTTTGCTAGACTTTTTATAGGTAGATTGTGCGACACTTGGGGGCCGCGTAAAACCTATACCGCCCTTTTGGTTTTGGGTTCTATTCCCGTGTTTCTAGTAGGTTTGTCACATTCTTACACTACTTTCTTGTTGTTTAGATTAGCCATTGGTGTTATAGGGGCATCGTTTGTGATTACGCAATATCACACCTCTGTGATGTTTGCACCCAACATCAAAGGTACAGCCAATGCCGTTGCGGGCGGTTGGGGTAACCTAGGTGGCGGAATTACCAATATGGTGATGCCTGTTATTTTTGCTGCCATAGTTGGTTTGGGATACACCAACAGTGAGGCTTGGAGGTTAGCCATGATTGTTCCAGGAAGTATGTTACTAATCTGTGCATTTTTATATTACAATTATACCCAAGATTCACCAGACGGTAATTTTTCTGATTTTGTAAAACCTATTGGCAAAAAAGAAAACACAAATACCCTAGAAGTACTGACCGACTGGAGAGTGTGGGTACTGGCTTTGGCATATTCTATTTGTTTTGGTATGGAAATCACATTTGACAACGTAGCCGCATTGTATTTTGTAGATACTTTTAATTTTGACCAAAAAGCGGCCGGATTATTAGCAGGACTTTTTGGCTTTATGAATATTTTCGCAAGAGCTTTAGGGGGCATTTTTGCCGATAGAATCGGTAGAGTTTACGGAATCAGCGGGAAAAGCTGGTTGTTAGCTGGTTTTTTGGTTTTGGAAGGAATCGGGCTTTATTTTTTCTCAAATACATTAACCATTACCTACGCCATAGTAGCCATGCTTTCTTTTGCACTATTCTTAAAAATGGCCAACGGTGCTACTTATGCCATTACTCCTTTTATCAATTCAAAAAACGTAGGTTTAGTGGCTGGTATAGTTGGTGCAGGTGGAAATATCGGCGGCATGCTGATGGGTTTCTTGTTTAAATCAGAGTCAATTTCTTATGCTGAGGCTTTCCAGTATATCGGTGGTGCAGCAGTGATAGTAGGTTTATTGGTAGCACTGACCAAGTTTGCTACAAAAAACAAAGAAATCAAACCTAGTACGGTATTAGAAGAAGTTTTGGCCTAAATAGTAAGGGTTTTAAATAAGGTAAAAATGAACGAAAAGAGCTATAAATCAACGTGTTGTTATTGTGGAGTGGGTTGTGGGATTGTTATAAAAGAAAAAAGCAACGGCTCAATTATAGTTGAAGGAGACAAAGATCATCCTGTAAACCGAGGGATGCTTTGCTCAAAAGGCATGAACTTGCACTATACGGTGATGGACAAGTCGGATCGTTTGTTGGCACCACAAATGCGGCTCAACCGCAACATGCCCTTAGAGCAAGTTTCGTGGGATGCAGCATTAGACCGCACAGCAGCCATTTTTAAAACTTTCATAGCCAAATATGGCCCAGAATCTGTTGGGTTTTATGTATCTGGGCAGTGTTTAACAGAAGAATATTATCTTTGGAATAAGCTGATGAAGGGATTCATCGGAGCCAACAATATAGATACCAACTCGCGTTTGTGCATGTCATCTGCGGTGGTTGGTTATAAATTGAGTTTGGGCGAAGACGCCGTACCCGTTTGTTATGACGACATCGAGCTTTCAGATGTTATATTGGTAGAAGGAGCCAATCCTGCCTGGTGTCACCCGATTATTTGGCGAAGAGTGGAGGCCCACAAAGCCGCCAATCCACACGTTAAAATCATCGTTGTAGATCCTCGAAAAACCCAAACGGTGGCTTCGGGAGATTTACATTTAGACATAAACCCAGGGACAGATGTTGCTCTAAATTATGCTATTGCCCGAGTTTTGATAGAAACAGGTAAGATTGATGCCGAATTTATTGAGAATCACACGGAAGGCATAGAGGCGTTTAAAGAAAAAGTTTTTGAAAAAACGGTTTCAGAATACGCCAAAATATGTGGGGTAGAATTACAAAAAATCAAAACGGCAGCCAAGTGGATTGGCCAATCGAAGGGCTTTTTGTCGATGTGGACCATGGGACTTAATCAGTCGGTAATAGGCGTAAACAAAAACCTTTCGCTCATAAACCTTTTGCTGATCACAGGCAAAATCGGTAAGCCCGGTAATGGGCCTTTCTCATTAACAGGTCAGCCCAATGCAATGGGAGGTCGTGAAGTGGGCGGCTTGGCGAATATGTTGGCTTCGCACCGCGACTACGCAAATCCTGCTCATCGTAACGAAATGCAGGCTTTCTGGGGTGGAAGTGCCATCTCGGAGAAACCCGGCCTCACTGCCACAGAAATGTTTCAGGCTCTGGCAGATGGTAAAATGAAAGCCATTTGGATTGTTTGCACCAACCCATTGGTGAGTATGCCAGATGCCAATATGATAGAAAAAGCCTTGAAAAACGCCAAATTGGTGGTGGTTCAGGACGTTTCTAATAAATCGGACACCACAAAATTTGCAGATATTGTTCTTCCAGCCGCCGCTTGGACAGAGAAAGATGGAACCATGACCAATGCTGAGCGTCGTATTTCGTATTTGAGTAAAGTGGGAGAGACACCCGGAATCGCACTTCCTGATACGGAAATTATCTGCCGTTTTGCAGAAAAAATGGGCTGGGGAGATAAGTTTTCTTACAACAAAACCGAAGATATATACAAGGAGTACATCAAAACTACAGAAGACACCAACATCGATGTTTCTGGATTAGACTTCGAAAAACTTCAAAATTTTGGAACGGTTCAATGGCCATTTACAAAAAAAATGAGTACTGACGAATCTTCCATCGGAACGGAGAGGTTGTTTACTGATCATTCATTTTATACAGCTTCCAAAAAAGCTCAGATTCATGCAGTACCGTTTCAGAATCAGTCAGAGCAAATTTCAGGGGATTTCCCTTTAATTCTAATTACTGGGCGAATTAGAGATCAATGGCACACCATGACCAAAACGGGTAGGGTGAATAAACTTAACCAACACATCAACCAGCCTTATGTTGAAATGAACCCAATCGATGCCAAAGATAGGGGCATTTCAGACGGCGACGTAGTGATGGTGGGCGGTTTGCGTGGAGAAGTAAAAGTAAAAGTTATTCTGACAGACGACCTCAAAAAAGGAAACTGCTTTATGCCCATGCATTGGGGCAAAATACTCAACCGAAACTTTGGAAGGGCAAACAATCTTACCAACAGTTTGGTGGATCCGCGTTCGAAAGAACCCGATTTCAAATATTCGGTTGTTGAAATTTCTAAATACGAAAAGCCGAAAGAAAAAATAATAGTAATAGGAGCGGGGTCTGCCGGATTAGGGTTTATTTCGGCATACAGAAAATACAATCAAACAGATGATATTGAGGTATTTAGCAAAGAAATATATCCTTTTTACAACCGCGTAATGTTACCCGACTATATCAGTGGCACACAGACTTGGGATCAGCTCGTAAAACTCCGTGAAGACCAGTTTGAGGAAAACAACATAGTGGTACACAAAGGCATCAGCATTGAGCATATTGATCGCAAAAACAAAATTTTGACCGACTCAAAAGGCAGAGAACATTCTTATGATAAATTATTTTTGGGAATGGGAAGCAAGGCCTTTATGCCGAAAAACTTTCCACAGATCCCAGGGATTTTCAATATGCGTAGCCGCATAGATGCGGACCAACTGGCTCCATTTCTAAAAAAAGGCGGGAATGCTGTTGTAGTTGGTGGTGGACTTTTGGGTTTGGAAATGGCGGCTTCATTGAAAGAAATTGATGTAAACGTTACCGTAGTTCAGCGTATTAGTAGGCTTATGGACAGGCAGTTAGATTTGCTTGGTAGTGCCATATTGCATGAAGAAATAGCCGCAAGAGGTATTGAGGTTTACTTTAATGACGAAGTAGAGCAGTTTTATGGAACCGACAAAATAGAAGGAATCAGACTAAAATCGGGCAGAAAACTACCTTGTGATGCCATGCTGGTGGCCGCAGGAACTATGCCAGTAATAGAATTGGCCAAAGAAGCGGGCTTGGAATGCAATAGGGGTGTAAAAGTCAACGAATATCTGCAAACGTCGGATGAGAATATCTTTGCTTGTGGTGAAATAGCTGAATGGAACAACCAGCTTTGGGGAATCACGGCTGCCGCGGAGCAACAAGCGGAGATAGTGGCCAAATTTTTAGCTGGTGACTTGGCAAGTTATTATAAAGGAAGTTTATCGATGAATCTCCTCAAAATGGCAGGATTAGAACTCTGTTCTTTGGGCGAAATAGAAATTCCGAATGGTGAAGAAGGATATGAGGAAGTAGTATTTATTGACAAAGCCAAGCATTTTTATAAAAAATGTGTCATCAAAAATGATCGTTTGGTTGGGGCAATATTGATAGGAGACAAGTCAGAATTTTTAGAATTCAAAAATCTGATTGCTGATGGTATCGAATTGTCAGATAAGCGTTTACAATTACTTCGTTCGGGCAAAAAACCCGAGCCAGTATTGGGAAAAATTGTGTGTTCGTGTAACAACATTGGTGAAGGAAATCTGAAGAAAGCCATCAAAGGTGGTTGTGTGATTTTCGATAATCTTTGCCAGGAAACTGGTGCTGGCACAGGCTGCGGTTCATGCCGACCAGAAGTCAGAGGAATTCTCGAGAAAAGCTTGGCAGAGGCAGAGGAGGCCATTTCCGTGGCATAATTTTGTTTTAAATATTGTTCAAACTACTAATGTTAAGTCTTTCAATAAAAGAAATAGCGTCTTAGCGACCTTGCGGTAAATCATTAAAACATTGAATTATGAATGATTTTTATAAAATAAGAATAAACTTCAAAGGCGGCGTAGTATCGCCCGGCGAACTGAAGCAAATACTTGAGGCAGCCAAAAGTGCTCATGTAAAAGAAGTTAGACTGAGTTTACGCCAGCAACTGATTCTTCATTTGCCGCATCAATTTGCCAGAAATTTCGAGAAAAGTTTAGCAGACTTAAACTTGAAATTTCAAATAGATTCTAACGAAAGACCTAACTTGGTGAGTTCGTATGTTGCTGAAGATGTTTTTCAAAAAGGCAACTGGATCACTGAAGGAATTTACAAAGATATCTTCGATACTTTCGACTATGATTCAAAGCTAAAAATCAACATTTCGGACAATGCCCAAAGTTTCACGCCCTTTTTCTCAGGACACCTCAACTTTGTATCCTCTAGCACCCCCAATTTTTGGTATTTGTTTCTAAGAAAGCCAAAAACCAATTCGGTTTATTCTTACGATAGGCTCATTTTTTCTAACGAAATATCCAAAGTTTCGAAAAGTATTGAAGAAACGCTAGAACAGTTTCCTGAAAATGAAGCCAAAGATATTTTCAAAAACATCCCCAAAATCATTTCTATTGCCAAAGAAGAGGAGTTGAAGCTGCCAAAATTCACCTTGCCCTACTATGAAGGATTTAACAGATATGGCAAAAAAACATGGTTAGGAATTTATCGTAGAAATGAGCTTTTCTCAGTTTCATTTTTATTGGAAATGTGTGATTTGTGCCTTTTTACAAAGCTCGGAGAGATTTGTTTTACACCATGGAAGTCTTTGATTATTAAAGGGATAGAAGAAAGAGACAGAAAATATTGGAGTTCAATATTAGCAAAGCACAATATAAACGTGAGGCATGCCGCTAATGAGCTTAACTGGCAAGTAGAAGACGATTCTGAAGAGGCTCTAAAGCTAAAAAACGAATTGGTAGAATCTTTCAACAGGCAAGATATTCGGACATTTGGAATATGTTTTGGTATAAAGACGGTACAAAAGACTGAAGTTTTTGCATCAATAATGGTGCAGCGTCGCCGTACCAAATTGTTCAATCTCATACCTTTTTTCAACGTTTACGACATTTCTTACACCGAAGATTTTGACCCTAATGGCCGTACAAAAGTGTATTTTGCTCAGGGTATTCAAAAAGTAAATTTACCTGAACAACTCCGAAGATCTGTATTGCTATATAATCATCAACTGTCAGAAAACACTATAAAAAAGTTAGACGATCAAATTCAGGAATCAGAAATAAAAAAGGCTAGAAAAATAAGAGCCTATCAGTGTAAAACGTGCCTTTCAGTCTATGATTCTCGCTATGGAGATGAATTGGCGGGTATTCCGGCAGGCATAACTTTCGAAAACCTACCTAAGGAATATTGTTGCGGTGTGTGCGAAGGGGAAAAGGCTAATTTTAGGACTATAGAACTCGAAGATAACTTTGTGCATTCATAAATAAAGCAATCCTAGGATTGCTTTATTTATGAATGCTAATTTATCGGCACAGTTTTTCATTATGACAAAATGAATTTCATAAAGTTTTACTTTTTGTAAACCACCCCATCTTTCATCACAAAGCTCATTTTCATAAGAGCTTTTACGTCTTTTGTGGGGTCTTCGTCTATGGCCACAATGTCTGCCAATTTTCCAGCCTCTATCGCTCCAAGTTCGTTTTCCATTCCTAATACAAAAGCGTTGGTTACCGTGGCTGCTTTCAAAGCTTCCATAATAGGCATACCTGCTTCAGTCATATACATGAATTCTTTGGCATTATATCCATGCGGAAATACTCCTGCGTCAGTTCCAAAGCATATTTTTACACCAGCTTTGTAGGCTCTAGCAAAAGCATCTTGAATCAAAACACCCGTTTCTAAGGCTTTTTTTACCACAAATGGATGGTAATAACCTGGGATTTTTGCAGAATCAGAAGCAGTTTTGCCGGCAATAATGGTAGGTACCAAATAAGCACCTTTCTCTTTGAAAAGTGCTATACATTCATCATCAAGAAAAGAACCGTGCTCTATAGTGGTTACACCCGCTCGCAATGCACGTTTCATGCCTTCAGCACCATGTGCATGAGCAGCTACTCCAAAGCCATAATCTTTTGCGGTAGCAATCAATGCGTTCAACTCATCGTCTTGAAATTGCGGACCTTTTCCATTTTTAGCTATACTCAATACACCTCCAGTGGCCGTTATTTTTATCCAATCTGCACCATCTTGATAGCGTTGTCTGACGGCTTTACGTGCGTCTTCGGCTGAATTAACTACACCATTAGAAGCGTCTTCTGGTAATGAGAGTTTAGTGCCTATTCCGTTGCTTGGGTCACCATGTCCGCCTGTCGTAGCGATGGTTTTGCCCGAAGTAAATATTCTCGGACCAATTACCGAACCTCTTGAAATGGCATTTCTTAGAGAAATATTTACATTACTACCACCTAAGTCTCTTACAGTGGTAAAGCCCGCCATCAGGGTTATCTTGGCATATTTTTGCGACTCAAAAGCCACGTCTGCCTCACTATATTGTATTCTTTTCTGAAACTGATCTTTGGCTGTTTGGCTTTCAATGTGTACGTGCATGTCTATAAGCCCAGGCATCACATATTTTTTACTTAGGTCTATCACATTATCTGTTTTTTCACCTTTTTGTAAGCCACTTTTTACTTCAACAATTTTATTGCCCTCCACAACTATGGTCATATCTTTCAGCACCTTTTGATTTCGGGTGTCTATCAGATTTCCACATTGTATGTAGGTTTTTTGGGCAAAAGTCGAAAAAGAAGCCAATACAGCAAGAAGGAGAGTTTTTTTCATGATTTGGTTAGTTTGTTTATTTCAAAAGTAAAGATTTTGGAGCCGATGTGACAAATTTATATTGAAAAAATTAATTTGACAGTTCCTTAGACATTGGTTTGTGTATTTTCTCTGCCTTTTCCAGCATCTTTTGTACTCTCATCAGCTGCATCATTTTCTTAAACCTCTGCTCATGAATGTTCAACTCAGATACTTTTTTGCCTAAGTACAGTTCTTCTTTCATCTCGTAATTTAGGTATTTTTCAGAATTTGGCAAATTAATTTGCCAATAAAATAGTTCCAAAAGTCATTTAAAAATTACACATTCACTAATTATCACATTAGCAAATCATCACATTAATTAATAGCCTCTCTTATCCTCACCAAATCCACCAATAGTTGCTCCAAGTTATCCAAATGCAGCATATTGGCTCCATCTGACTTTGCATTGGCGGGGTCTGGATGAGTTTCTATAAAAAGCCCATCAGCCCCTACGGCAATGGCGGCTTTAGCTATTGTACTTATCATTTTTGGATTTCCACCTGTCACGCCTGAGGTCTGATTGGGTTTTTGAAGAGAATGCGTACAATCCATAACCACAGGAGCTCCAAATTCTTTCATATCCACTAGGTTTCTATAATCAACTACCAAGTCAGAATAGCCAAAACTATTACCCCTATCGGTCAACATTCCTTGAACAGCAGGGTTTATAGATTTTATTTTTTCTATCGCAAAACCCATAGAAGCACCAGAAAGGAATTGCCCCTTTTTGATGTTTACCGATTTCCCTGTTTTGGCGGCGGCTTCTAAAAGTTCTGTTTGACGACATAGAAATGCTGGTATTTGCAAGACATCCACATAAGCGGCGGCCAATTCTGCTTCCTTGGTTTCATGGATGTCTGTTACAGTAGGTATGCCAAAAGTTTTTCCGATTTCTTCTAATATTTTCAATGCCTTTTCGTCGCCTATTCCAGTAAAACTGTTGGCCTTGGTTCGGTTGGCTTTTCTATAACTTCCTTTAAAGATATACGGAATTTCAAGCCTTAAACAAATACCGTTTACTTTTTCAGCAATCCTTAAGGCCAAATCACGGTCTTCAATGGCACACGGGCCAGCCATCAGGAAAAAATTATTACTATCGTATTTGGCTATTTTGTTGAGTTTAAGCGACATTATTTATTTTGTTTTTAAAATTTCTGTAAATATCCGAACAATCTTTCATTCAAAAAAAAGAGATTCATTTTGTTGGTTTCATATAAAATCCATTTCTTTGCAATGTTTTTCACCAAAATACATTTTTAAAATGTCTGATATAGCATCTAAAGTAAAGAAAATTATTGTTGAGAAGCTCGGCGTAGACGAAACTGAAGTTACAGCTGAGGCCTCATTTACAAACGACTTGGGAGCGGATTCGCTTGACACAGTTGAGTTAATAATGGAATTTGAGAAGGAATTTAACGTTTCTATTCCTGATGACCAAGCTGAAAACATTCAGACTGTAGGTCAGGCAATAACTTATTTAGAAGAAAACGCTAAATAATTATTTTCTCATTCAATTAAGTTCAATATTCAATTGATAAATGTTAATTTGCATTGTCAATAGGGTATTGAACTTTTAATTTTCAAATAATATGACATTAAAAAGAGTTGTCGTTACTGGACTCGGAGCACTTACTCCAATAGGTAACACCGTCGAAGAATTTTGGAATGGCCTTTCAAACGGCGTTAGCGGTTGTGATTTTATCACCCGTTTCGATGCCACAAATTTCAAAACAAGATTTGCCTGCGAAGTCAAAAACTTCGAAGTTACAGACTTCATTCCAAGACAAGATGCTCGTAAAATGGACTTATTTACACAGTTTGGAGTTGTTATAGCCGATCAGGCAATAGTGGATTCTGGATTGTCAGACGAAAACGTTAACAAAGAGAAAGTTGGAGTAATATGGGGTTCGGGCATTGGCGGTCTTAAGACTTTTGAAGACGAAATGATTGCTTTCGCTCAAGGCAACGGCACTCCAAGGTTTAATCCTTTCTTTATTCCTAAAATGATAGCAGATAGCGTGTCGGGGCAAATATCCATAAGACACGGTTTTCGAGGGCCAAACTACGTAACAGTTTCTGCTTGCTCATCTGCCAACAACGCCATCATAGATGCCTTCAATTATATCAGATTAGGTCGTATTATAGCTTGTGTATCTGGTGGTTCTGAAGCTACAGTTGCTCAGGCAGGTATCGGAGGTTTTAATGCTTTAAAAGCACTTTCAGAAAGAAACGATGACCCGAAAACTGCATCTCGTCCTTATGATAGAGATAGAGATGGTTTCGTATTGGGCGAAGGTGGCGGAGCAATAGTATTAGAAGAATATGAACACGCAAAAGCCAGAGGAGCAAAAATCTATTGTGAACTAATTGGCGGAGGCTTTTCTTCAGATGCTTACCACATTACAGCTCCACATCCTGAAGGCTACGGAGCGTATCTTTCAATGAAAGACGCTCTAGAAGATGCTCAAATTGCACCAGAAGAAGTAGATTATATCAATACTCATGGTACATCAACTCCGCTTGGTGACCCACAAGAAATAAAAGCAATAGAGCAATTATTTGGCGAGCATGCTTATAAAGTTTCTATAAGTTCTACCAAATCTATGACTGGTCACTTGCTTGGAGGAGCGGGAGCAGTGGAATCGGTGGCAGGAATATTGGCATTGGAGCATCAAATGGTTCCGCCAACTATCAACCTTGACAATATTGATGAAGTCATTGACCCGAGAATAGACTTAACACCAAATGTCGCCAAAGCCAAAAAACTCAATGTTGTGCTAAGCAATTGTTTCGGTTTTGGGGGCCACAATGCAACACTTATCTTCCGAAAAATCTAGTAGATATATTTTATGACAATCATTTACTAAATGGAATTCGGAATGACATTATTTGGTTTTTTGAAACAAGACTCGAAGCAAAAAGAATTTATTAAGTCTATTGAACAAATAATAGGTTCAAAGCCCAAAAATAAACTTCTGTATGAACTGGCGTTCAGACATACTTCAGCCTCAAAAAACAATGGAATAAACAGCTTTAAAGAATCAAACGAAAGGCTTGAATTTCTTGGAGACTCTGTACTGGGTATGGTGGTGGCAGAATATCTTTTCAAAAAGTATCCATTTAAAGACGAAGGTTTTCTTACCGAAATCAGATCAAGAATTGTAAATCGAGAATCGCTTAATATTTTAGCACGTAGAATCGGCCTCGATAAACTCATTGAGTTTGACGGACAGCGTAATTTTCACCGTACGTCTATGTTCGGTGATGCCATGGAAGCCCTCATCGGAGCTATTTATCTCGACAAAGGTTTTGCATTCACCAAACGATTCATTATTTCTAAACTTCTTTCAAATCATTTCGACCTCGACGAGGTTATTTCAAACAACACCAATTATAAATCTACTATTCTAAGCTGGGCCCAGGCGGACGGCCGAAAGGTGGAATTTCTTATTGTCGAAGAAAAAGGAAAAAACCACAGTAAAGAATTCATAGCCCAAGTTTTGGTAGACACCCAAGTGATAAGTTCGGGCAGTGGCTGGAATAAAAAGAAAGCCGAACAAGATGCTTCACGAAGAGCTTGCGAAATTCTGAGTATCTAAAGTAGAGCGATTTGAAAAATCGCTCATCCTTAAAAATTTCATCTAAGCAACTTACTCTATTTTTAGAAACCCCACTTTTCTAAAAAACTCTTAATCTATTTCTTTAGGAGAAATTCAACCAGATCTTTATTTTTACCATTATTTCCTAATTGAGAAATAAAGACTCAAGTCTGTTTCAAACCCTGTCTTTTACTGGTATCCTAAAAATTGATTATCTCTTTATGTCTGATTCAAAAATTTCTCGCCGTCAATTCACCATTGCCTCATCGGCCTTTCTTTTATCACCACCTTTAGCATTTTCTAAAAGTGAAGATTTCCCTGTCGTAAGGATTGATAAAGCACAAAGAAAATTTAGAGATGCTCTGGTAGAAAAAACGATAGAAAGAATCAAAGCAAAATGTGCAGATAAAGAAATAGCGTGGCTTTTTGAGAATTGTTTTCCAAATACGCTCGATACCACAGTTTCACATATTCAAAAAGACGGAGTTTTTGATACCTTCGTCATCACGGGTGATATTCATGCTATGTGGCTGAGAGATAGCACAGCACAAGTTTGGCCTTATCTTGAAATTTCAAAAGACTCCAAGCCTCTTCAAGATTTAATTCTTGGAGTTATAAATCGCCAAGCAGCTTGTATAATTATAGATCCCTACGCCAACGCTTTCAACGAAAAGCCCGAAAAAAGCGAATGGTATTCCGACCACACCGATATGAAGCCAGAACTCCACGAACGCAAATGGGAAATCGACTCGTTGTGTTACCATATAAGGTTATCATATAATTTTTGGAAAAAAATTGGCCGAAAAGAGCAATTCACTGATCAGTGGTTGAAGTCTGCCAAGTTAATTGTGGACACTTTTATTGAGCAACAAAGATTAACCTCAAAAGGTCCGTATCGTTTCGGACGTACCACGTCTTGGTCAACAGATACTGTCCCAGGCAATGGTTATGGCAACCACACCAAACCCAATGGCATGATTCATAGTACTTTCAGGCCTTCTGACGATGCCACGCAATATCCATTTTTAGTTCCCTCCAATCTTTTTGCTGTAAAATGTTTGGAACAATTGGCCGAAATAGCCAAAGACATATATAAGGATGTCAGTTTCTCCGAAAAATGCATTTCTTTGGACAAGCAAGTTCAAAAGGCCATTCAACAATTTGCTATCGTCAAGCATCCCGATTTTGGTTCTATTTATGCTATGGAGGTCGATGGATTCGGCAATGCCCTTTTCCAAGACGATGCCAACGTGCCCAATCTACTCGGTTTACCTTACCTCGGTGCTCTGAAAACTACAGATCCTATATATATCAACACCAGACGATTTGTATTATCTTCCCAAAACCCATACTATTTTAAGGGAAAAGCAGCCGAAGGCATCGGAAGCCCGCATACACTCATAAATCAAATCTGGCCAATGAGCCTTATTATGCGAGCCATGACTTCACAGTCAGACACCGAAATACTCCAACAATTGAAGTTCCTAAAAAACACCCATGCCAGCACAGGCTTCATGCATGAATCTTTCGATAAAGACGACGCCTCCAAATTTACCAGAAAGTGGTTCGCCTGGGCCAATACTCTTTTTGGGGAACTAATCCTCAAAATAGAAAAAGAAAGGCCGCATCTATTAAAGCAAGTTTTGTAAAAGAGTCCTCTATATAAAGTGGTAGCCTTTTCATGGGGTGCCCCTCTGTCCCAGAAGAGACAGAGCAAGAATATTGGGGGGGCTGTGGGTCGTGTAGAGCTAGGCTCGTAATCTTCGCATCCTGATGCTCGATTATGTTCCCGCTTATGTGTCCGGCCTATGAGCTAGGCCATAAAGAGCTCACAGTTGGTGAGCGATAGTCGAACCACTATCCTTCACGCAAAATAGGAAACAAATCAGACCAGCCGCAGGCGAGGTCGCAACTCCTTACCCTCCTTCGCAAGGAGGGTCGGCCGCAGGCCGGGGTGGTTAGTAGTACAATTCACTCACCTCAGGCCTGGGTGGTTAATCAGCCAAACACCAATCATAAGTTGGAACCTTCATAAAATTTCAATTACCGGAATATAAATATTTTGAGCTGTCGTCAAAACGCAAAATGGGACAAAAGGTCCCAAGAAAGCCCATTCAATCCAGAAAAAGGAGGTTTGCGTCAAAAAACCACATATAACGAAACGTTAAATAAATATAACGAAAGCAAGAATTTTCGAGGATGGAGAAGTCAAAAGTCTTTGAAAAGCAGTGAATTAGGTTAAATGCTTAAAAAGAATATTAAAATAATATTTGGAAAAGGGTTAAGTAGTGTCTTACCTTTGCACTCCCAAACGGCGAGGAAGTATAGATGGAGAAGCTAGAAGAGGGATAAAGTTCATAAAAATAAATAAATTTTTTTCTTGAAAACATTTGGGGATTAAAAAAAGGTTGTTACCTTTGCACCCCGATTAAGACGGAAGGAAACGAGAAGGAAAGAGAAAGGAGACTGGAAACAGTGACGAGCTCACGCAGAAGTGGGATAAAGTTCATTAACTTATTGGAGATAGAGACGAAACATAAAGTTGGGAGATCTTTCGATGTAAGAAATTACTATGGAGAGTTTGATCCTGGCTCAGGATGAACGCTAGCGGCAGGCTTAATACATGCAAGTCGAGGGGGCAGCAATGTCACCGGCGAACGGGTGCGTAACGCGTATGCAACCTACCTACATCAGGGGGATAGCCCTAGGAAACTGGGATTAACACCGCATAATACTAGACATGGCATCATGATTAGTTGAAATATTTATAGGATGTAGATGGGCATGCGTAGGATTAGCTAGTTGGTAAGGTAACGG